>NZ_JAMXFJ010000003.1:0-58507 GCF_025460805.1 Microvirga sesbaniae | reverse complement strand
CTCCTCATCCAGCCTCCCCCCCCTCACCAACCTGTCACCACCATTTTGGGCCCCGAGGCTCCCTCTCTTGACCGGCGCATCGGATGAGTCGGACCCAGAGGGCCGCGCCAGCGAAAACCGGGTCCACTTTTCGCTGACGCGGCCCTATGGGTCCGTCCGATGCGCTAGGGGCTCAGCTCCGACTATGGACACAAGCGGCCTCGCGTCTTGGAAACGATGATTGTCGGGTGGTTACGATGCGAGCGCGCTCATGGGGCGCTATCGGCACTCGGCCAAGAGCTTACTCTGAGCGGCTCTCAAACGCGGCTCGAGGACAGTTGCGCCTGTGGCCCGAATCAACGTTTCCGCGTCCTGCAACAGCCTTGAAGCATCCTGGTGACGTTGGCTTCCGAACTGCTCTATCAAGGCGGCACCCGCGACGATCAACGCGCGGCACTCGGTCAGCCGGGTCGCCCGGTCCCGGGACAGGCTGATCGTTCGCTCGGCCGTGAGAAGGGCGTCTCCAAAGTGTTTCGCGTGAGCTTGGCATTCAGCCAGGCTGGCCATCATATCGGGCTCATAATCGAGCGCCGCTCTTGCCGAATGCATGAAGTTCAGTCCGTCTTCGAAACCTTGGATGGCCGACTGAGTGTTCCCTTCCAATGCTTGAGCCATGGCCATGCAGGCAAAGGAGAAGACCTTGAGATAGGGCGTACCGTGACGCTCCGCGAGTTGGCTCACCCGGATCGCGTGCTGTCTCGCCAGGGCAGGATCTCCAGAAAGCCAGGCCAGATCGACGTAGCCAAGATGGCTGATGAATTGAACCGTCGGATCGATCAGCCCGTCTTCGATCGAAAGCATATGGTCGAGCCACGCCCTTCCCTCGTCGATTCGGCTGAGGTGGATGAGGATTCTGGCTCGGAGGCTGAGCGTCCAATGTTCGACGCTATAACCGAGAAAGCGATTTTCAAAGTCCTGCACATGCTGCAACAGGGACATGGCCCGGTCATTGGCTTCGAGAGCCTCGTTGAAGAGGCCTGCCCAGCCATAGGCTTGGCTCAAGGACGCGTAGAGTGTCGCGGCCCGACTTTGATCTGATGCGCCATCGAGTATGGCCAGCGCATCCCTGACTCGTGTCACGTAATGGTCGGCGGCTCCTCCGCTCGCGCCACTGATCCGTGCCTCCACGAACAGAAGCAGAGGGATCATCGTATCGTCCGTCTCCTTGGCGACCGCCAGCGCTTCCTGGATATAGGGAGCAGCATCCTTCGCGCCCATCCCCTCGCGCCAGCCGAGCCAGGCGATCTGGGCGCTCGACAGGATGAGCAAAGCATTGTCCTTCGTGGCCGGGCTCTGTGCGTGCACGAGGCGATGCACAACCTGCCATTGCTTGATCGCCTGGGCGGGGTGCATCGACCCGATCCACTCGGCGGCTTTGCAGGCGTATTCCGCAGCTTTGGAGAGGACCCCTGCCATTTCGTAATGGAAGCTGATAAGTCCGGCGACCTCGTCCTGGCGCTCGGCATAATGGCTGGCCAAGGCAGGAGCAACAAAGGCATGAAGTCTGCTTCTTCGTGCCTTCAACTGGCTTGAATAAGCGACTTCCTGAATGAGCGGATGGCGAAAGGTATAGTAACGACTGTCGGGCCGGTTCTGCTCCTGAAGAAGCTCGGCGGCGCAGAGCCGGAGGAGTGCATCCTCGATTCCGACATCCGACTCCTGAGCGCTTACAGCCTGCAGGACCGCATACGGGAACTCTTTCCCGATGACGGAGGCCATTTGCAGGAGTGTCCGATCGAAGGACGGCAATCTGTCTATGCGCTCGCCGATCACGGCCTGAAGCGTCACGGGAAGGGGGTTGTTGCTGATCTCACCGCCGAGACGATAATCGCCGGGCTTCCCGATGAGAACATGGCTCTCGACCAGCGAATGGATGATTTCCTCGGCAAAGAAGGGATTGCCGTCCGAGCGTTCGGCAATACGCTCCCGAACATCAGCCAAGTCGACATGTGAGCCGATGACGGAGGATATGAGCGCATCGATCTGCCCGCGATCAAGGTCTCGCAGCTCCAGACGATGGAAGTGGTCATGGTCTGCCCAGGTCGCTCGGTAAGACGGGCGATAATTCACGATCATCAAGGCATGAGAGCCGACGATGGAGCGGAACAGGGTCTCCAGGAAGGCCTCGCTCGCCTCGTCCAGCCAATGAAGATCTTCCAGAATGATGACGTGAGGCCTGGAGGCATGTCCGGACACCAACCAGGAGATGGAATCCAGAAGCGCTGCATGACGCATCTTCGGAGGCAATGCTGATGCCGAAGCGGTTTGGGCGACGCCGAGGAACTCAAAGAGCGTCGACAGAGCATTGTCCGGAGGAGAGCTCAATTCATGGGATCGGTCCATGACGTGCTGGCGCACCTTGGCCGAGTCGTCATTGGCAGAAATCCCAAGCAATAGCCTGACGACCTCGAGGATTGGCTGAATCGGCGCAGCCTTCCCATAGGGTTGAACCCTCACCTCTACGACCGGGATCTGTTCTCTGCGGCAGCGCCTAGCGAACTCGTAGCAAAGCCTCGACTTGCCGCTTCCGGCGGAGCCGCAGATTCCGACCACGTGACTGTTGCCGCGCAGGGCCGCCTGCAGGGCGTTCTCCAGGATCGCCATCTCGTGCTCTCGAGCTTGGAACAGCGTGAGATTGGAGCTTGTGAAAAGCTCCCCGGATGACGTCGCCTGAAGGCCGAGAAGCTCATAGACGGTGATGTCATGCGCCAGACCCCGGATGCTTCTGCGCCCGACGAGCCTCGCGAAGCAATACCGATCAACCAGATGATAACAGTCTTCACTGAGGTAGATGGCACCAGGCTCGGCCAAGGATTGCACCCGGTTGGCGATATGGATGGCGACTCCGTAAGCCTCCCGCTCGTTGATCGCTCCGGTGTATTTGGTCTCGGAAACGATCAGGCCCGAGTGAAGGCCGATCCGGACCGCCGTCGCACCGAGCACCTGATTGATATCCGAGTGAATCGCCAAGGCCGCCTGGCAGGCCAGCAAGGCATGGCCTTCCTGAATCTGCGGCGCACCGAAGAGCGCCATGATTCCATCACCCAAGGTGTGAATCAGCGTCCCGCCGAAGCGTTCCACAGCCTGCCGCATCAGCGATACGGGCGGTGCGAGACGCCTCATCGCCTGTTCCGGGTCCAAATTGGAAACGAGCTCGGTCGAAGCAACAATATCCGCAAAGAGAATGGTGACCGGCTTGAACTCCTCCGTGCTTCCATGCGCGGCCGGCTCGCTCTCCTCGAGCGAGGTGGCCGGAAGGAGCGGTGCGCCACATTGGCTACAGAACCGGGCGTTGTCCGGACTTGAATGCGCGCAACGTGGACACTTCATTACGGCCTCAGCTTGCACCGATCATGGACGGAAGCACCGTGTCATTTAACGGGATGTCCCGGCGACAATGCAAGCAGCGTGTTGGGCTCGGGTCCGTTCCTCTTGAGGCATGACGATCAACCGGACCAAGTCGATCGCTACGTTATTGTGGTACAGTCGCGAGCGGATTGCCCTGCTCGCGGGCGTCGACGGAGGCCCGGCGCGCCAGGCTTGACCGAGACGCCGACCCGGCGCGGGGTCCCGGGCATGACCTCATCGTTCGATGACGAGCTTGCCAGCCGGGCGTGTCGAGGCACTCGGCCCGTTCCCGATGCAGTCCGAGTGCTTGCTCCCGCGGCAGACCGGCGTCCCGGGTCTTGCACCGGCCAGATTCTCCCCCCACATTGGCTAAGCCTAGGGCTCCGGGACCCTCTGGCGAGCGGGTCGCCGCTCGCGATGTCGGACGCCTCTCTTGCTTTTGAGCCAACGAGCGCTCCCGCAACCGGAGGATCCATGATGGACAACACATTCATTCGAACTGAAACGCCCGGCCTTCGCAACGGCGGCGTCCTGTCCGCTCTGGTGCGGGTCCTGGCCGTGGCCGCGGCCGGTATCGCGCTTGTGGCCATGATGCTGATCGGCCTTTTCGTCCTCCTCCCGCTCCTGCTCGCCGGCGGGACGGCGCTGTATCTGCATCTTCGCCGTCGCGCGCGTCAGACCAGGGACCGTCGCGCGGACGGCGTCATCGACGCGGAGTACACGATCATCGACCGTTGATGGGCTCCGCCGATCGACGGGGTTCCGGCCGGAGGCCTGGATCGGGGCAATGCCAGGGAGGGCGACCGGATCGGCCGTTCGTTTCCGGACGCCGATAAGCGGATGTTAACGACGGGCGATGACAGTTGCCGGGCGGACTGGCTCAATGTCAGCCCTGATCCTTCTGGTCCTCCTCCGTCATGATGCCCCCGAAAGACGTCAGAGACCGGCACCTCGCCAACCGGCAAGGCGCCGCCTTCGCCTTGGCCGACATGGTGCTCGTCGTCACATCGATGGGCGTCATCAAGCAGGCCGGCGCCACGTTTCCCGCCATCCAACTCGTCTTTTTCCGCGCCATCATCGGGCTGCTGCTCATTGCGCCTCTCGTCTGGCGCTACCGATCCGACATCTTCAACAGCCGCCAATTGAAGGGGCATTTCGGACGCGTTCTGTGCAGCACCGTTGCATTGAGCTGCAACTACGCCGCCACCACGGCTTTGCCGTTGACGCTCGTGAATGTGATCGGCTTCACGCGGCCCTTCGTCATTCTGGGCCTTGCCGCCGCCATGTTGGGCGAACGCATCCTGCCGCGGCACTGGGTATCGTCCCTCATCTGCTTCGCCAGTGTGATGTTCATCCTGAAACCCGGCTCCATGAGCTGGGACTGGGGTCTTCTGGCAGCCTTGGGAATGGTTCTGTTCGGCTCGTTGAGCGTCATCCAGACGCGCCGCCTGACCGGTGAACACGCGGTGGTCCTCATGGTCTTCTACACCATCGGCCTTGCCGTTCTGACCGCCGTCCCGGCCGTTCTCGTCTGGGTGCCCCCGGGGCTCAGCGACCTGCCCGCGTTCCTCGTCATCGGCACCCTGGCCCAAGTGGGCCAGTTCTGCTTCCTGCGCTCCCATCAGCTGGCGCAGGCGAGCATCCTGGCTCCGCTCAGCTATGTGGTGATCGTCTTCTCCGCCATGGCCGACTACCTGTATTTCGGCATCGTCCCGACGTCTTCCCTCGTGATCGGCGGCACTGTGATCATCGCGGCCGCTCTCGCCGGCACGCAGGCCGGGAGAGCGCGGCGTTGAACCACCGCCCCGCCCTGGCGCGGTTGCGCCCCTCAGGGGATTGAGCATCCGACCCGAAAGCCGCCTCCCGGCAACGCAAAAATTTGCATTTGCACGACGATTGCAAGTTTCGCAGCCCTGCGCAACAAATCGATGCAACGAACAAGAGGTGGGAGGAGATGACGAGAGCGAGCCTCAGCCGTCGACCGCGACAGACGGACATCGCCCGCTTCGCCGGCGTTTCGGTCAGCACCGTGTCGCGTGTTCTCGCGAACGAGCCCGGGATCAGCACGAACGTGCGGGATCAGGTGATCCGGATCGCGTCCGAACTCGGCTACAACGTCCGTCCGGTGCCGAGCCCGCAGCCTCAGAACCAGCGCTCGGTCGCGCTCATCCCGGTCGACCAGGCGACCGGCGGTCTGGGGGTGTTCTACGAGGGGATCCTCAGCGGACTTCGAGGAGCCGCCGCCCGGTCGGGCGGCACCCTCCTGCCGCGCCTCGTCCGGTCCTCCTCGGTCAAGGTTTCAGAGCTGAAGCAGACCCTGTCGGAGACCGAGGCGGCGGGGATCTTCCTTGTCGGCATCGATCCGCCCGAGGATCTGTGCGGCTGGCTCGCCGAGTCGGACATCCCGACCGTCTGGGTCAACGGAAACGACCCGAACCTGCAATTCGATTGCGTGTCGCCGGCCAACTTCTACGGGGCGTGGCTCGCGACCCGGCACCTCATCGACGCCGGGCATCGGCGGATCCTGCATTTCACCATGTCGCACCGGCATACGATCCGCGAGCGTGTCCGCGGCTTCGAGGCGGCGGCCGCGACGGCGGGCGTGACCACGCGGATCGTCCATCTGCCCGCGACCGCCCCGCGCACCAGCACGGCGGCGTGCGAGGCCATGGAGGCGATTCTGCTGGCAGACGAAGGGTTTACCGCTGCTTTCTGCATGAACGACATGATGGCGGTCGGAGTCATGGAAGCCGTCACCAACCACCACCTCTCGATCCCTCAGGATTTCGCCGTGATGGGGTTCGACGACCTGCCCTGCGCGTCCATGACCACCCCGCGCCTGACCACCATGCGGGTGGACCGGGAGGCGATCGGCCAGGAGGCCTATCACCTCATGCAGAGGCGCATCGCCGACCCGGGCGCCGATCCGCGCAAGGTCGAGCTGGCCGTCCGGCTGGTGGACGGCGCGACCGTCCAGGCTTTCTCCAAGACGTCCGCGGACGAGGAACTCCCGGCATGACCTATACGCCCGCCTATGCCAATCCCCTGGCCGCCAACCCGCTCAAGACGAGAGCCGATGTGGAGCAGGCGCTTCTCGACCTGTTCGCCCCGCTCCTGCCGGCGTTCTCGGAAGGCGGAGCCCGGGTGAGCCTGAGCGCCACGGCGGCCCATTTCGACCAGGCGGCCGCCGATCTGGAAGGCTTTGCCCGGCCGCTCTGGGGCCTGGCGCCCTATGCGGCCGGCGGCGGCGACTTCCCGCATTGGCCCCTGTTCGCGAAGGGCCTCGCCAACGGGACGGATCCGGACCACCCCGAATATTGGGGCAAGGTCACCGACCGCGACCAGAGGATGGTCGAGCTGGCGGCGCTCGGCTTCGCCCTGCGCCTCGTGCCCCAGCACCTGTGGGATCCGCTGGACGACCGGGCGCGGAGGAACGTCGCCACCTACCTGCTGGAGGCCCGCCCGCACCAGTTCGCGGACAACAACTGGAAGTTCTTCCGGGTGATGATCGACCTCGGCCTCGAGCGGATCGGGGTCGATTTCGACCGGAGCCTGACCGAGCAATACCTCCAGGAACTCGAAGCCTTCTATCTCGGCGACGGATGGTACCGGGACGGCAACGTGCCCCGGGTGGACCATTACATCCCCTTCGCGATGCATTTCTACGGGCTGATCTACGCGGCCCTGGCTACCACCGACGGGGACCGCAAGCGCCGGTTCCGCGACTGGGCGCGCCTGTTCGCGCCGAACATCCGGCACTGGTTCGCGGACGATGGCGGCGCGCTCGTCTTCGGCCGCAGCATGACCTACCGGTTCGCGTGCGCCGGGTTCTGGGCCGCCCTCGCCTTCGCCGACGAGGAGGCCCTGCCCTGGGGCGTGGTGAAGGGCTATTATCTGCGCCATCTGCGCTGGTGGGGCCGGTACCCGATCACGGACCGGAGCGGCGTGCTCACGGTCGGGTTCGGCTACGCCAACCTGCTGATGTCGGAGAACTACAACTCGGCCGGCTCCCCCTACTGGGCCTTCAAGGCCTTCCTGCCGCTGGCCCTGCCCGCCTCGCACCCGTTCTGGACCGCCGAGGAGGCGCCGGCTCCCGCCTTGGCCGAGCCCTCGCCGCAGCCGCAGCCCGGCATGGTCATGATGCAAACGCCCGGCAACGTGGTCGCCCTGTCGTCCGGCCAGGAAAACCTGCAGATGCGGTTCGGCAGCGAGAAATACGCCAAGTTCGCCTATTCGTCCCGCTACGCCTTCAGCGTCGAGAGCGACGAGCGGATCTTCGAGGGCGCGGCGCTCGACGGGATGCTCGGCTTCAGCGACGACGGCCGGCATTTCCGGGTGCGCGAGACCAACGAGGAGGCCCTGATCGCGGGAAGCGTTCTCTATGGCCGCTGGCGGCCATGGGCCGACGTGGAGGTCGAGACCTGGCTCCTCCCGGCCGCCCCATGGCACATCCGGGTCCACCGGATCAGGACCCCGCGCCCGCTCGCCACCGCCGAGGGGGGCTTCGCGATCCCGCGGGCCGACGCCTATCGGAAGCTGGAGACGATCGAGGAGCGCAGCGGCGGAGCGCTGGTCGTCGGGGCGGCCGATTGCAGCGGCATCGCGGATCTGGGATCGTCGATCGAAAGACGCGGCGTCGCGCTGAAAGCGCCTCCCAACACGAATCTGCTCCACCCAAAGACCTTCGTGCCGCAGCTGCACGGCGATATCCCGGCCGGGGAAACGGTTCTGGCCACGGCCGCCCTCGCATTGACCGATCGGTGCGATGCCGGCCGGTTCTGGCAGGAGATACCAGCCGCGCCGGCCGTCGCGGACCTCGAATCTCTCGTGGCGCGGGACGGCCGCCGGGTCGGGGCCATCGCCTGGAGGACGACGCCATGACCGGCCGCCACCGCGTCGTCTTCGCCATGGATCCTGTCCGGACCGAAGGTGTTCTTACGTCACCCCTGCTGGACCGGCTCGCCCGGTCCTGCACGATCCTCGACCGGAGCCCGCTCCGGTCCTTGACCGAAGGTCAGGCCCCGGCTCTGCTCCGGCAGGCGGAGATCCTCGTGACCGGCTGGGGCTGCCCGGCCATCGGGCGCGACATCCTCGAGCTCGCCCCGAACCTGAGGCTGATCGCCCATGCGGCCGGCACGGTCAAAGGCTTCCTGTCGCCGGACGTCCTCGATGCCGGAATCGCCGTCACCCATGCGGCGGAGGCGAACGCGATCCCGGTGGCCGAGTTCACCCTCGCGGCGATCCTGTTCGCCAACAAGCAGGTGTTCCGCTTCCGCGATCTCTACCGGGCCGACCGGAACCGCTCGCGGACGTTTCCGCTCACCGCGCAGCCGGTCGGAAATTTCCATCGCACGATCGGCATCATCGGGGCGTCGCGGATCGGCCGGCGCGTCATCGAGTATCTCGAGCCCTTCAGCTTCCGGATTCTTCTGCACGACCCCTATGTGAGCGCGCGCGAGGCGGCGGCGCTCGGCGTCGAGAGCGTGTCGCTCGACGATCTCATGCGGCTCTCGGACGTGGTATCGGTCCACGCGCCCGCCCTGCCCTCGACCCAAGGCATGATCACGCGCCGGCACCTGGCGCTCATGCGCGACGGGACCACGCTCATCAACACGGCGCGCGGCATCATCGTGAAGCAGGACGATCTCATCGCCGAGCTCGGCACCGGCCGCATCGACGCGATCATCGACGTGACCTATCCGGAAGTCCCGGAAGAATCGTCGCCGCTCTACGATCTTCCGAACGTCTTCCTCACGCCGCACATCGCGGGCGCCATCGGCAACGAGCGCGAGATGCTTGGCGAGTTCACCGTCGAGGAGATCGAGCGTTTCGTCGAGGGACGTCCCCTGCTCTCCGCCATCACGCCCGCAGCCCTGGGGACGATGGCATGACGTCGTTCCGCCCCGGCCTGTGCTCGGTCACGTTCCGCACGCTTGCGCCGAGAACCATCGTCCGGCTGGCGGCCGAATGCGGGATCGAGGGGATCGAGTGGGCGGGCGACGTGCATGTCCCGCCCGGCCAGCCCGACTTCGCGCGCCACGTGCGGCGCCTGACCGAGGATGCCGGCCTCGCGGTGATCTCCTACGGGTCCTATATCGCGCCGCCGAGCGACGACGAATCAGCCTTCGCGCAGGTGCTCGAAACCGCGCAGGCGCTCGGCGCGCCGAACATCCGCATCTGGCCCGGATCGCGCAACCGCGATTCCGCCACTTATTCCCCGGACGAGCGCGCTCACACCGCCGCGCTGATCCGGCGCATGGCTCGGCAAGCGGACGATGCTTCCGTGACGCTCTCTCTCGAATACCATCCGAATTCCCTCACCGACGATCTCGCCTCGGCGCGAAGGCTCATGGCGGAGATCGACGACCCGAACGTGTTCCTCTACTGGCAGCCGCGCCCGGGTCTGCCGCTCGACGAGGCGCTCGACGAATTCCGCGCGGTCGGCTCCGACACGTCGCATGTCCATGTGTTCGCCTGGAACCGCGAGAAGGCGCGCTATCCCCTGTCGGAGCAGCGCGCCTATTGGAGCGAGGTCCTGAGCAACGCTCCCGCCACCCGCTGGCCGCGCGAGCGTTTCGCCATGCTGGAATTCGTCCGTGACGACAGCCCTGAGCAGTTCCGGGCCGATGCGGCCGTGTTTCGTCAATTGTTGGAAGAAGCGAAGGCGCGCGCGCGTGGCGCGGCCTGACTTCTATAACGACACTCCGGGGGGCGCGCTTCTCGCCACCTCGCGAAGAGAACATCCAGAAGCGAACGGGAGGACATGATGAAGACTGACTTGAATCGTCGTACGTTGCTGAAATCCGCCCTCGCGCTCGGCGGCGCCGCGGCCGTGGGCGCTCCGGGCCTGAGCTGGGCGCAGGGCGAAGGCGGCCGGCTGCGCTGCACCTGGTGGGGATCGCCGGACCGGGCGCGGCGCACCACCGAGGTGGGCAAGCTGTTCCAGGAGCGCACCGGCATCGAGATCGCCGGCGAGCCCGTGGGCGCCGATTACTGGGCCAAGATCGGCACCCAGATGGCGGGCCGCAACATCGCCGACGTGTTCCAGCTCGAGCCGAGCAGCCTCGCCGACTATGCCGGGCGCGGCGCCGCCAAGCCCATGGACGAGTTCGTGGGCAAGCAGCTCGACATCTCCAGCTTCGGCGACAAGATGGTCGACCTGTGCCGGGCCAACGGCAAGATCTACGGCGTGGCGCTCGGCCTCAACTCGTTCTCGCTCTTCTACGACCAGACGGTGTTCGAGAAGGCCGGCATCAAGCCACCGACCCACGAGACCACCTGGAAAGAATTCGCCGACATGGCGGTCGACCTCACCAAGGCGGTGGGCCGGCCCGACTATTGGGGCGCGCCCTACGGAGCCCGCTATCACTACGTATTCGACGTATGGCTGCGCCAGCGCGGCAAGCGCCTCTACACGGAAGACGCCAAGCTCGGTTGCACGGTCGACGACGCCAAGGAGTGGTTCGCCTATTGGGAGGACCTGCGCAAGCGCAACGGCTGCGTGCCGGCCGACGTGCAGACCCTCGACCAGAACCAGATCGAGCGCAATTCGCTGGCGCTCGGCAAGTCGGCCATGGGCCTCACCTATTCGAACCAGCTCATCGGCTACCAGCTCCTCACCAAGAACAAGCTCGGGATCACCATGGTGCCGCAGGCGGGCGGAGGCGCGAAATCCGGCCACTACTACCGGCCCGCGCTGATCTGGAGCATCGGCTCGACGACCAAGCAGGCCGACAAGGCCGCGGCCTTCATCAGCTTCTTCGTCAACGATGTGGAGGCCGGCAAGATTCTCGGCGTCGAGCGCGGCGTGCCCATGTCGCCGAAGGTGCGCGAGGCGATCCTGCCGAGCCTGAACGAGGTCGAGCGCGCCACCGTCGACTACGTCAACCTCCTGGCCGACAAGGTGAGCGACTACCCGCCGCCGGTTCCGATCGGCGCCGTCGAGTTCGACAACAACGTCATGCGCAAGGTCGCCGACCAGGTCGCCTTCGGCCAGATCTCCATCGCGGACGCGGCCCAGCGCATCGTCGAGGACGGCAACGCCGTGCTGCGGAAGGTGAACTGAGAGGTCGGATCCGCCCCCTGCACGTCATCACCGGCCTTGTGCCGGTGATCCCGATACGGTGAGGCGCGGCGCTCTCCCCATCGGGATGGCCGGCACAAGGCCGGCCACGACGTGAGGAGGGTGCCATCCCCGGACCACATACGCACCACGTCATCACCGGGCTTGTCCCGGTGATCCCGATCGTCTGAGGCGCGGCGCTCCAACCGATCGGGATGGCCGGGCCCGTCCCGGCCATCCCGATGGGCGCCAGGGGCCGCCCTCGGCTGACACCCAGGCGCGATCGTGGCACAGTACCGTCGGGTGGAGGCACGTTCGATGGCCCAGACCGTGACGGTGTATTTCGCGACCAACCGCATGCCGCTCACCGAGGGCGGCCCCGACACCATCGTGGGATTCGGCTCGGAGCTCGGGCCCATCGACGGCACGGCGGTGCGGTTCGGCAGCGCGCAGGCGAGCGTCACGACGACGGGATCGCGCTTCGTGCCCGGGTCGCTCTACGTGGCGCCGGAACAGCTCATCGGGCCGGTGATCCGGCGCGGCAGCCGCGACATCTTCGAGAAGCTCCGTCAGGACATGCAGGAGGGGGGGCGGCCGACCCTCGTGGTGATCCACGGCTTCTCGAACACCTTCCAGGAGGCCATCGAGCGCGCCGCCTCGATCCTGACCTTCTACGGCATCGACGCCAACGTGTTCTCGTTCTCGTGGCCGTCCATCGGGACGCCCCTGCCCACGCCCCTGCCCTATACCGACTACTTCCACGACCGCGGCACCGCCCGGGCCTCGGGGGTCGCCATCGCGCGCACCATGCGCATCCTCTACGACTTCATCGATTCCCTGCCGCGCCGGGACCTGTGCCGCCAGCCGCTGCACCTCATCTGCCACAGCATGGGCAACTACGCGTTCCGCTATGCCGTGCAGGCCCTGATGCTGGTGCCCCAGGGCGAGCCGCGCGAATACGTGCGCACGGTCGATGCGCCCGCGACGGATGTGGAGGAGCGCCCGCTCCCGGCCCTGGTGGCGCTGCCCACCGAGGCGCCCGATCCCAACCGCCTGCGCCGGACCTTCGACCAGATCGTCCTGGCGGCGGCCGACGAGGACGAGGACGCCTTCGACGATCCCAAGGAGCTGCGCTACCTGCCCCGGCTCGGCAGCCGCGTCACGGTCTATCACACCCCCAAGGACTGGATCCTCTCGACCCTCAGCTCCGTGACCAAGTTCAACGGGCCGCGCCTGGGCGTCGACGGGCCCGACAACATGGCGATGATCAGCGACAAGATCACGGCCGTGGACGTGAGCGACGCCATCGATCCGGGCCACGATTTCCAGAGCCACCAGTATTACCGGCTCTTCCCGGCCGTGCGCGACGACATCGTGGCGGTCCTCTCCGGCGCGCGGCAGGACACCATCGCCAACCGGGAGCGCACCGACATCCAGCGCTACCGCCTGAAGGCGCCGACCCGGACCACGCGTCGACGGGGGTGATCGCACCCTCCCACGTCATCACCGGCCTCGTGCCGGTGATCCCGGTGCCGTGAGGCGCGGCGCCCTTCGGATCGGGATGGCCGGGACAAGCCCGGCCATGACGTCCAGGGTGGTGAGTCCCGGTGATGACGGGACGGGCAGGATGGCCCGCCGCAAGTTTGGCCATATGTCGCTCTAGCGTTTCGCTCTCGACGCCGGGCCGCGCCAGGCCGGCGGCATCCTCAGGGAGCGAAACGGCCATGACCGGGTTTTCCGTCAGACGCCTCGGGTGGCTCGGGTGCTGGCTGGCCCTGTCGGTCGCCCTTCCGGCGCAGGCGGATCCCTTCTTCGTCCGGGTCTATGGCCGCACCTACAAGATCGATCCCCGGTATCCGTCCGACGAGAAGGGGCCCAAGCCCCAGGACGCCATGAAGGCCCTGCCGGCCGATCTCGCCAAGGGGCCGGGCTTCCGGCCCTCGCACGAGGAGGTGCTCGCCGAGGTCGAGGAGCGGGTCTGGATCGCCGGGAACCAGCTCGACGCGAAGCTCGACGACGCGGCCCGGTCCCGCGACCGGCGCGGCGGCGCCCCCGACCCGAAGGCGGCCCGACAGGAGATTGCCGGGTCGCTCGCCACCGGCGACGGGCCCGGACGCTCGCCGGAGCTCCAGACGCTCTACGACCGAAACCGTGCGCTCAACCTGCTGGCGCGGGAATTGCGGCGCTCCCTCGACCTGCCGGTGCGCACGCCGGATTCGGGCTTCTCGCGGCCGAAGCTGACGCCCGAGATCGAGGCGAGCTTCCGGGCCCAGAACTTCGACCCCTACGCGGCCTATATCGGATTCCGGCGCGTGAAGGCGGCGTTCCGGTCCAACGACGCGGAACTGCTGGCCCGCACGGCCCATTACCCCGTGACGGTGACCGGCAAGGTGCGGCGCACCCTGCGCACCCGGGAGCAGCTCATCGCCGCCCGGGAGACGCTCCTGAACCAGGCCGTACGGGACGCGGTGGCCAAATCCACGTTCGAGACCGTGTTCGTGCGCGACAAGGGCATGATGCTCGGCGACGGCGCGGTGTGGATCACGAGCGACAAGACCGGCTTCGGCCTCGGGGCCGTCCAGGTGGAGTGAGGGCTGGAGTGAGGGCCGGCGGGCCAGAAAATGCGAAAGCCTGTGGATCCGATGGTCCAGCTTGGCCGTTATGCCTCAACTTGGCCGGGTTGCTCCGGCACCGTTATCCATGACGTACCCATGACGACAGACGACCAGTGAGGAGATCGGAATGACAAGGGGCTGGCACTTTGGGATCGCGGCCGTCACGGCCCTGGTGGCGCTCGCCGGAACGGCCCACACGGCCGAGGCCGCGCAATGCGGCAATTCCGCCGCCGGCTTCGAGCAGTGGAAGCAGGACTTCGCCCCGGAGGCGCGGGCGAAAGGCATCGGACCCACGGCGATCCAGGCCCTGATGGCGACCGACTACGCGACCGCCACGATCCGGGCCGACCGGGGCCAGAAGAGCTTCCGGCTCTCTCTCGACCAGTTCATGGCCAAACGCGGCGCCAACGTGATCGTGTCGCGCGGGCGCTCGCTCAAGCAGTCGAACGCCGCCCTGTTCGCGTCGCTCGAGCAGCGCTACGGGGTTCCGCCGGGACCGCTCATCGCCATCTGGGGCATGGAGACGGCCTTCGGCAGCCAGCGCGGCAACCAGCACACCCTCTCGGCGGTGGCGACCCTGGCCTACGATTGCCGCCGCTCGGAGTTCTTCACCGACCAGCTCTACGCGGCCCTCACCCTGATCGACCGCGGCATGCTCTCGGCCAATGCGCGCGGCTCCATGCACGGGGAGATCGGCCAGACCCAGTTCATGCCCAAGAACATCCTGGCCTACGCCAATGGCGGCAATCTCGACAACACCGCCGACGCCCTGGAGGCGACGGCCAACTTCCTCAAGGCCCACGGCTGGCGCGCCGGCGCCGGCTACCAGCCGGGCGAGCCCAACTTCCGGGCCATCCAGGCCTGGAACGCCGCCTCCGTGTACCAGCAGGCCATCGCGCTGATCGGCCAGCAGATCGACGGCGGAAGCCGCCGGTCGGCGGAGCGCTGACGCATCGGATCGACGACCGGCCCCCTCCCACCCCATGGCCGGGCCTGTCCCGGCCATCCCGATCCGAAGAGCGCCGCGCCTCGCGGCATCCGGATCACCGGCGCGAGGCCGGCGATGACGTGGCGGGTGTCTTATCCCCGCCCTCCTGCTTGACCGCCGGCGGGGTCGGTTCGCCGAGCGACAGCATGAGCCGGTTGGCCCAGTTGAAGAAGGACGCGCCGTTGATCACGTCGATGATCTCGCCGTCGTCGAGGCCGGCCGCGCGCAGGGCCTCGATCTGCCGCCCGCCGAATGCGATCGGCGTGTCGGTGAGCGCCACGGACGCCTCCACGATGGCGTTCCAGCGCGGGTCGATATCCGCTTCCACGCCCTCGTCGAGCAGGCGCTGGATGTCGGCGCCGCGCTTCGAGTACTGGGTGGCGAAGCGCGAATGCACGGACGCGCAGAAGATGCAGCCGTTGGACCGGGAGGTCGCCGTGGCGGCGAGCTCGCGCTCGGCCCGCGGCAGGCCGTTCGCCGTGTTGTAGAAGATGTCCTTGTCGGTCTTCGTGCGCGCCTGCAGCACGTCCGGATCGCGGGCGAGCAGCAGGAAGTACGGCGACTTGGCCCGCGAGGCGTCCACGAGCCCGGCCCAGTGCCGCTCGGTGAGCTGGTCAGCCGGGAACGGCTCGAGCCAGGGCAGCCAGCCGAGCTCGTCCTGGGTGAAGGCCACGGGCTCCCGGTTGTCGGGATGCGACAGCGTTGTCTCGGTCATGGACTTTCCCCTCTCAAACGGCGCCGGACGCCAGGACGCCCGTGAAGATCTGCGTGTATTCCGTATCCGTGCTCTCGACCGCCGACGCGCCCGCGAGCGCCCGCAGGCCCGCCACGACCCGGATCTGGAACGACAGGAAGGCGACGAGCTGCGACAGGGTCACGATGTCGGTGGTCGACCAGCCGGCATCGAGAAGCCCCTGGAGGGCGGCGGGGCTCGCGTCGCGCGGGTGGAAGACGAGGAGATGCGCGTGCTCCAGGCCGGCCGCGAGGCGCGCGCCCAGGCTCTCGCGGCTGTCCGCCGAGACCCGGTAGGAGGGCCCGTCCTTGTCCTCGACGGAATGCGGGCCCGCCGGATAGCGCCCGTAGGGACCCTCGGTGGCCCCGCGGGCGATCTCGGACACGACCACCTCGGTCAGCCGCGGATGCCCGAGCCGCTCCAGCGCGGCGGAGTAGAAATCGCCCACATGGGGCTGGCGGTGGAGCCCGGCCACGAAGGTGGCGAGCGCATAGCGCTCGAGCGGCGTGACGGTGCCGGGAACCTCCGGCTCGAATAGGGCGAGATAGCTCTTCTGCGCGTTCTCGCGCGCCTGCGGCCGCTGATCGCGCAGGCGGTCGAGGCTGGATCCCGGCCGGATCCCGGCCAGGTGATCGATGACGTCCGTCGGGGTGGTGCTCATGGGTGTCTCACGGTCCGGTGGTGGGTGATGGGTTCGGGGCGACGTTCAGCGCGAGGTTCATCGCACCAGGGCGACGCGCTTCCCGGGCCGGCCCGCGGCCGGAGCCTGCCAGCCGAGCGCCGGCGCCACGTCGCTGGCGATCAGCTCGATCGAGCGCAGGATGTCCTCGTGCGGGGGATCGACCGAATGGACCTGGAACACCAGGTCGGTGACCCGCGGCAGGGTGGTGTCGCGGCTCAGGGATTCGAGCACGTCCTCGGGCGTGCCCACATGGGTGTCGAGGGCCGCGATGATGTCGGCGAGGCTGTCGCCCGGGATCACGTGCCCCTTGGCGGCGAAATCCGCCACCACGCGGCGCAGGCCCGTCTCGGCGAGGCGCAGGGCCTTGTCCCGGCTGTCGGCGACGAAGAGCGAGCGCGACGCGACGATGCGCGGAGCCCGGCCCTCGGGCAAAGCCGCCAGATAGGCGTCGATGATCGGATGCTGGAGGTCGGGCAGCGTGGCGTGCGGCGCGTCCTTCGGCCGGGGCTGCGTGCGCGACAGCATGAGCCCGTCGCCGGCCTTGCCGGCCCGGATGCCGCCGCCGACCGAGAAGGTCGCCTGCCAGACCCGGTCGTCGAGGTCGGGCGCGACCGGATAGAGCGTGTCCCCGCCCTCCAGGCTCCCGCCCGTCCAGGCGCTGCGCAGCACCGCGAGGTGCCGGTCGTAGATCTCCGACCGGTTCGCGCTCTCGAGCCCGAAGGCCGTGAAGGACGACGGGGTGCCGCCGGTGCCGACGCCGATCTCGAGCCGGCCGCCCGACAGAAGGTCGAGCACCACCGCGTCCTCGGCGACCCGGATCGGGTTCTCGAGCGGCAGGGTGATGATGCCGGTGCCGAGGCGGATGGTCGAGGTGCGCGCCGCCACGTGGGACAGGAACACGAGCGGGGCCGGCAGCCCGCCCTCCGCGGCGTGGAAATGGTGCTGCGCCACCCAGGCGGAATCGAACCCGTGGCGCTCCGCATGGATGATCTGCTCGGCCGCGAGCCGGTAGCGCTCGCCCGGGCCCGCGTCGTCGAGAAGCCGGGTGAAGAACCCGAGCCGCCTGGTGGTCGAAGATGCTGTCATGGCTTTGCTCCGGATCGCTTAACGGAAGGAACGAGGATCGAGATTGCGCCCGCCGGGGATGGCCGCGATGAGCTCGCGCGTGTAGGGGCTGCCCGGGCGCTGGAACACGTCCTCGACCGCGCCGCCGTCGACCAGGCGGCCGTTGTGCAGCACCGAGACGGTGTCGGAGATCTGGCGCACCACCGCGAGGTCGTGGGAGATGAACAGGTAGGTCAGCCCGAGGGCCTGCTGCAGCTCGTCGAGGAGCGTCAGGATCTGCGCCTGCACGGTCACGTCGAGGGCCGACACGGCCTCGTCGAGCACCAGCACCTGCGGGTCGAGCACCAGGGCGCGCGCGATGGCGACGCGCTGCCGCTGTCCGCCCGAGAGCGCATGGGGCCGTCGCGTCAGGACCGCCGGCGGCAGGCCGACGCGATCGAGGATGGCCTCGACCTTGCGGGCCCTGTCGTCGCGCGGCAGCGGATCGAAGTTCAGGAGCGGCTCCTCGACGATCTGGAAGATCGTCTGCCGCGGATCGAGGGACGCGAACGGGTTCTGGTAGACGAGCTGGATCGTCTTGCGGAACCGCCGCAGGTTCTCCCCCCGCAGGGACGTCACGTCGATCCCGTCGACCAGGATGCGGCCCGCGGTCGGCTTCTGGAAGCCCACGATGCTGCGCGCGGTCGTGGTCTTGCCGGAGCCGGATTCACCCACGATGGCGTGGGTCGTGCCCCGCCGGACCGTGAAGGACACGCCGGCCAAGGCGCGGAACACCTCCCGGCCGCCGACGGCGAAGTCCTGCACGAGGTTCTCCACCACGATGGCATCCCGGCGCGGGCCGATGTGCACGGGCTTCGACCGGGCCGCCGACCGCGTCTTGCCGAGCGACGGGGCGTCGGCCAGGAGCTGGCGCGTATACTCGCTGCGCGGCGCCGCGAGCACCTCGGCGGTCGGGCCCTGCTCCTGGATGCGTCCGCCCTTGAGCACCACGATGTGGTTCGCCCGGTCGGCCGCGACGCCCAGGTCGTGCGTCACCAGGAGAACCGCCGTGCCGTCTTCCCGGCGCAGCTCGTCGATGAGGTCGAGGATGCGCTTCTGCACCGTCACGTCGAGGGCGCTGGTGGGCTCGTCGGCGATGATCAGCGCCGGGCGCAGCGCGATCGCGATGGCGATCAGCACGCGCTGGCGCATGCCGCCCGAGAGTTCGTGCGGGTACTGCTTCGCGCGCAGCTCGGGCTGGGACAGGCCGACCCGCGTCAGAAGCTCGATCACCCGGGCGCCGATCTCGGCCCGGCTGCCCTGCCGGTGGATCTGGAGCACCTCGGCCACCTGGGCCCCGATGGTCTTGACCGGATTGAGGGAGCTCGTCGGATCCTGCGGGATCAGGCTGATCTTCTGGCCGCGGATGCCGTCGAGCCGCTTCTGCGACCAGCCCGCGACGTCGGTTCCGTTGAGCCGGATCGCGCCGCCTTCCAGGCGGCCGTTCTCGGCCAGGAGGCCGATCACCGCCTGCGCCGTGGTGGTCTTGCCCGAGCCCGATTCACCGACCAGGGCCACGACCTCGCCGGGACGCACGCGCAGCGACACCTCGTGCACGACGCGCTGGAAGCCCTCCGGGCCGCGATAGGCGACCGCGAGACCGTCGACCTCGAGAACCGGCACGTCCGCCACATCCGTCGCCGTGGGCCTGAGGGAGATGGCGCTCGTCATGGGCGGGCCTTTCCGAAGGACTGGCTGATGCGGTTCGCCGACAGGACCACGAGGATCACCACGATGCCCGGCACGGTGGTCAGCCACCAGGCGCGCGCCAGGTAGTTGCGCCCCTCGGCGATCAGCAGGCCCCATTCGGGCGTGGGCGGCGGCGCCCCGTAGCCGAGGAAGCCCAGGGTCGAGATGGTCAGGATGGCCCAGCCGAGCTGCAGGGCCGCGAAGGCGATCACCGAGGTGAGCGAGTTCGGCAGAATGTGGCGCAGCAGCACGCGGCCGAAGGTGCCGCCGCTTCCGAACGCGGCCTCGACGTAGTCGCTCGCGCGCACCCGCACCACCTCGGAGCGCGCGAGCCGCGCGAAGCTGGCGATGGACGTGATGCCGACCGCGATGGCCGCGTTGACGATGCCGAACCCGAGCAGGATGACGATGCTGAGCGACAGGAGAAGCTGCGGGATCGACAGGAGCACGTCGACGCCGCGCATGATGGCGCCGTCGATCCGGCCGCGCGCCGACCCTGCGACGATGCCCAGCGTCGTGCCGACCAGAAGGCCGACCCCCACGGCCACGAGGGCTCCCGAGAGCGAGTTGCCGGCCCCGTGGATGATGCGCGCGAGAAGATCGCGGCCCAGCGCATCGGTGCCGAGCCAGTGCTCGGCGCTCGGCGCGCGAAGCTGCTGGCGGGCCACCCCGACGGTCGGGTTGTAGCTCGTGAACCATTGCGGGAACAGCGCCCACAGGACGACGACCGCCATCACGAACCAGGCCAGGACGAGGCCGGGCCGGATGCTTTTGACGGTCTTCAGCCAACCGGCGCCCGATGACACGCGCGCGGCTTCCGGCGACGCGCCGTCGAGGACATCCTGGTCGTCGCGCAGGAGACTGCGTCCGATCGTGTTCAGGCCGGTCATGCGACGGCTCCCTGTTTCACCCTGAGGCGCGGATCGAAGACGGGGTAGAGCAGGTCTACCGTGAGATTGATGAGCACGAAGGCCCCCGCCGAGAACACCACGATGGCCTGGAGCACCGCGACGTCCTGATCGTTGACGGAGCGCTGCGTGAGTCCGCCGAGGCCGTTGAGGCCGAACACCGCCTCGGTGACGACCGCGCCGGCCAGAAGCTCGCCGAACAGGATGCCCCCGATGGTGAGCGTCGGCAGGACGGCGTTCTTCGCCACGTGCTTCCACAGGACCCAGCGATGGGACGCGCCCTTGGCGCGGGCGACCGCCACGAAGGGCTCCGTCAGCACGTGGTCGATGTTGCGCATGAGGATCTGGGCGAGCGGCGCCGAGATCGGGACGGCCAGCGTCAGGACCGGCAGGACCAGCGCCTGCCAGGGCCCGGGATTGATGACCGGGATGAGCCTGAGCTGGAACGAGAAGATCTGGATGAGCAGGATCCCGAGCCAGAACACCGGCGTGGAGATGAACAGCGCCGGGATCGACTGGATGAAGGCCCGCAGCCAGGAGAACGGCGCCAGGGCCGAGAGCGCCGCGAGGGCCACCGCCACGACCACCGACAGGAGGAAGCCGAGCGAGGCCAGCCACAGGGTCTGCGGCAGGTTGGCGAGGATCAGGTCGCCGACCGGAACGCCCGCGTGGATCGAGTAGCCGAAATTCCCCGTGAGGAAGTTCGCCACCGTGTGGAGATACTGCACGGGCAGCGGGCTGTCGGCCGCGTAGGCGGCGCGGATGTCGGCGATCTGCTCCGGGCCGAGCCCGAGTTCGGGATTGAGGAACTTGATCAGGATGGCGTCGCCGGGCAGAGCCTGCAGCAGGATGAAGGAGACGGTGAACGCGGCCCACAGCACGAGGGCCGCCTGGCCGATCCTTCCGATCACGTATCGCGACATGGGAGATCCCGTCTGGGTGGGGGATGGGAGCGGGGTCCGGCCGGTCGCGCCCTGTCGCGCGGCCCGGCCGGATCCCGGGGTTCGTCAGCGGCGCGGCGCCAGCCAGGTGTTGTAGAAGCTCGGACGGCCGACCGCCTCGAAGGACACGCCCTTCACGTAGGGGGCAGCCGCGAAGGCCTGCGGCTCCTCGAAGATCGGAATGGCGTAGGCCTGGTCGACCACGTAGGCCTGCACCTCACCCGCCACCGCCAGGCGCTTGGCGCGGTCCGGCTCGGAGGCGAGCTGGTCGAGGAGCTGGTTCAGCTTCTCGTCCACGAAGGTCTGCACCTTGTCGCTGTTGCCGCCCTTCTGCAGCAGCACGTTGCGGTTGGTCGGGTAGTACTGGCTCTTGATCACGTCGGGATCGGCGCGGCCGACCATGGCGGGCGAGACGGGCGCCTTGGCGGGATCAAGGTTGTTCACGACCGCGCTGCCAGAGTCGGCGGTCAGCACGTTCAGCTTCACGCCGATCTTCTCCCATTGCTGCGCGACGAGCTGGAGCGTCTCCTTGTTCTGCGGCTGCGGCAGGGACTCGTAGGCGGAGAGTTCGAGAACCTGGCCGTCCTTCTGGCGCCGTCCGTTCGCCCCGATCTTCCAGCCGGCCTCGTCGAGCAGGGCCTTGGCCTTGTCGAGGTCGTAGGAGAGCTTCGGCGAGAGATCGACATAGCCCGACGCCGTCTTGGCGATGATCGACGTGGCCTTCGGGTAATGGGCCGAGAACAGGGTCGAGACGATCTCGTCCGTGTTGGTGGCGTGCAGGAGCCCGCGGCGGACCCGGACGTCGGCGACGAGCGGGTTGTCGGGACGGAACACCACGGAGTTGTTCACGCCGCGGGTCGAGGGCGCGTAGATCAGGTAGCCCTCGTCCTCGACCTGCTTCTCGTCATAGGCCTGGATCTGGCGGATCACGTCGGCCTGCCCGGCCAGAAGGGCGCCGATGCGCACGCTGTCCTCGGGCGTGACGATGTACTTGATCTCGTCGAGATAGGCGCGGCCCTGGTGCTCCAGTTTCGCCGGGCCCCACTTGTAGTCCGGGCGCGCCTTCAGGGTAAGCTCGCGGCCGAGGGTTTCGCTCGCGACCACGAACGGACCCGACCCGATGATCTTGGTGGCGTCGCCGAGCGCCTCGTAGGGCAGCGCCAGCGTCTTCAGGGACACGAGGCCGGAGCCGATCACGGAGGTGCCCTGCAGGAAGCCGGGCGACGGCTTCTTGAAGAAGAATTTCACGGTCAGCGGGTCGACGACCTCGCTGCGGTCGTAGTTGTTGATGACTTCCGAGACCGGCAGCTTGAGGTCCTTGTTGCCGCGTCCGAACGTGTCGTAGTTCTTGGCCACGGCGGCCGCGTCGAGGGGCGTGCCGTCGGAGAAGGTCACGCCCGGGCGGATCTTGAAGGTGTATTCCGTCGCGTCCGCGTTCACCGTCCAGGATTCGGCGATCCAGGGCTCGATCTCCAGAGTCTTTGGGTTCTGGTAGGTGAGCTTGTCGGTGATCTGGTTGAGGATCCCGCCATTGGGATAGAAGCCGCCCGCCGGCGGGTACAGGTTGGTGTGGGCCTGCTGCTCGAGATAGACCAGCGTGCCGCCCTTGGCGGGCGCGCCGTCCGTGCCCGCGGCGTGGGCGCCGGCGCTCAGGAGCGAGACGCCGGTCAGGAACGTGGCTCCCACCAGGGCCGCGAGGCCCGCTTTGCTTCCGAAGCGCGATGTCAGTGTCACGGTCAATCCCCTTCCCGGCTGGTTGTCGAGCCGATCGATGCCCGAATTATCGCGGCGGAACGTCCGGAAAATCAACGGGAATGTTCTTTTTTTAGAACGGACCGGACGAGTAAAATCTTCTCCTTCGCAGCTCTGGAGGGAAGAAATGTTCTTTTTTGCCTAAGACCTGGGCTTTGCGCGGGCGACCGACGCCTCCGTGCCCCGCAGATTCCCAGGATCATGTTCGTTTTACAGAACGAGTCACTGGGCGCGGCGCTGCCCGATCGCCTGTTGCCGGTTTCCCTCCGGACGATCAGAATATCCGCGCGGAATCCCGAGCGGACGGGCCGGCCTTCAAGGCTCCCCGACGCCGACACCGTTCTCCGCGGCTGCGAGGAGCTTGTCCCATGGTCACATCGAAGTGGATCGGAAGCGCCGGGATCACGGGCCCGCTCTCCGTCCTGACACTGGTGGCTCTTGCCGCCACGGCCGCTCAGGCCGGTCCCTGCGGGGCGGAGATCGACCGGCTTCAGGCGGCGGTCGATGCGCGCATCGACACAACGGCCGGCACGGGCCCGACAGGCCGCGAGAGCACCGCCGCCACGGACCACCGCGAGCCCACGCCCGGCTCCATCGCCATGGCCGAGGCGCGGCTCGGAGACGGGGCCTCCAACGAGAAGGCCCTGGCGGCCCTTGGCCAGGCGCGCGCCGCCGATCAGGCCGGCGACCGGGCCGGGTGCGAGCAGGCTCTCGCGGCCGCCCGCGCGGCCATCGGGCGCTAGAGCATCGGACCCAAAAGTGGAAACCACTTTTGGAATCGATTCCGATGCTCCACTCTTGGCTCGCGCATCGTTCGACGCGAAAAACCGGGACCACTTTCTCGCACGATGCGCGAGAGCATCGGACCCAAAAGTGGAAACAACTTTTGGGATCGATTCCGATGCTCCACTCTTGGCTCGCGCATCGTGCGGACCCAGCAGCCCGCGGGTCCGCACGATGCGCTAGCCGGGGCTGCGCCAGGTCCCGAGGAGCATTTCGAGAAAGCGCTCGGCCGCAGGCGCCAGGCGTCCGCCGCGGCGGCGGACGACCCCGATGGTGCGCGACACCTCCGGGTCCGCGATGGCCCGCGTCACGATGATCGGGTGCTCGGCCTGCGGGGTGGCGAGGCGGGGCAGCACCGAGATCCCGAGCCCGGCCTCCACGAGCCCGAGCGACGTGGACAGGTGGGTCACCTCGTAGGACCAGCTCAGGCGTACGCCCGCCCGCACCAGGGCGGCGTCGAGCAGGATGCGGTTGCCGCTGCTCCGGCTGACCGCCACGAGGGGCTGCCCCTCCAGGTCGGACCAGGTCAGGGCCGGCCGCGCCGCCAGGGGATGGTCGCGCCGGCAGGCGAGCACGAACGGGTCCTCGAGCAGGGGCTCGAAGGTGAGTTCCGGGTCGGACCCGCCCAGCAGGTTGATGCCGAACTCCACCTCCCCGCGGGCCACGCTCTCCAGCCCCTCGTTGGCCGACAGGTCGAGGATCCGGAAGCGGATGTTCGGGTACTGCTCCTTGAAGCGGGCGATCACCCCCGGCAGGAAGTAGAACGCCGCCGTGGGCACGCAGGCGAGCGTGATCTGCCCGCCCCGCTGCTGGCCGAGCTCCCGCATGGCGAACAGGCTCGAGTCGAACTCGTCGAGCATCCGCCGCACCAGCGGCAGGAACTCGCGCCCGACATTGGTGAGCGCCACCCGCCGCGTGGTGCGCTCGAGGAGCGCCGCTCCGATGGCCGCCTCGAGCCGCTGGATCCGGCGGCTGAGCGCCGGCTGGGACAGGTTCAGCGCCTCAGCGGCCCGGTGGAACCCCTCGAGCTCGACGACGGCCACGAAGGCGCGCAGGTCCAATGCCTCGAAATTGATGCTCATGGCGCATCAATAGCACCGATCTTTGCATTTCACAGCAGTTTCCGGATTTGAGATGTGTGGATCACCGAACCACGTCACCGGGATTTCGCTGTGTCACTTCCCTGCGCCACGTCGAAGAAGAACGCCCTCGAAGTCCCCTGCGTGCTGATGCGGGGCGGGACCTCCCGGGGGCCGTTCTTCCTCGAAGCCGACCTCCCGGCGGACCCGGCCGAGCGCGACCGCTTCCTCCTCGCCGCCATGGGCTCCCCGCACGGGCTCCAGGTGAACGGGATCGGCGGCGGCAACCCGATGACCAGCAAGGTGGCGATCATCGCCCCGGCGTCCCGGCCGGACGCCGACGTGGATTACCTGTTCGCCCAGGTGGCCACGGACCGGGAGGTGGTCGATTTCAGCCCGAACTGCGGCAACATGCTGTCCGCCGTCGGCCCCTTCGCCATCGAGGCCGGCCTGGTGCCGGCGCAGGCGGGCGAGACCCTGGTGAGGATCTTCAACCGCAACACGGCCACCACGGTCGAGGCCGTGGTCCAGACGCCCCAGGGGGCGGTGGAATACGAGGGCGAGACGGTGATCGACGGCGTGCCCGGCACCGCCGCCCCGGTCCGGCTCACCTTCCTCGACGCCCTCGGGTCCAAGACGGGCGCGCTCCTGCCGACCGGGCAGGCCCGCGAGGCCATCGCCGACATCCCGGTGACCCTCGTCGATTACGCCATGCCCATGGTGCTCGTGGCGGCGGCCGATCTCGGCCTTTCCGGCGACGAGACGCCGGACGCGATCGAGGCCGATCCCGGCCTTCTCGGCCGCCTGGAGACCATCCGCCGCGAGGCCGGCCTGCGCATGGGCCTCGGCGACGTGTCGGGCAGCGTCGTGCCCAAGGTCGGCATCCTGTCCCGGGCCCGCCACGGCGGCACGATCACGTCGCGCTACCTCATGAACGCCAGCCGCTGCCACAAGGGCCACGCGGTCACGGGCGCCCTGTGCGTGGCGGCCGCGTGCCGGCTGCCGGGCAGCGTCGCGCACGATCTCGCCGCGCCCGAGCTCTCGTCCCTGGTGACGGTCGAGCACCCGAGCGGCCGCATCGAGGTCGATCTGAGCATCGACCCGTCGGGCCGGATCGCCCGGGCGAGCCTCGTGCGCACCGCCCGCCGCATCTTCGAAGGCAGGATCATCGTCCCGGCAAGCGCTGTCCTTGCGCCCCCGGAAGGTCTACAACAAAGAGGAGAAAACGCTCATGACACCCACACGCCGCCTCGTCTGCTCCGCCGCCCTGGCCACCCTGGCCGCGATCACGCTGCCCTTTAGCGGCGCCTTCGCGCAGGACGCGTTCCCGACCCGTCCCATGAAGCTCGTCGTCCCCTACGCGGCCGGCGGCGGCACCGACGCCATCGCGCGCCTCGTGGCCCAGGGGGTCAGCGAGAAGCTGGGCCAGAACCTGACGGTGGAGAACAACGGCTCCGCCGGCGGCAACATCGCCACCCAGCAGGCCGCGGGCGCCGCCCCGGACGGCTACACGGTCCTGATGGCCAACCAGGGCCCGATGGTGGTCAACCCGCGCCTGTTCAAGAGCGTCAAGATCGATCCGCTCACCGCCTTCGACCCCCTGACCCTGATCACCGCCGCCCCGCTGGTCGTGGTCGTGCCGAAGAATTCCCCGTACAAGACGGTCAAGGAGCTGATCGAGTACGGTCAGAAGAACCCCGGCAAGCTGACCTACGGGTCCGCCGGCAACGGCTCGGCCAGCCACCTCGCCACGGTGCTCCTGGCCCAGGAGGCCAAGTTCGACGCGGTCCACGTGCCCTACAAGGGGGCCGGCCCGGCGCTCAACGACTTCCTCGGCGGCCGCATGGACTTCATGGTCACCACGGTCCCGTCCGTCCTCGGGCTCATCGAGAGCCAGGACGCCCGCGTTCTCGCCGTGACCTCGAAGACCCGCGCCAAGAAGTTCCCGGACGTGCCCTCCGTGGCCGAGAGCGGCTGGCCGGCCTACGAGGCCACCGCCTGGTACGGCTTCGTGGTGCCGAAGGGAACGCCCAAGGACATCGCCGACAAGATCCGGACCGCGACCGTCGAGACGATCAAGAACGGCGTGGTGCGCGAGCGGCTCGAGAACGAAGGCGCGGAGCCGATCGGCAACAGCCCGGAGGAGTTCGCCGCCATGATGAAGGCCGAATCCGCCCGCTGGGCCGAGATCATCGGCAAGGCGTCCATCGCCATGAACTGATCGACCGACTGAGCGGCGGCCGCGACCGCGCGGCCGCCCGCACATTGCCTGTTCCGCGACGTTCCGGCATCCTGCAAGGCTTCATGGCGCCATCCATGAAGCCTTTTTTGCTGGCCGCAGGGCCCATCGACGGGAACGCAGAATGACGCCGGAAGAGTTGCACGCACGCCTGCCGGTCATCCGCACCATCGCCATGCCGTCCGACACCAACCCGGCCGGCGACATCTTCGGCGGCTGGCTGATGTCCCAGATGGATCTGGCGGCCGGCAACGCGGCCGCCCGGCGCGCGCGGGGGCGCTGCGTCACCGTGGCGGTGGACGGCATGGCGTTTCACTCGCCGGTCCATGTGGGCGACGAGGTCTCGGTCTACGCGGACCTGATCTCCACGGGCCGGACCTCCATGAAGTTCCAGGTCGAGGCCTGGCGGCGTTCGCGCGACGGCGACGAGCAGATCAAGGTGACCGAGGCGATCTTCACCTTCGTGGCCATCGACAGCGGATCGCGCCCGCGCCCCCTGCCGCCGGGTTGATGCGGGGCTCGGACAGGGTGTCCGCCCCCAGGTCGTGGCCGGCCCCTGCCACCCTCACGTCATCACCGGGCTTGTCCCGGTGATCCCGCTTTCTTGAAGCGCCGGAGCCTCACCGAATCGAGATGGCCGGGACAAGCCCGGCCATGACGTGCGGAGGGTGGCAGTGCCGGACCACATACACACCACGTCATCACCGGCCTTGTGCCGGTGATCCCGACACAGAGAAGCGCTGCGCTCAAGACAATCGAGATGGCCGGGACAAGCCCGGCCATGACGAGAGAAGGTCGGTCGCCCTCGCCTATTCCTTCACGGCGCCCGTCATCGACGACACGTAGTAGTCGACGAAGAACGAGTAGAGCAGCACGACCGGGAGCGAGCCCAGCAGCGCACCCGCCATGAGCGCTCCCCATTCGTAGACGTCGCCGCGCACGAGCTCGGTCAGCACGCCCACCGGCACGGTCTTGTTCTCCGACGACTGGATGAAGGTGAGCGCGTAGATGAACTCGTTCCACGAGAGCGTGAAGGCGAAGATGCCGGCCGAGATGAGGCCCGGCACCGCGAGCGGCAGCATGATCCGGGTCAGGATCTGCCAGCGCGAGGCCCCGTCGACGAGCGCGCATTCCTCGAGCTCGTAGGGAATGGACCGGAAGTAGCCCATCAGCAGCCAGGTGCAGAACGGGATCAGGAAGGTCGGATAGGTGAAGATCAGGGCGAGCTTGGAATCGTAGATCCCGAACTTGAAGATCATCACGGCCAGGGGAATGAACAGGATCGAGGGCGGCACCAGATAGGCGAGGAAGATCGCCAGCCCGGTCCAGCGCGAGCCGGGAAAGCGCACGCGCTCGATGGCATAGGCGGCGAACACCGACGCGGCGAGCGACAGGATGGTCGACCCGATCGCCACCACCATCGTGTTGACGAGCCAGCCCGGATAGGAGGTCTCGAACAGGAGATACTTGATGTTCTGAAGGGTCGGGCTCGACGGCCAGAACGGATTGTAGTCGCGGAAGTTGTTGAGCTCCGCATTGGGCTTCAGGGCCGTGATCGTCATCCAGTAGAACGGGAACAGGAGGACGATCACGAAGATGCCGAGAGGCAGGTAGACGGTGAGCAGGCGCTGCGGCGTGCGGTTGAGATAGCTCATGCCGACGGTGTCGTCGGCGACCGCAGGGTTGGCGGATCTGGCGCTCGAGGTCATGCGTCGGTTCCTCCCTGCTGCCAGCGGCGGCGCTGCAGCCCGAAATAGCTGAAGAGAATGGCGGCGAGCAGGAACGGCACCATGGCTACGGCGATGGCCGCGCCCTCGCCGAGCTGGCCGCCGGGAATGGCGCGCTGGAAGCTCAGGGTCGCCATGAGATGCGTCGCGTTGAGCGGCCCGCCGCGGGTCAGCACGTAGATGAGCTGGAAGTCCGTGAAGGTGAACAGCACGGAGAAGGTCATCACCACGGCGATCAAGGGCGACAGCATGGGCAGGGTGATGAAGCGGAACCGCTGCCAGGACGTGGCGCCGTCGAGCGTCGCCGCCTCATGGAGCGAGGGCGAGATCGTCTGCAGGCCGGCGAGCAGCGTGATTGCCACGAACGGGATGCCGCGCCACACGTTCGTGAAGATCACCGTCGCGCGGGCATTGTTCGGAGAGCCCAGGAAGTTGATCGGCGAATCGATCAGCCCGATCTTCATGAGCGCCCAGGACAGGATCGAGAACTGGGCGTCGTAGATCCACCAGAACGCGATGGCGGAGAGCACCGTCGGCACCACCCAGGGCAGGAGCACGATGGCCCGGATGAAGGCCTTGAACGGCAGATGCTCGTTGAGGAGCAGCGCGAGCCAGAGGCCGAGCGCGAACTTCAGGATCGACGCCACCACCGTGTACAGGATCGTGTTGAAGACCGAGAGCCAGAAGATGCTGTCGTCCCAGAGGAGCTGGTAGTTCTCCAGCCCGACGAAGATGCCCGCGCGGCCGATGCGGGTATCGGTGAAGCCGAGCCAGACGCCGAGCCCGAGCGGGTAGGACAGGAAGACCAGAAGAAACAGCGCCGCCGGCAGCATGAAGAGCAGGCCGAGGAAAAGCTTGTTCTGCATGAGCGGCGTGCGGGCGGACGCAGTCGTCGCGCCGGCGCGGGTAAGGGCGGCATCGACCATGGTGCGCCTCCAACATCATCAACAGGAAAAGGGACGGCGCACGGGCGCCGTCCCTCCGGGTTCGTCAGACGCGGTAGTAGCGGTTCGCCCGCTGCTCGGCGCGCTTGGCCGCTTCCTCGGGCGTACGCTGCCCGGTGGCGGCTTCCGCCACCATGTCGACCATCACGTAATCCGCCATCGTGGCCGCGGACGCGTAGCCGAGCGGGCCCGCATAGCCGTTGGGCCGCAGGGTCGCCGAGGCACGCTTGTAGGGCTCGTGCACCGGATCCGAGGTCCAGACCGGATTGTCGATCAGGCCCTTCAGGGGCGGGCAGCAATAGGCGCTCGAACCGGTGATCCAGGCGTCCATCTGCGGCTTGTCGAGCATGAACTGCAGATAGGCGCGCGCCGCGTTCGGGAACTTCGTGTACTTGAAGATCACCGCCGAGGTGGTCTGGTGCAGCTCGACGGGCTGGCCGACCGGGCCGACCGGCAGGGTCGTCGAGCGGATGTCCTGCGCGAGCTCGGCCATCTTCGGATCGTTCTTGGCCGAGTAGTAGAGCGAGACGCCGTTCGCCGTCACGGAGACGTCGCCCGCCAGGAAGACGCGGTTGTTGTTGATGTCGAGCCAGCTCTCCGTGCCCGGGATGAAGGTCTGGTAGAGCTCGCGGGCATATTGCAGCGCCTTGATGGTCTCGGGCGAGTTGATGACCACCTTGCCGCTCTCATCCACCATCTTGCCGCCGTGGCTCCAGACGATCCAGTGGGCGAAGTTGTTGCCGTCGCCGACCGCCTTGCCGAGCGCGAATCCGGCCGGCTTGCTCTTGGCCTTGAGCGCCTTGCACAATTCGAGGAATTCATCCGACTTCTCGGGGAATTTCGAGAAGCCTGCCTGCTTGACCATGCTGTCGCGGTAGAGGATGCCGTTGCCGATCGCCGCGAGCGGGAGCGCGATGAACTTGTCGCCCTGCTTGGCATAGCCCTCCGGGCCCGGATAATAGCCACCATACTTGCTGGCGAAGCTGTTGCCGATGTCGGTCACGTCGAGGAGCTTGTCCGGATACTGGAACGGATCGTCGAACCAGACGAGCATCACGTCCGGTCCCGAGCCCACATTCGCCGCGACCGCCGCCTTGGGCCGGATGTCCTCCCAGCTCTCCTTGTCCACGCGCACCTCGACACCGGTCGCCTCGGTGAACTTCTTCGTGTTGGCAAGCCAGGAATCCTCGTCGCCCTTCACGAAGGGCGTCCAGCGCAGCACGCGCAGCGTCGCGCCCTGCTCGGGCTTGTACTGCGGGGCGGCCGCTTGCGCGAAGGCCGGGCCGGCGTTCAGAAGCCCGGTCCCCGCCGCGCCCGCGAGGCCGGCGGTTCCGAGAAGCAGATCACGTCTAGACAGGGTCATCGTTCGCATCCTCCGTAGTCCGGGATCTCTGGTGACATGCGCGGCCGCCCCGGTTGAGCCACGCATTTGAGGTTGATCGATCCCCGGCGCCGCCCACTCCGCAGGGACGGGCGCCGGATCGAACAGGATGAGGGTTCATGCACCGGGCCGCGTCATCGCCAGGGCGCCGGGCCGGATCTTCGCCGGGCCGGATCTTCCAGGAAGGCGTGGGCGAGGAATCATGGGCGCGAACTCGCGGGACGAGGTCTCATGGAAGATCCGCGATGAGCCCACCGGACGGCGGCGAGTCGGCAGGATGGTTCGTCCGGATGGATTCATCCAGATCGGTCGCCGACCGCTGACACGTCCGCGTCGCGCGCTCGCCTTCAAGCATGCGCTTCCTCCAGGCCCCGTTCATTCGTCCTGCCCGTATGGCGCAGGCGTCGGATGTCGTTGGAATGAATATTCTAGGAAGAACTCCTCCATATCAAGCAGTGAAGTCGCGCGCTTTCACAGCCGGGAGATCATCAATGCGTATAGGTCAACGAACCTGACCCTTGTCGGCGGCATTCCGGTCGTGCCGTCGCGCGCACCGGCACGCCGGGCACCGCTCAGGTCCCGACGAGCGGGAGCGGAGCCTTGATCTCGAGCTCGGCCAGCAGCCATTCGCAAAAGGCCCTCAGCGGGCGACGCTGCCGGACGTACCGGGGAAAGACCAGGTTGTGGCCCACATACCGGACCGCGTTGGAGCGGCCATCGAGGGGCATGACCAGCCGGCCCGAGGCGAGTTCCCGCTCGGCCAGGCGCGTGGATTCGAGCGCCACGCCGAGGCCCTCGGCGGCGGCCGCGATGGCCAGGAAGCTGCGGTCGAACCGGCTCCCGTTCGGCGACGGCCCGGCCAGATTGTTGGCGGCGAACCAGTCGGCCCACTGGATCTGCTTGCTGTCGGTCTGGATCAGAACATGGTGGACCAGGTCCGCCGGCGCCGCGATGGTCGCGGCGAGGTCCGGCGCGCAGAGCGGCGTGATCGTCTCCTCGCCGAGGGGCACGACGATCAGCCCTTCCGTGCGCGGGGCACCGTAGACGATGTCCGCGTCGAACTCGTCCGACGTGAAGCGCGTGTAGTCGGTGCCCGCCGCGAGCCGCACGTCCACGCCCGGATGGTGCTTCAGGAAGGCCGCCAGGCGCGGCGTCAGCCACTGCGCGGCGAAGCTCGGCGCCGAGTGCAGGCGCAGGAGCATGGGGCCACGCGTCGACACGACCTCCATGCCGCGCCGCAGCTCCTCGAAGGCGCGGCCGACATGGCGCATCAGCGCCTCGCCCTCGTAGCTCAGCCGCACGTTGCGCGTCTCCCGGTCGAAGAGCGGGATGCCGAGCGCCTGCTCGAGCTTGCGGATCGCGTGGCTCACCGCGCTCGGCGTCAGGTTGAGCTCCGCCGAGGCCGCCCGGAACGACCCGGTCCGGCCGGCCGCCTCGAAGATCCGAAGGTAGGAGAGCGGAACCTGCTGCAGCATCGGATGAGTGAACCAGATTCACCAGAGGGTGTAAACGGCGCGTTTGTCCTCCCGCGCAATGCGGAAAATAATTCCTCCAACACGAACAAGAACGACCATCTCCCCTGGAGGAAACGATGCTACTCGAAGGAAAGACCGCGGTCATTTCCGGCGCCGCGAGCCCGCGCGGGATCGGCCTTGCCACCGCCCGCCTCTTCGCCCGCCACGGCGCCCGGGTGGCGATTCTCGACATCGACGGCCCGGGCGCCCGGGAGGCGGCCGCGTCCCTCGGGCCGCAGCATGTCGGGATCGGCTGCAACGTCACGGATCTCGACGAGTGCCGGCGCGCCGCCGACGACGCCATCACGGCCTTCGGGCAGGTCGACATCCTGCTCAACAATGCCGGCGTCACCCAGCCGGTGAAGACCATGGAGATCGACGCCGCGAGCTGGCGGCGCATCGTCGACGTGAACCTGACCGGGGTCCTCTACCTGAGCCAGGCCTTCATCCCGCACATGCGCTCCCGCGGCCGCGGGTCGATCGCCTGCATGTCGTCGGTCTCGGCGCAGCGCGGCGGCGGGATCTTCGGCGGGCCGCACTACTCCGCCGCGAAGGCCGGCGTGCTCGGCCTCGCGAAGGCAATGGCCCGGGAGCTCGGGCCGGACGGGATCCGGGTCAACTGCGTCACGCCCGGCCTGATCCAGACCGACATCACGGGCGGCAAGCTCACCGACGAGATGCGCCGGGACATCCTGAAGGGCATCCCGCTCAACCGGCTCGGCGACGCGGAGGACGTGGCCGGAGCCTATCTGTTCCTGGCGTCCGACCTGTCCGCCTACATCACCGGCGCCGTCATCGACGTGAACGGCGGCATGCTGATCCATTGATCCGCCAACGGGAGAGACCGATGACCACGAGCACGAGCCAGGCGGCGCCACGGCCGCAGGCGCACGCCCTGACCAACGTATCCCTGGCGGACCGCGCCTACCGCATCCGCCGCAACGCGCTTCGCATGGGCGAAGTCCAGGGCCAGGGCTACATCGCCCAGGCGCTCGGCATCGCGGACGTGCTGGCGGTGTCCTATTTCCACGCCATGCGCTTCCGGCCCGAGGATCCGGAATGGGAGGAGCGCGACCGCTTCCTGCTCTCCATCGGCCACTACGCGATCGCCCTCTATGCGGCGCTGATCGAGGCCGGGATCATCCCGGAGGACGAGCTCGAGAGCTACGGCACCGACGACAGCCGCCTGCCCATGTCGGGCATGGCCGCCTACACGCCCGGCATGGAGATCACCGGCGGGTCGCTCGGGCACGGCCTCGGCCTCGCGGTCGGCTTCTGCTTCGGCCTTAAGCGCAAGCGCTCGACATCCTTCGTCTATTGCCTGTTCTCCGACGGCGAGCTCGGCGAGGGCTCGATCTGGGAAGCCGCCTGGTCGGCGAGCCACTGGCAGCTCGACAACCTGATCGGCATCGTCGACGTGAACAACCAGCAGGCGGACGGCCCCGCGTCCCAGGTCACGGGCTTCGAGCCCCTGGCCGAGCGCTTCGCGGCGTTCGGCTGGCACGTGCAGCGCGTGGACGGCAACGACGTCGACGCCCTGGTGGCGGCCTTCGACGCCGCCCGCGGCCTCGCCGAGCCGAAGCCCCGCATCATCATCTGCGACACCAAGATGGCCAAGGGCGTGCCGTTCCTCGAGGAGCGCGAGCGCAACCACTTCCTGCGGGTGGAGCCGCACGAGTGGCGACAGGCCATCGAACTCTTGGACGCCGGGAGGACATCATGAGGCGCTCGAAATACACCCGTCCCGCCTGGCTGGGCGAGCAGGCCGAGGGCGGCCAGGGCACGGCGGACAGGCCGCGGCTCACCACCTCGGCGATGATCGCGTCGCTCGCGGGTCCCGACCAGCGCACGAAGCCCGCCCCGTTCGGCCACGCCCTCGCGGCCCTCGCCGAGACCCGGCCCGAGATCGTCGGGCTCACGGCGGACCTCGCCAAGTACACGGACCTGCACGTCTTCGCCAAGGCGCATCCGGACCGCTTCTACCAGATGGGCATGGCCGAGCAGCTCCTGATCAGCGCGGCCGCCGGCATGGCGCGGGAAGGCTTCATGCCCTTCGCCACCACCTACGCGGTGTTCGCGGCGCGCCGGGCCTACGACTTCATCTGCATGGCGATCGCCGAGGAGAACCTCAACGTGAAGATCGTCTGCGCCCTCCCCGGCCTGACGACCGGCTACGGGCCGAGCCACCAGGCGACCGAGGACGTCGCGATCTTCCGGGGCATGCCGAACATCGCCATCGTCGATCCCTGCGACGCCCACGAGATCGAGCAGGCCGTGCCGGCGATCGCGGCGCACGACGGCCCGGTCTACATGCGGCTCCTGCGCGGCAATGTCCCGCTCGTGCTGGACGAGTACGGCTACAGGTTCGAGTTCGGCAAGGCCAAGACCCTGCGCGACGGCAACGACGTGCTGATCGTCTCGTCGGGACTCATGACCATGCGCGCCCTCGAGGCCGCGGATGCGCTCGCGAGTGACAACGTCGACGTCGCGGTGCTGCACGTGCCGACCATCAAGCCCCTCGACGAGGCGACGATCCTGAAGGAGGCGTCACGCACGGGCCGCATGGTGGTGGTCGCCGAGAACCACACGATCGTCGGCGGCCTCGGCGAGGCGGTGGCCGGCCTTCTGATGCGCTCGGGCGTGTTTCCTGCGGCCTTCCGTCAGATCGCCCTGCCGGACGAGTTCCTCGACGCCGGCGCCCTCCCGACCCTGCACGACCGCTACGGGCTCTCCGTCGCGGCCGTGACGCGCAGCATCAAGGGCTGGCTCTAGACCGCCTTTGCCACGGAGCGGTCCATCCGCTCCCGGCTCGGCGGCGTCTCCGCGCCGCCGCACCCGCAAACGTCGACAAGCCCGGACAACGGGTGGGACATCCAGAGGAGAACGCACATGAAGAGCACGATTTCGCGCCGGACCCTGATCGCCGGAGCCTTCGCGGCGCCGGCCGTCCTGGCCCTGCCCCGCGGCGCCCGGGCGGCCACCAACCTGACGCTCGGCCACAACGCGGCGCCCGGCAACCCGCGAAGCATCGCCACCGAACGGTTCGGCGAACTCGTCAAGGAACGCACCGGCGGACGCATCAGCGTGCGCGTCGCAGGCTCCGAGCAGCTCGGGAACGAGCAATCCCTGCTCACCAGCCTGCGCACCGGCGCCGTGGACATGACGGTCAACAGCCAGGGCTCCACCTCGGCGCTCGTGCCGGAACTCGCGGCTCTGGGCCTGCCGTTCCTGTTCGAGGACAGCGCCGCGGCCTTCAAGGTGCTGGAAGGGCCCATCGGGGAGGAGCTCGCCCAGCGGTTCTCCAAGGTCCAGATGGTGCCCCTCGGCTGGTGGGACAACGGCATCCGCCACATCACCAACAGCAAGCGGCCCGTGGCCAAGCCGGCCGACCTGAAGGGCCTCAAGATCCGCACGCCGCCCGACCCGATGACCATCGACATCTTCCAGGCGCTGGGCGCCGGCACGGAGCAGATCAGCTTCGGCGAGCTCTACGTCGCCCTGCAGCAGGGCGTCGTGGACGGGCAGGAGAACCCGCTCACCAACATCGCCAGCTCGAAGCTGTTCGAGGTGAACAAGTTCATCAGCCTGTCGGGCCACAAATGGGAGAGCTCGCCGTTCCTGATGTCGCAGATCACCTGGACGCGGCTGCCCGCCGCCGACCGGGAGATCATCAGGGCGGCGGCCAAGGAGGCGGGCGACCTGCAGCGCAAGCTGTTCGCCGAGAACGAGGCCAAGTTCAACGGCGAGTTCCGGGCCAATCCGAAGCTCGCCGTCAACGAGGTCGACAAGGCGGCGTTCCGCGAAGCCTCCGCCAAGGTGGCCGACACCTGGCGCGCGAAGCCCTTCGGCGAGTTCGTCGACCGGCTCGCGAAAACCGCCCGGAGCTGACGCCATGACGCGCGCCGCCCCTCTCCCCCACCACGAGCGTGAGCTGGCCACGGGGAGCGGCGCGCTCCCCGTGGCCAAAGTCATCGACCGCGCGGTGGCCCTCGCCTGCCAGGCGGTGATCCTGCTCACCGGGATCGCCCTGCTGGCGATCCTCACGGCGAATGTCGTCGCCCGCTACGTCCTGGAGAGCGGCGGCTTCCGCTTCGCTCAGGAACTCCCCGAGCGCCTGTTCCCGTGGTTCATCATGGCCGGCGTGGCGCTCGCTGTTCAGAAGGGCGGCCACATGGCGGTCGAGTCCGTCCTATCCCGCCTGAACCGGAACGGGGCCCGCATCATGCTCCTCGTCGGCCACGCCATCATCATCGCGTCCTATGCCGTCTTGGCCTGGGAGGCGCTGGGCGTCGCCGACATCGTGTCCATCGAGACCAGCCCCGTGCTCGGCCTGTCGAGCAGCTACAGCTACTACGCGCTGGCGCTGGGCTGCATCGCGGTCATCCTGACCACCTTCGCGCTGGCCCTGCGGGTCGCCGTCATCGGCCCCGAGGCCATGCCGACCCCGGATCCCGAGGAGACGGGCCTATGAGCATCGTTCTCGTCATCGCCTTCACGATCCTGATGCTGCTGGCGATCCCCGTAGGGCACGCTCTGGTGATCGCCGCCGGCGCAACGCTCGCCTGGCAGGGCGAGCTGCCCCTGATGATCGTCGCGCAGCAGATGTACCAGCAGACGCAATCCTTCCCGATGCTGGCCCTGCCGTTCTTCATGATGGCCGGCAGCCTGATGCTCGGCGGCAAGCTGGGGCACGAGCTTCTGACCTTCGCCACCAAGTCGATGCAGCGCTGGCGCGGCGGCCCGCTCTCCACCACGGTCGTCGCTTCCGTGGTGTTCGGCGGCGTCTCCGGCAGCGCGGTCGCCAATGCCAGCGCGCTGGGCTCGGTGCTGATCCCCTGGCAGAAGAAGCAGGGCTACCCGGCCGGGCTGTGCGCGGCCAACAACGCCACCTCGGCGGTGATCGACATCCTCATCCCGCCGTCGATCCCACTCATCCTCTACTCGCTCGTGAGCGGCGTCAGCATCGCGGATCTGTTCACCGCGGGCATTCTGCCCGGCATCCTGATGGCCGGCGGCTTCGTCCTGACCTGCAGCTGGATCGCACGGCGGCGCGGCATCCACTCGGAGGATCCGGCCGTCGGCCGGATGGAGCTTCTCAAGCTGGCGGTGCTGAGCGGCCCTGCCCTCCTGATGCCGATCCTGATCCTGCTCGGATTGCGCTTCGGCATCGCCACGCCGACGGAGATCTCCGTCCTGGCCGTGGTCTATGCCCTGGCCTTGAGCGCCGTCTTCTACCGCGACCTCACCTGGAAGCGTTTCTATCACAGCCTGGTCGAGTCCGGCATCGCGACCGGGGTCGTCATGCTGGTGATCATGGGCAGCGCCATCGTGGGCTGGATCCTGACCTTCGACGAGGTTCCGATCCGCTTCGCCGAGTGGGTCACGGCCACGATCAGCAATCCCCTACTGGTGATCCTGGCCATGAACATCCTGCTGCTGATCGTCGGCATGCCGCTCGACCTGCCGCCGGCGATCCTGCTCCTCGGGCCGATCTTCGTGCCCCTGGCGGCGACGATCGGGCTCGATCCGGTGCAGCTCGGCATCATCATGGTGCTCAATCTCGGCATCGGGCTCTACACGCCGCCGATCGGCACGACGCTGTTCATCTCCTCGTCGATCGCACGTTCGTCCCTGGCGGACACGACCCGCGAGCTCTGGCCGTTCTTCGGCGTGGCCATGCTGGTCCTCCTCGCCGTCAGCTACATTCCCGCGCTGACGATTTACTGAAGCGAGAGCATCGTGCGAAACGTGGACCCGGCTTTTCGCGATCACCGACGCTCTCATAGGAGAAGAAGCATCGGACTCGATCCCAAAGGTGGGTCCACTTTTCACGTCCGATGCTCTATAACGGGCGGGACGCTCCCCCCTTGTCGGCACCAAGGCCGGCACAGTACCGATAAGCACGACGCGAGGGATCAGCACACATGACTCGAATTGCATTCGTGGGCCTTGGCGCCATGGGATTGCCGATGGCGTCGAACCTTTTGACGAAAGGGTTTACGGTCACTGGGTTCGACCTGAACGCCGACGCCCTCGCGGCGCTCGAAGGGGCGGGAGGCCGGCGCGCGGGCAGCGCGCGCGAGGCCGCCCAGGATGCCGATGTCCTGATCCTGATGGTGGTGAGCGCCGCCCAGGCCGAGGCCGTGCTGTTCGAGGGCGGCGCCCTGGAGGCTCTGCGCGACGGCGGCGTGGTCGCCCTCATGGCGACGTGCCCTCCCTCGGCCGTGGAATCCATCGAAGCCCGGGTCCGGGCCGCCGGAAGGCGCCTGATCGACGCTCCGGTGTCGGGCGGGGTCGCGGGCGCCAAGGGAGGGACGCTCACCATCATGGCGGCCGGCCCCCGCGACACGTTCGACGGACTAAAAGCCGTTTTCGACGCCATGGGCGACAAGGTCTTCCATGTGGGCGAGCGCCCGGGACAGGGCGCCATGGTCAAGACCGTCAACCAGCTTCTGTGCGGCGTTCACATCGCGGTCGTCGCCGAAGCCTTCGCCCTCGCCTCGAAGGTCGGCGTCGATCTCGACATTCTCCTGCAGATCATGAGCGGGTCGGCCGCCTCGAGCTGGATGCTCAGGGACCGGGGACCGCGCATGCTCCAGGACAAGCCCGAGGTCACCAGCGCGGTCGACATCTTCGTCAAGGACCTGGGCATCGTGCTCGATGCGGGCCGGGACACCAGGGCCGCCCTGCCCCTGGCCGCCGCAGCCCATCAGATGTTCCTCGCCGCCTCGGGACGTGGGGACGGCCATGAGGACGACAGCCAGGTCATCCGCACCTATCTCGCCCTGAACGGCGTTCGATGATCGGCTGCATGAGCGCGCTCGTCGGCCCATCGGATCGGGGGGCGATAGAGGATCCGTGCAGTCGCGCCGACAACACCCAGGATCGCGCTCGACAGGGCCATATCCCCAAACGAGCCTCCCACTTCGAGTGTAGCGCGTTCTACACGGCGATCGACTCGATCTAGAAGGCCGCCCCGACCATGCTCTGTCTCCCGCCATGATCGCCCATGTCGTTCGATAATCGGTCTGCCCGGCATTTGTCAGGATGGAAGCTCCCCGGATGGGCCGCATTAACGTATGAGAAGCTTGGCTTTTCGTGCGACCACTTGTCCGGGTTGCGGCATGCGGCAGGGAACACGCCGTGTGCCGGAGTTGTTCGAAGCATCCGGGTTTCTTCTCTCACAGGAACTGGAACAAGTTGCCAAGCCCATTGTTGGTAGCGGGTTGCAGCTCAGTCAACTTGTTGACGTGAGCAGGAACATTCCGGCTGTCTTCAGCCGGCCCGCTTCTTTCAATGTCCGAGCCGATCCGGCTAACCCCTCCTTAGTGCAGGGTTGGAGCGTTCGTCCGTATGATCTCACCTGATAACGCTTCTCCTTTTGGAAGCTTCTTCCTCGGCGGTTTCGAGTGTTCAAGCCATCGGCGCTGGGACGGCCGACGACTCGATCTTCTCGCCAGCACCGATCATGATCGGCTCGCGGCCAAGGATTACGAACTTCTCTCCGAGCACGGCATTCATGCGGCGCGCGACGGATTGCGGTGGCACCTCATCGAAACGGCGCCCGGCCGCTACGACTGGAGCAGCTTCCTGCCAATGCTGCGGGCTGCGGAAGGCACCGGGACGCACATCATCTGGGATCTGTGCCATTACGGCTACCCCGATGACCTGGACATCTGGTCGCCGGCCTTCATCGACCGCTTCGCGCGCTTCGCGTCTGCGGCAGCCCGGCTGATCAAGGAGGAGAGCCGGCAGGTGCCGGTCTACTGTCCCGTCAACGAAATTTCCTACTGGGCGTGGGCGGGGGGCGAGGTCGGCCGCTTCAACCCTTGCGGTCATGGCCGGGGTGCCGAGCTCAAACGCCAGCTCGTGCGTGCGACGATCGCCGCCATAGCGGCGATCCGGGCCGTCGATCCGAGGGCGCGCTTCATCACGGCGGAACCGCTGATCAATGTAGAAGCGGGCCTCGGAGACGACGAGCACGTCAGAAGCGCGCAGGTCTATCAGCAGTCCCAGTTCGAAGCGCTCGACATCCTCTGCGGCGCGAAGGAGCCCGAGCTCGGTGGAGCACCGGACTGTCTCGATATGGTCGGGCTCAATTATTATCCCGAGAACCAATGGTATCTCGGTGGCTCGACGATCCCTATGGGTCACCACTCCTACCGGCCCCTGCACATCTTGCTGAAAGAGGCCTATCTGCGTTATCGGCGCCCGCTCCTGATCGCCGAGACCGGCGCCGAAGGATGCGGCCGGTCGTCCTGGTTTCACTATGTCTGCTCCGAAGTGCATGCCGCCATGGATGTGGGCGTGCCGGTCACGGGTATATGCCTTTACCCGGTCGCGGACTATCCGGGCTGGGATAATGGACGGAACTGCAGCGTCGGTCTGCTGACCACCGCGGACTCGCAGGGCTGCCGCACGGTGTTCCCACGGCTTGCCCGCGAGCTCCACCAGCAACAGGCCCTGTTCGCCGCTTTCGACGGAGGCGAGGACGCGCCCGTGCCCTCCGTCGCGGCGGAGTAGGATCGATGTGGCGTGAGGACAATCCCTTGATCAGCCTTGGGCGCAGCCGGTCCAAGGCTGGCGCGGCCCATCATGCGCCCCCGATCCTGGCGCCGTCCACCTTCCTTCAGGGTCCGTACCGGTTCGTTCTTCACTACATCGTCGGCCGTCCATGGCAGTTCGGCGCCTTGCTTCTGACGGTCGTCGCAGCGGCAGGCTGCGCGGTTGCCGTGCAATATGTCATGAAGCTCCTCGTAGACGGGATGGCGGGGCCGCGCGAGGCGAGCGCAGCGGTCTGGTCAGCTCTCGTCCTGTTCGTGACCCTCATCGCCTGCGAGAGCATCCTGTGGCGCATCACGGCCTGGCTCGTCTGCCGCACAACCCTTAGCGTCGGCGTGGACATGCGCCTCGACCTGTTCGGATTCCTGAACGGGCAGCCCATGCGCTACTTCACGGATAATCTCGCCGGCTCGCTCGGGCAGCGGCTGACCGCGACCGCCGGAAATTTCGGCGCGCTGACGAACACCGTCGCGTGGCGCATCCTGCCGCCTTGCATCGAGTTCGTCGGCGCTCTGATCGTGTTCCTGACGGTGGACTGGCGCATGATGATCGTTCTCGCCGTGTTCGTCACGGCGGTGACGGGAGGGCTCATCTGGTTCGGCGAGCGCGGACGGCCGCTGCATCGGACCTATGCGGGCCACGCCGGCACCGTGGCGGGCGACCTCGTGGACGTCATCACCAATATGTGGGCGGTGAAGTCCTTCTCGGCTCGCACCCGCGAGGCGCAGCGCCTCGCTCGGGGGTTCCGCGAGGAGGCTCGCGCGCAAGGCCGCAGCTGGCTCTATCTCGAGAAGGCGCGCGCACTGCACGACGTTGCCCTGTGCGCCATGGCCGGGAGCATGCTGTCCTGGGCGGTGTACCTTTGGAGTCTCGGCGACATCACCCCGGGCGACGTGGTCGTCGTGTCGGCTCTGACTTTCCGCATTCTCAACAGCTCCAGGGACCTCGCCCTCTCGCTCGTCGAGACGACGCAGTTTGTGGGCTACATCGAGGACACGCTGCGGGTGATCGCGCAACCGCAATCCGTCGTCGACGCCCCTGACGCCAGACCCCTTGCTCCTCGTGGCGGAACGGTGGAATTCCGGGATGTGAGCTTCTCCTACGGTGATACGAGGTCCGACACCGTGCACCGACTGAACCTGCTGATTCCCGCGGGTCAGAAAATCGGGATCGTCGGGCCGTCGGGGGCCGGCAAGTCCACGTTGATCCATCTGCTGCAGCGATTGTACGATGTGCAGTCCGGAGAAATCCTGATCGATGGGCAGCATCTCACGGAGGTCGGCCAGGACTCACTTCGCGCAGCCTTGGCCGTGGTACCTCAGGAGATCACGCTCTTCCACCGGACTCTGATGGAGAACATCCGCTTCGCCCGTCCGGAGGCCGGCGACGAGGAGGTCTACGCGGCCGCCCGCGCGGCCTGCTGCGACGGCTTCATCCGGGCGACCCCGGACGGCTACGACACGCTCGTCGGCGAGCGGGGCATGAAGCTGTCGGGCGGCCAGCGCCAGCGCATCGGCATCGCACGCGCGTTCCTGAAGGATGCCCCGATCATCATCCTGGACGAGGCGACCTCGGCGCTGGACACCGAATCCGAAATGGAGATCCAGCGCTCCCTCGTGCGGCTCATGCGCGGCCGGACCGTGATCGCGGTCGCCCATCGACTCTCCACGCTGACGGCCTTCGATCGCATCATCGTGGTCAAGGGCGGCGAGATCGTCGAGGACGGAACCGCCGCGGAGCTGCGCGAGCGCGGCGGCCTGTTCGACACCATGTGGCGTCTCCAGGCGGAGGGCCTGTCTGTGGACGAAGCGGCCGAGACCGTGCCCTAGCGCATCGGACGGAAAAGTGGACTCGGTTTTCGCTTGCGCGGCCCGCTGGGTCCGCCTCGTCCGATGCGCCGGTCAAGAGAGGGAGCCTCGGATGAACCCCAAAAGTGGTGTCCACTTTTGGTCCGAGGCTCTAGCGGCCATGCGCTGCCCTGAACGGCGTGCGGTAGCCGGCCGCGCACGTCCCTTGCTTCCCACACACGTCATGGCCGGGCCTGTCCCGGCCATCCCGCTCGTGTTGAGCGCGACCGCTTCCGGATCGGGATCACCGGGACGAGCCCGGTGATGACGTGGGAGGGTGAAGCACCCGCCTCGCCCCAACTCTCCCCGTCACGGTCGGACGTATCCCGGCGACCTCGACTGTAGTGAGCGCGCCGTCCCGCGCCCCTCCCGATCGCGCGCCCGCCTAACCTCGGACTGACCGCCCCTTCATGCCTATTGACGACGATCCTTTGCTCACTCACTATGTCATAACTAAAGCAAATAATCCATAATTATAGAGGAAGAGGGTGACCATGAGGATCAGGGAAGCTTTGTTGTCCGGCCTGGCGATCGTCGTATCGGGCCCGGTTCTGGCTCAGACGGGTGGCGTCATCAACGTGGCGACGATCGGCGAGCCGCCGACGCTCGACCCCATGGTGTCGACGGCGGACCTGGTCGGCATCGTCACCCAGCACTTCTTCGAGACGCTGTTCACCTTCGACAAGGACTGGAAGGTCACGCCGCTTCTCGCAGCCTCGCTTCCCGAGGTCACCGACGGCGGCAAGGTCTACACGATCAAGCTGCGGGACGGCGTCACATTCCACGACGGCTCGGACATGACGTCGGACGACGTCGTCGCCTCGCTCAAGCGCTGGATGGACCAGGCCTCGCGCGGCAAGCAGGTGGCCGCCAACGTGGACAAGCTCGAGGCCGTCGATCCGTCGACGGTTCGCATCACCCTGAAGACGCCCTACGCGCCCCTCCTGGCGCTCCTGTCCTTCAACAACTCCGCGGCCGTGATCATGCCGTCGGAGAAGATGGACGTGCCCATGAAGGACCCGGTCGGCACCGGTCCCTACAAGCTCAAGGAGCGCAAGCCCGACCAGTACATCCAGCTCGTGCGCAACGAAGCTTACAAGCCGCTCGACGGCGCCGGCAACGGCTATGGCGGCGCGCGCAAGCCGATCCTCGACGAGATCCGCTTCGTGCCGGTGCCGGATCCCAACACCCGCGTCGAGGGCGCGATCTCCGGACAGTTCGACTACGTGGATTCGATCCCGGTCGAATCCTACGACCGCATCAAGAACATCCAGACCTCCAAGCCCGTCATCCTCAAGCCGTTCGGCTGGCCGGTCTTCGTGATGAACACGAAGCAGGGCGTGATGGCCAACACGGACGCCCGCATGGCGGTGCGCCTGTCGCTCAGCATGGAGGACATGCTGGCCGCGGCCTTCGGCAATCCGGAGTTCTACTCCCTCGACGGAGCCATGTATCCCAAGGGTTATGTGTGGAACACGGATGCGGGCGTCGAGGGCCGGTACAACGTGGCCGATCCGGACAAGGCCAAGGCGCTCCTGAAGAAGGCGAGCTACGGCGGCGCGCCGCTGCGCATCCTCACCAGCCGCCAGTACGAGTTCCACTACAAGATGGCCCAGGTGGCGGCCGAGTACCTGAAGCAGGCCGGCTTCACGGTCGACCTGCAGGTGGTCGACTGGGCGACCCTCACCCAGCGGCGCGGCGACCCGGCCCTGTGGGACATCTACATCACCCACAGCCCGTTCCTGCCGGAGCCCGCGCTCATCGGCCAGCTCTCCGAGAGCTCGCCCGGCTGGTGGTCGAGCCCCGCCCGCAAGAAGGCCGTCGACGCCTTCAACACCGAGAGCGACGCGGCCAAGCGCCCTGCCCTGTGGGCCGAGGTCCAGAAGGTCATCTACGACGAGACCCCGAGCATCAAGATCGGCGACTTCAACGCCCTCTCGGCGCAGTCGCCCAAGCTCGAGGGCGTGGTGCCCGCGCCGTGGCCCTACTTCTGGAACGTCTCGGTCAAGAAGTAAGAGCCGGCAAGCCGGGGAGCGCACCCGCGCTCCCCGTTCATTCCTCAACGCAGATCGACGCATGAGCCGCTACATCCTTCAACGCCTCCTCGGCATGCTGGCCGTGATGTTCGTGGTCGTCACGATCGTGTTCATCATCGTGCGCATCGCGCCCGGCGATCCGGCCGCCGTCATGCTCGGCCCCGACGCGACGGCCCAGGACGTGGCGAGCCTGCGCGCCCGCCTCGGCCTCGACCGGCCGCTCATCGTCCAGTACGGCATCTTCTTCGGGCAGCTGCTCCGGGGCGATCTCGGCGAATCGATCTTCCTGAACCGCCCGGTCCTGACGGCCCTGGCGGAACGGGCCGAGCCGACCTTCTTCCTCACCCTGTTCTCCATCCTCATCGCGGGCCTGATCGCGATTCCCGTGGGGATCCTGTCGGCCTATTGGCGCGGCTCCCTGTTCGACCAGGTCGCCACCACGCTCGCCATGCTGGCGGCGTCGGTCCCGAGCTTCTGGCTCGGCCTGCTGCTGATCCAGTTCTTCGCCGTGCGCCTCGGCCTGTTCCCGGTCTCCGGCTACGGCGGTCCCGGGGCCGGACTGTTCACGCGGCTGTCGCATCTCGTCCTTCCCGCCCTGTCCCTCGGCATCGTGTCGTCGGCCCTGATCCTGCGCTTCACGCGCGCCAGCATGCTCGACGTGCTCAACGACGACTACGTGCGCACCGCCCGCTCCAAGGGCATGGGCGAGGTCCGGGTCGTCATGAAGCACGCCTTCAAGAACGCCCTCATCCCGGTCCTGACCGTGATCGGCCTGACGGCGGCGCTCCTCGTGTCGGGCGCCGTGGTGACCGAGACGGTGTTCGGCCTTCCTGGCGTCGGCAATCTCGTGGTCTCGGCCGTGCTGCGGCGCGACTACCCGGTCATCCAGGGGGCGCTCCTGATCGTGGCGGCGCTCTACGTGCTCATCAACTTCCTGATCGACATGCTCTACCTGCTCGTCGACCCGCGGGTACGCTACTGATGGCCGCCGTCGGTTCCCCGGCCATCGCCGAGGCGAGCTTCGTCTCGCGCCTGGTGACCCGCAAGACCGTCATGATCGGTCTCCTGATCCTCGTCGTGGTCGCCGCGCTGGCCATCCTGGCGCCGTGGATCGCCCCCTATTCGCCGAGCCGCCTCTCTGTGGTGAACCGGCTCAAGCCGCCGAGCGGGATCTACTGGTTCGGGACCGACGAGTTCGGCCGCGACGTGTTCAGCCGCACGATCTATGCGGGCCGGCTCTCGCTGCTCGTCGGCGCCTCGGTGGTGGCCTTCGCGGCCGTCTTCGGCGTGACGCTCGGCCTCGTGGCGGGCTTCTTCCGCCGCCTCGACACGCCGATCGCCCGCATCATCGACGCCATGATGGCCTTCCCGGACATCCTGCTCGCCATCGCGCTCGTGGCGGCGCTGGGCCCGTCCCTGGTCACCGTCATCGTGGCGCTCGGGATCGTCTACACGCCGCGCCTCGCCCGCATCGTGCGCGCCTCCACGCTGGTCATCCGCGAACTGCCCTACGTGGAGGCCGCCCGCGCCCTCGGCGTGCCGACCTGGCGCATCATGTCCCGGCACGTGCTGCGCAACCTGGTCTCGCCCATCCTCGTGCAGGGCACCTTCATCTTCGCCTACGCCATGCTGGCCGAGGCCGGCCTGTCGTTCCTGGGCCTCGGCGTGAGCCCCGAGATCCCCACCTGGGGCACCATGATCGCGGCCGGGCGCCAGTATATCGGACAGGCCGACTGGATGACCCTGTTTCCCGGCATCGCGATCATCCTGTCGGTGCTCTCGCTTCAGATGGTCGGCGACGGATTCCGGGACCTCCTCGATCCGCGCCTGAGAAAGGATCTTTGATCGATGACATTTCAAGACGACTCGTCCCCCCTGTTCATCGCCGGCGCGAAGCCGGTCGGCTTCGGCCGCGGGGTTCCCCAGGAGGCGACCGACATCCTGATCGGCGGCGACGGACGGATCGCCGGCGTCGGCCATTCCCTTCAGGCGCCGGACGGCGCCCGCCGCATCGACGCCAAGGGCGCCTTCGTGTCGCCCGGCTGGGTCGACCTCCACGCCCATGTCTGGCACGGCGGCACCGACATCTCGATCAAGCCGCAGGTCTGCGGCATCGAGCGCGGCGTCACGACCATCGTGGATGCCGGCTCGGCCGGCGAGGCCAATTTCCACGGCTTCCGCGAGTACATCATCGAGCCGGCCCGGGAACGCATCAAGGCCTTCCTGAACATCGGGTCGATCGGCCTCGTGGCGTGCAACCGCGTGAGCGAGCTCATCGACATGCGGTCCATCGACATCGACCGCACCATCGCGTGCGTCGAGGCCAACCGGGACATCATCATCGGCATCAAGGTGCGGGCGAGCGGCGTCATCGTGGGCGCCTGGGGCATCACGCCCGTCAAGATCGCCAAGAAGGTGGCCAAGATCCTCAAGCTGCCGCTGATGGTGCATGTGGGCGAGCCGCCCCCGGTCTTCGACGAGGTGCTCGAGGTCCTGGGCCCGGGCGACGTGGTGACCCACTGCTTCAACGGCAAGGCGGCGGCGAACATCATGGAGGACGAGGACCTGTTCCAGCTGGCGCAGCGCTGCGCCAACGACGGCATCCGCCTCGACGTGGGCCATGGCGGCGCGTCCTTCTCGTTCAAGGTGGCCGAACTCGCGGTCCAGCGCGGCCTCCTGCCCTTCTCGATCTCCACCGACCTGCACGCCCGCTCCCTCGACAACCCGGTCTGGGACATGGGCACGACCATGTCGAAGCTGCTGTCCGTCGGCATGCCGTTCGAGGCCGTCATCGACGCCTCGACCCGGGCCCCGATGGAGGTGATCGGCCTTCCGACCGGGAACCTGCTGTCGCCCGGCACCCGGGCCGAGTTCACATTGTTCGAGGTCAACGACAGCGATCTGAGGATCGTCGATTCCATGGGCTACAATGCGCACCTGCCACGCCTGATCGAACCCGTCTGGACGATCCTCGGGCACGAGGCCGTCAAGGCGAGCCGCTATGTCCCGCCGCGCCAATCCGCCCTGGAGAGCTCGGCGTGCCCGCATTGCGGATGGATCAACGCCCGATGACGGAGCTTCCCGACGATACCGTGCTCAGGGTCTCGGACCTGCGCACTCACTTCGAACTCGGCAGCCGGGTCGCCAAGTCGGTCGATGGCGTGAGCTTCGACGTGAGGCGCGGCGAGACCCTCGCGGTCGTCGGGGAATCCGGTTCGGGGAAATCCGTCACCAGCCTGTCGATCATGCGGCTTCTGTCGTCGCCCGGCCGGATCGTGGGCGGCAATATCCTGTACCGCACGAGCCAGGGTCAGGTCATCGACATCGCGACGCTTCCGGAGCGCAAGATGCGGGCGGTCCGCGGCCGGGAGCTCGCCATGATCTTCCAGGAGCCGATGACGAGCCTCAACCCGCTCTACACGGTCGGCGACCAGATCGTCGAGATGATCCGGCTCCACGAGCCGCTCTCGACGGCCGACGCCCGCCGGCGCGCCAGGCGGATGCTGGAGCTCGTCGAGATCCCGGCGGCCGACCGCAGGCTCGACGAGTATCCGCACCAGATGTCGGGCGGCATGCGCCAGCGCGTCATGATCGCGCTCGCCCTCTCGTGCAATCCGAACCTCCTGATCGCCGACGAGCCGACCACGGCCCTCGACGTGACCATCCAGGCGCAGATCCTCGATCTGCTCCGCAGGCTGCAGCGCGAGATCGGCATGAGCATCCTGTTCATCACGCACAATCTCGGCGTGGTGGCGGAGATCGCCCATGACGTGGTGGTGATGTATACCGGCCGCGTGGTCGAGAAGAGCCCGGTGGCGAGCCTTTTCGCGCACCAGAAGCATCCCTACACGCGCGGCCTCCTGGCCTGCATCCCGAACGCCTCGCGCGACCGCGGCGGCGCCGGCGAGCGGCTGCGCCTCAACCCGATCCCGGGCAACGTGCCGCCCGTGACGGCGCTTCCCCCGGGATGCAGCTTCGCGCCGCGCTGCTCCTACCGCATCCCGCAATGCGACGAGGCGCCCCCGCTCATGGCGGCGGGCCCGTCCCATCTGAGCCGGTGCTGGAGGCACGAGGCCCTATGACCGGCGAAACCCTCTTGAGCGTCCAGGGGCTCACCAAGCAGTTCCAGACTCGCAACGGGACCGTCAAGGCGGTCGACGGCGTCAGCTTCGACGTGAAGCGCGGGACGATCGTCGGCCTCGTGGGCGAATCCGGATCGGGCAAGACGACGGCCGGCCGCTGCACGCTCCGCCTCGTCGAGCCCAACGACGGCAGGATCGTGTTCGACGGCGTCGATCTGCGCACCCTGTCCGAGCGCGAGATGCGGGCCTATCGCAGCAGGCTCCAGATCATCTTCCAGGACCCCTATTCGAGCCTCAATCCGCGCCTCCGGGTCGACCAGATCATCGGCGAAGCCCTCGACATCCACCGGCCCGTCCGCGGTAGCGCGCGGCGCGACAGGATCGCCGAACTTCTGCACCGCGTGGGTCTCAACCCGGATGCGGCGCGGCGCTATCCGCACGAGTTCTCGGGCGGCCAGCGCCAGCGCATCGGCATCGCCCGCGCCCTGGCGGTGGAGCCCGACTTCATCGTGGCGGACGAGCCGGTCTCCGCCCTCGACGTGTCGGTGCAGGCCCAGGTCCTCAACCTGATCCAGGATCTGCAGCAGGATTTCGGCCTGACGATGCTCTTCATCGCGCACGACCTGTCGGTGGTGGAGTACCTCTGCGACGAGGTCGTGGTGATGTATCTCGGGCGGGTCATGGAGCGCGGGCCGAGCCGCGAGATCTACGCGATGCCGCGCCATCCCTACACCCAGGCGCTGCTCTCGGCCGCTCCGTTGCCGGATCCGGCGGCCGACCGCCGGCGGATCGTCCTGAAGGGCGACATTCCGAGCCCCCTCGATCCCCCGTCCGGCTGCGTGTTCCGCACCCGCTGCCGCTATGCGGTCGAGGCCTGCGCCGAGATCGTCCCGCCTTTGGAGGACGTCGGCTCCAACCATCACGTCGCCTGCATCCGCCACGGCGATCCTGAAGTGATTTCCCAAGGACTGACATTGTGAACCAAGTTCAAGATCTGACCGCGTCGAATCCTTACGAGCGCCTGAAGGAACTGGGCATCGCGCTGCCCAAGGCTCCGAACCCGATCGCGAATTTCGTCACGCATGTCCAGGAAGGCAATCTCCTGTTCCTGTCGGGCCAGGGGCCGCAGGAGGCCAACGGCTATCTCCATACCGGCAAGGTCGGCCTCGACGTCGGCGCGGACGAGGCCTATGAGCACGCCAGGCTGACGGGCATCAACCTCCTCGCCGTCATGCAGGACGCGCTGGGCGACCTGTCGCGGGTCAAGCGCGTGGTGAAGCTCCTCGGCATGGTGAACGCGGCGCCCGATTTCGGCGAGCACCCGAAGGTCATCAACGGATGCTCCGATCTCATGATGGCCGTGTTCGGAGAGGCCGGGCGCCACGCCCGTTCGGCCGTGGGCTTCGGGTCCCTGCCGAACAACATCACGGTCGAGATCGAAGCCATCGTCGCGATCGAGGCATGAGGCTCCCCTGCATGCCGCGCTCAGCGCCAGCCCAGCGTCGCCTCGATCCTCTCGGCCGCCTTGCGCACGGCGTTGGTGTAGCGGTCCCGGTCCTGCACGACCCGGTGCTCGGGCAGCACGATGGAGATCGTCGCGACGCACTCCCCCGACGGCTGGCAGATCGGCGAGGCGATGCAGGCGACGGAGAAGTCCGACTCGTTGATCTGGATCGACAGGCGCTCGCGCAGGGCCGCCGCCGAGGCGTCGGACAGGGCCTCAGGGTTGGTGTTGGCGCGCCCCGTGGGCGAGACCTTCGAGGCGTGGCGGAAGACGTCGAGCCGCTCCCTGTCGGGAAGGTGACCGAGGAGAAGCCGTCCCGAAGCCGTCCAGTTCAGGGGCACCCGCGAGCCGACCTTGGACGTGACGCGGAAATGCCCGGGACCGTCCGCCATGGCCATGACGACCATATGGTCCCCGTCCCGGCCGCAGATCTGGATGGTTTCCTCCACCTCCCGGCACAGGTCCTGCATCTCGTGCGTGGCGACGTTCAGAAAATCGAGGGATTCCGCGTAGGCCAGGCCGTAGTGATACAGGCGCGGCCCGAGCCAGACCGTGCCGTCGCTGCGCCGCTGCAGGAGCCGCTTCTCGACCAGATCCTCGATGATCACATAGACCGTCGAGAGCGGGGCTCCCACCGCCTTGGCGACCGCATAGGCGCCGGCGGGCTTCATCTCGGCCTGCAGGAAGTCGAGAATCTGCAGCGCCCGGTCGATGCCGCTGACGCGGGCGCCGCGGCTTCGCTTCTCGGGTGCGGCGGCGTTCGCCGCTTCAGGAAACTTGGTGTCCACTGGATCTTCTCCCGGATCGTGGGAAATTGCGGCCCACCTTCACGACCGGCAGCCCCCTTCGTCATACTTCCTCAGTAATGGAATATACCCCATTCCCACAACATAAAAAATCGAGACATTGAGCCCCATGACCCAGACAGACATCCGCCCCGAGCTCGGCCTACGCCCCATCATCAACGTGTCGGGCACCATGACGTCCCTCGGGGCCTCCATCGTCGTGCCGGAAGCGGTCGCGGCCGTCTCCGCGATCCTTCCGCAATTCGTCGAGATCGGCGACCTGCAGAAGAAGGCGAGCCGCGTGATCGCGCGTCTCTGCGGCACCGAAGCCGGCTTCGTCACGGCCTCGTGCTCGGCCGCGATCACGCTTGCCGTCGCGGGCGCCATGACCGGCTGCGACCTGGCCGCCGTCGAGCGGCTCCCCGACACGCAGGGGCTCAGGAACGAAGTGCTGCTGATGACCGGCCACATGGTCAGCTACGGGGCGCCCGTCGAGCAGGGCATCCGCCTCGCGGGCGCGAAGGTCGTTCCGGTCGGCCAGGCGACCTCGGCCTACGGCTATCAGCTCGACGGCGCCATCAGCGAGCGGACCGCCGCGGCCGTCTACGTGATCTCGCACCACACGGTGCAGTACGGCCTGATCCCGCTGAAGGAATTCGTCGAGATCTGCCATGCCCGGGGCGTGCCCGTGATCGTCGACGCGGCGTCCGAATACGACCTGAAGGGGTTCCTGGCCGCCGGGGCCGACATCGCGCTCTACTCCTCCCACAAGTTCCTCGGCGGCCTGACCGGCGGCATCGTGGCCGGCCGCACCGAGCTCGTGCGCGCCACCTACATGCAGAACATGGGCATCGGCCGGGGCATGAAGGTCGGCAAGGAGGGCATTCTCGGCACCATCGCGGCCCTCGAAGCCTGGGAGACGCGCGACCATGCGGGCATCCGCGAGCGCGAGACGCGCTATCTGGAGCTCTGGGAACAGACCCTTGCCGGGCGCCCGGGCGTGACGCCGATCCGCGAGGCCGACCCGACCAACAACCCCCTCGACCGCCTGAAGGTCGCCATCGAGCCCAAGGGCGCGCACATCACCGCCTGGGACCTCGCCGACGCGCTGGCCTCGGGGCGCACGCCCATCATCGTCCGCGACCACGAGGTCGAGCACGGCTATTTCTACCTCGACCCGTGCAACCTTCATCCGGGCCAGGAGAAAGTGGTGGCCGAACGTCTCGTCGAGGAGCTGGAGAAGGCCCGCCGGTCCAACGAGATCATCGCGACGCCTCTCGAAGGCCGTCGCAACCGCTCCTCGCAGGCCATCCTGCGCTGGCCCGACTGATCGCGCGGAATGATCGAACCGGCAGCCTCCCGCCCGTGTCCGGGCTCGCGGCCCCGGAGGGCGGCGGCGTTTCACGGCGGCCGGATGACGGACTTGCCCTGTCTCCACGTCATGGCCGGCCCAAGGCCGGCCATGACATGGGGAGGGTATGATCGCCGGGCTTGTCCCGGTGAACGCGATCGGAAGACCGCCGAGCGCATCCTGCGGGCGAAAGCGGGCCACGCGAGTGGCCCGAACGATGCGCCGCTTCAAGATGTGAGCATCGGACGTGGGAAGTGGGAACCGGTTTTGCGTGAAAAGATGCTCGCATCCCGGTTCAGCCGCGCACGGACTGGAGGACCCCGCTCGCGTATCGTACTCATTCCGATGCTTCGGAGACCGGCCCAGCGGGCTTCAGGCGGCCGGCCGGGTGAAGTGGTTCGGTCCGACCTCGATCACGCGATCCTGCCGATGTCGCGCCTCTCGGCGGATGGCCTCCACGACGCCCGGATCCAGCCGTGAACCCGGATCGTCGAAACGGACCTCCGGGTCGGGCACGGCCGACAGGAGAAGGCGCGTATAGGGATGCTGCGGGTGGGCGAGCACCCGGTGGACATCGCCCCATTCGACGATCTGGCCGGCATACATCACGAGGATGTCCTCGGCCACGTAGCGGGCCGTCGCCAGGTCGTGGGTGATGTAGAGCAGCGCGACCCCGAGGTCCCGCTTCATCTCGTTGAGCAGGTTCAGGACGCCCAGGCGCACGGACACGTCCAGCATCGAGGTGGGCTCGTCGGCGACGATCACCCGGGCGCCCATGGCCAGGGTCCGGGCGATGGCGACGCGCTGGCGCTGTCCGCCCGAGAGCTCATGCGGGTGCTTGCGCGTGACGGCGCCGGGATCGAGCTCCACGCGGCGCAGCAGATCGGCAATGGTGTCATCCACCGCCCTGCCCTTGAGATGCGGCCGGCCGAGCGCGAGGGGACGGCGGAGGATGAAGTCCACCGTGTGGGCCGGATTGAGCGACGCGAAGGGGTCCTGAAAGATCATCTGGACGGCACGCCGGTACTCCTTGAGGCCGACCGCCCCGGCGTCGTTCAGGTCCTTTCCGCGAAACAGGATCCGTCCACCGTCCGGCCGATACTCGCGCATGACGAGACGGGCGCAGGTGGTCTTGCCGCTGCCGGATTCGCCCACCAGCGCGACGGTCCGGCCGGGATGGAGCGCGAACGAGACGTCGTGCGCGGCCCACACGGCCTTCTCGCCGTGGCCGAAGCTCTTGCTGACCCGCTCCAGTGCGATGATCGGCTCCTGGTCCATCACATCGATGCCCTTTCCAACTTGACCGGATCGCCATGCAGCGACGGGAACGACGCCCAGAGCTGCTTCGTATAATCGTGCTGGGGCCGGTGATGGATCTGCTCGGCCGGGCCCTGCTCGACCAGCTTTCCGCGCAGCATGATGCCGATCCGGTCGCAGAACTGCACCATCAGGCCGAGATCGTGGGTGATGAACAGAACCGAGAACCCGCGGCTGCGGCGCAACTCGTCGATCCGCTGCAGGATCTCGCGCTGGACGACCACGTCGAGGGCGGTCGTCGGCTCGTCCATGACCACGAGCTTCGGGTCGAGCGCCATGCAGATGGCGATGACGATGCGCTGGCGCATGCCGCCCGAGAACTGATGCGGGTAGTCGCGCATGCGCTCGGGCGGAATGTCGACGAGCCTCAGCATCTCGGCCGCGCGCTCCCGCGACTGCGCCTTCGAAGAGCCGCGATGCCGCTTCAGCAGGTCGTGGAACTGCGCCTCCACCCTCAGGACCGGATTGAGGGAGTTCATGGCGCTCTGGAACACCATGGCGACCTTGTTCCAGCGGAACTGCCTCAGGGCCCGGTCGTCGAGGTCGAGCACGTCCTGCCCCTCGAAGAGGATCCGGCCCTGGCGGATGAGCGCGGGCGGCTTGTGCAGGCGGTTGATCGCATAGGCGATCGTGCTCTTGCCGCAACCGGATTCGCCCGCGAGGCCGAAGACCTCCCCGGGGGCGATGTCGAAGCTGACATCGTCGACCGCCCGGAAATCGCCCTGCTGGCCGATATAGTCGATGGTGAGGTTCTGCACCGAGAGCAGGGAACTGGCGGTCATAGACGGCCCTCCCCGCGCCGCATGAGCAGGGACCAGCGCGACAGGGTATTGCCCGTGCGCAAGCGCGGGTTGGCGATCTCGTCGACGGCGAAGTTCAGGAGCGACAGGCCGGCCCCGAGCGCGATGAGGGCGAAGCACGGGCTGAGGATGTCCCACCAGGCGCCCACCTGCAGGGCGGAGGCGTTCTGCGCGTTGAACAGCATCATGCCCCAGGAGACCGTCTTTGGATCGCCGAGCCCGAGGAACTCGAGGGTCGCTTCCGTGATGACCGCGAAGATCACGCTGCCCACGAAGTTGATCCCCACGATGGAGATCACGTTCGGGAAAATCTCGTACAGCATGATGCGCCAGGAGGGCTCGCCCAGCATCTCGGCCGATTTCACGAAGTCCTTCTGCTTCACCGACAGGGTCTCGGCCCGCGTGACGCGGGCGCCCCAGGCCCAGGACGTGGCCCCGAGGATCAGCGCGATCACCCAGGGGCTCGCCTGCCCGATGAACGCCGCGAGCACCAGGAGCAGCGGCAGGTTCGGCACCACCAGCACCATGTTGGTGAAGAAGCTGATCACCTCGTCGGTGCGCCCGCCGCGATATCCCGCCACGATGCCGAGGATGGTTCCGACCGCCGTGATCAGCAGGCCGGCCCCGAAGCCGACGGCGAGGGACGTGCGGGCCCCGTACAGGAGACGGGCGAACACGTCCTGGCCGATGCGCGTCGTGCCCAGCCAGTGGTCCCAGCTCGGCGGCTGATGAGGCCGGCCCACCCGCCGGGTCGGATCGTACTCGGTCAGCCAGGGCGCCGCGATCGCCAGCGCCACGATGACGGCCACGATGACGAGCCCGGCCAGAGCCTTCCTGTTGTGCGCGACGCTTCGCAGAACCGCCCCCATGTCAGGCCCTCCGCAGCCGCGGATCGAGCAGCACGTAGCTGACGTCCACGATGAAGTTCGCCGTGAGCATGGCCAGCGTCATGATCAGCAGCTGGCCCTGGATCACCGGATAATCCCGCGCCAGGATCGCCTGATACAGGGTGTTGCCGAGCCCCGGATAGTTGAACACGACCTCCGTCACGAGGGAGCCGCCGAGCACGGTCCCGATGGCGATGGCGAGGCTGCTCACCGTGGGCAGAAGCGCGTTGCGCGCCGCATACCAGAACATCACGCGCCGGTCCGACAGGCCCTTGGCCCGGGCCATGACGATGTAGTCCTCACCCAGCAGATTGATCATGTTGTTGCGCATGGTCACGAGAAAGCCGCCCGTGAGCACGACCGACAGGGTCAGGACCGGCAGGATCCCGTGCCGGACGACGCTGGAAACATAGGGCCACGAGAAGGCCGGATCGAGCGCCGGGTCGGCCGCGTAGCCGGTCGGGAACCAGTTGAGCTCGAAGCCGAAGACGAACAGGGCCACCAGCGACAGGACCATGGCGGGCATGGACGTCGCCATGATGGCGCCGACCGAGAAGACCACGTCGAAGGTGCTCCCGCGCCTCCAGGCCGCCATGATGCCCAGGACCGTGCCCAGGGTGAAGCTGATGAGCGTCGCGGTTCCCATGAGTCCGACCGTCCAGACGAGGGCGCGGCCGAGGAGCTCCGTCACCGGCAGAGGGAAATACTTGATGGACCGGCCGAGATCGCCGGTGAAGACGCTGTGCAGGTAGGCCAGGTATTGCTGCCAGAGCGGCCCCTCGACGAAGCCGAAGGTGAGCTTCAGGGCTTCGAGATTGTCGGCCGAGAGATCGCTGCCCGCGCTCGAGAACATGATCTCGACCGGGTTGCCGGGCATCAGCCGGGGCAGGAAGAAATTGACGGTCGCGGCGGCCAGAAAGGCCGCGAGGTAGAACCCCAGGCGCCTGAAGAGAAAAGCCATCGATACCTCAAGGCGGGGAAGCGGCGGGCCACTTCCCCGATCGTTGGACTACTGCGCCGGCTTGAGCGCCAGGAGATGGAGCAGACGTGCCGGGTTCTGGCGCGAGATCGTCGGATTGACGAACGGGTTCTCGCCGCTGGCCCAGCCCGTGAATCGCTTGGTGTTGTACTGGTACCACGTGGCGCTGTTGTAGACCGGGAAGACCGGAAGGTTCTCCGCGACGATCCGCTGGGCGCTGGTCATGACGGACTTCTGCTGCGCCTGATCGGGCGTCTGGGCGAACTTCGCCAGAAGGCCTTCGAGCTCGTCGTTGAACCAGCGCTGCGCCGTGAAGCGGGTCTTGCCGGCGTCCGACCGGGTGAAGGCGCGCTGATACAGGTAATAGGGCGAGGCCGCGACCGAGATGCTGTTGATGGCGGCATCGAAGGATCCGCTGATCAGGTTCTGCGACCAGACCGCCTCCTCGGGCGTTCCCATGCTGGCATTGATGCCGGCCTCGCGCATCCCCTCGATGGCGATCTGCACCGTGTCGATCCAGTCGCTCCAGGAATTCGGCACGATGATGTTGAAGGCGATCGGCGTCCCGTCCGGGTTGTCGCGGAAGCCGTCCTTGTTCTTGTCGACGTAACCTGCCTTGTCGAGAAGCGCCTTGGCGCCGTCCAGGTCAAAGGTCGTGTACTTGCCGAACTCGGCCTTCACCTTGGGGTCGAGCCACATCTTGTAGACGTCCCCGAAGGCGGTCGGGTCCTCGTTCAGGGTCGGGTAGCCGTAGCCCGCCACGTCGACCATGGCCTTGCGGTCCAGCGTCATGCTGACCGCGCGGCGGAAGTCGAGGTCCTTGAAGGCCTTGCGGTTGTTCTCGTTGGACGTCTCCTGGTTGAACAGGAACTCCACCATGCTGCCGGCCACGTACCAGTATTTGTGATGCTGCGGGTCCTTGGCGACGAACGTCTTCTCCACGTCGGGCAGGAAGGCCACGCCCCAATCGAGCTGTCCGCCCGCGGAGGCCGCCAGGATCTGGTTGTTGTCGGCAAGCTGCGGGAAGCGCATGCAGTCGACGGACAGATGCGCGGCATCCCAGTAATGCGGGTTGCGGCACTGGTCGTAGGTCTGCGGGGTGAACCGCGTCACCTCGGTCATCGGGCCGCTGCCGACCGGGTTCTCGTTGGCGAAGGTGACCGGCTCGGCGATGCCCTTCCAGACATGCTCGGGCACGATCGGCAGCGCGATGAGGCGGTCGACCGCCAAGGCGCTCGGCTGGCGGAGGGTGAAGCGCACGGTCTGCTTGTCGACCTGCTCGACGCCGCCGATGAACTGCCAGATCGACACGAAGTCGAGTGCCGGATACTGCTTGATGTAGTTGTAGGTGAAGACCACGTCGGAGGCGGTCAGCGGCTGCCCGTCCGACCATTTCAGGCCGTCGCGCAGCTTGAACTCGATGCTCTTCAGATCCTCGGCGAGCTTGTAGCTCTCGGCGAGACGGTAGTTCGGCTTGTTGTCGTCGAGCCGGTTGAAGACGATCAGCGGCTCATAGATGAAGTCGAGGGTGCTCTGCCGCGCCGAGGTCTGGTTGAACGGGTTGAAGTTGCGCACCCAGGTCGTGGCGGGCTCGATATTGACCGTGAGCACGGACTGGGCGGCGGCGGGCAGCGTCAGGGCGCCCAGCATGGTCATGGCCAGAAGCGCGGAAGATGGTTTCATTGCAGGTCCCTCTTTTTTTCTAGGACGGCAAAGCCGGCTGTCTGGTAGAGTGTAGTGGTGGGGGTCTTCTGTACCTGATGGGAGGTGCGGGATGACCAGACTCTCAGGGCGCCAGCCGCCGGAGCGCGAGCGGGTGCTGCGGCCCG
>NZ_JAMXFJ010000029.1 GCF_025460805.1 Microvirga sesbaniae | reverse complement strand
GAGCTTGCGCCAACGTCTGGAGAGAGGCCGCCACGCACGAACCCTGCGCACCCGTTTCCGGCATGATCCCGCCGCTTACCTGGCGGCTCTCGAACAGCAGGCCTGCCAGTTAGCTTTGCCGTCCTAGTTTTTTTGAACGTTCGAGCCCACGCGGGCAATTCGCTTAAGCGAGCCGGGCGAAGATGTCCTCGACCTCCGCATGCAGCTGCCGGACATCGACCTTGAGGGAGCCGAGACGCCGCTGTCCGGCCTCGATCCTCTCCCGGGTCTGATGCGACAGCGGCCGGGCGGCTCTTGCCGCGGCAAGGCTCTCCGCCGTGGTTCCATGGCTGTGCAGGGCGATGTCGCATCCGGCGTCGAGCGTCTGGCGCACGCGCTCGGGCAGAGGCCCGCGCAGGGATTCCATGAACAGGCAGTCGGAGATGAGCACGCCCCGGTAGCCGAGCTCGCCGCGGATCACATCGTTGCAGATGACGGGCGAGACCGAGGCCGGCAGCTCCGCGTCATAGGCGGAATAGACCACGTGGGACACCATGGCCCATGGGGTGTCGATCAGCGCGAGGAAAGGCTTGAAATCCGTCGCGGTCAGGACCTCCCGGCTCTCGCGCACCACCGGCCGCTCCTTGTGGCTGTCGGTCGTCGCCCGCCCGTGGCCGGGAATGTGCTTCATGACGGGCAGGTTGCCGACTTCCAGGAGGCTGTCGACCACGACGCGGCCGAGCGCGGCCACACGCTCGGGATCGGGACCGAAGGAGCGCGCTCCGATCACGGCGCTCGTCGTGTCGAAGACGAGATCGAGGACCGGCGTGCATCCGCTCGCCAGTCCGAGTTCCGTCATCATGGCCCCCATGGCGTGCGACGAGAGGCGCAGGGCGTGCTTGGCGAGATCCATGTCATGGTCGGCCAGGCGCGAGAAGTCGCGGAAGGAACGGAACGTCGGCCACGGGCCGGCATCGAGATGCTGCACGCGGCCGCCCTCTTGGTCCGTGAAGACCGGCGCATCGTCGCGTCCCACAGCCTCGCGGAACTGGGCCACCAGGGATTTGACCTGATCGGGCGTCTTCAGGTTCCGGCGTCCCACGAAGAGACCGTAGGGATTCGTTTCGCGGAACAGCGCGACCTCGTCGGCATCGAGAACCGGGTTCGGGATGCCCACGAAGAGGGCGAGCGGCACGTTTTGGGACATCGGGCTCTGCGGGGTATGAGTGAAGGGCAGTCGAGAGGGGCTGGGTTTATGCAAGAACCGCCGGCTTCGGCGTTCGCAGCATGTCGGCGTAGATCCCTTTGCCTGCGACCGCGATCTCGACGGCGCCGACCGCGTCGATATAGAACCGGGCCGGGCCGGGATCGCCGATGATGGCATAGGCGTAGCCCATGTCCTTCATGGCCTGGAGCGTCCGGTGCAGCAACGCGGCGCCGATCCCCTGCCCCCGCGAGGCCTCCGCAACGCCGGTGGGCCCGAAGAAGCCGCGCGCGATCGCGTCGTAGCACGCGAAGCCGACGAGCTCGCCGTTGCTCAAGGCGATCAGGCAGGAGGAAGGCTGGCGCCCGATGGCGACCGCCGCCTCGCTCGCCCAGTTCTGGCTGAAATGGCGCTCGACCCAGGACAGGACCACGTGCCGCTCGGGGGCGAGAACCGGCCGGATCGTCACATCCGTTCGTGCCGTTCGCCGGCCCAGGGCTTCGACAGCGGGAGCGTAAAGACTGACAAGCAGGTCGCCCATGCCTATTCCATAATTGGGGTATATCTATTTTTATAGTGTATTATATTTGGGTCAACTCGGCTTGATCCGTCAAGCCTGTTCTCCGCGCACGCAGCTGCGTCCCGAACGATGCGCTCTTCAAAGAGTGGAACATCGGACCCAAACCTGGGTCCGCTTTTCACGTCCGATGCTCGAGAGAGGCGGCCTGCGGATTGCGCGGGCGGAGATTACCGGTTCGCGTTCTTGCCGAGGCGGCGCAGCAGCTCTTGTGACCGGCGAAGATTCTCCTGAGCCGTTCTCACCTGCTGGGTCACGTCGGCGGTCAGGCGCATCATCCGCTCGCCCTGCTCCCTGGCGGTCCTGACGCCTTGGGACGGCCTCATGGCCCGTCGTCCGGCCTGACGGTCGAGAACCTCGGAAAACGGCAGCTCCAGGATCAGGTCTCCCGCGGCATCGACGATCTCGAAGGCGTAACGTCTCGGATTGCGGCCTTCGCGCAGCCATTCCTGCGCCATGTCGCCGGCGGCCCGGAAGGCTTCCAGGTAGGCAGCGTCCGCATCGGGAAGGACCACGCCGCTCTCATCCGGGCTGACGCCCTCCGGATCGCCCTTCAGATGGAAGTAGAACCGCGGCATCGCTTTCTCATCCCTCCTTCGTGGGCCCGCCATGCCCGAGGATCCACCGCTTAGCGGCATCCAGATCGGCGAAGGTGGGATGGTTGAGACCGTCCAGCCGGTCGAAGCCCGCCTCCAGGAACCAATGCCCGGGCGCAACCGGGTTCTCGGGCGAAAGATGGACCAGGACGGCCAGGAGCCGCTGGTCACGGTCGAAGACCAGCATGCCCTCCTCTTCAGCTCCCGTCGCGACGCGCACCGGCTGAAGGGTGAGGGTCATGCCGCGGCTCCGCCAGTCGTGAGGAGGTGAAGGTAGGTCTCGTCGAAATCCCCGACTTCCTTCAACCTCTCCCAGTCGGGAACGATCAACCGGGTGCCCCGGGTCTCGATCAGGCCGTCCGCCCGCATCTGCTGGAACACCCGGTTGACGTGGACGGCCGTGATGCCGAGCGCATCGGCGAACTCGACCTGGGTGATCGGCAGATCGCAGGAATGATCCTCGGCCAGCCCGACCGCGTGCAGGCGCACCAGCAGCTCGCACAGGATATGGGCCATGCGCGGATAGGCTTCACGGCGCCCGACATTGAGGATCCATTCCCGGAAGGCCGCCCCCTCCACCAGGGTCTCGCGCCAGAACGCAGCCGCAATCCTGGGAGAGCGCAGGCAGAGATCCCATAAGGCCTCGTGGGTGATGAAGCCGAGGCTGCACGGCGTGAGCGTCGTCACGCTGATGTCCAGCACCTTCAGGTGCAGGCTCTGGATGTCGGGCATGTCCCCGGGGACGCCGAAGGCGACGATCTGGCGCTTGCCGTCTCCCATCACCTTGCTGGTGCAGGTCATGCCGCTCAGGATCGCGAAGGATCGCGACGGGCGGTCGCCCTCGCGCACCACGTCTTGATCCTCCTTGATGGCCGTCACCTGGATCGGCAGTTCGAGAAGGGCCTGCCGCTCATCGTCCGTCAGCGGAAAGATGCTCTCCAGCTTGCGAATGATCGGACTGTGATTGGCGGGGAATGGTGCAGGCAACATCGTGTTCCCTGTTTGTCGGGCTGTAGGATCTTATGGCATAGCCCTGAGCCGCAGGTCGGCGCTTTTGATCGCCCACCATACAGGCGGGTGAGCGCCTGTCTTTGACCCATGTTAATCCTGTATGGCCTTTCGGCCGCCGTCCGGCAAGCGTCGCAGCGCAACACCCGGACGATGCGGATCGAGGCGCGGCTGCCCGGCTGTCGTCGACAGAATGGCTCCCCGGCGGCTCAGGGTGCGTTCGTGGACCAGCCGTGATCGGCCGGCGCTCGTCCGACGGGCCGGCGCTCGCGCGGGCCGTGCCCGACGGTCAGGCGCGGCCGGTGCGGATGCCCGACGCGGGCCGGGATCGCGCTGCGCACCGCCTGCTGGAGCAGCCGCAGTTCCTCCTGCAGGGCCGCCAGACGCGCGAGCAGCTCGGCATCGCTGAGCGGCCCGGCCGGCTGCTCCTCGCACCGCCCAACCGCCCGGATCTTGCGCAGCAGGGCCGGACCGATCGCCGGGGTGGACAGCCAGCGCGCATCCGGGATCGCCGCCACCTCCCCGAGGCTCGGGCAGCGGCCGGCGAACTCGCCGCAGATCACCGATTGCAGCCGGGGGGAGAAATGGCTCAGGGGAAAGAGTTCGTCCCGCGACATGGGCTTTGATCCTCGGGCTTTGATCCTCGGGCTTTGATCCTGGGGCTTCGATCTTCGCGCTTCGATCCTGGCGTTCGGGTCCGGGTTCGACCGGAGCCCTATCGCAGAAGCCGATCGTGTCTGCTCCGGGGCTGAATCAAGGCCAAGCCTGGGCAATCCGGCACGGCTATCCTTTTGCGCCCACGGCGCCCGTCCTGACGGGACCGTCGGAACCGTCGCGTCGACAGGCCCGTGGCGATGCAGGTGTGCTATCATGCCGGCGTGCGATCCGTCGCGACATTCCTGCAGGGAGGAGTTTGTCATGGCACACCGGGAGCAGCACGGGAATCGGGAATCCAAGAAGCCGAAGAAGGAGAAGCCCAAGGGAGGCGCGACACCGCAATCGACCAAATGGGCCGTGAGCGAGATCGTCGAGGCCCGGTCGGACTCCAAGCACTGATCGCAGCCTCCCGGACCGCGGGCTCGCCCCCGCCGGCATTGCGCGTGTCGCGCCATGGATCTCGGCGAGACCGATGAACGGATCCTCACGGAACAACCGGCCCGGCGCACCGCGCCGGGGACCGGGCGGCGAGCCTTCGCGTGGAGCCGTGTGGAGCACGGGAACACGCCTCGGCGACAACACCCCGTCCGGACCGGAATCGAACCGGGCCCGGCTTGGGCATTTCCCCTGTCGCGCTCGGGGTTTTCCCGATGGTCCGCGGGTGTGAGACGGGCTAAGCTCCGGGCGGAGCAGCCCACCGGGAGAGCCCGCGAGAGACTCCGCGAGAGACCCCACTGCGCCCGCCGTCGCATGGGGAGCGCCGTATGGTGTCGCAGACCCGGCCGGTTGCCGCGGCGAGGTCGGGGCGTGCGAGAACAGGGGAACGCAATGTCTGTCTTCCCGGCGACCGCCAGCGCGGTCCCCCGATCCTTCCGGCGGCTCGCGACGGCGGCGCTCCTGTGCATCGCGCCAGGTCCGGGCGATGCGGCCGAGCGGCCCCCGGCGACCCCGCCGGGCCCTGCGGCGACTCTCATCGAGAATGTACGGATCTTCGACGGCAGGAGCCCCATGCTGTCGCCGCCCAGCCATGTTCTGGTGAAGGGCAATGTCATCGCGCGGGTCTCAACCGCCCCGATCGACATCCCGCCGGACACCGCCGTCCAGGTGATTCCCGGAAACGGGCGCGTGCTGATGCCGGGGCTGATCGACATGCATTGGCACGCGATGTTGGTGCGCCCGACGCCCGTGACGCTCCTCTCGAGCGGGATCGGCTATTCGAACCTGCTGGCGGGCGTCGAGGCGACGGCGACGCTGATGCGCGGTTTCACCACGGTCCGGGACATGGGCGGCCCAGCCTTCGACCTCAAGCGCGCCATCGACGAAGGCCTGCTGCCGGGCCCGCGCATCTATCCCTCCGGCGCCATCATCACGATCACGGGCGGCCATGGCGACTTTCGGCCGCTGTCCGATCTGCCGAGGACCATCGGCGGGATGCTCGCGCGCGTCGAGCAGCTTGGCGGCAGCATGATCGCCGACAGCCCGGACGAGGTGCGCCTGCGGGCGCGGGAGCAGCTCATGCAGGGTGCGTCCCAGATCAAGCTGACCGCCGGCGGCGGGGTGGCCTCCCCGTTCAGCCCGCTCGACGTTTCCACCTTCACCGAGCCGGAGCTTCGTGCTGCGGTCGAGGCCGCCGAGAACTGGGGAACCTACGTCTGCACCCACGCTTACACGCCCGCGTCGATCCAGCGGTCGATCGCGGCGGGCGTCCGCTGCATCGAGCACGGGCACCTGATGGACGACGCCACGGCCCGGCTGATGGCCGAGAAAGGAATCTGGCTGAGCACGCAGCCGTTCCTCGACCTCGGCGGCGCCGACGCTCTGGGGCCGGCCGAGCAGGCGAAGAAGAAGCAGGTTCTGGCGGGAACCGAGAGGGTCTATGCGCTGGCGAAGGCGTACCACATCAAGACCGCTTTCGGGACCGACGTCCTTTTCTCGCAGGAACTGGCCGAACGCCAGGGGGCCATGCTCGCGACGCTCGCCCGCTGGTACACGCCGGCCGAGGCGCTCACCATGGCGACGTCGACGAACGCCGAACTCCTCGACCTGTCCGGACTGCGCAATCCCTATCCGGGCAAGCTCGGGGTCGTGGAAGAGGGAGCGCTGGCCGACCTGCTGCTCGTCGACGGCAATCCGCTCGACAACCTCGACCTGGTCGCCGACCCGGCCAGGAACTTCCTCGTCATCATGAAGGACGGACGGCTCTACAAGGACACCCTGCCCCGGTGATGTCCGGTCCCCAGGCGTGCCCCGGGGCTCGGATCGTGTCATTGTCCTGGAGCGCCCCGAAGGCCGCGACGATGCGCCGACGGCATCGGGTCACCGGACCCGAGGAGACCCGACCGGATGAGCGCCCCTGGGTTTCGCACTTTCGAGCAACGACCGGAATCGGCCATGATGAGCAAGTCACCGTCCGGGCAGGAGACAGGGACGATGCGGGAGACGACCGTCGATCCCGGCATTCCCTTTCTCATCGACCCGCGCGGCGGCGACATCGAGGATGACGTCGCGAGCCCCAAGAGCCGGTCGCTGATCGCGATCGGCGGTCGCCTTCTCGCCGAAATCAGCCTCCCCAAGCTTTTTGCGGCCTGGATCATGCTGATCGGCCTTCCGGCGGTTCTCCTCGGGCTTGCCCCGCTGGTGATCCTGGGATGGGCCAACACCATATCCCGGCAGCTCGCGACCGCGCTGGCAGGGTTCTGGTCGCTGCTGATCGTCGGAGGCCTCGTGGCGCTCGCCTGGGTCGGCGGCAGGCCCGTGCTGCGCGCCGCCGAGCAAAGCTTCTGGTCGCTCAATGCACTGGCCGTACAGCCGGTCTATGCTCTGTTCCGGGAAGGCCTGCGCCATATCGGCGGCAGGCTCGCTCCCGGCCTCAAACCGCGGCAGCGCACGCGGCTCTACGCTGCCGCGGCCCTGGGCGGAGGCCTGCTGCTGAGCGGACTGTCGCTCTGGTCCGTCCTGCTTGCCTGGCCCGCGTCGCGCTGGATCGGCCATGCGGGCGACGTTTTCGCGCCGCTCCAGCTGATCGGTCCCGCTCTCGCCAACGCGGTGGTCATCGTCGGATGCTATGTCATGGGAGCGGCCCTCGTCTGGGCGGCGGCCGATGGTGCCCTGGGCCGGCCGGCCGACCTCATGACCTTCGCCGAGATCCCGTCCGGCGTCCGGACATGGCGGATCGCGCACCTGTCCGACCTCCATGCGGTCGGAGAGCGCTATGGGTTCCGGATCGAAAGCGGGAGGACCGGGCCGCAGGGCAACGCAAGAATGCACCGTGTCGTCGATCGCCTCGCCTCGCTCCACAGGCACGATCCGGTCGATCTGGTCCTGATCACCGGCGACATGACCGATGCCGGCCGGTCGGCCGAGTGGGCGGAGTTCATCGACGCGGTCGCCGCCTATCCCGATCTGGCCGAACGCATCCTGATCCTGCCCGGGAACCATGACGTGAACGTGGTCGACCGCGCGAATCCGGCCCGGCTCGAGCTGCCGACCAGTCCTGGCAAGCGCCTGCGCCAACTCAGGACCCTCTCGGCGCTCGAAGCCCTGCACGGAGGCAGGGTCTTCTGCTTCGATTCCGAGGCGGGGCGCCTGGGTCGCACTCTTTCGGAGAGACTTGCCCCGTACAGGAACGACATCCAGGCCTTTGCCGAGACAGGAGGGCTCCGCCGGTCCCTGCGACTGGCTCGGATATGGGACGATGCATTTCCCCTGATCGTCCCGCCGACAACGGAGGAAGGCATCGGCGTGGCGCTTCTCAACTCGAACGCCCAGACCCACTTCTCCTTCACGAATGCCCTCGGGATCATGTCGGCGCTGCAAGCGCAGGATCTGGCGGCCGCCATGGAGCTTTATCCCCGCGCCGGCTGGATCGTCGCCCTTCATCATCACGTGGTCGAATATCCCACGCCGGCGCGGGCGTTCTCGGAGCGCATCGGCACGGCCCTCATCAACGGATCGTGGTTCGTCCGACAGCTTCGGCCCTTCGCCCGGCGCCTCGTGGTGGTCCATGGTCATCGTCACACGGAGTGGATCGGACAATGCGCGAGCGTCCGGATCGTCTCCGCGTCGTCGCAGGTCATGCAGGGGGCGCCGGTCGAGAGCGCCTCCTTCCTGGTCCATACCCTCGCGATGGTCGATGGCGGGCTTCAGCTCGCCAGGCCCGAACGGGTCGAAGTCACGTTTTCCGATGGGGACGATCGGGGAGCGGTTCATCCGCCTCGTCCGGTGGCCCGAGCTGAACCGCCAGCCACCGCGTCGCCGGATCCTGAGCACAGAAGGTGAGAACGGCAATCGTGATCGGAAGCCCGATGAACGTCCCCGGCAGGCCCCACAGGAACGTCCAGAGGAAGATCGAGAACAGCACGACGAACGGCGACATGGCGAGCACGCTTCCGGAGAGGCGAGGCTCGATATAGCTTCCAACCACGAACTGAATCACGTTCAGGCACGCGAAGACCGTGATGACGGCCTGCCAGGTATCGAACTGCACCATCGCGAGCAACGTGGGGAACAGGGTCGCGATGAACGGCCCGATGAAAGGGATGTAGTTCAACGTGAAGGCAATCACCCCCCACTCCTGGGCGAGCGGCAATCCGAAGAGCTCCGCGAAGAGCCAGACGAGCGCGCCGGTCAGAGCGCTCATCACGGTTCGCACCACCATGTAGCGGCGGATCTTCACGGCCGCTTCCGCGCCGCCCGCGAGCAGGACCCGTGACACCCGTTGATCCGGCAAAGTTCCGATCTTCCGCGCCGTTCCTTCGACTTCGAGCAGCCCGATAATCACGTATACGAGGACGATGAGCCAGAAGCTCAGGGTCGTGTTGACCTGGCCCGTGAACTTCTGCATGAGACCCACGATCCAGCTGATGTTGAAGTGATCCGCCCAGAGGCTCGCCACGACGATCCCCTGCTCCTCGAGCCATGCCGTCATCTGATTGTAGATCGCCTGGAAGCGGCCCAGATTGAGGAGGATCCAGCGTCCGACCCGGCTGAAGGCCCAGACCACCAGCGAGGCAAAGCCGCTGAACGCAGTCACCAGCAACAGGACGCTGATCGCCAGGGCGACGAGACGCGGAACGAAGGCCTGGAGCCGGGCCTGCAACGGCCACATGATCGCGATCAGGAACAGCGCGAAGGCCACCGGTGCGATGACGGCCTCGGCCACGTAGATCGCCCCGAGGACGATCAGGGTCGTCATCGTCATCAGGGCCCAGTTCGTCGACTCGATGCGAGAGGGGCCACGACGGGTCTCGTCCACGGGAACATGAGGTTGATCCACGTCGTCCCTCCCGGTCCATGGCAGCCATGGCGATGAGCCCCGCCATAATCGCGGGCCGGCGCCATCGGACCGGTCTGCAATCCGAAGCCGCTCGCCGGCGCTCGCCGGCGCTCGCCGGAGCTTGCGGAGCGCCCGCTCGCGCAAGATCGCGCAACAGGATACCGGCAGTCCGCGGCAGGAGCAAATCGCGAGACATCGGGAACGCGTGCGCCGCAGGGATTGCGAGGTGTTCCCGCATTCTCGACGGCCGAATGTCGATGCACGGCTGAGGCCGGGACCGGAAAGCCTGCCATCTCGTCGAGGAACCCTGCTGCCGGGTTCATGGCAGATGGCGAAGCCGGCCGCTCGCATCGAGAATCCAAGGATTTATTGCTTGTCACCATGTTGGAAAGAGACCATAATCCCTCCCCGGGTGACCTGAAGAACGGGCATTTTGCTCGATAGAGCCCAAGTCTTCAGAGTCCATGTCTCCAGGGTCCATGTCTCCGTGTCGGATCTCGAGAACGATTGCCACGAGCCTGCGGATTGAGTGTCGCCAGTTCCGCTCATTGCTGGACACCTAGAGCATCGAGCGCAAAAGTGGGAACCGGTTTTGCGTGGAAAGATGCTCCACAACAAAAGCTTGAAGCATCGAGCGCAAAAGTGGGAACCGGTTTTGCGTGAAAAGATGCTCTAAAGCTAAAGCTTGAAGCGTCGGGCGTGAGGTCGATGACACGTCCAATGCTTTAGCCCGGTCAGTGCACAGCTGCGTGTCGTGCCTCCTGTCGTGGGGCCCTCTAGCTCAAGGGCGAGAAATGACAACCAGCACGGAAATCGCGCCGAAGACCACGATGCAGCGGTTTCTCGACGGCGTCGAGCGCGTGGGGAACATGGTTCCCCATCCGGTCGTGATCTTCCTGATCCTCATCGGCGTCGTGGTCGTTCTCTCAGCCGTGCTCAGCCTGTTCGGGGCGGCCGTCTCCTTCGAGCGCATCAACCCCGACACGCACCAGGTCGAGACGGCCACCACGGAGATCCGCAGCCTTCTGACCGCGGACGGCATCCGCTTCATCTACGCATCCTTGATCCCGAATTTCATGGGCTTCACGGCGGTCGGACTCATGATCGTCGCGATGATCGGCGCGGGCGTGGCCGAGGAATCCGGCCTGGTGACCGCGTTGATCCGCAAGCTCGTCATCGTGTCGCCGGCCTGGGCGCTGACCTACATCCTGTCCTTCGTCGGCATCATCGCCAGCATCGCGGCCGATGCGGGCTATCTGGTCCTGATCCCGCTCGCGGGCGTCGCCTATCTGGCCGTGGGGCGCCATCCCCTGGCCGGGCTCGCCCTGGGCTTCGCCGCCGTGGCGGGCGCTTTTACCGTCAACATGCTGATCAAGCCGCTCGACGCGGTGCTCGTCGAGTTCACCAACGACGCGGCTCATCTGGTCGATCCCAACCGTTCCATCGGGCTCGCCTCGAATGTCTGGTTTTCGTTCGCCTCGGTGCTGTTCCTCACCGTCGTGGTGGCCTTCATCACCGACCGCGTGATCGCGCCCCGGCTGGGAACCTACGATCCCAGGCTGGCCGCCGAGGGAACGACGACCGAGCAGGCCGCCGAATTGTCGGAGCAGGACTCGCGGGGCCTACGCTTCGCGGGCATCGGGCTCATCGCGCTGATCGCCGTCTTCTGCCTCCTGACCCTTCCGCCGGGCGCCCCGCTGCGCAACCCCGACACGCGGGAACTCATCGGCAACTCGCCGTTCATGAACGGGCTGATCGCGCTGATCATGCTCATGTTCCTCGTGACCGGGTGGACCTATGGCATCGGCGCCGGGACTCTCAGGACGCTGCCCGAGGTGATCGCCGCTATCGAGAAGGCGGTGAAGAGCCTCGGCGGCACGATCTTCCTGTTCTTCGTCCTGAGCCAGTTCGTCGCCTACTTCACCTATACCAACATGGGCACCGTGATGGCGCTCAGCCTGTCGGGCGCGTTGCAGGCGGCCAACATCGGCGCGCTGCCGCTGCTGCTCGGCTTCATCGTCGTGGTGGCGATCATCGACCTGCTGCTGACCGGCGCCATCGCCAAATGGGCGATCTTCGCCCCGGTCTTCGTGCCCTTGCTCATGAAGCTCGGGGTCGAGCCGGAGGCGGTGCTCGCCGCCTATCGGGTCGGCGACTCGCCGATGAACGCGATCACGCCCCTGAACGCGTATTTCGCCCTGGTCGTGGGATTCGCCCAGAGATACGACCGGACGGCGGGTGTCGGCACCATCGTGTCGCTGATGCTCCCTTATGTGGTGTGGATGTTCGTTCTTTGGACGGCCCTTTTCGCCCTCTGGAAGATGTTCGGGCTCCCCTGGGGGCTGTGAACCTGCCGGGCAACCGCAAGCAACGGAATGAGACGATGGACAGCTTTGCCCTCCCCCTCGATGCCGCCGCCGCCGAAGCTCACCTGATGCGGTTCCTCTCGGTGGAGGGCGTGACCGGGCAGGAAGGCCAAATCGCCGCGGCCGTGTCCGAGGCGCTGAAGACGGCCGGCGTTCCCGCCTCCGCGATCCGCTTCGATGACGCGCACAAGCGTATTCCGATCCCGACGGAAACGGGGAACCTGATCGTCGATCTGCCCGGCACCCGACCGGGACCGCGGCTTCTGTTCGCGACCCATCTCGATACGGTGCCGCTCTGTGCGGGCGCCAAGCCGCGACGCGAAGGCGACCGCATCGTCGGAGACGGCACGACGGCCCTCGGCGGCGACAACCGCACCGGATGCGCCATTCTCGTCATCCTGGCCGAGACCCTTCTGAAGCACGGCCTGGCGCACCCGCCCATCACGCTTCTCTTCACGGTGCGGGAGGAAAGCGGCCTGCACGGCGCGCGCGAACTCGACCCGGCCGATCTCGGCGGCGCGGTGATGTGCATCAACGTCGATGGCCAGGATCCGAACGATCTGATCGTCGGCGCGGTCGGCCAGGAGAACTGGGAGGTCGAGATCCGGGGCAAGGCCTCGCATGCGGGCGTCGCGCCCGAGAAGGGCATCTCGGCGACTCTCGTCGGCGCCATCGGGCTTGCGGAAGCGCAACGGGAGGGGTGGTTCGGCAAGGTCGCAAAGAGCGACGGCACGGGAACGAGCAATGTTGGGATCTTCGGCGGAAAGGACGGCAAGGCCGCCGGGGACGCGACGAACGTCGTGACCGACTACGCTTTCATCAGGGGAGAGGCCCGAAGCCCCACATCCGCATTCGCAGCGGCCATCGCGCAGGGATTTGAACAGGCTTTCCGGAAGGGTCGGGAAGCGGTGAAGGACGATCAAGGCGAAATGGCAGATATGACCTTCACCCATACGCCATCCTATCCCCCCTTCAACCTGGATGAGACCACGCCGGTGGTGCGGCGCGCGACCCGGGCCATGACCATGCTCGGCCTCAAGCCCAACTACCTGTTCTCGAACGGCGGTCTGGATGCCAACTGGCTCGACAAGCACGGTGTCCCGACCGTCACCATCGGGGCCGGCCAGGCGGAGATCCACACCATCAAGGAATACGTGAACCTGCCGGAATTCGCGACCGGCTGCCGTCTCGCGCTGCTGTTGGCCACGATCGAGGATGAGTGAGCGATTGAGCCCGATCACCTATATCGCCGTCATCATCGCCGCAGCCGTCGTCCTGTTCATCTGGAACAAGCTGCCGGTCGTCGTCGTCGCGATGGCGACCGCGCTGGGGCTCTGGGCCACGCATGTCCTGACCCTGGAGCAGGCGCTCGGCGGGTTCGGCGATCCTGCGGTCATCTTCATCGCCTGCCTGTTCGTCGTCAGTGCGGCTCTGGAAGCCACCGGCGTGACGGCCTGGGCCGGTCAGCTCCTGATCCAGGGAGCGGGACAGGAGAGCCGGACGCGTCTTCTGCTCCTCACCATGAGCCTCGTGGCTCTGCTCACGGCCATGATCAGCGTCAACGGTGCGGTTGCCGCCCTGCTTCCGGTTGTTGTGGTCATGGCCGTGCGCCTCAAGAGGAAATCCTCGCAGCTCCTGATGCCCCTCGTCTTCTCGGCCCATGCGGGATCGATGCTTGCTCTCACCGGCACGCCGGTGAACGTCCTCGTCTCGGAGGCCGCATCGGAGGCCGGAGTGGGCGAGTTCGCCTTCTTCGAATTCACCCTCGTGGGCTTTCCCCTTCTGATCGGCACCATGGCGATCATCGTTCTCTTCGGCGAGCGCCTTCTGCCGCAACGCAACGGCGCCAAGATGCCGGCCGATCTCAGTCGTCATGCAAAGACGCTGGTGGAGCAGTATGGGCTCGCCGACGGCATCGTCCGGCTCCGTGTGCGCGCCACCTCGCCGTTGATCGGCCTTTCTCCGTCGGAGCTGGACTTGTCCCGCTTCGCAGACGTGCAACTCATCTCGGTTCAGGACGGAGACGGACCCTCTCCGCTTCGCCGATCCGTTTCGGAGGGAGACCTCATCCTCATCCGGGCAGGCGCGGAGGCGGCCGCCTCTCTCGCGGCGCGGATGCACCTCGCGTTTCGCGAGGACGTCGCATCGGGTCAGGGCGAGGACACGCTGTTCAACCGCAGGTCCGGTCTGGCCGAGGTGGTGATCCCGCCGCGGTCCGGGCTTGTCGGCCAGGCGGTTTTCCCGGGCATGGTCACCGACAGCGGCGACCTCGTGGTCCTTGCCGTGCAACGGGCGGGCTCGGAGGTCGGCACGGGCGGCCAAAAGTCCGGACAGGGTGTGGCCCTGCATCCCGGGGACAGCATGCTGCTCCAGGGGACCTGGAAGGCGCTCGATCTTCACCTCAGCGACCCGGACGTGCTGGTGGTGAACTCACCCGAGCTGGTGCGGCGCCAGGCGGTGCCGCTTGGGCCGGGAGCCTACCAGGCGATTGCCGTGCTCATCTGCATGGTCATCCTCCTCGCGACCGGCCTCGTGCCGCCCGCCGTCGCGGGCCTCCTCGCCGCCGGCGCCATCACCCTGTCCCGGATCATGACCCTCGAGCAGGCCTATCGGGCGGTCGACTGGACGACCGTGATCCTGGTCGGGGCGCTGATGCCGCTGTCGACCGCGATGGTGGAGACCGGGGCGGCCCGGTTGCTGGCGGAAGGTCTGGTCGGCCTCGTGGGCGGCGCCGGTCCCTACGCGCTCCTGGCCGGCCTCTTCGTGCTCACCGCAGTCCTCGGTCAGTTGATCAGCAACACCGCGACCGCCCTGATCGTGATCCCGATCGGGGCCGCGGCTGCGACCAGCATGGGGATCTCGCCGCGTCCCGTGCTGATGAGCACCGCGGTCGCCGCCGCGGGGGCTTTCCTGACCCCCATCGCGACGCCCACGAACCTGATGGTGATGGGCCCCGGCGGCTATGTTTTCGGCGATTACTGGAAGCTGGGATTGCCCCTTCTCTTATGGTTCTTCGTCATCGCGGTCTTCGTCGTGCCGCTGATCTGGCGGTTCTGACGGATGCGTCAGCTCGCCCGCACCTGCCAGGCGAGATAGGCGATGGCCGAACCGACGCTGATCAGGTTCATTCCGAGCAGGAATCCCAGAAGCCAGACGGACGTCACCGGCAGATAAGCCCAGAGGATCAGCGAAAGCACGATGCCCACGACGCCGCTGGCCAGAACCCAGCCCCAATTGGGAAAGGGACGGATCGTCAACGCGAAGACGACTTTTGAAATGCCCTCCATCATGAAGAAAACGATGAGGAGAAGCGAGATCGTCGTCAGTCCCTGGGCCGGATCGCGCAGGAACAGGAAGCCGATCAGCATGGCAAGGCCGATGGAGATCAGTTGCAGCCAGAAATGCGGCACATGGCGCGCGCTGACGAGGCTGAGGGTCTGCAACAATCCGCTGATCACCAGAAGCCAGCCGAGGAGAACGATGACCGCGGTCGACGAGACGATCGGATAGATGATCGCCAAGGAGCCAGCCGCGACGAGGAGCAAGCCCTCCGTCAGATACCACAGCGCATAGCGCTTGACCGAACTCCGCATGGCCTCGCGAAACACCTCTGCCGCGGCGTCCAGCGATATGGCCATCCTACCCTCCCGCCTCATGCAGCTCCCGACCGCGAACGGTCGGCTGGATGCGCTTCATGCGAGGCGGTCCACACGCGCCGGGAAACGACAGACTCCGCCCCGAGGCCGTCATCGGAACTCTCACTGCGACTGCGCCGGAACCGAACCCGCCGCCGCAACTCCCTCGCTTGGACTTGGCGCATGCGCCTTCGACAGGGCGGCCTGGAGCTTCGCTTCCTGCTCCGGCGACAGCGAGGACCGGATGATGTGCCCGCTGAAACCGGAGAGCTCGGCCAGCACCTTCTCGGGCTGCGATTTTCGAACGAGCAGGAACAGGGCCGATGTATCGGGCTTGAGGGTCGAACCGATGGATTTGATGAAGTCGTCGTTGATGCCGTAGTCGATCATGCTTCCGGACAGCGCGCCGGACCCGGCTCCCACCGCGCCCCCGATCGCAAGCCCGGCGAGGGGATTGAGGAACAGCAATCCGATGAGGCTGCCCCACATTGCGCCGGAGAGTCCGCCGGACGTCGCCCCGAGCCTGACGAGGTTGACGCTCTGCTTGACACGGACGGCACCGTCCGCTCCGCGGATGGCCACGACGGCATCCTCCAGATCGATGAGATATTCCTTCTGCAGTCGGGTCAGCTCGGTCAGGACACGATCAGCATCATTCGGGTTGTCGAACCCGACGACCACCAGTTCAGCCATGGGATCCGCTCCTCCAGCGCCAATCATGTGGGTCGTAACAAGGTCCAAATTACCATCAACCGGCTGGCGAGGTCTATCAGGTTTAACCCTAGGATTTCGGCCACGGACCCTCGGGCGCCGGGCTGGCGGCATCCTGACCGGGACCATCCGTTCCGAAGCGGCCATCCGCATCGCGGCCGACCGGGACAAGCCCGGTGATGACTCCCTCCACACGTCATGGCCGGCCTTGTGCCGGCCATCTCGATACGGTGAGGCGCGGCGCTCCACCGGATCGGGATCACCGGGACAAGCCCGGTGATGACGTGGTGTGTATGTGGCCCGTTGATGACGTGGAGGGGAGACATGGCCATCCCGATTGTCCGATGCGCTAGACGCAGACCTCGGCGAGCGCATGCGATCGATCGGACCCGGCGTTCCGGCACTATCATAGGTGAATGGCAAAGCTTTGCTCTTGCGTTAATGCAGACAGTCCGCGGTGAGCCCATTCAGAGACAGAAGCAGCGGTGTGGAGGAGAGAGTGGTTGCCAGCAACCCGAAAAGCGACGCCGCCCTGGTCGAGCCGAATGCCATCGAGGAGATCCTCGACGGTGATAACGCTACGGAAGCCGAGCCGACCTTGCCGCCGCACGTCGCATCCTTCTTGGGGGAGCAGCTTCAGGCCTTGTACTCTCACCTGATGAGTGAGCCCGTTCCGGACCGGTTCGTCCAGCTCCTCGCGCAACTGGATCAGGAGGGAACGCAGCCTGATGGCGAATGAGAGTTCCGTCCATCAGGCCATGTTGGCCGCGATCCTGCATCTGCGCGCCTTCGCCATTTCCCTGTCCGGCAACATCGAGCGCGCGGACGATCTCGTTCAGGTCGCTCTGCTGCGTGGGCTCGAGAACCTCGACAAGTTCCAGCCGGGCACGAGCATGCAGGCCTGGCTCTTCACCATCCTGAGAAACCAGTTCCACACCGATTATCGCAGGCGACGACGGGAGGTGGAGGATCCGGACGGGGTCATGGCCCAGCAACTGGCCGTGATGCCGGAACAAGGCTCTCGCCTCGACTTCAGGGACCTTCAGGTCGCCTTGACGAAGCTCTCCGTCGAGCAACGGGAAGCTCTTCTGCTCGTCTCCGCGGAGGGCGTCTCCTATGAGGAAGCGGCTCAGATCTGCGGGGTCAGCATCGGCACCATCAAGAGCCGCGTGAGCCGCGCCCGAAACCGCCTGGCGGAACTTCTGGCGCTCGACGGCAGCGAAGACCTCGGCCCGGACCGCCTGGTCAGAGCAGCACTGTTCCGGCACGCACCCTGACATCTCCCCGGTTCGGGCGCTGCCGACGAAGGTGCACGGCCGGTCGAACGCGGCCGGAGCGACGACGGCGGCCTGTTACAACGGTGCACCGGATCGCGGCATGGCCGGGGATTGAGCAAAGCGCGCCGGTTCGGCGTTAGGAAAAGGAGCCAGGACGTCCGGTTGGCTGACGACCGGATGGACGGGAACTCTTCGGGCGCGGCGGACAGGAGAACGTCATGGACAGCAGGGAAGCCAAAACCGGACAGCAGGATCTGCGGCTGGAGGCGCCCGCCGGAGCACCTTTTCCGTTCCAGGCTCATCGTTCGGTCGGCGAGCCGGCACTCTGCCCGTCCGCGGGATGCTTGTCGCGGCGGAACTCCACGCCGATAATCCGGCAGAGCGCCGTCGCGGCGCTGCTGACCCCAACCACCCCGACCTGAGGGCGTCCCTGTGAGCATGTCACCGAGCACGATCGCCGACCAGCTGGCTGCCGAACACCGAAATCGAGTCAAATTCCATAGGATCGATGGGATCGGCGGCCTTCAGGCTGCTTACCGCGTGCAGGACGCCTATGTGGAGTCCATCATTGCGGACGATTCCCGGGCCGGCTACAAGATCGGCCTGACCTCCAGGCGCATGCAGGAGATGTGCGGCATCGATCGGCCGGTCAGCGGCACGATCTTCAGCAGCAAGGTCATGAGGAGCGGCGCCCGCCTCGCATTGGACGAGTATGGCCACCTCGGCCTCGAATTCGAGATCTGCTGCCGCCTCGGCCGCGATCTGGTTCCGGGTGACGGTCCGGTCACACCCGAGCAGGCCGGCGACGCGATCGATGCCGTCGCTGCGGCGATCGAACTCGTCGATGATCGCCATGCCGATTACAGCGTTCTCGATATCAACACGCTCGTCGCCGACAATTCCTGGAATGCAGGCGTCGTGCTGGGAGAGTTCGTGCCGCCTCCCGGCCGCCTGGATGCGATGGAAGGGGTCGCCTATCAGGACGGCGAGGAGATCGGGCGCGGATACGGGGCGGATGCGCTCGGGCATCCGTTCATACCCCTGGCCTGGCTGGCGAACCACCTCGCCGACTCGGGCCGCACCCTGCGCAAGGGCGACATCGTCATGACGGGCAGCATCGTCACGACGCGCTTCCCCAGCGGACCCTTCACGTTCCGCTTCGACATCGCCGGCCTCGGAAGCGTCGAGGTTCATGGCGAATAGAGCGCAGCGGCCGAACCTCTCCGGCCTCGTGGTGACTGTGTGGTTTGGTCCTGACATCCTCCACACGTCATGGCCGGCCTTGTGCCGGCCATCCCGATCCGGTGAGGCGCCGTACCCTTCCGACCGGGATCACCGGGACAAGCCCGGTGATGACGTGGAGGGTGGCATGGGGCGGCACTGACACCCTCCACGGCCATCCCGATTGTCCGATGGGCTATTGCTTCTGGACCGCCAGGCGAATGACGTTCCAGGACGCCGGCGCGAGCTTGACTTTCACCGTCTCGTCCCAGATCTCGACCCCCTCGAGCGGGGTCGGCGTGATCGTGTCCGGGGCATCCTTCGTGTTGACCGCCATCAGATCGTCGTTGCGCAGCTGATGCGCCTCCTTGACCGTCAGGCCGGCAAAGCCGCGGACGAGGGCCTCCACCGACAGGCTCGCGTCGAGGCTTCGGTTGAGCGCGAAGATGGTGACGCAATCGTCCTCGTGATTGTGAACGACCGACACCTTGAGATAGGGCACCGCCGAAATCGGGAAGCGCAGGTCCGAGGTGCCGCGGGGATCGTAATAGGTCGTCTCGTAGGTGGGCGAGTTCACGCGCGTCTGCAGCACGGTGCCCCGGCCGAGCGTGCTCATGTCCTTGAACGGGTAGAAGATCGTCTGCCGCCAGGCCGGTCCGCCGGTCTCGGTCATGATGGGCGCGATGGCGTTCACCAGCTGGGCAAGACAGGCCGACTTGACCCGGTCCGCGTGGTTGAGAAGCGATATGCAGGCTCCCCCGAAGGCAAGTGCGTCCTGCATGTTGTAGATTTCCTCGAGGATCTGGGGCGCGACCGGCCATCCGAGCTTCACCCGCCCCTCGTTCTTGCGCCGGGTGCGATACCAGACGTTCCATTCGTCGAAACTCAGCATGATGCGCTTGGACGAGCGGCGACGGGCGGCGACCGCGTCGGCGATGGCCACGACCTCTTCGATGAAGCTGTCCATCAGATCCGGGCTCGCGAGGAAGGCCGGAGTGTCGTCCGCGTAGTTGTTCAGGTACGTGTGCAGGGAGATGTATTCCACGTGCTCGAAAGAGTGGTCGAGAACCGTGTCCTCCCAGGAGCCGAAGGTCGGCATGTTGCGAGAGGAGGAGCCGCACGCCGCCAGCTCGATGGTCGGATCGATCCATTTCATGAGCTTGGCCGCCTCGGAGGCGATCCGCCCGTACTCCCAGGCGGTCTTCGTCTCCATCTGCCAGGGACCGTCCATCTCGTTGCCCAGGCACCAGAACTTCACATTGTGCGGCTTCTCCCAACCGTGAGCCCGGCGCAGATCCGACAGTTCCGTCCCGCCCGGGAAATTGCAGTATTCCAGAAGGCGGCGAGCATCGTCGGGGCCGCGGGTGCCGAGATTGACGGCCATCATGGGCTCGACGCCGGCCGCCCGGCACCAGTCCATGAACTCGTTGGTCCCGAACGTGTTCGGCTCGGTGGACATCCAGGCGAGATCGAGGCGGCGCGGACGCTTCTCCACCGGGCCGACCCCATCCTCCCAATTGTACCCGGAGACGAAATTCCCGCCCGGATAACGGATGATGGTCGGGGCGAGCTCGCGGACGAGTTCGAGCACGTCCTGCCGGAACCCGTGCTCGTCGGCGGTCGGGTGCCCCGGCTCGTAGATGCCCCCGTAGACGCATCGCCCCAGGTGCTCGACGAATGCGCCGAAGAGACGGGGATCCGTTTCCGCGATGGAGAAATCGCGGTCGATTGTGACTTTGGCTTCTTTCATGGAGTGGCTCCGATCAGTGAGGAGGCTACAGGCTCACTCCCGTGAGCCGTGGGGGAGACGGGACGTGGTTCATGTCGCGACAGCGGGCACGCCGGCCCCGACCCTGTCGTCCCGCCAAGCGTCGTCGACAGACAACACCGCCTGACGAAGCTTGATCGAATAGGGATGCTGGGGGGCCGCCAGCACGGTCCGCGCATCGCCGCCCTCCACCACCCTGCCCTTCTGCATGATGATCAGGCGGTCGCTGATGTAATAGGCGGTCGCAAGGTCGTGCGTGATGTAGATGATCGACACTCCGAGCTCGTCGCGGAGCTTCTTGAAGAGATTGATCACCGTCATGCGCAGCGATGCGTCGATCATCGAGACCGGCTCGTCGGCGACGATGAGCGACGGATTGGACACGAGCGCGCGCGCGATCGCCACGCGCTGGAGCTGGCCGCCCGACATCTCATGCGGGTATCGCCCCTGGACCTCGGCGAGCGACAGGCCGACCTTGTGCAGCGCCTCGTCGGCCCGTTCGGCCGAAGCCTTGGGCGTCCGGCACTCCGTGAACCGCTGCGCCGCGCTGAACAGATAGCGGTCGACGCGCTTCAAAGGATTGAAGGCGTCGAACGGGTTCTGAAAGATCGCCTGCACATGGCTCATGAAGTCCAGGCGCGCGCCCCGGCTGCGGATTTCGCGCAGATCCCGGCCCTGGAAAAGGATCCGTCCCGTGGTGGGCGCGACGCTGTTCAGGATCATGCCGGCGAGGGTTGTCTTTCCGCTGCCCGACTCGCCGATGATGGTGAACACCTCAGGCTTGTCCGCCGCAAGCGAGAAGCTGACATCGTTCACCGCATGGTTCACCCTCCGCGAGACAAGGCCGCCTCGCGTGAAGATCTTGTTGACGTTCTCGACGTCCAGAAGGTTCGGCCTCATGCGCTCGCCTCCTTATGCGACCGTCCGGACCCTGGCGGGGTCGGCCTGGGCGACGTGGCAGGCTGTCCGATGCCCGGGCAGGATCTCGACCATGGGCGGAGCCTCGCGGCGGCAGATCTCGATGGCGAAAGGGCAGCGAGGGTGGAACCGGCACCCCGGCGGAGGGTCGGCCAAACTCGGGGGAGAGCCTTCGAGAGCCTTTTTCGGGGCCTCGTCCCCGATGCGGGGCAGGCTGGAGATCAGATGCGCCGTGTAGGGATGCAGCGGCTTCTTGAACACATCCCTGGTCCGCCCCTCCTCCACCAGGCGGCCGGCATACATGATGCCGAGGCGGTCGGTCAGGTTGGCGTGTACCGCCATGTCGTGGGTCACGAACAGGACGGAGGATCCGAATTCCTGCTGGATTTCCCGTATCATGGACAGGACGCCCTTCTGGACGATCACGTCCAGGGCCGTCGTCGGCTCGTCGGCGATGATGAACTCGGGGTTGCAGACCGTCGCCAGGGCAATGGTCACCCTCTGGCGCATGCCGCCGGACAATTCGTGCGGATAGGCCTGGAGAACCGCGGGATCGAGGTGGAGACGCTTCAGGTGCCGCTCCACGAGACGGGTGAAGTCCGCTCCCTTCGCGCTCACGTGAGGCAGAGCGAAGTCCTCGAAGGCGTGCCTGATCCGCCGCACGGGATTCAGCACGCTCATGGAGCCCTGCATGATGTAGGACAGGCGGCTCCAGCGGATCGCCGACAGTTCCTGCGGCGAAAGCCTGTAGATGTCCCGCTCGCCGTCCTTGAACGCGAAGCGCACCGAGCCTTCGACCACCCTGAGCGGGGGGCGGATCGCCCCCGCGATGGTCTTGATGAGGGAGCTCTTGCCGGAACTCGACTCGCCCGCCAGACCGTAGATCTCGTTGCGGTTGATCGCCAGGCTGATGTCGTCGACGGCGCGGACCTCCCGGTCGACCCCGAACAGCTTTACCTTGTAGTAGGCCTTCAGCCGGTCGACGGTGAGCAGCGGCGAGGTCTGCGGCGCATTCAGCTCGTCGGGCGACGGAATCGCGCGAAGTTCTGCGATCATGCCTGCCCTCCCAGACGGCTCAGGCGGCTGCGGGGATCGATATACTCGTTCATCGATATGGCCAGAAGGAACAGCCCGATGAACAGCATGATCACGAGAAGGACCGGGAAAGTGACCCACCACCAGATCCCCGACACCAGGGCGGTATGCTGGTTCGCCCAGTAGATCATGCCGCCGATCGTCGGGGTGTTGATGTCCGTGAAGCCCAGAACGGACAGCGTCACCTCGATCCCGATCGACCAATTGATGTTGTTCATGGTGGTCGAGAACACGATCGGCAGGACGAAGGGCAGATGCTCCTGGAGAACGATCTTGCCCGTGCTCATGCCGGAGAACACGGCCTGGCGGGTGAACTCGCGGGTCCGCAGGCTCATGGCGATGGACCGGATCAGCCGCGCGTCGTAGGCCCAGCCCAGCAGCGCGGTGATGATCGCCAGCATCGCCCAGGTCATCTCGTCCCGCATGATGAAGTAGAACAGGACCAGGATGGGAAAGAGCGGCACAACGACGAACGTGTCGTTGATCGACATCAGGATGCGGTCCACCCAGCCTCCCTTGTAGCCCGAGATGAGACCGACTGCGAGGGAGATGATCCGGCTGAGAAACGCCACCACGATGCCGAACAGAAGAGTGTTCCGGATCGCGAAGGTGAGCTGCCAGAACACGTCCTGCCCTCTCGACGTCGTGCCCAGCGGGTGCTCCCAGGACGGCGGAATGTCGGGTGGCACGACATAGACGTCCATGGGCGGATAGGGCGAGAAGAAGGAGCAAAGCGCAATGGCCGCCACGATGAGGACCAGGACCAGCCCGATGGCGAACTCGCCGTTGTAGCGCAGGAGGTCGCGCAGGATCCTCAGCGTGTTCATCAGCGTGCCTCCACGCGAGGGTCGATCAAGGGATAGAGGAGATCGATCAGCAGAACGGCCGCGGAGACGGCCACGATCGAGATGGTGGTGATGCCGAGAACCAGGCTGTAGTCGCCGGAATGGACCGCGCTGATCAGGAGCGATCCGACGCCCGGATAACCGAAGACCTGCTCGGTGATAATCGCCCCGTTGAAGATCGCGCCCAACTGCAAGGCCAGGCCCGTGACCTGGGGACCGAGCGCGTTGCGCATCACGTAGGACCGCATGATCTTGCCGCGCTTGACGCCGGCCAGCTCCGCGTAGACCACGTAGTCTTCCGTCACGATGTTGGACACGAGCGAGCGCATCCCCATGAACCACCCCCCGATCCCGACCGCCATGAGCGAGAGGACGGGCAGGATCGAGTGAACGACGATGTCGAGCGCGAAGGCCAGAGTGTTGGATCGATCCGACGCCATCGTGGCGCCCCCGCTGATCGGCAGGACAGGCCAGAGGAAGCCGAAGATGATGAGAAACACAAAGGCGACCACATAGTACGGGATGGGGTGAAGCCCCATGCTGAGGACGCCGAATGCCCGGAGGATGCGGCTGTTGCGATAATAGCCCGCGAGGCCGCCGAGCAGATTGCCGAGAAACCAGGTCAGGAGCGTCGAGACGAGCAGGAGCCCGACGGTCCAGGGAAGGGCTCGCAGGATGAGCTGCGAGACCGGAGTTGGAAAGGCCGACAAGGAGGGCCCGAAATCACCGACCAGAACCCGCTTCCAGAAGTTGACGTACTGCTCCCAGGGCGAGCCCTCGAGACCATAGAGCTGACGCAGGGACTGCCGCATCATCTCGATGGCTTCCGGACTGGTCGCTCCGTACGACGTCGCGGCCGAGATCGACTGCTCGACCGGATTGATCGGGGTCATGTGCGTCACCAGATAGGTGATGTTGATCCCGACGAAGACGACGACCGCGAACTGCACGAGCCGCTTGGACAGATAGGCCAGGTAAGCCTTCACGGGCCGCTCCTTGTCTGCCTGGATGAAGGAGATGTCTGAACGCTAGGGCTGCTTGGGCTTCAGCCTCACCATCATCGAGCGGGAATTGCCCCAGTTCGGCACGGGGTTGGCGTAGGGATTCTCCGCCGTCGGATATCCCGTCCAGTAGGTCTCATCCATGGCCGTGAACACGTTGTAGGCCATCAGCGGGATGATCGGCATCTCGCGAACGATGAGCTTGGCGTAGTCGCGACCGAGTTCGACGGTTCGTTTGTCGTCGAAGGAAATCGTGCGCACCTGCTCGATGATCTTGTCGAGCTCCGGATTGCTCCAGCGCTGCCAGTTGCGCGGAGACTGCGTCTTGCCCGGCGCCGCGACGAACTGGGAGTGCCAGCTGTCGAGGAAGAACGACAGGTCGGGATGGCCGCCGTAGGTCTCGACGCTCCAGGAGATCAGCGTCTCGAAATCGCCCGCGATGCGCCGGTCGAGCATCGTGGTGCCCTGGGCGACCTCGGTCTTCGCATCGATGCCGAACTGACGCCACTGCTGCACGATCATGGTTCCGGCGCGGGTCAGGATCGGACGGGAATCGCCCTCGACCATGAGCTTGATGGAGAACGGCTTGCCGTCGGGCGTGTACCAGGCATTGCCCCGCTTCGTGTAACCGGCCTTCTCGAGGAGCTCCGTGGCCGCCTGCGGGTTAGGCTTCCACCAGCCGTAACCGAACGCCTTCCTGATCTCGGCCGGATCGGTCGGGATCTGCTCCTTCATCGTGGGACGCAGCATGTCGGCGATCTGGTTGCCGATATTCGGATCGTACGGCTTGACCTTGCTCTTGCCCGTGTCGATCTCGTACGACGCAAGCCACTCCTGGAGCGGGATGTGGTAATCGTCCGGATGGGTTCCCGTCGGGGGAATCCCGATCGGCGAGAGGGTCGCGGCGCCGCGATACGACGCCATCGAGACGGCCTTGATGTCGATCAGGAGAGCCAGGGCCCATCGCACGTCCCTGTTCTGGAACGCAGGGTTCTGCATGTTGAAGATCACCGACGGAAGGGTCGGATCGGGATGGGCGAACGGGAAGTTCGGGAACCAGGTCTTGAGGCTCGGCGACTGCTTGGTCAGCGTGAACATGCCCTCGGGCGCAATGTCATGCACCACGTCCAGGTTATGGTTGAGCTGAGCGATCACGCGCTTGTCCGGTGGGCCCGGATCGATATAGGCGGCATATTTCGGCCCGGGCTCGCCGTAGCGCCCGAGGGTGGTGCGCTGCCAGTCGTCGCGCTTTTGCCAGATATACCATTTTCCGTCCGGGTCGAAGCTGTGGAGCTTATAGGCGCCGAGCGACACCGGCGGGTTGAAATCGAACTTCTGGGGATCGGCCGCCTTCTCGAAGACGTGCTTCGGCATCATCCAGATCGCATTGAACCTGACCGTGAAGAGCGAGTGGAAGCGCGAATTCGGCTTCTTCAGCTTGAACCGGACCGTCCACGGCTCGGGCGACGACACGCTGTCGACGTTCAGCCCCAGCAGGGCGCTCCAGCGCATGCCCGGGTTCTTGATCTGGGTCTCGACCGTGTAGATGAGGTCGTCGGCCGTGAACTCGACGCCGTCGCTCCAGTAGATTCCGGGGCGCAGCTTGACCGTCATTTCGGTGAAATCTGCGTTGTAGATCGGCTTCTCGGCGGCCAGGGAGTTCTCCCAGACCCCGTCGAGCCCTCGCTCGGGATCGATGTACCAGAGCGTGTCGAGCGCGAGCTGATGCAGGCCCGTGTATTGCCCGCCCGCGTTGATGGTCCAGATGTTGAACCATCCAGGGTTCTTGATCGTCCCCTCGGGATTTTCGAGGATGATCGTCTCGTTTCGCGGGACACCTGGGACGTTGGTTTGGGACAGTGCGGTGGTCGCTGCCAGGGCCAGACCAGTGGCAACGGTAAGCATGCGCAGAATTCGCATTGGCGCTCCTCCAGGTTTGATTATTATCTTTTTTCTTAGTTAGCCCTGACTTTCCGGAATCGGTCAACAGTAGCATTGATACATATCGAAACTTTCGATACATATGAGGCTCACTGAAGGGACGGAATGCCGTCTACAACCCTCGAGCTGAGCGACCGCATGTCAGCATTCAAACGAAAATTCCTGACCTTGGTCGCCGAGGAGAGCTCCGAGACGCTGCGGGGAATCGCCTCGCCGGGACGGATCCGGATCCTCAAGCTCCTGCGGGCGCGGGGGCCGCTGAACGTGAACGAGATCAGCGATGCTCTGGATTTGCCGCAATCGACGATCGCCACCCACGTTCAGGTTCTCGAGCGTGCCGGGCTGATCGAAACGGAGACGATCAAGGCGTCCAAGGGCCAGCAGAAAATCTGCTCCATTCGTTATGACGAGATCATCATCCGGTTCGACGATCAGGATCCCCTCAAGAGCAAGGACCACATCGAAGTCTCCATGCCCATCGGGCTTTATACCAGCTGCGATGTGAGCGCCCCCTGCGGGCTCTGCTCGACCGAGAGCGTTCTGGGCGTCCTCGACGTTCCCGACCTCTTCCTCGACCCTCATCGCATGAACGCGTCGCTGATCTGGTTCAGACGAGGTTTCGTCGAGTACAAGTTTCCCAACAACGGCAAGGTCCTCGGCGCCAAGATCGACAGGCTCGAGTTCGTCATGGAACTGTCGTCGGAGGTACCCGGGACCAGTTTGGACTGGCCCTCCGATATCAGTCTCTGGATCAACAATGTGAAGGTGGGAAGCTGGATCTCGCCGAGTGATTTCGGCGACAAGCGCGGGCTCTATACGCCGCACTGGTGGAAGCTGGAAGGCTCCCAATACGGCAAGCTGGTCACCTGGCAGATCAGCCGAAGCGGGACATCGGTCAACGACGTTCAGATATCCAACGTGACGCTCGACAAGCTGGAACTCGACAAGCACCATGGCATTCGCCTTCGAATCGGGATCGACGATGCGGCCCGGCATCCGGGCGGCATCAACATTTTCGGTCGCGGATTCGGGAACTACGATCAGGATATCGTCATGCGCATACACCTGAAAGAGCAGCCTGGCGCCTTGGGGTAGGTGCCCAGGCGTGGGGACGCGGGCCGACGGGGCGCATCGCCGCCGGCACCGAAAACGCTGCAGCGCACCGTTGCTGTCCCCTGAGAGGGCGCTAGAAAGGACGCAAGCCTCGCCGTCGAAAGTGGTCTCTCAAGCCCATGCTCCCGCCTTCAACCCGACCCATCCGTCTCGCGCCGGACGACGCGGCATCGGCCGCGCCTGGCACGAAGCTTGCCTGGCGTTCGACCGGGAGCGCCGGCATCTCCCGAGGCGCCGATCACTCTCGGCAACGACGCCGGCAGCCCGAGACTTGTGGGATTGCGGAGCCGCATCATGGATAGCAGGCCCCCGCAGCCGTTCGACTTCCTCCAGGACGGAGGTGAGACGGGCGCCCTGATCCGCAGCCATGATTGGTCGACGACCCCCCTCGGGGCGATCCCCGGCTGGCCTCAGAGCCTGAAGACGACGGTCGCGCTGATGCTGCGGTCGCCCGTCCCGATGGTGCTTCTCTGGGGGACCGACGGGATCATGATCTACAATGACGCCTACACGGTGTTCGCCGCCGGCCGGCACCCTCGCCTGCTCGGCTCGAAGGTTCTCGAAGGCTGGGCAGAGGTGGCGGACTTCAACGCCAATGTGATGCGGGTCGGCATGGCCGGCGGCACGCTCTCTTACCGGGACCAGGAATTGACCCTCTACCGCAACGGTGTCCCGGAGCAGGTCTGGATGAACCTCGACTACAGCCCCGTGCTCGATGAGAGCGGCAGGCCTGGAGGCGTGCTCGCGGTCGTGGTGGAAACGAGCGACCGGGTGAAGACGGAGGCGGCCCTTCGGGACAGCGAAATGCGGCTTCGCGGCGTGCTCGACGGCATGGGCGAAAGCCTGGCTCTCCTCGACAAGGATTTCCGGATCATCGACATGAACGCCGAGGCGCTGCGCCTGGAGAGCCGCCCGCGCGACGAGGTGATCGGCAAGACGCACTGGGAAGCCCACCCGGATGCCGACCCCGCCCTGGGCGAGATGTTCCGGCGCGCAATGGCGACCCGGAAGCCCGTCAACATGAGGCATCGCTACGTCTGGCCTCATGGGCGGGTGAGTTGGATCTCGATGCACGCCTACCCGGTCGGCGACGGGCTGGCAGTGTTCTACGGCGACATCACGGAACAGGTGGAGGCGGAAGAGCGCCTGCGCGAAAGCGAGGAGCGGCTGCGGCTCATGGCCGATGCGGTGCCGCAGATCATCTGGATCACCGACGCCCAGGGCAATGCCGAGTTCTTCAATCGGCAATGGTTTCTCTACACCGGAGCGGTCAACGGGCCGGCGACCGCGGCCCGGATTGCGCTGGACTTCGTGCATCCGGATGACGAAGCCGCGACGATGCGAGCCTACGAGGAAGCGAGACGCACGGGCGGCGTGTTCGAGGTCGAGCATCGGATCCGCTCGAAAGAGGGTGAATATCGCTGGTTCCTCGTTCGGGCCGAGCCCTACCGGGATCTCCGAACCGGTGAGATCGTCCGCTGGTTCGGGGTGTCCATCGACATTCACGGCCGTCGGGTCGCGGAAGAGCACCAGAGCCTGCTCATCAACGAGCTGAATCACCGGGTGAAGAACACGCTGGCAACCGTTCAATCGGTCGCCTCTCAGACCCTGCGCAACGCGGAGAGTACGGACCAGGCGAAGGAGGCTCTCGAGGCCCGCCTGTTTGCCCTGTCCCGCGCCCATGACGTTCTCACCCGGGAGAACTGGGAGGGGGCGGATCTGTACGATATCGTCGAGCAAGCCGTCGCCCCCTATTCCAGCCGTGGCGAAGACCGTTTGCACCTGGCAGGCTCCCGGGTTCGCGTTCCGCCCCGCACGGCGCTGGCGCTGGCGATGGCTCTGCAGGAGCTCGCCACCAATGCGGTCAAGTACGGGGCCTTGTCGAACGAAGCCGGAGAGATCAGGATCGCCTGGAGCGTGCACGCAACCGGGTCGGAGCCGCGCCTCCATGTCAGATGGGAGGAGCGCGGAGGTCCTGCCGTTCGGCCGCCGTCGCGGCGCGGGTTCGGCTCCCGCCTGATCGAGCGGAGCCTGTCTCAAGACCTTGGAGGCACCACCCGGATCGAATTCCCTCCGACCGGCGTCATCTGCACCGTGGATGCTCCCCTCGCCTAGAGCATCGAACGCAAAACTGGGAACCGGTTGTGCGTGGGAAGATGCTTTGAAACAATGGCTTGACGCATCGGGCGTGAGTTCGATCACACGTCCTATGCTCGAGAGCGTCTGACCCAGGGGTAGACCCGTTTTTTTGGTCCGATGCTCCGCTCCTCGCAGATCGCTTCGTTCGGGTCGTTGACGCAGCCCTCCGGGTCCGCCTGATGCGCTCGCCGCCATTTCTCTTCAGCCCTGCGATCTCGAGTTCGTCGGCTCGGCCCCTCGACGGCAGGAAGGGCTCGCCTCCGATGTGAGCGGATCCAGCAATCGCCTTGATGTGGATCAATGCCGAGTGGAAGGAAGCCGTCCATACCTGACCCAGGTCCGTCGAGTGTGATCGCGCAACCCCGCGTCGGGCTGCTGCAGAGTTCCAACTGCAACCGGCCCGACTTTCGCGTATGATCGGGGGCGGGCGAGCTTTCGAGGGGCCGGACAACGGCGGAGGGCTCCATGATCGTCGGTGATGAGCGTTCACAAATCCCGAGCGGATCGATTGTCGATCAGGTCTATGATCCTGACCTCCTTCCGCGCCTTCGATCGCTGCTCGCGTCCCTTGCCGACCTGGACGTCGCCCACGCGAGTAATCTGATCGTGATCGAGAGCAGACCGATGGACGAGGCCCGCAAGGACCGGCTGATGGCCGACCTCTGGCTGAGCCATTGCAGGCAGCGCGCGCCGTTCGTCCGCGAGATCGAGGCGCTGAGGGCGCGGATGGACGCGGCGTTCCGCTGAGGGGCTGCCATGAAGGCCATGGTTCTCTACGAGATAGGAACGCCTCTGGTCCTGGAGCACCGGCCGCCGCCCGCAGCCGGTCCAGGGGAGATCCGCGTGGCGGTCGAAGCCTGCGCGGTGTGCCGGACCGACCTCCATGTGGTCGACGGGAACCTGCCGCGTCCCAGGCTGCCCCTGATCCCCGGCCACGAGATCGTCGGACGGGTCGAGGCGCTCGGGTCCGGGGTCTCGTCTCTCGAGCCGGGCCAGCGTGTGGGCATTCCCTGGCTCGGGCACACCTGCGGACACTGTCCCTATTGCCTCGCGGGCCACGAGAATCTCTGCGACGAGCCGCTGTTCACGGGCTACACGCGCGACGGGGGCTTCGCCACCCTGGCGGTCGCCGATGCGGCTTACGCGTTCAGCCTGCCCGAGGATGGCGACCCCGTCGCCCAGGCTCCGCTCCTCTGCGCCGGACTGATCGGCTGGCGTTCGCTGGTGGCCGCCGGTCCCGGCGAGAGGATCGGCATCTACGGCTTCGGGGCGGCGGCTCACATCATCACCCAGGTCTGCACCTGGGAGGGACGGCGCGTCCATGCCTTCACGCGCCCGGGCGACACTGCCGCCCAGGAGTTCGCCCGCTCGCTCGGCGCCGTCTGGGCGGGCGGTTCGGACGAGATGCCCCCGGAGAGCCTCGACGCCGCGATCATCTTCGCGCCCGCGGGCAACCTCGTGCCTGTGGCCCTGCAGGCCGTGCGTAAAGGCGGCCGCGTCGTCTGCGGCGGCATCCACATGAGCGACATCCCGCAGTTCCCCTACCGGCTGCTGTGGCAAGAGCGGCAGATCGTGTCCGTCGCCAACCTGACCCGTCAGGATGCCGTCGACTTCCTGGCGATCGCTCCGGAGGCCGGGGTCAGGACACGGACGGTGGCCTATACGCTGGCGGCCGCCAACGAGGCCCTGGACGATGTGCGGTCAGGACGCCTCCAGGGAGCGGCGGTCCTGGTTCCCTGACGCAGGAAGAGAGGAAACCATGCTTGAGAACATTCGCAGCATCCTGATCGGGATCACCGAGGAAGGCGACGCCGACGAGCGTTCCTCCGCCTTGGCCTACGGGCTCTCGCTTGCGCGGCACGCAGACGCCCACGTCACCGTTCAGGCGGCCTCGCTGAAACTCACCGTACCGTATACCTTCGTCCGGACCTTTGCCGAAGGGCTCGTGGCGGCCGAGAACCGCCGGGTCGACGCTCTCGCCCGCACGGTCGCCGACGCGTCCCGGCGGGCCGCGGCGGCCTCGGGGCTGGCCTGCACAACGCAGGCGCCGCAGCTCGCCTATCCGGCCCTCATCAGGAGCTTCACCGCCCTCGCCCGGTCGCACGACCTGACGGTGCTCGATGCCGAACCGATCGCGCTCGCGGTCGACCGGGGCGTCATCGAGGCCGTGCTCATGGACAGCGGCCGGCCTCTCATCGTCGTGCCGCAGGGTCGCGAAGCCTTCGCGGGAGACCGGATCGTCGTGGCCTGGGACGGCAGCGCCAAGGCGGCGCGGGCCCTCAACGACGCCCTACCGTTCCTGCGGGCCGCCGGGCAGGTCGAGCTGGTCAGCGTCACGGGCGAAAAGGACCTGGCGCACACGGTGCCCGGCGCGGAGATCGCCCCGCATCTTGCCCGCCACGGCGTCACGGTGGATGTCCTCGCCTTGCCGGCGATCGACGGGGACGTGGCCGAGACCTTGCGCAACCACGCGCGCCTGACGCGCGCCGACATGATCGTCATGGGCGCCTATGTCCATTCGCGCCTGCGCGAAATGGTGCTCGGCGGCACCACCCAATCCCTGCTCAAAAGCGCACCCGTTCCCCTGTTTCTCTCCTCCTGAGCCGACAGGAGCTAGCCCTGAATGGAATTCAGGTAGGCGAGCAGATCGTTGATCTGCGCCGGATCGAGCTGGAACTGGGGCATGGAGGGATGGCCCGTCGTGATCCCTTCCGCGAAAGCCTCGGCCAGGTCCTCGATGGGATAGCGCGTATGCAGGGTCCGGAAGGGCGGCGCCTCCGGAATGGGGCTCTCGCCCACGCGGCCGATCGCATGGCACTGGGAGCAGTTCGTCTGCGCGAACGTGAACCCGCGCTGCGCCCGGCCCGATTGCGCGACGGCCATCGTGGAGGCGCAGGCAAAGGCGAGTCCGGCGAGAGCAAGGCGCCTCATCATCGATCCTCCCCCACCCTGCGGGGCGTCCCTGCCGTAACCGAGACGACCTGGAACGTGTGGGGGTGCCCATCATCGTCCCCGATGGTGACGTACTCGCCCGGAACGAAGCGATGCTGATGCAGATGATACCCTGCCTCCTCGTCGCCGGCCCGGTCCTGGTTGTAGTCGATCATCCAGGTCGCTCCGCCGGACCCGCCCGGCCGGTGAACCAGGACACCCTGCCGTTCGCCCTCGTCACCCCAGAACCGGCAGACCCGGCAATGGGCCCTGGTGTTCGACCACTCCTGCGGGTCCAGACGGCCTTGGTCATCCAGGGGTGCGGTCATCTCGTAGCCGTAGCGCGGACTCCCCTCGGGAAACTGCTTGCTGCGGGCCAGGTGAAGCGTGACGTGATGGAGCATCAGGTCCCTCCCAGGGTTCACGCGGATCTCGAGCAGAGCCCGACATTGTGGCAAAGCTTAGAGGATGCGTGCCCGCCCGCCTTGATCCCGATCAATCCGACGCGACATCCGGGGCCCCAGGAAGCGTCGGGCGGTCGAGGACCGCACCTTGGTACACTTGGATCGAGCCGTTCGGTCGGATCCATGCCGCTAGCGCATCGTACGGACCCGAAGGGCAACGCCAGTGAAAAGTGGCCCCGGTATTCGCCGGCGCGGCCCTGCGGGTCCGCCTGATCCGATGCCCCGGTCGAGAGAAGGAGCATCGGAATCGATCCCAAAAGTGGTGTCCACTTTTCACGTCCGAGGCTCTCGATCTGCTTCCCCTCACGGGGAATCATCTCTCTTCTTGGCCTCGCCACATTTTTTGACGGTGAACCGGATCCACTTCACCGAAAAATGCCCTGGGTCGTGAGACGCGACACAAGCTGGACGATCGGCTATGATGCGGGTGTCAGCACAAGAATAATGGCACTTGAATAATGGCACTTGCCGTCGACCCAGGGGGCGATCAGGGAGGGTGTCGTGACGCGTTGGCAGCCCGATTCGAGTTTCTATCCATCCCCGCGCCTGGCCCAGAAAGCCCCGCCCGAGACCCTGGCCTACGTGGCCATGTTCGATCCGGACCGGCAGCAGCCCGACGGCATCGCGGTCGTCGATCTCGACCCCGCGTCACCATCCTATGCCCAGATCGTCGGGTCCGTGGCCATGCCCAACACGGGCGACGAACTGCACCATTTCGGCTGGAACGCGTGTTCCTCCTGCCTGTGCCCCAACATGCCTCACCCGCATGTGGAGCGGCGCTATCTCGTGGTGCCCGGGCTGCGCTCGTCGCGCATCCATATTCTCGATACGAAGCCTGATCCGCGCCATCCCACCATCGTGAAGGTGATCGAGCCCGAGGTGCTGGCCGAACGAACCGGATACACCCGGCCGCACACGGTGCATTGCGGGCCGGACGGCATCTATGTCACGGCCCTCGGCAATGCCGAGGGCAAGGCACCTGGCGGCATCTTCATCATGGATCACGAGAGCTTCGAACCGCTGGGACGCTGGGAAGTCGACCGGGGGCCGCAACAGCTTGCTTACGACGGCTGGTGGCACCTCGGGTACGATACGCTGGTCACCAGCGAGTGGGGAACGCCCGACACCTTCGAGAACGGCCTCATTCCCGAGATCCTGCTCGGCTCCCGCTACGGACGGCGCCTGCATTTCTGGGATCTTCTCAAACGCAAGCATCTGCAGGAAATCGATTTCGGCGAGGAGCATCAGCTCGTGTTCGAGCTCCGCCCGGCGCACAATCCGACGAAGGCTTACGGGTTCGTCAACTGCGTGATCAGCCTCAAGGATCTCTCCTCGTCGATCTGGACCTGGTATCGCGACGGCGATCGCTGGGCCGTGAAGAAGATCATCACCATCCCGGCCGAACCCGCCAGCCCGGACGATCTGCCCGACATGTTGAAGGGCTTCGGCGCCGTGCCGCCGCTCGTGACGGACATCGATCTCTCCATGGACGACCGGTTCCTCTACGTGTCCTGCTGGGGCACGGGCGACCTCCAGCAATATGACGTGTCCGACCCGTTGAATCCCCGGCTCACCGGCAAGGTGCGGATCGGCGGGATCGTCTCGCGCGCCACTCATCCCAAGGCAGCGAACGGGCATCTGACCGGCGGGCCTCAGATGGTCGAGATCAGCCGGGACGGGCGGCGGGTCTATTTCACCAACTCCCTCTACGGCCCGATCGACCAGCAGTTCTATCACCGCGGCTTCGAGGGCTGGATGGTGAAGTTGAACGCGGATCCGGAGGGCGGCATCTCGTTCGACGAGACCTTCTTCATCGAGTGGCCCAAGGGGCACCGGCCGCACCAGGTCCGTCTCGAGGGAGGCGATTGCTCGTCGGATTCCTACTGTTATCCATGAGACGCGCAACGCGACGGGAACGCGACAGGCAATGAATACGCTGTCGTCCACTCTCTGGCCCTGGCTGGCCCTTGCCGGGCTCGGCGCCTTCCACGGCCTGAACCCGGCCATGGGCTGGCTGTTCGCCGTCGCGCTGGGCCTTCATCGGCAGAGCCGGTCCCTCGTGGTCCTGGCCCTTGCGCCCATCGCCATCGGGCATGCTGCCGCCGTGGGGGCCGTTCTGCTCGTGACGATCCTCTTCGGAACGGTTCTGGACGCGACCCTGCTCGGCCGCTGTGCCGGGATCCTCCTGTTGGTCTGGGCGGGCACGCACATGCTCGCCGGCCACCGAACCCCGGTGCGCATCGGAATGCAGACCGGACTGGCCGGCTTGGCATTGTGGTCCTTCATGATGGCCAGTGCTCATGGGGCGGGCTTCATGCTGATCCCGGCGCTCCTGTCGTTGTGCTTATCCTCCGGGATGGCCGGCGAGCTCACGGCCTCCACGTCCCTGCCGATCTCCGTTGCGGCGCTCGCCGTGCATACCGGAGCCATGCTGGCGGTGATCGGGGCCGTCAGCCTGATCGTCTACGACCAGGGGCTCGCCTTCCTCCGGCGGGGCTGGATCAACCTGGATATCGTCTGGAGCGCCGTTCTGGCGGGTGGCGGCCTTCTTCTCCTGGCCACATGATGCCGGGCCTCGAAAAACCCGGTCGGCGAGCACCGAGGCCGACGCAGGCGCTGGCGGCCCCGCCCGGGCCGGGCTTGCCAATCCGGATGCGGGACGGCAATGTCGGCCCAGCTTGAACCTTCAGCGGGTGCCTGGCGGACTTTCGTCTCGTCAGGCCTTAGGACACGGGGAGCGACCAGATCATGATCATGGACGATGGGAATGCCGGTGCCGGAGGCATCGACGAGGTCGCTCTGCGCGGGCGCCGGGCCGGACTATTGAGCCGCCGGTCGTTTCTGATCGGCTCGGCGGTCAGCGTGGGCGCCGCGGGGCTCGCCGGCTGCGTGACCTCCGACGGGATGAGCTTCGCCGAGGCCTCGAAGGTCTACGGGCCGGTGCCCGAGGAGAAATTCCCGATCCCGGCGGTCGACGTCGCCAAGGTCGACCCGAAATATTATCGCAAAACCGTCCGTTACGACACCAAGGAGGCGCCCGGCACCATCATCGTCGACCCGGCCAATTACTACGTCTACCGGATCGAGGACGACGGATACGCCACCCGTTACGGTGCCAATGTCGGACGCGACGGGTTCCGGTGGAGCGGTGACGCGTATGTCGGACGCAAGGCCGAATGGGCGACCTGGACCCCGCCCAAGGAGATGATCCGGCGCCAGCCGGAGGCGGCCAAATACGCCCGCGGCATGCCTGGCGGCCTCGACAACCCGCTCGGGGCCCGCACGCTCTATCTCTATCAGAACGGCGCCTACACGCTCTACACGATCTATGCCAGCAGCGATGCCGAATCGATCGGGACGGGCATCACGAGCGGGTGCGTCGGACTGCTCAGCCAGGACATGATCCACCTCTATTCGAGAACACCGGTCAAGACGAAGGTGGTCGTCCTGCCGGCCTAGCGCATCGTGCGGAAAAGTGGCCTCGGTTTTCCGCCCCGAACGATGCGCCGCTTAAGGAAGAGAGCATCGGATCCGATCCCAAAAGTGGGTCCACTTTTGGGTCCGATGCTCTAGAGACCGCGTTGTCCGCGATCCGGGCGCTGTCCGAGCGGGCAGCGCAGACGGTCCGCCGAGGGACGGAGCCGTGACGCCCGCTTCGGCCGCGAGGGCGGACGGGGAAAAGTCCGCGCCCTCCACACGCAGCAGAAGCGGGGCGCACATCGCGACGGGCCGCACGGGCCGCACAATGGGCAGGCGGAATGTCGCGGCTTGCCCGCCTCGCGGGCCGGGGACATGAGCGAAAGCGAGGCCTCGCCCCGTCCTCGGCGGCACGGGTTGACCCGTTCGGGAGAATGCATTGGGATTGGCTCCTCCGAGGCGCTCGCGGACCTGCCATGACACCGGTACTCATCAGTCTCCTGACCTTCGTCGCCGTGGCATGCGGGGCCCTGATCGGCCTCGGGTTGGCCCCCAGGCTTCCCCAGACCCACCTCACCGGCGACGGGCGAACCGCCGTGTCGGTCGTGATGGCCGTGGTCGGAACGCTGACCGCCCTCGTGATCGGCCTCATGATCAGCACCGCCAGTTCGGCCTTCAGCGCCCGGGTGAACGCGGTCGAGACGCTGGCCATGGACATCGTCAAGCTCGACAGGGTGCTGCGACGGTACGGCCCCGACACCGACGGCACCCGCGACCTCGTCGGGCGCTATGCCGCCATGAAGGCCGACGAGCTGACGCGCCGGGCCGAGGACGCGACACCGTCGGCCGCCGCATTGGCGCTGCTCGAGACGATCGACGACCAAGTGACGCGGCTGCAGCCCGCCGACGACCGCGGACGCAGGCTCAAGGAGCAGGCGATCGGACTTCTCGAGGCCATTTCGGAGGCGCGCTGGCTGCTCGCGGAGCAGGCCGACATTACGGTCCCGCCGCCCTTTCTCATCCTGGTCATCCTCTGGCTGTCGCTTCTGTTCGCCAGCTTCGGGCTGTTCGCCCCCCGCAACGCGACGGTGGTGGCGTTCCACATCCTTGGGGCTGCGGCGATCTCCGGCGGCATCTTGATGATCCTCGAACTCGGCACGTCGACCCAGGGGCTGGTCCGCGTGCCGGTCGCGCCGCTGGAAGCCGCCGCAGAGCAGCTCAAGACGAGCAAACAGGCGGTGGCGGCGCCCCGGCACCCCGAGCACCAGGTCCTCCAGCCGTGAATCGGCACCGATCTCGGGTCCATGGCGCCTCCAGATCGACCAACGGGAGCGCACAGACGATGATCTCCGGCGCCAGGTGAGCGACAGTCGCGTCGCCGTGATCGCCTTCAGGCGATCGGTCGCTTTGCCGCCCGCCATCAGATCGGCGCTGCATCCGATGCGATCGATGAGCGGGCGTGTCCGGCTCCAGGTCGAAACGGCCATGGACCTGTTGGTCCGGGCGGCGGATTTGTCGGCAATCCTCTCTGAGGACGGAACAGGTTGAGATCTGACCGTGTGCGGCGGCCTGCCACCGAGCCTGCGCCTCGTCATGGGAGAGGGCTCATGGGAGAAGGCTCATGGGAGAAGGCTCATGGGAGAAGGCTCAACCTGAGGCTCTCGCCCGCCTGTCGACGCCGGCGGTGACGCCCGCTCCCGTCGAAGTCCACAACAATGTCCGCTGGGTCAGCCTCCTCTGGCGATCCCGGCCGGAGGACGCAAGAGCTCCTTCCGCACCGGGCACGGCAGGCGGAACGCCCCGGCGGGACCCCGCGTTGGCACAGCACCGCTTCCGGACGACCGGGTCCCTCGGCGGGTCCCATCCCGCGTGAGGCTTCGGTCCGCGTTGCTCATGGAGTCACATGCAGGATCGTTCAGACACAGCCCGCCTGACGACCGGCACCCGCGGTTCCTCCGGGTGCGCGGGCACGGTCAGAATCGGCACTGCGGCTTGGAGCATCCCGAAGGAGCATGCAGCGCCCTTCCCGGCGACGGGAACCCACTTGGAGCGCTATGGCGCCGTCTTCAACGCCGTGGAAATCAACTCATCGTTCTATCGCGCCCATCGGCCGGCCACCTATGAGCGCTGGGCGGCGTCGGTGCCGGACGGTTTTCGCTTCGCCGTGAAGGTCCCGAAGGCCATCACCCACGAGCGTCGTCTGGAGGACGTGGGCGACCTGCTGGACCGGTTCCTGTCCGAGGTGAACGGTCTCGGCCCCAAGCTCGGCCCGCTGCTGGTTCAGATGCCGCCGAGCCTGAGATTCCAGACCGGGATCGCCGACCGGTTTCTGGATGACCTCAGGAGCCGGGCGGAGGGCGGCATCGTCTGCGAGCCCCGACATGGCTCCTGGTTCACTCCGGACGTCGAGTCCCTGCTGATCGAGCTTCGGATCGCCCGTGTGGCGGCCGACCCGGCGCCTGTTCCCGGAGCCGACGAGCCAGGCGGGTGGCGTGAGCTGTCCTACTATCGCCTGCACGGCTCGCCGCGGATCTATTACTCGGCCTACAGCGAAGACTATCTGGCAGGCCTCGCGCAGGTGCTGGCGCGGGATACCGCCACGGGCGCGCAAACCTGGTGCATCTTCGACAACACGGCGGCCTTCGCGGCAACCGATGATGCCATCAAGACGCTACGGCTCATGGAAGCCGGCCGAGCGCCCCGATGACGACGGGGCGGATGACCATCGCTGTGGCGCGACCTCTCCCACGTCATGGCCGGCCTTGTGCCGGCCATCCCGATCCGGTGGGGTGCGGCGCTTCTCCGAGCGGGATCACCGGGACGAGCCCGGTGATGACAGTGGGAGGGTGTTCGCACCGGGTCACACCACCCTCCACGTCATGGCCGGCCTTGTGCCGGCCATCCCGATTGTTTGAAGCGCGGCGCCTCTCGTATTGAGATCACCGGGACGAGCCCGGTGATGACGTGGAGGGGAGAGACGGCCATCCCGATTCTCCGATGCTCATTCCTTGAAGCGGCGCATGGTTCGGGTCACGAGCGTGGCCCGCTTTCGTCCGCACGATGCGCCGATCAAGAAGAAAGCATCGGATGGATCCCAAAAGTGCAAGTCCACTTTCGGGTCCGATGCTTTAGGCTCCAGCGGATTGTTTCACGGTCCGGACCGCTTCAGCGGCATCGACGAGACCAGCGCCGAAAAAGACCTTAGGATCGGCCTTCGCCTCGGCCTGGCCGTTCATCGGATCGGGCTCGAACGCGGACCCGCGCGACTTGCCGCCGCCTCCACTCTGGAGCCGGTCCGGGCGCATGTTCGCAGCGCGCATCAGGATCATCTTGGCCTCGATCCCCGTCAGCCGAGCATCACGCCCGGCGCGCGCCTTGTGGGCCCTGCTCATGAGAGCCACAACACCGGCGGTCAGCCCAGCCGCCGCAGAGGTGCCGCCGAAGCCGGTATAGTAGCCTCCGGCGAAGCCCGGGTTGTTCTCAGGCGGCAGGTTGGCGACATAGGGCACGCTCCCGCCGGCATATCCCCAGGCCCCCGGCAGGTCGGTGGTGGCAATCGTGTAGTGGCTGTAGGGAATCTCACGGTGGGAGCCCAGCCCATACGGGTGGAGTTTCGTCGCCGGGTTGCCCCAGTCGATACGAGCCTGATGTTCGTTGTAGATTTCTCCGTCGTTGGACGGTGCGACCACGGTCAGGCCCATTCCGTAATTGCTGTAGCCGGCGCGGCGGCCATCCGCGTTCACGGCCCCCACGGCAATGATGCCATTGGACTCCCGACCGTCGGGTTCCTTCTCGCCTGCCAGACAGGCCGGATAGATGAGCTGGCTCTCGCCGGAATTCCCGGCCGCGCAGACGACGGGAATTTTTTTGCTGACCGCGATGAGAAGCTTTTTCAGGATCGTCCATTCGTCCGGTGCTGTCCCGCTGTCGCGACGGGTCGTCCCAGACGGACTGTCGTTCCGGCACTCCTGCGCGTTCTGCGCCTTCGTCACCGTCAGGATCCCACGGGTCGGATCCGGAATGTCCCTGGGCAGGAGGATCACGTCCGAACCGATCTGATACGCGTAGAGAAGTGCCGCCATCAGCGGCCACGGATCCTCGTCGAAAGACGTCTTGATCGGGACGAGCGTGGAGAATGGATCGACCCCGACATAGGGAACGACATTGTCCCGGATTCTCAGCGACCGCCCGTCGGGCCGCTCCACGAAATCGTGCAGGGAAACGGGTTCGACCATGCGACCGCCTGCCATGTGCACCAAGCCCGGATCGCCGACCGCCAGACCGGCGACGGCGGTTCCATGGGACGGCAAGGCGGCGTCGAGGGTCTCCGTCATATGGAGCACGCCATTGGATGCCCGAAGCCTGTCAGCGAAGGAGATCAGCGCCGTCTTTTCGTCCTCGGAGAAGAGATCCAGGTCCAGGCCTTCGATCTTCAGATCACGAAAGAACGGAAGCTCCTTCTCGGGCTTCAGGTCCCCGTTTGTGTCGATGCGGACCCTGCGAGCCCCGTATCGATGGGTGACCAGGTCGATGGCCCGGTTCATATCGACCTGCATCAGGTTGGGGTGGTGATGCCCGACCCCGACGTCGATCATCGCAATCGTCGTTGGATGATGGGCCTCGGAGCCGTGATCCGCATCGAGATCATCCCACACCGATCCGACGATGTCGGGACAGGGCGATCCATCCACGCGTTCCGCGCGAAGGACGCCGAGCACGCAGAGATGCCAAAGATAGTAGTATGGCGGGTAAGGCTTGTCGTCATGCGCCGGGGCATGAGGGACATGATCGGCAGAGCTTCGATATTGATCACTCATGATCGATTCTCCATGGCGCGACTGGTCAGATCCACTCCTCACGGGCCTCGCCGAGCATGTCGGCGCATGCCTCGACCAGATACGGCAGAAAGCGTCGGGCCAGGTGCTTTCCGGCCTGCGTGTCGCTGGGATAGTGAAGTCCGGCCCACTCGCGGTTTCCCGCAACGCGCTGAGCCGCGTTGAAGAGTTCAGCCGACCCCGGATGCTCGGGAAGAAGGGAGCTGAAGGCGTATGCGATCGAGAAACACTGGAAAGCGTGATTGCTCGGGTAGGACGAGTGGCCGGGGTTGGGCAGCATCGGTCTCACCCGCGGATCGAACTGGTTGGGCCGCGCGCGGCCGAAGCGGTCCTTGTAGATCAGGCCGACATATTCGCACAGGGCGAGAATCGTGAAGAACAGGCTGTACGTGGCCGCATAGCCGTGCTGCCCTTCGATGCTGAGAGGACGGGTGAAAGCCGTGAGGTCCAGCGTGGCTTCGAGGAGGATGTCGGGGCGGCGGCGCTCCCTCTCCTGGAGATCATTTTGCAGGGCGAGCAGTTGCTCGATCTCGAAACGGGTGCGATCGGGTCCGGGTGGGGCCTCGATATCGATGCACTCCCATACGAAGCGGCGCAGCGGCGCGCCGAGCGGTCCCGTCCCCTGGTGGAGCCGGCGCAGTTCGAGCGCCGGGAGAAGGGCTTCCTCGAAGCCGCCCCCTGCCGGCGCCAGAGCTTTGTTCTTGTTCAAGGAACCTTTGTTGAAGGTCGATTTGTTCTTGTTGAGGATCGATTTGTTCAAGACCGAACGGTTCATCGTCGCGAAACTCGGACCCGCGGTGGGCTCGACGAGCGGCAGTTCGAGGTCTCCTTCGGGCTGCCGCGCGCTTGGGGACGCACTCGTCCGGGCCGGAATGTCGAACGGGACGAGCGTTCCGCCACGGACAACCCATCGATGCTGATTGAGGAAGTTCGCAAATCGAGCCGATGGGGCATCCGCTTTCATCTTCGAGTCAACCATCTGCTCCTCCCGGAATAGGTTGCGATCAGGTCGTCACACGGCGCACCCCTGCCTTGATCAGCCCCTCGATGAATGCCGCTCCCCCTTCGGAGCGAAGCAGCGGATACTGCGCATCGCGGAGAGCTTCGATGGAAAAGTCTGGCTCGACCGCTTTCAGCCGGGCCAGGATGTCCTGGGATGCTTCCTTGTCTCCAAGATGAGCGTAGCTCGACACGAGGTAGCGCAGGATCGAGTTGAACTGCGGCCGATCCTCCATCACCATCCGTCCGACGCGGACTGCCTCCTGGTGTCGTCCCGACAGGGACGCCGTGATGCAGCAGGATGTATCGAAGTAGAAGCGGTACGGACTGGATGTCCCGAGCTCCCGCGCCCATTGCGCGCAGCGCAATCCTGTCTCGGGGCGTCCTATATAGGCATGAAGCATCGAGTAGAGATCCCAGCTCAAGGGCTGGGTCGGATTGATCCTGATCGCCCGCTCGAAGAGATTCGCCGCAATGTCGTATTCGCCGAAAAGGTAGGAATGCGTATGGCCGACCAGCGCCAGCGTCAGGGCATTCTGGGAATCGAGCGCCAGAGCCTTGTGGCTGAGGAACTGAGCTTCCTCGAGCAGGGGACGGACATTGTGGGAGAACCGCTGCCCGACACGGAACGTGAGGAGAAAGGCGAGCCAGGCATAAGCCTGCGAGGACGGCGCCAGCTCGATGGCGGAACGAAGGATTGTCTCGGCCTGGTCCAGGTCATCCTTCGACAACCGGAAGATCCGGTCGATGGCGGAGAGAACAAGCGCGGAACCCGACAGGTCCTCGCCATCCCTTGACGGGCTCTGAACGAGAATCTTCAGAACGCCGTCCACGGCGCGCCGTATGATCGGAGCCACGAGAGACAGATGGTCCGTTTCCTGCGAGCGCGCGGAGACATGCTCGCTGTCGACCCAGATCAGCGAACGGTCGGAGGCTCTTTGCACGCAGAGCGTGACCTGAATGGCTCCGTTCGAACCGGTCGCCCGACATTGGAAGAGGAACCGGGTCTGAACGAGTTCGGGCACAGGGTCGCCGGTACCGACCGCCCTGCCCGCGCCGTCGCCCGCCGGGGCGATGGACGACCAGAGGTCCGTGACCCTGACCTCTCCGGTCTCGAGCAGGCTTTTGGCAACGAGTTCGTTGACCCGGTCGCCCAGGCTGATCGGCACGTTTCCCACGGCAATGGCCGGAAGAATTCCGATATGGACGCGTGTCGCGGCCTTCGGGATCGCGGTCTCGGTACGCTGCGATGGAGCATTGTTCCCATGAACGAACGCGTGGCTCGGCAGGCGGCTTCGCTTTCCCCGGGCTCCCGCCTCGATGGCCTCCATCCGGCTCGCCCAGAACTGACGCTCCAGGCTCAGCCATTCCTCGAATTCCGGATCGCCGATATCGATCCCTTCCAGCAGCTCGCGGTCCGGGCCGGCCGACGCCACGTCAAGATCGCTGCCCTCGCTGGTCTCTGTCGCCCGGATGTCGGTCCACACGCGGTCGAGATCGAGAGAAACCGTGTTCTTGTCGGCATTCAGGATATCCTGCGCCAGCGGACCGAGCGCTTTGCGCAATTCGGTGAGGGCCTGCCGGAGACTGGCACTGGCCTGCTCCTCCTGACGATCGCTCCAGAGCTTGTCGCGCAGCCACACGCGGCTGCGGGCGCCCCGCGGAGCAAGCGCCAGCATCGCAACCAGCGCCTGGACCTTCTGCCCCCGCGGCGTCCTGACCGTGCCCGCGCCATCCTGGACTGTCAGGGGACCCAAGAGAAATATTCGGCATAACGGGTCGGCTCGGTGGCTGTTCATGGCCAATGCCTCTGCCGTTGGAAGCAATGACGAAAAGGATAGGTGCGCTTTCGAATCACCGCAAGAAAAAGCAACGCTGGAGCATCGGACCCAAAAGTGAGGTTGCCCATCCGGGTCTGTCGCTCCACCACGGTATAACATCTGGCGCGCCGGCCATATCATTCTGGCTGCTCGATCTGGATGAATGCCACCACGGCACTCTTCACCGCGGCCGTAAGAGGCGCGTGAGCCCATCGTGAAATCGTACCAAATGCCGGACATTTTCTCCGGCCGGTCGATGAAGTTCACGCGTCGGTCACGATCCGATGACACCGGAAGGGCATGGTAGCGACAGAACGCAGGACAAGACCGCCCTGCGGGCATGAAGCCAACACCGACTGGGATCCATCCCGGGAGGATGCCATGATTCTGACCTTCCTCGATCCCCGCTCCGGCCAGCGGGTCACCATCACGGTGCCGGACGGTCCTCCGCCCCCTGAGGCTGTGCCGAAGCAACCCTCGATGAGCCCGGGAGAGCACCGGCTGTGTCGACCCTTCGGAGAAGCGACATGACGCCGGCTCAGGGCTGCCGGGCCAAAACCGCCGCAACCGGGCGCTTTGCCGGGGAGCGGCGCCCGCCGCCAGAGCATCGGACCCAAAAGGGGACCCAGGTTTGGGATCGGATCCGATGCTCCGCTCTTGGCCGGCGCATCATGCGAAAAACCGGGTCCACTTTTTCGCATGATGCGCCAAGGCTCCGGACGGAGCCTCGGGCCGTCGCGCGCCGATGGCGTCGCCGCGCGGTGGCCGCGCACAGGACCGGGCGTCAATCAGGAGAGTTCCATGCCCCGTTTCTATGACACCTGCGCCGGACCCATCGACGGTCTCTATCTGCCCCCCATCGCCTGGGCCGTGCTCAAGCGGGAGGAGATCCACACCCTCGAGCAGCTCGCGGGCCTTGCCGACCGGCTCGAGCATGTCGAAGGGATCGAGCCCAGGATGGCGGAAGTGATCCGGGAGGCCCTCGCCCGTGTCGCATCGCCCGAAGAGCGGGTCTTTCACGAGATGCCGCTGGGTGCCATTGGCCCATGGTGCGCGTAACCCCGATCACGGCGAGCCTTTCACCGGCGAGCGGCCCGTTCCCGCGCCCGATCCGGCCCGTCAATCCAGGCCGGCACGGGCCAGCCCCTCGACCAGGCGCGCCCGGTCCTCGGCGCGGACGAAACACGATGTTGCCCCGACCCAGGCCCGTGAGATGTCGGGGACGAGCGACTTGAGCCGTCCGAGCAAGTCCGTGGCGGCCTCCCGGTTGCCCATAAGCCCGGCACAGGTCGTGCCGATGACCAGCGGATAGACGTGGCCGGACCGCAAGCGATGCGCCTCCCGGGCATACCTCAATCCAAGCTCGTAATTCGCGCCCTGGAAGTAGGCCATCGCGTAGTAGAACTGAAAGTCGCCGAGAAAAGCCTCGCGCGGGCTCAGCCTGAGGGCGTAGTCGATGCAGGGAATGGCATCCGCCGCGCGGCCCCCGTTGGCATGCACGAGTCCCAGCTGGCCGTGCGCGAACGCGGAGTTGGGGTTGATCGCGACCGCCTGGCTGATCGCCGCCATCCCCAGGGCATCGTCACGCGTCGCATAGGCGGTCATTGTCTGCGCGAGGTAGGCCCACGGTTCCTTGTCGTCGGCAGCAATGGCCTGCCGGACGACATCCCTGGCAAGGGCCAGGGCGTATCCCATGTCCTCCCATCCCTGGAACGCGCGCCACATCATGATCCAGCCCTTCATGGCGAGCGCCTGGGCATAGTCGGGAGCCAGTCCGATGGCCCGATCGAGCAGGGGGAGCATCTTCCGGCTGCTCTCCTCGGACAATTGGGAACAGAGGAACGCCGCCCGCACGACACATTCCCACGCGTCGAGGCCTTGATGCGGCTTGAGCCTTTCGCGGGCATGCTCCGCCGCCATGAGTTCCGGCCCGATGCGGCCGACGACGCTTGCGGTGATCTCGTCCTGAATGACGAAGATGTCGCCGAGGTCGCCGTCGTACCTCTCGGCCCAGAGATGGGCTTCGGAGGCCGCATCGATGAGCTGCGCCGTGACCCTGACGCGGTTGCCGGATGTGCGGACGCTCCCCTCGAGGACATAGCGGATGCCGAGTTCACGCCCTATGGCGCGCACGTCCACGGGCTTTCCCCTGAAGGTGGACATCGTGTTGCGGGCGATGACGAAGAAGCCTTTGAGCTTCGACAGCGCCGTGGTGATGTCCTCGGTCAGTCCGTCGCTGAAGAAGTCCTGCTCCGGGTCCGTCCCCATGGTGCTGAACGGCAGCACGGCAATGGACGGTCGGTCCGGGAGTGCGGGCCTGGGCGATGCCGTTCGTGCGGTCTTCCTTTCCAGAAGGGCGCGGTACAGCCGCACCGGCCGCTCCAGGTTCTTGAGCGCGCGTTCGCCCAGGTACTCGTAGTCGCAGTCGAGCTTGCCCTGGAGGTGGTCGTACGCGGTGCCGGAAATGCAAAGGCCGCCCGGATCCGCCAGGGGCTGGAGGCGGGCCGCGATGTTGACGCCGTCGCCGTAGAGATCCCCGTCAGCCTCGCGGATCACATCACCGAGATTGACGCCGATCCGGAAGACGATGCGTCGCTCCGTCGGGATGGCGGCCTGGTTCTCGGCGACGCTCTTCTGGATGGCGACCGCGCACGCGACGGCATCGACGACCGAGCCGAACTCCACGAGAGCGCCATCGCCCATCAGCTTGACGATACGGCCCTGATGCTCGGCCAGCAGCGGATCGATCACCTCCCGGCGCAGCGCCTTCAGGGCCGACAGCGTCCCGGCCTCGTCATGCTCGACGAGGCGGGAATAGCCGACGACGTCGGCGGCCAGGATCGCGGCCAGCCGACGCTCCGCTCTCGCCGTTGCCATGGCTGTGTCTCCCTCGGGAGATCCGCCGGATGAAGCCCGGGCGACTGACGCGACACGCACCGCCCGGCGGCCCGGCACCGCGACCGTGCCGGTTCATGATACCACCGGGGCGGCCATGTGGCGACGCTTCGCGGGAATGCCGCCTTCGACGGCAACAGGGTCCGCGAAGCGGTCGCTGCCAAGATCCGTCGCAGCCCCTCGTTTCAGGATTTCCCCGGTGAAATCTCAGGTGTTCACCGGATATCGGTTTCCCGCCACGGAGCTAAGCTCACCTCGAAGCAGAACGGCCCGGGCAACAGGGCCGGCGCAAGCGAAGGACTCGCCGAAGGGAGACCTTGCCATGACAATGGCCGAGCTGACGGCGGCGCTCGCGTCCGCCCTGCCCTTCCTTTCCGCTGCAGAGGCCGCGCCCACGCCTCCGCCCGGCGTCGTTGCGAGCGCGTCTGTGCGGATGGGACCTGTCGACCGGGCACGATGGGGCCCGAGCCGCGGCGGGCTTCGTGGCCGCGGCGGCCCTCCGCCGGCTCCCGCCTGAGGCTCGCACGACACCGATCCCCGACGAACACACGGCTTCCGGGACGTCTGTCCGCGCTGACACACAGGAGGACCACATGGATCTGCACAACACCCAGAACATCCACCGCTGCGTGGCCGAGGGCATCGGCACCTTCTGGCTCACCTTCGCCGGCTGCGGCAGCGCGGTGATCGCCGCCGCCTTTCCCGACGTCGGCATCGGCCTGCTCGGCGTCTCGTTCGCGTTCGGGCTGTCCGTGCTCACCATGGCGTACGCCATCGGCCACATCTCCGGCTGCCACCTCAACCCGGCGGTGACCGTCGGCCTGGCGGCC
>NZ_JAMXFJ010000028.1 GCF_025460805.1 Microvirga sesbaniae | reverse complement strand
TTCTGCGGGTCGCGCAGGAACTCCACCACCTCCTGCAGGTCTTCCTTGGCCTCGTCGATGCCCGCCACGTCGTCGAAGGTGACGCGGCCATGCGCCTCGGTCAGGAGCTTCGCCTTGGACTTGCCGATTGACATCATGCCGCCCCCGCCTTGCTGACCCATGGCCTTGCGCGACATCCAGACCACGATGCCGATCATCAACGCGAATGGCAGCAGCGACAGCAGCAGACTGCCAAGAAGGCTTGGTTGACGCGGCGGCTCGGCTTTGATGACAACACCCTTCAACTGGAGCTGGGCGATCAGATCGGCACCCTGCGGAACGTAGGTTGTGACACGGCTGCCTGCCGAGCGCTCGGCGATCACCTCCTGACCCTGGATGGTGGCCGAACGGATTTCACCCTGGTCGACGGCTGTAACGAAGGCAGAGTAGGGAAGTTGCTCAGACTGAGGTGCCGACGGGTTCTGGAAGTAGAACAGCGACAGCAGCGCCATGACCACGGCCACAATCACGAGAGTGCGAAAGTTGGGTGCGGTGTTCGGATTGTTCATCTCTAAGCTCTCTCAACAATAATGAACCAGGCGGCGAACCGCCGGACATGTTTCGCTTGGCGAGCGTTATCAGCGCTGGAAGCGGGTGGGCGCTGGATGTGCCTTGTCCAAGTGTGTGCGGAGAAGGTCCACGTTGCGCAGGTTCGAGCGGTAGAACACGTCGCCTACCCAGCCCACGAGCGGAATGGCGCTGATCATGAAGTCGACACCGACATTGCCCATCATGCGCAGGAGCGTCGACATGGGCACGCCCAGGCGGCCCGCCTCCCAGATCAGGTAAGCCGACATGCCCTTGGATGTCAGGGTACCCACGCCGGGAATGAGGTTCAGGAGCGCGTCTGCGCCGAAGCGGATGTTGGTTCCCGGCACACGAACTGCGCTGTCGAGAAGCCGCGCCAGCGCGTCGAGCCGCGCGCGTGTTTCTGCCGCATGGAGCGAGGTGTCGGTGAAGGGGGAGGTATATGAGTAAGACGTCACAGTCGTCTCCCAGATGCGGAGCAGCGTCAAGTGCTCCTCAGGTGAGAGAGTCCGACATCGCAGCCTGGGAAAGACTGCCAGAGGGGCCCGGACCCCGGTAAACATGAGGTGGGGGTGGAAGGACCTGGATTCAAGATTGGGCTACCACCCTTTGGAGCCTGGGATAGAGCATCGTTCCTGGTGGACGATGAGCGTGTAATCGGCATCGATGACACTACCCTTCAACCGATGCTGCGCCTGGCGCAGCCTGCGGCGACGAAAAAAGGACAAGGCGATGGCGCTGGCGATCACCAGAGGCAGGACGACAAACAATCCAACGAGCGTGATGGCGAGAAGAGCCAGCGCAGCCGTAATCAACACGGCAAGTCGGAGCATCGCGCTCCATGTCCAGCGCGTGCCAGCCCTGTCGGAGTGCGACGCGTAGACTATTCGCATGATTGTCCCCGTTACAACACAACGCTGCCCGAGCGGCTTTCGATTGGTTTCACGTCTGGTATACGAAGTAACTCGGTAGTTTAATCCAGGTCATTGTTTAGAAAGGGAGCGTTCAGCCTGATGCAACTGGGAGTAGTAAGTTAAGCTGAAGCGTGTGACATCCGAGGGGTGCGGGCGAAACTGTCAGAGGGCGTCTAAGTGCTTTAGCAGACCGGCGGACATTTCAATCTGGCAGCCACACTTGTGTAGGTACTCCCGCAAGGGCCCTCACGGGACGAAGGTCCTGCTCATTCCCCATTCCGGGTGGTGAAGAGGCCTTCTTTATGTCCAAGGCGGTCACTAAGTATGGGCCCCACTCTCAAGATTATTAGGATTTTGTCTCACCCAAATGCCCCGAAGGTTACGCTGAAACTGATCGGGACTGGTCCAGTTAGTTTTTTAACATAGGACATCAACGGCTGAGCTCGAAGGATCGTCCACAGTTGCCGAGATCCCTGGCATCCTTCATCGGCCAGACGCTCGGTGGCCACTATCAGGACACTATTCTAGCCCCGCTGAACGACGAATTGAAAATGCTCGTTGATGCTCTCGATGAAGCAAAGGGGGATGAGAAGGCTGCTGATGCTTAGGGGGAGTCCGACGAGGAGCCCGGGAGGGCAGTACATCCGTGCGCATCCCGGGGCTCGCCGACAGCTGTCGCTGCAAGGCAGCTGGAATGACCTTGAGCTGATTTGCTTGAAGGGACAAGGGGCGCGAAGGAGGCATGACGCCTCGCCACAACCGGGCTTCGTCTAGGCTGTATCAGGTGCTCGCAGGCATTCACGCCGCGGTTGATGCTCTTCCCATTCTCGTCCTTCCACTCATTGAAGGAGACATCCTGCTCCTGCTTGGACATTGTTAGGACCATGCGACCCTTAGTCTCTGTCCACCACTCCTTCGATCCGGCGCTGAGGGGTTGGCCGTGTGAGCCCAGAGATAATGGTTGTCTCGCTCTGGGAACTGCGTGCTCTGAACATACTGCTCAACGGCTAAGGGCGTATTGCGTCGATCTCCCCGCTCACCCGGCCCCGAAGGTACTCCAAGTGCTTGAGCTCCTCGGTAGCGGAAGCGATCCGCCTTTCGACATGCTGCAGATCCTGATGTGCCGCTTTGAAGCGTCCCAGCTCCGCGGCAAGTGCATCATGGTCAGCCTCGGCCTGTTGGAGTGCTTGGGTCAGGCGAGCGATTCTGGTCTGAGTATCAGCCCCGAGAATACCGGAGTTTAGAATGAAGAGCCCGCAGAGCCCCCATCCTGCAACGGCCAAAACTGCCGGAAGCCGGTTCATCACAGTCCATCCTAGTCATAGTCCGTTCCTGATTATCTCCGATATGGGCTGCTGTGGGAGTGGCATGAAGAGGTAGAGGCGGTTCGCGCCGCCGTTGCAACCGCTTGGGTGCCGGTGAGCGCAGCGGGCGTACGAGGAAGGCCAAACGAGGGGTTGGCGGCAGACATAAAGAAAACCCCGGCCTTGGCCGAGGTTCTACATTCGTTCATCCGACAGTTATGAGGTCGGCGGGACAGCCTCTTTCACTGGCCCGCGGGGAGCAGGGCGCTTGTGACCACGGTACTTCGAGGAGACGGCGAGCGGAGCCAGGCTCGCGTTTACAGGATTCGGATAGTGCTCCAGTGTCGCGCCGGTTGCAGCATCGACGCCCATGCCAACGAGGCCGCCGATCAGGACGTTACCGGCAAATCCGGCCGCACCGCTGCCCGCCACGCGAGTTTGGACCATGATGTCTTGGCTCTCGTACCCATCCTTGGAGAAAGTTGCGACGAACTCGGCTTTTCTGTCCACTTGAAGCGTGCAGGGTGTTGTCGGGCAGGTCAGGCCCGTCGAAGTCCGCATGGCTGCGGGAGGTTCAGAGTCGAAAGTAATCTGTTCAGTCGTGCCACGAGTGACCGTTGCGCAGGCGCCCAACGAAAGGCTGCCCGCGAGGATCGCGAGTAGAGAAATACGCATTGTTGCCCCCAAAGAAGCGGCTTCCGCTCGGGCACGGTGGGCCCAACGGAAACTCGCCACCGACATTCGTATGTGGCTGCGCAATGCTCAGGCACTAACATAGATTAGTGGGCGAAGCTCCACGATCGGAGTGTGCTTTTGAGGAGACACCCGCTCGCACCTAGGAACGGTTAGAAGGGGCAGCCTGCGATGGTTAAGTAGGCCTATCTGGCGACGGGGTTGCATGAAGGCCGCTACAATCTGCAAGTCTAGCTCTATCAGACCGCCGGCTATGCCCGCTGGCTAGCTTGGTACGGGGTCATGCTCACGCGACGCCCGGAAGAAACAATAGCGCTGAAGCTGTTCTCAAGTCATTCGAAGGCACGACGATTCTAATGGAAGATGACGTGGTCTCCTGGTATTGACGCCGTACAAGTGAGATCTTAGGTCACTAGCTTTCCTCGTTTATAATCAGCAAAGAAATGAAGCGGAACACCAAGCCTTTTTCGATCGAGATCAAGAAGTCCCGCATTCCAGGTCAGCTCCATCACCTCCCGCCTAGGAGCCTGTTCGTGCCAATTCCGGTTGAGCCCTCCAAAATCGTCCAGAAAGAAGAGCCTCAGGCAGCTGCTGAGACCTCTCCTGTCCCACGCATCCTGCCGAGCATCGTCGAACATCCATGGGGCAACTCTGAGCCCGCTGACCCGGTCCGACGCGAGGACCCGGCAGCGGAGGCTCGTCGGGAACAGATGGAGTTTGATCTGACAACGAGCGCCTTCGAGGACGTGAAGGCAACACAATCCGATGTGCCGGTGATCACCGAAGCTGTGCCACAGGTTGACATGGCGACTGAACCAGAGGCTCTGTCGGCTCATGATGGTCAGCCAGTGCAGGTTGCAATAGCGAATGCCAGGGCAAGGAAGCCGACAAGGAAGGCTTCTGCAGTTGTTGAGCCACTGGAATATCCCCAGCGAGCGTTTGATCTTGAGCAACCACCAGAGGCCGAGTTGACTTTGCCATCAGCGCCGAAAGCGGTGAAGCGCAGGCTGACCAAGCGCCAGGCCGCCACCATTCAACTGCCACGGCATGAACGTTGGAAGCGGCGCCTTCATCCCGCAATCTGGTAAGTTCGTTACTCCTTCGGAGTTGTAGATCCATCTCGCAACGCCACCACGACGTCCGCCGGCGGTACGCCGCGATGCCACAGGACGTAGACAGTGCGATAACGCGGTGGTGCAAGGCCGCCGGCGCGGCACGCCGCGACAGCCTGATCATGCGCCCTGCGAATGCTACCAAACGGCGCCGCATCGCCCTGCCTCTAAGCGTCGGGGCGGCAGCTCAGGATAGCGCGCCAGATGATGACCAGTTTCAGGTGCGGGAAACTGCGGCCTTTCCGCGTGGTCTTTGGTCTGGAGGCCCGCTCTGGCCCATGCGTGGCGCGTTCTCGAGCCAAAGCGAAGCGACGCTGGAGGGCGCGATGGTAGAGATCTTGACCGTCATCATCTGGGTCTGCGCCACGCTGCTCCGCATCGCGCAAGGCCGTCCTCAACCGTGCGATCCGCCAAGCTGGAATGGTTTCGAAAGGTTCAGCGCTCATCGTGCTTCGCCACTGGATTGCGTCTCTCCTACCATGCGGGTGCGGGTGCGGCCCTATCCCAGGTTTCTCATCAACTGCTGCCGGACTCTTCCTGCCATTGCCGTGGTTGCGGCTGGCCGGTGACACGCTCCCACCAGGCATCGGCTCGCGCCTCGAACGTCTGACCGCCCCGACCATCGCTCTTATAGAACTGACCGGGTTGGATCCCAGGAGAGTAAGTCTGCTCAACCCAGCCACGCGGATCATCATGCGGGAACCGGTAGCCCACGTGGCCCAGTTTGGCCGCTCCGGCATAGTGCCCGTCCCGCAGGTGCGGAGGAACCGGGATCATCGGCTGGGATTTGACGTAAGCCATCGCCATACCGATGCCGCGGCAAGCTGAGTTTGACTTCGGGGCCCGGGCGATATGCAAGGCTGCATGGGCGAGCACGATCTGGGCTTCAGGGTAGCCAACGTGCTGGACGGCCGTGAGAGCCGCCGCCGCAGTCTGCAGGGCGGTATTATCGGCAAGGCCTACATCCTCCGAAGCGTGGATGAGAATGCGGCGGGCAATGAAGCGGGGATCCTCTCCGGAATGGATCAGGCGGGCCAGCCAATAGAGGGTGGCGTCCGGATCAGATCCGCGCATCGATTTGATGAAGGCCGAGATCGTGTCGTAGTGATAGTCGCCTTTACGATCGAAGGGCAGGGGAGAGGCTTGATAGACCTCGTTCACCATGGCTCCGGTGATTGGGACGGTTGAGCCGGGGGAAGATCCGAGCACCAAGGTCTCAAGGGCGTTCAACACGCGACGGGCGTCACCTCCGGCCCGGCCCGTGAGCTGCTTCATGGCATCCTCATCAAGGTGGACGTTCAGATCCTTGTGGCTCATGAGAAAGGCGACCCCGCGCTCCACGACTTGGCGTAGGTCCTCCAGCGAGTGCAGCTCCAGCTGGAAAATGGATGCGCGGGAGACAAGCGCCGGGGTGAGGACGTGATACGGATTGCCGGTGGTGGCAGCTATCAGGTCGAAGGTGCCGGTCTCGGTCAGATCGAGGAGATAATCCTGCTGCGCGCTGCTGAAGCGATGGATCTCGTCGATGAACACCAAGATGTCCTTGGCCTGAGCCTCTTGAGCCACAGCCTTGATGTCGGCAACGTTGCTGCTGGCGGGATGAAGAGAACGGAACTCCTTCTGCATCTCCTGGCCGATCGCGCGGGCGATCGTGGTCTTGCCAACGCCTGGCGGGCCGAAGAGGATAACCGTGCCTAGACGCCCGGCCTGGACACGCCGCCGCAAGGGCCCGCCTGGTCCCAGAACATGCTGCTGCCCGATGAGCTCATCGAGCGTTTGCGGGCGGATCTCGGCGGCAAGCGGTTTGGGGCGCTGCTCCTGAGCGTTGGAGAAGAGGTCAGCTTTCATCGTAAAATTCGAAGCTTTGAATGATCCGGGGCTTGGAGGCTTGAGCGGAGAGGGGCTCAGAGGAGCCCGAATGAGCGATTCTGGGCCTCTTTAGCACACGACGACCAGTGGACGACAAGCGAGAGTTGATCAAAGCGGAGTCCACGACGTGCTCAGAAATAATTTTGCAGGTGCAGGGCTTTAGGGCTTTAACCCCCCTCCGCGAGTTCTAGAACCGCCAAAGCCCGCCGGAGGGCGGGCTAAGCATTTTCTGCGACCCTGAAACGGGTTAGGCTGCAGCAGCCGAAGTGCGCGCAACGGCGTGAATGTCGTACCGGACGATGCCAAGATCGCTGAGCTCACGATCACCAAGCTGCGACAGTTCACGAACTGTCTCGCGATAACGTAGATACGCGCGGATTTGGGAGAGGATATAAGTTACGAACATGCCATGCCTTTAGGTGCTAACTGCCTCGACTGTCGAGGAATTTCTGATTGTCTGTGATAGAGCTTATATGGGTTCGGAATACCCAATCTGGGAGTGATGATAGGGTAAGTAGGTTATGCTTTATGAGCATGCCGACCATAGCCGTATTCCTATGGGCCAGCTGCCAAACAACCTCGCTCTGGCCAACAGTCAGAGTGACCGCAGAGGCGCACAGATCTGCTTGGATGCGATGAATTACCAAGGCTTGTGTTGGTCTTGGATCATTGCCGCGATCTCCGGTCTATTGTCGGCCAGCCAGTGCATCGCGTCAGACTGGTTGATGCTGCAATCGAGCGCTGCCCAGGTGGGATCCTCGAGCGATTCCTCCCGCAGCCGGGTAGCGGCATAGCTGACGAGTTGATGGAGACCCTCATAGCCCGGACGGGTCTCAAGGGCGTCGGCAACCCAGGTGCTGGACCAGCCCTGCCCGGCCAGGTGCAGAAGGCTCTGCCAGTCAGCCTCGACAAACCATTGCGTCGCGTCAAACTCGAGGGCTAGGCATTGTCGGCGGTATGGCAGGAAGCTCGGATCATCGCGCGCCTCTCAGATTGCCGGTCCCGCACCTATTCTACCACACGCCGGCGTCAGGACTGTACTGGCACAGCTGTGTTCCCAAGCAGAGTTGGATGCTCATCCTGCTCCTGCCCCTCATTGAGCGGGTGGAGGTCTCGGACCATGTGGTGGAGGCGGGAGGTGTCGAGGTGAGTGTAGATCTGGGTGGTCTCGATGCCGGCATGTCCCAGCAGCTCCTGCAGCACGCGCAGGTCGGTACCGCCGGCATGCATGTGGGTGGCAAAGGCATGGCGCAGCACGTGCGGGGAGACCCGCTCGGGGCTCGACAGCCCTGCCGCCAGCGCCGCCTCCTTGATCTCCAGCAGGGCCGCCTGGCGCGTGAGCGCCTTAGCGCCATGGCGCACCGGGTGGAACAGCCAGGGGGAGGGCGCTCCGCCGGCATAGGCCGCAGCCAGCCGCTGCCAGAGGGCGATGGCCTCAATCGCCCGCCCATGCAGCGGCACCAGGCGCTGCTTGTCGCCCTTGCCGCGCACCAGCAGCATGCGGGTGCCCGCGGGCGCGGCATCGGCGGGCAGGGACAAAGCTTCACTGATGCGCATGCCCGAGGCATAGAGCGTCTCGAACAGGGCCGCGCGTCGGGCATAGCCGGCCTGCCGGTAGAGCCCCACCGAGGGATCCGCCGCAAGGGCATGGGCAGTCTTGAGCAGGGCCTCCGTCTCGGCGATGGAGAGGACGAACGGCAGCTTGCGCGACCGCTTCATGGCAGTGAGATGGGCGGTGGGATCGCGCGAGCCGAGCTCCTCGGCGATCAGGAACTTGTGCAAGCCGCGCGCCACGGTGATCCTGCGGGCGATGGTCGAGCCGGCGTAGCCGCGCCCACCGAGACCGGCGATGTAGTCCCGGATCTGCTCCAGGCCGACCTCGTCCAGGCCGAGGTGGTGTTCCTCCAGCCAGGTGAGATAGCAGGTGAGATCATCGGTGTAGGTGGCGATGGTGCCGGCCGAGGCCCCGAGTTCGGTGGCCAGGGCGTCGAGCCAGAGCTGGGCCAGCCGCTGGTTGGTGCGCATAGGATCCTCCTGCGGGAGCACCCTGCCACGGCACCGGTTACCGACTTCTTGTCAAAATGCTTATTATGCGAATTTCGTGTGTAGCTGCCATATACAGATGTCAGTGCCCTGCCATTTAGAGATGTCAGCCTTGGGATCGTTCCCACGATCCACGAGGCGGCTGGGCGATGACGGTCATTTGTATGAGCCAAGCAGAATTGAACCGGTTAACGGTGGTCATGGATTTCGCTGAAGGCCGCCTCACCGCTCGTCAGGCCGCGCAGATGCTGCGTCTGACCGAGCGCCAGGCATGGCGGCTCCTGAGGCGGTTCCGACAGCACGGAGCGCCGGGTCTTGTCTCGCGCAAGCGTGGTCGCCCCAGCAACCGGCGCCATCATCCGGCCCTGCAAGAGACGGTCGTGGCTTTGGTGCGGACGCACTATCAGGATTTCGGCCCGACCCTTGCTTGTGAGAAGCTGGCCGAGCGCCACGATCTGCATGTCGGGCGTGAGACCCTGCGCAAATGGATGATGGCGGCCGGGCTCTGGAAGGATCGCAAGCAGCGCTACAAGCCCATTCATCAGCCTCGCACCCGGCGCGAATGCCTGGGCGAACTGATCCAGATCGACGGCTCCGATCACCACTGGTTTGAGAACCGCGGCCCTCGCTGCACCTTGCTGGTCTTTATCGACGATGCCACGAGCCGGCTGATGCACCTCCGGTTTGTCGCCAGCGAGTCGACCTTTGACTACTTCCATGCCACGCGCCAGTACCTTGAGAGGCATGGCAAACCCGTCGCCTTCTATTCGGACAAGCATGCGGTCTTCCGGGTCAGTCACACGGACGCTCGTGGGGGTGACGGCATGACCCAGTTCGGACGGGCCCTGCATGAGCTCAACATTGATATTCTGTGCGCCAACACGAGCCAGGCGAAGGGCCGGGTGGAGCGGGCCAACCAGACGCTGCAGGATCGTCTGATCAAGGAGATGCGCCTGGAGGGGATTTCAACGATTGACGCCGCCAACGCGTTTGTGCCGAGGTTTATGGAGGATCACAACGCGCGCTTTGCCTGCGCACCCTCTGATCCGAGGAACCTCCATCGGCCGCTGGCGCCCCATGACAATCTCGATGATGCCTTTGCCTGGAAGGAGGAGCGCAAGGTCACCCACAACCTGACGCTCCAGTACGACAAGGTGCTGTTCATACTCGAGCCGAACGAGATCACCCGTCCCCTCGCCCGCCAGCGGGTTACAGTGTTCGATTACCCTGATGGACGACTGGCCATCCGCCACAAAGGCCTTGATCTGCCCTACCGCACCTACGACAAGCTGCGGCGGGTCACCCAGGCGGCCATTGTGGAGAACAAACGCTTGAGTACGGCGCTGGCCTATGTGGCGCAAATCCAGCAGGAGCGAGATGAGAAGCGTTCCGCCAAGGCCCCCCGGCGGCGTGGCCAAGGTGATCGGCACATGTTTAAGGCTCATGAGCGGACGGCTGATGCGGCTCCGCCCGGCCAGAATTCAATGGTCTTTTCCAGCTCCACCCATCGGGTTCATTGTAATATCTGGAATGGGATCTGATCCTTGCCCAGCAACCCTGGCCAGCTGGGCAAGGATCAGATCCCAGCTTGTACCCCATAGCTCCAGCTAGACTTCACTGACATTTCTATTTGGCACAAACAACGACATTTCTACCTTGCAATCACAGTTGTTACGTTATAATCGAGACCTTCCCTCGCACCTGTCGAGTAGCAGAGCCTTTCCGTCACTCTTTGTGGCCAACAGTTGTGTTACGGACCACCAAGTGAGTATCCAGCACATAGCGAATGTCACGGGGTGATTGGCTTTGCAGCAACTCGAGGAGGAGGGACAGCGCTGCCTTTCCAGCCTCCACGGACCGGTTCGAAACGGTTGTCAGAGACGGATAGGTGGCGGCGCCGAGTACATCGTCACACCCGACAACGCCGAACTGGCCAGGGACACTGATATTTCGATCCGCCAGTCCAGCGAGAATTCCCTGCGCCGTCAGATCATCGAATGCAATCGCAGCCGTAGCTCCTGTAGCTGTGATCGCCGCTACAGCCTCACGCCCAGCATCGTAGCTTGGTACGATGGCGGCTACTATGTCGACTTTCAGCCCTAGGCGCTCAGCCGACTTACGCGCGGCGAACCGGCGCTGCTTGTTCGACCATGATGTTGCCGGTCCCGCGACATAGACGATATGCTGATGGCCGAGTTCCGCCAGATGGGCCACCGCCTCGCGCACACCAGAGCCGCTATCGATCAGAACACGAGGAATACCATCGACATCCCTATTGATCAGAACTAAGGGCCGCTGAGCAGCATGGGCTCGGATGCGTTCGTCTGACAAGCGCGATGAGGCGAGGATGAGCCCCTCGACTTGGCCTACGAAGCGGCCCACGAGTTTGTCCTCCTGCTTTGGATCTTCATCCGAATTGCCGAGGAACACACAAAAATTCGACCGATCAGCCTCCATTTGGGCCGCCCGGATCAGTGGCGGGAAGAACGGATTGGCAATGTCAGGAACAATCAGCGCAACGTTCCCATGGCGCCCTGTACTCAGGGCGCGGGCCGTCTGGTTGGGCACATAGCCAAGCTGTTCGGCAGCATCCAGGACGCGCCTGACCGTTTCAGGGCTGAGCATCTCTGGGCGGGTAAAGGCACGCGAGACGCTGGAGCGAGCAACGCCCGCTGCCTCCGCGACCTGTTTGATGGTTAGCTTCTGTTTCTGCTCACTCACCATGGCCCCTCTATCACCAACCGCCAGTACCGGCCGCCTTCTTCGAGCACAATTCTTACATCTGCCCTAAGGATGTGGTGGCCTAATCGGCCCATTGACATGCAACCGGTTGCAGGCTTTAGTTCATGCCATTGTCGGAGTCAGAGTACAAGAGCCCACCTCATAAACTGGCACGCCGCATTCAAGAGGCTACCGTGACGGACACTGATACCCAGTCCCCTGCGCCAGCGAGCCATCGCACCGTTGACCGGCTTCGTATCGAGAGCTACTGCACGCGGGTAGAGATGGGAGCCGCCAGCGCCAGCGCGATTGCGACCGAACTCCGAGAGCGGCTAAGCCGCCAATCGGAAGTGAGAATGATTTTTGCCGCCGCACCGAGCCAAGCTGAAGCCCTCTGCCGCCTTCGGGAGGAGCCGGAGATTGATTGGGACCGAGTAACGGCCTTCCACATGGATGAATACATCGGTCTTGCAGCCGATGCGCCACAGCGTTTCGCGCGTTGGCTTGACGACGCCCTCTTTGCTCATCTCCCTTTCGCGGCGGTGAATCACATCGTCCCCGAACCGGATCCTGCTGCGGCGGCCGAGGCTTACGCGGCTCGCCTCGCCGAGGCACCAATCGACATCGTCTGCCTCGGCATTGGCGTAAACGGCCATATTGCTTTCAATGACCCTCCCGTAGCCGACTTCCATGACCAGCTTGACGTCAAGATTGTCGCTCTTGATGAGACCTGCCGCCAGCAGCAGGTCGATGATCAATGCTTCGCGCGTTACGACGAAGTTCCTGAACAAGCATTGACGCTAACGATACCGCGCCTCTTGCAAGCTGATCGCCTGTTCTGCATCGTCCCGGGATCTGCCAAGCGGGATGCCGTTCGTCGGAGCCTCTATGGGCCCGTAGCGACTAGCTGCCCGGCCAGCATCCTGCGTCAGCAGGCCCACTGCACGCTTTATCTTGATGCGGAGTCCGACCCCGATGCTGAACGGTGAGCTCATCGACGCCGATGCCCTCTGTGCCTCCTATCTCGGGCTCACAACGGATCTGATGCAGCGCATCTTGACGGAGGAGCGCACCACGACAGACATGGCCGCCGCTCGTCTCGCGGATCAGATTGCATCTGATCGCCTGATTCATATCTTCGGCCCGGGTGGACATTCGAACCTCGCTGCGCAGGAAGTGTTCTTCCGCGCGGGAGGCCTGATGCATGTCAGCGCCGTTCTTGACGAAGGAACACTACTCTCCAATGGGGCTTTGCGCTCCATGGCGATCGAGCGTACGCCCGGATACGGCAAGATCGTGATTGCGAACCAGCGTCTCGGCCAAGGTGATCTTCTCATTTTGGTCAACGCTTATGGGATCAACGCGGCTCTCATCGATGCCGCCATGGAAGCCAAGGCGCGCGGCGTGTTTCTCATTGGCATCAGTTCCCGCGAGCACGCCAGCAACACCTCACCCGAGCATCCAGCCCGGCATCCCACCCGTCAGAACTTGCACGACCTGGTGGACATCGCCGTTGATACCAAGATCCCCATTGGTGATGCAGTCGTGCGCGTTCCCGGCATGAGCCAGGACATTGCGGCAATTTCGACCTTTGCCAATGCTTTCGCACTCAACTGCTTGGTAATTCGCACCGTATCGAAGCTCATCGAGCGCGGTATCGAACCGCCTGTGTGGCGCAGCGGCAACGCCCCAGGCGGCGATGAAGCCAATGCGCGCTTCATCGCAAACTTCCACAATCGGGTCAGAGCTCTGTGAACTCGTCCTGCAACATTGTCGGGCGAGATCCCGCAAATGGTAAGGCCATTGCTATTGCGATCGAGGATGGCGTCATCGCTGCGATTGAGACTGTGGATGGCGCAAATCATGAATATGTTGCACCAGGCCTGATCGATCTGCAGGTGAACGGCTTTGCGGGCCTTGATCTGAATGACGGCCACCTAACGCCAGAGCGGGTAAGGGCGCTGGCAGACCATATGCTCACGGTAGGCGTCACGACCTTTCTGCCAACCCTGATCACCGCGCCGGAGGCCGACCTCATCCATGCGCTGACAGTCATCGCAGAGGCCCGCCGCCGCTTTCCAATTGTGGCCAGGATGGTTCCTTTCGTTCATGTCGAGGGTCCTTCGATCTCGGCGCTTGACGGGCCACGCGGCGCTCATCCCGCCACCTATGTGAGAGCGCCCTCCCTTGACGAGTTCGAGCGCTGGCAGGCGGCGAGCTCGAATCTCGTCGGGCTTGTGACGCTGGCCCCTGAACTGCCCGGAGCGATCACTTATATCTCGGCTCTCGTGCAGCGCGGCGTCCACGTTGCTCTCGGCCACACGGCCGCCTCGCCTGAGGAGATCCATGAGGCGGCCGCCGCGGGAGCGAGCTTGTCCACACATCTTGGCAACGGCGCCGCGGCCACCCTGCCCCGCCACCCCAACTTTTTATGGAGCCAGCTTGCGGACGATCGGCTGACGGCAACCTTCATCGCGGACGGTCATCATCTCCCGGCTGACACATTCAAGGCAATGGTTCGCGCAAAGGGCCTTGAGAAAGCCATCCTGGTTTCGGACGCGGTCGCACTCGCTGGCATGCCACCTGGCCTTTACGAGCAGCCTGTTGGCGGCACTGTCGAGGTCAAAGCTGATGGTCGTGTTGGCATCGCGGGCACGCCATATCTCGCCGGCGCTGGGCTGCCGCTCTGCGCCAATGTAGCCCTAGCCGCTTACATGGCTGGGCTGACCCTCAACGAAAGCCTAAGGCTCGCAACGGAGAACCCTGGTCGTCTCATCGACAACCGAGGCCGTCTCGCCGTTGGTGCTCCGGCCGATCTGATGCAGTTCTCTTGGCAGGAGGGACAACGCTGCCTCGCGGTCTCGGGCGTCTGGCTGCGAGGTGAAAAGGTGTTCTCGCGATGATCCGCGCTGGAACAGCCCTGATGGACATCACGCCGCTCGCAGGCCTCGCTCTCTCCGGGTTCGCAGCCCGCAGTGAGCCTGCGCTCGGCGCGCATGATCCTCTGACCGTTCGCGCCGTCGCTGTCGAGAACACCGCCCTCGTGGTAGCCGACGTGATCGGCTTTCATGGCGACATGGTGCGTCGCATTCGCGAACGGTGCGTGTTGCCCGCCGACAATGTGGTCGTGGCGGCGTTGCATACGCATGGTGGCCCTGTCTCCATGGTGGGCCGCCTAAGTCAGCGGGCCGATATGGCCTATCTCGATCGGCTGGAAACTGCATGTGTCCACGCAATCGACAAGGCAGTGTCCTGCGCGCGGCCCGCCCATATGGTGGCGGGATGGGGCGCAGATCCTGGAGTGGCCAGAAATCGCCGGCATGCCGACGGCTTGGTCGATACTGCCTTGCCGGTCCTGCACGTCCGAGACGCGGTTGGTGATCTTATGGCGGTCATTGCATCCTATGCCTGCCACCCGGTGGTGCTCGGCGCCGACAATCGGCTGTGGACGGCCGATTACCCGCACTATGCGCGCGAGCGCCTTGAGGCCGCCAATCCAGGTGCCATGGCATTGTTTCTCACCGGATGCGCGGGAGACGCCAATACAGGTCACTCGGCACACGCTTCCATCAGCCTCTCATCCAGCGCCTATCGCAGCTTCGAGTCTGCACAGGCTTATGGCGAGCGGATTGCAGACGCGGCTTGCCAAGCCAACGAGATTCCCCTGGAAGAACACGTCTCGGTGGCGAACCGTATCCTGCACCTTGGTTTCGATCGACGCGAAACGGGGACCCCAGAGGCCTTGGCGGATCGTTGGTATCGCGAGCGGAAGACCGCTGATCCTGCCCGTGCAGCGCTGCTCAGCCACTGGATTGCCTGGGCGACAGAAATAGCACGGCACCCTCTCGAACCAGTTGAGGCGCGCGTCTCGGTGTTGAACTGGGGAGGTGTACCGATCGTTGCCCTTCCGGGAGAGATCTTTGCAGAGACGGCGCTGCAGATCCGCCAGAGCATATCTCGGACTCCGAGTTTCATCATTGGCTTTGCAGAAGACAATCCCGGCTATATCCCCCCAGCATCCGAGTATGCGTTCGGTGGATATGAAATCGACGAGGCACATCGCTACTATGGCCAGCCAGCAACCTTCGCCTCCGGATCGGCCGAGGCTCTGGCCAACGCGGCGGTTGCTCTTTTGACTGCGGGAACTGTCTGATCGGAGCGGGGTAAGCGGCTGTCGGCCCGCAGGTTGGCTGCTTGACCCGCAACCGGTTGCATGACAACCTGCCCGCTGCCAGCTTCGACACCATCAAAACCAGAGGAACGGGATCGACATGCTGAAATCTGCCACGACGACTTCACTCAAGCAGCACTTTGCCCGCGCCGCTCTTCTCGGCTCAGCCTTGGGAGCCTCCATGCTGGCCGGGCTTTCTGCGACCTCAGCCCAGACTGTCACCGTCTGGAGCGGCTATCCAGAAATGGCGCCGTTCTACGAGCATGTGGCCCAGGGCCTCAAAGCCAAAAATCCGAACCTCAACGTCAAGGTCGAGGCCATCGCTCTCCGCGAACATGAGAAGCGCATCGCGCTGGGCCTCACATCCGGTGTTGCCGGTGCGACCGTGATTGAGCTTCAAGGCTCGACGGTTCGCCGTTATCTCGAGAATGACCTCTTGCCCAAGGCGCCTGATGCGGTGGCCAGCTTCGTCAAGGACAAGGCCAATTTCGACGAGTTCTTCACATCGAACGCGAGCTACGAAGGTGCGGTCTATGGAGTGCCCCTGTTCCGCGGGCAGGCTGCACTTTATTACAACACTGACATGTTCAAGGCGGCCGGGCTCACGACGCCGCCCAAGACGATGGAAGAGTACACCCAGTATGCCGAGAAACTGACGAAGCGAGGTCCAGACGGCAATCCAACTGTATCCGGCTGGAGTCTGCGCCTCACCGGCGGTGGGCAGGGCATCGCTGAGAAATTCTGGATCAATCTTTTCCAGTATGGCGGCTCTGTCCTTGAGCCGACGACCGATGGAAAGTGGCGCGCCAACTACGCCAACGAGGCGGGTCGCGCGACGCTCAAACAGTACCTGCAGAACGTGCACGTGCTTAGAACGGTCACGCCCGAAATGCCGGCCGATGCAGAGGCTTTTGAACGCGGCCAAACCGCCATGTTCATCCGTGAATCCTGGGTTATCGGCGATATCGCTTCCAAGGCGCCTAATCTCACCTATGCAACCGCTCCGCTGCCCCGTGGCTCCATTGCTCTGCCGACCAATCTCTATGTGAAGGCCGAGGGTGCGGATAGCAAGGCGGCTTGGGACTTCGTCATGGCCACCAACGAGCCCGAGAACCTGACGTGGCTTCTCAAAAACGTCGGTTGGCTGCCGAACCGCTCCGGAGTTGACTATTCCAGCGTGACCAGCGCAACTCCGGCATTCGGCGCCTTTGTGAACTACCCGAAGGACTACAAGTTCTTTACTTTGCCCTCGATCGGACCAATCGAGGAGGTGCTGACGCGTTTGGCCGCCCAGCTCACCAACGCCTTCCGCAATGCGTCCCTCGCCAAAGATGATACGGCTATCGATGCCTTTCTCAAATCGGCTTCGGACGAAACCAACCAGATCCTTCGCCGCGAAGGTCTTCTTGGGAAGTAGCCTCAGCTCCGTTGGGCCTTGCGTCCGGTGCGTCCTCACGCACCGGACGGAGTCTAAAGAGGGATCCGGTGCAGCATAAAAGATGGATGTTCGCGCTCCTCGCGCTCCTGCCGACATTGGCAATCTTCGCCTATGTCCGGATCTATCCCATTGGCGACACCCTGCGCCTGAGCCTGCACAAATGGGACATTCTATCGAAGAACAAGCCCTTCATCGGCTTTGCGAACTTCGAGGAACTCGTCGGCGATCCATTGTTCAGGGAAGCGCTCCTCAATACAACGATCATCGCGTTTGGCGTCCTGCTCATCACCATTCCCCTGGCATTGGTTCTGGCTGCTCTCATTTATCATCGTACCCGCTCGCGCCTTGCTGGTTTTTATGAGGCAGCGATCTTCATTCCGCATGTCGTGTCGCTCGTGCCTGCTGCCATGGCGTGGAAATGGATCTTCGACGCCCGTCTCGGCCCACTGAATGCGTTGCTGACCAGCGCTGGATTCGCGCCCAAGTCCTGGCTTTTCGATCCAGTCCTCTCAGTGTTATGTGTCATTGTTCTCTGTTCGTGGCAGGCTCTTGGTTATGCGGTCATTATCTACCTTGTCGGTTTCAAAAGCCTCCCGACATCGCTCTACGAGGCGGCCGAGCTCGACGGCGCGTCGGCCCCTCAGCGCTTCTGGCATCTTTCTGTCCCTCTGCTCAAACCGATCACGCTATACGTTTCGGTCGTCACCCTCGTGTCAGGCTTCAACGTCTACGCCCAAGCCTTCGTGCTGGCCTCTGACGCTCAAGGCGCGCCGGGACGGCAGGTGCGCGTCCTGGTGCTCGACATGCTTGAGAACAGCTTTCGAAACTACCGCGTTGGCTACGCTGCGTCCGAGGCAGTGGTGTTATTGGCGATCGTTCTGGTCCTAACTGTGATTCAGTTCCGGCTGCTTCGGGAGAAAGGCCGCTCATGAGACCTCTCCTCGAGAACACCACGAGCCGCGGCATGTCCCGGCATACGAAAGAGCGCGTGATCAACATCGCCATCGATGTGGTACTGACGGCCGTCTGCCTGTTGATGATCCTGCCCTTGGTCTTCCTCGTCTCCAATGCGTTCAAGACACCACAAGAGATGCTGGCTTGGCCTCCGACAGTCATTCCAGACGATCCAACCGTTGCGAACTTCAGAGCAGTATTGGCCGACACTCCACTGCTGCGTTGGATCGGGAACAGCATCCTGTTCTCAGTCCTGTCCACTGTCTGCATTCTCGCGACGTCGGCGATTACCGGCTACATTCTGGGGAAGTTTCGCTATCGCGTGCTCAATGTGTTCTTCGCCATCATCCTCGCTACGGCCATCGTGCCGTTCGAGGTTTACATGATCCCGCTTTACTTCCAGGCGAAAGCGCTCGGCATCCTCAACTCCACCTGGGGATTGCTGCTAGGCTACCTGGTGATGAGCTTCGGTATCTTCCTCATCCGGCAGAATGTGATCCACTCTATCCCAGACGAATTGCTGGAGGCTGCCAGGATCGATGGTGCCGGAGAACTCTGGATCTTCTTGCGCATTGTTCTTCCGCTCCTGCGTGGCGCTCTCGGAGCCCTTGGAGTCCTGGCCTTCTTTCAGGCATGGACTGCCTTCGCTTGGCCTTTGATCGTAGCAACGACCCGAGACAGCTACACGATCGAGGTAGGGCTTGCTCTGTTTCAGACCGGCTTCACGGTTGATCTCGGACGGCTGAGCGCGGCCTCCGCGTTGGTCCTCATTCCAAGTATAACATTGTTCGTCCTGCTGCGCCGGAACTTCGTACAGGGCGTGGCGAGCACGGGGCTGAAGGAATGAACAACTTCGACTTCTCGCTGGTGGATGCGCGTGCCCGCTACGTGCAGGCTAATGCGGCGACCTTGCGTTGGATGCTCGCGCGCCCACGCCTTGCCGGCGCTTTCCTCAACACCAAGGTCAATAGTCTGAACCTCGCGGACTATGGAGATGCAGACGGAGTTCGCGGACCGGCCTACCTCTATGGTTGGATCCAAGGCCGGGGGCTTGAGGCGGTTGCGACGCATGCGGAGTTTTTCGAGAGGGAAGAACCCGATCTTGCTGCAGAACTCGATGCGGCAGGTGTCGCACTCTATCATTCGCTCCGCGACCTGCAGCGCCGCGATGGACACGGCTACTTCTGCTATGACCGCGATCTGAACCCAGTCTATGTAGGTGCCGACGGCGCACTCCACCAGCAGTCTGCTGCTGGTGGAGTGTTTACCTATTCCGATGCTTTCTTTGCTAAAGGCCTTATCGCCGGGGCTGCACGCTATGCTCCGGCGGATGTTCCGCAGCATCTCACCTACTTGGCCGAGGTGATTGATGCGATTGAAAACCGGCGGTTCCAGATGGACGAGCGCCGTCACCTCTCGCCCCATGCGGCTTCAGATGAGCCGGAAGATTTCGGGCCGAGGATGATCCTTCTCGGTGCGGCGGGCCTCCTTCACCGCATTGGGCGAAGCGAGCATTCAGCCTTCGCAGATCGCTTCATCGCACATGTTCTCGAACGTCACTTCGATCCAGAAAGCGGTCTGTTGCGCAACGTCCCGGGAACGGATGTCTGCAATGTCGGTCATGCTATCGAGTTCGTGGGTTTCGCGCTGGACCATCTGCAAGGCAGCGCCGAACCCGCTTTGGTGCAGCGGCTTCAGTCTGTTCTGAGTTCGTCCTTCATACGCGGCTTCGTTGGACCCGGCCTTTGCCTATCGGTTTCAGCCGCAACAGGCGCTCCCCTAAGTCCCTACTACCCCTGGTGGTCCCTGCCCGAAACCATTCGATCTGCCGCCCTGTGCTTCGCAGCAACGGGGAACGGCGAGATCCTAAGCATTTGGGAGCAAGCGGACCGTGCATTCTTCACACACTACTGGCGGGGTTCCGTCGCCTACCAGACTTTGACTAGCAACGGACCGTTTGATTTCGTCCCGGCAACGCCGGACCTCGATCCTGGCTACCACACGGGACTGAGCCTTCTGGCCGCTATCAACATGATCGACCAGCCTAAAGAGCCATCGATGCACTGAGTACAAACATCTTGGAACAGCGTGCCGTATAGCTTGCTCGTCAAAATACCTATTATGATTAATGTTATACTATATTAATCGCCCTTGTTGTAGGGCCCTGCCCCACGATCAATCCACTATGGATTGATCATGATCCGTCTGCTCCATAAATGGGAGCCCTAAACGCACCCGGGATGCGACATGGCCTCACGGAAAACGCTGAACGCAAAGAACCTCGAGTCTCTTGGAGCTGAGCGCCTCGCCGAATTGTTGATTGAGATCAGCCGGGGCAATGCGGCAGCTCAGCGCCGGCTGCGGCTGGAACTGGCCGGCGCCGCAAGCCCAGCCGACATGGCACAGGAGATCCGCAAGCGTCTGACCGCGATTGCTCGATCCCGCTCCTTCGTCGACTGGCACCAACGCAGGGCCCTTGTTGCGGATCTCGAGACCCAGAGACGGGCCATCGGTCAGATCGCCAGATCCGACGCAGCTGAAGCCCTGGATCTCCTCTGGCGCTTCATGGCGATGGCCAACTCAGTCCTCGGTCGATGTGACGACAGCAGTGGAAGCGTCATGGCCGTCTTTCAGACCGCCTGCCATGATCTGGGGCAGATTGCCACCACAGCAAATGCCGCTCCCAACGTGCTCGCTGAGCAGACCTACCGTGCATTGATCGAGAACGAGTATAGTCAATATGACAGCCTAATTGAGGTTCTGGCCCCGGCACTCGGCACGACAGGCCTCGACCACCTCAAGTTGCTCATCCTCAAGCTGTCACAGGAGCCGCAACAAAAGCCCCGTGCGGAAGACCGGAAGGTCGTCGGCTGGGGTGTGGGGGGCCCCTTGTACGCCGATGACCTGGCTGAGCGCCATTGCAGCAGCGTTGTTCGGATGGCGCTGGAGGCGATTGCGGATGCGCAGGGCGATGTGGACGCCTTCATCGCGCAGCAAAGTGAGAAGTCTCGGGGCGTTCCAAGTGTTGCTGTGGAGATTGCGTACCGGCTCTTGGCTGCGGGCCGTGCGGAGGAAGCATGGGCAGCCCTCAATGCCATCGACCAGGATAGACCTGGCTGGATCCCGTTTGAATGGGAGCAAACCCGGATTGAGGTTCTCGAGGCCCTTGGACGTGTGGATGAGGCGCAGGCGTTCCGCTGGGCCTGCTTTGAGCGCTCGCTCAGCCCGGAGCATCTGCGCTCCTATCTCAAGCGCCTGCCCGACTTTGAGGATCTTGAGACTGAGGAGCGCGCCCTCGCGCATGCACTGGGCCATCCGAGCGTGCATCATGCATTGGGGTTTCTGGTGAGCTGGCCGGCGCTGGACCAAGCCGCGCACCTGGTGCTCACCCGCGCAGACGAAATCAATGGCGATTTCTATGAGATCCTGGCGCCGGCCGCGGCTGCACTGGAGGCAAAGCACCCTCTTGCAGCGACCATTCTCCGCCGGACCTTGATCGACTTTGCTTTGGAGCAGAACCGGACCAAGCGATACCAGCATGCCGCTCGTCACCTCGAGGAGTGCCAAAGCCTTGCTGATCGGATCGAGGATTTCGGCAGGTTCGAGGCTCACGAGGCCTATCTGAGACGCCTCAAAACCGACCATGCCCGCAAAAGCTCATTCTGGAGCTTCGTTGCTTGAGGACCTCACCGCCACTGTAGCCCTCCCCGTATAATGGCAGAGGCTAGAGGCTAAGATCTCGCTTCTCATAAATGGTGCTGATCGAACTGCCATCCCAGACATAGGTCAGGTGCCGTTCCTGGCGGCAGTTCGACAGAACCCGCGGCTTGAAGATGGCCACGCATTCACCACCCGGTTTGCGTACGCTGTCATATGCAAGGCCAGAGGAGCCGGTGTTGCGGATTTCAATTGCGAGAGCCTGTGACGCAGCATAGCTGTCCGGGTCATAGATCCCCGGCATGGTTTCCCTCATTCCCCGGGCGTCATGCAGCACCGCATCGAGATCGACGGCATACACCCCCATGTCGAGTTCGATCCTGGGCTCCCCGGTTGCACGCAAAAATGCCTCCCGGTGGTGCTTGGTTTCGGCAATCGCTGTGTCGAGTGTCCGCCCTGCGTAGAACACGCCAAAGCTGCCATCCGTGAAGCGGCTGCCGTAAGGTGGCAGGTGAGTAAATGCCGCCATGATCGGGCTGGTGCCGGGGCCACTGATCCGATCTTCCGGAGGGACAAGGTTGAGAGCGCCCACTTCATCCCGCAACCTGTCGTTGGTCATGCTCTCGATGTCGAGGACCGTTTCGAGATCGGCTGGATCGGTGACCCGCTCGAACAGGTTAATCGGCGGAAAGCTGCTTGGGATGATCCGGTAGCAGGGCAGCCACCGGACATCAGACTGAGAGATCAACCTTAGCCTCGCTGGGCGTCGATGTAGCGGCGAACGAGATGAAGATCGGCAACATTCCCGCCAAGCATCACGTCAAGCGCCGAGCGGCCATTGAAAGGTTGGGCGGCGTTCGGCTTTTTCACCCAAGCATCTGCAGCCTGCTCACTTGGTAGAAGGATCTGGAGACCACGATAGATGCCAAAGATGTAGGACAGGCGCTCGAAGGTATCCCTCGACAGAGAAACCTCGTCAGGCCGGTCACGCCATTTATAGAAGGTTGATCGAGGCGGCTGCCCAAGAACAACCATCTGCTCGGCCGGGGTCAGGTTCCACGCCTCGGCAATGCGGAAGAAGGTCCGAAGCCCGGGGCCGGCCTTGTTAGCGCGCGGCGTGCTTTCAGCTCTCAAGGCAACCATGTATCTCGTCCAATTGTGGACATCTAGCTCTACAATGCTACAAATAGACAACTTTTCAAGAGGAAAGCGGTTCCTGGCAGCTTCACATCATCGTCCCCTGCCCGTCCCAGCATGTACCTGAACCAGACATTGGGTCTCAAGAAGGCCATATTGTCTGCGGCTCCGCTTGATGGGTATACCGTCGCTGTCAGGACCCGCCAGGGAAAGGAGGCATTCGGTGGCACTCACAAGCAAGGACATCGAAGGCGACCTCCTCATGCTCCGGATCATGTTCCCGGATGGCACGACCGTGACGATGACAGCAGACGGGAACAGCAAGAGCGTCAGCGTGGCTCCCGATGACAGGAAATCGCCGCGAGGCTGACATCTCTTCTGCACTGGAGTTCCGACAGGGTGGGCGAACCGGGCTATCCATTCACCAGCCTCAATCAGGTCATCTATGGAATCGAGACGCTGGCCCGCTCCGCGATGAGCGTGGAACAGTTCATTGAGGGGCTGAGGGAAGTGCTGGATGTGTCCAATAAGCATCCGATGCCCGAGGTCAGCGTCAGAGCTCCATCACTCACCGTCGTCGACCTGAGCCCGAGTAGGAACGGGTGGTTTATCGATGCCCGCTTCCAAAGTGGGGAGCGTTTCAAGCTCGCCATCAACAAGGCGAGCATTGGCTGGGTCGCAGTCCCTCGGGACCCTACGCGCGATCAAGAGGTCATGAAGGTCCTATCAGGAGTGAAGGGTGACCGGGTTGCGTCGGATGAAGACCTTGCGCTGCTCGTCATGGAAGTGGCGCATTATTCGACTGACATCGCCGGGCGGCTCCATGACCTGCACTCCGCCATCTCTGAGACGTTGAAGCCCTAGAGGGAAGCTCCCGTTTGCTGCATGCCGGGTAGAAGACCGCTCAATCGTCCAAGTCCTCGAACTCGCCGCGCAGGATCTCCCGCTTGCCGGCATGATTGGCCGGGCCGACAACCCCCTCCTTCTCCATGCGTTCCATGATGGACGCCGCCCGGTTGTAGCCGATCTGCAGCCGCCGCTGGATGTAAGAGGTCGATGCCTTTCTGTGCCGCAGGACGATGCCCACGGCCTGCTCGTAGACATCCGCTGATGCGAGACCGGGATCGTCCTCTTCGATCGGAAGCTCCAGGACCTCGAGCTCCTCAGGGACCTCATCGTCGGCCGTGACGGCATCGAGATAGACCGGTTCGCCCTGGCGCTTGAGGTGCGCCACCACCTTCTCCACCTCCTCGTCCGAGCAGAACGGCCCGTGCACGCGCGTGATCCGCCCGCCGCCGGCCATGTACAGCATGTCGCCCTGGCCCAAGAGCTGCTCGGCCCCCATCTCGCCCAGGATCGTGCGGCTGTCGATCTTCGAGGTCACCTGGAACGAGATCCGGGTCGGGAAGTTCGCCTTGATCGTGCCGGTGATCACGTCCACCGACGGGCGCTGGGTGGCGAGGATCACGTGGATGCCGGCCGCGCGCGCCATCTGGGCCAGGCGCTGGATCGCGCCCTCGATCTCCTTGCCGGCCACCATCATCAGGTCGGCCATCTCGTCGACGATCACCACGATGTAGGGCAAGGACGTGAGGTCCATGACCTCTTCCGTATAGGTCAGCTCCCCCGTGGTCTTGTCGAAGCCTGTTTGGACCGTTCGCGTGATGACTTCCCCCTTCTCGCGTGCTTCCGAGACACGGGCATTGAAGCCATCGATGTTGCGCACACCGAGCTTCGCCATCTTCTTATAGCGATCCTCCATCTCTCTCACTGCCCACCGCAAGGCGATGATCGCCTTCTTCGGGTCGGTGACCACGGGCGTGAGCAGATGCGGGATGCCGTCATAGACAGAGAGCTCAAGCATCTTGGGATCGACCATGATCAGCCGGCACTGCTCTGGCGTGAAGCGATACAGCAAGGACAGGATCATGGTGTTGATCGCCACCGACTTGCCCGACCCGGTGGTGCCGGCCACCAGCAGGTGCGGCATGCGGGCCAGATCAGCGATGACGGGCTCGCCGCCGATCGTCTTGCCAAGGCAGATCGGCAGCTTTTGGACCGATGCCGTGAAATCCGTCGCTTCCAGGATTTCGCGCAGATAAACCGTCTCACGGGTTGTATTTGGCAGCTCGATGCCAATGGCATTGCGGCCTGGGATCACCGCGACGCGCGCCGAGATCGCGCTCATGGACCGGGCAATATCTTCCGAGAGCGCAATGACACGGGAAGATTTGACACCTGGAGCCGGCTCGAGCTCGTAGAGCGTGACCACCGGTCCCGGATGCACGTGGATGACCTCGCCCTTCACGCCGAAGTCGCGGATGACCTTTTCCACACGTCCGGCTCTTTCCTCGAGAATATCTTCGGTCAGGACCTCCCCCTCCGGCTGCGGCGTCTGGGCAAGAAGCTCAATGGAAGGAAGCTGATAAGAGGTGTACCCAGAACGTTGGGGCAGCGCAGGAAGGGGCAGCATAACGAACTCCGGCCCGACGGCAGCCTCCTTTATGGAGGCGTCGATCTCCGCGTCCTGCCCCGGGATCATCACTGCCTCAGGTAGGACTTCGTGCGCAGCCTCTATTACCTCGACAGCAGCGGCAGCATCCAATTCAAGATGCTCCTCCAGCACCTGCTCCGACAACTCACCTGCGACGGCAAGTTCACTCTTGATTGAGGCACTCTCCGGAATGGAAGTGGCCTCCTCGACGATGGCGGCTTCCTCAATCGCTGGAGCGTCCAACGCGTGTCGCAAGGCGACCTTCCCCTTGGCTCCCAACGCGGTCTGGATGCCAGCAATATCCTCTCCGCACAGGGTGAGGTATCCAAGGTCGACTTCCCCTGCCTGATCCTCCACCACGTCGGAGCTCATGTCCTCGAGGACTTGCGTGACTTCTCCAATACCATCCTCACCAAGCGCGAAGGTCGCGACCTCTTGATCCATGGCATCCAGAACCCCATTCTTGGTTCCGGCGGTTTCAGCTATCTCACAAGCGTCATTGATGCTGATGCGGGTTTGATCACTGATCTCCCCAGATTGCTGACTGAGTTCCTGCCGCGCCGCCATGCACCCGTCTAGGGATTGCGGCTGCAAGAGATCGGCGGCACCCTCGCCTACTTCCCGTTCCGAATGCTCGTCGAAAACGATGACCTCGTGCTCCAGCACCTGGGAGACTTCCCGTTCGCCCGCGACTGCGTCAACTGGAGGGACTAGCAAGTGTTTCAGCGAGACGTCGATGCGGTACAGCGCCGACTGGAAGGCCGACGGAACGAACATAGTGGACGGCAAGGTGAGAACAGTGATCTGGGGCTCTGCGACGGGTTGGGAAACACTTTCGACAGCCCTAGAGACGGGTCTCTGAACATCATGCGCCTTAGATGTCGAGGGCGGTTCAACTTGTCTCGGGACGTCCGCCATCTCGCGCTGCTCCGCAGAGGGAGCAACTAGCGGCTGCATGGTCCCTTGCTCCTTCTGGGCGAAGGTCTTGACCAGGGGAGCCTCCATGGCGGCGCGAAGTCTTTCAATGCGCTTGTGGATCTCGTCCTCGGGCCTGTTCAGTACAACTTCGGCCAACCGATCCGCGTTCATCAGCTCGCCCGTCGGAAGGTCGAACACGTTCGTTTCCGGTGACTTCCTGATGAACTTGTCGGGGGTGCGCGTGGACCGCACGCCTTGGTCGATCGCGAACGCCTGCCACCAACCAGGCTCGGCTTGGCCCATGGCCAGCCACGGCTCATCCCAGTTGGTGCTGGAGCCGTTGTTCATACGTTGGAATGGCAGGGTATCACTCTGATGCGATCTCCTTGGAACTCCATCCTCGGTCCGGATTGCGGACGGGAGATAATCGTTCGGCATGGGGATCTTACGCATGGATACTAATAAAGCTCGCAAATGCTGCAGTGGGTCGGCCTGTCACACCCACACTCTGGATGAGGCAGGTAAATACCCAGTTATTGGGACGAGCACCCATGCGTTCCCACGATGGTGCCTTAAGGAGGAACGCTTTAGTGCTGCACAGACGGAGAGGCGGATGATGGCGGTGAAAATGAGCACTCAAAACAAAATGCATGGTGCTGGAGCACTCTGCTTCTTGGGCTCACAGTTGACGATGTCTTATTCTCCGTACCGAAACGGCAAATCGTCTGCCGACACTGACTTAAACCTTGGACCTTGATCGCTGGAATGCGAATAGCTGGGCATACCTGCTCCGGGTGGTAGAATAGCGCACAGCGATACAGTCCTCTCGAGCACATTCTGCATCAAGCAGTCTGCCGATAGCAATTAACGGCTCAAGTTTGCGTTTGATTAACCCTGTGAAGTCAAAGGTCCAATACGGTCCCAATTGCGTCACAAGCTAGACCCAATGCGGAGCTGATCTGAGCACACAACGCTGTCCGAAAATCAGCTAACAGTCCGCGGGTAAGCACATGCGCCATGTACGAAATTACGCTTGGTTACAGCTCAGTACAGCAGGAGTAGCTCTCCTGACTGCTATGGCGACCGGCTCTGGCTTATTCGTATACTCAGTCCTGTCCAAGAGTTCTGAGGACCACGCGCTCCATAGTGAGATTTCGCAGCTGCGACAGCAGATTGAGACCGTCACCGCAGAGCGCGACCAGTTGGCGAAAGACAATGAACGGAGAATTCTGGCAGGCCAAGATCTAAACACGACACTGAAGCGGATTGAGGCAGCCACCGAGGAACTCCAGCAGTTGGACACCCTGCGGGCAACCGTGAGTCAAGCGATTGAGCAGGCCCGCCTTCAGCTCACTGGACCGTCAGATCATCCTGTTGCGACAACGGAAAGCTTGGCGGCCAGCATGACATCGTCAGTTCGCCTTTCTAAGAAGGAGATCCGTACGGCGCAGGAAGCGCTCGTTGATTTTGGGTACGGAAAACTTAAAGCTGATGGGTCACTTGGCCCCTCTACTCGCAAAGCCATTGAAGCATTTGAGCGAGACAAAGGTCTTCCTGTCACAGGCAAATTGGGAATTGCGACTCTGCAGGCTTTGCGAACCCACACGGCCTCAGTAACGCAATAGCCGCTCTGCGGGTATTCTTTCACCTCTTACAAGTGGTAAGTAGCTTGCTCCAGGAAATTTAGGCCACCGCTTTCACTCCGGATAAGTCCCAGTTATCAGGATTGTGGAGCATTGCTATTGTCTGCACGTAGTCAGTTGCCTTAGGCTGCTTGGCGGATCGGAGAGTCTGGAACAACCAGGTACTCGTATGGTCCGACGCGATCCGCCGCCGCTTCGAGCCGGCTATAAAAGCGGAGATGAGCATCTTTGAGGAGGCGCCGCCCTCTTGCACTGGGCTGCGAGAGCTTCGTGTTCTCCCCAACCACCACCATCGCTGCTGTGTACAAGTCATCGGCAGCAGCCTCGATGCCAGGGTTGCGCTCGAATAGGCGTAGAGCACGGACGAGATAGTAACGCAGATCACGTAGGTCAGCAGTCTGACCGCCCTCCTCAATCCGTCGTAAGACAGGTGAAATCAATGCGAGCTTCTCATCGACTGCATCCGTGAGGATCTTGAACATCGTCTGCCTGCCTCGTGGAAAAAGCTCTGCGACCGACTCACGGCGCAAGAGAAGAATGTGCAGGTATGGTTAATGAGTTGTTACCTGCCCTGAACATTGGACCCCCCACAACTCACCCGATCGGAAGCGGCTTAAAGGCCCTCGGAAGCCAATTGCTCATGTCCAGTACCTTGGAAATTCTCCGGCAAGGGTTTATGTGCTCCTGCACTCTCTCGATTGATTTCCGGTCAAATGCTGCCCCCGGGGCGTGAGACCCATTCCCGGCCGGGAAGCTGTTACGACTAGCATAGGACAAGATACATGCCCGGCATCGCGCGTCAGTTCGAGCCGAAGATCACCCGTACCGGTGGCGCTCCCTCCAAATACCGCTTTACCGCCCGCTGCTCGGGATGCCACAAGACGGACACCTACGAGTCGAGCACGTCTGTCGGTGACGATGTCGTCAAGGGCTACTTCAAGGACCGAGGCTGGCTTCTGGCCCGCAATCGTACCCATGACCTGTGTTCGGCTTGTCTGGCAAAACCCCACCGGGCTCAGCCGACGCGCCAGCGCGACGAGGCTCGGCATCACCGATCGCCAGACGCCGCGAACCATCCAGATCGCCTGACACCGCCTGCGGACAAGCGGTCCAGGGACACCGCCGATATTCTGGCCCGCCATTTGGGCAAGCCGGACGCGCTCGTAGAAGAGGTCTTTCGCCCCAAGCCCGTGCTGGCCCTCCGTCCGCCAATTGTGGACGCACCCCAGCAGGTGGCATCTGCCCCTGCCCGGTCGCGCGAGATCGAACAGGCGCTGACAGGAATAGCCGAGGAACTGAAAAGCCTTCGCGCTACGATGGACCTCATGACGGAGCAGATGGGCAAGCTGGTCTCTCTGGGCACGCACCAGATTGAGGCCATGGCGCGTCTGACGCCGCTGGTGGTGCAGTCAGCAGAGGGGATCTCCGGAAGCCTGCGGGAGGTTGCAAACGCGGTGCAACTGATCCCGAGCGTTCCCACCCCTGCTGGGGAGACCATGAAGCTGTCCACCAAAACGACGGGTGTTGAGGATCCGCCGACCCTGCAGCTTAATCTTTTGCAAGATGTGGACCGGGAGGTTGGTCCGGAAGCAGAGCCTGCACCAATCGCCCCGGAGACAAAGAAGCCATCCGATCAGAGCCGAGGCCCCAAGAGGAACGCGGCACCAGCGCCTCAGGCGGGCTCTGGGCCTGTCGTGGTCAAGTCGATCCCCGATGCCAAGCGTTCGGATCGATTCTACACCAGCATCCGACTGCCACGAGAATTGTGGAACCAAGCTGGCTTCGGTCCGGAAGATCGATTCCTGCTCGACTGGAGCGGCAAGGCCCTCACCATCGAACGTGCGACCGAAGGCGGGGTAAAGCCAAAAGCAATTGGGGAGACCTCGGTAGTGCTGCAGTCGTGGAAGCTGGGCAACCTGAACTTTGATCAGACGAAAGCGACAGAAACTGACAGGGGCCTACGCCTGACAGGAAGACGTCGGCCAGCCTAAGGCTGCGTCACAGCGTGGCGAGCGCGCGGTACGAAGTTATATCACTGCGAAACAGATCATCGGTAACGTGCGACGGCCGTTCCGTTGAACGGCACTGCATGACGAGTTTGGATGAAGCTATCCAAGATCTCCCCGCCTGCTCTGCCTCACGTGAACTGGCACAACCACATCGCCTGCCGGACGCATCTGGCAGGCCAGTGCTTGCCTGTCTGTAGCATCGACATTCGAGGTTCGCCCCGTTCTCGCCAAAGGGAGGTGGCTGCTTGAGGAACAGTCGCTGACCACCGACCAGCCGAGTGCCAATCGGCATCGTCACGTTGGCTTCGATCCAAAGCGGGCTTGGGGAGACATGGCAATGGCGTGCAAAATACTAGTGCAAAAATTGATCGGGATCACCACTCCTGATCACCTCTGTGAGGCCAGTCAACGACCACGTTGCAACAGGATCAACCCGGCCTTGAGCGGGAACGTGCAACCCTATTTGTGAGGCCCGAAAAATATGGGACGAGAGGGTCACAAAAGCGGTCAAGATTTGCTCGTTACTATCTGCAGGCAGCGAACGCAGGGAGCTGCGTTGCGCCGATTTTTTGCGCCTCATTGTCCGTCCGTCGCTACGGATTGGATCTGATCAGGCGATCGGTAGGGAGCCTTTAATCGCTCCGGTAAGACAGGCTCTCGCCGCAATGGGCGAAGTCCCAGCGTGCGTCAAATTCGGAGTCAATCCAGCGCTCTGATCGCTGCTGCATAAAAACTGAGGTATTGAGCCCCAGGATGGACCTAGAGGTGTGAGGATGAAATTCCTGCATAAAGTTTACGGTATTGAGCCCGGGCCATCCGTGCACAAAAACTGTGGTATTGAGCCCTAATTGCGCTGATAGAACGTTGCTGCGCCAAGGCTACGGTATTGAGCCCCAACCCAGTGCACAAAAACTACGGTATTGAGCCCTAGAGATATGCCATAATGTTGCTGCGCCAGAACTGTGGTATTGAGCCTTCGGACCCGACCCACAAATTTTACAGTATTGAGCCTCCTGCGGCCCGTACGGCTTCCGGCTTCCGACCGCCGCCCCAGATGGGTCCAAAGCCGCTCCTTGACCTCCGCACGGGCCTTGCTGAGACGTTCTGCGGAGGGTTTGCGGTATTGAGCCTCGCTGGTTGGAAGCATCCAAGTGTCGCCCGGATGGTCTCCACTGATGAAGTCTATCGCGAGTTCGGGCGAGAGAAGTCTCTCAGGGAACGCCCTCTGGCCGAGATTACTGGCGCCGCAACAGCAATCGCCAGAACCAGAAATGCGAATATCCAGCGCACCATTTTTTCTGTGGCTCAGCGAGCGAATCCACAGTTTGCGAGTGAGAAAATTGTACGCCAATTTTCTGCGGCATCTCGGCCCCTCAGGCGCTGCGCTGCGCAGTACAGCTCCGGTGGCCCCCACCCGCGTCACGATTATTAACCGGTCTGCGCGAGCCCGGCGCTTGTCGCCCAGACACCCCAGCGATGCAGACCATCATGCACCAGGCTCCTCCTCATTGTCGTTCTTTTCCATAACTTTCCGAGCTAGATCGCAAATACGTGCACCGCTGCTTTCTCATTGGTCAGCCACTGACGTTATCGCGCAGTGAGAATATCTGGTTACCTACCGTTTCCAGTCCCCTCGACGCTCCTGTGAAGTCTAACCTAGGCCACCCACTGAGACGCAACCCGCGGATCAAGTGCGAACATACCTGAGCCCGCGAGTGACAGCAGTTCCCCGCAGGATCAGATCAAGACCGGCAAGCGCAGCTCAGCCAGTCTCATTGGGGCCTCGGATTTCGGGCCCAGAAATGTGAATCCATAGGGCCGAAAAATCCGCAGTTCAGCGGGGCCGTTGGTTGCGCCAGGGAGCGTTCTCGACCATGTGCGAATTTCCGGGAGTGCCTTTTCTCACCAAGCCCTGGGACTGGGATTGGGGAACTGGCGAAAGCGGCAAAGCAATCGGATCAATGACCACGGAGCGAATGAGAACACAGCGGCACCATTTTTAGCATAATCTACATTCATAGGACTTGGGCCTCATCGACCTTGTGCGAATTTTTGTTACACTGTGTTCCCACATTCTGAGGCGCGGGAGGTGTCGGAAATCGGGCGCGAATAAACTCTGGCGTTTATTCTCACCCCTGATCTCGGCCGCTCGCGGTCTGCACAATCCATATGCAAAAATTGACGCGGAATTTGCCGGTACGGTATAATATGAGGGACTAAAATGTCACGTGCCCACAGGGCACCTTTGCTCCGCAGGAGCATGAATCGGGTGGGGGCTGATGGTAAAGTATATATGGGGTAAGGAGCGTCCCACGGACCGACAGCATCGTTTTGAGACGACGGTTATCAAGAACTGCAAGGCCGCCATCGAGGAGATCGAGCGCAGCTATCAGGCGGCAATCGACAAAGCGAAGGAAGAACTGCGGCGGGCCGAGTTGGAGATCAAGAGGATCGACTACCTGACCCCTCACGGCCGCTACATCCGCAGCCGTGAGGCGGATCTGGCTGCCATGGGCCTTGCCAACACATTCGAGGAAGCTCCCGTCAAACGTGGTCGGGGCCGGCCGCGCAAACACCCCCCAGGCCAGCGCGCCCCCCGTCGGTCTCGGGCGAAGGTGAAGCTGGCAGCACAGGGGCAGCCACCCGCGCGCGCTTCTGGTGGGCGCAAGGCAAGCCGCGCCTCCTCGCGTACGACGTCCGGCACGGTTTCTCCCGTGACGGCGGCGCCGGCGCGTGTGCCGACTCCGGCTCCTAAGGCTGCGCCGAAGGTTGCGGCCGCTCTGCTGGAGTCGACTCTGGCTGCTGGCCTCGGTGTGGACACCATTCAGATCGAGACGACGGAGACGGCGTTCGAGATCAAGCCGGTCGAGACCCGGACGGTGCAGATCACCGTGGTCGAGAACGATCCTGAGTATGAGGCGGAGTTGGCCGAGCGGGCTGCTCTGTTGCAGGCGCGTCTCGATGCCGAGAACGAGCCGGGCGAGGAAGTGCCGGATCCAAGCGTCCGTCGGACGAAATTCACCCGTCGTTATGACTTCTCGGATGCCATGGATCGGTCCAAAGTTGACGCCGCTGTTCTTTCGCTGTTTCCATATTTCGGACTTTCGACGAGTCCAAGTGAGGAAATGGCTGACGAGGATATGACGAAATGGATCTTGGCAGCCTCCTACCACGATGAGGAGAACGAGGAAGATAGACAGGAGCGTTTCGAGAACGATCTCCGGATCTATCGTTCTGTTGCCGGTGTTTATCGGGCAAAAAAATTTCGCCTTGAGCGAGAGATTCAGCGTGAACGCGATCGCGTCGCGGTTTGGCGTGTGATCGATGCCCGCGTCACCGACGCCGAGCAGTTTAGCGAGCGCGCTGCAAAGGGTGAGATGAGCGACGATCTGGCCCGGATGTGGGTTGCCCATTTCGATTATATCGCTCTCGGCAACCTGGAAGACAGCGAGCATCTCGTCTGGCGTGAGATCGTCGACGCAATGGAATGGCCGAAGGGCTTCTCGCGGATCGATCTCGCCCTTTGGGCCGAACAGGACCCGAACGTTGTTCCGGACGTCCGGTCCTGGGCGGGTGAACCGAAGAACTTTCCTGAGCGCCTTCGGTTCGTGCCCTTCCCTCCATAGGATTTGAGGGGATGCCCATAAAGAAAGGCGGCCGTCGTATGACGTGCCGCCTTTTGGTGTTTCTGTTCGGATGAGAGCCTCGCCGAGTCTGCGACCTTAGGTTCTATAGCCTTCTCTGAATGGCAGGGGCGGACCTTACGCCGCGGCCTTCAGCGCCTCCGGGTGGTTATGGAGGAGGCGGTAGGCGTACTGCCACATGTGCGCTGGCACGTGCAGGAACGCGATCGCGACTTCCAGCGGCAGGGCATGGAGGCGACAGCTGATTTCCCGGCGCTGGTCGTAGGACTCGCTCTTCGGCCGATCGGCTTCGTCGAAGGTCCAATCCATCGTCTCCATGAGGCGGACCAGATCGGCGTCCCACTCGCGGGGCTGATACTGGGCCACGGCCTCCTTGATGCCGCCGTTGCGGATCACGTCGGCAAGGTGCGCCAGGCGCTTGAACGCCGGGTGCTGCAGGGCTGGGCCGGACATGGACAGTGCCCAGGAGTACCGGGTCAGGGACTCGCCCTTATAGGGAGAGGCGAAGACGAGGCCGGTATAGGCGGCGTCACGCTCCGGGTTCGGAGAGTACCAGCCGTCGTTATGCTGAACGCCAGATCCCACCCCACTGGAACCATCCGCAAGTCTGCAACCGACTATAGATCAGCCGTCCCTTGTGCGTCCGACCTCCGGCGTCTTCCAAGGCACGTAGGAAATGTATGCCAAGCGGATGACCAACAACGTCAGCGTCCGCTGAACCGAGATCTCCATGGCTCGTGGCTCGCCGGTCTCAGTATCGTAGACGAGCTGACAGCTCTGCCCGGACAAGTCTTCCCGCGTCGCAATCCACATCAAATCGATGAGGATCTGCCCAGGCGTATGCGTAACCACGTAACCCCCGATCCTGTAAGACATCGGGGTGTTCCAGGATACCCGCCTTTCCTTGCTTTCTCCATCGAGTTCGACATCGCCGACCCCGGCAGCCCGCCCGCGAAAGCCAAGCCCGCGACCCTGGAACAGACCGGTGAAGGAGAACCGCCGCCGGGGCGTGACCGGGATCAGGGCGATCAGCCGCCTTGCATCCTCACGGGAAAAAGTCGCTCCATCTATCGTCAGACGGTCGAGCAGCGCATGGGCCTCGAGCCGCGCCGAGGTCTCGAGATCCTGACTACTCATTGCCCCGGACCTCCTGATCGTCGGTACCCGACTTTGAGGCTGCGTCCTCCTCAAGCGCACGATCGATTGGGAGAACCAGAATGCTCTCCTCTCCAAGAACAAGCCGAACCTTCTCAGCGCCCTTGTCCTTCGCGAGGGCAAGGTCCACGTCGAGGCGATCAAGCAAGGCCTGAACGCCGTTTGCATAGGCACCGAGTACGGGATGCAGGCCGTAGGTCACAAGGCGTGCATCCAGACCGCCCTCCTCAAGCACCAAACCATGTGCGTGGACTTGGTCCTCAAGTCCCTGGCAGTGATGCCGCGTCAGCTCGCCCGTCGTCAGCCTCTTCAGGCAGATCACGGCGTCGACGCTTCTGAGTACAGGGATCGGAAACCCGGCATCGGCCAGCAGCTTGACGGCTGACACATGGAGTCGGTCGGGATCGCTCTCCTGGCGGGCAAGTTCACCAATCTCGCCCTCTGCCAGCTCGGTCTTGAGGATGAAGACAGCCTCGCGCGTCGAGACCTCCCTCCCTGAGGGGTCCTGCAGGACATTGGCGGTCCAGGCTGACATGAGGCGACTGACGATGGTCGGATGCGCCCGTTCAATGGCATTGAGAACGATCACCGATTTCGGGTTGCCCCGCAGGAACTGCGGCAACGACATACTCTGAGGAAAGCCCCGATTCAGCCCGAGGATTATGGCGTCCTCGCCGCCCCACGGCGGAGACAAATCGTAGAAGTGTCCTGCGGCCCCCAAGGCCGCTGTAAAGGGATGGAAGATGCCGGCTTTGGTGTCATTGGCATCAGGGCCAGCCAGCACGAAGACGCCCAGAGGACGATCGTCGGAGCGGTTTGCAAAGCAGAGGGCAAGTTCGGCCGCGAGGGCATCGATGGCAGCATCTTGCCCAAAGATGTCCTCCTTGGCCTTGACCCGAAACTCCTCCAGGATCGCTTGGGTGGTATTCACATCAGTCGTCATAGGTCTCATTTCGTAGATGGGTTGATCGGAGGTGAGCCCGTGCTCTTTCAGCTGCTAACACCCGGGCTCATGCAATGAGGTCGGACGGCCGCATGCTGCGCCGGTTCACGGCACAGCAGCCTGGAATGTCCTTCTTGGGATTTTCTTGGTCCCACCCTCACCCATCTGACGTCTCAAATGTCTCTTGCTGGGAACGGCAAGGAAGGGTTCAGCAAAGCGAACACTGTCCACTTTCGGGAATTTTGAGCATTGGCTCTCACCCATCCGGACATCGTCCCGTTCGTCAGCTCTTGGAACCAAGGCCTCCTGGGTCGCCGCTCCCCTCCTCCCATAGGAACCATCCGCGCCAGTGTTGATGCTCCGCTTGGCTGAAACAATTCGGACGGTTCCTGATTGCTGACCTTGCCCGCTCGTCATCCCACTATCGGGCGAGTGGCGTATCAGCCCATGTTGTGAATGTAATGATGCAACCGGCATCTGAGGCTCCCCGTCTGAGACGTCTCTTGGTCGGGGCATGCCAGTCCATCGATGATAAGATGATCGCCCTCGCCTCGCCGATCACAGAACATAAGCTAGCGAATGGCTCACGGTTGATGTGTTCCGCTCTTAGGAACCACGACACGACTGGCAGTGAAGTAAGCTTGTCAGGGCCTCGATTGCCTTGCCCGCCAAGAGTTGGATGTCAATGATCTGCAGGTCCTGATGACCGCCTACATCGCCCTGCTAAAAACTGGGAATCTGATAACGCCCCTTTTGACAAGAAGTCCGCCGATGGCTGAGAGCGTAGCCCCTCGCATTCAATATGGCCGAAGTTGCAACAATCCTTTCGGCTTCCCTGATGCGTAAGTGGTCCTAGGCAAACGGTTATCGCGTGAAAGCCTCGATCTCGTCATCGGTCAGCCGGCGCTCATGTCCGTTGGGCATCATCACACACAAGCAACCCGCATCGTCTGCGAAGTACACAGGATTCCCTTTTCTCTGATGCTCCGCGACAGCCTCGGCAATGGCCTCCCGGATTGCACACCTGAGCTGCTCGGACCAGTCAGGTCCTGCGTACTCAAGATCCTGGGGCTCGGCCATCATCTCTTCCTCCGCGGTATCCGCCCCGACTTTACCAAAGTTGCTCCCGGCCATGAAGGAAGCCTATGACGGGTCTGCCGCGGCGATGGATTAGCGTCAACGTAAGCGACAGCCAGATCCAGATGGTGCTCTTTGATGGTGGGATAGACTGCTAATATACGATCCCGCGGGATACCTGCCTTGACGGACGCCGCCAAGTCATAGGCTAAGACCCGTGTGCCTTTGGTGACCGGCATGCCACCCAGGGTTTCGGGATCCGAGACAGTCGTGTCGTCTCGGCTTGCGTTCGTATCCTCACTGGAAGTCAAGCGCACCTTACGCAGCCCGAACGACCTCTTCGATATGCCCTGATCGCAGCCGGTCGATCGGCGCCGTGCTCTCGGTGTACGGATTGGGCGTCACCAGCCACTCCCACGCTTCCTCAGGGGCCGGGAAGTACCCGCCAACCTGATCGAGTCCTCCGATCGGTCGGGAGTGCTCAAACTGCCGCGCCGGATAGACAAATCCTTGGGCTTCTTTGCAGAAGGCAATGACCTTGCCGCTCTCTCGCCAACTTTCGAGCGTCGCGGCGGAGATACCAAGCTTCTCCACCGTGCGGTCAGCAGCCAGGAGTCCGGATGCTGCCCAGTCTGTCGAGTCGTCATCGACTATGATTTCGTCCAGCAGCGCTTTACCCTCTTCCAGGCTGACCAGGGGCCCGAGGCCGGATCCCTTCATGACGAGGACACCCTTCCCGGGATCGCTAAGCGGCCGATCCGAAGGTCTAGGACCGTGTTCCCCTTTCCGAGGAATCTCATGGTCAAGATCGGCAAGATCGTCTGCAAGGAGGGCCGTGATGTCGTCGGGTGGCTCCTCTGTTGACAGAACCCGTCGCGGATCCTGTCGTTCATGGTCCCGAGCGATGTTGAGCACGTCCTCAAGGCGCCCTGCTCTGAGAGCCTCGAGCGGGGAAAGCCCTTCCAGCGCCTCATCCGGGACCAGGAGCCATTCAAGCTGCATCCAGTCATGCCGGATTGGCATCACGGCCAAGACCTCGGAGAGCCCCGCCACGATCCCGTCTGGCGTGAACTGACAGGCTGGATAGCGGTAGCCTTCTTGTGCCTCGACAGCGATCAGCTCCCCCGCCTTGCGCCGCTCCTCGACTAATTGTTGGGGTATGTTGAGGATCGCGGCGACATACGAGGGCATGTAGAGCCCGCCAGCCAACTCGACCAGCTCGGCTTTCCGCACCTCACCCGCCGCTATCAGCTCGGCGATCATTGAATCGGTCATGTCCGGACGCCTCCTCGTTGATATCTCAGGTTCGCGAACAATGTCGATGCCACGGGCGCCTCCAATGACTTTCCGGCTGCTCACGGGCCGTCCGCCAGCGGATTTCAGTACACTTCGCGATAGTCATTCCTCCGCGCTCATACGTACACTCCATACTTGATCTGGCCCAGCAGCGTGAGGACACGCTCAGCCTTACCCTGGAGTACGAGATCCAAAGGGGTCGTCTGCAGGACCTGATTATACTCAAGGAGCCACAGCGGGCCTTCATCGCCATAAACCTCCCGTGCTTTTCCAATGACCGCGGCAATCGCCGGCCCAGATCCTTTGACGGACCTGAGCTGCTCGATTTGGTCCTCAAGCCGGGTGATCGCCTGATCGATGCAGTCGTCGGCGTTTGCCGTTGTGTAGGGTTTGAAGTCTGGATCCGTTTCAATGGGTGGCATGTGCTCTCTCCCGCGAAGAAGTTTCAGGGCAGGAACTGGCCCGCCTCGGTCGTCATGAGTTCGTTCGGCGAGCGCCTTCCCAACCACAGACAGAGTCTAGCATCACGGCTGATGACGGCCAATTCTGTCGGAGATTGCGATTGCAATCGCGCTGACGTGAAACATAATCCTGATCATGGGTACGAGGTTCTCTGTCGAACGGTCATGACCTCCACCGAGCCTGATCAAGCCATCATGGCGGCGATTGAACGCCACTGGACGATCCATGCACTCCGGCGCTTCCGCGAGCGCTACAATCTCGACGATTATGACCCTGCCTCTCTGATCGACCTCGTCGATCGAATCGAGCTCAAGTATCGGGCTGCCTTTGCGAGCCCGTATTGGGACCCCTACCCTAGGGTCATGGTCATCGCCAAGCTGACACGCCGCAATCTCTCAGCATCCTCGAAGGTAAGGATCGTCTACCAGCCACGCGAACAGATGATTGTGACGGTACTCCCGCTGAAGCTAGACCCGAACCGCCGAAACAAGCTCAAGACCCTGAGAGTATGAAACCAGTCGGGTTGGAAGAGCTCTGCCGGGAATTTAAATCGTGGCGGGCGGGTTCTTCGGAGTTTTGACAAGAAGTCGGTAACCGGTGCCGTGGCAGGGTGCTCCCGCAGGAGGATCCTATCCGCACCAACCAGCGGCTGGCCCAGCTCTGGCTCGACGCCCTGGCCACCGAGCTCGGGGCCTCGGCGGGCACCATCGCCACCTACACCGATGATCTGAACTGTTACCTCACCTGGCTGGAGGAAAACCACCTCGGCCTGGACGAGGTCGGCCTGGAGCAGATCCGGGACTACATCGCCGGTCTCGATGGGCGCGGCTACGCCGGCTCGACCATCGCCCGCAGGATCACCGTGGCGCGCGGCTTGCACAAGTTCCTGATCGCCGAAGACCTCGGCTCGCGCGATCCCACCGCCCATCTCACTGCCATGAAGCGGTCGCGCAAGCTGCCGTTCGTCCTCTCCATCGCCGAGACCGAAGCCCTCCTGGAGACCGCCCACCGGCTCGCCGCCGATCCCTCGGTGGGGCTCTACCGGCAGGCCGGCTATGCCCGGCGGGCGGCCCTGTTCGAGACGCTCTATGCCTCGGGCATGCGCATCAGCGAAGCCCTGGCCCTGCCCGCCGATGCCGCGCCCGCGGACACCCGCATGCTGCTGGTGCGCGGCAAGGGCGACAAGCAGCGCCTCGTGCCGCTGCACGAACGGGCGATTGAGGCCATCGCCCTCTGGCAGCGGCTGGCTGCGGCCTATGCCGGCGGAGCGCCCTCCCCCTGGCTGTTCCACCCGGTGCGCCACGGGGCCAAGGCGCTCACGCGCCAGGCGGCCCTGCTGGAGATCAAGGAGGCGGCGCTGGCGGCAGGGCTGTCGAGCCCCGAGCGGGTCTCCCCGCACGTGCTGCGCCATGCCTTCGCCACCCACATGCATGCCGGCGGCACCGACCTGCGCGTGCTGCAGGAGCTGCTGGGACATGCCGGCATCGAGACCACCCAGATCTACACTCACCTCGACACCTCCCGCCTCCACCACATGGTCCGAGACCTCCACCCCCTGAATGCAAATATTGATACCTGATGGATCGGTGGTCGATTTCGCAAGCAGCTGGAACTTGGTAGATCGTACGGATGTGACCTGTCGGGTCTGGGATTTCAGCCAATGGACGACCTATCGCACCCAGGCACGACCAAGACTTTGCTGATCGTGTATCATTCGATGACCGGTGGCACCCGTCAGATGGTCGAGGCGGCTGCCCGTGGGGCAGCTTCGGAGCCGACTGTTCGCGTTCACCTGCTTCCGGCACCGGTGGCCCACGCGGCAGATCTCCTCGAGGCGGACGGCTATATCTTCGGCACTCCCGAGAATTTGGCAGCGATTGCCGGGCTGATGAAGGACTTCTTCGACCGGACCTACTATCCGGCGCTTGACCGGATCAGCGGGCGTCCCTACGCGACGCTGATCTGCGCCGGCAGTGACGGTCACAACGCAGCCCGTCAGGTTGAGCGCATTGCAACCGGCTGGCGGCTCAAGGCCATAGCTGATCCACTGATCGTCTGCACCCATGCGCAGACGCCGGAGGCAATCCTAGCCTCTAAGATCATCAGTGCAGACGATCTGAAGCGCTGCGAAGAACTCGGGGCTGCACTCGCGACAGGAATGGGTATCGGGATGTTCTAATGATCTTTACGAAAGCTCTGTAACGAAGTAGCGTGCGTGCCGGAAAAGAGCTGTCGACCGGTTCAGGTCGGCGTTGCAGGCGAGCAAGCTCGCGCCGTGCCGGGCGATCTCCGCCGGACCGACGCAAGATGGCAAGGGAGATTGGCTCAACGCTGCTTGCTATAAGACCTTTAAAAGTCTATATTCGGTCTTATCTAATTGCCGGGGGCACACCATTGCGCTACTCATCTCAAGTCAAGCCTATCAGCTACCTCAAAGCCAACGCCGCCGAGGTTTTGACCAACCTAGCCGAACGGCGGGAGCCGCTGGTCATCACACAGAACGGCGAAGCTAAAGCCGTCCTGCAGGACGTTGCCTCGTTTGAGGAAACCCAGGAAACACTGGCGCTTCTGAAAATCCTGGCTCTGGGCAACCAGGACGTGGCCGCAGGCAAGACCAAGCCGGCAGCTGAGATCGTCGCTCGCTTGCGTGCCAAACGGGCAAGAGCCTGATGGCAAAACCGCCCGCGGGGTACAATGTCCTGCTCACCGAGGGCGCTGAACAGGACTTGGAGTCGATTTACGACTACATCGCGGAGTATGACACCGTCGCTAGCGCCAACCACGTATTAGATCAGCTGATGGCGATGGTGGAGAACTTGTCACACTTTCCAGAGCGCGGGAGTTATCCGAAAGAATTGGTCGCATTGGGCATCAAAGAGTATCGGCAGGCTTTGTTCAAACCGTACCGTGCGATCTACCGCATAACAGGTGAACAGGTCATCATCTACCTGATCGCAGATGGCCGACGCGACATGCAGTCGGTGTTGGCGCGAAGGCTACTCGGGGCCTGACCGCAGGGGCGCGCGATTGATGGCGGCGACATCCCCATGACACTGCACAACCCCCTTCCAAGGCTCGGCGCCGTCCGGTTATTTCGGCTCGCTCCTTCAATTCTTTAACTGCACCTGCCATCCTATGTTACACGCTCTCCGTGAAGATCATTAGACCTACCATACGACTGCAGACTCGCCCCGCCAGGAACTTGGCGGGGCGTGCTCTTGGCCCTTCAGGTTTCGGTCAGACTGCTTCCTTTAGCTCCTTAGCGGGCCGGAAGGCGATCTTCTTTGACGCCTTGATCTTGATCGGCTCGCCGGTCTGCGGATTGCGGCCTGTACGGGCGGCACGCTTGCGTACCTGCAGAATACCGAGACCGGTCAGGCGGATCTTGTCGCCCTTCTTCAGGCTCTTGGCGATCATCTCGACCACCTGGGTCAGCATCTCGTTGGCTAGGCGCTTAGGCAGTTCATGTGATTCCGACAGCTGCTCGGCAATGTGGCGCAGGGTCAGGATCGGGTTGGCCGACTTGCTGATAGACTTCTTCGCTGCCTTTGGGGCTGCTTTGCTGGCCACATTCGGTGCCGCCACCTTCGTTGGCTTCTTGGCTGCTGCGCTAGCAGTTTCTGGCGCTTTGGCCGATACTGTCTTCGATGCGGCCGCTTTGCGGGCCGGCGCCTTCTTCGTTGTGGTCTTGGTTGCAGTTTTTGCCACGGGTGAGAACCTCCCAATAAGGTTAAATCTCGCGGCCACCTGATGGGCAAAAGGTTTGCCGCCTGACATTGAAATCACCAGAAGGCGGCCTCCTCAACATCCATGCTGGAATGAGTTCACAGGATCTTGTCGCGCAAGGTCAATTACCGATCGCTCGCCAAGGTCTGGAGCATCATGGGCATACGAAGCTCCCCTCTGGAGTTGGTCCCGATCTGAGGGCTCCTGCGGATTGTCATCTCGGTCTTTGCACGATGTATTCTAGGACGCCGTTGTTACCAACCTCGGCATGAATCCAAGCAAACACAGTGCTGCTCCTGCCATGAGGCATTCGCAAAGGATACCTATCAGAAATCTGCTCGTCGCCCTTTCTGAACATTGAATCTCAAGAGCGCCGGCCCGCCTTCACCGGCTCCACTCGCCGGCGATCAACTATGATCTCACGCGGATGCTTGTCTTCGCGCAGGCCAAGGAAGCTCGGATGGCGTAAAATGTTGTCTCGCGTCCACTCCGTGAATTCGACCTGTGCCAAGTAACGCGGCTTGACCCAATGCACCCGCGCCCGCATGTAGGTTCCCTTCGGCAGGACAGCTGTCGGCTTCTCTTGCTCGATCCGCTGCAGCTTTGATTGAAAGGCTTCCAGGAACTCGCGCGAGTATCCCGTTCCAACCTTGCCGGCGTATTTCAGCTCTCCGGAGGGCGTGTAATAGCCGACGAGGAGAGCGCCGAACCCGACCCGCGATCGCTGCGGCTCGGTGTAGCCGATGATGACGAACTCTTCGGTGTTGAGGCACTTCACCTTGATCCAGTCGGGGTTCCGGGTCCCGGAATAGAGGGAATGACGCCGCTTCGAGATGATCCCTTCAAGCTTCAGGCCACAGGCTTGTGAGAAGAAGCCCTTTCCGCCGCCGACCCGGTGCTCGCTCAAACGTATGTTGGCGGGAGCATCGCCTAGGGCCTTAGCGAGAAGCTGCTTTCGGCTCTCCAGCGCCGATCCGCGGAGATCGACGCCGTCGAGGAACAGGAGATCGAAGGCGTAGTAGACCAAGTCTGCCGTCTCTTCGTTCGAGAGCGCCTCCTGCAGGGCTGCAAACGAGCTGATGCCGTCCTGCTTGAGCCTGACGATCTCCCCATCGAAGACGGTTCCGGACCGATCGAAGGATGCGAAGGCTTCTGTCAGCTCGGGAAAGCGAGCCGTCCAATCCTGGTCGTTGCGGGTCACCAGCCGGGCTCGCCCGTTCTCAATCCGGGCCAGCATGCGGTATCCGTCGAACTTGATCTCGTGCAGCCAGTCGTCTCCGTCCGGCGCCTGCTTTTCGAGCACGGCCAAGTCCACGGGGATGTGTTTGGGGAGCGCGGCTTGGCGTATTCCGGCGACCCGCCTGAGCTTGGGTTGTACCTTGACCATAGTCAGGAACAAACAATCGCAGTGAGCCAGGGTTCCGAGTGAGTTTCTGCTGGAGATCGTTTACAGCTCGAAGGATAGCTGCGGGCTTTCGGTCTCGTCGTCCGTGTTCAGAGTTGACAGGGACACGCCCAGCAGGCGGACGCTCTTGTCCAAAGGAAACAACATCTTCAGAAGATCGACGCTGGTTTGCTCAAGACTTGATCGGCTTTCGATGAAGCCCGTCAGCGTACGGCTGCGAGTGATCTGCTGAAAGTCGGAAAACTTCACCTTAAGCGTCACCGTTCGGCCCCGAACGCCTGTCTGATCGCAGTATCGCCAGACCTTGTCGATGACCGGCTGGAGCGCTGCCTGCATCTCGTCGACGCCCAGCAGGTCCTTCTCGAAGGTGTTCTCAGCACCGACTGACTTTCGGATGCGGTCGGGCTTGACAGGGCGATGGTCGACGGCTCGGGCGATCCAGTAATAGTGGGTTCCAGCCTTGCCGAAGCGCTCCTGCAGGAAGCTCAGCGACTGGGCCTTCAGATCCAGGCCGGTGAAGATCCCGAGCTCATTCATCTTCCTGGCTGTGGCCGGACCGATGCCATGAAACTTGCCGACCGGAAGGCTCTCGACGAAGGCTGGCCCCATCTCCGGCGTGATCACGAACTGACCGTTCGGCTTGTTTTGGTCGGACGCCATCTTGGCCAGGAACTTGTTGAAGCTAATCCCGGCCGAGGACGTCAGCTGCGTCTCCTGCCAGATCCTAGCCCGGATCTCCCGGGCCACCTGAGTGGCATAAGGAATGCCCTTCAGGTTCTCGGTTACATCAAGGTAAGCCTCGTCGAGCGACAGCGGCTCAACCAGCGGGGTGTACCCGTAAAAGATCTCCCGGATCTGGCGCGAGACCTCACGGTAGACATCGAACCGTGGCTTCACGAAGATCAAATCGGGGCACTTCCGGCGGGCCGTGACTGAGGGCATAGCTGAATGCACGCCGAAGCGCCGGGCCTCGTAACTGGCAGCGGCCACCACGCCCCTCTCGCGGGAGCCGCCGACGGCGACCGGCTTGCCCCGCAGCTCCGGATTGTCCCGCTGCTCCACGCTGGCGTAGAAGGCATCAAGATCCACATGCACGATCCGGCGCTGCGGCTCCGGCCCGCGGGATGGTTCACCGGAGCCTGAGATCGGGTCGGCGCTGGAATGATCGTGATCGGGATCTAACATGGTCCGGCGGTTGCCCATGATCCTGTAAGTCTGACACGCCTGTGTGGCCCCAGTATGCCGTCAGGCCCAGTGGCGTGCCATGCTTCCGGAGATCGGAAAAACAGTTCAGCACAGGTATGTAACGGACCCCGGTCCGACCGTGAACCGAGCCGACCGTCTATTCGGCTTGGTGAGCATTGGATCACCAGGTGGTGGGCTCGCCCGCCTGAGTACGGCGGTGCCTGATGGTCCTGACGGCCCGCCTAACGAAGATGCTGCTGGTCTGGTATAGTCCGCAGTGGGAGCTCACCAAGCCCCACAAAGCGAGCGGCTGATGAACGGAGGCCGCAATGGATACGCTGACCTCGGAGTTTGTGCGGGCCTGCAGCCTCGACGAGCTGAAGGACAAGGGTCGGCTCGTCGTGCACGGCCGGCATCCGCCGATCCTTCTCGTCTACGATCAAGGACAGGTCTTCGCGCTCGACAACCGATGCCCGCACATGGGTTTCCCGCTGGAGCGTGGCAGCATCGCGGATGGGATCCTGACCTGTCACTGGCATCACGCCCGGTTCGATCTGGCGAGCGGCTGCACGTTCGACCTCTGGGCCGACGATGTGCCGACCTGCCCGGTCGAGGTCCGCGAGCCCGGCGAAGTGTGGGTAAGGGCTGTCTTCGGCCACGCCGACCCCGCCGGACATTGGCGGCGCCGGTTGCAGGAGGGCTTGGCCCACAATCTCGACTTGGTCATCGCCAAGGCCGTGCGGGGCCAACTCGCGGCTGGCGTGCCAGCTTCCGAGATCATCCGGCAGGTGGCGCTCTTCGGGCTCCAGAACCGGGACGGCTGGGGCGTCGGCCTGACCATGCTCACAGCCTTTGGCAATCTGCTGCCGGTGCTGCCGGAGGAGGAAGCCTACCTGGCCCTGTTTCATGGCGCCCGCCGGGTCGCCGCGGACTGTGCGGGCCAGCCGCCGCGGCGGGATCGAGCTCCCCTCGCCAGTCGGCCTGATCCGGCTGTGCTCAAGCGGTGGCTGCGGCACTGGACCAAGGTCCGGCACCGGGAGGCGGCGGAGCGCACCCTGCTCACGGCAATTGCCGCCGGGGTGTCGCCCGCGAACCTGGCCAACCTGCTGGTCTCGGCCGCGATGGATCGCGTCTATGCCGATGGCGGGCATCTGCTCGACTTCATCAACAAGGCTTTCGAATGCCTGGACCTGATCGGATGGGAGCACGCGGCCGTGGTCCTGCCGAGCGTGGTCGGTCAGCTGGTCTCGGCGCACGGAGCCGAGGAAGCAACGGCCTGGCGTCACCCGATCGACCTGGTTGCTCTCTGCGAGCAGGCTACCCAGGAGATCCGGGACCTGCCTGTGGGTGTGGACGGCGGGGAGCCCTGGTCAGAGCATGCCGCCTTGGCCGAGGCCCTCCTCGGCGACGACCCTAACGCAATTCTGAAGGCTCTCAAGACGGCCATCCGGGCTGGAGCCTCTCCTTTGGACCTGTCGCATTCCCTGGCCTATGCGGCGGCGCTCCGGGTAGCGCAGTTCGGGACAGCCAACGAACACCCCGACTGGGAGACGGCCCATCACGTCTTCACTTACAGCAATGCCGTTCACCAGTCCCTGAAGCGGATCACGGCGGGCGACACGGTGCCGAACGATGCGGCTGAGGCCACCCGAGGCATTCTCCACGGCGCCATGGCGGTCTATCTATCCCGTTACCTGAACGTGCCACCCGCACGGCTGCTGGATGAGAGCGACCCTCGACTGAGTGACCTCCCGCAATTCTCCCAGGAGATCCGCACGGCATTGCTCGATGCCTTCGACCGGCAGCGGCAGGTGGATCCAGTGGGATCCCTCGTGGCACGGCATCTTGCTCTGGGGCACCCGCCCGATGAACTGGTAACGACGCTGGCGCACGCGCTCCTTCGGGAGGATGCGGGGTTTCATGTCTGCCAGATGCTGGAAGCCGGGGTGCGCCAGTTTGGGACATGGGCCGATACCCGCCAAGGCGGGCACATCCTGATCGGGGTCGGCCGCTACTTGGCGGCGCATTCGCCAACCGAGCGGGCGGCCTTTCAGACCGCTGACATTGCCCGCCGGCTTCTGCACGGAAGCGAACTGCATCAGGTGCCTTAGATCACCCGTACGCGGGAGCAACCCTGCGCTCGAACTCAGCCTACTCTCGCCGAAGTGGCACAGCCCGCCTGGTGAGATATCCCACGAGCTCATCACGCCCCAGGCAATTCAGCACTCGGTCCGGTGGAATGCCTCCCTTGCGGGCCATCAACACCCCCCAGGCGGTGAGATCAAGCTCGTCAACACTGTGCGCGTCCGGGTTGATGCTGAACATGCACCCGAGTTCGAGCGCTCGCTGGTGCCAGCGCCAATCCAGATCCAGACGGGAAGGATGAGCGTTGATCTCAACAGCTACCCCGTGATTTGCGCACGCCTCCAGGACCTGCTCGATGTCAATCTGATAGCCTTCCCGGCGGCGGAGCAGCCGACCCGTCATGTGGCCGAGGATGGTCGTGAACGGGTTGGATGCCGCCCGAATGATGCGCTCGGTTTGGGTCTTGGCATCGAGCCTGAAGCGGCTGTGCACACTTGCCACGACGAAGTCGAAACGAGCCAGGACCTCGTCCGGATAGTCGAGCGAGCCGTCTTCGAGGATGTCGGACTCGATGCCCTTCAGGATCCGGAAGCGGCCTTGATAGCGGGAGTTCAACTCGTCCGTGAGTTCGTGCTGGATCGCGACCCTCTCGATTGAGAGCCCGCCGGCATAGCTGGCCGTCTTCGAATGATCCGCAACCCCGAAGTATTCATAGCCTCTGGCCCGCGTTGCCTCGGCCATTTCCTCCAGCGTGTTGCTGCCGTCCGAGAAGTCAGTGTGGCAGTGCAGAAGACCGCGAATGTCCTGGTCGGCCACGAGTTGGGGCAATCGTCGCGCCACGGCGAGGGCGATCTCTCCCCTGCCCTCCCGCAGTTCGGGCTCGATGAAGGGGAGATCCAGCGCGGCATAGACGTCCTCCTCGTCCACACAGTCGACGAGGTGCTGGCCGCGGTACAGCCCTCGCTCATCGAGCCGCAAGCCGCGGCCCTCGGCAACAGATCGGAGCTCGTCAATGTGCTTGGATGAGCCTGTCGCCAGAACCAGGGCAACCCCATAGTGCCGCCGGTCCGCCAGCCACACCTTGGCCCCCTCAGAGAGATCAATCACCTCAATCCCTTCGTGAGCCGGGTTCTCGGCCACAAGAGCGAGATCCAACACCAGCTCGGAGCCACGCCGGAAGTCGCCGGCGGGAACGATGCGGGTGAGCTCGGGATGCGACCGCCGGAGGTTTGCTTCCAGGGTGCTGAGGTGCTCGCCGGCGCGATGGATGAGCCGTTGCCCGTGCGAACGCCGCATGAACTCGATGCTTGCGAGGACCTTGTCCTGAAAGGCAGGACCGAAGCCCTTCGTCGCCTTCAGTCGGCCCTGCCAGCCAGCCGCTTCAAGCTCATCGACGCTTGTGATCCCGAGCTTGCGGTAGAGGTCGAGGACTTTTTGCGGGCGCAGACCCGGGATCGCCAGCAGCTCCAGCACGCCCGCTGGCACCTCGGTCCGCAAGGCCTCCAGGCGCGGCGTGGTGCTGTCCCGGTGCAATCGCTGGATCGTCTCTGAGAGGGCGGAGCCCACGCCTGGGATCTCTTGGAGCCGCCCTGCCGCAATGATCTCCTCGAGGGGCTCACTGAGCAGCAGGAGGCTCTCGGCCGCTCGGGTGTAGGAGCGTGCCTTGTACGAGTTCTCACCCGCGAGCACGAGCCGCTGCCCGATCTCGACCAGCAGTCTGGCGACGGCGGGTGCATCCAGGCCCTTGGAGGCCGGTGCCGCCATCTCTGAAGGCGGCGATGAGGCTGGTTCTCGGTCCATTCGCAGTTCTGACGGGTAGCGGCTCTCAGCCATGAGTAACGTCTGGCAGAAGCTGACAGTTTCCGAAGCCAAGCTGGCCCTAGGGCGGTGGTCTCATGCACCTCGTGGGACGCTCCTATCCTGGTCAGAGGTCCAGGCCGGAGACCACACTGTGGCGAGAGACAAGGACGATCCGGATCCCGGCCCGCCGGACCAGCGGACGCTTCCGCCATACCCCTGCGAGCCTACGGAAGGCTGGCGTGTCCGGAACGACTGCGATCACGATGTCGGACACGTCGAATAGGAGCGCCTACCCAAACGGTGTGGTGAGGAGCGGATACTCTGGACTTCTGGGCCCATCGATCGCGACGCTAGCGATCGCTCCCGAATTGGGAAGCGACAGGATGAACGCAGCCAGCCGCAGGGCCACTTCGGCCTCCGGCCTGCGGTCGGTTAGGCAATCTGAGGTCCGGCAGCCCTTGGACGTTCACGAACCCCCGACATCACGGTAGTCGGCTTGTCCACCGGCTTGTTCTCTCAGGAGCAAGAGAATTCACGATTTGCATCATGCGGGTTTCACGACGCGGCCTAGGAGATTAACGTGAGGATTGGTCACGCCTCTCGTCTGATCATGCGTGTACCGGCACGGACCTGCAGGAGCTGCTCGGCATGACGGCATCGACACCTCCCGCCTCCACCACGTGGTCCGCGACCTCCACCCGCTCAACGAAGAATTAGAAATCTGAGGAACTGGGCAAGCGAACAGACTCAACATAGCCACGGCACTATTGGTCAGCCTCCGCACCTTCGACTTCAGCGGATAAGATCGTGCCCTCCCCGCATCTGTCACGGCGATCCTCTTACCCATCTCTGAGCGCGTAGCCACGTCGGCACTTCCGCTTGAGCCAAGTCTCAAGAGCTTCCACAGCCTTCGATTGGGTTTCGTAAAGCTCAATCCGCGTCTGACCAGGCCGGCCGATGCGGCCCCATACACGGATCAGGGAGGTATCACCGAACAAGCTGGTCTCGATCGACAATACATAGTACCGAGCCATGTTGCAGGTGGGATCACACCTGTCGAGCACCAGGTACTGGATTGTGTCGTCGGACATGCCTCCATGTTGCGCAAGACCTGAGGCGAGGTCCAATCAAAGCTATGAATCCATTGCGCCGCAACGATTCACAGCAGTGATGTACCTGGCTGGGCCCCCTCTTCACGGCATACGAAAGTTCGTCTTATCTCACAGGGGCTCTACCCTCCCCCATCGCTTTCTCATGCATGACGAACCTTGCTGACGGCCGCCGGCATCACGGGCTGAACTCGACTTGTCCAGCCGCTCTGCAGTCGCAACCGGGAGCCAGCTTCCCTGATAGGTGAAGTACCCACACGATGATCATGGTGCCTCGAGGATTGCTTGCGATCCTACGCCATTCGTCGCCTCCTCATGGCCAGGAGCTCGACGGAAAGGTCGATCTTGCCGGATTTCACCATGCGGGCGAGCGCGCGGAAGTAGCCGCCCGGGTTCTTGATCCGGCTCTCCCCGCCGTTCTTGGCCACATCGTCCTCGTAGAGCTGCAGGGTGTAGATCACGGCGATCGCCGCCCTGACGGTGCCGATCTCCTCCACCGCCTCGGCCCAGGCGCTCTCATGCGCCCCGAGCGAAGCCCGCAGGTAGCGGCCGGCTGAGACGATATCCGCCAGATCCCGCACCGGCTGGCCGTAGTCCTCGAGAGTGGGGCAGGCCTCAAGGATCAATTCCGGTGATAGGTGCTCTGACGGTTGTTCGGTTGAACGAACCGCCTCAGCTTTCTTCGGAAAGCCCTTGTTACAAGGTTCACTAGGAGATCCGTTGTTGTTATTAGAGTGACGGACTCCGAGTCCGGCATTGCCCGCTTCATAGAAGGCCTCCTCAACCTGCGTTCTCAACAGCTGCCAGCCGTCCAGCAGGTCGGCCGGCAACGTCACCTTTGATCGGGCAGGCGTGCGGCCCTGCAAGGTCTTCAGCTCCCCTTCAAACGCGCTGCGGTCGAGCTCGGGGAAGTGCTCCGCCAGGGCCGCCAGGGCTTCTTCCGCAGCCCGCCGGCAGATCGTGACCTCGTCGAATGCCCGCTTCTGCACCTCTCTGAGCTGCTTCTGCTCGATGAGCATCGCCGCCCAGTCGCCTCGTCTGGCGTAGACCGGGGTGAGATCAAACCCAAAGGCGTCGACCACCTGCCCTGCTAGGTCCTTGACCGCATAGCGCTTGCCGTTGGGTGAGTCCTTAGGGGCCAGCAGCTGCAGGTCGATCAGCTGGCGCAGGATGCGCCGGATCGCCCGCTCGGTCAGGCCGGTGCGGCTCATGAGGTAGTCATTCGATGGCCAGACCAGCAGCCGGTCCCACTCCTGCTCGCCCCAGCAGGCGACGAGCTCGGACAGGACTGCCCGCTGGGCTGGCCTGAGGTCGAGCGCCTTGCCCGCGTCCCGGGCGGCGGCTGAGAGTTCTTTTCGCGTCACCGTGCGCTCGGCTTCGAGCGCAAGCTTCCTTGCGGCCAGAGTGGCATGTCTCAGCCGCCGGCCTCCTGACGATGCAAGCTGCATCGTACCCTCCATGTTGAGGGCAAAGCGGGAGCGTTCACCGAAACCGATGCTCTTGACACTCAGCTTGTCGGGATGGCATAAGAATGGTCGCCAAACGCATTCCATATGCCCACCCCTCGGTGGGTTTCCAAAGGCCCTCGAAGTTTCCAGCTTCGTGGGCCTTTTGCTTTGCCTGGGTTACGTCACCGTGTTTGGCTCCTTCCGAACAAAGGTGGTCTCAAGGGCATGGGTGATGGCTTCCTGGCGAGTTTTGAAGCGTCCGCGCTCGACTAAATCGTCGATCTCATCGCTGATGAGCTTCGGTATCCAGACGTTCGTCTCCCGGTCCCCCCGCTCGCGGCGGGATTGGCGAAAGCGCTGTACGCGCTGGATACCTTTCTGATCAGGCATGACATCCACCTATGTCACTCGTGACGTAACGAGGAATGCCCGATTCTGAGTTGGCTGTGGAGTCGCGCGTCAAGAATCCATTCACAATAGATCGATTCAGCGGTGGGAAACTTCTTTAGCTGGAATCATTTAGCCAAAAAGGCCGAGTCAATTCGCATGTAAATGCTTAGTTCCTGGTGATTCGAAGTTACACACTTGATTCGAGAACGCCGAGTATTCGGCCCAAAATTCAATTCGCAGCCTGAATTATGATTCGAGAATGGGGGCTGCATGTGATTAAGAACTGTTAACGGAACCATCCTGCTTCCTGGATATTTGAATTAGATTCTGGAGTCCGGCCCCGAAGATCGGCTTGCACTTTCCGGATTCATTCGATGCTCCAGTTCTTGAACTGCGCAGCGCTAGTGCGGAGAACCGGATCGACGGTCCGCTGACGCAGTCCTTCGGGTCCGCACGATAGGCTGGATCGCATTGAGGAGGTCCTTGTCATGAATGAGCAGACCCCTGCGCCTGAGCGTGACCAGTCCCAGAGCCGCGAGCCGGCCAATGCCCCTGACGAGAGGCCGCGCTTCGAGACCACCGATCCGGCCACGGGGCGAAACGGACGAGCTTATGAGGGACACACGCGGGATGAGGCCCTAGGGATCGCGCAGGAAACTCGACAGGCCTTCGGGGACTGGCGGCGCACGTCCTTCTCCCATCGGGCCGGGCTCATGAGGGCAGCCGCGGCGGTGCTGCGGCGCCGGCAGGCTGACTTCGCCGAGATCATGACGGTCGAGATGGGCAAGACCCGGAAGGAGGGCTTGGCCGAGATCGAGAAATGCGCCTTCAACTGTGACCACTTCGCCGAGAATGCCGAGCGTTATCTTGCCCGTGAGCCGGTGGACCTCGGCGGGCCCAAAACCTTCGTGACGTATAATCCGATCGGCGTGGTGCTTGCGGTCATGCCGTGGAATTTCCCGTTCTGGCAAGTGTTCCGCTTCGCCGCACCCGCGCTCATGGCCGGCAATGCGGCGGTGCTCAAGCATGCGAGCAACGTGCCGGGCTGCGCTTTTGCCATCGAGAGCGTGTTCCACGAGGCCGGCTTCCCTGACCACCTCTTCCGGACCCTTCTTATCCCGAGCCGGGACGTGCGCGCCCTCATCGAGGCGCCGACGATTGCCGCTGTGACGCTCACCGGCAGCGTCGCGGCCGGTCGGCAGGTGGCGGGCGCTGCCGGCGCGGTGCTCAAGAAGAGCGTGCTCGAACTCGGCGGCTCTGACGCCTATCTTGTGCTCGACGATGCCGATATAGCGAAGGCTGCACGCGTCTGTGCCGCGGCCCGTATGGTCAACGGTGGGCAAAGCTGCATCGCCGGCAAGCGCTTCATTGTGCAAAGAGGTGTGCGCGAGGCCTTCGAACATGCCTTCGTCGAAGCTATGACGTCCTATGCGATGGGTGATCCTCGCGACGAGGCGACGAAGCTTGGGCCGCTCCAGAGCGTAAAGGCTCGTGACGAGATCCACGATCAGGTGCGAAAGAGTATCGATAAGGGCGCGCACCTGCTGCTGGGAGGTGAGGTCCCAGATCGCCCGGGCGCGTGGTATCCGGCGACGGTGCTGACCGATGTACGCCCCGGCATGCCGGCCTATGACGAGGAGGTGTTCGGGCCGGTGGCAGCGATCATTGAAGCGGCCGATGAGGGGGAGGCGATCCGCATCGCCAATGCGTCGCCCTTCGGCTTAGGCTCGGGCGTTCTGACCGAGAACCTGGAACGGGGAGAGCGGATTGCGTCTGAGGAACTGGAGGCTGGAATGAGCTTTGTGAACGCCAATGTGCGTTCCGACCCACGGATCCCATTTGGCGGAGTGAAGGAGTCTGGCTATGGGCGCGAATGCTCCTATTTCGGCATCCGCGAGTTCACCAACATCAAAACCGTGCTGGTCGACAGCTAGCGCATCGTGTGGAAAAGTGAATCGGATTTTCTGCCTTGAGAGTACGGTGCGGTATCTTGGGATTCACGTCGACGATGCCCTTCTGATTGCTGAACAGGTTGAGATCTAAGCGCCTGAGGCGGCTTCCCGACGAGCCGCCTCAGAGCCTTATTACCGGTTAAGAAGCAAGGTCCGGACCTGAGGCTAAAGCAGCCACAAAGCAAACGACCGGCGCGTGCCAAAGAGAGACCTTCCCGAGCCACGGTTTAGAGGGTTGAAAGTCTCGGCGAGTTGAGCTCGCCTGTTGCGGACATGGTTCAGAGGCGATTTCCGGTCTGCTCGTCGAAGAGGTGGACGAGCCTGGGATCGGGGGTGACGCGGATCTGCTGGCCGGGCTGCGCGTCGACGCGCTCGCGGAACACGCCCACCACGTCGGCGCCGCCGAACTTGGCGAAGA
>NZ_JAMXFJ010000027.1 GCF_025460805.1 Microvirga sesbaniae | reverse complement strand
CTGCGCATGGGCGCCACCCACTTCCTGCAGAAGACCTTGCCGAAGGTGGCCAGCGAGATGGCCCTGCACGTGCTGGCCTACAATCTCACCCGGGTGCTGAACATCCTGGGCATCCAGCCGCTGATGGCCGCCCTCAGGGCCTAGGGGCCGGGCTGTGCTCGTGCCATTAAGCCCGTGACACGCTGGATCCTCGCGCCAGAGACAATGGAAGCCTCATTCGATCGCCGATAAGCCAATCCGCGCTCGCCGGTGATGGTAAAGGGCTCTGGAGCGGGGAAGCCGCGATCTGTCTTCGGCCAAAGCGTTTTGACACGACCAAGACCCTTTCCAGACCTTCCGATTGAGAGTTTTTGGATGGGCCAAGATCGTTTGCCTGCCCCGTGCCTCCCTCAGACCTAGCTTCTTGCTGGGGCAGCCGCGACGGTAGCTTGCTTCTCCGTCCCTGTCGTCAACGTCAGGACAAGCGAGGCTGCGATAAGGCAAAGTCCGCCGGCCGCGAAGAAAGCGGGAAGGTATGTATCAAGGGTCGTGCGGGAGAGACCGCCGCCGAAAGCTGCCGCTGCGGCTCCGAGCTGATGCCCAGCGAAGACCCATCCGAATACGAGGTTAGCGCGCTCACGCCCGAACTTCATCGCCGTCAGTTTCACGGTCGGCGGGACGGTCGCGATCCAGTCGAGGCCGTAGAATACGGCAAAGAGCGACAGGCCATAGAACGAGAAGTCGGTGAAGGGCAGATAAAGCAGGGAGAGACCACGCAGACCATAGTACCAGAAGAGCAGCCACCGATTGTCGTAGCGATCAGAAAGCCAGCCCGATCCCACCGTGCCGAAGAAGTCGAATAGGCCCATCATGGCCAGCACGCTCGCGGCTCCGACTGCAGCCAACCCGTAATCAGAGCAAAGTGAGACGAAATGCGTCTGGATCAAACCGTTGGTGCTGGCTCCGCAGATAAAGAATGTGCTGAACAGAACCCAGAATTCGCGGGTTCGCGCCGCATCCCTCAGCGCCGTGATCGGCGAGATGGAGCCCGAGGGGCTAGGTTGAATGGAAGTGCTTTGCTTTTCGCCGTAAGCCACGAGACCAAGATCGGACGGACGGTCGCGCATGAGAGCAAAGACAAGGAGCGCCGCCAGAGCGAGCAATCCGCAGATGAGCGCAACGGCAGGCCGCCAGCCCACCTGTTCCGTAAGACTGGCCAGGATCGGCAGGAACACGAGTTGACCGGTGGCCGAACTGGCAGTGAGCAGGCCAATCACCAGTCCACGCCGCTCCGAGAACCAGCGCGTCGCAACGGTTGCGCCAAGCACCAGGGCCGTCAGGCCTGTGCCGAAGCCTACGACAATGCCCCAGAGCAGAATGAGCTGCCAAATCCGAGTCATGGCGAGCGACAGCAATAGCCCGGCCGCGATGAGAGCAAGAGCGGAAAGAGCCATCCGTCTGACACCGTAGCGGTTCATGAGCGCTGCCGCGAATGGCCCCATCAGGCCGAAGAGCAGGAGGCGGATGGCAAGTGCGGAAGAGATCTCCGATGTCTTCCACCCGAATTCCTGCTGCAGGGGCAGGATAAGCACGCCAGGTGCGCCGACCGCACCTGCAGTCACGAGCATGGTCAGGAACGTCACAGCAACGACCACCCAGCCGTAATGGATGTTGCGGCGGGCGAACATGGCTGCGATGGGAGATGAGATCATGGGACAGCCCTTTCGTTCTCGACGGAGGCAAAGTGTTCCCGCGGCGAGGACGAGGAACCAACACTGATTATTGAATGGTCGATGTAGGCTGCGCGAACAGGCCAGCCGGTGCTGAAGTCCATCACGTGCCCGGACGTGCAAGCCGAAGAGCAGCATCCTGTCCGGATTGCAGGATCGACTCGGAAAGGGCCTTGTCTGTCGTAACGCGCGCGAGCTGGAGCGCTCCGATCAAGAGACCGAAGATCGCATAAGCGGTTTCTCGTGCCTTCTCCTCCGACAAGGAAGAGGGCAGTTCAGAAGCGATGATCGCCACGATCTCGTCCGCCGCGTGGGCCATGACATCGCGAGTCTTGAGGTCGTTGCGGGCGACCTCTTGAGCTAGGGCCGCAATGGCGCAGCCGGCCTCCGGTCGGTCGCGATGCGCTGTTCGCAGGTATCGGCGCACGATGACTTCCAGCCCGTCCTCACCGCGTTCCTTGGCAGCTTGCACTTCCTTGGTCCAAGTCGCACGGCTGCGCGCATGAGCCTCAGTGATGGCTTCGCGAACGAGATCGTCCTTCGACTTGAAGTGAGCATAGAAGCCGCCGTGGGTCAGGCCCGCATCGGCCATGAGACCGGCAACGCCTGTCGCCTCGATGCCTCGAGCCCGGAAACGCGCTGACGCCACGCCCAGCACGCGTTTGCGCGTCTGCGCCCTGTGACCCTTCTCGTAACGCATGCTCATACCTCATATCTGACCGGCCTTTACATTATGGTTATCATATCATATGTCAAGCATCATACAAAGGAGGCGCTTATGCGATCGCACGATCCTGTTGTCATCGCTTCCGCGGCTAGGACCCCGCTTGGGCGCTTCCAAGGAAGCCTGTCCGGAGTGACGGCTCCGGCCCTCGGCCGCCATGTCATCCGCGCCGCGCTGGAGCGTGCCGGTCTTAAACCTGCGAACGTGAGCGAGGTCCTCATGGGTTGTGTGCTGCCGGCCGGACAAGGTCAGGCGCCGGCCCGGCAAGCCGCGCGGAGAGCGGGGCTGCCGGATGCGGTGGGCGCCACGACGGTCAACAAGGTGTGCGGCTCAGGCATGAAGGCGACTATGCTGGCACACGACCTTATCCTCGCCGGATCGGCCGAGATCGTTGTGGCGGGCGGCATGGAGTCGATGTCCAACGCCCCATATTTGCAAACCAAGGCGCGTGGCGGCTACCGGGCCGGTCACGACCGGATCATCGACCACATGATGATGGACGGTCTGGAGGACGCCTATGAGGGCGGCCGGTCCATGGGCGATTTCGGGGAGGCAACGGCCGAGGCGTACCAATTCAGCCGAGCCGAGCAGGATGCTTATGCCATAGAGACACTGACCCGTGCGCGGACTGCGGTCGACGAGGGCGCTTTCATCAACGAGATCGTTCCAGTCAGTATTCCAGGAAAGACCGGCGATACGATCATCGACACGGATGAGAACCCGTTGAGAGTTTCACCAGAGAAAATCCCGTCGTTGAGGCCGGCTTTCCGATCGAATGGCACCATCACGGCGGCGAGTTCCTCCGCCAATGCCGATGGGGCCGCAGCCCTCGTACTGACACGTCGCTCGGTGGCGAACGTGAAGGACTTCCCATCGTTGCGGAGATCCTCGCCCATGCAACGCATTCCCAGGACCCGGCCTGGTTCACCACGGCTCCGATCCCGGCTATTCGAAAGCTTCTCGATAAGGCCGGCTGGAGCATCGGGGACGTCGATCTATTCGAGATCAACGAGGCTTTTGCTGCTGTTGCTATGGCGGCGCAGCGCGATCTCGGCATTCCGCGCGACATTCTCAACATAAACGGCGGCGCCTGCGCCTTGGGCCATCCCATCGGCGCCACGGGTGCACGGCTCATCGTGACCCTGCTCCATGCGCTGGAGCATCATGGACTGTCGCGAGGTGTTGCCTCGCTCTGCATCGGCGGTGGCGAAGCCACGGCCATTGCTGTCGAGCGCACCGCCTGAACGCGCATCGCGACTCACGTAGTGCGTACTTTCTCTCAACCGAAGGACAGAACAATGACCCAAAATCAAGGAACAGCGCTTATCACCGGCGCTTCGGCAGGAATCGGCGCGGTTTATGCCGACCGCCTCGCACGACGCGGATACGATCTCGTACTCGTTGCACGGGACGAGACGAAGCTAAATGCGCTTGCCTCCCGTCTGCGAGGCGAGACCAGTGCAACGATCGAGGTCCTGCCTGCCGATCTCGCCAATGCAAATGACACCCGTAAGGTAGCGACGCGCCTACAGGCGGACGACATCACCATGCTCGTCAACAACGCTGGCACGGCCATTGCTGGACCCACCATCGACATGGACCCCGAACGTCTCGAGGCGATGATCCAGCTTAACGTGACAGTGGCAACGCGCTTGGCGCAGGCCGTTGCGCCGGGTCTTGCGCAGCGGCGCAGGGGTGACATCGTCAATATCGCCTCAGTAGCCGGCATCCGCGGTGATCAGCCTGCCATTAGTGTCGGCTACAGCGCGACTAAGGCTTATCTTCTCGCCTTCAGTGAGGGCCTCGACAGCGAACTCGCGCCTTACGGCGTACGTGTGCAGGCTGTACTGCCGGGAGCCACGCGCACGGAACTGTGGGCGAAGGGCGGGATCGACATCAACACCCTGCCGCAGGAGGTGGTGATGGAAACGGGCGACATGGTCGATGCCGCGCTCGCGGGCCTCGATCAAGGTGAGCGGGTCACGATCCCTGCACTGCCGGACATCGATGACTGGTTAGCGTTTAAGACCGCTCGCGCCGCGCTCGGTCCCAACCTGTCCCATCGCTTGCCGGCCGAGCGCTACGGCGTCGCGAAGTCAGACGAGACTCTGCTATCAAAAGCCTCATAAAGCAATGGAACCGGCCGGCACTATCGTCCGGCCGGTTCACCACCGCGACTACGGAAGCCGCAGAGCAGTTACTCATAGCCGGCCTTTGTCACCTTCAAGGATACCATTGGAAAATCGAGTAGACTGTCAGATTAGGGGAATGTCCGTTCATGGCAAGCGGCAGACGAAAGCCGAACTTCCGTAGTCATAGGGTAAGCTGACCTTCATAAGGCCAACCTCAAAGGCTCGGGTTGACCCATGGCGGACACAAACTGATCCGACGCCAAGTCTCCCTGTTCCAGAAAGAGATTATCGGAAATTCGCGCTGTCAGAGAACGGTACCAAAATTGTTATTTACGAGCACGTCCGAGACGGGTGGTTAGCGGTCGGCCGGTTTTGCAGCGAACCGCAGGAAAAGCAGACCTACCCAGGCACGACATGATCGACCTCAGGTGCATCAAGGCGCGACAAAGGATTCGTCGCGCCTGCATAAAACGGTGTAACGACTATTTGACGGATGAAAATGACGTCGGGCTTAGGAACGAGTTGCTGATCGAGGCTACGATTGGCCCATCCCTCTCACTTTCGGTGCGGGCGGCAATCCAGGCAGGATCGGTCGCGAAGGCATTCCACTTGGTCTCGCACTCACCCATCGAGTCCCAGGCGAGCATGTAATAAAGATCATGGTTAGACTCGCCTACCTTCACGGTCCAGAACCCAGCCTGCCTTATGCCGTGTTTCTCCCACAGGCCCATTGTGGTGTTTTCGAAACGCTTCAGCAATGCGGGCAGGCGGCCTGGAAGACAGTGGTAGATGCGCAGTTCATAGATCATGCGGAGTCCTTCATTCTGCTGGACCATCAATCTAGGCCGAGAAGGTAAAGATTCTTGATTTCGCACCACGTGAGAAGGCTGAGCAATTTAGCCTAGTGGTGTGAGTTAGAAGTCCGCTGACAGAAGCGTTTGAGACTGTCGAGGATGTCGTCAGCGGTTTTGGTCCACACGAACGGCTTGGCATCGGCATTGCTCGCCTCGATGTAGCGGCGGATCGCGATCTCCAAGGCATGCGTGCTGCGAAAGGCGCCCCGCTGGAGCTGACGTCGGGTCAGCAGCGCAAACCAGCCCTCGACCATGTTCAGCCAGGACGCGGAGGTGGGCGTGAAGTGCCGGTGATAGCGTGGGCGTTGGGCCAGCCAGCGGTGGATCAGCGGCGTCTTGTGGGTTGCCGCGTTGTCGAGCACCACATGCACCTCCAACCCCTCCGGCACCGTCTGGTCGATGATGTCCAGAAAGGCGCGAAAGTCCTGGGCCGTGTGACGCGCCCGGCACTCGCCCACCACCCGGCCGGAGCAGATATCCAGAGCGGCAAACAGATCCGTGGTGCCGTGGCGCACGTAATCATGCGTGTGACGCTCAACCTGACCCGGGCGCATGGGCAGGATCGGGGCGGTGGGCGACTTGGCCTGGATCTGGGGCTTCTCGTCCACGCACAGCACCAACGCCCGATCAGGCGGGTTCAGATAAAGCCCAACGATATCGCGCACCTTGTCGATAAAGAGCGGATCGCGCGAGAGCTTGAAGGTCTCCTGGCGATGCGGCTGCAACGCGAAGGCGCGCCAGATCCGGCTGACCGCGGACTGGCTCATGCCTGAGGCTTTGGCCAGAGAGCGCGTGCTCCAATGGGTGGCCGCTCCGGTCGGCTCGGCCTCCAGGGTGAGAGTGACCACCCGCTCCACGTCCGCATCGCTGATGCGGCGAGGGGCGCCCGGCCGGGGCTCATCCAGCAGGCCGTCGGGGCCGTGCCGGGCAAAGCGCTGGCGCCAGGTCTGCACGGTTGGGCGGCTCACGCCCAGGGCTCGTGCCACGCCGCTGTTGGTCGCGTCCGGCTCCGCACAGGCGAGGATGATGCGTGCCCGCAGGCTGAGCGCCTGTGCCGTCTTGCGTCGGCGGGCCCAGGTCTCCAGGACAGCACGATCCAGGTCCTTCAAGGCAATCCGATAGGCCGGGCGGTTGGGCATGATCGCCTCCAGCGTGTGGGATCATACACCACCAACGCCGACACGACCTGCCAAGAAACCTCTAACTCACACCACTAGCTCTGCGTTTCATTCCATAAATGGCCTTCCTCAAACATCTAAGCCCGAGGGCAGCAATCCTTGCGTATCCAGACGTTCCTAGAGGTCATCGGATCGGCAGAGGAAACCCAGAAGAGACCTTGAGGATAAATCTGCCACTTCGGAGCTGGAGCTTTACCTATGGCCTCGACAGACGTCGTGTGATCCCTGATCGTGAGCTGTGTGAGGTCGGATCTCCTGAACCTCCCGCGAATGCAAAAAGAAAGCGTCCGTCATCGCAGAGGCGCTTCAAGATCCCGCCCGTAGGGGCAAAAATCGCGGTACCGGTAACGCAGCAATACTCCGATACATCCGCTCGGTCATGTCGGGATATTCCAACGTAGGAATACGGAACGTGCCGTCGATTAGGCCGTTCCCCCGTGAGCGATGGAAGGCTATACGCCGGGGGCATGAAAGACGGCGCAATATAGCTAAGTTTGGACTGCCATAATCAACCGTGAAGACAGGAGGTCCGCGGCTTGAGCAGCATGCAGTTTCTGACCGGTGGCGGCACCATGGGAGACCGCATCCAGGCGTTTGACTGGTCAGCCTCGCCGCTTGGAACTCCTGAGACTTGGCCCCCTTCGCTCCGCGTTACGCTCAGCAACATGCTACGATCCAAGATGCCCACCTATCTGCTGTGGGGACAGCAGTTGATCACCTTCTACAATGACGCCTGTCTTCCGCTCCGCGGGATCAGGCCAGAGGCACTTGGGCAGCCCCTGCCACAGGTCTGGACCGAGATTTGGGATGTGGCCGCGCCGCTCGTCGTGCAGGCACGAAACGGCGACGCAACTTACATCCAGGACGTGCCGGTCTGGATTGTGCAACGAAAGGGTTATCCCGAGGAGACCTGGTGGAATGCCTCGTTCAGCCCTGTCATGGCCGAGACCGGCGACGTGGAGGGCGTCCTCATCGTCATCCATGAGACCACCGAGCGCGTGTTTGGTGAGCAGCGGCTCCGGTTCCTAGTCGAGCTGAGCACTCAATTGCGCGGACTCCCTGACGCCCGTGGAGTCATGGCCACGGCAGCCGAGTTGCTCGGCCGGCACTTGAGGGCTAGTCGGGTCGGATATGCCGAGCTGAGCGAGATCGGCAGTTCCTTTACGGTCGAGCGCGACTGGGCTGAAGGAGCAACTCCCACCTTTGTCGGTCAGTACCGCATGAGCGATGTCGGTCTGTTCATTGAGAACGAGCTGCGTGCGGGACACACGGTCCGCGTCGACGATGCCTCGACGGATGCCCGCACGGCGGACGAGCAGGTTGCCGCCGCGTTTCTCCGTGCCAACAAGCGGGCCACGATCATCGCACCGCTCATTCGAGACGGCCGCCTGGTTGCGGCACTCTTCGTCCACCAAGCTGAGCCCCGTCATTGGCGTGATGACGAAGCGACGCTGGTGCAGGAAGTAGCCGAACGCACCTGGACTTCGGTCCTCCGCGCCCGGGCTGAAACGGATCTGCGGGATAGCGAGGCGCGTTTCCGCCAGTTCGCCGAGCACTCGACCGACATGCTCTGGATAATGAATGCCGAGACATTGCAGATGGAATATGTTAGCCCTGTTTTCGAGCGTGTCTGGGGCTGGGCACTGGAGATGTTCCGGCACCGTGATCAATGGGCCGAAACCCTCCATCCGGAGGACCGGGAGCGCGCGCTCCTGACGAACGAGCGGGTTCTACGCGGCGACACCGTCGTCCAGGAGTACCGCATTGTTCGACCAGATGGGAGCATGCGTCACATCCACGCCACCAGTTTCCCGATCATTGACGAGGATCAGAAGGTTCGGCGGATCGCCGGTATTGCCAAGGACATTACCCAACACGATGGCTCGACAGTCTACGTGGTGGATAGCGATGAAGCCTCTCGACGAGACCTATGCCTCCTGCTCGAAGGGGCCGGCTACGCGGTGAAGCTGTTCACCTCGGCGCAATCCTTCCTGGAGGTGGCGCCAGTGCTGGTGCCCGGCAGTGTAGTGCTCGATATCCGCGATTCGGAAGCGGGCGATCTGGCGGTCCCAAGAGAGCTGAAGGCCCGACGTGCGGGCCTGCCGGTGATTGTGATAGGTGAGGCCCGCGGGGATGTTGCGGTCGGGGTCCGGGCGATGAAGGCGGGAGCGGCCGATTTCCTCGATGTGCCCTATCACCCTGATCAGCTTCTCGATGCACTCGCCGCGGCTCAGGCGAATATTCGCGAGCGAGCCGAGCGGGATCAGGCCACCGAGCGCGTGAAGGCGCTCTTTGCGGCGCTGCCGCCGCGCGAGCGGGAGGTGCTGGACGGGCTGCTGGCCGGGGGCACGAACAAGACGATTGCGCGCGACCTTGGGCTCAGCCCGCGGACGGTGGAGGCGCACCGGGCCCGCATCATGGAACGGCTGGATGCTCAAAGCCTTCCAGAGTTGGTGCAGATTGCTGTTGCGGCAGGCTTGCAGCCCAAACCGCAGGATCGGCAAGGCTGATCACGCAGGTGATAAGAAATGGCACGACCCTCATCTCTAATGCGGCCGGACTGCATCTGAGAATGGAACAGTGAGGATTGTTTCCCCAGATCCATCAGCAACCTCGATGACCGCATCTGGCCCCAGGTCATGCACTTCGTCTAAGAGTTCTCGAGCCACTTTCACGGCTTCCGCCAAGGCGGCCTCGAGATCAGGCAGCTCTGTGCCGTCCGGATCCACCTCAAGCTTGTCCACGTTTCGAATATGGAGATAGTACAGGGGCGTCATGACAAGAAACCAGTGCTGGGTGAGCATTATAGGCGGCTGCCCACAGACGCCCAGCCCTGGCTGGGAGGCAGCAGAGTAAAATTGGATCGCACTCCATATCCGCAAAGGCGGGGGCGTTAGACGCTGCAACCCTGCTGCGGCGCAGGTGCAAATCCAAAAACCTCTCAACTGGCAGCAGACGGCAGATAAGGTATCGAAAACCTAGCGCGTGATCTCTTGACTCTCATAACGTCTACGCTCCCGGCTGGTGAGCCGAGAGCGCTCTTATCGGAACCAGAGAAGCTCAGGCCGCTCGGCGGATTTCTCGGCCTGCACGGCCACGATGCATGTGCCCTCGTCAGCTCGCATGGGAGAGTTGTTGCAGCTCCTGCCGATATTTGCGAGCTTTCTGGAGCGCCTCGGCAGCGCGCCGCTCATGGAACGAACGCTGGAACTCGGTATGGGCGTGCCGCGCATACTCAATGTGCGTCTGGGCTGCGGCCTCGCAGGCTCTGATGAGGGAGCCCAGCTCTACACGAACCTGGATCATTATTTTCCTTCCGGTTTGATGGGTGAATGATGCTCACAAGCACGTCTGTGCCAAAGACAGGGGTATCCGTACGCGTTGGCCGCGCTTACACTGCCGCCTGGTCCGCCCTTCCGATGCGCTAGGCAGCGAAGGACTGGCGGTGCTGTTGCCGCCGCAGCGTTTCCAGCAGATCCACATACGGCTGGCGCCTCTCCCCATGAGCGGCTTTGATCTTGCTCTTGATGTGCTCTCTGACCTTTGGATCGCGAGCACTCGCTTCAACGTTTTCCAATTCGACCTCAACTGCAAAGTCAATGTCACCTAGCGTATGGAGAACTTCTCTCATCATGGCATCGAGGCTCGCCGAGTACATGCGATAGTTCTGGTAGGGCCTATCGGGCATCGTTTTCTCTTGTTGTTCTTGCTTCCAGGCCCAAGAGATGCCGACATTAACTTGGATTAACAAGTGCCGAGGGGTGGGTAGGGTTACGACGGATCTTTACGTACCCCCTTCGAGAGTTCTTCCGGCTGAGCGCCGGCGTTCCCCTGCTAGGATCGTATTTATTCGGTCTCTGTCACCCGAGGCTCAACCTGAGTTCGCATCAGTCAGCGGGGTAGGCAGCCGTGGGGTCATTCACTGGACCAATTCCGCCTGAACTGCTCAGCACGCCGATGGTGCGGCAGGTGCTTCCTGGGACCTACGGAACAATCCGTAGGGAATCCCCGACTGGTGCCCGTGAGGGCCAGAAGTTAACTCAGGTTAATGGCATGCAGCGATGGCGCCTGCGGTTTAGGGAGAGAGCCGCCCAGAGAGGCGGCGAGACGCCAAATCAATCGAGGAACACCTAGGGGGTGGCGCGGATGCACGGCCACCCCGGAAACCTAGACCCTTTCCGCGATGGGTTCGCCTGAAGACGATCCGGTCAGGGGCGCTATCAAGTTTGCTAGACAAGCCTCAAGAACAGGTCAGGGAGGGACACAAGCCCATGGACAAGGCTGCGAACGATAATCGCGTCACTGAACTTATTTCTATCTTGTCCACGACACTAGCCAACATCGATGGCGAGTATGAGTTCGAGTTGGCCCGGATCCGGGTGACGGCCAAGCCCAACCTCAGAGCAATGATCGTGGACACGGTGCGCCAGCGGCACTTCGAGCGCCGCGCACCCTATGTCCGGCAGATTGCTGAACTGCGGAAGCGGACCAGTCAGGGATAGAGCCAGATTGCCGGGCCTGACCGGCTGCGCGTTGGGAACGAGGCCAGAGGAGCGCAGATGCCGGAGACGCCGGTATTTGACAGGCCTCTCCTAACAAGAACTGGAAGTACCGCCCCGGATTGATTATCCAAGCAGGCCTGATGCGCTAGAAATTGACGTGGTCACCTCCTTTGAGCGACAGCATGTTGCGCGCATCGTCAGGAGTGGCGATTTCCAGTCCAAGTCCCTCGATAATCTGGCGCGCCATGTTTACCTGCTGCGCATTCGATTCCGCAAGCTTGCCAGGACCAATCCAGAGGGAGTCTTCCAGACCGACGCGGACACTGCCTCCCATGGCAGCCGCTTGGGCTGCAATGGGAAGCTGGTTCTTACCCGCCCCAAGGACCGACCATTGGTAATCGTTCCCAAACAACCGATCGGCCGTGCGCTTCATGTGAGCTACGTCCTCCGGGTGCGGACCAATGCCACCCAGAAGACCGAAGACGCTTTGGACGAAGAGAGGTGGTTTGATGAGACCTCGGTCCACGAAGTGGGCGAGAGTGTAGAGGTGGCCGATATCGTAGCACTCGATCTCGAAACGGGTGCCGTTCTCGGCGCAGGTCGTCAGGATGTATTCGATATCAGCGAAGGTATTGCGGAAAATGCGGTCACGCGATCCTTCGAGATATTGCTCCTCCCAATCGTACTTGAAATCCTTGAACCGGTTCAGCATCGGGTAGAGCCCGAAATTCATTGAGCCCATATTGAGGGATGCAACTTCGGGTTTGTAATAAGCCGCAGGGCGAACCCGCTCCTCCACCAGCATTGTCGGTGCGCCACCTGTCGTGATGTTGATGACGCAGTTGCTACGCTGCTTCACAACCTGCAGGAAGGGGGCGAATGCTTCCGGCGACTGATCAGGCTTGCCGTTCTTTGGGTCACGCGCGTGAAGATGCACGATCGCGGCCCCAGCTTCCGCGGCGCTGATCGCGGCCTCGGCGATCTCCTCAGGCGTAATCGGCAGATGAGGAGACATTGAGGGCGTATGGATCGCGCCGGTCACGGCGCATGTTATGATGACTTTGCGGGCCATGGGCTTGGTTCCTCTCGGGAGATCACTGATCTGGTTGCGATTTCTTGTGGGCCTTCAACGCAGCCAAGCGTTTATCCCGCCAAGCAGAGCGCCGTGCGAGCTCATCGGGTCCAGGCGCTTCGCCCCAGGTCTCCAGTATGCGGCTCACATTCTCCTTGTCCCAGACATGAGGCCTTGCGGCATCTTCCGAGAGACGCCGGTAGAAGCCTGTATAGCGATCACAGTAATCAACGATGCCGCCGGGTGCGTTGAGCTCGATGGTTCCAAAGGGGCCAAGGAAGGACCAGCGCAAACCGAGACCGTCCTTGACCGTCTTATCGAGATCCTGCGGGCTCACTACGCCCTCTCCGACGAGCCGGAATGCCTCTGCCAAGAGCGCACCCTGGAGCCGGTTCAGGACGAACCCCTCGACCTCGTGGTTTACGACAATGGGTACCTGCTCGACACTCTCATAGATTGTTCGCGCCCGAGAGACTGTCTCGGGCGCAGTCCAGGGAGCTCCACACAGCTCGACGACTGGCACGAGATGGGGTGGGTTGACGGGATGGGCTACGAGGCAGCGGGCCCGGCCCGACAGTCCTTCGGTGAAGTGGGACGCAACAATCGCGGAGGTCGAAGAGGCAAGAATGCAGTCTGGTGGCGCGAGCCGGTCCAGCTCCGTAAAGATGAGCCGTTTGGTCTCGGCGATCTCGGGGCCATTCTCCTGCACGAGGTCGGCTCCGGTCACAGCCTCCGCAAGCGAGGATACGGCGACAACATGAGCTGACGCATTTTCAGAATTGGCAACGAGGCCATGCCTTGCGAGCTCCTCTAATCCCTCGCGGACGAGGCCAGGGGCCTTCTCAAGCGTCTCGGGGTTCGGGTCGATGATGCGCACCTCCCAGCCCGCCCGAGCAAAGACGATTGCCCAAGATCGGCCTATCAGCCCGGCGCCAATGATTGCAGCACTCGGCATTCTTTGATCTCCCTCATGGCTTACAGCCATAGGACCTTGCGGCGGAGCGCAAGATCGTCTCGCAAATCCTTCGATGGACCTGTATGGATCACCCGTCCACGCTCAAGGGCGACCGTCCGGTCGGATAGGGCGAGTGCGAGGTCCAGGTGATGGTCGACAATGATGATCGAAACTTCATGGCGGAGCTTGTCGAAACTCTCGAATAGTTGCTCGATGATGGTCGGAGCAAGCCCTTCGAAGGGCTCGTCCAGGAGCAGCACCTTCACGTCGCCCGAGAGGGCGCGTGCGACCGCCACCATCTGCTGCTCGCCACCGGAGAGAAAATCCGCCGGGGTTTCGAGCCTCTCACGGATGCGCGGGAAGTAGTCGAAGATCCTGTCCAGATCCCACCGGACGCCATGGCCTGTCTCGCGCTTGAGCCGTCCGAGATCAAGATTTTGAGCCACAGTCATTCCGGCAAAGAGGCCGCGCCCCTGCGGCACATAGCCAATTCCCAGACGCGCGATCTCAGAAGACGGACGGCCGGCGATCTCTTGGCCATCAAGCCTGATCGAGCCTGAACCGGGCGGTGCAATGCCGATGAGCGTTTTGAGCAGGGTCGACTTGCCGGCGCCGTTGCGGCCCAACAGAGCCAAGATCTCATGTTGGCGCACGTCAAGGGACACGTCCGTCAGGACATGGCTCTTGCCGTAGAACGTGTTGACCTTCTCTACGGCGAGCAGGGTCGCCGCTTCGACGGCGCTCTGCCGAGGCTTCGCCGCGATGGTCGCTGCGCCGGAGCCTATGTAGATTTCTTGGACTTTCGGGCTGGAGCGGGCATCCTCCACCGTCCCGTCAACCAGCACCTGACCCGCATTCATCACCGTAACGGCATCGGCGATCTGGAACACGCGATCGATGTCGTGCTCGACGAGCAGCATCGGAATGTCCATGGAAATCCGCTTGATGATGTCGCCTATGCGCTGGCGCTCAGCGGCGGCTAGACCGGCGAGCGGCTCATCAAGCAGCAGCACCCTCGGTTTCGTGGCAAGCGCCAGGCCCATGTCTAGGAGGCGCTGCCCGCCATAAGAGAGGGCGCCCGCCTCGGCCTTCTCGATGCCGGCAACTCCGAGATAGCGGATGACCGCTGAGGTCTCGGCTTCGATCTGCTTGATTGATCGCGCGGCCACCCACGGATTGAAACGCTGCGGGTGGCGGGCCTGTAAGGCAAGGCGGACATTCTCTTCGACAGTCAGGGCCGGGAAGAGGCTCGTGATCTGGAACGAGCGTCCGATGCCAGCGTGCGTGATCGCTTCAGGGGAAAGTCCGGCGATGGACCGGCCTTGGAGGAGGACGTCGCCTTCGTCAGGCGTGTAGTACCCGGAAATCAGATTGAAGGCTGTTGTCTTTCCGGCGCCATTGGGCCCGATCAGGGCATGGAGACTGCGGTCGCGCACGGCGATGTTGACCGACTGGACGGCCTTGAGCGCACCAAAGCTCTTTGTAATGCCGCGAGCTTCGAGAATGACGCCCTCCACATGGCCGGCTGGCTTGAGAAATGGGGGCAGCGGCTCGTCGGTCAGGGTGCGGCCTGCCATGGCGGCTTCTTCCCTAACCTTGGCCCGGAACGGAGCTGTTATCCGTTGTGCGACTCCCACCAGCCCCGTCGGCGAGAGAACGATGAACCCGACGAAGAGGATGCCAAAATAGAGCAGCCAGTGCGGGGTCCAGATTGACAGGAACTCGCGGAACAGAATGTAGAAGAGCGCTCCCAGGGCTGGCCCGAGAAAACTGCGCATTCCTCCGATCACCACCATCGCGATCAACTCACCTGAGAATGCAACCGAGAGGGGCTCGGCTGAGGCGAAGCGATGGTTGAAGACCGAAAGGATACCTGCAATCCCAACTACCGTGGCGGACACAACAAATCCGAGAAGTTTGTAGCGATTGGTTGGATAGCCGAGAAAGCGGGCGCGTTGCTCGTTCTCCCGGATCGCCACCAGCACGCTTCCTGCGGGCGAGCTGTGGAAGCGCAGCAAGGCAAAGCAGACGGCAAATGCCACCGCCGCCACGAACCAGTAGTAGGTCCAGTCCGAACTCAGATCGAGGCCAATCGCGCGGGTGCGGACGACGCCGCCGAGCCCGCTTTCTCCACCTGTCAACGCGGTCCAGCGGTAAGCGACTGCAAAGAGCATGGCCGCCAATGCCAGCGTCAGCAGGGAGAAGTAGACGCCCCGGCGCCGCAGGATGAGCGCACCAAGGAGAGACGACGCTCCAGCGATGAAGACGATGGCGAAGAGAGCCGGAAGAACGATGCCCTCCGGAAACCAGTGGAGCTGGCTCAAGGCCGCCGCGTAAGCCCCAAGCCCGAACCAGACGCCGTGCCCGAAGGAGATGAGACCGGTGTAGCCGACGAGAACGTTCAGGCCGAGGCAGGCGATGGCGAATACGACCACGTCGATCGACGAGCGAAGCGGCAGGCCGATGGGGTCGAGGACGAAGGGCAGCAGAATGAGCGCTGCCGCTGCAATGAGGAAGGGCCAGTAATTCGTACGCATCGATCTACTCGAATTTCTGGATGCGTTCGCCGAGCAGCCCCCGCGGCCGCAAAAGCAGCACGAGAGCCATCAGCAGGTACATCGAGGCTTCACCGGCGGGTGGGAAGAAGTAGATCGTGAGGCCGCGCACTACGCCTACGAGTGCAGCGGCGGCGATCACGCCCCAAAATGACCCTAGCCCACCGATGACCACCACCACGAAGGCGGCTGTCAGAATCTCCGCTCCCATAGCGGGGTGCACTCCCGATATTGGTGCCAGCAGGACCCCGGCGAGACCTGCGAGTCCGATGCCAAGCGCGGCGACGGCTGTCATGTACGGCTGAAGTGAGATGCCGAGCGCTCCCACCATATCCGGGTTTTGCACTCCGGCCCGGACCACACGGCCAAAGGCGGTGCGATAAACCAGGAACCAGGTCGCGAGGACAGCGGCGAGGGCTACCCCGAAGATGATCAGGCGGTAGCGCGGATAGATGAAGCTGCCGAGGAAGACCTGTCCCCGGAGAGCCGTCGGGATGGAAAAGGGCAGGGGGGACGCCCCGAAAATGATCCGCAGACTCTGCTCGATGATCATGGCAAGCCCAAAGGTCAAAAGCAGGCTGAGAATGGGATCCGCGCGGTAGAACCTTCGAAATAGCAGGCGCTCGATGACGACGCCCAAGAGCGCGACGAGCAAGGGAGATGCAACGAATGCGCCGGCAAAGCCAATCCAGGATGTCAGCGTGACGGCAAGATAGGCACCCACCGCATAGAACGCGCCGTGGGAAAGATTCACGATTCCGCCCAGCGAGAAGATCAGCGACAGGCCAAGGGCGATCAGCAGATAGTAAGCACCCACCAAAAGGCCATTCAGCACCTGCTCAAGAAGAAAGACGAACGCCACGCGAGACTCCCTTTCCAGTCATTGGAGGCGTCCTCCCGCGAGGAGCCGGAACTGAGGGGAAACAGAATGTCGTGTTTCTGGCGGCCGGATCGGCGGTCAACCGTCCGGCCTGACCAATGATTGAGGCGTCACGCCTGCATCTTGCAGGTTCCGTCCTTCGGGGGTGCCAGAACCTCAAGATCCTCGTTCAGGCCAGGGACGGAGCCCAGCGGGTCATAGATATCCCACTGGTCCTTCATCTTGTCCGCATCCTTCGCACGAACGGCATACATCTCCTGGACCATCTGGTTGTCGTAGGCCCGGAAATAGCCTTCGCGGCCCTTCAGAATGTCAAACTTCGCGCCTTTTCGCAGGTGCTCGGCGAGCTTTTGCGGGTCGGCCGTTTTCATCTCGGTAAAGGACTGCGCGACGATCTTGAGGGAGTTGTAGTCGCCCCAGCACTGGTTCTCAGGCGGTTTGCCGTACTTCTTGGTGAAGGTCTCAACGAACTTCTTCGACGATGGCGTATCGACCATGTGGTGCCAAATCAGCGGCCAGATGCCAGAGAAATTCCCCTTGCCAGCGCCCCAGGCCACGGCCGTGTCGAAGCCGAAGCCGGTGATCGGGAACTGGAGACCGTACTCGGCATACTGCTTGATGAAGTTCGTGATCTGATTGCCGGCAAGATTCGAGGCGACGATATCCGGCTGGGCCTGCCGGATCTTGAGGAGGTAGGGGCTGAAGTCGGTCGCGTCGGTGGGGACGAGTTCCTCGCCGATGAATTCGCCGCCGTTCTCCGTCACGAATTTCTTGGCGACCCGGAAGAGATCGTGGCCGAAGGCATAATCCGCCGTGAGGGAGTACCACTTCTTGCCCTTGATCATGTTCTCGGTCTTCAGGTACGTGCCGACTGCCGTGACCATCATCGAGTTGGCAGCCTCGATGTGGAACATGAAAGGATTGCAGCTCGCACCGCGCAGGGCGTCGGAATTGGCGCCGGTGTTGATGAACACCGTCTTGGTCCTGTTGGCCACCTGACCAATGGCCAGAGCCGAGGCGGAAGAGATTTCGCCTATGATCATCGCGACCTTGTCGCGCTCGATCAGGCGCTCGGCTTTGGCAGAGGCAGTCTGCGGGTTCACCGAATCCTCGATCACGAGCTCGACCTTGCGGCCGAGGACGCCACCGGCGGCGTTGATTTCCTCTGCGGCGAGCTTGACGCCCATCTGGGCGAACTCGCCGAGCGGTCCTAGGAAACCGGTTACAGGCGTGAGGTGTCCGATCCGGATCACATCAGATTGCGCCTTTACGATTGCAGGCATCCCGAGGCCTGCAAGCGCAGTCGCGCCAGCCGCTCCCTTCAGGAGCATACGACGGGTCAAGTCATCAGAATGTGCCATGGCCGTTTCCTTCCTCCCATGATGCTGTCGCGTTACTTGCCGCGATCTGTGATCACAGTTAGACTGTCGGAAAATGAGCAACTTGTCGAGCCCCCGCCCCACCAAGACGCCATCGGCCATCGCCCAGATCGGCCGGCTGGAACGTGTTACCCTCGGCGAACGCGTCCATACCGAGCTACGTGAGCTTCTGATGAGCGGTGAACTCGCCCCCGGGCAGAAGATGTCCCTGCGTAGCGTCGCCGAGGCTCTCGGCGTCTCGATGATGCCAGTGCGGGAGGCAGTCTCGCGGCTTGTCGCCGACCAATCCCTGGAGGTGCTGCCGAACCGTGCGGTGCGCGTGCCGCTGATGAACCTTGCACGTTTCCGGGAACTGACGATCGTGAGACTCGCGGTCGAGGGCTTCGCGGCGGAGCAGGCAGCCAGAAGCCGTGCGGAATCCGACCTCGCCGCCATGCGGCAGTTCGAAGAGGCGTTCCTCGCTGAGGCCCGAAGCTCCGATCCTCATGCAGATCGGGCCGTCCGGGCCAATAAGGAGCTCCACTTCGCCGTCTACGAGGCGACCCGTCTGCCGACTCTGGTGGGGATCATCGAGGGGCTCTGGCTAAAAATCGGGCCGGTTCTGAATTTCGACCTCAAGGCCTCGCCCGAACGGTTGCGAACGGGCGGCGCAGCCGAACATCACCGTCGTCTCGTCGCTGCGGTGAAGGCTGGTGACGGAGCCGCCGCACGCCAGGCGCTCGTCGACGACATCGAAGGCGCGGCCTGTTTCATCGAGAGCACTGGACGTCTGCTGGAGTAGGCCGGCGCCCAGCTCTCGAACATCACAAGACGATCGGGCGCCGAGTGCTGGGGGCCCGCTTCAGGGATGGAGACGACGAAGATGGACCTCAATATCGCCGGGTTGCGTGTGCTGGTGACGGCTGGCGCTGCTGGCATCGGCCTTGAGATTGCCCGTGCCTTCCACCGCGAGGGTGCGCGCGTGCATATCTGCGACGTGGACCGCGCCGCTCTCCGGGAGGCGACCGCGAGTGATCCTGACCTGACGTCCTCCTATGGCGATGTGGCGGATCGTGCTGATGTCGCCCGGGTTTTCGAGGAGACGCTGGGAGTTCTCTGGGGACTGGATGTCCTCGTCAACAATGCCGGTATCGCGGGACCGACCGCGCGGGTTGAGGAGATCAACCCGGAGGATTGGGATCGCTGCCTTGAGGTCTGCATTACCGGGCAGTTCAACTGCACGCGTCTTGCCGTGCCCTACCTGAGGCAAAGCCAGAACGCCTCGATCGTGAACTTGTCCTCCGCCGCAGGCCGTTTCGGCTTTCCCCTGCGCTCCCCGTACGCTGCTGCCAAATGGGCCGTGATCGGGTTTACGAAATCGCTGTCACGGGAACTCGGTGAGGACGGCATACGCGTGAACGCGATCCTGCCCGGCGTCGTCGCCGGCGACCGCCAGCGCCGTGTGCTCGAAGCCAAAGCCCAGCAACTTGGCGTATCGTTCGATGAGATTGAGCGCCGGGCGCTCGCGAGCACGTCTCTGAAGGAATACGTGACGGCGCAGCAGCTTGCCGATCAGATCGTCTTCCTATGCTCGCCGCTCGGACGCACGATCTCGGGGCAGGCGATTGCCGTCGACGCCGATCTCCAGGCCCTTTCCTGAGGAGTGATGAACAGCGCTGTCTACTGCCTTCCTTCCAAACTCATTCCGGAGTTCCAACCATGACCTCTCCCGAGGCCTACCCCACCATTCCCGATCTTGCCGGCAAGGTCATCCTCATCACCGGCGCCAGCACCGGGATCGGAGCCGCGGCCGCAGTCGCATTCGGGCACAACAAGGCGCGTGTGGCAATCCATTACAATGCCAGTCAGGACCCGGCGCGGCAAGTAGCCGAGGAGGTAAGAGCGGCCGGCGGGGAGGCGTTCCTGATCCAAGCGGACGTGACCGAGCCTGAGGCGGCGGCGCGGGTCGTGGCCGGAGCTGTTGAGCATTTCGATCGCCTTGATGTACTCGTCAACAACGCCGGCGGCCTCGTCAAGCGGACGCCAATCAAGGATTACACGGACGAGTATGTCGATGCCGTGCTTGCCCTGAATGTGGAGCAGGTCGTACGCTTCGTCCGTGAGGGCATTTCGCATATGCGGGCGCAGGGCGGCGGTTCCATCATCAATGTGTCGTCGATCGCCGCGCGCCACGGCGGCGGGCCGGGATCGGTCATCTATGCCGCAGCCAAGGGCTTCATCTCGGTGGCCACGCGGGGCTGGGCCAAGGAACTGGTCAAGGACGGCATCCGGGTCAACGCGGTTTCGCCTGGCGTCATCATGACGCCGTTCCACGAACGCTATTCGACTCCGGAGCAGCTTGCCGCCATGCAGGCCACCATTCCCATGGATCGCCTCGGCACGCCGGACGATTGCGTCGGCGCCTTTCTCTATCTCGCTTCCGACAAGCTCAGCGGCTACGTCACGGGGCAGGTGATGGAGGTGAATGGCGGCCAGTACATGCCGTAGACGCTCTTGGTGTTCGAGAGAGGGTGACAGAAGGATGCTGGTGCATAAGTCCGTCCGGAGTGACGCGCCGGGCCGACAGTGAGGTATAGAGGCGATCCGCCGAAGCTGAGAGCTGTATGCCTTACAATGTCAATGAAAAGCGCGGCCACAGAAGACCAAAGGCCCGCTACCGGGGGAGATGTCACATTAACCGAGTATAATCGTTGAACTGCCCGACAAGGTCGGTTTTTTGAACAGCCCAAGTCGCTGATCCCTCTTGGGGCAAGAATTTTTATTGACGAGTACAGAGCAGTATTCGCCATTAATATAACATCCCCCCGCCACATTGCCTTGGCCATGTCACGTCACGGCGAGATGACCCTCGCATGCCGGACGGTGATGCAGGACACCCGGGAGATCGCGAAGTCTGGCGCGGCTGTGCCAGCCCCGAATGCTGTTTGAACGATACTGGATCTGGACGCGGGTCGTAGTCTTCCGAGGGCCAGTGTAGGAATTAACCGCGACTGCGAACGAGGAAAGGTCAGCAACTGGCACATCCCGGCCGTTGGCCGAACTTCTGCTTTGGACACGAACCTCGGACGTTCCTGTCAGTGAACGACCTTCACTGCGTGACCCAGTGCGGACCTATAACAGCCATGCGGGCAGGTTCTCTTGAGCCTTGCCGCTACAGGCAGCCTCTACGCACTCGGCCATGCTGCCGAACCGGACCCCACGCCCAACAAGGCCTGGCGCGTAATGCGCGTACTTCCCGGAGTTGGTCATTAGCGCCCGCACCGCCGGGGGAATCACAGGTTCGCTGAGCATGCACCAGCAGGTATCGGTGACAAACTGGACGCCAAAGGCTTCGGCCTCAGCAACATGACCGGCCTGTCGAGCTGCTTCATGCACAGCCCGGCCACAGGTCACGATCACCGCAACGTCTGCTGACTTGGTTCGGCCCCGCACCAGGTCAGCCAGTCGAGCGCACTCAGTGAGGGAAAAGTGCGGATTGCCGAGGCAGACAAGCCCGACCTCCGGCGATGCAGCTGTGTTCAAGAGCTGCCATGCCCGCTGTAAATCGCCCAGTCCGATGCGCACCAGACGTTCCGGCCTTTGGTTATCCGCCTCCGGCGTGATCCCGGCGATGTGGAACATCGGTGCGGCGGCGACCGTGGCGAAGGCCGCACCAAAGGCCTTCAACTCGTCTGGCCCGGCAGCGCTCGTTTCCAATCCGCAGATCAGCGGGATTTCGGTGCCGCAGACGGAGCCGCAGCAATACCCGAGCAGCGGCCAAAAAGCATCGTCTGCTCTCTCTGGCAGCTCAACCTCGAGCACAAGTGTCGCCCGTCGTCCGGCATCAAGATGGCAGCCGGCTAGCGGCGCCCGCCCGGTCAAGGCAATGCAGACGTCCAGGTAATCCGGGTACTTCATCGTCCGCGCGCCAATCACGCTGTTGGCATAGATCACTGAATTCGACTCAGCCCAGCCGACCTGCTCCCCGAACTGGGGAGCGCTCTCAAGCAGGTATGGCGCACACGTGAAGCTGGGCTGTGCGCCCATGGCAAGGTAGGCGTCTGCAAGGGCACTCGCAGGAGCGCCTAAGTCTTCCGCCACGCCCTGCGCCCGCCAGCGGCGTTTGTCGACAGAGATCGAATTGAGCGTCGTCGGGACGCGCACGCTCGCTCCCCACTCGACCAGCATCTGTGCGAAGCGCAGGCTTGCCGGACCGGTATAGATGCATCCGTCGATGTGCACCTGCGATACATCCACGAAGGCCTCGGCCTCCTGAATTGCTGCCATTCGGAGCAGCAAGCGCATGGCGACCTGTGCTGCCTTGCCGTGCCGGCCCGAAAGGAAGGCCTCATCGACCGCGTCCAACCGGATTGCCGTATCCTCATAGCTCCCTTGTTGAGCCGGCCCAGGCTGCCAATCCCCTTCAGAGGGCTCGTGGAGGAGTTGAAGGCTGGATCCTGCCACTCGGGCGTATCGGTACTCACCGAGGCGGGCGAACACCTCCCGGTCTACTCGTAGCACTGGGATCGAGTGCTCGAACACCACCTCTGCAACCAGAGCACCGAGGGTGAGGATCTCTTCGCGCTCGCTGATGATGATGGCTGCTGGCGCATGGCCGTTGAGGATCAGTTCGAGCAATACGCCGCTTCCGGAACATGAGCCACGTCCGCTCGGGATCGCGAGCACCCGGCCGGCAAGGCTTTGGTTGCGCAAGGGGTGATGCTGATCGATGACAACGCCCGTTTGAGGGTCGACGCCGCCCCAGAAGCTGAGTCTCACTTCGGCACTTAGCAATTCGCCCTTGCCACTGCCTGTCACCAGTGTCTTGCCGTACCTGATGAGTTGCACGCGCTTGCCTCCTGACCCGATGGATGTTTAGGCCTGGGTCTTTCTCCCGAAATCCGCAGCTGTGTGCAAGGCTGGTTCCGACGTAGCGAAGTTACGTAGCCTGCGGAAGGAGGCTGACGCGCTCATGGCTTCGCAAGGAACAGCCTTGTAGCAGATCCTTCGTAAGGTCTGCTCCTGGCACCTCTCGGAAGTAGACCCAACGTTTGCTCTCTCGAGGAACACCGGATGTTCCTAGATGTCAGGGATCGGCAGAGGATGACCCACTCCGGACCTTCCCGGATCAGTTCTCCCGTCCGAGTCCATGTTCCACAGCGTCCCGTTCTGCGCAGAAAGCCCATTGGCCTTTCAAGTTGCCATCAGCGTTCCAGCAGGAGTGTTTTTACCGTCTCCCACACGTCTCTGTTCTGCGCGGTGAGCAAGCCCGGTCGCTGATCGGATGGACGGTACTCCGAGCCATCAAGGCGGGCGACATGCCCTCCGGCTTCCCGGACCAGGAGAGTTCCAGGGGAGTGGTCCCACGGGAGGAGGCGCCAGAACATCAGGAAGTGCTGAGAGCCTGTCGCGACAGCGGGGTAGTCGACGCCTGCGCACTTTGCGCCTGGAAGGATCGCTCCGAACCGCGAGGAGTGTGCTTCGACCTGGTTCTTCAAGGCCTCCGGAAGAAACCGGGTTAGGACCGATCCACGCCATGCCCCAGGAGGCAAGGAGGTCGGTGCCGTTTGGACCTTTGCACCGTCGATGAATGCGCCGTCTCCACGAGCTGCAACGGCAAGCTGACTGCTCAAAGGGTTGAGGAGCCAAGACCCGACCACCTGCCCTTGCCGCATGAGGGCGATCATCATGGAAAATTCTGAACTGCCCGCAACGAAGTTTGCTGTTCCATCGAGGGGATCGACAAGCCAGACATCGCCATGGTCCAGCCCGTCCATCAGCGAGGGCATCTCTGCAGTAGCTTCCTCACCGACAACTCGGGATCCAGGCAGGAGGGCGGTCAATCGAGGGGAAATGATGCGCTCGGCCTCCCGATCAGCAACTGTCACGATCTCGCCAGGGGTTTTTCTTCAACCTGGCCGTCCCGCAGTTTTTGAAACCTTGGCACAATCGCCTCCGCAGCGGCAAACTGCATGATCGCTGCCACCTCATCCATAATTGCGGAACGCACACCCTTCTCCCTTTAGTGGATCTCAACGGCTTCCAGCAGAAGCTGCAAGCGGTCAAGCTGCCTGAGCATTGAGGGGTGTTTTTCTGAGACTGCGGGAGCGATCCGGCTTAAAGCATTTTCGCGTATTCAGGTCCGCTCATAGGGCTCTCCGAGCAGCCTTTTGACTGGATCTCTACTCAGTCGCCGCCTCAGCCGTTTCACAATTCTTCCGAATACGCTCAAATGCACCTTTATCCAGTTCCACACAGGCTTATCGGAAATTACGCCACAGGCTTGCGCCGGATGACCTTCCACCAAAAGAGCCATGCACCGCTCACCCCACAGATGACACATGAGGAAGCGACGTACACGGCGACTTCGACCAATGAGCGCTGGTCCGAGGCTTCTCGCGGTAGAGTCAACAGGAGCACGCTGAGGAGGGCTCCTGTCAGGGCGCCGCATGTGACGAAGTAGACTAAACTTCTCGTCTCAAGGGTCTCAGCCAAGAACGTTGTCAGAAGGAACAGCGGCCATACGATCAGAAAGGCGACGACCCAGCCGAACAGGCCAAACACAATGGCCGCGGAGACCAGATCGGCAAATTCGGTCAGTAGGTCTAAACCGTTATAGGATTTCCAAACGTCAGCGCCAAAATCGAGAAAGATGACAGCGGAGAAGGCCATTGCCGCCCCGGTCACTGCCCAGTGATACCCTGCCATCAGCCTCATTGTGACCAGCCCATGCCGTGCTGCCCCGATCTTGGGAATGCGTTCATGATGGCCGGACCACTGCGGGGGGATCAATCCCCGAGCACTTTCAGAACTCAGGTTCCTAAAGGGCTTTACGCGATATTCGCGGACAATTGTCTCACGCGCATGCGAGGCCCTATGCTAGGCAGCAAAGGCCAGTAACTGATCACCCGAAACTCCAGACGAACATGAAACAGTATCTCAAGCCACGCTACATTTTCGGCTTCATTGCCGTGGCGTGGGTATTCAGCAGCACACTGGTTTTTATCGCGGTAGACAACCTTCAGGGACCACTCGATTTCGTCATAAGGTCGATGAAGATCACAGGCCTGGTGCTCGTAACTCCTTTTCTCCTCGGCCTAACCTTCTACGCTGGCGCATGGACGGTGCTCGTTCCTCTTGTCGGGGTCTTGGCCCTCGGTAACTATCTGCACCGGACAGGATTTCGATACGCGCGCATTCTAACCAAGCGCCCGGTTGATCTGATCTGGCCTGTGGTGCGTGCCATGTTTTTTCGCGGCAGGTTTCCTTGGATTGCCCAGCCGCCGCGCTCTTAGCAGCTCACAGCAGTTCCATAGACGGCCTTCTCGGAAATTCGCCTCGAGCTTGGTATGAGGTCGAGCCACTCAATGGAGGGCCTGATGCACATTATCGGAATGGACCACGTACAGTTAGCCATGCCTGCTGGCCGTGAGGATGATGCCCGAGCCTTCTATGACCACCTCCTGGGCATTCCGGAGGTCGCAAAGCCGCCGCACCTAGCCGCTCGCGGAGGCTGCTGGTTCGAAAGCGGGGGCGTGAAGGTTCACCTGGGAGTGGAAGAACCTTTTGCCCCGGCGAAGAAGGCTCATCCAGCGCTCATCGTCCGGGACTTGGCCGCCCTGTCACGACGGCTGGAAGGGGCCGGGTACGACTTGAAAGAGGATCAACCTCTGGAGGGGTTTGAACGCAGGTATGTGAGCGACCCCTTCGGCAACCGAATCGAGCTGATGCAGCCAAACCGCTGAACCCACCCGGGTTGGGCCGCTTCTAGGTGCATTCCATACACGGCCTTATCAGAAAGTCGGGTGACATGAATCCGAAGCCAGGAAGGTCGGCTCGTGGCACGGGGCGGACCTTATCCGGATATCCGCCGGAGCAGCACGAGCGGACCTTTACGCGGCCGTGTCTAGAGACCGTCTGTGATCCTAACAGGTCTTCGAACCGCGCTGGCAGGTCAGCCCAACGCCTCAGTTAGCGGACGCTCATGCGAGCGGACGCTGGATGGCCAGGAACCTTGAAACGCTTGCCCGTGTCCGCCACCTCGGCGCCCTCTACCTTAAGGATTGAGAAGTTCTGGTCGAGGTAGTTCCCGACGTACAGATATCGACCGTCAGGGGTGAAGCAGACTGGCTCCGGCAAACCGCCCACCTCAATATCCTTGAGGCGCGTCACCTGCTTGCCTTCAATCTTCAGGATCGTGACCGAACCGACGGGGCTGTAAAAATAAGCTGTCCTAGCCGAGTTGCCGCCGCGCAAAATTGCGGCTGCCACGAGATCACCTCGCGGGCTGATCGCCAGTCCCTCAGGGCCGTCCCCTACGACCACGCGGTCAACGATGCGGGGAGGGATTGCCTCCATGTCAACAACGCTCACCGTGTCGACACTGCCATCCGACGCCCCGGCATTTCCGTTGTCGGCTGTGAGTGCGATCCTGCCCGATGGCGCCACCGCGACATTGTAAGGCCAAGGTCCGGTCGGAAGGTCAAGCTTGTTATAGGTGAGCTTGCCATCCTGGATCTCGATCACAGACACCTTATGGCTCGCAAACTTGACCGCAAGCGCCCTGCGACCATCCGGGGTGAACGCCACAGCGGCCACCTGATCAGAAGGTGACCCGAGTGTGACAGTGTCGGTGATGGTCACTTGTGTGCCACTGATCGACAGCAGGCTGACGGTCCCATCACCCCGGTTGGCAACAAGAGCTTGATCTCCCTTGGCTAAGATGTCGAGACCAGAGGGCTGCTTGCCGACAGTCAACGATGTTACGATGCGGGGCGGGTCTGCTTTGAGGTCAATGACGTGGACTTTGCTGTCGGGCACCTGCTTCAGGGCCTCGCCTTCCTTGGTCACATCGACTGAGTCGGCTACGAGGGCAAGGGCCCCATCAGGGGTGAGGGCCACATTGCCCGGCGGGCCCACAATGGAGTTCTTGATGGGCAGACTGGCGCTGATCTTCGGCATCTCAGGGTCTGCTAGGTCGATGATCAAGATGCTATCGCGCCCCGAAGGAGAGAGGACGGGCTTACCTTGGTCGTCCCAGACGAGCTTTTCGTCATTGCCCACGATCATGTAAGGGGCGGCTTGGACCACGCTGGCGAACATCGAGACGCCGAGGGAGAGAAGCCACAGACTTTGGCGCATGCGCGGACCCTCCTGATTCGATGTGTTTGAGTGTAGATGGCTCAGCTGTGGTCCACGAGAGCTTTGGGGGAGTACTCCCTGCCTGAGCAGTGTCGGCTTCGGCGGTCAGAGCTGCCGTTCGTGCAGCAGCGGGACCCTCATGGCTTGACCCTGAGCCGACCTTGGCTGCTCTCGAGGGACCTATTTTTCGCATCATGAGCATGTGCCTCTTCCTGGAGAGCCACATGCCTGAGACTGATGATAGGGAATGGCCGCCCCATCTGGATGCGCTGGTCGCCGCACCGGCCAATCATCGCCTCCTCTTTGAGGACGATGACGTGCGGGTGCTGGAGGTCGGCGTCGCACCTGACGAGCGCGAGAACCTACATCACCACCGCTGGCCGAGCCTCATGATCGTTCTGGCCCGGCCGAACTACCGGAACTTCGACGCGGACGGGCACGAGATCCCTCCCTCTGGCGGAACGCCGATCAACCCCGTGCTGCCCCGGGCCTGCGCCTGCCACCGCAACGTCTGCATGCCATTGAGGCCGCGGCTGACGCGCCGCACGGCGTTCGGGGCATTCGGGTCGAGTTCAAGACTCCCAAGGCAGAGAGCGTTCAATTGGAAGTTGGGCGCCTGGGCTGATCTGGGGCTCCCTTGTTAATGGAGGAGGCGAGGGCCTGGGATGCTCCCCATTCCAGAACTAGGATACGGTGCTCACAACGGAGGTCCGAATGCCACAGCTTCTTGAACCAAGCGCAACGTGGTCAGCCGCACGCCAAGACGAATTCATAAATAACCAATTCAATCCTTGCGTGGGGACGTGGCTCATGTCGCACGACGGCCGGGTCCGGGTTTGGGAAGTCCGGCTAAGCCCTCAGAGCGCCTCAGCTTCCATCGCCATGTTCTGGACTACTTCTGGGTTGCGATAGCACCTGGAACAGCGCGCTCGCACAAACAGGACGGCTCGATGGTGGAGGCCACCTATGTGGCCGGCCAGACGAGCCATCTCACCTACCGACCAGGAGAGTTCAAGGTCCACGACCTGGAGAACATCGGGGACACCGAACTGATCTTTACGACGGTGGAGTTTCTCGACGGAGCAAACCCGCCGCTCCCGTTGCCAGCTGAAACAGCGGTTGGACCCCAAGGAGTCGGATCCGCTTAGACTGAGGAACGTCTCTGAAACGATGAGGAGGGGTGCAATGAAGATCGACGGGCACTGCCACTGCGGCTCCATCACCTTTGAGGCTGAGGTCGAGCCCGAGAAGGTGTGGCTTTGCCACTGCACCGATTGTCATATGCTCTCAGGATCCGCCTTCCGCGCGGTTGTTCCCACGAAGGAGGGCGCCTTCACGCTGCTCTCGGGTGAGGTGAAGAACTACGTGAAGATTGGAACGAGTGGTGCGAGGCGGCTTCACGGGTTCTGCCCCGAGTGTGGGGCGCCCATCTACTCGACGTCGGAGAGCGATGGACCCAAGGTCTACAACCTCCGGGTCGGAACGCTCCGTCAGCGTTGGTAACTCGTGCCACGAAGGCAGATCTGGTGCCGTTCGGCGCTGCCCTGGACCACCGAAATCAAGAGTCAAGAGCGTTTCGAAATGGGACCAGATCTACGCCCGTAAGGCCATTAGTCCCGCTGCTCTATAAGCGTTGCACCGCGAAATTGAACCGAATCCAGGAAGGTCCAGTCCTGGTCCGTTCCGGAAGTGGGTCGACATCTCGCAACAGGCGGTGAGCCGCCCATGGGTAGATTCCATACCGCTGGCTCGTCATCACAATTCCCGTACAAACGGATGTCCAAATATTCTTGGAAGTCTCGTTGTGGATGCGCGTGCTCTTCGGAGAGCACCCCGAGCTATGAAATACGAATCAACTAGCTGATTATTGATCTCGAAAGACGAGTGGCTCGCAGGTTCGCCAGAATATGCAGGCGGCAAAACTAGCGCAGATGACTCGGACGACAAGATACACCACCTCTATACCTACCTTGCTCGAAAAGCAGTTGTCCGCCACGTCGCTTCACATGGAGCATCGGGTTAGCTCGATTCTCGACGCCACGCCGGTTCCGCCGAAAGGGAACCCGGCGATACCGAGAGCCTTTTGAGCAACGCAGTCAGTCCAGGTGACAGACGGGCGGCCAGAACCTGCCTTGAAGATCTTGACTCAAAGCTCGCTGCTGTTCTTGTGATGCTCGGCGAGCCAGTCACCCAGCTCTCGCGCATCTTGAAACGTCACTGACATGCGCACTTTCTCAGCCATGCCGTACAGTAGCTCCTGATGTTTCCTGTTGGAACCAGCGCGCTCGTGAACATGAGCGCCCGAGGGCGCTCATCCTCAACCCCGTTGGCTCTTTGGTGCCGGTCAGGCCGATTGAGCCTGGGTACCCGCCATCGCCTTCATCGCGTCAAAGCTCCGTGTGAGCGCGCGCCAGAGACTGCCGATCTCCTCCGAACCAGCCGATCCGGAGTGGGCCTCGTTAACACCAGCCCCATGGGCTAGAGAGAGCGACAACTCAGGGCGATTGGTGATCTGACCGGCCCATGTCGGCACGTCGAGCGCCTGCATCGCCCCTCGAGCATCCACAACCATCGGATCCTCCGAACGATTCCTGGCCGGCGCGGCGTTGATCACCACCGCATAGGGCTTCTTGAGTTCACGGCACATCTGGATCGTGGCCTGGACGGCATCGACATCGAACAGCCCTGGGCGCATGGGGATCACGACGAGATCCGCATGCCAGATCGCCTCGGCCACAGGGGCTTCCGCGTTCGGCGGCGTGTCGATCAGGACCCATTCGGCCCCGGCACGGCGGGCCTTCGTCAAGGTGGCCGCGAGATGCTTGGTGCCAATGTGGAGTGGAAGATCCTGTGAGCCCCGGACCCGGTGCCAGAGAGCCAAAGACCCCTGCGGGTCCGCATCAATCAGGAGCGTCGGCCGAGCATTCGGGGCCATATAACTCCCCAGTTGCGCGGTAAGGGCGCTCTTTCCAGAACCTCCCTTGCGGGACGCAAATACCACGACATTCATGCCAATTCCCTCAGTCTTGATCAGGCAAAGAATCGTGGCTGAGTATGGTTTACAGAGCCTTATCGCTGGGCGGACAGCAAAACGCCCTCACCGACGGGTCTCGTCAGACCTCCGGCTGAGGGCGATTGGAGCCCCGGATAAGGAAATTGGGTGGATCCTCAGCCAGGGCCTATGCGGCTCAAGGAGGCTGAAACCGCACAAGCCAACCTTGGCCGTTCAACCGTGGCAATTTCATGTGCCGCTTAGTCGTGATATGCCCAGCATAACTTTTTTAGGAAAGTTGTCTTTCTCCCGACAGACGGGGGTCAGTGAACCTAATTAGGTGACCAAAGCCGGTCTAGTTGCCCCTACGGCCGGAATCCTTAAAGCGCCCGCTGAGACCCCGGGCGCTTCTTTTTGGCCGTGCACCCGGTCCGTGGATCGTCACCGCGCCAGCAGCCAGAACATCCAGCCTGACACGTCCCGTCCGCTCCAAAGCTGCCGCCAGAATGCCCGCACGGTGAACGATCGGCGGCCTCGGCACGAATGGCTTGAAACCGCGTGGTTCGTTGTCATTGCACGGTTTCGGCAGTGCTGGCCCCCTTTCAATCTGTCTCTTGCACATGGAAGCTTCGCTTCCCCAATTACCGCAGCGGCATTGTGTCAGGGTGGCACCGTAGGATCGATCCTGCGGATCCGCCGCTTCCACAAGCCTCGGGCAAGCTTAACCATGTATCAAGATGATCGCGGCAGTGTGCCTCCTCGTTTGTAAGGAGTACGCATCATGACGGCTTGGCTGAACCACGACCGGGGACCGATTACCGAGGAAAAGCTCCTCAAGGCCGTAAACATCCTGGCTGACCTTGTCGAAGAGAAAGGCCCTGCCTTCCGGCCGCTGTACTTGAGCCTCCGCCAGCAGCTGTCTGACCTGCGCCTGCAGCAGGGAGCCGAGGCGGCCCTCGCTGCGATCGCTGCGCAGACCGGAAGCAAGGTTGCTTAAAGCCATGGTCTCTCCCGGATTGTAAGCCTAAGAGAGACCAAACCCCAAAAGTGCTGATGCTTTCAAGGCGACACCGCGCTTACGAGGAGGTATTTTGCAGTGAGCCTGATCTACAACGAGCGGCAACGGCTGCTCGCCAATGCCTTCGACCGTGCATCGACGGCCTGCTTCACGGTCGGCATCGCCACTCCGCTGGCTGGGTATCTCTATAACATTGGCGGCTTCGCGAACAACGCCGATTTCGTGCAACTCTTACCCATCGCTGCGGGTTGGACATTCGCTGCCGTGATGTTACATATATTTGCAAGAACGGCTCTTGGAGGCTTGAAGCAATGACTGGACAGACACTGATCGTTTCGGTCGTAATGCCTGGCATTGTCGTACTGCTCGGCTTTGCGGCCCTGAAGGCCAACGAATGGTACAATAAGCGCCATTCGCACTAAGGCATTGCTTTAGCTGACATCGCTAAAAGCCTGATTGTCCAGAAGGATCGGTATCTCACCGGTCCTTTTTCTTTGCCCGTTGCGGATCTCCAATCTCCGCCCTTCCGGACAAAGAGTCCATGCTCAAGTTTCTCCTCAGCCTCCCTCATGTGATGAGAGGGCTGCTGATCGACGCTGCTCGGTCATTGAATGCGGCCGTCCTGATCAGTGCCAACACCCTGTCCAACTGGAAGAGGGATGCCAGCGATATTCCCGTCTGGCACGGCTTCAACACCCGCAATCTTCATCATCTCAATGGCTTAGAAGCGTACCTTGACAGCGCAGGTTTCGTTGCCAGCCAGCTGGTACCGGGGCTTCGCGTGGACCGTGGAGAACTACCTTGATCTGGGAGCAACCTACCCTGGCGCTGACTCGCGTCGATGGACTTCTGCGTCGAGCCGGAGATCGCCCGAAACCGCGATCTGGTCTTGGATCGGATCTCCGGGACGGTGAACCTCAATCGGGCCTGCATCCGCGGCGCCAGGGAGCGAGGCATTCTCAACCGACTGATGCCTGTGTTGCAGGGCTGGTTGCCAGAGGATTATGTCCGCTGCCTGGAGCGCATGCCCGACCTCTCTGGATTCCCGATCGTCGGGGTCGGCTCTATGTGCCGACGGCACCTCCACGGCCCGCAGGGCATCCTGCAGGTGATCGAAATCCTCGATCCCGAGCTGCGCGGGACCACAATCCAGCTCCACCTCTTCGGTCTCAAAGGGTTCGGCGCGGCCGAGCTTCGCCAGCATCCCCGTGTGGCAACGGTCGACTCACAGGCCTACGGCACCAAAACTCGGGTCGAGGCGCGGGAGGCCGGGATCAGCAAGACCAAGCGCTTCCTCGCCCAGATCATGACCGAATGGTACCTGAAGCAGATCGAAGCCCTACAGGCTCCGGCCGGCGAGAACCGCCATCCCCGGCGCTTCTCGATCTGAGAATGCCAGTCCCCTTAAGCCCCTTCGAGGCACGGCTTCATCGCGCCCGTGAGCAGATGCGCGAGCTCCTCGCGGCCGGGGAGATCGACTGGCAGCAGCTTCACGATGAAAGCGTGCTCGCCTTCGCCTGCGATAATGAAGAGGCCGAGACCTCTTCCCGTCCAGAACTGGCCTTGGCTGCCTGACAGCTTCGATCGGCGGCGCCGCTTCATCGACCAGGCCTACCTGCTGGTAGAGGTGGTCTCCAGCACCGACGACCGGATTGTCGAGACGGGAAGCAGTTGGATCGATGCCAGGGTCCGGCTCTACAAGGCGCATCCCCATTGCGAAGCCGTCCGCATGATCGAACAGAGGTGACCTTGAGGAAGAGGACCAGCGAAGGTTGGACGGTCTCGGCCCTCATGGACATGGGTGACGAGATCGTCCTGCCGGGCTTCGGCCTGCGCTGCACCCTCGGCGACATGTACGCCAACACCTCGCTCAGGCCCGTCTGATGCGTAGTCCGGGTCCCTGACGGACCTAACTCCCTTATGGGGCGTTCGCTCTCCTCTTGCGGATCACCACCTTCGGGATCCGGTAGCAAGCGGCAGCCACGGCCGTCTCGAGACCCATCACCAACGCCTCGTCATCATCCTCGCGAAAGCGCGACCCAGGCCAAATCACATCGCTACTGTGGGGACACCGTCTGGCATTCCGGCAGGTGGTGAACTGGCGCCGTCATGGCCTGCAACTGCTCGGGCTTAATACAAGGCGGGAAGCCGGCGGATTGCATCCCTTCGACCAGCCGCTGCCGCTCGGTATCAGTGTAGCCAGGGCTGTTCAGGGCAAAGCTCTCGGTCGTCAGGTCGGGATAACGATTGAGCGCCTCGAGGACGGTCGCCCTAGCTTCCTCCTGACGGCCAAGCGCCGCATAGGTCACGGCCGCCTGCACCCAGCCACCGCGAGTGCGGGTCTGCGGATCCTCGCGCTCCACGAGACGCAGGGCGTCCTCGTAGCGGCCGGCCATCATGTAGGCCAGCTTGTATGACCCCGCAGCCGAGGCCGAGTAGTTCGGGTTGAGGCGGATGGCCCGATCCGCTGCCTGTGCGCCGCGCTCGGGCTCACCGAATTTGCTCGCCCACCCGGCATAGCTCGTGAGGATGCCAACGTCGCTCGGGTTCAGCCGCAATGCCGTCTCGAACTCGGCTTTCGCCCGCGGCAGGTCGCTCGCCATTCCTAGGATATGGCCAAGTGTTGCATGGGCGGATTCGTCCTGGGGATCGAGTTCGACGCCGCGTCGGATCGCCTGCATCGCGGCCGGCCGCGCCGTGTCGGCATCAGCCCCATAACGCATCGTCAGGTCGTGGGCGGCGGCCAACGCGACCCAGGCGCGGGCGAGTCTCGGATCCTGATCAACCGCCTGCTCGAGCCAGCGGATCGCCTCCTCAATACTCTCCTTGGTGAGGTGACCCATTGCCTCCTGGCCCATCCGATAGAGGTCGTAGGCTTTCAGGTCCTCCGGTCGCGCGCGTCGGCCTGCCACCCGCTCCGCTTCTGGGATTGCCCCACCTGAGGCGGCCAGCCGGGTTGCCACCTGCTCGGCGACTTCGGTCTGCACCGCAAAGACGTCCGTGGCAGGCCTGTCCCAGCGTTCAGACCACAGGTGCGTGCCGCGATCGGCCTCGATCAACTGCGCCGTCACACGGATCTGCTCGCCGCTCCGCTGGATCGAGCCTGCCAGCACGTAGTGGACATCCAGCGCCTTGCCAATCGCCCGGATGTCGACCGGCTTGCTGGCGTAGGCTGCGGTAGCGTTGCGGGCCATGACGTCCAGGTCACGGTAGCGCGACAGGTCCGTGATGATATCTTCGGTCATCCCGGCCGCCAGGCGGCCCGTGGCATCGTCGCCGAGATTGTCGAACGGCAGCACGGCGATCGCGGGCTTGCCAATAATGGGATTGCTGATGGCGGTCTCGGCGACGGTAGGTTCGCGGATCGTGGGTTTGGTCCCTTGAGACCACCACCAGAGACCGGCCCCCATGAGGAGCAGCATCACCGCAAGAGGGGCAACGAGGGGCCAATGGCGGATGATTTGGGTGCGCCACCGCCAGCCCTGGTCGTTTCCCGCCATTCTCAAGGCATAGGTGCGGACGGGCTGAGAGATGTTCTTAACGCGCTTCTGTCCGGTAAAGTCGAAGGGCACATTGAGCTTGCCCTTCAGGTGATCGTAGGCGGTTCCCGAGACCATCACCCCGCCGGGCTCGCAGAGTTGCTCCAGCCGCGCGGCGATGTTCACCCCGTCGCCGAGCAGATCCTCGCCATCGACCACTACGTCGCCGAGGTTGATCCCGATCCGGAATAAGATCCGGCGCTCCGGCGCGACCAGCTCTTGCGAGGTGGCCGTCTTTTCCTGAATGGCAATGGCGCAGGCGACTGCGTCGACGACGGAACCGAACTCCGCCAGCACGCCGTCACCCATCAACTTGACGATCCGGCCGCGATGCTCGGCTAGCAATGGGGAGATCACGCTGCCTCGGATGTCCCGAAAGGCAACAAGCGTACCTTCCTCGTCCTGCTCGACGAGGCGTGAATAGCCCACCACGTCGGCCGCCATTATAGCGGCCAGTCTTCGCTCGATACGAGTGCTCGCCATTGGAAGCCCATATAACGACCCTTACGCCCCAAGGCTAGCACCAACTCGGAAGCCTCGCCTGCGCTACCCGGGAAATAGCATATCGGTTGGAACTGCTCGAGGCGTGCAGAAGCGTACCGCCTGTCACCATCATCTTCAGTACGCTGTGACAGCGGGTTGCGTGGAACCTGGTGGTCCTAAACGGTTTCTAGCGCATCGTGCGGAAAAGTGGACTCGATTTTCGCTGACGCGGCCCTGCGGGTCACTGGCGCGGCCCGCCGGGTCCGCGCCGAACGATGCGCCGCTTCAGGAAGTGAGCATCGGATTGATCCCAAAAGTGGGTCCACTTTTCACGTCCGATGCTCTAGCATTCCAGCGAGACCAATGGCGGGAGCGAGGAAACGCTCCTTCGTGACGCAGGTCGCGGGCGCAGAACCTGGAGCGCCTGCGGTCAGCTCTGAAGCTCGGGCGGCACGCCTGAGAGACCCTCGTGATCGTGGTCAACCGGCACGAGGAAGGTCACGAATACGCCATCTTCATCCTCCGCGTCCTCATCATCACCGTCAATGTCGAATTCAGGAGCCTCGAAGGCAGCGACCTCCTGATCCGATGCAGGCCGGACGGCCAGCGAGGCTGTCCCATCCCACAACGGTATTCCGTCGCTGGTCATCACAGCCAGATCCTGCTTGAACTCGTCGCTTTCGAAGATGTCCCGCGCCTGAGCTTCTTGCGCATCAGTGATCGCAATGGGCCTGCCGTCGATCTCAAGGGTGAACATCGCTTCTCCTGCTCATCATGGGTTGAGTGTTCATCCGCATGCCATACTCAACGATTGTCGCAGGCGTCGGTTCGCTGCAGGCCAACGGGCGCTCGGGCCAGTTCCTGTCTTGGCGCCAGCTTCTCTAGCAAGGTAGCCCTTATGCTTCTCAATGGACTTGCCACGCTGCGCTTCGCTTGTTCAAGCAAGAGCGAAGCTGCCTCAGACGTGCGAAGTGGGAGGCCTGCAGCGGTTCACCTCAGTCTTTTCGGCTGCCATAAATCTGTTTGTTCCACCGCGCTCGCAGCAGTCAGTCCTTGCCACCCACCTTCGCCGTCTACAAGCCACGCCGGCCTGGAACGCCGCGGCCGGCGGGTTCGCCTGAATTCAACAAAGCAGCCCTTATCGTGGTCTCCGCAGGTTACCGTGGCATCGCCGAACAAGTGCTTTCGGGTCAAAAAAATGGCATAGGTTGTGACCATTCGGTCAGGAGACACGAAAGTCCGCCATGATCGCAGGGATTTCGGCAAGGAGCTCCCGCGCGAGGAAACCAAGCGGACCATGGCTTCGGGCCAGGCGGTTGCCAGCCTCGCCATGAAGGAAGACGCCCCACTGCGCTGCCTCAAGCGGGCTCACGCCGCGCGCTAGCAGACCTGCGACGATGCCCGCCAGCGTGTCTCCCGATCCTGAAGTCGCCAGGCCAACGTTGCCGTCGTTGTAGGTCCATGTAGCCCCGTCAGGCGTGGCGATGTAGGTGCATGGCCCTTTAAGGGCAACCACGCAGTGGAGCAGGCTCGCCGCTTGGCCCGCAACCTGCGATGGGTCGCTTTGAACATCATCCTTGTCTACACCAAGCAAGTTCGCCATCTCACCGGCATGCGGGGTGATCACCATGCGGCCCTTGTGGCGGGCCAGAACGGCCACGATGTCCGTCAAGCTGCCCAATGCCCCGGCATCCAGCACGAATGCCGGTCCTGGATCAGAGTCCAAAAGATCTGCGGTCAGTGCCGACACACCCTGGTCGTCGAGCATTCCGGGCCCGATGAGAACCGCATTGCAGCGCGAGATCCGCTCGCGCAGCTGAACGGCGCCTCCCGGATGGATCTCACCGGATGGCGTTTCCGGGAGGCCGATGACGAGCGCCTCCGGCACAGCGAGGCCGAGGTGGGTTGCGATACTCTGGCATGTCGCAATCTGCAGCTTTCCGGCCCCGGCACGCAGCGCGGCGGTCGCCGCCAGCAGGGCGGCCCCTGGAACCGAAGTGCTCCCCGCGACAACCAGGACACGACCGCGCTGGTCCTTGTCTCCATCGTTCGCAGGCTGCGGGAGAGGTATTCGTCCAAGGAATTCCGGGGTGATTGAGCCGCCGTTCATCGGGCTGCCACTTTGGCGTCAGGTTCCGATGTGACGGGTGCGCCAGCCTCTTCAAGGGGAGCAACGAAGTTGTAGCAATGCAGCATCAGCTGCCCATGCTCACCAATGCTGCGGTCGAGGCGGTACTCCGTCACGGAGCAGTTCGCGACATCACCTTCGGCATCGATCTCCAGGATCTTCTGCTCGGTCATGTTCTCAATCAGATAGCGCAGGCACAGGACAACCACCTGATGCCCCACGATCAACACGCGGCAGCCGCTGTGATGTAACGAGATGGTGTCGAGGGCACTTCTCAGGCGTAAGATGACATCGCACCAGCTCTCGCCGCCAGGCGGGCGGTGATAGAACTTACCAAGTAGCCGGCGGAACTCGGCTTGGTCGGGAAGCAGTTCCTCGATCCCTGAGCGGGTGAGACGGTCGAGAACGCCGAACTCCTTCTCGCGCAGGCGCTCGTCGATGACGAACGTATGGCGCTCGACACAGACGCCCCCTTCAGCCTCGATGATCTCGGCGGTTCGTTGAGCCCGCAGGTAAGGGGAGGTCAGCACGACGTTGGGTCGTTCGTTTGCAGGCAGGGCGGCGAACCAACGTCCAAGGGCGGCGGATTGCTCCTCACCCAGCGGGCTCAATGGGACGTCGACGTCCCTATGAGCGATCTCGATGCGGGAGAGGCCGGCCGCATGCGCAGCATCACGTGCGACGTTGCCGGCGCTCTCACCATGACGGACGATCCAGAGGCGCTCAGGCCACCGTTGCATCGTTTGGCATCCCACGTTTTGCGCTATCAGATGAGGATTTGAACGTGAGGCTTGGCTATAGGTTCCAGGGGAGAGCAGGCTTCTGGAACAGATCCGGGAGGAGTAGCCGCTCAGCAACCGGTTGAATTAGTAGGATTGGGTGTTCCATCGGCCACAGCCCCTGAGATGGGAACCGGTTCGAGCCAGTGGGGGCTTGCCCACTATGAACCCGCGGGAGGCGAGATACCGATGTCGGCGAGTCATCGAAACAGCCCTGTTCCCGCGGGGCTGAAGTTCTCGCAACGCCAGAGCATACAAGACCGAACAAGCCATAACTATACCGGTAGCCCTGTGTCAAAGGCTGAAACAGTCAAGCATGTGCAGCACCATTCCTGTCTAGGAATTTGTCCTGGGCATCTTGCTCGACCGGACCAGCAAGGTGCTCGCTGGTGAAACCGCTCTGCACAAGAGCCGATCGCACCCGGTGTATGATCCGGATCAGGATGAAGCCGAGGCCGAGGACCTGTGGCTCGATCTCGTCAAACGAACGTCCCACTGGCCGGCCATTGCAGCTGCTGCTGTGGCCTGGAACGCCTGGCTGGATCTCAATCTCTATACCCGCTTGCCATGGGCTGGGGCTGACGATGGCCGCCTCCATCCTGCGCGCGAGGGCTGACGAACCATCTCCTGCCGCTGGCGGCCGGGTTCAAGCAGTCGAAGTTCCGTCCACAGGGCAGGGAAGGGGCGAAGGAGAAACTCGATGGCTTTTGCAGCATCACCGAGGAGGCCTTGGAGATCGCGAACAAGGATCTGGAGAGGCTGATCCTCGCCCGTGAGCTGATGGGGGGGCACCAACAGGTGCCGCAGTAGTTCAAAGCTTCCGGAACTGGTCGATCTGTTTCTGTCGCGCCCTCTGGTCACGGTGCCACTCGACGCCAAACTGTTGAAGGTCACCCCAAAAGCAGTGGATCTGATGCTGCAGCAACTTGGTGGGGCCCTCCCGGGGGAACTGACCGGCCGAACCCGTTGTCGGGCAGGGGACATCGTATAAGGGCGGTTCAACGTGACTTGAGACGGGTTTTACGGCACGGCACCCCAAGACTCTCACCGCTTCTTATCCGGACACCATCATTTACCCCATTTCCTTCGTCGAATGGATTTCCAGAGGCTTCTCTGGCTTACTTCGATCAGACCCAAATTGGGGCCTGTAATGGATAAGTGCCGTTGAAGTCCCGCCCGATGCTCATGTCCAAGAAATTGCCTCGTGACCTCCATTTCCTGGTGTAAGAACCTGCTTGCTCGCCACCCGGTCCTGAACATTATGGTTCTGGCTGTGGTCTTCAACATGTTTTGTGCGGCCCTCGTCTACGATGAACGGGAGAACGCGTCCGACCAAGCTAAGGCAGCGTCAAGTAATCTTGTTGCCTCGGTGAGCCGAGATATTTCCCGCAACATCGAGATCATCGATCTGACGATCCAGAAGGTCATCGATCGGGTCACTCAGCCAGGCTTCACCGAACTGGGTTCTGATCTTCAGCGCCAGTTGCTGTTCGATCAGGTTGCGACGGCGCAATATCTCGCCGCCATTGCCGTCGTCGATGGAAACGGAAAGCTGAGATATCACTCTCGTTTCACGGATCCGAATATCATCAACCTCTCTAAACAACAGTATTTTACCGTCCACCGTGATCGCCCGGATATCGGGCTCTACGTTTCGCTACCGATCAAGAGCCCGGTTGGCCTTGGATGGGGTATTGTGTTCAGTCGGCGGCTTTCTCACCCGGATGGCCGGTTCGCTGGGATTGCGTATGTCGGCCTAGGCTTGGACTACTTCACCGATCTGTTCGGCAGGATGGACCTGGGACCGAATGGCTCCATGTCGCTCATGCGCGCGGACAAGAGGCTGCTCGTGCGGCAGCCGTTGAACGAAAAGCATCTCGGCTCGGACGTCAGTGGGGCGGAGCTCTATCGTTACTACCCGCAGCAGCGCTCAGGGTCGTACGAGGCGACCACGTCTCCACTCGATGGTATTCCGCGGCTGTACACCTTCACCCAGATCGGGGATTACCCGCTGACGATCAGCGTCGGACGCTCCCTGCAGGATGTCTATGCCGCCTGGCGAAGCCGAGCTCTGACGATCGGCGGCATCGTGCTGGCCCTGACCGGGGCCATGATCGCCCTGGCTCTGAGCCTGGGCCGCGAGTTCCGCTGGCGGCGAGCGGCGCACCAGGAGGCCCTGCACAACGAAGCGCTCTTCCGCGGAGCCATGAAGGGCGCAGGCATCGGAACGGCGCTTCTGCACCTCGACGGGACCGTGTTCAAGGTTAACCCGGCCATCTGCCGGTTGTTCGGGTTTTCCGACCGGGAGATGCTGTCGAAGACGGCGGCCGACCTAACGCCTCCGAATGACGATCCGCCGGACGACGATCGTCTCTTGAGAGGCGAGATCGACGTCATCGATAGCGAACGCCGTCTGGTGCGCAAGGACGGTACGGAGGTGTGGGTCCTCAGGTCCGCCTCTCTCCTACGGGACGAGGCAGGCAAGCCCGCCTATATGATTGTGCAATTTCAGGATATCACGGCCCGGCGCGAAGCCGAGGAGCGGCTCAGATATAACGCAACCCATGACGAACTGACCGGTCTTCTGAATCGATCAGCCTTCGAGCAGAGGCTTGAAGAGGCGCTGGCGGAAAGCCGTGATACCGGCATCAAGCATGCCCTGGCCTTTGTGGATCTCGACCGGCTGAAGATCATCAACGATTCCGCCGGTCATGTGGCCGGCGACGCCTTGTTGCGAGGGGTGGCAGGGGCCTTACCGAGTTACCTGCGCGAGGGCGATGTGATTGGCCGGCTCGGCGGGGATGAGTTTGGCATCATCCTGCTTGGTTGCTCGCTCGATGATGCGACACTGATCCTCGAGGAGCTCAATACCGCGCTCGGTGCGATCCAGTTCCCCTGGGAGGATCGCAGCTATAGTGTCGGCGCGAGCATCGGGGTGACCGAGATCACGCCGAGCACCCGCTCCCCAAGCGCGGTCCTCGCTCAGGCGGATGTTGCCTGCCTGACCGCCAAAATGGCCGGTCGGAACCGGGTCAGCATCTACAGACCCGAGCAGAGCGAAGCGGTTGATCGCCACCGCGAGATCGCGGTCGCTGCCGGGATCAAACTGGCCATAGAAGAGGGTCGGCTCCGGCTGTTTGCTCAAAGGATTGTCGCGTGCGCGGATCCGACCCAGCAGCGGTATGAGGTCTTGGTGCGGATGCTAGACAGGGATGGGACGATCATCCCGCCGTCTGTGTTTGTTCCGGCGGCGGAACGGTATGATCTCATTGGAGCTATCGACCGTTGGGTGGTCCGGGAAGCGCTGACCTTTCTTGGACGGGCAGGGGGCCTTGACCGGCATCCCCAGATCCACCTCAACCTGTCGGCAGCCTCAATCGGTGATGCTTCGTTCGTGGCCTACGTGTGCGAGGTCCTTGAGGTTTCCGGAATCGCGCCCGAGATCCTCGCATTCGAGATCACGGAAACCACCGTGGTCAGCAATATGGCCGTGGCAGCGAAGACAGTCAGCAAGCTACGAGAAATCGGATGCCAGATTGCGCTGGATGATTTCGGCGTAGGCCTGAGTTCGTTCAACTACCTGCGCCAATTCCCGGTCGATATCGTCAAAATCGACGGGAGCTTCGTTCACAACATGACGACGAACGCGGTGGATCGCTACATCGTCAAATCCATTCACCAGATCGCCACAGAACTCGGCGCGCAGACGGTCGCTGAGTTCGTCGAGGACCAGGCGACGTTTGAACTGGTTTCTTCCATGGGGATCACCTTCGCCCAGGGCTACGCGATCCACAGGCCTGAGCCCTTTGAGGAGATTATGGCAGATCACGAGATCCGGGTTGAAGCATAATGCTAATGTGCCATTGCTGTTGAGACAGGGTAAAGTTCGACCAGGTCTTGTAAGAATAGCGACCACGTCGGGCCGCACAAGCTTTCCTTAGTTATGCCACGAGCCTGTCATTGGCTGTTCATATTCAATGGGTTAGTGCTTGATCCCGTTCTAAGGGGCGGTTTCGCATGTTGATGTGGAGCACAGTGGTTACTTTCCTCCTCTTGTTGGCGGCCATCGGGCCGCTGCGGGCGAGTGCTTCCTCCTGGCTTCTGTCCGGTGCGGAGCTGGCGGCAGTGATCAGCGTCTTTGCCCTGGTGTGCTTTCTCGAAAGCAGCGGTGGCAACCCCGATCGCTCCAATCCTACCGGCTGATAAGTTTCGGTAAGGAACTCCGCTTGGGGTGTGGCTCCGCCCCTCGATCAGAGATAGCCCATGAGAAGCTTTCTGCTCGCCGCGATCGGGATTGGTCTGGCGTCTCAATCGGCGATCGCCGAAAGACCGAGCCTTGCAGGCTCCCTCTGGGAATGCACCCGCGCCTCTGATCGATCCCAGTTCGTGATCACCTTCTATCCGGGAGCGGCGTTGGAGGAGGGGAGGTCGAGAACGGTGAGATGAGCCCCTACATTTTCGATGCCTCCCGAACGAAACCGGGCGAATGGCCGGGCAAGTGGAGGCAGCTAGGCCAGCGCTTCACCTGGTTGTTCCCCGATCAGAGCATCCGGATTGACGGGAGCCTTTCAGGCTCTAGGCGGGCCACTGCGCGGCTCAGGGGCACCGAGACCTCGTCGGGAGAACGCTCGGCGATCATCTGCACCGCTCTATCCAAGTTGCCAAAGATCGGGGACGGGTTGGTCATTCCCAAGAACGGCCGCTTCATGGACCTAGGTCGGGAAGAAGGCGAGCTGAAGGTGCCGGCGGGCACCTCTCTGCAGGCCCCAGAGAGAAAATAAGAGCTATGGAGGCTGTAAGACGAGATCAGTCGCAGATTCTGGTTCTGCGTACTGTGACATCGCCGTAGGCGTAGATCCTCTTCCTTACAACAACGCGGCACTCCTCCACTGGAGCAGGAATACCGACAACTCTCTCTTGGTATATGGGTGGAGGCAGGACCGGCGCCCCAGAGACAATCGGGACACTCCGGGGAGGGACCAAGGCAGGCCCTTCGAAACCATCGCCTCACGGTCAAGGTTCCCCTCCTGGTCCTTGGTGCTCGGTGGAGGGATTTCGACACGCCGATGGGATGCGTTCCGCCCTCCCTCCAATCTGGTGAGGATGCGACACAAAGTTCGCCCTAAAACGCTTGCGAATTTTATATCAATCCTTATATCAGGCTTACCCCAGCGGACATCGTATGTGGACTTCGACAGCGGCGGGCGTCACCGCCAGCGTCGATGAGACCGTGCTAGGACGGATGTACTCCGGCCCGGTCTGTTCCTGCGCTTGCCTGACGATACAGGCGCCCGTCTGTAACCTCATCAGCCCAGGCCCGTAGCTGGCGCGGCAGGAGATGCGAAGGCATTCCGCCCGTTGACCCCGGAGCCTGGGCTTTTCCATTTTCTGGCAGACGCCTTAGGATAAATCCGCTTACGTGGGGAGGCGGTGAACGACGTTCGTTCGCCGCTCTGACATAGCTTCCCATGCAAGTTCGGCCAGCACGCCAAAGCGGTCCCGGTGATCGGCAGAGGCCCAGATCACCTCGAGTTGTCCACTGGTGTCCCGCAGAGCGATGACTGCCCCGTCCCACCGGGTATGGATCAGACCCGGTTCAGTGGAGCCGTAGCCGGTTTCCTCGCGCCAGACCATGCGGGCAATGGCGCACATGACCCCAAAAGCCTCATGCAGCCGCGAGATCCGATCCGGCTCGGTCTCTTCGTTGTGGGCCGAGATCGCGGGGTATTGGTGCAGACTGCTCATCGTTATTTTAACTCACGGCATCGGGTCCAGAGATTGCTGGATCCCAATGCTTTACGGCAGCTTTGGAAGATTACGGCCCAAGGCCCCCACCGGCAGGGTCCATGGTGAAAGCCTCCTCACCCGCCGTTGCCAGGTAGATGAGGAGGCCTTCTGGTCGTGAGGGCTGAAGCAGCTCTCGCGGCATTAACCGGCAATGGGCGAGAACGTTTCCGCCCACGTGTGGAATGATCTCCAGAAGCTGGCCCACGCCTCTCTGGAGCGATCTGCCCAGAAGGATTACCCCGTTTGGAACCGCACGTCCGCTGGAACTGCCCCGGTTGGAAGGGGTTAAAGCCAAGTCACGCCTGACCCCAGGGCAGCTCTCCACACAGGTGCGTTGCATTCAAGCTCCATTGAAGGAGCAGGGCGAACATTTGCGCCGAGCTGAACCAGAAATTATTTCAAAGGGCCAAAAACCTATGGACCAAGACGTCGTCTACAAGGCGCAAATCCTTCCGCTTGCCCGTGATCCCCTCCACCATATGACCACCTATCTTCTCTGCCGGAACAACCTTCTCCGCACCGGCATTGCCCAGCTTCTGGCAGGGTCTCACTTTGCCCTCTCTGGTGATGCTTCTGCCGGCGTGCCGGACTTGTCGGCCACGGACGCCAATCCTCCCACGCTCATCCTGATCTGCGAGAGCCTCTCGCCAGAGGGTTATGGGGAACTCATCCGTGAGCTGAAGGAGCGTTGCCCCGGCGCAAGACTGGTCCTTCTGGCTGACCACCTGGAGCCGCAGGCGATTGGGCACTTGATTGAGGCCGGTCTGAACGGCTTGTGTTCAACGGGCATGTCGCAGGAAACCATGCTCAAGGCGTTGGAGCTGGTGATGCTGGGAGAAACCTTCCTGCCAGCGTCAGTTGGTTTTGCCCTGCTCAGCCAAGTTGCAGCTCAGAAACCAAAGCTGATCGTGATCAGCGGCAATCCCGCCTTGGAGGCAAGCAGGTTCTCTGACCGGGAGACCCAGATCCTGCGGCTGCTCACAACGGGTGCCTCCAACAAGCTGATCGCTCGGGAGCTTGGCTTGGCTGAGGCGACGGTGAAGGTTCACATCAAGGCCATCCTGCGGAAAGCCAGGGCTGAGAATCGCACCCAGGCGGCCATGTGGGCAACCCAGTTCCTCGCTCTGGCCGAGAATTCGCCAGAGGCGGAGCTCGCAGGCTAAGCAAGATGTTCACTCATACTCCATGAAAAAGGGGCCCGCTCCGTCGAGGAGGGGCCCTAAGATCGACGCCGTTGTTGTTGAGAGAGGAACGGCGATCCTTTTCAGACCGTCGTACAGGAGCGCACGACCTGTCAGATAGGCAAACGATGGGAGCGCCGGCCTATTCCAGCATGGCCGCAAAGAAGGTTTGACCGGCGTCTGGCATCGGCACTCGCCCCAAATGAACCAGCAAAGATATACAGTCGCGCTGAATCCTAATCCGAAAGGGTGAGTTGCCCTTCACATATATTAACAAGGGCAACGCAGATCGCGAACAACTTGAACTTTTCGCAGGAGCAGGTGACCTTCATCCTGCGGCATTCCCTGCGCAGCCAATATGACGAGCTTCTTACAGCTGACCTTCCGGACCGGCTGAAAGCTCTTGTGCAAGAGCTTGAGAACAAGCACACAGCGGCGTCCGACGCCCGCTAAGCTGGGCCTTCAGCAACAATGGAATGAGTAGATGGCCGGAAACACGGAGACCTGGGCAGACCTGTGCGACGCGGTCAACGAGGACTCAGGCCTGCCCCGCATGAAGCTTCCGCGCTGGTAGAGCAGGTGCTGTTGGAGATCGGCGATACTCTGGTCCGAGGGGAGTGCGTCAAACTCTCAGGCTTCGGAGTGTTCACGGTGCGGGACAAGGCCAAACGCGTGGGTCGCAATCCGAAAACCGGGGTCGAGGTTCCAATCGAGCTAGGGCGAGTGGTGACGTTCAGTGCCTCAGACGTACTCAAGAAGCATGTGAACCGGGCATAATAGAATGCGCTTGGGACCCAAAAGAAAAGGGTCGCGCCCGGCCTTTTCGACCGTGTTCGCGACCCGTCTGCCCCGCATTTGCCCCTACGGTAAGTCTGTAAAACTGTTGTTGTTTTTGAGAATCGCGGTTGAAAAACGTGCCGTGCTTCAATGCGCCGGAAGATGAACCAGACGGCAACTTCACGCAATAAGGGGAAACCGAAAGCTTGGCCGTAAGCAAACTACGTATTGCCTTTGCGGCGGGGGAGAATGTTACGTCAGACAAAGCAGGAACTAAAATCCTCCCTTCTTTGGCAACACCAAATGTGAAGCTCTTTACTAAGCTTGGCTGGGAGATTCAGCGGCTTCTACATTGTTAATGGCTTATCTCTTTGCTATCGGCCCGAGCGCGTTACCTCCAAAGAGTGTAGGAAGCATAACGGGTGGGGCAGCATTCCAATCATGGCGATCAGTAGTTTCAGCAGCGGCATTCCTGAGATCGATGGCGCGAAGCGGCTTGCTGCCGTTCACGACCTGAGGGTTCTCGACACACCCCCTGAGGCGGCGTTTGACGATGTGGTTCTGATCGCGGCTCAGGCCTGCCAAGCTCCAATGGCGGCTGTTGGGTTCATCGTCGATGGTCGGCACTGGTTCAAGGCCAAGGTTGGGTTCGATGCCGTCGAGATCCCGGCAGGCCTCTCGATCTGCACCTACACAATTCAGCAACCGGACCTCGCCGTCATTCCCGACCTCCGGGAGCATCCGGAGTTTCGCCACAACCCCTTCGTCACGGGAGAGCCGGGTCTACGCTTTTACGCCGGGATCGCTTTCAGAGACGAGAATGGCTTCCCAGTTGGCACCCTGACCGTTGTTGATCGCGAGCCCCGCCCGGAGGGGCTGTCCGAGGTGCAAGAGCGGACGCTGCTTGCGCTGGCCCGCTCGATGAGCCGAGAGGTGAAGTTGCGGAAAGCCGAGCGCGAGCTCGCCCGGAAGACCGAGATGTTGGATCGGCTGCATGCCAGTTCAGAGGATTGCATCACTATCCTCGATCTGGAGTCCCGGCTGCGCTTCATGAGCGAGGGTGGCTGTCGCGCCATGGAATTGGAGACCTTTGCCGACCTCGAGGGCTGCGATTGGCTCGACTTCTGGACAGGCACGACTGTCGATGATGCCCGCAGGGCCGTGTTGCTGGCCAAGACTGGGGAGACCGGACGGTTCCGCGGCTGCTGCCCGACGCTGGCCGGAACGCCGAAGTGGTGGGATGTAATCGTCACACCAATCATGGGCAGCGACAACAAGCCGGACGGGTTGCTGGCAATCTCCCGCGACATCACGAGCCTGCATCAGGTTGAGGAGAGCTTGCGTCAGAGCGAGGAGCGGCTGCGCTTGGCGATCGAGACCACTGGCCTCGGCATTTGGGACCTGAACATGGTCACGGGTGAACGGGCGTGGAGCGCTGAGGCGCGGGAGCTGTTTGGCATTGCGCCGGACACCACGATCACGCAGGGACTCGTCCTCGCGTGCATCCATCCCGAGGATCGTGAGTGGGTGATCAGGGACGTTTACAACGGGGAGCGTGCCGATAGCCTGACCTTCACCAACACGTTCCGGATCAATCGTGCTGACAACGGCGAGGAGCGCTGGATCACATCTGTCGGGCACACGCTGGTTGACAAAGACGGGTGGCCAACCCGCAAGCTGGGCATAGCCCAGGACGTCACCCAGCACGTCGCGGCAGAGGAAGCGCTGCGCGCCAGCCAGGACGATCTGCTCCGGCAGACCGCTCACCTGCAGTCCATTCTGGCGACCGTGCCGGACGCTATGGTGGTGTCTGATGAGAAGGGGATCATCACCTCGTTCAGCGCCACGGCGGTGAAGATGTTCGGCTACCGGCCGGAGGAGATCATCGGCACCAGCGTCAAGTTCCTGATGCCTGTGCCGTACCGGGACAGTCACGAAGGCTTCATGCACCGCTACCGGCAGACCGGCGAGCGCCGGATTACGGAGAGCGGCCGCGTGGCGGTCGCCCAGCGCAAGGATGGCTCAACCTTCCCGATGGAAGTGCATCTTGGCGAAATGGAATCGGGCGACCAGCGTTTCTTCACCGCCTTCATTCGCGACCTCACGGACCGGCAGTATACGGAAAAGCGGATGCAGGAGCTGCAGACCGAACTGGCCTACATGTCTCGTCTAACCGCCATGGGCGAGATGGGCTCAACCCTGGCGCATGAGGTGAACCAGCCGCTGACGGCAATCACGGGCTACCTGAAGGGCTGCGGCATGATCCTGGATCGCATGGACGGCGAGCACATCCCAATGCTCCAGCATGGCATCCAGGGGGCGGCAGAGGAAGCCCTGCGAGCCGGCGAAGTGATCCGGCAACTCCGAGCGTTCGTGGCCCGTGGCGAAACAGACCAGGAAGTTGAGGATCTGCGCAAGCTGATCGAGGAGGCGAGTGCGCTCGCGTTGGCTGGAGCCAAGGACAAGGGCATTAAGGTCGACTTCGATCTGCCTCATGAGAGCCCGAAGGTGCTCGTCAGCCGGGTTCAGATCCAACAGGTTCTCCTAAACCTCGTCCGAAATGCCATGGAAGCCATGCAGGACGTCGAGCAGCGTGATCTGATCATCAAGGCGGAGGTGGAAGACGAGGGGACGATGGTACGGCTGAGCGTCAAAGATACTGGGACCGGCCTCGCGCCTTCGGTCCAGGGAAGGCTGTTCACCCCATTCACAACCACCAAGCAGGCCGGCATGGGTGTGGGCCTGTCGATCTGCCGGACGATCATCGAAGCCCATGGCGGAAAGATCTGGGCGGAGTCGATAGCAGGAGAGGGGACGACCTTCGGCTTCACGTTGAAGGCAATCAAGGACGAGGAGCTTGGGGAGACGGATCAACTGATCTGAGCCAGGCTTTGCATCCCTCGTCTGGAGAGCACGTCTACGTCCCTGAAAGGCTGGAAATGACAGGCGCCATTCAGGGCTCGGCCTTATGTCGTGACAACTCGCACTGACACAGCATCCCGAAGCCGCAGCGGCGGCTGGTGCGATTGTTCCTTGGGCCCGATGCAAGCGACTGCGCAAGGTGATGCCGCCCAGTCGGCGTCACCCATGCCCCACACAGTAATGCGGCTCAAGCAGACACAGGGCATTTCAAGAAGCTGTCCGGGACAAGTTGATTTCATGGCAATTTTCCCTTTATCCCTTCGCCTCGTTCATCTCTGGCCCCTCCGGGCAGAGCCACTTAGCCTTCTGGTGTTCCCCTTAGGAGGCAGTGACCAGCTCTAGAAAGGAACTAAGATCTATAGGTTGGAAACTTGTGCTGCGTAGGACTCGACAGGCATGCCTGAGATCCAATCGATGGTTATTGACGATGAGATGGCAAAAGCCCTCTCCATTGCGATCGTCAGACTGTGCTTTCGAGAAACTCGCCTGGGCGACTACCACTCTGGGGAGCCGCGTTGGTCCGATCTGCGCCAGGATCCCCATACAGCCGTCATCCATTCTGGTGGCACCACTCCAGTCGATCAAGTGCGGCGTTTCACGGCGGCCGAAAGCCATGCCTTCAGACGCGAGGCTGCAAATGCTCTTTACACGATCCTGCTCAATTTGAGGGATCCTGATTATCTGAAAGCTGTCGTTAACTTTGGCCAGCAGGGTTTGGAGAGGTGGGGTGATCCGAAGCTCGATCCGGAGCTCCAAGTCGTTCCTTCTCATGGCGAAGCACGAGTTCCAGAAATCCTCCTGGGCGACTGGATGTCAGCGAAGCTTGCGTTCGGCATGGTCAAGACGGCCCTCGACTGTGAGGAGATGTCAGCCCTTGAAAGCGGCATTGAGCCTTTGAGCCAAGCCAATGATCAGTTGGATATCAGGATCGTTTACAAGGGCAGGGACGTGCCTTGGAGCGAGGTCGGGAGGATCTCTGATGATGAATTGGAGCAGTTGATCAAACGTTTGATGGATCGGGTCTATACCGTGCTCAAACAGCTGCACGATGGCAAATTCCTCGTGATTGTTCTACGTCTCGGCGCAGCTATTGAGGCGCAAGAGGATCATCCGCGCGCCGTCCCTACGTTGGCAAGTGGCGAGACCTTGAGGCTTCCATTCTAGAGGTCAAAGCAAACAAGGGCCATGCAATTCGGAGGAGCCAAAGCATTCCGAACGGATCTGTCGCAACAATTTGTTTCAGAGTTTCAGCTACTGAGACCGTGGTTACAGTAGTGGAGGACGCAGTGTTCAAGGGCAGACATTTTGATCGATCGGTGATCCTGCTCTGCGTCCGCTGGTACTTGGCCTACAACCTCAGCCTGCGGAATCTCGAGGAAATGATGGCTGAGCGCGGCATCTCGGTCGATTACGCGACCATTCACAGATGGGTTCTCCGGTACTCGACCGAACTTCTGAAGCGCTTCAACGCACGCAAGCGCGCCGTTACCGGAAAGTGGCACGTCGACGAGACATATATCAAGGTCAGAGGTCGTTGGATGTACCTTTACCGGGCGATCAACAGCGACGGCGGCACGGTTGAGTTCTGGTTCAGTGAGCGGCGCAACCTCACGGCTGCTAAGCGATTTCTGCGCAAGGCGCTCAAGCGGCATGGCCGGCCCGAGAGGATCGTAATTGACGGCAGTCAGACCAACCGAGAAGCGATCCTATCCTGCGATCCAACGAACCGGCTGCAGGACCGATCACGACGGAAGCTTAAGCCAATCCGCATCCGGCAAAGCGCCTACCTCAACAATCGTATCGAGCAGGATCATCGGGCTATCAAGCGGAGGATCCGACCTATGCTCGGGCTCAAGGCGATCAGCACCGCCCGCTTGATCCTCAGCGGGATCGACCTGATCCACATGATGCGCAAACAACAGGCGAAGTATGCCTGCAATTAGCAGCTATCCCTTGCGGAGCAGTTCGATCTACTCGCGGCCTGAACGCGCTATCGAGCCGTTGACCCTTTATTGTCCCCTCTCCAGGTTTGCGACACAACCTGAACGTTGGAAGCGGCGCCTTCATCCCTCATCGTGGTAAGACGAGCCAAAGCCGAGACAAGATTGGTGGGGCAGGGATGCCCCTGATGGCGTGAGTAGCCAAGCCATGTTTTCAGCCCAGCACCACATGAGGAATGCGCTGCCGACCGTAATTGCATTCTCGCCGCGCTCGTCGACCGTGATGAAGGCGCAGCCGGTCGGCTCTGCGACGCTGGTAACCAGATTGTCCACGACACTATTGCGAGCAAGGTTGTCGCGTGCCGATCGGCCGAAGGCATCATCGCCGATACAGGCCACGATCGCCACCTGATGCGGCAACGATACCCGCGCGGCAACGACCGCCTGGTTGGCGCCCTTCCCGCCGAATAGCGTCTCGTAGCGCGACGAGAGGACGGTCTCGCCGGGCTGTGGGATCGACACAACGCGGGCGACCAGATCGATGTTGATGAAACCGAAGACAAGGATCATGTCACACCCGCGTGCTGTCCAACGCGGACAGAAATCAGCCTTCGGCATCCATGGCGTGGAGCATTTCCACGCGGCGGCGACAATCCTCGTCCGTGGAGAACTCTGCCTTCAAGTAGGACTCAACGAGATCCTGTGCGAGCCAGGCGCCAACAATCTTGGCGCCGATGCACATCACGTTGACGTCGTCGTGCTCGACCGACTGATGCGCCGAGTGGATGTCGTGGCAGACGGCAGCGCGAATGCCCTTGATCTTGTTGGCCGCGATCGATGCACCGACGCCGGTGCCGCAGACCATGATGCCGCGCTCGGCCTCGCCGGATTTGACCTTCTCGGTCAGCGCGCGGGCAATGTCTGGAAAATCAACGGGCTTATCATCGAACGATCCAACATCGATGACCTCATGGCCGAGCGAGTGCACATGCTCGACCACCGCATTCTTGAGGGGCCATCCGGCATGATCCGACCCGATTACGACGCGCATTGGGTAACCTTTCCTTCATGGTTGCAGGCAGGGTGGCGCTGAGCGCCACCCAATGTTCCCTGGCTCAGCTCCGCATCTCCTGCGGGAGCTCGCTGCCATGGAATTTCTTGTAGATCTCGTTCAATTTGCCGTTCTTGAGATTGGTCGAGATCCACTCGTTGAGCTTCTCGACCAGTCGCGGCTCGCCCTTGCGCACACCGATGGCAAGGTCGAAGGTGCGAATGAGCACCTTGGGCTCGAACGTCCGGGCAGGGTTCTTGACGCCAATCTGGTTCACGATCGTTGCGGACGTCGCAACGCAATCGGCCTGCCCCGAGACGGCAGCTGTCACCATCGTGGCATCATCATCGAAGCGGGCCAGGGTGAGGTTGCGATCCTTCATGTTCGTCAGTTCGGTATCCTGCGTCGTACCACGGGAGACAGCAATGGTCTTGCCTTTTAGATCCTCCCAGCTCTTCGCCTCAACCGATTTCAGGCACCCAACGACGGACTGCAACGCCGCATAGGCCTTTGTGAAGTCGATCACCTTGGCGCGCTCCGGCGTAACCGAAAGAGTCGAGATGATGATGTCGGCTTTGTTGGTCTGGATGTTCGGAATCCGGGTCGCGCCGGTGGTCTGGACGAACTCGAGCTCGAGCCCGAGGTCCTTTGCAAGAAGCTGGGCGGTTTCTACGTCCGATCCCGTAGGCTTGAGATTGGCGTCCATCATGCCGGATGGCGGGATCGCCAGGTCGGTCGCAATGCGGATCTTCTTCGCCTTCATGATGTCGTCGAGAAGGTCAGCATGCGCCGCGGTGGTGCCAAGCGCCACCATGCAGCTCATTGCGATTGCAGCAGCGGAAAGCGAGCGTTTCATCATCTGTATCTCCCTGGTTATTGATTGTGGTTCAAAGCCCTGTGCCAACGAACTGGGCGAGTTCCGGAGTAGCGGGCGATGTCAGGATCGCGGCGGGCCCGGTCTCGTGGACCTTGCCGCGATGCATGAACACCACCCGGTCGGCGATACCCTTGGCAAATCCCATCTCGTGCGTAACCATCACCATGGTCATGCCGTCCGCAGCGAGCGCCTCAATCACCTTCAGGACCTCGCCGGTCAGTTCCGGGTCGAGGGCCGAGGTCACTTCGTCGAACAGCATCACCTTCGGCTGCATGGCAAGCGAGCGGGCAATCGCCGCACGCTGCTGCTGGCCGCCGGAGAGCTGTTCGGGATATTGGCGGAGCTTGTCCTCCAGACCGACCTGGGCGAGAACCTGTCGGGCCTGCTCCTTCGCCTGGGATTTCGAGATTCCCTTCACGGAGCAGGGGGCAAGCGTGATGTTCTCCTCGATCGTCAGATGAGGGAACAGGTTGTAGCTCTGGAAGACGATGCCCACATCCTGGCGCAGGGCCCGCAGATCGAGCTTCGGATCGCTGACGCGATGGCCGCACACAATGATCTCACCGCTGTCGATCGTCTCGAAGCGATCGATGCAGCGCAGGGCGGTGCTCTTGCCGGAACCGCTGCGGCCGATGAGTACGAGAACCTCGCCGCGATTGACCTCGAAGCTCACCCCGTTGAGCACCTTGAGCGCGCCGAAGCTCTTGTGCACGTCCGAGAGGCCGACGACCGGCGGCGCGGTATCCGTTCTGGTGATGTTGTGCATGTCAGGCAGTCTCGAGTTCGATGCGAGCCGGGCCGCCTCGCGCTTCCAGGCGGTGACTGAAGCGCGAGAGCGGATAGCAGAGGGCGAAGTAGATGACGGCGATGATGGTGTAGATGAGGAAGGGCTCGAACAGGGAGTTGTTGATGATCTGGCCCGACCGCGCGAGCTCCACGAAGCCGACCACCGAGGCCAGCGAGGTGTTCTTGATGATCTGCACCATGAAACCCACGGTGGGCGGTGTGGCGATCCGGACGGCCTGCGGCAGGATGACCTTCATCATCCGCTGGGATCGGCTGAGAGCGAGTCCTTCCGCGGCCTCCCATTGCGGCTTCGGAACGGACTCGAAGCAGCCGCGCCAGATCTCGCCGAGATAGGCGCTGACGAAGATCGTGAGCGATGCACCGGCGGCGGCCAGCGGGGAGACGGTCACGCCGAGCGCGGGCAGTCCAAAATATGTCAGGAACATGATGACGAGCAGCGGCGTGCCTTGGATGAGCTGGACATACCCGGCGCTCAGGAGCCGCACGATCCGGCTCGGCGAGATGCGGCAGAGGGCGACGATGAAGCCGGCGATGCCGCCGCCGAGAAGACCGATGAGCGACAGGCCGATGGTCCACAGCGCGCCGTAACCAAGGAACATTAGGTGATTGGCATTGATGGAACCGCCCATCCTCTCCTCCTCACAAAGGGGTGCCGAGGCGTCGGCGACGCGGGAAAATCACGAGACCGAGAAGCCAGAACCCGGCCCGCATGACCAGCGACAGGACGACGTAGACGATCGCGACCAGGATATAGGTCTCGAAGGCGCGATAGGTGTCGGACTGGATGTAGTTCGCGACTGCCGTCAACTCTTCCGCCGAGATCTGTGACGTCACGGACGAGGCGAGCATCAGCAGCACGAACTGGCTTGTCAGGGACGGATAGACCCTCTCTATGGCCGGCCACATCACCACGTGCCAGTAGATCTGCGCCCGGGACAGCGCCAGCCCCTCGGCGGCCTCGATCTGTCCACGGGGAATGGCGTCGAAGCCCGCGCGTATGATCTCAGTCGTGTAGGCCCCGACATTGATGGTCAGCGCGGCTGCCGCAACCGTGAATGCGGAGAGCTTCAATCCGAGGCTGGCGAGTCCGAAATAGACGAGGAAGATCTGGACCAGCAGCGGGGTGTTGCGGATCGCCTCGACATAGATGCCGCAGAGGCGCGAGACGACCGGGTGGCGGCTACGCCGCCCGATGGCCCCGAGCACGCCGATGACCGTGCCGAGCGCCGTCGCGATGAAGGCGAGCTGAAGGGTGAGCAGCGCCCCATCCAGGAAGGCCGGCCATCGCTCGAGGATCGCGGCGAAATCCAAGTTGAGGTTCATGGCAGGCGACCCCGGGCTAGGTGGCGGCCTGGTTCGTCATCCGGTCGTAGACGCGGAAGAGAGCCTGGTTACCGTTCGTGCCTTCACCGTGGGCGCGCGCCTCGACATACTGGCTGGTCACCAGGGCGGTTCCCGGCAGCGGAACTGATAGCGAGAGAGCCTGCTCCTGCACGAGGCGCAGGTCTTTTAGCATCAGGTCGATGCGGAAACCGGCGGATGCATCCCCGGCGATCATTGCTGGGCCCAGCTTGTCGAGCATCCAGGATGCGGCCGAGCCGCCCAGGAGCACGTTGCGGAGCTGGTCGAGGTCCACGCCGGACGCGCGGCCAAGCGCCAGCGCTTCGCAGATGGCTTGGAGGTTAATGCCGCAGACGAGCTGGTTGCAGAGTTTGACTGTCTGTCCGGCCCCGGCCTCGCCCACATGGGTGATCGTCGTGCCCATGGCCCGGAAATATGGCTCGGCGCGCAGGAAGGCGTTTCGGTCACCTCCGACCATGATCGAAAGCGAGGCATTCTTGGCGCCGACCGGGCCGCCCGACACGGGTGCATCGAGGAAGGCCACGCCGGCGGCCTTGAGATCGGCATGCATGCGTCGGACCGCGACGGGAGAGATCGTGCTCATGTCGACGAGGAGGCGGCCGCGTGGCGGCGACGCCAGAAGGCCGGATTCGCCATAGACGATCTCCTCGACCTGCGGCGTGTCGGGGAGCATGGAAATGACGATGTCTGCGTCGCGGGCCGCGTCAGCCGGACTCTCAGCGCCGGTGGCACCTTGGGTAACAAGGTCGTCGGTGGCCTCCTTGCGCACGTCATAGGCGCAGACTGCATATCCGGCCTTGAGCAGGTTGAGCGCCATCTCGCGCCCCATCGTCCCGAGGCCGACAAAACCGACCGTCGCGTTCTGTTCGTTCCGTCGCATCGTGTCTTCCTGCTCTTGGTCAAGTGTCATGAGTCGTTCCGGGCGTCGGACTCGCCGATCGCGGCGCGTCTACGGAAATTGTCGCCGATCGCGAAATGCTCCCGCAGGACCTTCTCGGCATGCTCCGGGTCCCGGCCGACGATGGCGTCGAAGATCCGGCGATGGTCTTCGATCAGGTAGGTTTTCATGGAGTCGAAAGCCTGAAGAAGCTCCCGGCGACCTCGATGGGAGCGCATCAGAATGCCGGACAGCGAGTTGTGCAGCACGATCAGCGTCTCGGACTTGCCCGCGTTCACGATGGCACGGTGAAAGTTGAAATCGGCCGCGCTGCCGCCATCGGGGTCGTCGATGGTCTCGACGATGCGTGCGAGCGCCTGCTGCAATTTCTCGAAATCGGACACAGTGGCCCGCTCGGCGGCAAGCCGGACGGCCTGACACTCGATCGCGATGCGCGCCTGCATCACGTCGTCGACGACGTCAGACTGCTGCGCGAACGCAAAGGTGAAAAAGTCATTCAAGACGGAAGGGTCCGGGCGCCGGACAATGGTCCCGACCCGGTCGCGGATTTCAACGACGCCGAGAACCGTCAGGGCGCGCAGCGCCTCGCGCAGGATCGGTCGGCTGACACCGAGCTGCGCAGCGAGATCGCGTTCAGGGATGAGCCGGTCACCCGGTCGCAATGAGCCCGCAAGCAGACGCTCGCGCAAGAAGGCGAAGACCTTCTCGAACCCCTTGCCGCCACTCTCCCTAAGCCGCGTGATTTCAAGATCAGCGGTCATATCTCTTACCTTGGTCATACCAGGATACAGACCACGGTCATTCAGTCAAGTGGATGTTGCTGGATATTGCTGTCTTGGCTCCGCAATGGCATTTGGAGAGTAGAGCCGACGCTCGCATGTCAATCACTACGAAGCTGCGGCGGCGTGGAACGATCGCTCTAAGGTAGGTTGTGTCGCAAACTCGGAGTTGAGATACGACAGGACTAATCGCGTGATAGCGGGCTCAGGCAGCGAGCCGGGCGAACTGCTCTGCAAGTGGTAATTTCGAAGTGCAGGCATACTTCGCCTGTCCCTTGCGCATCATGTGAACCATCTCGATGCCATCCAAGATCGCCCGAGCAGATGCCATCGACTTGAACCCGAGCATAGGTCGCACCCGGCGTTTGACGGCGCGATGATCCTGTTCAATGCGGTTGTTCAAGTAGGCACTCTGCCGGATGCGTATGGGTTCCAGCTTGCGCCGAGATCGATCTTGGAGCCGATCTGTAGTGTCGCAAGACACGATTGCCTCGTAGTTCGTCTGGCTACCATCAATCACGATCCGTTCGGGACGGCCGTGCCGCTTGAGTGCCTTACGCAGAAACCGTTTGGCGGCAGCGAGATTGCGCCGCTCGCTGAACCAGAACTCGACCGTGTCACCATTGCTGTCGATGGCGCGGTAGAGATACCGCCACTGCCCACGGACCTTGATATAGGTTTCATCAACATGCCATTTGCCGGAAACTGCTCGGTTGCGCCGATTGAACCGCTCCAGCAATTCCGGCGAGTAGCGAACAACCCAGCGATGCACTGTCGCGTGGTCGACCGAGATCCCCCTCTCCGCCAACATCTCCTCCAGGTTACGGAGGCTGAGATTGTAGGCCAGATACCACCGGACGCAGAGCAGGATCACAGATCGATCAAAATGCCTGCCATTGAACACGACGTCCCCCCACTACTGTGACCGAGGTCTCAGTAGCTGACACTCTGAAACAAAACGTTTGCGACGGATCCCCCGATCGCCGGCATGCCGGTGCTGGAGGTGTGGAAAGCCAAACAGGTGTTCGACTCAAAGCGAGGGCAGGGGACCGGCTACTCCGGCATTGAGAACCCACTGTTCTACAAGGACAACACCCGCATGTTCTACGGCGATGCCAAAGCCAGCATCGATCTCCTCGTCCAGTCTCTCTGAGGCTCTCGTGCAGGAAGGTGACCGCCATGGATTGATGCTGTGACGGCAGAAACTAACGAAGTATAATCGTCTACTTTGCGACTGCGATAGCGGCGGCATGCGGTCAACGCAGCCCCTTCATGAGGCATGCTGCATTGTAAAGAGGCGCGATGCCGCCGATATAAGCAAAGGCTGATTTCAACGCAGCACCGCCTTCTTCCTCCCGGCGCTGCTGTCTCAGCCGTTCCCTCTGGAAGGTTTTGACGGATTTGTCGGACCTTAACTTCGCCGGGCCCGAGCCCGGCTTTTTCTTGTCTGCCGATAGAGGCCGTTGACGCGTCTTAGCGAAAAGCTGGCCGTAGCGCATATCGACTTTGGTCATAGACCAAACAGGTGGACGAACCAGCTTGGCATAGTCTCTTTGCCCACAGTAATAAGCCCCAATCCGCTGCAACTATAAGCTGCCATGATGCGCGCATGTCTCGCAAAATCCCGCCGCTATACCAATCTTACGTTGAATTGGCGTTCAGTCTCAGGGCAATCGCCAACGATATTCCAGGTGCCAAGGTCGCTGCAGAGCGGCTTGCGACGGGCGTCGTTGAAAGTATGTTACATGAGGACCTACCGATTTTCCGTCGTAATCTGGACGAACACGATGAACCAGAACTCGAGCGGCCATCATTCTTCGTGCGCGAAACTGCTGCCTCACTCGACGAACGCAAGAGCCACGCCGCCGGCTTCGCTGGCAGGCACGATAATGCGATCCGGCATTGCATGAGCACCAGCAATTTGCGCGGACCTGAGACTTTCGAGAACCAAATCAAGTGAGCGTGTTCGAAGGGTCAACGCGGCCATGCGATCACCCTGACTTGTGGTGGTCACTGCCGCGCCGGCAAAGCGCCTGTCGACCTCGGCAGGGCTGAGAAAATGAACCGTTGCCTTGCCCGCCTGCAGGGCGTGACCACCGGAGACCTCGGTCACTGCTTCAGACCCAAAGATCGCCCGATAGAGGTCGGCTGTCTCCGATGGATCATCGGCCACGATTGTGAACTCGATGATATCGACGACACCATTGGG
>NZ_JAMXFJ010000026.1 GCF_025460805.1 Microvirga sesbaniae | reverse complement strand
GCGCGCAGGTGACGGCGAAAGGCGGCGGCTCAGCGCGCAGGCGCTCGCCGAGGGCGCGGCACAGGGGAGCGTTGCTCTCGAGCAGGCGCGCGACCACCTGCGGGGCTTCCTGCGCCTCGCGCAGCATTCTTGTTTCCATGTTCGGTCGCTCTGACATATCGATCCTCAGACACCAGGCGGTCGCAAATAAACGACGGTCACGTTGTGGGGATGGTAGCACCAGCGTCCGGTGCCAAGTCCATCTCAGGGTTTCCGAAGGACATCTGCCGCTTCAGAAGATCCGCTGCGCCTAAGAGGCCGGCATCGGCGCCGAGGAGAGCCGGCGCCAAGGAAGGCTTGAGAGCAGATGGAAAGCGGAACAGAGCGGCCTCGAGACGGGGCAGGAAGCCTGGCGCAAGGCCGACGCCGCCGCCGATCACCATGACCTGCGGATCAAGAAGGGCTTGTAAACCCGGAAGAGCCAGGGCGAGATGATCCAAAGCCTCGACGACAATGGCTTCCGCCCAGCTCTCTCCCAAAGCCATGGCGGCGAAGACCTGTTTGGCATCCGCATCGCGGCCGATGGCGCGGGCTGCGGCTGCAATGGCGAAGCCAGACGCCAAGTCCTCCAGACGCTGGTAGCGCTTTCCCGGAACCTGCACCGGGATCTGGCCGACGTGCCCGGCAAGACCTCCGGATCCACTCAAGAGCCGGCCGCCGACAACGGCCCCTCCGCCGATTCCGCTGGATATTGTCAGAAAGAGTAGGTCACGGCCGCGGCCAGCACCGAAGCGATACTCGCCCCAAGCTGCGGCTTGAGCATCATTCAAAGCCACAGCGGGACTGCCGAAGTAATCGTTCAGGCGTGATACCAGCGGGAAGTCTGCCGGAATGGGCAGGGTCGCGGGATTGACGGCTGTCCAGAGGCCGTCCCTGATCAGACCGGTCACGGCGGCAGCCACACCACCATACTGTCCCTGCCAATCCCGTGCGACATCAGCGGCTGCTTGCAGCCATGCCTCCGCTCCATCGGCGGGGTGTGTCGGAACCTGCCGCCGCTTGAGGATGCGGTTCCCCAGGACCAACGCCACGGCCGTCTTGCTGCCGCCGATATCGATTGCGAGAACCGGCTTCGTTGGCGCTGCTTCACCTGTGATCGCGTCAACGAACCATTGCGTGATATGCTCCGGCCGGGTGATGGCAGAGCCCACAACCACCGCCGCGGCTCCTGCGCGTATGGCTGCCGCTGCGAGACGGGGCTCGTTGTACCGACCTTCGGCAAGGACCGGCTTGCCGAGCCCACAAGCCTCCCATACCAACCCGATATCAGGCATTCGCGGCGGTGGACCCATGTCGGTGTAGCCGGACATGGTGGTGCCGATCAGGTCTGCACCGAGCGCGCTTGCGTTTCTCGCTTCGGTGATCGTCGCGATGTCGGCCATGGCAACGCAGCCCCGAGCATGGATTGTCTCGATCAGCGTCCGGACCGCTACGGGCCTTGGCCGGTCGGTGGCATCGAAGGCGACAATCGCCGCGCCTGCTTCGGCAAGGGCGATAACGTCCTCAATCCAGGGCGTAATGCGGACCGGGGTTTCCGTGAGATCGCGTTTGACAAGGCCGATGATCGGAATCGAGCAGGCAGCGGCAACTGCGGCAACGTTGACAGCGCCCTCAATTCGAAGCGCGCGGGCACCCGCATTCTGGGCCGTCAGTGCAAAGCGCACGACAGATTCGGGATCGTCGAACGGCCCGCCGGGGACCGGCTGGCATGAGACGACCAATCCGCCTCTCAATGACTCGGTGAGCGCTGTGGCCGCTGGCTGAGATGTCATGACTGTTCCGAACCCTTGTGGGATGGTCGAGCGGGGCGTTACACCGTCGGAGTAGCAGCGATCGAGACCTCGCGCCGGCTGCGGCTGGCCTCATGGGCCGCCTCGATGCAGGCAACCACATGGCGTCCGTAGGACCCGGTAACCGGGGAGGGCGTATCGTTGATGATGCTGGCGGCAAGGGCGCGCCACTCGCGAGCCACGGCCGCGCCCATCCAATTCGGCTCGATGGAGCCCGAAACCGACGTCCAGACGCCGCCCTGGCCGGTAGAGACCCCGTGGTCAAAGTCGATCCGGATCGTCCCCTTCTCACAGACGAGATCCATGGCGAACGTCACCGCTCCGTCACGATAGCCGACGCTGGCGACCTGGCCGATCCGGCCATCGACAAAGCGCAGGCTCATCAGGGCTGCGTCATCGGCCTCCTGCTCGTGGAAGTAGGTGCCGGCCATCGCCGTCACCCCGGCCACCGGCTGACCCATGAGCCAGATCAGCCGATCGAGCGCGTGAATCCCTGCTGTCATCAGCATCCCGCCTCCTGATGCATGGTTGAGATGCCAGGGCCGTCGGTTGCTTTCCATCCAAAGCTTGATCATCCAGCTCGACCCCAAGACAGGAGCACCGAGCACGCCCGTGTCGATGATCTCCTTGGCCCTGAGGCAGGGCAGGGCGAAGTGCATCACGTGGCCGATCATGAGCTTGACCCGGGTTGCCTCTGCGGCCGCGAGCATGGCGTCGCACGCCGCCAGGCTGGTCGCCATCGGTTTCTCGAGCAGGATATGCTTGCCTGCCCCGGCGGCCGCAATGGTCATTTCTTCGTGGAGGTGGTGCGGCGTAGCGATGAGAACGGCGTCGACTGTCGGATCGTCCAACAAAGCGCGCCAGTCGCCGTAACTCTTGCCGCCATGCTCAGCCGCGAAAGCGGCCGCTGCGTCTGCGTTCTCCCGGCAGGACGCGACGAGCCTGACCTCGTCAACCTCGGTCATCGCCCGGGCATGAACCGCTCCGAAGTGGCCGGCCCCGATGATTCCTACGCCGATCATACCTTTGCCTTCTCATATGCGGCATCGATGACCTTCATCGCTGCCAGGTAATCCTCGAGGCTGACCGTCGGGCGCTCACCCGAGCGGAGCCGGTCGAACGTGTCGGCCATGAACAAGCGGTAACGCGTGCTCGGATGTTCGGGGGCGAGCATGCGGACTCCCCCGTCATCAAGGGTTGCGCATTGCGCCGTCTCGCCCCGGTCAATCAGGTAAGCGTTGCCCGTGGCGATCCGCCACTCGAAGTCCCCGCCTGGAGCCATGGAGGCGAAGGTGTAGCCTGCCTCGACCGTGAAGAGCGTTCCAGCATCGTCACACAGGACGACATGGGCGTGGTCTTCGACCGGCTCGTCATGGAGACGATTGGCGACCGAGGCTGCTATGATGCGCAAGGTTCCCTGCGCAAGCGAGAGGGCTGCATCGATGCCGTGAATACCGAGATTGCGCAGCGCTCCGCCGCCTCCGATCGTCGGGTCGAGCATCCACTCGACCCCATCCTCGCGGTAACGTCGAGGGGGGCCGTTGACGATCCGGAAATGACCATGGGCAATCTTGCCGAGACGCCCTTGCGACTCAAGCGCTGCCATTGCGCCGAAAGCGGGACCGAAACGATTGGGAAGAGGCACAGCAACGAAAATGTCTCGTTCCTGGACAGCCTTCAGGATCTCCATCAAGACGCCGGTCGTGGGGGCGGCGGGCTTTTCGAGAACCATTGGAATGCCGGCGGACACCACCTTCAAGACAAGGTCTGGAACATCCGCAGGCGAACCCATGACGACGGCCAAGTCGGGCCTTGTCTCGAACGCCTGTTCGATATGAGCACAGGCGGGGACATCGTGGGACCGGGCGAAAACGGCCGCGCTTCTTGGATCATCATCCCAGACAGCTGAGATCTCGCCGCCCGAAGATCTCACCGCATCCAGATGCATCCCAGCGTGCCAATGGCTCACCCCCAAGAGACAAACCCTCATGTACAGTACCTATCCAACTGCCCACTTGCTGGATATCCTACAAGCTGATATGTAGCAAGCCAGATCGTGAAATTTCGCCTGGATTGGTCTGCGGCCTCAAAGAGGAGTGAAGAATGTCCGGCTTGAAAGGCATAAAGCCTTTGACCAAGCCTCCCTCACTGCACGTGACAGTGCAGGAGAGCTTGCGCGGCTATATCGAGGACAATCAGCTCAAAGCCGGAGATGCGCTGCCGCCTGAGTCCTTCCTCGCTCAGCAGCTCGGCGTCAGCCGCAACTCTGTTCGGGAAGCGATCAAGGCGCTCGAGTCGGTCGGGATTCTGGAGACGCGTCGTGGCATCGGCGTCTTCGTGAAGGAATTCTCGTTCCAGCCGCTCCTTGATAATCTTGCCTATGGCCTTGGTGACGCCTTGCGGGACGTCGAAGAGCTTCGCGACCTGCGTCGCGTTCTTGAGACTGGGCTCATTCACAAGACCATAGAAATGATCAGCGAGGAAGATCTCGCTGCTTTGCGCCAGGTCACGGAGCGCATGCGTCAGCGAGCCGAGCGCGCCGAGAGCTTTGCCGAGGAAGACGAGCAGTTCCACCGGCTGCTGTTCCGCTGCCAGAACAACCGAATGCTCACCGGCCTGATCGAGGTCTTCTGGAGAGCCTTCTACAAGGCATCCAACTTCGCCAATCTGGCCAATTCCGACCCGCTCTCCACGTGGCGCGACCACCATGAAATCGTCGAGGCGGTTGCGGCGCGCGATGTCGAACGAGCTCGAGAGAGGCTCGACAAGCACTACGAGGGCATTCTCGAAGTGATCGCCAATAACAGAAAATCAACCAATGGTTAGAGGGAGGAAATGATGCAACTGAAAGCTCTGACACGAACCATCTCCGTCGCGGCATTTCTCGGAGCAACGGCTCTGACGACGTCGGTGGCGGCCCAGGAGCCGAAGACCGTCACCGGCGGCTTTGACGTCGGCCCTGGCGGCTTTCAAGGCAACTTCAACCCGCTGGCGGCGACGGGCGGGTTCACCTGGCTCAACGTCTACTTCGAACCACTGGTCAATTACACGGCCGATCTGACGGCAATCGAAGGGGCTCTCGCCACCGAATATTCCATCAATGCCGACAAGACCGAGTACACCTTCAAGCTCGCCAAGGAGACTTGGCACGACGGCAAACCCTTTACCTCCAAGGACGTCAAGTTCACGGTCGAGCTCGCCAAGAACGGCGAGACCGGAACAGTCTTTGCCGCCCGCCTCAACGCGGTCTCCTCCGTTGAGACGCCCGATGAGCGCACTGCAATCATCAAGCTCTCGCGTCCGGACGCCGGCTTCCTGGCAACACTGACGAAGCTCATGATCCTTCCCGAGCATGCGCTTGCCGGCACAACCCCGAAGGAACTGGCGACCAGCACGTGGTGGGCGACCAAGCCGGTTGGAACCGGACCCTTCAAGTTCAAGCAATACGTGACGGACCAGTACGTCGAACTGGTGGCCGATGACGATTACCGCCTTGGCCGCCCGAAGGTGGACCGGGTGATCAACCGCTATTTCAAGAACACGGCCGCAGCCGTGGCGGCGCTGCGCGCGGGCGAGATCCAATTCACCTATGTCGAGCCAGATGACGTCTCAGCGTTCAGGGACAACAAAGGGTTCCACGTCATCGAGGGGCAGTCCTTCGTCGTCAACTATCTCGGCTTCAACCAGCAGGTCCCACTCTGGAAGGACGTGCGTGTACGCCAGGCCGTGATGCACGCCATCGACCGCCAAGCCATCATCGACAGCCTCTATGGCGGAGCGGCGACCGTTGCCAACTGCGGCTATGTGGCCAAACAGCTTGTCCCGGAAGGCTTGAGCCCATACCAGTACGACCCGGCCAAGGCCAAGAGTCTTTTGGCGGAAGCGGGCTGGGACAAGATCAATGGCAACAAGCCCATCACTTGGCTCACCTATTACAATACGCCCCAAGCCGCCAACGTCATGGCGGCCGTTCAGGCGATGCTCGCGCAGGTCGGCATCAACGTGGTGCCACGCGTGGTCGACACGCCGACCTATAACGGCATCATCTACGCCGGCAATCCTGACTTTAACCAGTTCCCGCTCGTTTACGCCGGGCTTCAGAACGGGCCGGATCCGTCGGGTCTCAATATCGGCCTGAACGCGGCCCAGAAGCCTCCAGCGGGGGCAAATTTCCTGCGCATCGACATGCCGGAGCTGACCAAGGCGTTTGATACGGCGCTTGCCGAAACCAATCCGCAGCAGCTCAACGCTCGCTACCAAGATGTGTGCAAAGCGATGAACACCAATCTGCCCTGGGCCACCATGTGGGTCGCGAACCGCTACGGCGTCGCCTCGGCGAAGCTCAAGGACTTCGTCTGGGTCCCCGCTCCCGCCGGCGGACCTTACAACGCCCACCCGGAGAAATGGTCGATCGAGAAGTAAGCTCATCTGGCGGAGCATCGGGAAGGCGGCTCGCTCAGGCTTTGGCCGCCTTCCCTCAACGACAAGGGCATTCTCATGCTGTCATACATCCTGAGGCGACTTGGCACCGGCCTGTTGATGCTCGTCGCCCTGAGCATGCTCGTGTTCATCCTTCTGCGCGTAGCGCCAGGTGATCCGATCGACGCCTATGTGAATCCGAACGTTGCCATGTCCCAAGCGGAGATGGAAGCTCTAAGGACCCGTCTCGGGCTGGATCAGCCCTTACCCATTCAGTATCTCGCATGGCTGCAGGCTGCCGTCACCGGTGATCTCGGCTACTCGATCCAGCGCAATGGCGTGAGGGTTCTGCCTCTCGTCCTCGAACGGATAGGCCCCACCATCCTGCTGATGGCAGCCGGGCTTGCCATCGCAATCGTAACCGGCATCGCGGCGGGCATCCTCAGCGCTGTCAGGCGCAACTCCCCGACTGACATCGGCTTTTCCGTCGTCGCCTTCTTTGGCATTTCCAGCCCGGCCTTCCTGACGGCAATCCTCGGACTTTACCTGTTCTCGGTCGTCCTCCGCTGGGCGCCGTCCGGTGGGATGCTGACACCTGGCGCCCCATTCTCGGCGGGTGACCTCCTGTCTCACCTCATCTTGCCCGCGTGCCTCCTGTCAATCGGCCACGCGGCGCTGATCATGCGCTACATGCGCGCGTCTCTCCTTGAAGTTTTGAACCAGGATTATGTCCGCACCGCCCGGGCGAAGGGCGTAAAGGAATCTTGGGTGATCATGAAGCATGCCGTCCGTAACGCGCTCCTGCCGGTCGTTACTCTCATCGGGTCAACCGTTGGCATCGCCGTCGGCGGCGCAATCTTCATCGAGAGTGTGTTCAACTGGCCCGGCATGGGCCTGCTGCTGATCAATGCCGTCGACACGCGTGATTACCCGGTCATCATGGGGGCCACGCTCATCATCGGAGCCTGCGTCATCGTGGTCAATCTCTTGACCGATATCGCCTACGCGGCGGTCGACCCCCGCATCCAGGTGGCCTGACAATGAGCGCTGCAGTTGCTATCCTTGGATCCAGCAAAGGGCCCACTGCCAGAGCCCTTGGCCGGTTTGTCACTAACCGACTCGCGTTGGCGGGACTTGTCGTCCTCATCGCCATTCTCATTGCGATCCTGACCTATCCGCTCTGGTGGGCGTATACACCCAACCAAATCGACCTGCGAGCCCTCAACAAGGGCCCCAGCGCCGGCCACTGGTTTGGAACCGACGGCGTCGGGCGCGACGTCTTCGCGCGTCTGATGCAGGGCGGCCGTGTCTCGCTCCTCGTCGCCGTCATATCGGTCGGGATCTCACTGGTGATCGGCTTCCTTGTGGGGGCCATTTCCGCTTTCAGCGGCCGGTTGGCAGACGGTGCTATCATGCGCCTTGTCGACCTTGCCATGACCCTCCCGCCGGTGATCCTTCTGCTTGTGCTCGCCTCAATTGTCGGCACGGGCATCGTCCCGACGATCGCTGTCATCTCGCTGCTGTCCTGGCCGGTACTGTCGCGCATGGTTCGCGCTCGCCTTCTCGAGCTGCGTGAGCGTGACTTCGTTGTCGCCGCACGTGGCATGGGCGCCGGGATGAGGCACCTGCTGTTTCGGCACGGCCTCCCGAACTGCATCGACATCCTCGTGGTCTATGCAACTCTGCAGATCGCGAACGCAATCCTGCTCGAGGCCGGCCTCTCGTTCCTCGGACTCGGGATTGCTCCCCCGGAGGCCAGTTGGGGCAATATGCTGAACGCCGCCCGCTCGACCAGCGTGCTCGAGCAGTATGTCTGGCAGTGGATGTTCCCGGGCGTGGCGCTCGTCATTACGGTGCTGGCAATCAACTTCGTTGGCGACGGCCTGCGCGACGCCTTCGACCCACGCTCCGATCTTCAATAGCCAAGCAACAAAGGTTCCCTATGATCAATTTCCGCGGCGTCGTTCCTCCCGTTGTCACTCCCCTCACCGAGAACTTCGAGGTCGATTACCCATCCTATACCAGGGTTCTCGAACATCTCATTGCAGGCGGCGTGCATGGCCTGTTCGTGCTCGGTTCGACAAGTGAGGTCATCTTCCACGACGAGGCAACCCGGCGTCAGATCCTCGAACATACCGTGAAGGTCGTGAACGGACGCCTGCCGGTTCTAGCCGGTGTCATTGACCCGACGACAGACCGAGTCATCGGTCACGCCAGAGCGGCGCAGTCGATCGGGGCCGACGCCGTCGTGGTGACGGCCCCCTTCTATACCCGCACGAGCCAGCCGGAGGTCATTGACCATTTCCGCTACGTGCGTGAAGCGATTGATCGACCGGTGATCGCCTACGACATTCCGGTCTGCGTGCATACCAAGCTGGAGCGAAAGACAACGGTGACCCTGGCCCGCGAGGGCACCATCGCCGGACTGAAAGACTCGAGCGGCGACGACGGCAACTTCCGGTTCTGCCTGCTTGATCTCAAGGATAAGCCCGACGTCTTTCTCATGACGGGTTCTGAGATCGTCGTCGATAATGTCCTTCAGATGGGAGCGCATGGCGTGGTCCCGGGCCTCGCGAATGTGGACCCGCACGGCTATGTGCGGCTGTGGGATCACGCTCAGGCAGGAAACTGGGAGGCAGCACGCAAGGAGCAGGAGCGCCTGTGCCGGCTCTTTGAAATGGTCTGGGTCTCGCTCCCCCGCACCAGTGCAGGTTCAGCAGGGGTCGGTGCTTTCAAGACGGCCATGCGCGCCCTTGGGGTTATTGCCACCAACACGATGGCCCGGCCTCAGCGCTCCCTCAACGCTGAGGAAGCAGCACAGGTGGAGGACATTGTCCGTGCGTCCGGACTCGCGAGCTGAAGTCATGCGTGTCGCCCCGATCCTGGATATCGCCGGCCTCAAGACGGTGTTTCGCATCGGCGGCCGTCCAGTGGCCGCCGTACAGGATGTGAACCTGACGATTGCGCCAGGCGAAACCCTGGCACTGGTCGGGGAGTCCGGATCGGGCAAGTCCGTCACCAGCCTGTCGGTTATGGGCCTTCTGCCCAAAGGTGTCGGACAGGTGGCCGAGGGCTCAATCCTGTTTCGGGGCAAGGCGGGACAAACGCAGGACCTCACCCAACTCGATGCCGAGAGCATGCGGCAGATCCGAGGCAATGACATCGCCATGGTCTTCCAGGAGCCCATGACGAGCCTCAACCCGGTCTATACGATCGGCGAACAGATCGCCGAGCCCATGCGCATCCATCTCGGTCTCAGCCACAAGGACGCGGCGGCTGCCGCGATCAAACTTTTGGCCGATGTCGGCATCCCCGATCCCGAGCGGCGTGCCAGGCAGTTTCCGCACGAGCTCTCAGGCGGCATGCGTCAGCGTGCCACCATCGCGATGGCGCTTGCCTGTGATCCGGTCCTTCTGATTGCCGATGAGCCGACCACCGCGCTTGACGTGACGATCCAAGCCCAGATCCTCGACCTCCTGCAGAAGCTGCAGGCGGAGCGGGGCATGGGGATCCTGTTCGTCACCCATAACTTGGGCGTGGTGGCGGAGATCGCCGACCGGGTGGCGGTGATGTATGCCGGCCGCATCGTCGAGACGGGCACTGTTGCCGAGGTGTTTGCCCATCCACGCCATCCCTACACGATCGGGCTGATGCGATCGATCCCGAAACTGGGAGAAGCGACCGCATTGAAGCGGCAGGGTAAGCCGCTACCGACGATTGCAGGCTCCGTGCCGAGCCTTATCCAGCTTCCGAGCGGCTGCTCGTTCGCCCCACGCTGCCCCTATGCCATCGAAGCATGTCGGGCGGACGTTCCACCCTTGTATGATACCGGCACTGGTCAGAGGAGCCGCTGCATCAGATGGCAGGAGTTCTAAACATGCAGGAGGCGCTGCTCTCGGTCAGGGACTTGACCAAGCATTTCAAGCCAACAGGCTTTTCCCGCGGATCCGTTGTGCGCGCAATCGAGAATGTATCCTTTGATGTACCACGCGGAAGGGTTGTCGGCCTCGTAGGCGAGTCAGGCAGCGGCAAAACCACAATCGGGCGGTCCGTGCTGCGCTTGATCGAGCCAACGTCCGGTGAGGTGCGCTTCAATGGCGTCGACATTACGAAGCTCTCAGCCGCCCAGATGCGCCGGCACCGCAAGAGCATGCAGTACATTTTTCAGGATCCATTCGCGAGCCTGTCGCCGCGCATGACCATCGGGCAAATCCTGACCGAAGGGCTCGAAATCCAGCATCTAGGGACGCGCCAAGAGCGGATCCAACGCGCGAAAGCCGCTCTCGCCGCGGTTGATCTTCCGGCCGACGCCTTCGGCCGCTATGCGCACGAATTCTCAGGTGGGCAGCGCCAGCGCATCGGCATCGCTCGAGCCTTGGCGCTCGAACCCCAGCTGATCGTGGCCGACGAACCCGTTTCGGCGCTCGACGTCTCGATCCAGGCTCAGATCGTGAACCTGCTGCGTGATCTGCAGATTCGTCTCGGATTGACGATGCTGTTCATCTCGCACGACTTGGCGGTCGTCGAATACATCTGTGATACGGTCATCGTTCTGTACCTGGGGCGCATCATGGAGATTGCGCCAAGCGAGAAGCTCTATGCGGACCCGCGCCACCCCTATACGCGGGCTCTGCTCTCGGCGATCCCGTCTCCGGATCCCGCCAAGGCCCGTACTCGACAGATTCTGACCGGGGACATCCCCAGCCCGGCTAATCCACCTTCCGGGTGTGTGTTCCGCACCCGTTGTCCGCACGCGGCTCAGCAATGTGCCGCGGTGGTGCCTCCACTCGAAGAAGTCTCCCCTGGTCACTTCAAGGCCTGCATCCGGCACGACGTCAGCGGATGACGGATTGTTGCATCAGGTCGCGTGGTTCATGGAGGGAATAAAGACAATCTCGAGCTGCGCTCCCGCGGGCGTCCCGAGTGCAAGCAGGATTGTTGCAGGGTAGACCCCCGCCATTTCGGAAGCTGCTTCGGAAGAAGATAGTTCACCAGACTTTCGCCACAGAAAAACCAGGAGGGAGACCCATGACCTCGAAAGCTCTCACAAGATCGCTGGCCGGCAGCGCCGTCGCCATCGGTCTCTCCGTGAACGTCGCGACGGCAGGATCTGGTTGGCCAGATCTTCCGGCCGGGGTGAAGAACGGGATCTCCGCTCATATCGGCGATACGATTTATGTCGGCCTCGGCTCAGCTGGAACAGCCTTCTACTCGCTCGATCTCAAGGATCGTGCAAAGGGTTGGGTCACCCGTTCTGCCTTCCCGGGGCCTGCCACGAATGGCGCAGCGGTCGCGACCTCGAACGGACAGATCTTCGTCTTCAGCGGCAATGGCAAGCCAGCCCCAGATGCCAAGTCTCCGATCATCTTCAGTACCGTCTACAGATATGACCCAGCATCTGACAAATGGGCCAGCGTTGATACAAAGACCCCGGTGGGATTATCAGGTGCAAGGGCATTCAGTATCCCTGACGGGAGGATCGCCATTGTCGGAGGATACAACAAGGATCTCTTCGACAAGTATTTGGCTGACGTGAGCTCTACCGATAAAGAGAGAAATCCGCAGGAATACGGGCGTCTGGTCAGCTCCTACATGAGCATGCAGCCCAGGGCATACCGATGGAACGACAAATTGCTTGCGTTCGATCCCGTCGGTCGTCGTTGGAGCGAACTTGGCGATAATCCGTTCCTGCCGAACTGCGATTCGGGCCTTGTACAGACGGGTGAGGGCGCCTTCCTGATCATCAGTGGCGAGATCAAACCCGGGCTACGCACCCCCAATACCAAAGCGATCAAAATCACCGGCGACAAGGTCGAATGGGAGCAACTCCCGGATCTGCCCGCCCCCTCGCCGGACGTCCTCCAGGAAGGGATAGCCGGCCCATATGCTGGCGCCGTCGGGGGCAACGTGCTTGTGGCGGGCGGCGCGAACTTCACAGGGGCTCGCGCCCGTGCTGAAACCGGGAGCTGGTTTGCTCATGAGGGACTGACCAAGGCCTGGCGCAAAGAAATTTATGTCTGGGATGGGGCCGTGTGGACCCAAGTAGGCCAACTCCCGATTGGGCTCGCCTACGGCGCGGCATTCAATACACCTGACGGTGTGTTGATCGTTGGTGGGGAAGATGAACGAGGCACTGCTCGATCCGACGCATTCTTGCTCAAGTGGGACGGACAAGCTGTCACGATCGAAGATTAGACAGCATTCGGCTCCGTGACTGGGCCGATGCCCATGTCGGATCGCTGGTTTCGCCGGACCGAAGCCCGGCTTTTTCTTATATGCTCCATCATGACCTATGAGGCTATGAGCGAGCGGGTGGGCAGCCAAGCACTCCGACTCTCGTGACCGGTTCAGTTCCTGTAGCAACGTCCTCAACGTCATATGCGAGACGAAAACCAACGTTGCTTGCGGCAGGGTTAACGGTCAGCCGGATTCAGGCAGCGATCCGGATCCCTGACCGCGACGGCATTTCGCCGTTGAGCCTGCCGGCCAGGGAGCCGATCTTGAAGGGATCACTAGTCTACTCCCGGACATTTCCCGCCATGTTGTAGAGGCCGGAACCGCTCGGTGCGACGGCCGCGACCGGGGATGTCCGTCGATTGCCGGCAGCTCGAGAATTCACACCGGGAGAGCGGTCGTGCCGGTCTCCGGCATCGTCCATCAGACATAATGGCGGTCGAGTTGAGCAAAGTGACGGCCGATCGCCGAACCCTGCGGGGCGACGGCCGCCTTGGATGAGGCTAAGGTGACCTCGACCGGGGCGTGACCGAGGATTCGGATCCGACCCTGTTCCCGCAAACGGCAGGTCGGTGATCGGGTCCGTGAAGAAGGAAATGGATATGCCGGAAGCATCGCCAACGTGTTCAACCCAGGTGGCCGACCAGACATGGTGGGCAAATGTGCTCCTGAAGCACTACGGCATCCAGGCCTCTCTCACTCCCTTGGACGGGGAATACGATCTGAACTTCGCCGTTCACCAGGATGGCGGGAGAACCCATGTCCTGAAGGTGATGCGGCCAGGATGCGAAACCTCCCTCATCGAGGTGCAATGCCAAGCGCTCGACCATATCGCGCAGCATGGCCCGGAGGTGGTCGTGCCCCGTGTCGTGAAGGCCCATGACGGATCCCGGTTCGTGTCCGCCGCCGATCGGGACGGTAAGGAACGGTTGGTCTGGCTCATCACGAACCTCCCTGGCCGCGTCTATGCGCAAACGAGCCCGCAGACCCATTCCCTGTTGCGCGAGATCGGCGCCACCCTGGCGATGATGGATCGGGCCCTCGAGGGCTTCGCCCATCCTGCCCTCGGACGAGACATCAAATGGGATCTGCGCCGATCCGGATGGATCCGCGATGCGACCGGCCTGATCGATGGCGCCGGCAGGCGGGAGATCGTCGAGCGGATCGTCGCCGCATTCGACGATGACCTGCTGGGCCGCCTCAACGCCCTTCCCACCACGGCGATTCACAACGACATCAACGATTACAACATGCTCGTGGATGCGAGCACAGGGGAGCCGCGGCTCTCGGGAATCATCGATTTCGGCGACATGATCGACGCTCCGGCGGTCGCGGAACTCGCGATTGCCGGAGCGTATGCGGTTCTCGGCCAGGAGCGACCCGTTGCTGCCCTTGCGGCGCTCGTTGCCGGGTATAACGGCGTCCGGCCGTTGAGCGACGAGGAACTCGCCTTGATCTATCCCCTCGTCCTGACCCGCCTCGCCGTGAGCGTCACGAACTCCGCCATCGTCAAGCGGGAGAAGCCGGACGACCCGTATGTCACGATATCCGAGCAGCCGGCCTGGGCCTTCCTGGAGACGAATTCCAGCCTCGCGCCCGACTGGGTCCTCTCGTGCCTTCGAGGCGCGTGTGGGCGGGCCGGACATCCCCGTTCCGATGCAGTGATGGGCTGGATTGCAAGCCACAGAGGCCGGTTCGCCCCGATGTTTGGCCGGTCCCTCCATGGGATCCCGGTCATCGACCTGAGCGTCGCCGGTCCCGCATCCCCGCGCAATCCATTCGACCTTGATCCCGACGACCTGGACGACGCGGTCGCCGAAGCGATGGGGGGCGCCGACATCGCCCTCGGCCGCTATGGCGAGCCGCGCCTCATCTATACCGGGCTTGAGTTCCGGAGGGCTCTCTACGCGGGATCTCACAGGCGCACCGTCCACATCGCCGTGGACGTGTTCATCGATGCCGGCACCGAGGTCCGGGCACCCCTCGACGGCATCGTGCATGCGGTGGAGCTCCGCACCTCGCCGCTGGACTATGGTGGCGTCGCCGTCCTGGAGCACACGACGCCGGACGGCGACAGGTTCTATACGCTCTACGGTCACCTGGCGGCGGACGTCATCACGCGTCTCGCGCCCGGACAGGCGGTGGTGGCCGGGGAGGTCATCGCTCTCATCGGTGACCGGGCGGAGAATGGCGGCTGGACGCCTCACGTCCATTTCCAGCTCGGCCTGACCACCCTGGGTCGCGGGGCGGATTGGCCCGGCGTCGCCGATCCCGACGAAGCCGCCGGATGGATGGCGCTCTACCCCAATGGGGCGGCCCTCCTGAACCTGGCCGATGAGGAGACCGCCGCCGTCACCGTCGCGACCGACACCGTCCTGCCGCAGCGCAGGAAGCGCTTCGCCCAAAACCTGAAGCTCTCCTATCGCAGGCCGATCACCTTGCTCCGTGGGTATAAGCAGTTCCTGTTCGACCAGGATGGCCGGACCTACCTCGACGGGTACAACAACGTCCCGCATGTGGGTCACTGCCACCCGCGGATCGTCGCGGCGGCAGAGCGGCAGAACCGGCTGCTCAATACCAACACGCGGTATCTGCACCCGGCGCAGGTTGACTATGCGGAGGCGCTGACGTCGCGGCTTCCGGATGAGCTGAGCGTCTGCTTCTTCGTGAACTCGGGAAGCGAGGCGAACGAGCTCGCCCTGCGGCTTGCGCGCGCCCACACCGGAGCCGTCGACACGATCGTGATGGATGCCGGCTACCATGGGAACACCAACACGGCGATCGACATCTCTCCCTACAAGTTCAACGGTCCGGGAGGACGGGGAGCGCCGGACTGGGTCGACGTGGTGCCCGTCGCCGATCCCTACAGGGGTCCGTACAAGGGAAGCGACCCGGAGGCGGGGCGCAAATATGCCGATCACGTCCGCGCCGCCATCGAACGGATCCAGGCGCGTGGCCGGAGGGTCGCGGCGTTCATTTGTGAAATCTTTCCAAGCGTCGGCGGGCAGATCATCCCGCCCCCGGACTACTACCGTCATGCGTATTCGGCTGTCCGGTCCGTCGGGGGCGTGTGCATCGCGGACGAGGTGCAAACCGGTCTCGGGCGCATCGGCACCCACCAATGGGGTTTCGAGACGCAAGGGGTCGTGCCGGACATCGTCGTCCTGGGCAAGCCCATGGGGAATGGACATCCCATCGGGGCTGTCGTCACGACCCCGGCGATCGCCGCCTCATTCGCAAACGGGATGGAGTTCTTCAGCACCTTCGGCGGGAGCACGCTTGCTTGCGTGATCGGCCGCGAGGTCCTTCGCGTCGTCGACGAGGAGGCCCTTCAGGCTCGGGCCCTGGATGTCGGTACGTTCATGCTGGATGGGCTGCGCGGGCTTCAGAACGAACACGCGGTGATCGGCGATGTCCGAGGATCCGGCCTCTTTATCGGCGTGGAGTTGATCGAGGATCCTGACACCCTCGAGCCGGCGCAAAGGCAGGCCTCGTATATCGTGAACCGCCTTCGCGAGCATCGCATCCTGATCGGGACCGACGGGCCGCACGACAACGTTCTGAAGATCAGGCCGCCCCTCTGCTTCACCCGGGAGGACGCATCCCATCTCCTGGACCGGCTCGCTGCCATCCTCAAGGAGGAACCCTGCCGCGTGTAGCGGCGTGGCGAAGCGAAGAGGGATGAGCGTTTCAGGACAATACGGTTCTGAAGTTCGTTGCCAGAACCATGTGGGTTCGCACGTCGGCGACCCCGGGCAGGGTCGAAATCCGGTCCCGAACCCTGTTGAGGGTTTCGACCGCGTCAGCGGCGACATCCAAGACGAGGTCGATGTCGCCAGCCACCGACCGGCATTGGATGACCTCGTCGATCTGCCGGATGGCGTCGACGACGTCATAGGCGGGCGTCTTGTCGAGCTTCACGAGCAGGATGGCTTGGTTCGGCCTTGGCGAGAGGCCGGACGACAGGATGGCGCAATAGCCTTGAATGAAACCATCCCTCTCCAGCCGCCGGAGGCGAGCCGTCAGGGTGCTGCGGGACAGGCCAACGGCACTCGCCAGGTGTTTCAAGGGCTCGCGACCGGAGCGCGCCAGGATCTTGAGGATCTGGCGATCGGTTTCGTCGAGTGCTGTCATGGTGCTGCTCCAGCTCTGGTCATCGCACGAAAGGCTTTCAATCCGCTTGCCACCTGAGAGGCTTAGGCCGATGACGGCTGCCGAGAGGGCACGGAACGACGCCATGAGAGAGATCTTGCTGGCCGAAGGCAAGAGGGTGGCGGGACGCATGGCATTTGCATCTCCGACAGCATGGAAACAACCGGTGAATGAGTCAGGCGGCGTTCCTTGCCTGCGTCGAGCCTCTGGTGCCGGCACCAGGAGCCTCGGATGAATCCCAAAAGTGGTGTCCACTTTTCACGTCCGAGGCTCTAGGAGACCCATTGAACCATTCAGCGCTGGAGCGGTCATATCAAGGGAAACAGCTGCCGGAAGAACTCGGGCGAACGACCCCGCAGGGTGTGATGCCTCCCTGTCTGAAATGAGTCGCAAGGCGTCGAGGCGCAAGGTTCACCGTCAAAACGAACGGAAAGGGCGCGGCCTTCAGGCTGCGCCCTTCAAGACCGTGCATCGGAAACGGGGGCGGCGCGACGTCCGCGCCCGCTGCCCCCAACTCCCCCATCAAAGACCGAAGCATGGGCCGCCGAACACCGAGCGAATGCAGGGCGATCCGCCTCGCCTGCTCCCCGAGGACGTGACCGTCACTCCGCCCTGAGACTCTCGCGGTACGCGGTGATCCCGCACGATCGGGGACGTGCGATGGTCTCTGATCACGGGTTCTTCCCGATGATCTCGGACGATCACGGGGGCGCGATGATCGCGCACGACAGGCGGCATGCGATGGTCGCGAACCACGAAGCCGCTGCCATCATAGCCGCGGTCACGGGCTGCGGCTGCGTCGTGTACGGCAAGAACAGCGAGACTTGCAGAGAGTGCGATGGCAACGCGGGTCAATGTCCCGATATCAGCTTTCATGGATGGCTCCTCTTCGACACGTGAGGAGCTTACGATGGGCTCCATCCAGCATCTGTGATGGAGATCACAGGCTTGATGTCGCCGCCTGGGCTGTCTGGCTCGCGGCCCATCAATCGGCCCTTGCGGCGTTGATCTCGATGATGTTGCGGTCAGGGTCGAGAAGATAGATCTGCGGGTATCCGACCCGCATCGAGGTTCTGATGCCCATCGGATCATCTGGGCTCGTGCCCTCGCGGTAGCCTTGGGCTTTGAGCGCCTCCAGGGCCTGCCTGTAGCTGGCGACCCGAAGGGCGAAGTGGATGTCGTTGGCATCCATTCCTTTGGAAGCCCGGAATGTTGCCTGAGCATCCCCGACAACCAGATGCAGCTCTTGGCTGACGCCGACCCGGAACCACGCCCCGGCCACCGGCAGGGCGGGCCGCGGGATCTCGGTCAGGCCGAGGATCTCCCGGTAGAAACGACGGGAGCGTTCCAGGTCCGAACAGGGGAGAGCCACATGATGGAGGTCGGTAATCTCCATGATCCTCTCCTGGCTGGCCTCCGTCGGCTCACCGTGAGCAACGGCTTGAGCGCATCCGGACACTATGGCGGGTCTTGTTGCGCCCGGCAATGCGCCTTGGGAGGGATCGAAAGAACCCCTCCCAAAGAACCCCTCCCTTGGGGTGAGCCCCGCTTCCGGCTGACGCCGATCGTCGCGGAGGGCAGAGGCTCTTCAGAACCTTACCCAGAATGCGGCTTTCCGGAGCATGGATCGGCGGTGGACCTCCGTGCCGGACCCGGGAGGAAAACCTCTCCTCAGAGCGAGACGCCGAACCGGCCTGCCGCCGAGCGGATATGGCTTTGCATGGCCAATTCCGCCGCGTCAGGATCTTGGCTGGCGATCCCCTCCAGAATGGCCTCGTGCTCAGACACGGTTTCATTCAGCCGATCGAATTGCGCCATCGGAAGGCGCTGACTTTCGACGAGCATTTCGCGGACCGGCCGATACATGGCGGCGAGAACCGGGTTTCCGGAGAGCTCAAAGATCAGGTCGTGGAATTCGGTGTCGTTGACGGCGAGACTGATCACGTCGCCCGCCTCGAAGGCGGTTCGCATCGCATCGGTGCACCGTCTCAGGCGCTCCTCGGCGGGTTTGTCGATGCGCGCGGCTGCGAGCCTCGCAGCGTAGCCTTCCAGCCCCAGGCGTGCCTCGTAAACGTCGGCCGGCGTGCAGCGATCCGAGTAGCGCCACAGCGGCCGGCGGGCATCGGCTTTTGCGACGAAGACTCCGCTGCCCGCCCGTACGGTCACGAGACCCATGGTCTCCAGCACGGTCAGGGCCTCCCGCACGGACGGACGGCTGACGCCCAGCTGCTCCGCCAGCTCCCGCTGAGAAGGAAGCCGCTGGCCGGCCTTGAGGCCGCCCTTCAGGATCAGGCGCTGGATCTGATCGACGATGCCGCGTGGCACAGGCGTGCGGTCGGCGAGCTCCAACTCGGACAGACTCACTGCATCACTCGTCATCGGCCACCCCCTTCTCGGTCTCGCATGGAAAGCTCATGCTGCGTCGGGCTGAGCCCATGAGCCTCATTTTTGATCATCCCTGGACCGCATTTTAATCGCCTCGGATTCCGGATTGGCCTTGACCATGCGCCAGGATGGCTGCACGATCAACTGGTCAGATTGGTAAGACCAGTTTGGCCAATACGTCCGGCCGACGCAAGCGTCTGAGGAGCCGGTTACCAGATGGCAGCAGAGAATCGGTCGCCGGCCATGGAGCCGGCGTGCAAGATGGAGGACCAGATGTCAGCGAAATTCACCCGGCGCGGCACATTCGTCGCAGGTTTAACGGCCGTGTTCGTCATGTCGGCAGGGACGATGGCCTCTGGGGCCGACATGAAGGTCGGAGCGAACGTCGGCAACGTTCCGTGGGAGTTCCAGAACGAGAAAGGCGAGATCGTCGGTTTCGAAATCGACCTTGCCAAAGAAGTCGGCAAGCGCCTGAACATGAACGTGTCGTTCGTGAACATCCCGTTCAACGGATTGTTTGCTGCGGTGCAGTCGGGTCAGGTCGACGCCGCCGTATCCTCGATCACCATCACCAAGAAGCGCCTCGAGTCGGTCTCGTTCGCCCAGCCCTATTACGACAGCGACCAGTCGCTGGCGGTGCGAGCCAATTCCGGCATCAAGAACCTGGAAGGGATGGCGACCAAGGTGGCCGCGGTCGATACGGGTTCGACCGGCGACATGTGGTCGACGCAGAACCAGCAGAAGTACAAATTCTCGGACATCCGCCGCTATGAGGGCTTGGCTCCCGCCATGCTCGACCTCGCGGCGGGCCGCATCGACGGCTATGTCAGCGACATCCCGGCCGTCCAGTATTACATCAAGGACAAGCCGATCTATCAGGTGGTGGAGCGCATCCCGACGGGCGAGCAGTATTCGATGATGTTCGCGAAGAGCAGCCCGCTGGCGGAAAAGGTCAATGCCGAGATCACGAAGATGAAGCAGGACGGAACCCTGGCGAAGATACACGAGCAGTGGTTCGGCGCCAAGGCCGAGCCGGATTCGGCAACCGTCAAGGTCATGGAGATGCCCAAGCTCTGACGGCAACTCTCCCCGAGCGTCCGGCCTCCGCGCCGGGCGCTCGGCATGGTCACGAACATCGAGGTGCTGCCCGTCATGTCCATCTTCGACACCTTCCTGAACTGGAAGGTTTTCGTTCAAACGCTACCGCTCCTGCTGTCGGGTCTGACCACGACGCTGACTTTGGGCGTGACAGCCATCGTCCTGGGCTTCGTCGGCGGCCTGGTCCTCGCGCTGCTGCGACTCTATGCCGGCTCACCTCTCAGGCAGATCGCCATCGCGTATATCGACGTCTTCCGCTCCATCCCAATCCTGGTCCTGCTCGTCGTCATCTACTATGCGCTGCCATTCGTCGGGCTGCGGCTTTCCCCCTTTGGGGCTGCGGCCTCCGCCCTGAGCCTCGTCTCCGCCGCCTATTCCGCCGAGATCGTCCGGGCCGGCATCGAGGCCGTGCCGACGGGTCAGTTCGAAGCTGCCCGCGCCTTGGGTCTCAGCCCCTGGCGGCGCATGAGCGACGTGGTGCTGCCGCAGGCGCTTCGAATCGTGATTCCACCGATCACGTCCAACTCCATCAACGTGATGAAGGACACCGCGCTCGCGTCCGTGGTGGCGATGCCGGACCTGCTCAAACAGGCAACGCAGGCCCAGGCGCTGGCGGCGAACCCGACGCCTCTCATCAGCGCGGCCGTGATCTACATTCTGCTCCTGATGCCGCTCGTGCGGCTCGTGGGGGTTTTCGAGAAGCGGCTTGCGGTGAGGGGACGATGACGCGCCCGATTATCGAGATGAGGAACGTCGTCAAGTCGTTCGGTCTGTTCAAGGCGCTGCATGGCGTCAACCTCCAGGTGAAGGAAGGCGAGATCGTCGTCGTCATCGGTCCGTCCGGGTCGGGCAAGTCCACGCTGATCCGCTGCATCAACCAACTCGAGGAGCACAACAGCGGCGAGATCATCGTCGACGGGGCGGAGGTCGGCCGCGGCCGCAAGAGCACCGTGCTCACCGAGGTGGGAATGGTGTTCCAGAGCTTCAACCTCTTTCCGCATATGACCGTTCTTCGCAACGTCGCGCTCGGACCCGTCCGGGTGCGCGGACTGTCGTGGGCTTCGGCCGAGGAGCGCGCTCGGCGCCTGCTGACCCGCGTGGGTCTCGAGGGTCACGTGGAAAAATATCCGGCGCAACTCTCAGGTGGGCAGCAGCAACGTGTCGGAATAGCCAGGGCTCTGGCCATGGAGCCGAAGGTCCTGCTCTTCGACGAGCCGACCTCCGCCCTGGATCCGGAGATGGTGGGCGAGGTCTTGGACGTGATGCAGCAACTCGCCAAGACCGGGGTCACCATGGTCGTCGTGACGCACGAGATGGGCTTTGCACGCCGAGTCGCCGACCGGGTCGTCTTCATGGACGGGGGTCGAATCATCGAGGAGGGGCCCCCCGACGAGATCTTCAATGCGCCACGCGATCCGCGCCTCGGAAGCTTCCTTCAGGCCGTCCTGTCACACTAGGCTGAGACATCCGTGCAGACCCTGTTCCCAAAACGCTTGACGCCGTCGGCCTTCAGCCCTTTCGGCGACGTGCTGTCCTTCGACCCGGACCGCAGCCGGCTGGTCAATGACGGGCGGGCCCTGCGCTTCGATACCGACACGCGCTTCGACCACGCATCCCCCGATGGACGGCCCGTGCTTGCCGTCTACCGGGCCAGCGGCGGGCCGCTGCCGATGCGGCTCTCGACCTTCGAACGGCACCCACTGTCCTCGCAGACATTCGTGGCTCTTTCCGTCGAGCGGTTCCTGATCGTTGTCGCTCCGGAGGATCAGACCGGGCTGCCCGATCTCGATCGCGCCGAAGCCTTCGTCGGCCATCGGAGCGAAGGCGTCAACTACGCCCGCAACCTCTGGCACGCTCCGATCGCGGCGATCGGCCCAGACGGCGATCTTCTCATGTTCATGTGGGAAAGCCGCTCCCCTGAAGATTGCGTTTTCCACCACCTCCAGGAGCCGCTTGTCGTCGGCTCGATCCAATCGTCCGCAGAATAGGTGCATCCATGTCTCTTGACCTCGCCTTCGTCCGCTCCCAGTTTCCCGCCCTGGCGGATGGCTTCGCCTATTTCGACAATGCTGGCGGCTCCCTTGTCCTGCGCAATGTCGCCGAACGCATCTCGGACTATCTCCTGACCACCAGCGTGCAGACCGGCGCCAGCTACGAGCACTCGCAACGGGCCACGAATCGGCTCATGGAGGCCCGCACCAAGATCGCGCGTCTGCTCGGCGCGGAACGACCCGAGGAGATCGTCCTCGGCCCTTCGACCACTGTCCTGGCCCAGTTTCTGTCACGCGCCATGGAAGGGCGCCTCAAGGCGGGTGACGAGATCGTCGTCACGAATTTCGACCACGAGTCGAATATCGGCCCGTGGCGCTCCCTGGAGAAGCGCGGCATCGTCATCAAGGAATGGTCCATCGACCGCGACAGCTACGAGATCGACCTGAATGAACTCGATCGCCTGATGACCGAGCGGACCAAGCTCGTGGCCGTGACCCATGCCTCGAATATTCTGGGCACCATCAACCCGGTCAAGGAGATCGCGCGCCGCGTGCACGAGCGTGGCGCCGAAATCGTCGTCGACGCCGTTGCCTATGCGCCCCACCGGGCCGTGAACGTGATCGATCTCGATGTCGATTACTATATCTTCAGCTTCTACAAGACCTACGGCCCGCACTTCGCCGTCATGTACGGCAAGTACGAGAGGCTGCTCGAGCTCGACGGGCTCTATCACTACTTCTACGGTCGCGAGAAGGTGCCGATGAAGCTTGAGCCGGGCAATACCAATTACGAACTCGCCTGGGGTTCCGCCGGCATCGTGGACTACGTCGATTCCCTCGGCGGCGGCACCGGCGACCGGGCCGCCATCGACCGCGCCTTCGACAAGATCGCCGCGCACGAGACCCTTCTGGGAGAAAAGCTGCTCGCCTACTTGAGGGACCGCAACGACGTGCGCATTGTCGGGCGCCGCGACAGCGCTACGGATCGCCGCGTGCCGACCATCGCCTTCAAGGTGGACGGGCGCGACTCGGCCGAGATCGTCCGTTCCGTCGATGCCGACAGGATCGGCATCCGCTTCGGGGACTTCCACTCCCGCCGTCTGATCGAACACCTGGGCCTTGCCGAAGGGAATGGCGTGGTCCGCGTCTCCATGGTGCACTACAATACCCCCGAGGAGGTCGACCGGCTGATCGGAAGCCTCGACCGGTCACTCACCTGAGGAGGATGGCGATGGAACTCGATCTCGCGATCAAAGGCGGCACCGTCGTCACCGCATCCGACACGATCCGTTGCGACGTGGGCGTCAGAGGCGAGCGCATCGTTGCGCTCGGTGAAAATCTTCGCGCCCAGCGGGAAATCGATGCGTCCGGTCTCCTCGTGCTGCCGGGAGGCATCGATAGCCATGTTCACATCGCTCAACCGTCAGGTCCCGGTGTGGTGATGGCGGATGACTTCGCCTCCGCCACGGCGTCGGCCGCGGCGGGCGGCAACACGACGGTCCTTCCCTTCGCGCTCCAGCAACGGGGCGCGTCCCTGCGCGCCTGCGTCGAGGACTACAGGAGGAAAGCCGAAAACGAGTGCTACGTCGACACGGCCTTCCACCTGATCGTCTCGGATCCGACGCCCGAGGTCCTGGGGCAGGAGCTTCCCGCGCTGCTCAAGGACGGCTACACGTCGTTCAAGGTTTTCATGACCTACGATGATCTCGTGCTGAAGGATCGCGAGCTTCTCGACGTGTTCGAGGTGGCGCGTCGGGAGCGCGCCCTCGTGATGGTGCACGCGGAGGGGTATGACGCGATCCGCTACATGACCGAGCGTCTCGAGCGCGAGGGCCGTACCGCTCCCTATTACCATGCTGTTTCCCGCCCGGAGATCGTGGAGCGGGAGGCCACGCATCGGGCGATCAGCCATGCGGAGCTCGTCGATGTGCCGATCATGATCGTGCATGTGTCCGGTCGCGAAGCGATGGAGCAGATCCGCTGGGCACAGTCCCGCGGCCTCAAAATCTATGCCGAGACCTGCCCGCAATACATCACGCTCACCGCCGAGGACCTGCAAGGCCCGGACATGGACATGAGCGGGGCGAAATACGTCTGCTCGCCTCCGCCGCGGGACGAGGAGAGCCAGGCGGCCATCTGGGAGGGATTGCGCAGCGGCGTGTTCCAGACCTTCTCGTCGGATCATTGCCCATTCCGATACGATAGTCCGTCCGGCAAGCTCCACCCGAACGGCAGGAGCTCCTTCCGCTGGGTGCCGAACGGCATCCCGGGTGTTGAGACACGGCTGCCCATTCTGTTCTCGGAGGGGGTTTCCAAGGGACGGATCTCCCTCAACCGCTTCGTGGAACTGACCGCCACGAACCACGCGAAGATCTACGGCCTTTATCCGCGCAAGGGTTCCATCGGCGTCGGATTCGACGCGGATATCGTGCTCTGGGATCCAAACCGGCGCGAGGTCATCCGCCAGGAGATCCTCCACCACGGTGCCGATTATACACCCTGGGAGGGGTTCGAGGTCACCGGCTGGCCGGTGATGACGCTGCTGCGGGGCCACATCGTCGCCGAAGACGGACGGATCGTCGGCGCCAAGGGAGCCGGCCGCATCCTCGCGCGGGACGTATCGGCCTATGCAGCGCCGGCCGGCACCTGAGAGCCGGGCCGAAATCCGCCGTCCTGATGCGAAAGCCAATAGACGGGGGCCCCGGCCCGCAGGCTCGCATCAGCCCACGGTGATCGGGGCCGACATTGCCGGGCATCATTGCCAAGCGTCATTACGAAGCGTCATTACCAAGCGTCCTGGACGGAGTTTCCGCTGCCGAGGAGCAGGCTCGGTGCGAATGGGATGAGCCCCACGATCACCGGAACTCTATGACGCTCCGAACCAGGCTCGAGAATAAGACACGGTCTCGTGCAGATCGCTTGCGCCAGGGTTGATCAGCCCGAAGGGGAGATGGCCGAGGGCTCTCCCTGGCGCGACAGCTTTCGGCTCTATGGCCGAGAAGCAATGGCAAACGATAGGATCGCCGCGATAGCGGTTGACGGCCCCAACGCGCTCGAACCAGCCGGTCGGCCAGCCATGCAGAAGAATATGGGGCTCGAGCCGCTCCCGCTGAGGCGGCCCTTTGGGTCCGCATGATGCGCCAGACAAGAGTGGAGCATCGGATCCGATCCCAAAAGTGGATTCCACTTTTGGGATAGATGGCCTAGGAGGTCGGCGGAGCCGCCTCCTTGACGGTCCCGCGAGGAGGTGCGGGCTTTCGCCCGCGGTGCTTCGCGGATACGGCCAGGGGGCGAGGCTCGCGACAACCGGATTCGGATAATGCTCCAGGGTGGCCCCGGTCGCAGCATCGACGCCCATGCCCACGAGGCCGCCAACGAGCACGTTGCCCACAAAGCCAGCCGCACCGCTGCCGGCGACCCGGGTTTGAACCATGATGTCCTGGCCCTCGTAGCCGTCCTTGGAGAAGGTCGCGATGAACTCCGCCTTCCGATCGACCTGCAGGCCGGATCGGGGCGGCGACCAGCCACAAATGTTGTATCGAGGATTGATTTTGCGCCCGCTGCTTTGGTGCCGCAATCGCCCAAGCAATGCATGCAGCCCCTGACCTTTCTCGCAGCCCACAGGTGCGGAAACTCCTCAAGCTCATGGCCATGAATTGCCAGCGGTGATGGAATGAAGGTCATGCAAGACCCCAGGTCTCTTATGCTGTTCAATCCTAGGCAGGGATAACGCCTCGCTCCATCACTGGCGTTTCATCCACCCGCTCCTAACCCGCCCTACGGGTCCGAACGCTTCCTCGGCCGCCGCACAGGCCCGGGCCTCAGACAGCCGCGAGACGAGACTGCCGTAATATGACAGGCGTTCGTCGAAGAAACTGGCATGGCGCCCCCCGTCCTGCCAGTCCGCCGGCTGAAGGTTGAGCCGTGCAAACCGCGTCCGAGCTTCGGCCAGATCAATTTGCCAGGAGGGGCATTTCGTCCCCAGCATTCGAGCCGCCACAAAGTCGTCCCAAGCAGCCTGTTGCGGATCTCGAGTCTGGGCTCCGGCTGGAACTGAAAGCAGATGAGCAAGGATCACAGCCGTATAGAGGCTGGCGGTCTGGAAGCCCTCGACGATGGCCGCTCGATGGGGCGGTGCCATGAGACAAGACCCGAGGCGGATCGACCGCATCCTCGCCTCCCTATCACCGTCATTATTGTACCACATCTGACGGGAAGCGGGGACCGGTTTCACGCCCCGCACCAGGGCCTCGATCGAGAAGACAGCGCACTGATTTCCCTGAGGTCAGAATGAGACAGATCAGCGCCTCTCTTCGGCGTCTTGCAATGGGATGCACAACCTGAAGCTCTGGACAATCCGGCTGGCTTCAAGATGGGCCGGTGCTCTGATGGGACGAAGCTTGTGCAGGAAGAACCGCAAGACGGGCAAGCTCCTTTCGAACCACCCGGGCGGTCTTGGGGCCGATGTGCTCAAGCCGCTTGAGGCGGTCAGCCATCGCTTCGAGTTGATCAAGGGTGGTGATGCCGTGCTTGCAGAGCCCTGCCCAGGCCTGACGCGGCAGCCGAAGCCCGTGAATGGGCCCCGTGATGCATTCCATTGAAGCCATCGCTCTTGTCTCCCAACTCAAGGCGCATGGAGCTCACCTCGTGCGGGTTGGTCAGAAGTGTCCGCATGAGGCCGTTCAATGAAGACGCGTGAGCCCGCCCTTTATTCCACGGCAGCCACCGGCTCGCAGGTCGGGTATCCCGGAGGTTTCAATCATCGGGACTGCTCTATGACGATGCCCGCGTCCCGCACCACTCATCAAGTTGCACGACGGCCATAGCCCCCTCTGCCGGCCGGCCCGCTGGCAGTGTTCGCCCGCAACAACTTTCCATCATATCGCGGTTTTATTTTGCGACCCGCTTCTCACCCGCCTTGTTCACGTGCCAGATCACGACGTGGTAGTGGGGCATCTCGACGCCAGGATGGCCCTCGTTGAAGTACATGGAGACATGATCGTTTCGGCCTGCAAAGCCCGCCAGATCGAACTTCTTTCGGTTTGCCACATCCTCGACTGGAATCATGTAGATGGTGCTCACCCTTCGTCCTTGGCGGTCATAGGCGAGGAAGGGGCCAGCCGGCAGCGTCTCGGGGCGGACGTAGAGAATGCCTAGTCCAGGCAGAACGCGGGGGATCTTCACGAGATCGCTGACGCGCTTGAAGCCGCGAGGCGGAGGAGGTTTCAGAGAGGTCTGAGCTTCGACGGCCGAACTCGTCCAGATCAGCAGCAGGCTTGCGGCAGCGAACAGCTTTCTCATGGTGAACGTCCTTCAGCCTCAGAACACCCACAGGAGCCGACCTCGTCAGTGTTGTCCTCGCTGCTCCCGCCATCGCAGGAACTCGTCAAACAACCGCTCTGTGTCGGTCTTCGCGTCCTCGGTTGCTCTGTGTTCAGGCTTGCCGGATCGCGATACCGACCCTGTGGAACGGACGCCGGCTTTCTGGGCCTGCACCGTCTGCAGCCACTGCTCGGCGGGCTTGAACCGCCTCCAGTCCGGCAGGACGGCCGCAAGATTCACCTCCCGCCACTTGGGATGGCGTAGTGGGGCCTGGAACGCAGAGACGCGGGACAAGAAGGCTTCGGTAAAATTGCCCAGCAGCTGGTAGCGAGCGCTCTTCTCCGGCCAGTTATAGGCTATGAGCGCTGCTCCTAAGGCCACGGTTTCGAGCCTCTCGCCGGCGGGAATGAGGCTTGGATAGTCTTCATGCGTGAAGACAGCAGGGAGGTAGGGCGTTGCCTCGGCCGGGAAAGGAACCTGAACAAGGTGAAATCCGCCATCGCGCGTGAGGCGCTCAACGATCGCTGCGGGCTTCGGAGCCAGAAAGAGCGTTGCTGCAACTCGACCCTGCCGCATCTCTGCAACAGCCTCATCCAGGCCCAGGTAGACCTCCGAGACTGGAACGCGGAGCGCGCTCAAGAGATCACGCGCGATGTCCGCGCTGCTTCCGCCATCATCGCCAAGATTGACCGGCTTGTCGATAAGATCCGAGACCTGCCGGATGTCCTCACGTGCGATCAGGTGAAGCTCTTCGTTGAACAGCTTGGCGATGTAAACCAGCTTGCTTCTCAGGTCCCCAAGCTCTTGAGTCTCCTGCAGGCGCGTGAGCAGGCGCTCGTTGGCGATCGTCATGTCCACGCCGGGAAGCGCCAGGACATCGCGTATGTCATGAACGCCGCCGCGGCCGACAATCGGAAGAACCCGCAGAGCCAACTCACCGTTGGGGCCGGTCTTCTGCCCACCTGTGAGGACCCTCGCAATCTCGCTGACAAGCGGGAGGACCCCACCTTCAGAGCTTCCCGCGACAATCCCGACGGTATTCGGGTCCCGGGCTGGTGCGGTCTGTTTGACGGACGGTGCCGAGGCTGGCGTCTGCGCCGTGGCCGGTGACGGGAGCAATTCCGCCAGTATGAGAAGCGCCGCAGCCAGGGCGCCTGTCCAGATCGGGGATCCACCACCGGGAACCATGTTGGCCTCCTGCGCGTAGCACCTGAACCGTTGGCGGATGGAGACCTTAGCACAAGCTATTGTCGGCTTGCGCCTACACCCAAGAGTTAGCCCAATGGGTGACGGAATACGGGTTGTCGGTGATGGTGCTTTTGCTCACGACAAATCATAGACTTGAGCTTGGAGGCGACGCTCTGCACTGCGCCAGGCGGCGCACCTCCGGCCCGTGCCCTTGAGGTAGGGCAATCGTCCTGATGCTAGGACCGCCAAAGCTGGCTATCGTTTCGCACCTGGGAGATGTGGCGGTCCCCTTGGTGTTCAGGACTTGGCGGAGAGAGGCCGGATGGCGGCGTTGCTGGCCTCTCTTCCTGCTCGATTCAGCCATAGCGTTCGCCCATGTTCTCAGCTCTGCCATCATGCTGGTTTGATCTGATAGCGTTTATCGAGGAGTTCTGTAACAGCCGCAGGCTCCACTCGGCCCTTGGCTACCTGAGCCCGAAGCAGTTTGAGGATCAGCACGCTCGGGAGACGGTCAATCTCGCGGTATGATCGCTGCCTACTCCAAAGGGCGCACTCCAGACACGGGTCTCTATCAAGGACACTGACATTGCCCCAGATACTCTGGAGAGATTGTTCACCCCATTTACGACCACAAAGCGAACCGGCGTGGGGATAGGCCTCTCCATCGGCCGGACCATCATCGAGGCCCATGGCGGTAAGATCTGGGCGGACTCGATAGCATGACAGGGGACAACCTTCTACATCACTTTGAGGACAGGGAAGGATGAGGAGCTTGCAGAAGCGTCTCGACCAGGCCGGTTCCAAATTTTCCTATCACAGGACGGGATTGCCTCGTGATCGAGTTGACTACCATCGAGCACGATCCGCGCAGGGAGAGCGTACTGCACAGGTTAACAGCGCACCTAGCGGGTGGGACACTGCGATCGAGAACAGTGGTTACGCCAAGAGGATCTCAACGCCTCATTTTTCTGGCTGCAGCACAGTGCGCCTGCCAAGCGGACTGATGCTACCCTACGCTGCTGTAATTGGGCCGCTTGACATGCCCGGGTTCTGCTCAAGGATGGCGCAGTTGCTCCTGGCAGGCGGCATCGAAGCAGTTTTAGCTTCCGCCGTCATTCATGGCCTTGGCAAGTCGTTCCAAACCCAATCTGAGCCTCTCTCTATGGGCCTCTGGAGGCGGGTATGATCGTGCAAGTTTCTCAAGACCGACCCTGAGCTTTTCCATCTGATCGTCGGGGGTCGGAACTTGGGGTTCAGGGGGCGAGGGCGCCATGTTAGATGGGCTTGGCGGTACGGGCAGGTCCAAGGGAGAGGGGGACGATGGAGGTTGCTGGCCTGCCGAGGCTACCCTCAGGGATGGAGCGGAAGGCTTGCTGATAACTCGGCTTGCCATCCGTTTTTGTACCGCTGCTTTCGGTACAGTTCGAGAATGCTTAACCACCCTCTTGTGAGCGTCGGTCTTGATCCGAGCCAGTGCAGAAAGACCAAGGTCAGGCTGAGTTGGATCCGGCGCGGTCCACCCGAGCACTAACGCGACAACGACAGTTGGCACATACCCGGTTCGCATTGGCCTCGTCCCTCCCAGATGATGCCTCCAGAAAATGGTGGAACCCTGTCCCTGCGCGGTATTTGACCTTAGGGAAGGATTGATCCGCAACCGGCCACTCGTGAGCAAAGGTAGTAGTCTCGTATCGCCTCTGGGGTAAGGTCCTGCTTCCGTCAGCCTCTCGGTCTTGCCGCGAGCAATTCCGCCAAGTGCTCATGCCTTAGCACTAGTTCCGGCATAGTCAAAAAAGGCGCTTGTCGCTATGATGGTCCCGGTTCAGCCATGGTCCTCGCTGGCCTCCTCGACTTGAGCCTTCTACATGCCTTGGCAGGCTTTGAGCGGATTAAGGACGGCGAGTTGCTGCCCAAAGTTTCGCTTCCTGATTTAAATCAGCCTTGTGCTGGCCTTTTGGAAAGGTGAATTGCCTTCGTCATGCATGCGCCTGAGCCACACCGGTCAGAGGTAGAAATCGCCTTTGCTTAAGCTCGTGAGGTTTGTCACTTTGATCTGGAAGTCAGCAACCTTATCGCCATTCACGTCACCTGACACGACACCGTTGACGAACTTTAGTTGACCGGATTTTCCAGTAAACTCCGATCTGCCGATGAAGCTGAAGGCCTGATTGCCGGCGACCTTGGCGTTGGCATCAATGCTGCGCAGATCAATATGGTCGCTTCTGCGAATGAAGTCCTTGATCGTGTCGATGGAAGACCCGCGGGATTGACCGGTTGAGGTGAATACAAACGTGTCCGCCCCGCTGCCGCCATACAGCACATCCCTGCCAGAGCCGCCGATCAGAATATCGTCCCCGCTCCCACCGGAAAGAACATCGCTACCGCCTTGGCCAGAGAGCCCGTCGTTGCCTGTCCCACCTTTGATGGTGTTGGCCACGCTATTGCCGACCAGATTGTCTGCATAAGCGCTGCCGATGAGGCCCTCAACACTGGAGAAGCGGTCGCCTTCGGCCTCTCCTTGGTTAGCCGCAGGTGATGTCAGATTGGCTACGACAGCCGCAGAGGCATTGGCATAGCTGGCGGAGTCGATGCCATTGCCGCCATTGAGATAGTCGCGGCCGGCGCCACCGATCAGAACATCACTGCCAGCTCCACCATAAAGGGTGTCATCGCCAACACCTCCGACGAGCTTATCGTTGCTGCTGGTACCGGATAGGGTCAGGTTGACCGGGATGGGATCTGCCCTGCGGGTAAGTGTTACCTCCGGATCAGAGACCAATGGGTCAGGGACGACGGGACTGCTCGGCGTGTCTACGGGTGTTTGATCGATTGCAGTGAGCGTTTGATCACCTGATGACGGCGCAAACTCCGCCAGTTCATATAACCTGTCCGCGAAACGGTACCATTCAATATTCGAGACAAGGTCATTGCCGTCCGGTGCTCCGGAGCGAAGGTCTGTGATCTCAATTGAACCGTCGGAATGCCAGCTGATGGCGTAGTCGGAACGATCTCCGGTGAATACAGCGGTGTCCGTGCCGCTCCCTCCGTCCAGCAGGTCATTCCCCTGACCGCCAGTGAGCGTGTCGCCTCCGGCATTGCCGCTGAGCGCGTTCGCCGCTTGGTTGCCGATGATCGTGTCCGAGCCTGAGCCGCCAACGGCATTCTCAATCAGCGAGCGGGTATCGCCCTGATAGAGCAAGGCATTGGCGATGCTGCCAGCCGCGAGCTTCGAACCGTCATAGCGCAGCCCGGCCAGCTGGGTCGTAGAGGTGGTCGTCCAGTTCCCCGGACGCAGATCGACCTTAAGGTTGGCACTATAGCTCGAGAAATCATACGTATCGGTGCCGCCACCATCCCAGACGGTTAGCAAGATCCGGTTGCCCCCAGGGGGCCCCTGGCCGATACCGTCGATGAACATCTCGCCGGTCGTCGCACTCCAGGAATAGACCGTGGCCGCACTGTTGGTGGTGTAGTTGGCACCGTAGAGCTGCTGCACGGCGGAGATGTCATACATCATCAGCGACTGAGCAAAACCCCAGGTCTCGTTGACGTAGCCGGTGCCGGTCGATGCTCCGATGAAGGAGGCATAGCTCATGACCGTATACTCGATGGAGTCTAGGTCCACCGGCATACCGCTTTCATGAGGGTGCTCCAAGCCGAGCGTATGCCCAATCTCGTGCAGGAAGGTCAGGTAAGCGTAATTGCCCTTCATGGGATTGCTATACGAGCCACTGGACTTGTTAAACCAAGCGTCACCGCCCTCGCCCGACGTGGCCGGGAAGTAGCCCCAGGCCGTATTGGGCAAATCGGACATGGCAAACCGCAGATCGGCGTGCCGGGTTGAGGTCTCGCTGATCTGTGTGAAGGTGAGGTTCGCGACCGACGCGTACATCGAGAGTGCAGCACGTACGGTCGACTGCTGCATGGTGTTGAGGGCGCCGAAGTTTGTGGAAGTCTCTCCGTCGCCATAACCGGTGCCGTAATAGGAGCTGGCTGTCGGGAAGCTGTAGGTGAAGCTGTTGGCGGCCCATTTCAACTCGCCGAGGAGGCCATCGATAGAGTTGTCGCCACTAATGTTAACGGAAGTGACAGCAGGCATAGCCCAGTACGTCCTTGTTCTTGATTGTTCTTGCCGTCCGGCCGATCAGCGCTGGTTTTGCCGGCTTCGTCAAACCGCACGGGATAGATCTATTTTCCTTAGCTTTATTCATGAAGAGTGCAAATGTGACTGATGCTGGCGCTGCAATTTGTCGCAATCGCTGTCGGTAGGAGCCAGTGATCCTTGAGAACTAGCTGTTTGTCTGGTTTGTCCAGAGAGTGTCTCGCCCGATCCAGCAGCCCTCATCATTCAACGTAAAGTCCCGGTTTTTCGAATGGCCGAGGCCAAGAGGCAGCCAGAAGGCATCACTTGACACAGACGGGCCAAGAGGTGCAGCCATCCCCAGAGGCCGCGAACAGGCGAATTCCCGGACAACCCAACGAGATCCGCGAGAGAGTCCATCGAGCGGTCCAGGTCATTTGATAGTGCCGTTTAACCGCGCCGCCAGGACGGTGCAACCTCAGCTTTGAGTATGGTCAAGCTATCCGTAAGGTGAGGTGCGAACCTGTCACTGAATGCGGTACTAGTTTCATCAGAGCGCCATGAACCAAGAGCAAGATGGTGTTAGCCTTGGGAGGATATTGCATGAGCTTCGTTCAGCAACCCGAGCCAGCACGTCACGGTGAAATTTGTGCCTACAACTTGTTCAGGAACAAATGTCTTCCTGAAATCGTCTGTGCCGTCCCGGAGGATCACCCAGTTCCCCGATTCATTGACTCCGAGCACTGGGCATTTGAACAATCTCTCTGCTCCCCGGAAGCAAGCCCACCTGGCTTTGACAGCCTGGCCGCACGCACAGGGGTGCGGTTCAACGGCTTTTATCTCTTCTATGCCTTTGCCGCGACCTCGGCTGTCCACTCCACCCTGGAGTTCATGATGGGGACCCTCTAGGAGACCAACCCGTTCCGCATATGCCTTTGGTTCTCCAAGGCGCCGCGGGGCTAAATCACCCCGCAGCCGATCCTGAGTTCCCGGTTCTTACTGACCAATTACGCGACGGTCGTCTCCCGGCTCAATCCGCTTGTCCCGAGCGACGCGGCCACCCTTGTCGTCTCGCACAGAGGCCGGATCATCCGCACCCCGCCCGCGGGTTTGGCGCATGTCCGCCACGTGATCGGCACCACGGGTGCGTGTGCGGGTTTGGCGCTGATCCCTGGTCTGAGTTCTCGTTCGACCATCCCTAAGAAAGCCGTCGGCTCCGCGGCGATGTCACGGTAACTCTTGATCAGAGGCTTGTAGCTTAAGAGTGGCGCATGCCCAATCCCGTCAGTTACAAGCGCCACCGGTTCGCACCTCAGATCATCGCCCATGCCGTTTGGCTGTACTTCCGGTTTCTCCTGAGCTTACGGCTGGCGGAGGAGAAGCTCCTCGAGCGCGGCATTGTCGTCTCCTACGAGACGGTCGGCACGTGGGCCCTGAAGTTCGGCCCAGTTTATTCCCGCCGCCTCAAGCGCAGGACGCCGAGCCGTCACGATATCTGGCATCTTGATGAAGTTGTGATCACCATAGCAGGTCAGAAGCACTGGCTGTGGCGGGCAGTCGACCAAGTCGGTTATATGCTCGACGAGATCGTCCAGAGCCGGCGCGATACCAAGGCCGCCAAGCGCTTGTTGAGACGCCTGTTGAAGAGGCAGCGACATGCGCCCAGGCGGCTGATCACCGACAAGCTCGGCTCTTACGCTGCCGCCCATCGTCAGGTCATGCCGTCGGTAGAACACCGCTCGCACAAGGGACTTAACAATCAGGCGGAGAATTCACATCTGCCGTTGCGCCGGCGAGAGCGGGTAATGCAGGGCTTTCGATCAACCGGAGGCCTGCAGCGGTTCGCCAGCGTCTTCTCGGCTGCTCGCAATCTGTTCGTTCCACACGGCTCCCGCCGCTCTGCTCTTGCGATCCATTTTCACCGCCTCGACGCCATGGCGGCGTGGAACGCTGCAGCCTGCGTTGCCGGTTGAGCCCCTCAGGCGGCAAAGTTTGCCTCAACTCATCCAACTTCAGTTTGCGTGACAAGCCCTGATCGTCGCCGAGCCAACATCCAACGCCCCGCTCATCGGTCATAAGGGAGCCTTGTGGCATCGAGCCGTTGCACGGGGCGTGACCGCTCACGGCTCGATGCCAGAGAAGGGCGACAACGCCGTCATCAAAGCAGCGCACGCGGTCGCGAGGCTGACGGACTTTGACTTCAACGTGCAGCGACACAAGGTGTTGGGCGGGCCGACGTTGAACATTGGTACCTTCCACGGCGGATTGAACACCAACTCGGCTCCCGACCGCGCCGAGGTGAGCCACAATACTCTCACCCTGCCGGGTCAAGCGCATGCCGCTGTGCGCGAAATGGTGGGGACCTTTCTGGGCGATGAGATGGTGATCTCGCCGATCATCGACGTGCCTGCCGTCTGGACCGATCCCAGCGACCCGTGAATCCAGCGGGTCTTCGAGATCATGGCGCCGCTCCTTGGAGCGATGCCCATGCCGCAGGCGGCGACCTACTTCACCTCGCGCATCGACCAAGCCGTCGAGGCCTATGGCCGGATTATCGAGGATTGGTGCCAATGACCGGACGTCCTACCGCCGCTGACGCCGCGCGACACATCGTTGACGGAACCGGCACAGATCATAGGCTCGTGGCAGAAGCAAAATTTGCCGAGAAGACTATGAGGCGAGATAGCGCTCTACTAGGCGAGCCCAAAGCGCGGCTCCGGTGGTCAAGCTCCCGTCAGCGAAGTCGTATTTTGAGCTATGCAGAATTGCGGAATCGAGCCCGTTGCCGAGGCGCAGGAAGCTTCCAGGCTTACGTTCGAGGAAAAAGGCGAAATCCTCGCTTCCCGGAATGAGGTGGCAGGTCGAGACCCGTTCCGGTCCGATCAGTTCCTCAGCGACCTCGCGCGCGAAGGCCGTCTCCGCCTCGGAATTGACGACGACCGGATATCCGCGCTGGTAATCGATCTCAACGGTGGCGCCGTGGCCCTCGACGACAGATTTCGTGAGCGTCACGATCCGCGCCTGCAGCAGATCGCGAACCTTTGGATCGAAGGAGCGCACGCTGAGCGCGAGCTTCGAGGATTCCGGGATCACGTTGACCGCGCTGCCCGCATGAATTGTCCCGACGGTCACGACGGCAGTCTGGGTCGGATCGACATTGCGCGACACGATGGTCTGAAGCGAGACGACGAGATTGCAGGCGATCACCACGGGATCAACGGTCAGATGGGGGCGCGAGGCATGGCCGCCAACACCCCTGATGGTGATGTGGACGGTATCGGCCGAGGCCATCATCGGACCGGAGCGCAGAAGGATGTTGCCTTCCGGCGCGCCGGGATGGTTGTGCAGGCCGAAGATCGCGTCGAACGGAAAGCGTTGAAACAGACCGTCGGCGATCATGGCCTGAGCGCCGCTGGGCTTGCCGCCCTCCTCAGCCGGCTGGAAGATCAGGGTGACGGTCCCGTCAAAGCGGCGGGTGCGGGCAAGATACTCGGCCGCGCCCAGCAGCACTGTCGTGTGTCCGTCATGACCACAGGCATGCATCTTGCCGGGGCCTCGACTGGCATAGGTCAAGCCGGTCTCTTCCGCGATGGGAAGCGCATCCATGTCGGCACGGATAGCAATCCCCTTCTTCCCAGTGCCGGCGCTGAGACGCGCGACAACGCCGTGGCCACCGACGTTGCGAGTGACCTCGTAGCCCCAGCTCTCCAGCTTCTCGGCGACGAAACGCGCCGTTTCCACCTCCTCGTAGGAGAGTTCCGGATTGGCGTGGAGATGACGGCGGATGCCGGTGAGCTCCGCTTCCATGGCTTCGAAATCGGAGACTCTGGCGAAAACGTTGTCGTTAAGCATGATTTGATCGCGATGCGGTAAATGAATGGCTTCGAGGAAAGGCGGCCTGCCAGCGCTTACAGAAAGCGGGACAGGAAGGACTTCGTGCGGGGATGCTGTGGGTTGCCGATCACATCTTCAGGGCGGCCCATCTCGACGACCTTGCCACCGTCCATGAACACCACCCGGTCGGCCGCCTCGCGCGCAAAGCTGATCTCATGCGTGACGACGATCATGGTCAGACCCTGCTTGGCGAGATCGCGCATGGCCGCCAGCACTTCGCCCACCAATTCGGGATCGAGCGCCGATGTCGGCTCGTCGAACAGCATCAGTTTCGGCTTGATCGCCAGAGCGCGGGCAATCGCGACGCGCTGCTGCTGGCCGCCCGACAGCTGGCGGGGATAACTGCCGGCCTTCTCCGACAGGCCGACCCGCTCCAGGAGCGTCAGGGCGTTCCGGGTGGCCTCCTGACGGCTTTCGCCGTGGACGCCCACGGGCGCCTCGATGATGTTCTGCAGCACCGTCATATGCGGGTAGAGATTGAACTGCTGGAATACCATGCCAATCTTGCGGCGCTGGCGAGCGATACCGTTTGCTGAGAGCTTTTCCAAACGATTCTTGCGGAGCCGGTAGCCGATCTGCTCGCCATCCACCGCGATGAAGCCCTTGTTGATGGATTCCAGGTGGTTGATGCAGCGCAGGAGCGTCGATTTCCCGGAGCCCGACGGGCCGAGGATCACGACAACCTCGCCCGGGGCGATATCGAGATCGATGCCCCTCAGCACTTCGAGCTGGTCGAATGACTTGTGAACGTCACGGACCTGGACGAGAGGATTCACGGTCTGGAGCGCAGTCAATGGGTTGCCTCCTGAACGGCGGCGCCGGCGAGAGCCGGCTTCTCGGCGGCTCTTGTTCGGCGGTCGCTCCGGCCGTAATAGGCCTCGATGTAGCTCTGTCCGACATTGAGGATCGAGGTGATGAGGAGATACCAGATGACGGCCACGAGAAGCATCGGGATGATCTCGAAGGTGCGGTTGTAGATGGATTGCACAGAGTAGAGCAGATCGGCCATCGCGATCACGCTCACCAGGGAGGTCGCCTTGATCATGCTGATGAGCTGGTTGCCGGTCGGCGGCACGATCGAACGCATGGCCTGCGGAATGATGATGCGCCAAAGGGCTCGCGCCCTCGTCATGCCAAACGCCTCGGCCGTCTCGGTCTGACCGCGATCAACCGACAGAAGACCTCCCCGTATGATCTCCGCCATGTAGGCCGCCTCGTTGAGCGCCAATCCGACGATCGCGGCCGTCATAGGCGTGATCACCGAATTTGTGTCCCAGCTTGCGAGGGTCGGACCGAAGGGAACCGAGATTGAGAGCTGCGGGAACAGGGTCGAGAGATTGTACCAGAAGATCAGCTGCACGAGGAGCGGCGTGCCGCGGAAGAACCAGATGAATAGTGCCGCGAACGTGTTCGCCAGGCCATCCTTGGACATACGCGCGATGGCAAGGCCTAGCCCGAGTATTGTGCCGAGCGCCATGGCGACGACGGTCAATCCAAGGCTTACATAGAGGCCGCTGATCACCGTCGGATCGAAAAAATAGGCGGCGACAACGGGCCAGCCGAAGTTCTCGTTATGCGCGACGATCCACGCGAAATCCACGGCAACGATGAGGATGACGATCCAGAGGATCAGGCGCCCTGTGCGGAAGGGCGAGTGTGCCGTCGCCACGTCCCGGAAGGGCGCGTCGCCTTCCGGTGATGCGCTCGTTAAATAAATCCGGCTCATTTCGGAAGAACCCCACCGAGATTGATGCCGGGCTCCTTGAGCATGTTGTTCTCAAGGCCCCATTTTTTCATGATCGCCGCATAGGTCCCGTTGTCCATCAACACTTTAATTGTATCGAGGAGCAGGGGACCGAGCGGAGAGCCCTTTGGCACGACGGCACCTTGATAGAGATCTTCGAAGCCATTCTTCTGGCCTACACCTGTCAATTCGAGCTGACCATTCGCCTGAGAGACGAAGTAGGTGAGAGGCGCTTGGGAGGAGAAGAAGGCATCAGCGCGCTTCGAGCGGACAGCCAAGATTGAGCTCGGCTGGTCGGTATAGGATTGTACCGTAATCGCTTCCTTACCATCGGCCTTGCACTTCTCCGCCTGGGATTGGATCACGCGTTCGGCCGAGCCACCGGCCATGACAGCAATCCGATTGCCGCATGCAGTGTCCAGCGAGGTGATGTTCTTCGGATTACCCTTTTGAACGGAGAAGACGACGAACTCCTGAACCCAGTCGACGAAGTCGTTGGCCTCCTCGCGGCTCTTGAAGTCGCCGACGGGACCGAATGCGAACTGATAGCGTCCGGAATTGACGCCGGCGAGCAGAGCTGGGAGCCCACCGACCGTGGCATGCTCGATCTTAATACCGAGAACCTGGCCGATGGCTTCTGTCAAATCGTCGCTCGCGCCCGTCATCTCGGTGCCCGTTACGATTTCGTAAGGAGGAAATGAGCCATTGTTGACCGAGATCATCTTGCCTTCAGCACGAATGCTTTCCGGTAGACGCGCCCGTAGCTGTTCATTGACAGTTTGCTTGGGAATGGCAGCCTCTTGGGCGAGGACTGGGCCTGCAAACATCACGGCAGCGATAGTAGCGGAAGCGATCAATTTTGAATGCATATCCTGTTCCCTCTTATCGTTCTAGGAAAACGCCCCAAGGTTCGGGTAGGGCTTATGAAAGGCCGTTCTTTGCATGCCAGGGGAAGAGTTCCGCAGGCGTCAGCAGGCGCTGCAGAATTTTCTGCTCGTAGAGCTCAGTCGCGAAGTCGCCGATCATTTTCTCGTTCGCCTCAAGTCCACTGATATTCCAGGAGGGGGGCAAATCGGTGGCGCAGCGACGAAGTTCGTCGATCATCCAGGGTGTCGTGTCCGCATATTTCTCGCGCTTCTGCAGCCACATGCGCTGGGAGGCATCAATGAGCTCGTTGAGCTCGTCCATGACCCAGGGATGTTCGTGCACGAACTCGGCCTTAAAGCCGATCAGATGCATTCCGGGCACGTAGCCAACATCACGGAAGTACGAGACCTCGGTTGCTCTGAAATCGTCAAGCACTTGGCGGAAGGGAGAGTCCTCATCGAAGAACCCCGGCGGCATGAAGGGCGTGAGGACAGCGTCGAGGCCACCATCCTTCAAAAGCTCGACCATAGGCCGTTCGCCAGGAGCGGCCTCAATGCGACCTGGGCGACCGAAGCCGTCAAGGCGGTCCGTGATAGGATGAGCTTCCGTCAATCGCCCCGCATACCACACGGCATCCTCAATCCCGACGCCTTCGCGGCGGATAGCGGCGCGGGTCCAAGTATTGCCGGAATCCCGCCAGCCGGTCACCCCGATCTTCTTGCCAGCAAGATCCAAGAGCCTGCGGATGGAGCTACCCTTTGTCGTGATGATGCACCGATGGCGGAAGCCGCGCATGATGAAGTTTGGCATGCCGACAACACTGTCATCGCCATCGTGCCGGAGTTGCGAGTAGCGGCTGAAGGACATCTCGGCAGCTTCGTACGCAGGGTCGAGCGCAACGTTCGAGATAAGAGTCCCAACGCGATCAACCCTTACATCGAGGCGTGGCGATCGGACGTCGCCCAGCACGAGAGGGGTCATGTAGTCCCAATCACGGAGGGCGAGACGAAGGGTCAGCGGCATCAACATTCACCTACAACAAACTTGTCTTTCCAATTATCTAAAATGTTCATATTCTTCTGATCAAACGGTTTTATGTTATTGAACATTAAAAGTTTGGCGCAGCATGACTGATAACAGAGACGCTCAGTGGTTCGCGAAGAATCTCACGGACAGGACCATTCGCGGAATTGCGCTTGAAACCAGAGCTCTGATCCGCGCCGGAGCACTTCCTGTCGGTACAAAGTTGCCCCCAATTCGTGATCTCGCATTTGTCCTGGGAGTGAGCCCTGCGACTATTTCGGAGGCTTGGAGCGAGCTGCGCCGTCAAAAAATCATCAGCGGGCGGGGTCGAACCGGCACCTGGATCAGCGGTGACCGTTTCATCGCTAAACCGCATCGCCTGGGAAGCTCCGGCAATTATGGCGAGGGCATTCTGAACTTGACTGCAGCCGTGCCTGACCCTCGCCTGCTGCCGCCGCTCGCCGAAGCCATGGCCTATGGCGCCTCGGCAGAGAACCTCAATAGCTATGAGCGCAACCGCATCGTACCGGAGCTGGAGCATGAGGTCAGAAAGATCTGGCCTTACGAGCCGGAAGCGTTCTTGGCCACAAACGGCGGCTACAATGCAGTCTATACGCTGGTTCATGCTCTGTTGCCGCCGGGTGCTTCGGTCGCAATCGAGGACCCGACCGGCATGCGTCTCCTCGATATTCTGGAGGACCGAGGCGTACGTATCATTCCAGTTCAGTGCGACAGCGAAGGACCATTGCCGCCGGCGCTCGCGGCGGCGCTGAAGTCCAAACCCGTTGCCTTCATTTTCCAGCCGCGACTCCATTCCGTCACTGGCCAGAGCGTCAGTCGAAAGCGCCTTGAAGCTCTCGCCGAGGTGCTGCGGGACAGCGACACGCTGATTGTCGAAGACGATGGAACCGGGGACATTTCGGCGGCGGCGCGTCATTCCCTCGGTGAACACTTTCCCAGCCGGGTCATCCATATTCTATCGTTCTCGAAGACCCATGGGCCTGACTTGCGGCTTGCCGTCCTCTCGAGCACTCGAGCCATTGTCGACCAAATCCAATCCTATCGAAGCTTCAGTGCTGGGTGGACGAGCCGCATTCTTCAAGCAGCCACCGCTTGGCTATTGCGTGATCCGGGGACGCAGGCTTTGGTTGATCAAGCTCGAGCGGTTTACCAAAACCGGCGCGACAATTTGGTCAGCGCTTTGCAATTCAGAGGAGTTCCCGCCACGCATGGATCGGGGCTGTGCGCCTGGGTTCCCGTGGCCTCGGAGCCATTCGCCATGGTGACACTCGCCGCCCACGGAATTGCGGTCCATCCCGGTGCAAAGTTCGCCATCCTGCCAACACGCTACTTGCGCGTCGCGACTGCCACATTATCGGATCGCTATGAGCAGGTCGCGGATTCAATCACATTAGCAGCCGGCCTGTGAGGAAACTCCGGGTGACAACACTGTCGTGAAAGGGCTGTTAGCGGTGCATCTCGGAAGAAGCGCTTTTAATCAGTTCATTAGGCGGTGAGCCGACGTTCATTTCACTTTGTGTTCGTTACTCTTTAAGCCATTGCCGACGTTAACAGTGCATGTCACTGGCGGCGAACCTGATCGACAGGGGTGTCCCGTCGTAGGTTATAGCTGCCATCTCTTCGGCATTGCGGGAGATAACGACCTCATGCGCGCCCATTGCGTGCGCGAGCTTGATGTCCATATGACCCAGGCCGCCGATGCCGACCACGCCCACCTTGTGGCCGGAACCCACGTTCCAGTGCCTCAGGGGTGAGTAGGCGGTGATCCCGGCGCACAGAAGCGGCGCGACGGCAGCTAATTGCTCCGCGGAGTGACTGATGCGCAGCACGTAGCGTTCGTGCACCACGATCTGCTGCGAGTAGCCTCCCAGCGTGTGACCGGGTGCATCAGGCGTGGGGCCGTTATAGGTGCCGACCATGTGGTTGCAGTAGTTTTCCAATCCTTCGCTGCAATCGTCGCATCGCTTGCAGCTATCGACAATGCACCCGACGTCGACCAGATCTGGACCACCGCACGATGCTATAGTACTACAGCCGGGTTTGTGCGTTGTCTTAGACACGGAGGTGTCACGCCATGACGCACGCAAGCGAGGCCCACCGCTGGGCCGATCAGTTGGACGAACTCTGCTCGCGCATTGCTCCCCGGTTTGGCCGCATCGAGCCGCGCCGACGGGCCAGAGCCTATCTGCAAGGCCTGCTCTCGCCGCTGGAGCGCAAGAACGGCTGGCATTTGGCGGAAGCCGCCGGCGACATGACGCCAGATGGCGTGCAGGATTTCCTCGCCCGCATGCACTGGGATGCCAATGCGGTGCGTGACGACCTGCAGGCCTATGTGGTCGAGCACCTGGGCGATCCCGACGCTGTGCTCGTGCTCGACGAGACCGGCTTTGTGAAGAAGGGTGACAAGTCGGCCGGCGTCAAACGCCAGTACTCCGGCACTGCTGGCCGCATCGAGAACTGCCAGATCGGGGTGTTTCTCGCCTATGCCAGCCGGCATGGGCATGCGCTGATCGACCGGGCGCTGTACCTGCCCGAGACCTGGGCCTTCGATGCCGCACGCCGTGCGGAAGCAGGCGTTCCAGAGAGTATGAGCTTCACCACCAAGCCGAAGCTCGGACAGGCGATGCTCAAGCGCGCGTTCGAGGCCGGCGTGCCGTGCCGGTGGGTGGTGGGCGACTGCGTGTACGGCGCCGACCATCAGACGCGACGGCTGATCGAGGCGCACAGGCGCGGCTACGTGCTGGCGGTGACCTCGGCTCAGCGGCTCGGGTTCAAGCCTGTCGAGGATTGGCTCGAGGATGTGCCAGCTCGAGGGTGGAAACGCCTGAGTGCCGGCGACGGGGCCAAGGGGCCGCGGCTGTATGACTGGGCCTATCTGCCCTACCGCACGCCGCCGGTGCCGGGCTGGAAGACTGGCCTGCTGATCCGGCGCAAGAAGGGCCGACCGCATCAGTTCACGTTCTATCTCACCCGTTCGCCCGAGGAGACGTCACTGGCCGAGTTGGTGCGAGTGGCCGGCCAGCGCTGGCGGATTGAGAGCTGCTTTGAGGAGGCCAAGGGCGAGACCGGGTTGGATGAGTACGAGGTGCGCTCGTGGACGGGCTGGCATCGGCACATCACCTTATCCATGCTGGCGCATGCCTATCTGACCATCGTGCGCCGGCACGCCATCGGGGGGAGAGCCCCCCGTCGGGCAGGCCGCGGGGTTGCTGCCGTTCACCGTACCGGAGGTGCGACGGCTGCTCTGGCACCTGGTGTGCGAGAGGCCGCCTTCGCTTGAGGCCGTCGAGCACTGGTCGCTGTGGCGTCGGCGCCACCAGCAGCGGGCACGAGAATGTCACTGGCGCAAACGCACCCGCCGCCGACGTAAATCCCGGCTGTAGTAATAGAGCGCCAGGCGAAATGCGTGTCGTCAATCAGCTCTCCGGTCTTGTTGCCTGAGTGGCTCGTTCGGACCAGCCTGCTGTAACCTTCCCAAGTTGCTGCAACCGGGCGGATCACCCAAGCTTGTAGTGACGGGTCGCTTCCGGGTCTTCCGTCGTGACCGGCACCGACGACAACTCACTCCAGACGTGTTCCGGAATGGGCCATTCTGCCCATTCGAGGGTCTGCGCGACACGCTCCGGCCGACTGACCCCGCAGATCGTCGAGGTAATTCGTGGGTCTTTCATGGAGAATTGCAGCGCGAGAGCGCCAAGCGGGATATTGTGCTGGCGACTGGCCGCTTCGAGGCGGTGGATGGGCGCGAGACGATCGCCGGTCGCGTCCTGATAGGCGTAGCGGGCATACTGGTCCGAGCCTTTGGCGAGAACTCCGCTGCCGTAGGGTGCCGCGTTCAGAACTGCGATCCCTTTGGCATTCGCAAAGTCGATCATCGGCTCCGCGTTTCGATTGACGAGAGTGTAGCGATTGTGGGTGATGAGCGCGTTGAAGTCCCAGTCGCGCAGGAGCGGCATCATCACGTCGACACGGCCCGCCGCCAAGCCGACCGCCGTCGCTAGCCCTTCATCCCGCATCTTGAACAACTCGCTTAGAGCACCATTGGGACTCGTAATCTCGTCCAAAGAAGCTGCATGTTCAGGATCGTGAAGGTGCAGCAGGTGGACCTGATCCAGGCCTAGAGCTGCGAGGCTCTCCTCAAGAGAGCGGCGCGCCTGAGCCGCATCGAACCGGCCCGTATCCGGATCCCGATCAAGCTTGGTCGACACAACGAACCCGGCGGGAAGTCCACCCCGCTCGCGGATCACGGCGCCGATCCTTTCTTCGCTGCGGCCGAGTCCGTAGTTCCGAGAGGTGTCGAGGAAGTTCACTGGCCCGGCGAAGATCGCCCGGATGGTCTCCTTGGCCCTGTGTTCATCAACCCCATAGCCATAGGTATCCGGCATGTCTCCAAGCGCTGAGGTACCGAAACAGAGCTTCGAAACCGAGAGATCGGTCCGGCCTAAGGCAACTGTGATTGCGCCGGGTTCTCGCATATCTTTTTCCTCCGAAGGATTGAATGTCGAGGATGTTGGGCCAAGAGCCAGCCGCATGCAACCAACGTCGCACCAGTCAGCTTGCCTGCAATTATGTAGCTCTGAAGGGGCTGTGAACCGACTGAATGCGGCCTAAGGCTTAGATTACACCATGCAATCGGCTCTTGGGGTCCAAGCCCAAGCATGCTTCGGAATTCAGATTACTGACCAGGCACTTTGCTACTCAGCAGCAGATCCATGGAAGAGATGCTGCCGAATTGAAAACTGTTTCATCTCGATGGAAAAGCCCGGTCGCTGAGGCGGCATGTAAGCCGCATCCCGGATCACGCAGGGATCGACGAAGTGCTCGTGCAGATGGTCCACATACTCGATCACCCGCCCGTCCTTGGTGCCGGATACGCACAGATAATCGATCATCGAGAGGTGCTGGACATACTCGCACAGGCCAACCCCCCCGGCATGCGGCCAGACCGGAAGGTCGAACTTCGCGGCCATGAGCAGAACTGCCAGCACCTCGTTCAAACCGCCAATCCGGCAGGCATCGATCTGCACGATGTCGATGGCACTGCGCGTGATGAACTGTTTGAACAGGATGCGGTTCTGGCACATCTCGCCGGTTGCAACCATCACGGGCGCAACGGCCTCGCGGATCTTGCGGTGGCCTTCCACATCGTCCGGACTGGTCGGCTCCTCGATGAAGTAGGGCTCGGCGAATTGCAGTTTCCGAATCCAGTCGATAGCCTGTTCGACCTCCCACACCTGATTGGCATCGATCATGATCTTCACGTCGGGACCAATGGCTTCACGGCAGATGCGCAGGCGGCGGATGTCGTCCTCAAGATCCCGGCCCACCTTCATCTTGATGTGGCGGAACCCTGCCGCAACCGCCTCGGACGCCAGCCGGGAGAGCTTCTCGTCGCTGTAGCCGAGCCAGCCGGCCGATGTGGTGTAGCAGGCATAACCCTCCCGTTGCAGGATTACCTTTCGCTCGGCCTTGCCGACAGCGGCCCGTTGGAAGATCTCCAGCGCTTCCTCGGGTCTGACCGCATCGGTGAGATAGCGAAAGTCGATCACTCGGACGAGCTCCTCAGGGCTCATGTCGGCGACCAGCTCCCAGACCGGCTTGCCGGCTTCTTTCGCCCAGAGGTCCCAGACGGCATTGACCACGGCGCCCGTAGCAAGGTGGATGGCGCCTTTGTCCGGCCCGATCCAGCGCAGCTGGCTGTCGCCGGTGACATGGCGCCAGAACCGGCCGGGGTCGTCCTTGACCCACTCGAAATCGAGCCCTACCACGAGGTGGCGCATGGCCTCGATGGCGGCACAGCAGATGTCGTTGCCGCGCCCGATCGTGAAGGTAAGTCCGTGACCTGCCAAGTCCGGGTGGTCGGTCGTGAGCACCACATAGGCAGCGGAATAGTCCGGATCCGGGTTCATCGCATCCGAGCCGTCGAGATGCTGAGAGGTGGGGAAGCGCAGGTCGAAGGTCTTGAGATCAGTGATGCGGGTCACGGCAGGCCTCCTCGGGACCGGAGGGTCAAAGCGGCTCAACCACGATAGTATCGGAGCCGCAGTCTGTCTCAAGAGTGTCATGCCTTCGGCGGTCTTTCCTGCCCTTGGATGATGGCCGACCTCCAGCGTCTTCACTCCTGTATTTGTTATGCTATTTAGATACTCTGAATAGGCTGCTTCTCACTCCGCAAAGCCGGCACGAGCTTGTCGCCGTGCTGATGGTCTCTACCAATCAGTCGCCTGCGTCAGCGCAAGGTTCGGAACAGGATGCGAATTTCGTGAGCCAGAGCGTCTGGCTGCTCCATCGCAGCGAAGTGCCCGCCTCCCTCCATCACGCTCCAGCGCCGAAGGTTCGTGAATGTCCGCTTGGCCACAGAGCGCGGCGGCCGCACGATCTCGCGCGGAAACTCGCAATAGCCGGTGGGGACTGTCACGGTCTCTCCTGCCGGAATCGGCCAGGGGCCATGCATGCGCGCATAGTAGGGCCAGAAGGACGAACCGATTGCGCCGGTCAACCAGTAGAAGCTGATGTTCGCCAGAAGATGATCGCGTGAGAACACAGACTCGAGATCGCCGCCGCAGTCAGACCACGCCCGGAACTTCTCCACGATCCAGGCGGCCAGACCGGCGGGGGAATCCGTCAGGGCAAAGGCCAGCGTCTGCGGGCGCGTGCCCTGGATCCACTGGTAGCCGGTCTCCTCCTTGAGCCAGAGCTGAAGCTCTTCCAGAAAGCGGCTCTCCTCACGCGTGGGATTGGATACCATCGCCGGGTCGCGCCGGATCGGCATCATGTTGAGGTGAATGCCCGACAGGCGGTCCGGGTAGGCGTAGCCGAGGCGAGCAGTGATGAACGAGCCCCAGTCACCCCCCTGCGCACCAAAGCGCTGATAGCCCAGCACCTCGTTCATCAGCGCGGCAAAGCAATCCGCGATGGCCTCAACCCCGAACCGCGGCTGACCGGGCGTGAACGACAGACCATAGCCGGGCAGGGAGGGAGCAATCACCGTGAATGCATCGGCCGGATCGCCGCCGAACTGCTCAGGGTCGGTTAGCCGAGGGATCAGCTCCAGGAACTCGAACACGGAGCCGGGCCAGCCGTGGGAAAGGAGGAGAGGGTGGGGATCAGGACCCTTGCCCGGCACGTGCAGGAAGTGCAGATCGATGCCTTGGAGCCGCACCTTGTACTGCGGAAAGGCATTGAGCCTCGCCTCCTGAGTGCGCCAGTCGAAGCGATCGTGCCAGTAGTCGACGAGGGTACTGATGTAACCTACATCCGTACCGTAAGCCCAATACTCCCCCGGAGTCTGGTCGGGGAGGCGCGTGCGTGACAGGCGCTCCTGTAGATCCGTGAGGGCAGCGTCGGCGACATGCAGTCTGAATGGCTGTGGCTGGCTGATCATGGCTGTCATGCTCCCCGATAGAGACTCGGCGCTCTGAGGTCTCATCCATCCATTGTCGGACCGTACCGGATCTTGAACGCATAGAGGAATGACATCAACGTAACCTCCACCCCGGACTGGGCAAATTGGAGATCAGACGCAACGTGTTTCAGTCGACGGGGTTGAACCAGCCTATGCGCAGCACCTGGGCGATGGTGCGGGCATCACGGCGATCGGTCTAAACGATCATGGCCGCGAGCGGCGCATTCACATGCTGGGTCTCCGGCAGCGCCGAGCTTCAGTCCCGCATTGATGCAGTGCTCGAAATCATACAGGGGTACGGATATTCCTATCCGACCCGGCAAGCGACATCGCGCTGAAATGAGCCTGCGGCATCGATACCACTTCGAGACGATCAAGCTGGCTGCGTGACCGATAAGGAAGGCTGCCCGATGGCGCCGCACATCACGCTCTGGATCGTGGCGCAGCAACAGTATCGGCCTGCACATGCGAATGAATCTCCTGGTGAGCCCCAGCCGCAGCCAGTTAACGTGGCGCGCGTGCCCGAGGCATTCGAGACCGTCTTGGATCCAAAGGCCGAGCGGGAACCGGACGGGCTCAATATTGAGGACAGCGCGATCCGGGAACTCGCCAGGTCGTTGCAGCCGCAGGGACGCTGAGCCTTTGCTCGAGGCGATTGCGTTCGCGTCGGAGGGATCGCGCGCATCAACGATGTGGAACCCCAAACGGTTGGACCTAGGGGGCGTCTCAACGATCTGCCTCCAAAGACCCTTACCAGCGAACGCCCGTGTCCCTCGGGCCTCAATCTTAGAGTAGCCATCATGGCCCATGACCAGCACGAGCCTCTTCAGAAGCTCAACGACGATGCGCGCACGGCCGGAAGAACAATTATCAGGTATCAAGAGTAGGGGCACTCGGCAGGGCGGGGCACAACAAAAAGGCCGCTCCCCGACAGGAGCGGCCGGTCCTAACGGCGGGCGACCCGCATAATATCTTGAAGCATCCTAAACCTTCAGATCGACCGCCGACTCTTTGCCGGTTTTGCGGTCGGACTGGACCTCGTAGGAGATCTTCTGCCCTTCGCTCAGGCCTCTGAGACCCGCGCGCTCAACCGCGCTGATGTGCACGAAAACATCTTTGCCGCCGGTGTCCGGCTGAATGAAGCCATAACCTTTGGTCTCGTTGAACCACTTCACAGTACCTGTCGCCATTGTCGTCTGCCGTCCTTCTCCATCGGCTCGAATGGTGTCTTAATGCCATTCCGCCTTTGCCGCCCTTTCCCAGCGGAGGAAGGCTAGTTTCGGGACTCAAGATTGGCAAGCATCTATGGAATGCCCGTCCTCGAGTTGCTCCATTGAGAAGTGTCGCTATTTCAGATCACAGGAGACAGGATCTAGAGCATCGGACGGAAAAGTGGATCCGGTTTTCCGTCCTGACCGATGCTCTTATTCAAGAAGAAAGCATCGGATGGATCCCAAAAGTGCAAGTCCACTTTTGGGATCCATCCGATGCTTTAGCCGGGAGGACAATGATGTCGAGATCACCGAGTGGGCGCCGTCCAGGCGTTCCACTGAAGGCCGCGGAGGCGGCCTTCAGGAAGGCGACCACGAAGCCGATCGCGGAGCCACCGAAGGCTCCTTCCATTCCGGGCGTGAAGGAGACCGTCACCCTGCGCATCGACCAGGATGTGCTGGAGTTCTTCCAGGAGGATGGCCCAGGCTGGCAGGAGCGGATCAATGCATCCCTCTGCAAGGCGGCCGGCAAGTGAATGGGTCTCCGGAAGCAAGCTAACCGCATTTACTGGCAAGCAATGGTGCTTCTGCTTCTGCCGGGAGTAGCAGGTTGTGCCTCGTCCTCGTTGCCCATCCATTCGAGTGTAGGGATGTGCGAGGCAGGGGATCAGTCGATGGTTCGCGACACGCTCTACTTTGGCCGCAACCGCCCGAGGGGAGGAATAGTCCGTGAGGCCGAATGGCGGCGGTTCCTGAATGAGATCATCACGCCACGCTTCCCTGATGGCTTGACGGTGGTAAAGGCAACCGGGCAATGGCGCAATGCGAACGGCCACATCGAGCGGGAGGCCTCCGAAGTCGTGACCGTGCTCCACTCCGGTGATCCCAACGCACGAGGGAAGATCTCGGACATTATCGCCGCGTACCGCCAGCGCTTTAACCAGGAGGCCGTCCTGCGTGAGCGCACGGCGACCTGCGCACGGTTTTAGTAATGAAGTCAGGTCTCCTGACGGGCGGATCTCGCTTGCTAAGGGTTGTCCAGAGGGGAGGGCTCGACTCCTTATCCGACCGTTTGCTGTGCACTCAATGCTCCGCAACAGGACGGGATGCTTCCGGCGCGCAGCATGTGATTCCCTTCGGATCGGGCCTTTGGCTGGAAGATCCGATGGCTTTACGCAGGATCGCCTTGATGTGCTCTTTCACAGCAGTCTCGTCCGCGCCAACCTCAGCCGCGATTTCGGCCTGCTCCTTACCGGCCTTCAACAACAAAAGGATGTGAGCTTCTGGATCCGTCAGGGACCGGGTCTGCAGGTGGTTGAGATTGGCGGCGAACGGCGGCCCCTCGGCACCAAGGTACTGGATTGTTGAAACGACCCTCGCCATCGCTGCCCCTTCGGATCAACCCTTTGGTAACACTTTGCCCGTGAGGCAGGATGAATGGCCATAGCGCTTCGGAGGTAAGGCAGCCGCTCGACACACTCTTCCGAGAAAGTGCAAGTCGCACCAAGGCCAGTCGCACCAAGGATGGAGTAGGGGAATGAGGGACGGCTCCTGACCTGCCCACGGATAGATCCTGCAGTAGGCGCCGAGGTCCGACGAGGAGCCCGGGAGGGCAGTCCATCCGTGCCAACTCCCGGGGCTCGTCGATAGCTGTCGTCGACAGGCAGCTGAGATCAGACTGAGCTGATTTGCCGGAGGTGACAAGCAGCTCAATTGGGGCGCGGCAGCGTGGCACACTTCTCGGACGGTGGGAAACTGACTTCGGGTGCGCCCGGCGTATGCTCCCGGGCAGCCTCATTGCCAGCATCACGGGCTCGATCCTCAGGCAAAAGAGCCGACGGTAGGTGTCCTCTCAATCCGTTCTCGGTTGGCTGAGAGAGCCTGCTCTGGCGGATGCTCCCCCTTGCCCCTGAGGAACCTCCTCTCACCCGTGAGCATAGAAGCTTAGCAGGCCAGTAGAGCCATGCTTGGATGGGAGGAATGCCGATGCCCGCGAGCCCTGCCTCTGCCCGGCTCGCACGCCGTGCCATGGCCTATGTGCTAGCCGGCGGGCGCGGCAGCCGCCTTCTCGAGCTCACCGACCTCCGCAGGGCCGGAATTTATCCCTGATACTGGAGGAGCAAAACTCATCGGTGAGCGTCGCCCGGGCGGCTCCTCGATTGCGATATCGCAGGTGGCGAGAAAGCCTAAACTATGGGCTTTCTCGTCCAGTTCATTTGATCCTAAACTCTTCGCCGGCAGGAGGCCTGGAACGGCAGGGCCTCTGGATCTTCCAGTTGCCTTCCTGGGTGGCGGATGAGATGACCCTTCTCGCGGTCCGGCACGTAACAACGTATCGATATATGCAGCCCGTCTCGTTCGGCGAGCACCGCATCATGTTCCGGCCCCGCGACAGCTATGATCAGAAGCTTTTGGAAGCCCGGATCGAGATCGACCCGGCTCCAAGTGCTTTGCGATGGATCCATGATGTCTTCGGCAACTGCGTCGCCATTGCCCGATTCACGAAAGAGGCGTCCGAACTGCGGTTCGAGAGCAACATCCGCCTTGATCATCTGCCCTTGAATGCACCCGACTTTCAAATGGAGGACTATGCCCAGACCTACCCCTTCGCTTACAGCGCAGAGGAGATGCCCGATCTGACGCGGGCCATGGAGCGGCAGTATCTCGACCCAGATCACCAGATTCATCGTTGGGTTCAGAAGTTTCTGCATCAGGGACGTTCAACCCGCACCGGTGAACTCCTGATGACCCTCACCCACGCCATCAAGGAGAGCTTCACCTACAACAGGCGCCCGGAAACCGGGATCCAGGATCCCCTGACGACCCTGATGCTCAACCGCGGGAGCTGCCGCGACTTCGCAATCCTGATGATCGAGGCCGTGCGCGCGCTCGGGCTCGCGGCCCGCTTCGTGTCCGGCTACATCTACAGCCCGAGCCTGGACGGATCCGGCCATGTCGGTGGCGGCTCGACGCATGCCTGGTGCCAGGTCTACCTGCCTGGCGCCGGCTGGGTCGAGTTCGACCCGACCAACGGCATCATCGGCAATCGCGACCTCATCCGCATCGCCGTGGCCCGCGATCCTCGGCAGGCCGTGCCGCTCTCCGGCACATGGACGGGTGAGCCAGGTGATTTCGACGGGATGACGGTCGAGGTGAACGTGACCGCCTCAGAGGACAGGGCTGCTCGACGCGCCGGCAGGACAACCGCGCCCGACAGTGAGCCTTGCCTCTCCGATCCGGAAGGCGCGCGATGAAAATTCACGCAGGCTATCGGATCACCTTCGAGTGCTCGCAACCGACTCCAATGCTCCTGATGCTGCATGTGCATCCCTCGCGGCAGCCGGATCTCATCACGCCCGATGACCTCGTGTGTGACCCCCTGGTCGAGTTCAGGCAATATCATGATGCCTTCGGCAACATCTGTACCCGGTTGCTTGCGCCGGCCGGACGACTCGAGCTTTCAACGGACTTCCTGATCTGCGATTCCGGATTGCACGATCCAGCCGTTCCAGAGGCCGTACAGCAGCCTGTCGAGGACCTCCCAGACGATGTGATGGTCTATCTGCTCGGGAGCCGGTACTGCGAAACCGACCACCTCTCGGATACCGCCTGGCGTCTCTTCGGCGGCATCGGGGGCGGATGGGCGCGTGTTCAGGCGATCTGTGACTATGTGCATGGCCGGATCAGATTCGATTATATGGGTGCATGTGCAACCCGGACGGCCTGCCAGGGACACACCGATCAGGTTGGTGTCTGTCGGGACTTTGCTCATCTGGCCATCACCCTGTGCCGCTGTATGAACATCCCGGCGCGGTATTGCACGGGGTACCTGGGCGATATTGGTATTCCGCCGGTGGATTATCCGATGGACTTCAGTGCTTGGTTCGAAGCCTACCTGGACGGCCGCTGGTACACCTTCGACGCCCGTCACAATACGCCGAGAATCGGGCGGATCCTGATGGCTACGGGGCGTGACGCGACCGACGTGGCAATCTCGACGAGTTTCGGCCCATCCTTCCTGGCAGACTTCTCCGTCACGACAGACGAAGTCCGCGACACCTCAGAGTGATTGGGCGAGAAAGAGTTGCGCCGATCCGTCAGAAGCCATCGGCGGCGAACCGGCCGCCATAAGGCTTCGACAGGGGAGGGGAATACCCTCCGAACTTGGATGTTTTGAGGCCCAATCCGACGAGGGTTTCTACAAGCTTGACGGCGCACGCGACGCCGTCGAGAACCGGCAGCCCGTGACGTGCTGAAAGGTCGGCGGCAAGATCCGCCATGCCGGCGCAGCCCAGCACGATGGCCTCGCAGCGATCCTCGCGTTTGGCCGCTTCGATCTCGTCGGAAATTCGCATTCGCGCATTGCTGGTCGCATCCTCCAGCGCCAGTACGGGAACATCGGATGCCCGAACCCGAGCACACCGTGCGGCCAGGCCGTATCTCGCGAGATTGTGCTCGATGGCCGGCACGGACCGCGCCAATGTGGTGATGACCGAGAAGCGCCCTGCGATGAGGCTGGCGCAGTGAAACGCTGCCTCCCCGATCCCGACTACCGGACCAATTGCGAGCGAGCGGGCCGCGTCCAGTCCCGTGTCGTCGAAGCAGGCGATCACATAACCCTGGAACCCCGCCTCTTCGCCTTTCCGGATCTCACCCAGCAAGCCCGGGAGGCTGTAGGCCTCATCGAAATATCCCTCTATGGAGGAAGGGCCATCGAGCGGATTGACCGCCGAGAGCGTCGTTCCTTCATGGGTAACAGCCAGGGCCGCGGCCTCGATCTTCCGCGTCATAGAGGAGGTGGTATTGGGATTGATGAGGAGAAGCCGCATATTGTCAGACCAAGCCTTTCCCGGCATCGGACCCGTGTCGCGAGCGCCGCTTCTGTAACGAGACTACGACTGATACGGTCACGATAATGACCGCAAACGAGATCCCTGTTGTCACCGTGCCGAGGGCATAGATGACTGGCGTCGTCACGGTCGTCGTCAGACCTTGCAGGGTGAGCGGGAGAGTGTTGTCCGCCCCGACCGCCTGACTTGACCGGGCGATCTCATCCCATGACAGAGTGAACCCGAAGAGGAAGACGCCTGCGAGGGAAGGCGCGATGATCGGCACGAGGACATGGATGAAAGTCTGCCAGGATGAGGCCCCGAGGTCTTGGGCCGCCTCTTCGTAGGCGCTGTTAAAGCGGTTGAAGATTGCGAACATGATCAGCACGCCGAAAGGCAGTGTCCATGTCAGGTGCGCTCCAAGACCGGACGACATAAGGCCCATGGCAGTCTGATAAGAATTCTGGATCGCGCCGATCTCATAAGCGTCGCCGACCGCCTTTACACTCTGGTCGATAATCTGAAATTCGAGGGCAATACCAAGGGACACGATGATGGAAGGCAGGGTCAGGCTCGCGATGGCCGTATAGAACAGCACGCTCTGCCCTCGAAAACTCCGGCGAAAGGCCAAACCCGCCATCAGGGAGATCACAACCGTCAGGACCGTAACGAACGCCCCGAGTTTGAGAGAGTTAAGAAGCGCATCAACCACGTAAGGCACGCCGATGCCAGCCCAGAGGTTACGGAACCAGTGGAGGGACACCCCATTCATGGGAAACGTCATTCCCCCTCCCGGTCCTTGGAACGACAGAGCCACGATAGTGAGTGTCGGCCCGTAGAGGAACAGCACGTAGAGCCCGAAGAGGAACGACAGGACATAGAAGCTGCGGGATCGACCTTCGCTCATGGTCTTAAAGTTCCTTCCGGATATCGATGTAGCGGATGAGCGTAGCGATGATCATCAGGACGACCGCAAGCAGCACCACCGCGTTTGCAGCTGCGATCGGGAACTGAAGCGCGCCGATCTGGGTCTGGATGACCTTGCCGGCGGACGCGATCTGCTGCCCGCCCATGATGCCAATGGTGATGAAATCTCCCATGACGACCGTGATGACAAAGATCGACCCAATGGCAATGCCCGTCTTTGAAAGCGGAATGATGATGTGCAGAAGGATTTGCCATCCTGTCGCACCAGCGTCTCTCGCTGCTTCGACCAGCGACCTGTCGATGCGCGACATGGAATTCGCGATGGGCACGATCATGAATACCGTGTTGAGGTGGACGAATGCGAGCAGCACCGAGAAGTTGGAATAGAGGAGCCAGTCGAGCGGCTGATCTATGATGGCCGCACCGACGAGGGCCTGATTGACAAGGCCGTTCCGCCCCAGGAGGGGAACCCAGGAAATCATGCGGATCACGTTCGAGGTCCAGAACGGGATGGTGCACACGAGAGCGAGCACCAGGCGGATGGTCGTGGTGCGGATCTCAAAGGTCAGATAATACGCGATGATGAAGCCGATCACCAGGGTGAGGAGCCACACAGCCAGGCAGAACCGGAGCGTCGACAGATAGGTGCGGAACGTGGTGCAGAGATCAGGCAGGGCGACGATGCAGCGGTCGAAGGCATCGCGGTAATTGTCGAAGATGAAGTCCGGCTCGATGGAATAGCCCGTATAGCTCCAGAAGCTGACGATGAAGGTGACCACGAGGGGCAAAACGAAGAACAGGAGGAGCACCGCCGCCAAGGGTGCGGCCTGCCAGTAGGAGGTCCAACGCGCGTAATGGGTCATCGCCTGCTTGTCAGTCGTGGATAGAAGAGGCATGGCTGAAGGGCTTCAGCCATGCTGGAATATGCTTTGCTTAGGCCGCGATGAACTCATTCCACTTGCGGACCATATAGGCGTTCTCATCCATGATCGAGTTCCAGCACGCCACGGATCCCATGCGCTCGTTGTAGGAGCCGCCGTCGCGGACGGCACCTGCCTTCTCCAAAAGGCCGCCGTCGGGGCCCTTGATGTCCTTCTCGGCAGGCTTGCCTTCCATCCAGTAGGCCCATTCGTAGGCCTCCATGTTCTCCTTGGCGGTGTCGAGCACTGCCGAGTAATAGCCCTGCCTGTTGAGATAGGCGCCTGCCCAACCCGACAGGAACCAGTTGACGAACTCGTAGGCCGCGTCGAGTTTCTTACCCTTGAGGGTCCTCGGCAGGCCAAAGCCGGAGGCCCAGGCACGATAGCCCTCCTTGAGCGGCTGGAACTTGCACTGAATGTTCTTGAGGCGCACGGCTGTGACGGCGGGCGACCACATCGACTGGATCACTGTCTCGCCCGATGCCATCAGGTTCACGCTCTCGTTGAAGTCGGTCCAGAAGGCGCGGAACTGTCCAGCCTTCTTGGCTTCGATGAGGGTCGCGATCGTGAGGTCGATCTCATCCTTCGTCATATTGCCCTTGTCGGCATATTTGTGCTTACCGGATGCCTCAATGACCATAGCAGCATCCATGATGCCGATGGATGGGATGTTGAGGATTGAGGCCTTGCCCTTGAACTGTGGGTTCAGGAGTTCCGCCCAACTCTCAATGGGACGGCCAATCAGGTCAGGTCGGATGCCGAGAGTGTCGGCATTGTAGGTGGTGGGGATCAGGGTGATCCACTCTGTGGGAGACGCAGCGAACTTCTTTGAGTTCTGCCCTTCCAGATACATCACCTTGTTAGGTGCCGTGCCCTGAAGGCCGATTTTCTTGCCGCCGATCTCGCCTTTGGTGATGGCCGGCGCGAGCTTGTCAATGAGCTTGATCTTCTTTGCATCCATGCCCATCAGGTTTCCTGACGGGATCAGGTTACGGAGGCTGAAATACTCCGTGTCGACCAAATCAAAGGAGTTTGGCTGCGTAATGATGCGCTTGGTCACGTCGTCGGTTGTGACTGTGACGTACTCGATCTTGATCCCGAGATCTTTGGCGGCCTTCTCGGCGATGGCAGGGGACTGGTTGGTCGCGGTCGAAAGGTACCGGAGCGTCACGGGCTCGGCTGCAATGACGGCCGGAAAGCCCGTGATGGCCGTTCCGGCGGCCGCGCCTGCAAGCGCTGCACCCCCCTTTAGGATTTGCCGGCGAGACAGGTTCGTCGCATCGTCTCTCTTCCTCATTGTATTCCCCTTTTCCCTCTTTGGGTTTAGACTTTGATCGCCTACCGGGCTCCACCTTCGAGGACATGAGCATCTGCGGGAGCCCATGAGGCGAGCACACGCTCGCCTTCGGTGAGAGGCGTGGCGCGAAAGCTCTGCTCGGATATGAGAGCGGCCAGTTCGCTGCCGCGGTCGTCGACGAGCTGGATTGAGAAGCTGGTTCCAGCGTATTCAACGGTTCTGACCGTGACTTCGCGACGCGTTGCATCCGCCGAGCCATCTCGTCGCAGCATCGTCCGGTCTATTCTGACTGCAATCGCACGGTCTCCGAGATCAATGACGTTATGAGCCCCGATGAACCGCGCCACAAAGGCTGTTCTCGGGCGGGTGAACAGATCCTCGGCCGTGCCCTTCTGCTCGATCTTACCGGAATTCATCAGAACCACGAGGTCCGAGAGCGCCAAGGCCTCATCCTGGCTGTGCGTTACATGCACGAAAGTGATGCCCAGGCTTTTCTGCAGTCGCTTGAGTTCACCTCGGACGCGCAGGCGAAGAAATGGATCAAGCGCCGAGAGCGGCTCGTCGAGAAGAAGGACGGATGGGCGCATGATCAAGGCGCGCGCAAGCGCAACGCGTTGCTGTTGCCCGCCTGAAAGCTGTGAAGGACGCCGTTCAGCGTAGGTCCCAAGATCAACGATCTTAAGCATCTCCTGCGCCTTGATGAGGCGCTCGACCTTCGGCACACCTTTCATTCTGAGGGCGAAGGCGACGTTCTCGACCACTGTGAGATGTGGGAAGAGGGCGTAGCTTTGGAACATCATTGCCGTTCCGCGCTTGGCTGGCGGCATCAGGGTGATGTTCGCATTGTCGAGGAGGATGTCGCCCGAGGTAACCGCCTCATGCCCAGCTAGCATGCGCAGGCTTGTGGTCTTCCCGCATCCCGATGGGCCTAGCAGGCAGCAGTACGTCGCAGCGGGTATCCTAAGGTCGATACCGGCAACCGCAACAGAGGCTCCATATGCCTTTACCGTTTGAACGAATTCAACTTTGCCACGGCTGGCCTTTTGAACCATTGATACCTCGGGCGCCGCCATAATCCAGCATCAAGTGTATAGCTTTCTCTGTTGTTACTTAGCCAGTTCGTTGCAGGTTCAATTGCAGTCTTCCAATGACTAAAGAATAGGCATCCGCCTATACGTTTCGCACTACGATGGTCATCAATGGATGGCGGAGTCCTCAGCAGAGTCTCACCCGGCGCTACGCTGACGACGCCGATGCTCTCGAAGCTCAAGGAGCATGCCGCATCAGGCGTCAGCCCGACATGCAGTCATTTGTGGCACTTCCAGACCCACCTGAAGTCCGCTTGAAACTCGAACCCATGCATGTGGCTGTCTGTCGACGACAGACAGCTGAGTGGGCTTGAGGGGATGGCCAACCGACACAAGCCGCCCGCTAGGAGCGCGGTAGGATGGGGCACGGCTCGGAACAGTCGAGCCTAAAACGAAACGCTCCAGCCGAGAGAGGTTCGCTTTAACTCTCAGCCGGAGCGCCGTAACTCCCGTAAAGCACCTACTTGAGCCACGTCTCATAGGCTAGAGCTGTTTCCACTGGTGTGGAATCACCTCTCTTCTTGGCTGTGCCGCATTTTTGACGGCGAGCCGGATCCACTTCGCCGAAAAATGCTCTAAAGTCTTGTGCCGGGAGGCTGCCATCGCGCGGACGGAGCGATCCGCGTTGCCGTCGATGCCGTGGATTTCTCGCATGGCAAACAGGATTGGGGTTCTGATCAGAGCCCCAAAGCCGCTGGAGCCGCCCCCCACAGCCACAGGGGCTTGTTGGGCAGCCGTGGCGTCCGCTCGCCTGAGCTGATCGGGACGATGATGGATGTCATTCCACCATAGACGACAACGTAGTCTTGCTGCCTGAGATCGCGCTCGGCCTTGTTCAGGGTGTCGAGCCAGGGCCGGAGAAAGTTCAGCATGCTAGTACTACAGCCGGGTTTGTGCGTTGTCTTAGACACGGAGGTGTCGCGCCATGACGCACGCAAGCGAGGCCCACCGCTGGGCCGCTCGGTTGGACGATCTCTGCACCCGGATTGCTCCCCGGTTTGGCCGCATCGAGCCGCGCCGACGGGCCAGAGCCTACCTGCAGGGCCTGCTATCGCCGCTCGAGCGTAAGAATGGCTGGCACCTGGCGGAAGCCGCCGGCGACATGACGCCAGATGGCGTGCAGGATTTCCTCGCCCGCATGCACTGGGATGCCAATGCGGTGCGTGACGACCTGCAGGCCTATGTGGTCGAGCACCTGGGCGATCCCGACGCTGTGCTCGTGCTCGACGAGACCGGCTTTGTGAAGAAGGGCGACAAGTCGGCCGGCGTCAAACGCCAGTACTCCGGCACCGCCGGCCGCATCGAGAACTGCCAGATTGGGGTGTTTCTCGCCTATGCCAGCCGGCATGGCCATACCCTGATTGACCGGGCGCTGTACCTGCCCGAGACCTGGGCCTTCGATGCCGCACGCCGTGCGGAAGCAGGCGTTCCGGAGAGTGTGAGCTTCACCACCAAGCCGAAGCTCGGACAGGCGATGTTGAAGCGCGCGTTCGAGGTCGGCGTGCCCTGCCGGTGGGTGGTGGGCGACTGCGTGTACGGCGCCGACCATCAGACGCGGCGCCTGATCGAGGCGCATGGGCGCGGCTACGTGCTGGCGGTGACCTCGGCCCAGCGGCTCGGGTTCAAGCCTGTCGAGGATTGGCTCGAGGACGTGCCGGCCAGAGGCTGGCAGCGTCTGAGTGCAGGCGATGGCGCCAAGGGGCCGCGGCTGTATGACTGGGCCTATCTGCCGTATCGCACGCCGCCGGTGCCGGGCTGGAAGACCGGCTTGCTGATCCGGCGCAAGAAGGGCCGGCCGCATCAGTTCACGTTCTATCTCACCCGCTCGCCCGAGGAGACGGCGCTGGCCGCGTTGGTGCGGATTGCGGGTCAGCGCTGGCGGATCGAGAGCTGCTTTGAGGAGGCCAAAGGCGAGACCGGACTGGACGAGTACGAGGTGCGCTCGTGGACGGGCTGGCACCGGCACATCACCTTATCCATGTTGGCCCACGCTTATCTCACGATCGTGCGTCAGCACGCCATCGGGGGGAGAAGCCCCCGTCGTGCAGGCCGCAGGGCTGCTGCCGTTCACCGTGCCCGAAGTGCGGCGGCTGCTCTGGCATCTGGTGTGGGAGCGGCCGCCTTCGGCTGAGGCGGTCGAGCACTGGTCCGTCTGGCGACGGCGGCATCAGCAGCGCGCTCGCGAATGTCACTGGCGCCAACGCACCCGCCGCCGACGTAAATCCCGGCTGTAGTACTAGAGCAACGGCCGTTTTGACGGAGTCGCAAAGGGGCGCCTGGTTCCTGATTTTGCCACCCTAAAGTCCCGATCTCAATCCCATTGAACAGGCCTCCTCCCAGATCAAATCGCACCTGCGCCGGGTCGATGCCCGAACGCTCGACGCGCTTTGGCGGGCCATCGGCGACATCTCCGATCTCGTCGAGCCCGAGGCATGCCGTAACTACTTCACTGCCGCCGGATATGGATTCGTCTGAATGCCCGTTGCTCTAGCCTCAGAACTGGAGTGTTCCCTCGGCTAAGCAAGAAGTGTGCCTCAATGCCCGAAAAGGCCTGCCGCTAGCGCGGGATAGCAGCGTTGGGAGGATGGCTGATCGATCTCGTTCCACAGGCACGGCTCACCCGGATCGAGGAGCCGTGCCAGCTTGACCACGAGCGGTCAGCGTTGGGTTTGATCCCGGGTCCGATCCGAGCCCTGCGGATTCCGGCCCTGGTTCTGCTGATCCTGCTGCTTCCGGTCCTGGCCGCTCTGGTTCTGCTGATCCCGGGCTTGGCCCTGGTTCTTCTGATTCGAACCCTGTGGGTTCCGGCCCTGGTTGTTCTGGCTCTGCTGGTTCCGATCCTGGCCCTGATTGCCTTGGTCTTGCTGACGGTTCGCCATGGCGCATCTCCTATCGGCAACGCCTCTGCAACGCAGCAGATGCGTCGCCCGCGGACCTTCGCGCCGAAGCAACCGACAATCAAGCCTAAATTTTCATCGGTCCCTTGCGGCTCGTGCAAGCGATTCGGAGCCCGGCGCGACGACTGCAATACTTCAGCTTACACCGACAGCAAGAGACTCCCTTACAGTTTAGCTTGCTGTTTTCTTGCGCCCATTTTGCTCCGAGAGAGCCAAACCCCAAGATGCAGACGCTTGTTGCATGACAGGATCAGGCTCGGCATTCTCTGACGGCTGGTGGAACAGATGAGGGCCGTCCATGACGTACTGCGTCGGTGTTCTGGTAGAGCAGGGCCTGGTGCTGATCGCTGATACCCGCACCAATGCAGGGCTCGATGACATCTCCACCTACCGCAAGCTCACGACCATCGCCGTGCCAGGCGAGCGCGTTCTGGTCCTCGCCAGTGCCGGCAACCTGTCCCTGTCCCAGTCTGTCTTGGGGCTTTTGACCGAAGGGCTCCGCCATGAGGAGACCGGCGAGGCCGAGACGCTGCAAACTGTGCCAACCCTGTTTCAGGCCGCCCTGTTGATCGGCCGAGCCATTCGGCAAGTCCGGACAATGGAGCAGGCAGCCCTGGAGCAGGCGAACCTGAGGTTCGATGTGACGTTCCTGTTCGGCGGGCAGATCACGGGCGGGCCGATGGAGCTCTACCTCGTCTACTCAGCCGGCAATTTCATCCGTTGCGGGCCGGACGCTCCCTACCTTCAGATCGGCGAGCACAAGTACGGCAAGCCCATTCTGGATCGGGCCGTTCGCTACAACACGGGTCTGTATGAGGCCCTGAAGATCAGCCTGATCTCGATGGATTCGACCATGCGCTCGAACATCGGAGTCGGGCTTCCCATCGATCTGGCGATTGCCCGGCGCGATGCGTTCGCCTTCGACGTGCTCCACCGGATCGAGCCGGGCGAGCCTTACTTCCATGACTTGAGCGAGCGCTGGTCCGCCGCCTTGCGCGCCGCCCACAAAAGCATTCCACGCCCGCCCTATGGACGCGAGCCGTCATGAGTGCAGATTGCTGGTGACATTCTGCTTCGGCGCTGCTTCCCGAAGCAGATTGTGCTCATCCGCTCGGCTTTGTGCCGAAAGATCGATCAAGCCGGCCTGATCGGCCTTGATGTGTCGTCTTGCCGACAGACAAGCTACCTATATTCCTGCCACTATCCAATCTGCAGGACAGCAGTCATGGAGGCGGGGGTGAGCGACCAGCCCGAGAGCCATTTGATCAGCAACCGGAGCAGCGCAGGTCCCGCTGAATCTGTTGAGGATCATCCCCTGGTGCGATCGTTGCGTTCCATTCTTCGGGAGATTGATGACGAATACGAGCGAGAGCGCGAGTCCTTGCGCAGAACTCTGCCCGATACCAGTGTAAAGGACCGGACGCTGGCGATGCTCAAGGCCAGGCACCTACAGCGGCGGGAGAACTACGTCATGGAACTGTCGGCGCTCCTGGGCGGCCGAGCATGACGGCAGCCATCATCAGATTGCCCGATCCGGAAGTCTGCCGGTTCTCCACCATGGAAGCTACCGTGTTGCGGCGCCTGGGCGAGGGAGCCGGCATCGACACGATGGCACGCGAGCTTGGCCTGGCGACACCGCTCGTCCAGGAGTATGTGAAATCGGTTCTGAAGAAAGTGCATGAGAGAGCTGACCAGCAGCGCCCTTGATCGATCTCCTCATCCATCTCATTTCGCTCGTATGACTTTCAGCCGAGGCACAGGTCAATCGCGGGATGCGCGCCCGTGTGTCTTCCCGGGTACAGCCACCGTGCAGCAGATGAGGCATTCTCAATGTGTCCAGGAGTGGAGGGCTGGGGCTGTCTTCTCCCTCTGGAACTCAGCGCCTCTGCTCACGCGGGGCGCTTCTCTTTGTCGAGGGCCTTGCGTGGCTTACGCACTCCGGGAATGCGGCCCCGATCCGGTGGGCCGTGGCGGTAGATCCGCATCGACGCGGTTGTCGTGCAGACCCGCTGGTTCTGCTCATCCCGCACCTCGATGACGACATCGCTGGTGTCGCCCTTCGCCAAGCGGTTCGTCCCGATCTCAGCCGCCGATCGGGCCGCTGCCTGCACGGCCGCATCGAGATTGTCGAATTCGGCGCCCTCGTCATCGCGCACAGGTGGCATTCCGCTCTGGACATCGAAACAGTAGCGGACCATGGCACCTTCTCCTGTCGGCCAGCCCCTCTTCTGTCTTGATCTTCAACCGCTATCCCGTATGGGTGCGCCCGAGCGTCCTGGCCAAGGGTACTGTCTTAAAAGCCCTCAGCCAGGGCATCAGCGGAGAGGAAGCTCTCCAACCACCCCGACGCCATTGACCAACGGCACCAGAGTCTCTGTTCGAGCTGATACGCCACGCGCCCGGAACCCGCATCTTGCCGGAGCCATGGTAAACAATGTGTATGCGAAGGACTCCACCACTGTCCTTCGGCGTCTGATTTCGATTTTCGCCGACTTCGGCGCAATTTCGCCAGGAGATCGGAACGTCCAAGCGATCCTTTGGCACGTCTGCCACTCACCTTCACTCACAATTCCGGTGAACGTCGGCTGCGACAATTGTGCATCGCACAAATCGCCTTTTTCCTCGTTAGCTTGTCAGGTGCCGGGGAGAGGGCCATGGGTCACAAGAATAGCACTCCTGCCGCGTGGAGCCTGCGGCGCACACGCTATGATCCTCCTGGTCTCGATGAGGCCATCGCGGCGGCGCAGGGCCTGACAGACCAGGTCGATAGTCAGATTGCCATCGCGGCACAGTTGATTGGCCTGCCAGAAGATGAGGTCCGAGGCCGCGTGCTGATGGTGCAGGCGCAGACTAGGCAAAGTCGGCCGGAGATTGCCCGAGGACGGCAGCCTGAGATCGTGGTTGTCAAACGGCGTAGTCCACGCGGGCCTTCAGCGTCTTCGTAACGGAACCTTTACGCCAGCTTGCTATCGCTTGAGACATCCGACGAGAGCGCGAGCACACGAAAGAGCGCACACCAACACGCAGGCTGCAGAGGAAGCGCCAGAGGGCACCGGACGCATTCAGAGGAGCCATGACATGGTCTTGTACACGCTTTGCAAGCTGGCCTCCCTTGGTCAACTGTCGCTGCCACTGGTTATCGAGCGTCATCTGGGTTGGATCCGCCATCAGCTTGCACCCACAGATGAAGAGCGCGATGCGGCGCATCTCGCATCAGCGGCAGACATCCATGAGCTGGAGTTCCGAATCCGGGAACTTGATCGTCCGGATCGGCCAAGACGCGGATCGTTTCACCATTTCTGATCCGTGCCCCAAGTCATCCGGTAACGATCCAGACTTGTTCGTGCTCGAGCTTTATACACCACCCGCTTCAGCGTGGAGCGCGTGATGCAATCTGCCTTCGTGGTTGGTCAGCTTGTCCGCGTCAGAGGGACAGGACGTCTGTTCGAGGTGGTGAGCATCCTTCCTGTCACAGAAGATGGCATGCTCCTGTCCGTGGTCAGAAGAGAGCAAGGGGCGGAACGGATTACACGGCACCATGAGCTTGTACGAGCATAAGCTGACCACAGGGGCGTAAATAAACACTCGACTTAGGACCTCAGTGGAGGAGAGCCGCAGTATGACTGGTTGAGGTTGATGCGTCTCACCTCTGTCAGCAATCCCGTGTGATCCTTGCAGCGTATCTCAGGATTGTGCAGAGGTGGTTTGGCGACAGCAACTGCGGGCGCAACAGGTCAACCCCACCTGCAGCCGTCAGTATAGTCGCACCAAGTATCTGTCGACCAACACAGAAGGAGTGCCGCAACGGCATACTTCAGGTCAACCCGCCGGCCGGGCTGTTTCGCAGCGGCGGCCGACGGAGACGATGAGTTCAGTCATTAGGCAGCCCGGCTGACCCGCGCAGCGGCCTTCTCGGCCCGTAAGGTCATGGTGCGTGCGGCTTCGTCGGCCATCTGAAGCGTGAGTTCCGCAAAGCGCCGGCTGTTCTCAACCGTCTGCTCAACATTGTCCCGCAGCAGCGAGCTGTGCACCTCGACGAGATCCATCATCGACCGGCATCGGGCGAGGGCGTGCATGCCGTCCAAATTCCGCTGCAGGCGCTTTTGTCCGCGATCCGCTACTTCGCGTGAAACCTCTTGCAATCCACGCACCAAGGCCGTGCCGGACTGGGCCACAGCCCGCAGGTTGTCCGCCGCCTCTTCGCTCAACCCCAGAGCAACACCGTCGGAGCGGTCGACCGTCAGCAAACTACGGTCAGTCGAGCGGCGCGTCAGTTCGGAGAATGCGCTGAGGCTGGTCTCCACGGCCTCTTGCATGGCCTGCACCATGGTCTGGGCGCTTTCAACGTTAGACCGCAGCGTGTCTGCCACGTCCTCCGTGACCCGCTGCACGGCTTCACCCTGCTCGCGGGCACGGCGCGCTTCGAACCGTTTGGTATCGTCCATATTCGCCATTTCATCCTCCACCGTCTCAGCTATGGCGTTAGCTTCCTCATCGCTCAGCACCTCGAGCACGGCCGGAAGCAGTTCCCTCCTGTCGTCACGGATGTGCTGCTGGAACAGTGTCCGCAACTCCGTCACCTGGCTGATAAACTCAGCACTGTTTTTGGGCAGGCGCTCCAGCTCGGCCAAGAGTGCATTCGTTTCTTCGTTGGCGGTAAGAGCCTCCTGCAGGAGATCCAGACGTCCATGCCGGCGCAGGACCGGAAAGAGGTGCTCTTCCTGAAGGGCCGCGAGGAGGTCCAACTCCTGCTTCAACTCGGCCAACAGCCGCTCGCGGCTTCTGATCGCATTGCTGGATGTGGCGAGCAGCTTCTCGAAGAGCTCGTTCGCCTTGTCCGGGGGTACTCGGCTGACTCGTCCATTCGTCGTCATAATCCCTCGCATGTTAAGGAAGAGACGGTCGCAAGCACTGCAGCTTGGACCACATCCTGTGACACTGATATGTCGACAGAACCAATAGCGTGACGCAGAACTCAGGATCGGCGCGGCACTACGGCATGGCCGCCTTGGTCATCTGGCGTTATCGTACTACTGGGGTTCGAGGGCGTGCGTCCCTAATCAGTGGCCGCTCTTACAGGGCGAGCCATTCTTGGCCTTGTTGATGCAGGACAAGTCCGCGAGGCCGCTTGAGGTTCCAGGCCCTGTCAGCCTTTAGCTGGCTTACACACTGCAGCTACGTCGGAGCTGATGCATCATCGGATGTCCCGGGAAGAAAGGCACCCGATGGGGGCTTGAGAGCTGATGAATGCTGTCACAATCACCAAGAAGATCAGTGAGACCATTTGCTTGGCACAATGCTCAAAATTGAGGCTCCACATGCCGATATTGAGAGCCTTCCAGGATAATCCTTTTCCACTGCCAGTTCGTTCCTGACGCATAGTGTTCCAGCTGAGGGGGTGAGCTTGGGCCGCAACCGTTGTGAGGTAGTCATAGTGTCGGTGTTGAGCGAGCTCATTCCTTTGCTTGGTGCAGTCTGCGTCTTCATCGCGATTTGCTTCCTGGAAGAAGCCACTTAGGACAAGCTAAGGCGAGATCAGCCAGTCGCTTGTGACCGTTGTGGAATGCGGTAGACGGGAGAAGCAAAGCATGCCTGCTGGAGAACAGTACAAAATCTGCAGGGACGGTGAGGCGTCATCGGCCTGCGTGAGAGGGGCCGAGGATGAGGTCCCGTGGCAAGCGCTGATCGACGTGCTCGTCGACCTCGACCTGGAATATGAGCTCGAGCGGGCGGCCCTCAGCCGAAGCTCGCTCGGCGCGACGCTGAAGGCTCGGTTGCTTATAAGGCTCAAGGAGCAGTACCGCATCAGGCGACAGCCGTATATGCAGCAACTCGCGGCGCTCTGAGATCTTATCTGGATTCGGCCCGGAGTGTGAACTTCGTTGCATCGACGCCGGCAAGTTCGTCCAAGATGCAAGCGAACCAGCTAACGAAGCATCGGTACACTAGGAGATTGTGCCCTCGGCTCTTTCTGCTCTCCCGAAGACGATGGGAGCGTACGATGTCCGATCACGTCTACAAAATCGTTGAACTGATGGGCTCGTCGACGAGCAGCATCGAGGATGCGATCCAAACCGCCATCAAGCGGGCGGACCAGACCCTACGAAACCTGCGCTGGTTTGAGGTGGTGCAAACCCGTGGGCACGTGGAGAATGGCATGGTTTACCAATATCAGGTTGTGCTCAAGGTCGGCTTCACGCTGGAAGGCGAAGGGCCATAGGAGGTGAGACGAGCCGACTTCTGCGCTCACGAAGGCGATGGTACTCGGCAGGGTTTTATTCCGTCTCAAACAGCACGAAAGACGGACGCCGTACCTCCAACGCAACTCGTTCGTCCGCTGTGCGCCTAGGGGCACTCCTCAGCGATTCCCCTGAGGAGCAGGCGGTTGACCGCCTGGACGACCTGCTCGTGCTCCTTCTCCGAAAATGGGCTGAGGTCATGCATCTCAAGGCTGTTCAGGCCTTCGATGGCCAGCCAACCCAGCAGCGCCGCGTCCAGATCATCCGACGTCGCTTTCAAGTCCTCCAGGGTCGCCTGAATGACTTCACGCACCGGATCTAGCAGGTGCGGGCTCTCGGCCGAGGCGGCCAGCATGCCATTGGCGACCTTCTTCGTCCTGCCCTGACGCAGCTTGAGCAGTGCCGCCGTGCACAGGCGCGCTTCGAGGTTGCGCCCGGGCGCGGCCTGAACGCGGAGTGCCTCCCGCTCCGCCGCAACCTCATCGACAAGGCGCTGGACCATGCCTTGGAGCAGCGCGTCCTTGGTGGAAAAGTTGTAGAGAAGCCCACCCTTGCTGAGACCAGCTCTTTCGGCCACGGTGTCCAGCGTCAGCCGTCCCGACCCGATCTCGCTCACCAGCTCCGCAGCCGCGTCGAGAATCCTCTCGCGGGAGCTCTTTCGGCCTTGAACACGTCCCGACATCGCTATCCTTGCGCTCAACCCATCCAGACGAGGTGCATTCGCCATGTCAGCGTCCAGCCTTTCAGCGTCACGGTGAGTGCGTGACCAGCCGCTAGAGGTCTCGGCGGGGTTCTGTCATGATAGCGAGGTCAGGTTGAAGAGGAACAGATTGGAATGTATTCTCGTTCATGCGCAGGCTAACCTTGGCAACGTGAGACATTGCACTGCTGAAATGTGATGCGCTGTTGGAACCGGATCGGCCATTCCGGGTTTACGGCTGGGCAGTATGCCGTTCTCAGCCATCCATTGCTCCTCACCTGACCGTTTGAATCGTACCCTGATGAAGCGACTTGTCTCTCAATGGCCACAGGCCATCGATCTTTGGCTGTCGGCCACGGCGGCTTCAGCAGCGATTGCCGTCATCACTCTGTGCGCCCAGCTGCCGTAGCAAGGCTCCTCGGCAGCCTCGCCGTGCGCTGACCTCTGTAATCCGACGTGTTATCAATCAAGCTGTGGATAGCTCACGCCGGCACGGAACTCGTCTGAGCCCTGATCGGGTTGCCCCTCTGGCCCTCTTCCGGATGTCAGAGCCATGCCTGAGATCAGCGAACCGTCCCCGCAAACTCGCACCACCCTGTTCAAGCTGCAGGCGCGGCAATGCCGCTTCATCGTCTCGGACGAGCAGACCAAAGCGATCTTCTGCGGCAGTGAGACTCAGGCAGGTTCAAGCTGGTGCCCATGGCACCGGCGCTTGGTCTACACCAAGCCCCTCACAACTGTCTTGGGAGCTGGAAGACGCCCTGCGTGAGAACCAGCGATTGCGATCTCATAACAAGGCCAGTGTTGCAGAGATCTTCCGTGATGGCTGGGCCATCTTCAGCCATACAAACTTCCCGTCATTCATTCGTTACGACATATCTATCATAACCCGTTCGCCAATCTGCCCGTTGATTATGCGTTACGCGCATGAGCACGTTGTTGAAATTTCATACTAAGAATGGCCGCATTTTGGTAACAGTCTTTCGAACCGTCGCTTCTCTACCCTGCGGCGTCGTTCCCTTCAGAGGGAGATGTCCTCTGCACCTCAGGTCGCTGGCAACAGCGGCCTTTTTCTTAAGTGAACGATCGGCACTAAGGAATCCTCATGCTGGGCAGGACCATCACCCGGGCTGATCTGACAGAGGCGGTTTCTAATAAAGTCGGACTTTCGCGGGCAGAGTCGGCGGATCTGGTCGAGCAGGTTCTTGCGGAGATGAGCGCAGCTCTTGTTACCGGCGAGGGTGTGAAACTGTCAGGCTTTGGCGTCTTCACCGTTCGCCACAAGACCGAGCGCGTGGGCCGCAATCCCAAGACAGGGACCGTGGTGCCCATCGAGCCCCGCCGGTCGCTGACCTTCAGCGCATCGCATCTTCTCAAGGCCCGCATCAACGGCAGCGTGCCGGAGCCCCGCTCAAGGCGGCGGCGTAGAGGACCGCTTGTGTCGGCTCAAGCGGCCATGGAATGAGACCCATGCCTGATTTCTACCGGATTAAGCGCCTCCCTCCTTATGTGTTCGAGCAGGTCAACCGCATCAAGGCCGCGGCCCGCGCCAACGGGGCGGACATCATCGACCTCGGGATGGGCAATCCGGACCTTCAGGCTCCCCAGCACGTGATCGACAAGCTCGTCGAGACCGTGGGCAAGCCGCGCACCGACCGCTACTCGGCGTCGAAGGGCATCGGCGGCC
>NZ_JAMXFJ010000025.1:59452-73430 GCF_025460805.1 Microvirga sesbaniae | reverse complement strand
GGATCTCGGCCACGGCCCGGTCGGTGGCCCCGTTGTAGCGCCACCAGCGCAGGTACAGCCCGCGCGCGCTCGCCGAGGCGCAACGCAGCGGATAGGGCAGACGGTGATAGAGCGCGACGGCTTTCATGCAGATTGCCTGATCAAGGGGCGCATCCAGGCGATGAAATCTGCCGTAACGTCAAATTTTTCCAGCCCGCCGTCTTGAACTCTGCCAATGTTTTGGTTGAGGTTGAGGCCACCGCGAAATCCATCCTGCTCGACGAGGTACCGGCTGACCGTTCGGAGCTTTGGGGCGTATGGGGATGTTCCCATGATTCTGAGCCTTATGACTGAAACAGTGAATGCTTGGAGTGAGTCTCTGTTGTTCTCTGGCTCAGGCTTCCGGTTGACGATCGTGCAAAACCCCGCAACATCGTCTGGAACGTATAGTCGAACTTGATCAACGGACCACGCTGACAACCTCAGTCTGGGATAAGTCGGTTACAACATCATAAATAAGAGAGTTGGAATTTGGCTGCATCTACTCGTTTGGGGTAGCCGAGAGGGGCGGCCACTCGTCATGCTTTCCCCGCAGGGGCGAAACTGACCAAAATGCCCCTCCAATGCCATGGATCCCTGCCGTATGCTCATGGCCAAGCCACAGAATCCTAGGTTCGCTGCCCGTTTTCATCGATCCCGACAGGAATCACAATCTCTCGACTGATTGAGTGCCGGGCATCCCGGGACGTACCCGCTACGATCGGTGGAGGGATCAGCCCGCCCGCAGCAGCCTGATCGCGGAATCCCGCTCGAACAGGTACAGCAGCACCCGCAGGGCCTGGCCGCGCTCGCTAACGAGGTCGGGGTCCCGGTCGACGATCAGGCGGGCGTCGTCCCGGGCGGCGGCGAGCAGGTCGCCGTCCGTTTCGAGGCGGGCGAGCTTGAAGCCGGGCGTGCCGGACTGGCGCGTGCCCAGGACCTCGCCCTCGCCGCGCAGGCGCAGGTCCTCCTCGGCGATGCGGAAGCCGTCCTCGGTCTGGCGCATCATCTCGAGCCGGGCCTGGGCGACCTGGCCGAGGGGGCCCTTGTAGACCAGGAGGCAGGTGGAGGATTTCGACCCGCGGCCGATGCGCCCGCGCAGCTGGTGGAGCTGGGCGAGGCCGAAGCGCTCCGCGTGCTCGATCACCATGATCGTGGCGTTGGGCACGTCGACGCCGACCTCGATCACCGTGGTGGACACGAGGATCTTGGTCTCGCCGCCGGAGAAGCGCTCCATGGCGGCGTCCTTGTCCCGGCCGGCCATCTTGCCGTGGATGAGGCCGACCCGGTCGCCGAAGAAGCCCTGGAGCATCTCGAAGCGCTCCTCGGCGGCCGCGAGATCGATGGATTCCGACTCGCCCACGAGCGGGCAGACCCAATAGACCTGATCGCCGCCCGCGATGGCGCGCCCGATGCCGCCCACGACCTCGTCGAGCCGGTCGATGGAGATCAGTTTCGTGCCGATGGGCTTACGCCCGGCGGGCTTCTCGCTCAGCACCGACACGTCCATGTCGCCGAAATAGGTCAGCGCCAGGGTGCGCGGGATCGGCGTGGCGGTCATGACCAGGATGTCGACGGCCTCGCCCTTGGAGCCGAGCGCCAGCCTCTGGTGCACGCCGAACCGGTGCTGCTCGTCCACGACCGCGACGCCGAGGTCCTGAAACGCGACTCCCTCCTGAAACAGGGCATGGGTGCCGACCGCGATCTGGATGCTGCCATCCGCGAGGCCCGCCAGAATGGTCCGGCGGGCGACGCCCTTCTCGCGCCCGGTGAGCAGCGCGATGGTGAGCCCCGCCTGCTCGGCCATGGGGGCGAGGCGCTCGTAATGCTGGCGGGCGAGGATCTCGGTCGGGGCCATCATGGCCGCCTGGCGGCCGGCCTCGATGGCGCTCGCCATGGTGAGCAGGCCCACCACGGTCTTGCCCGAGCCCACGTCGCCCTGGAGCAGGCGCAGCATCTTCTTGTCGGACACGAGGTCGTGGCGGATGTCCTCGATGGCCTGGGCCTGCGAGCCCGTGAGCCCGAAGGGCAGGGCGGCCTTCAGCCGCTCGACCAAGTGGCCGTCACCCGCGTTCACCCGGCCCGGAAGGCGCCGCATGCGGCTTCGCACCAGGGCGAGGGCGAGCTGGGAGGCGAGCAGCTCGTCATAGGCGAGCCGCCGGCGGGGGGCTGATTTGGCCAGCGCGTCCTCGGAGAGCTGCGCGGCGCTGTCGGGTCGGTGCAGGGTGGAGAGCGCCTGACGGAAATCGGGCAGGGCGTTCCGGTCGAGCCAGGCCGGATCCTGCCATTCCGGCAGGGCCGGGACCTTGTCGAGGGCAGCTCCGATGAACTTGCCCACCATGCGCGAGGAGAGTCCCTCGGTCAGGCCGTAGACCGCCTCGACGGCCGGCAGGCTCTCGATGCTCTTCTCGTCGAGGATCCGGTCCGGATGGACCATCTGGCGCCGGCCGTCCCAGAGCTCGATCTTGCCGGACACGTAGCGGCGCTCGCCGACCGGCAGGATCTTCTCGAGGCGCGCCTTCTGGCCGTTGAAGAAGATCAGCGTCACGTCCCCGGTCTCGTCCTCGACCAGGATCCGGTACGGCGCCCGGCGGCCGGGCGGCGGCGGGCGGTGGGCCACGACGGTGACGGACAGGGTCACGGGCTCGCCCACGGGCGCATCGGCCACCGATCCCTTCATCTCCCGCGAGATGCCGCTGGTCGGTACGTGGAACAGCAGATCCATGACGCGCGTGGGCTTGCCCGGCTCGCCCAGGAGGCGGTCGAGCAGGGGGGCGATCTTGGGCCCGACGCCCGGCAGGGTGTTGGCCGGGGCGAAGAGCGGATCGAGAATGGACGGACGCAATGACATTCGACGGGATGGCAACGGGCAGGGAGATGGTTATATAGCGGCTAGAGCATCGGACCCGAAAGTGGAATGCACTTTTGGGAGCAATCCGAGACTCAATCCCTTAAACGGCGCATCACCGAGTGCGAGCCCGGAGGGTCGCACGATGCGCCGGGCCGCCCGGAGGCGACGTCAACTTGACCGATCGGAGCAATCCCATGAGCGGAACGACACGCAGCAGCGCCGGCCTCGACACCCGCCGCAGGCAGATCCTCTACCGCTCCTGGCACCGGGGCATGCGCGAGATGGACCTGATCATGGGCCGGTTCGCCGATGCCGAGATCGGCGACCTCTCCGAGGAGGATCTCGACGAGTTCGAGCGCCTGATCGAGGTGACCGACCGCGACCTTCTCGGCTGGATCACGGGCGAGATCGCCACGCCTTCGAATTACGACACGCCCCTGTTCCGGCGCCTGAAGGCCTTTCACACCCACACCGCGCCGATCCACAGTTGAGGCACCTGCACGTCATCACCGGCACGAGGCGGGTGATGACGCGGGAGGGTGAACCTCCGACAGAGGCATGGAACAGGCCCCTCGACCGGGATGACAGACGCCCCGGCCGCGGATTAAACCACGCCAATCTTTCTCCCATCCGACGAACCGGGCGGAATCGCCCGCGTTCTTCTTGATCTCTGACCCGATACCTCATCATGAAGCCAGCCCTGACCCGCGCCCTCGATGCCCTTAAAAAAGGCCAAAGCCTGACTCTGTCGAGCGTTCCGGACGGCTTCGACGCGCTCGCCGTGGCGGATCTTGCCCGCGGCCTCTCCGGTGAGGTGGAGGGGCCGGCGGTGCTGGTCCATGTGGCCCGCGACGGGCAGCGGCAGCAGAACTTCGCCAACAGCCTGGCGTTCATCGCGCCGGAGGTCGAGATCCTGACCTTCCCGGCCTGGGACTGCCAGCCCTACGACCGGGTCTCGCCCAATGCGGCGATCACCGCGCAGCGCATGACCACCCTGGCGCGGCTTGCCCGCTCCAGGACCTCCGAGGACAAGCCGCGCATCCTGTCGACCACGGTGAACGCCCTGGTCCAGCGTGTGCCCCCGAAGGCCCGCATCGCAGCCGAGACCTTCTCGGCGGCGCCCGGCAACGTGGTCGACACGACGCAGCTGATCGCCTGGCTCGAGAGCAACGGCTTCCTGCGGACGGGCACCGTGCGCGATACGGGCGAATACGCGGTGCGCGGCGGCATCATCGACCTCTACCCGGCAGGCCTGCCCAACCCGGTGCGCCTCGACTTCTTCGGCGACGCGCTGGAATCGATCCGCGCCTTCGATCCGGAGACCCAGCGCACGGTCGGCACCCTGCGCTCCCTCGACCTCGTGCCCATGAGCGAGGTCCAGCTCACCACCGAGAGCATCCGTCGCTTCCGGCAGGCCTATGTGGCGGCCTTCGGGGCGCCGACCCGCGACGACCGGCTCTACGAGGCGATCAGCGAGGGGCGGCGCTACCCCGGCCTCGAGCACTGGATGCCGCTCTTCCACGACCATCTCGACACCCTGTTCGACTACCTGCCGGGCGTCCCCGTGGTGTTCGACGCGCTCGCCGACGACGCGGCGGGCGAGCGCCTCGCCCAGGTGAAGGATTATTACGACGCCCGCCGCGACGGCATGGGGCAGAACCAGCCTGGCGTGGCGCCCTATCGCCCGCTGCCGCCGGACGCGCTCTATTTCGAGCCAGAGGAATGGTCCGAGCGCACCGCCCGTCTCCCGCTCGCGCGGCTGACGCCCTTCGCGGTGCCGGAATCGGCCGGCCGGCTGGTGATCGACTGCGAGGCCCGCCAGGGCCGCAACTTCATCGCCGAGCGGGCGGACGAGAACGCCAACGTGTTCGAGGCGGTGGTCCGGCACATCCGCGACCTGCAGGCGGCCAAGAAGCGCGTCATGCTCGGCGCCTGGACGGAGGGCTCCCGCGAACGCCTCTGCCACGTGCTGCAGGACCACGACCTGCGCCAGACCAAGCCCATCGCCCGCTTCTCGGACGCGCTGGCCTACCCGCGGAACGAGGTCCCGGTCGGCATCTGGCCGCTGGAATCGGGCTTCGAGACGGCGGATCTCGCCGTCGTCAGCGAGCAGGACATCCTGGGCGACCGGCTCGTGCGCCAGAAGCGCAAGTCCAAGCGCCCGCAGGACTTCCTCACCGAGGTGGCGGCGCTCACGCCGGGCGACCTCGTGGTCCACGTGGACCACGGCATCGGGCGCTTCGAGGGCCTGAAGACCATCGAGGCGGCGGGCGCTCCGCACGACTGCCTGGAGCTGCATTACGCCGGTGGCGACCGGCTGTTCCTGCCGGTGGAGAACATCGAGCTCCTGACCCGCTACGGGTCGGAGGAGACGGAGGTCCAGCTCGACAAGCTCGGCGGCGGGGCCTGGCAGGCCCGCAAGGCACGCATGAAGCAGCGCATCCGCGAGATGGCGGGCGCGCTCATGAAGATCGCCGCCGCCCGCATCCTCAAGGACGCCCCGCGGCTGACGCCGCCGGAAGGGCTCTACGACGAGTTCGCCGCCCGCTTCCCCTACGACGAGACCGAGGACCAGCTCAACGCCATCGAGGCGGTGCTGGACGACATGGCGTCGGGCCGCCCCATGGACCGCCTCGTCTGCGGCGACGTGGGCTTCGGCAAGACCGAGGTGGCCCTGCGCGCCGCGTTCGTCGCCGCCATGGGCGGCAAGCAGGTGGCCGTGGTGGTGCCGACGACCCTGCTGGCCCGCCAGCATTACCGCACCTTCTGCGACCGCTTCCGCGGCCTGCCGCTCAACGTGGCCCAGGCGTCCCGCTTCGTGCCCGCCGCCGAGATGAAGAAGACCAAGGAGGGGCTGGCCGACGGGTCGGTCGACATCGTCATCGGCACCCACGCGGTCCTGGGCAAGACCATCAAGTTCAAGGATCTCGGCCTCATCATCGTGGACGAGGAACAGCATTTCGGCGTGTCCCATAAGGAGCGCCTGAAGGAGCTGCGCGCCGAGGTGCATGTGCTGACCCTGTCGGCGACGCCGATCCCGCGCACTCTGCAGCTGGCGCTCACGGGCGTGCGCGAGCTGTCGCTGATCACCACGCCGCCGGTGGACCGCCTGGCGGTGCGTACCTTCATCACGCCCTTCGACCCGCTCCTCATCCGCGAGGCGCTCCTGCGCGAGCGCTACCGCGGCGGCCAGGCCTTCTACGTGGTGCCGCGCCTCGACGATCTCGGCGACGTGAAGGCCTTCCTGGACAAGGAGGTGCCGGAGGCCAAGGTGGCGGTGGCCCACGGCCAGATGGCGGCCGGCCAGCTCGAGGACGTCATGACGGCCTTCTACGAGGGCAAGTACGACATCCTGCTCTCCACCACGATCGTGGAATCGGGCCTCGACATCCCGACCGCCAACACGCTCATCGTCCACCGGGCCGACATGTTCGGCCTGTCCCAGCTCTACCAGCTGCGCGGCCGCGTCGGGCGTTCCAAGACCCGCGCCTACGCGCTGTTCTCGGTGCCGGCCAACAAGCCCCTGACGGTCCAGGCCGAGCGGCGCCTCAAGGTGCTGCAGACCCTCGACACCCTGGGCGCCGGCTTCCAGCTCGCCTCGCACGACCTCGACATCCGCGGCGCGGGCAACCTCCTGGGCGAGGAGCAGTCCGGGCACATCAAGGAGGTCGGCTACGAGCTCTATCAGCAGATGCTGGAGGAGGCGGTGGCCCAGCTCAAGGCCGGGATCGAGGAGCCGGCGGAAGACCAGTGGTCGCCCACCATCGCGGTCGGGGCCCCAGTGATGATCCCGGAGAGCTACATCGCCGACCTGCAGCTGCGCCTCGGCCTCTACCGCCGGCTCTCGACCTTCGAGGCCGACCAGGAGATCGACGCCTTCCGGGCCGAGCTGGTGGACCGGTTCGGGCCGGTCCCGTCCGAGGTCGATCAGCTGCTCAAGATCATGGCGATCAAGGTGCTCTGCCGCCGCGCCAACGTGGAGAAGGTGGACGGCGGGCCGAAGGGCATCATCATCTCGTTCCGCGACAACGCCTTCGCCAACCCGACCGGGCTCATCTCCTACGTGACCGAGCAGGCCTCCTTCGCCAAGGTGCGGCCCGACATGAAGATCGTGTTCGTCCGTGAGACCGAAACCCCGGACGAGCGCATCAAGGCCGCGACCACGATCCTGCGCAGCCTCGTGCGGATCGCGGAGAAGAAGGCGGCGTGACACCCGCGCGGTCCGCCGGCCTGTGCTTCCTAAAGCATCGGACGTGAAAAGTGGACTTGCACTTTTGGGATCCATCCGATGCTCTAGTGGCGAGGGCAGGGCCAGGGTGACGACCTTCCCGCGTCGTCACCGGCCTTGTGCCGGTGATCCCGATCATGAGACGCGCGGCGCTCGAGACAATCGAGATGGCCGGGACAGGCCCGGCCATGACGTGGGGGGTATCCGTTGACGGAGAAGCGGTGAACCCTCAGAGGTCCGGAGCCGCGACCGTGTGCATGCCGAGCTGGTTCTGGAGCATCGTGGCGGCGCCGCTCACCCCGCCGGTGACGATGACCGGCGTGCCGGTGTCGGCCAGGCTCTTGCGCAGGCGGGTCGCGAGTTCGAGGAACCGGCGCCGCTCGGCCCAGCCCGCATGGCGGGGCATCTGCAGCACCACGGCCGCCGGGCTCGGGATCAGGGCCAGGACGTCGTCCGCGGCCTCGAAGGGGGTCGTCACGCTCGCATATCCCATGCCGGCCAGCTCCGCCGACAGGGCGCTGTCGGGAGCACGGTCGCCGTTGTCGACGACGAGGACCTTCGGCATTGCGTTCATGGCGATACCCTGCAGTTGGACGCGTCGGTTGAGAAAGAGGTGCTCACCTAACGTCGAAGCAGAGCATTAGTTTCATTGTCTCCATGAATGGAAGCTCAACAATAGGGGGTATCCACGCCTCTTTGGGCTAAAGCATCGGACCCAAAAGTGGACTTGCACTTTTGGGATCCATCCGATGCTTTCTTCTTGAATGAGAGCATCGGTCAGAATCTTTTATGACACCATGGGACATACCGGACCCTGGGGGCCGCGCCAGCGAAAACCGGATCCACTTTTCGCTGACGCGGCCCGCTGGGTCCGTCCGATGCTCTAGTGCGGCCGGCGCCACCACGTATCGATATTGACCCCCATCAGGGGCGTCCGGTCCGGCCGGCCGAGGTCGCCGTTATAGGCAAGCCACTGATCTTTCAGGTAGAACAGCGGGATCACGTAGAAGCCCGACAGGAGCGTCCGGTCGAGGGCCCGCACGGCGGACACGAAATCCTCGCGGCTTTTCGCCTCCAGAAGCGCGTCGATGAGGCGGTCCACCGCGGGGGACGTCACTCCGGCATGGTTCTGGGACCCGCCCCGCTGGGCGGCCGCCGAGCCCCAGCGGTTGCGCTGCTCGTTGCCCGGCGAGGGCGTCCCCGGCCAGAGCCACTGGACCATGTCGAAGTCGAACCGGGCGAGGCGGCGCCAGTACTGCACGTCGTCCACCAGACGCACGCGGGCCTGGACGCCGATGCGGCCCAGGGATTGCGAGACATTGAGGGCGAGCCGCTCCTGCGAGCGGGAATTGACCAGGATCTCGAAGGCGAAGGGCTCGCCCGTGCCCTTCCGTCGCAGCACGTCGTTGTCGAGGGTCCAGCCGGCCTCCGACAGGAGCGCGAGGGCGCGCCGGGCCATGTCCCGGTCCCGGCCTGATCCGTCGCCGGCGGGCGGCTGCCAGCGCCCTTCGAGGATGTCCTCCCGAACGGCCCCCGGGAACGGGGCGAGCAGGGCGCGCTCCCGGGCGTCGGCGGGACGGCCCGTGGCCGCGAGGTCGGAACCGGAAAAATAGCTGTCCGAGCGGGTGAGCTGGCCGAAATAGAGGTTGCGGTTCACCCAGTCGAAATCGAACAGGTAGCTCAGGGCCTCCCGGACCCGGGTGTCGGCGAACAGGGTCTTCCGGGTGTTGAACACGAAGCCGTTCATGCCCTTGGGCAGCCGGGTCGTCAGGGTCTCGCGCCGGATGCGCCCGTCCCGGACCGCCGGAATATCGTAGCCCGTCGTCCATTGGCCCGGATCGCCCTCGATCCGGAAATCGTAAAGTCCCGCCTTGAATGCCTCGAACAAGCTGTTGGCATCGCGATAGAAATCGTACCGGATCTCGTCGAAGTTGTAGAGCCCGCGGGTCACGGGCAGGTCCTCGCCCCAGTAATCCTTGCGGCGGGTCAGGACGATCCGCTCGCCGGGCCGCACCTCGGTCAAGGCATAGGGGCCGGACCCGATGGGCGGAGCGAGGCTCGTCCGGTCGAAGGTCTCCAGGTCGGTCGCATGGGCGGGGAAGATCGGCATGGTCATGCCGATGAGGAGCGGCAGTTCCCGGTCGCTGGAGCCGGACAGGTCGAAGCGGATCCGGTGCGGGTCCAGGATCTCGACCGCCTTGACCTGCCCGAAGCTCGACCGGTGGAAGGGTTTTCCGTAGGTCTTCAGGGCCTCGAACGAGAAGCGCACGTCCTCGGCCGTCAGCGGGTGGCCGTCCGAGAACCGCGCCCGGGGGTCGAGGTTGAACGTGATCGCGCTCCGGTCCTCCGGCATCTCCACCGTGCGGGCCACGAGGCCATAGACCGTGAACGGCTCGTCGGTGGAGCGGATCATCAGGCTCTGGAGCACGTAGCGGGGCACCGCGTCGGGCGCCACCCCGAGGACGATCAGGGGGTTGAGGCTGTCGAAGGTGCCCTGGAGGCCGAGCGTGATTCGTCCGCCCTTCGGCGCTCCGGGGTCGGCATAGGGCAGATGGTCGAATCCCGGCGCGAGCGCAGGCTCTCCGTGCATCGCGATGCCATGCCGCAGCGTCTCCGCCCCGGAGGCGGCGGAGATCGCCCATCCAGGCAGGAGAAACACGGCTGCAAGCAGCAGATTCCGTATAAGCCAGCGGCCCATGGCGCTCCCGGTGGAGGGTGTCGTTGAACCCGAGCAATGTTGTACAGAAATTTGCCCCGGGTGACTGGAAACCTACCACACGAAAGGTTAAAGGAGCGCCACACGTCTTGTCTTCGCCACATTCGGCAAGGATTTGGACCCCGTCATTGCAGGTTAAGAACACGCCGGGTAAACGGCCTATTCGAAAGCCGAACTTTCGACTGAAGAGGATCACACACATGTCTTTCGCGACACGCTTCGCGAGCCTGGGGGGGACCCGTGGCCTGGCAACTGCCTTGGCTCTTCTGGTGAGCGCACCCGTTCTGGCTCAGACCGCGCCGGCCCAGAAGCCCGCCGCCCAGCCGGCCCGTCCGGCCGCCCCGGCCCAGCAGCCGGCGCCGGGCGCCGCCGCCCAGCCGCAGCAGAACGCCGGCCCCACGGTCGTGCAGGTGAAGGCCGAGCCGTCCCAGCCGGAATGGACCAAGGTCTGCGGCAAGGACCAGAACACCAACACCGAGATCTGCTACACCACCCGCGACTTCGTGTCGGACCAGGGCCAGCCGGTTCTCGCGCTCGCCGTCTATGACGTGAAGGGCCAGCAGCCGCAAAAGGTCGTCCGCTTCGTGATGCCGCTCGGCCTGCTGCTCCAGCCCGGCCTGCGCTTCGCCGTCGACCAGGGCCAGGCCACGCCGGGCCGCTACGTCATGTGCCTGCCCAACGGCTGCTTCGCCGAGGCCCAGGTGAAGGACGACTTCATCGCGGCCATCAAGAAGGGCAACAACCTGAACGTCAGCGTCCAGAACCAGATGGGCCGCGAGATCACCTTCGCGGTTCCGGCCGCCGGCTTCGGCAAGGCCTTCGACGGTCCGCCGATCGACCCGAAGGTGCTCGAGGAGCAGCAGAAGAAGCTCCAGGAAGAGCTGCAGAAGAAGAGCGAGGAGATGCGCCAGCGCATGCTTCAGAGCCAGGGCGGCGCCGCCGCGCCGGGTGCTGCTCCTGGCGCTGCCGCTGCCGGCGCCGCCGCTCCGGCCGCCCCCAAGCCGTAAGGCCTGGACCATCCGCACAAACAAGAACGCCGGGCTCCAGGGCCCGGCGTTTTTGATTGTCGCGACGAGGGAGATCTCAATTGGCCAGAATCGGCTTCGCCTTGTAGCTGCCGTTCTTCTCCCGGGTGAACATCTCGGCGATCATGGGATTGCGCAGAGGTTCCTCGGAATGGTCGGGCAGGAGGTTCTGCTCCGACACGTAGGCGATGTATTCGGTTTCCCCGTTCTCGGCGAAGAGGTGGTAGAAGGGCTGGTCCTTCCGGGGCCGCACCTCCTCGGGAATCGACAGCCACCATTCCTCGGTGTTGTCGAACTCCGGATCGACATCGAAGATGAGCCCCCTGAAATCGAAGACCCGGTGCCGAACCACTTGGCCGATCGCGAATTTTGCTGAACTCGCTTTCATGGTCTTAACTCCTTGATCTTCATATAGAGATCCTTGGCGGATTCTCCAAATCGCCCCGGTCACGATTGAGAGAGCAAGATCCGTGCCAGGGCCGAGCCGGAGACGAACCGGAGACGAGCCGGAGACGAGCCTTGCATTGGCGGCGGGGCGGTCTGCCGAAAACCGGGATTGCCGCAAGGTTGGAACCTTGCCAGAAGACGGTCTCCCGCCGGACATGCCGTCCGTTCCTCCTGCCGTCCCTGGAGCCGCCGATGTCCGACCTGATCGGGCTGTTCAACCTCCTTGCCCCGTTCTTCGGCCTCATCGGGCTCGGCTTCTTCTGCGGCAGGGTGGTGAAGCGGCCGGAAGCCGGGCTCGCCTGGATGCAGTTCTTCCTCATCTACGTGGCGCTGCCCTGCCTGTTCTACCGGCTCATCGCCGACAAGCCCCTGGACCAGCTCGCCAACTGGCCGTTCATCGCCGCCACCACGGTCTCGACCGCCTGCGCCTTCGCGCTCTCCTTCGCGACCGGCTGGCGCTACACGAAGGACCTGCCGCAATCGGTCATGCAGGGGGTGGCCGGGTCCTATTCCAACATCGGCTATATGGGGCCGCCGCTCATCCTGGCGGCGATCGGCGCCGCGGCCAGCGCCCCGGTGGTCCTGATCTTCGTCTTCGACACCCTGTTCCTGTTCTCGGTGGTGCCGCTGCTGATGTCCATGGCCGGCCTCGACCGGCTCAGCCTGCCGGCGACCATCCGCCGGATCGTCTGGCGCGTCGCCACACATCCGTTCAACATTGCCACCGCGGTGGGCATCGCGGCGAGCTACCTGCACCTGCGCCTGCCGGGACCGGCCGACCAGATCGTCACCTGGCTGTCCGGAGCCGCCGCGCCCTGCGCCCTGTTCATCCTCGGCGTCACCGTGGCCCTGAGGCCCCTGCGCAAGATACCCGGCGAGGTGCCGGCTCTCGTGTTCATCAAGCTGTTCCTCCACCCGCTCCTGGTCTGGGTGGTGCTCTCGGCCGTCGGCGATTTCGGCCCGGACTGGACCTACGCGGCCATGGTCATGGCGGCCCTGCCGCCGGCGCTCAACATCTTCGTCATCTCGACCCAGTACGACGTGGGCGTGGAGCGCGCCTCCGCGTGCGTCCTGATCGGCACCCTGGTGTCCATGGTCACTCTGACGGGCGTCCTCTACCTCACCACCAAGACGGGGGCATTGCCCTACGATCTGTTCCCGTGAGGGCTTGCCTTCGCCACGTCATCGCCGGGCTTGTGCCGGCCATGACCTGGGAGAGCGTCTTCCCGCGCCAGCGGACGACGAGAGCGAGTTTCAGCCGGCCGACGACACCCCCTGCATCAGCCGCGGCACGCCCACGCGGGGGAGAACGCCCTCGCGCATCACGATCCGGCGCAGCGGGCCGATGTTGCTCAGGGCCAGAAGACCGGCGCCGCGCAGGAAATCGGTCGGGATCATCCCGGTCAGGAGCGTCCGGTTGAGGCCGTCCACGGCGGCCGTGCGCAGGCGGACGTCCAGGTCCCGGCCGCGCTGGTAGGCGGACAGGGTCTCGTCGGATCCGGGCCCGTGGCCCCCGTCGCCGCCGTCGATCACCGCGTCGCGCAGGGCGGCGGCGTCGCGGAAGCCGAGATTGAGGCCCTGGGCGCCGATGGGCGGGAACACGTGGGCGGCCTCGCCCACGAGGGCGAGATGGCGCGACCAGTAGCGGTTCACCGACAGGCCGCTCATGGGCACGAGCCCGCGCGGGCCGTCGACCCGCATGGCACCCAGATGCGACTGCGCCTGCCGCTCGACCGCACGGGCGAGGGCCGCGTCGTCGAGGGCGGAAAGCCTTTCGGCCTCTGGCTTGCTCGTGACCCAGACCAGGCTCGAGCGGCGGCCGGGCAGGGGCACCAGGGTGAAGGGCCCGTGCCGGGTGTGAAACTCCGTCGAGGTCTCCCGGTGGTCCCGGTCATGGGCGAGGATCACGGTTACGGCCGATTGCGGGTACGACCAGGTCTGCGTGCTGATCCCGGCGATCTGGCGCAGCTTCGAATTCCGCCCGTCGGCGGCGACCACCAGTCCGGCTCGGAGCGACGTTCCGTCGGCCAGCGTCACGACGGCCCCGGTCTCGCCGGTCGCGAAGCCCGTGGCGAATTCCGGCACCAGGGTCAGGGTCTCGCGGGTCCGGGCGGCTTCCGCCAGCGCCTCGACGAGCGCGACGTTCTCGATGTTCCAGCCGAAGGCGTCGAGGCCGATCTCGCCGGCCCGGAACGCGGCCGGCGGCGGGCGGAACAGGCTGCCCGTGTCGTCGACGATGCGCATGGTCTCGAGCGGTGCGGCAGCCGTTGCGACCGCGGGCCAGACTCCGAGCGCTTCCAGGAAACGGACCGAGCCGTTGAGCAGTGCGACGGTGCGCCCGTCGCGGCGCACGTCGAGACCGCCGACGAGAACGGTGCTGTAGCCGTCGCGGGCGAAGGCCAGGGCGGCACTGAGCCCCACGGCTCCGGCGCCGACCACGGCGATGTCATAGGTGCTCTTGGTCACGGTGCTCTCTCACCATCGGGTTGTGGACGGATCGCGGACTCACGGGAAACGGCGGATTCGGCATTGCCGACCGGCGCGCCGCTTCCCTATGATCGCTCCATAACGGAACTGTGGACCGAACAGCTCTTGCCAAGGTCTGCGCGGGCCGTCATCCATGTGCAAATTCCTAGCGCATCGTGGGGACCCCAAAGGCCCGCCGGGGACCCCCCGTGCGCCCAGCCCCGCGA
>NZ_JAMXFJ010000025.1:0-59442 GCF_025460805.1 Microvirga sesbaniae | reverse complement strand
GGCAAAATTCATTGCGAATCGTGCGAACCCTACGGCCCCTCTGGGTCCGCACGATGCGCCAAGCCAGACTATGGAGGATCGGACCCGGAAATGCATTCCGCTTCCGGGTCCGATCCTCTAAAGCATCGGACCCAAAAGTGGACTTGCCCTTTTGGAATCCATCCGATGCTTTCTTCTTGAATGAGAGCATCGGACGGAAAACCGGGCCACTTTTCCGTCCGATGCTCTAGCCCGCCGCAACCCTTGAAACCAGAGTCGCTTGTGTGAAGCCAGACGTATCATCATCCGGGCCGCCCCTCGTCGAACTTCAAGGCATCAGCAAGCGCTACGGCGACCTTCTCGCCAATGACGGGATCGATCTGGCGATCGAGCCGGGCGAGATCCACGCGCTTCTGGGCGAGAACGGGGCCGGCAAGTCGACCCTGGTCAAGATCCTCTACGGGGTCATCGAGCCCAGCGCGGGCGAGATCCGGTGGGAGGGCCGCCCGGTCTCGATCGGGTCGCCGGTCGAGGCGCGCAATCTCGGCCTCGGCATGGTGTTCCAGCACTTCTCGCTCTTCGACGAGCTGACGGTCGCGGAGAATATCGCCGTGGCGCTCTCCGGCGAGTGGAGCCTGTCCACGGTCCGCAGCAAGCTCGGGGACATCAGCCGGACCTACGGTCTGGCGCTCGATGCCGACCGGGCGGTCTGGACCCTGTCGGCGGGCGAGCGCCAGCGCATCGAGATCGTCCGCTGCCTGCTCCAGAATCCAAGGCTGCTGATCCTGGACGAGCCGACCTCGGTGCTCACGCCCCAGGAGGCCGAACATCTCTTCGCCACCCTGGACCGGCTCTCGGCCGATGGCTGCTCCATCCTGTACATCTCCCATAAGCTCGAGGAGGTGCGCCGCCTCTGCCGCCGCGCCACGATCCTCAGAGGCGGACGGGTGGTCGCCACCATCGACCCGCGGGCGAAGAGCGCCCGCGAGATCGCAGCCCTCATGGTCGGCAACGAGGTCGGCGAGGTGCGCACCGACGCGCCGCATCGGGTCCAGGGCGAGGTGCTGAGGGTCTCGCGCCTGTCGATCCCGCCGGCCGGGCTGCACGGACAGGCCCTGCGCGACATCGATCTCGTGGCCCGGGCCGGCGAGGTGGTGGGCATCGCGGGCGTCGCGGGCAACGGGCAGAGCGAATTGTTCGCCGCCCTGTCGGGCGAGCGCCCGGCCGAGCGCGCGGACGTTGTCGTCATCGCCGGGAAGCCGGTCGGCACGGTGGGCATCGACGCCCGCCGCCGGCTCGGCGCCGCCTTCGTGCCGGAGGAGCGCCTGGGCCATGCGGCCGCGCCGACCCATCGCCTGAGCGAGAACACCCTGATCTCCCACGCGTCCGCGGAAGTGAGCCGCTCGGGCTTCATCCTGGTCAATGCCGCCCGGCGGCTCGCCCGCTCGATCATCCAGGGATTTGACGTGCGCACGCCCGAGGGCGACCCGCAGGCGCGCAAGCTCTCCGGCGGCAACCTGCAGAAATTCGTCATCGGCCGCGAGATCATCCGCAGACCCAAGCTCATCATCGTCGATCAGCCGACCTGGGGCGTGGACGCGGGGGCCGCGCGCCTCATCCGCCAGGCGCTCGTCGACCTCGCCCGCGCGGGCAGCGCGGTCGTCGTGGTCAGCCAGGATCTCGACGAGCTGTTCGAGGTGGCGGACCGGATGGCCGTGATCCACCAGGGCCAGTTGAGCCCGCTCAAGCCGGTGAGCGAATGGACCAGGGAGGCGATCGGACTGGAGATGCTGGGTGTTGCACAGGGCCAGGGGGGCGTTCATGCGCTTTGAGCTGACGCCACGTGCGAGCGTCTCGCCGGTCATGCGGGCGCTCGCCCCGGTGGCCGCCTTCGTGACCGCGTTCCTGATCGCCGGCTTCGTGATCTGGCTGATGGGCCGCTCGCCCGTCGCGGCCTTCGACGTCTACGTGCTCCAGCCCCTGAGCGACCCCTGGTCCCTGCAGGAGCTCGCCGTCAAGGCCACTCCGCTGGCGCTGATCGCCATCGGGTTGTCCTATTGCTTCCGGGCGAATCTCTGGAACATCGGCGCGGAGGGCCAGTACGTGATCGGCGCCGTGCTCGGCAGCTGGCTCGCCCTGAGGACCCACGGCACCGAGGCCGGGGCCTGGGTGCTGCCGCTCATGCTGATCCTCGGGGTCGTCGGCGGTGCGCTCTACGGGCTGATCCCGGCCTTCCTGAAGACCCGGTTCGGCGTCAACGAGATCCTGACGAGCCTCATGCTGGTCTATGTGGCGCAGCTCATCCTTGATTACCTGGTGCGCGGCCCGTGGCGCGACCCGAAGGGCTTCAACTTCCCGCAATCGGTCACCTTCGACCCGTCGGCGACCCTGCATCCGGTCCTGGAAGGCGGGCGGGTGCATTACGGCGCCCTGTTCGCCCTGGTGGCGGTCCTGCTCACCGCCGTGATCCTGGGGCGCACGCTCTTCGGCTACCGCCTGAAACTCACCGGCGACGCGCCCCGCGCGGCCCGCTTCGCGGGCTTCAGCGCGAAGGCCACCACCATGGCGGTCTTCGCAATCTCGGGCGGGCTGGCGGGCCTTGCCGGCATCTCGGAGGTCTCGGGCCAGATCGGGCAGCTCCAGCCTTCCATCTCTCCGGGCTACGGCTTCACGGCCATCACGGTGGCGTTCCTGGGGAGGCTGAACCCCATCGGGATCCTGATCGCCGCGCTCGTGGTCGCGCTGACCTTCATCGGCGGCGAGAGCGCGCAGATTCTCCTGAAGCTGCCGCTCGACCTGACCCAGGCCTTCCAGGGCATCCTGCTGCTCTGCGTGCTCGCGGCCGACGCCCTGGTGAGCTACCGCATTCGCTTCGTGACCCGGGGAGGGGGCAAATGACCACTTTCGAGGCCATCCTTCTCACCATCGTCACGGCATCCACGCCGCTCCTGATCGCGGCGCTCGGCGAGCTGGTCACGGAGCGCTCCGGCGTCCTCAACCTCGGGGTCGAAGGCATGATGGCCATGGGGGCGGCCTGCAGCTTCGCGGCCGCCGTCACCTTCGACTCGACCCTGCTCGGCGTCGCGGCCGGCATGCTGGCCGGGGTCCTGATGGCCGCGCTCTTCGCCCTCGTGGTGCTGGGCTTTGCCGCGAACCAGGTCGGCTCCGGCCTGGCGCTGACCATCTTCGGCCTCGGCCTGTCCGGCCTGGTCGGGGCTCCCTTCGTGGGGGCGAGGCGCGATCCGATCGCGCATATCGACATTCCGGTCCTGAGCGACATCCCGGTGATCGGCCGCCTGTTTTTTGAGCAGGACCTTTTCGTCTACGGGTCGATGGCGCTGACGATCCTGATCGCCCTCTACCTCACCCGGACCCGGTCCGGCCTGACCCTGCGCTCCATCGGGGAGAACCATACCTCGGCCAATGCGCTCGGCCTGCCGGTCTGGCGGGTGCGCTTCTGGGCCATCCTGTTCGGGGGCGCCTGCTCGGGATTGGCCGGAGCCTATCTCGCCCTCGTCTATACCCGCTTCTGGTCGCCCGGCATGACGGCGGGGCGCGGCTGGATCGCCCTGGCCCTCGTGGTGTTCGCGGCCTGGCGGCCGGGCTGGCTCCTGGTCGGGGCCTACATCTTCGGCGCGGCGACCGTGCTCCAGCTCCACGCCCAGGCGGCCCAGTTCGGCGTGCCGCCCCAGGTCCTGTCGGCGGTGCCTTACCTGGCGACGATCCTCGCCCTGCTGCTGCTCTCCCTGCGGCGCGGCCGGGCCGTCGGGGCGCCCGGCTCCCTGGGGGTGCCGTTCGTGCCTGACCGGTGAGCAAACTGGTGTTAATCTGACCAAAGTGTAGGCAGAGGAATTCTTGCCAGAACGCCTCAGACCTGCGACGGAAGGATGGAAATCCAAACTCGAGGGAACGAGCATGTTTTCAGGGAAAGTCTTCGGAGCCGTTGCGGGGGCGGCGGTCCTGGCTCTGTCCGCGACCGGCGCCTTCGCGCAGGCGAAGGACAAGGTCAAGGTCGGCTTCATCTACGTGGGCCCCGTGGGCGACTTCGGCTGGAGCCACCAGCACGACCAGGGCCGCCAGGCGATCGAGAAGGCCTTTCCGGGCAAGGTGACGACGACCTTCGTGGAGAGCGTGCCGGAGGCTGACTCCGAGCGCGCCATCGAGCAGCTCGCCCGCACGGGCCACGACCTGATCTTCACGACCTCGTTCGGCTTCATGGAGCCGACCCTGAAGGTCGCCAAGAAGTACCCGAACATCAAGTTCGAGCACGCCACCGGCTTCAAGCGCGCCCCGAACCTGTCGACCTATGCGGCCAAGTTCCACGAGGGCCGCTACATCACCGGTGTGATCGCCGGCAAGATGACCAAGTCCAACGTGATCGGCTATGTGGGCGCCTTCCCGATCCCGGAAGTGATCGCCGGCATCAACGCCTATTATCTCGGCGCCCAGTCGGTGAACCCGAACGTCAAGATCAAGATCGTGTTCGCCAACACGTGGTTCGACCCGGCGAAGGAAGGCGACGCCGCCAAGGCGCTCCTCGACCAGGGCGTGGACGTGCTCGCCCAGCATACGGACAGCCCGGCTCCGATCCAGGCCGCCGAGGCCCGCGGCAAGTTCGGCTTCGGCCAGGCCTCCGACATGGAGCGCTTCGCCCCGAAGGCGCAGCTCACGGCCATCACGGACAACTGGTCGGACTACTACGTGGCCCGCACCAAGGCGGTTCTCGACGGCACCTGGAAGTCCGAGGACACCTGGGGCGGCATCAACGCCCATATGGTCGTGATGACTCCCTACAAGAACATGCCCGACGACGTGAAGAAGATGGCCCAGGACACCGAGGCGGCCATCAAGTCCGGCCAGCTGAACCCCTTCAAGTGCCCGGTCCTCGGCCAGGACGGCAAGGAAATCGAGTGCAAGGGCAACGGCTCCCTCTCGGACGAGCAGGTGCTCGGCATGAACTTCTACGTGAAGGGCATCGAGGACAAGATCCCGCAATAAACGGTCGCGGGTTCGGAACGACGCGGGGGCAGCCGGGAGCCGGCTGCCCTTTTTCGTGCGGTCCCCCTATCCGTCGACAGTGCGAGGGAGGATGACGAATGGACGAGCAGGCGACGATCCGGCCGGGCGAGGGCGACGTTCTCATCGTGGTGGATATCCAGAACGACTTCCTGCCCGGCGGCGCGCTCGCGGTGCCCGGCGGCGACGCCGTGATCGCGCCGATCAACCGGCTCGCGAACGCCTTCCGCCACGTGGTGCTGACCCAGGACTGGCATCCGGCGGGCCACGCCTCCTTCGCGTCGAGCCATCCGGTCAAGGCGCCCTTCGACACGGCTGACCTGCCTTACGGCCCGCAGGTGCTGTGGCCGGACCATTGCGTGCAGGGCACCCCGGGGGCCGAGATCTCCCCCGACCTCCACATCCCGCATGCGCAGCTCGTCATCCGCAAAGGCCACAACGCGGGCATCGACAGCTATTCGGGCTTCAAGGAGGCCGACCGGCGGACCCCGACGGGCCTGGCGGGCTATCTGAGGGAGCGGGGCTTCCGCCGGGTCTTCTGCGCCGGGCTCGCGCTCGATTTCTGCGTCGCCTGGACGGCGCTCGACGCCGCCGAGGCCGGGTTCGAGACGTTCCTGATCGAGGACGCCTCGCGGGCGATCGACACGAACGGGTCGCTGGAGAAGGCGAGGGCGGATCTGGAGGCCGCGGGCGTCCGGATGGTCGACAGCACGCATATCGGGGGCGCTTGAAGCGTTCGCGTCATGGCTGGCCGGTCATCACCGGCATCTTGCCGGCCATCCCGAACCGGCGAAGCGCGGCGCCTCTCAGAAGCAGGATCACCGGGACAAGCCCGGTGATGACGTCAAGTTGTGCTGAACCGGCCCGCCTTAAGCCACGGTCCCGTGCAGATCGTACTCGTCGGAAGCCTCGATCCGCACGTTGACAATCTCGCCCGGCTTGAGCGGGGTCTTGGACGCCACATAGACGACGCCGTCGATCTCGGGGGCGTCGTACTTCGTGCGGCCGGTCGCCACCGTGGACCCCGGATCGTCGATGATGACCGGCAGGGTCCTGCCGACCTTCGCCTTCAGGATCCCGGCGCTGACCGTCTGCTGGGTCTGCATGAAGCGGTGCCAGCGCTCCTCCTTCACCTCCGGCGGCACGGCGCCGTCGATGTCGTTGGCGGGCGCCCCCTGGACCGGCTCGTACTGGAAGCAGCCGGCCCGGTCGATCCTGGCGTCCTTCAGCCACTGCATCAGGAAGTCCACGTCCTCCTCGGTCTCGCCGGGGAAGCCGACGATGAAGGTCGACCGGATGGCGAGGTCCGGGCAGATCTCGCGCCATTTGCGGATGCGCTCCAGGGTCTTCTCCTGGTTGCCCGGGCGGCGCATGGACTTCAGGACCCGCGGGGAGGCGTGCTGGAACGGGATGTCGAGATAGGGGAGGATCTTGCCCTCGGCCATCAGCGGGATGACCTCGTCCACATGCGGGTAAGGGTAGACGTAGTGCATGCGCACCCACATGCCGAGATCGCCAAGCTCCCGGGCAAGCTCGAAGAACCGGGTGCGGACCTCCCGGTCCTTCCACAGGCTCGGCTGGTACTTGATGTCGAGCCCGTAGGCGCTGGTGTCCTGCGAGATCACCAGAAGCTCCTTCACGCCCGCGCGGGCGAGCCGCTCCGCCTCGCGCAGCACGTCGGCGATGGGGCGGCTGACCAGGTCGCCGCGCAGCTTGGGGATGATGCAGAAGGAGCAGCGGTTGTTGCAGCCCTCCGAGATCTTCAGATAGGCGTAGTGGCGCGGGGTGAGCTTCACGCCCTGGGGCGGCACGAGATCGACGAAGGGGTCGTGCGCCGGCGGCACGGCCTGATGCACGGCCGAGACGACGGATTCGTAGGCCTGCGGTCCGGTGATCGCCAGGACGTTCGGGAACTGGTCGCGGATCTGCTCCGGCTCGGCGCCCATGCAGCCGGTCACGATGACCTTGCCGTTCTCCGCCATGGCATCGCCGATGGCTTCCAGCGACTCGGCCTTGGCGCTGTCGAGGAAACCGCAGGTGTTGACGATCACCACGTCGGCCCCGTCGTGCTCCTTGGTGAGCTGGTAGCCCTGGGCCCGGAGCTGGGTGATGATGCGTTCGGAATCCACCAGGGCCTTGGGGCACCCTAAGGAAACGAACGAGACTTTCGGCGCGGGAGCATTCATCCGCCACATCCACTTGTTTTAATCGAAACTGACATCCGTGCGGTGCCCCGCCCAGGCCGCATCAATGCGAAGTCACGGCGGAAGGACCTGTCGATCGAGGGCAGGAACACCCGGCCCATCCGGCGCAACCGCGCCCGGACCGGCCCGATCTGCCGCCTGGATCGATCCAGCGCCTCGCGCAGGCGTTCCCCGATAGGAGGAAGCGCGCGACCGAAGACGCGCGTGTGCCTTTACAGCACCGGGTCCGCCTTTACAACATCCGGCTTTGACGCGGGTCCGATCAGGCCGGCTCGGTCCATTCCAGTTCCTTCCGGGCGATCTCCCGCACGACCCTGTCGGCGAACAGCCGAAGCTCGGCCTTGTCGCCGCGGGAGAAGGCGCGGGGCTTGGTATCGAGCAGGCACAGGGCCCCGAGGCGGATATCCTTCAGGAAGATCAACGGAGCGCCGGCATAGCTTCGGATATGGGGCGCTCCCGTCACGAAGGGGTTGGACCTGAACCGCTCGTCCGCCAAGGCGTCCTCGACCACGAAGACGTCGTCGCGCAGGATCGTGTAATTGCAGAAGGCCGCCTCCCGCCGGGTCTCCCCGGTCTCGAGGCCCCGGGCCGCCTTGATGAGCTGACGGGCGCGGTCGATCAGGGTGATGGTGCACATCGGCACGTGGAAATGAGCGCGGACCTCGTCGCAGATCCCGTCCAGGGCCGGATCGGCCCGGGATGTGAGGGCGCCGGTTTCAAGGAGAGCTCGCAGGCGCTCTTCTTCATGAGGACCTGTCGGAAACGGCATGGAACTCCTTTCTACGCAAACTCTCAGGCCGGGTGCGGCTCCGCAAAGCTCGGCTCAACCGGGCGCACACTCAATGGCAATCCTGCATAGTCCAGCTTCACCGGAGAGGTAAGCCCGGATGATGCAATAACATGGCCGCATCCTTGCGACGCCCCCCGGTCGGGCAGCGTCAGGCACTGGAAACCGGGCGGGCGGGAGCATGACCGAAGGCATCCTTGACCGCGTGCCAGGCGGGCTTGCGCCGGAAGGCGCGGTCGTGGAGAAGCGGCCTCTGAGGAGCTCCGTCGGCCCGCGGCCTGAACCCGTTGAGCCAGGTGGAGCCGTCGCTCAGCCCCCAGGTGCTCACGGCGCGGACGGCGCTCTCCGCGAGGACGAGATCGAGATACGCCCGGTAGGTCTCGGCCACGATGGCATCGCGCCGCGTCCGGTCCCGGGGGCAGAGATGGTCGGAGACGTCCAGCTCGGTGATCATCACGGCGAGGCCCATGCGCTCGATCTCCCGCAGGAAGGCGCGGAGCTGCGGATGCTCCCGGGGCTGTTCGAGGGCTGTCAGGTGCGACTGGATCCCGAGGCATCCGATCGGCGTGCCTCTGGCGAGCTCCCGTTCGAGGAGACGCAGCATCATCCGCCGCTTCGTCTCCGCTTCGGGATGGGCGTGTTCCAGGCCCATTTCGTTGAGGACCAGAAGGGCCGCCGGGTCGAGATCGGCCGCCCGGCGGAACGCCGTCGCGAGATAGTCGGGGCCCAGGGCATGGAGAAACCGCGAGCGGCGCAGCCCGTCCTCTCGTCCCTGGGAGGGTTCGAGGGGTTCATTGATCACGTCCCAGGAATGCAGGCGGCCGGCATAGCGCGCCACGGTCGTCTCGAGATGCCGCAGGGCCGCTTCCTCGAACCGGCGGTCCGACCCTTCGCGCCAGGCGGCCGGGACGGCCTCGTGCCACCAGAGCGTATGGCCGTGGACGGCGAGGCCGTTATCCGCCGCAAAGGCGACGAGCCTGTCGGAGGCCGAATAATCGGGCCTGTGAGGATCGGCGCCGATCACGTCCCACTTCATCTCGTATTCGGCCGTAACCAGGTTGCAATTCTTGAGAATTGCGCGCCGGAGCGGTTGCAAGGACAGGTCAGAGGTGCAAAGAGCGGTGCCGAAAAGCAGGTCTCGGCGAACGGCAACGCTCGACAAGCCATCCCGACTAAGGCCATGCTGGGCCATCAATTCCTAGTCCGCGAAGAAAATCGTCCATCGTGATGTAAACCGATTGCAGCGATTGCAGATCCCGCCTCATGAAGATCCGCCACACCCTCCTGATATTGACGGCTTTCCTGGGAATCGCCCTGCTGGTCGCGGTTTCGATCCAGATTCGCGCCGAGCTTCTCGATTACCAGACCGCGCAACGCCTGGCGGCGTCGAACGCGGTTCGCGAACAGCTTCTTCTCGGAACCGAGGCCCTCGCCAACGAACGAAGCCAGACCTTCGTGGCGCTGCTCGATCCAGGCCGCCGGATCGGGAGGCCCGGGAGCCTGGAAGAGGCTCGGCGCCGGGTCGACACATTTCTCGGAGCCGCGGAACGGGAGCTGAAGGGCACGGCCGGTTTCATCAGCAGTACCGATGCGGGCCTGGCGGCTTTGGCCCGGATCCGCGAGGATATCGGGGGGCTGCGCAGGCAGGCCGATACCTCCCTCGCGTCCGATCGGCCGCAGCGGGGCGGTGAATTCGCGCCGCGCTGGTTCCAGGAAGCGACCCGTCTCATCGGGGACCTGCAATCCTCGCGCCTGACGCTGCTCCAGCAGGAGCGACCGCTGGAGCCAACCCTGCGCGCGGAGGCGAACCTGAGGACCCAGGCCGGGATCCTGAGCGAGAGCATCGCACGCAACCAGGCGCTCATGAGTCGCGCGCTGATGGAGCCCGGAACCGTCGAGGGGCTGGAATTCGACGCCATCAGCCGCAATGCCGGCCGGGCCGGTCTCGCCTGGGAGCTGATCGACGGGCAACTGGGCTCTCCTCTGAGCCCATCGGTCACCGCGGCGATCGCAGCCACGCGGGAGGATTACACCTCGACCTTCGCGCCGCTCCAGCAATCGCTTCTGAATTCCCTGCTGAGCAAGGTGCCGATCGGGATCGACGCGGCCCAATGGTACGACGCCACGGACCATTCCCTGCGCAACATCGCCCACTTGCAGCAGGAACTGCTCGGGAGCTCTCGCAACCGCCTCGAGGCCACGCTTCGCCGGGCCCGCCTGTCGGTCCTGCAATGGTCCGGGCTTCTGCTCCTCGGGATCGCGGCGGTGATCGGCAGCGTCCTGGTGGTCCGCCGACGGGTGGTGCAGCCCCTCGAGGCGCTGAGCCAGACCATGCTGAGGCTCGCCGACAACGACCTCTCCACACCGCTCCCGCGGCTGATGCGCGCCGACGAGATCGGCGAGATGAACGACGCGCTGCGCGTCTTCAAGGCCAACGCGATCCAGCGGGAGCGGGCGCAGAACGAGAAGCAGGTTCTCCACGCCCGCCTGAGGGAGACCTACCGGCAGCTTCGCAAGGATCTCGAGGCTGCCGCCGTCATCCAGGGCGCCATGCTGCCTCCGGCGGCCGCCATGGGCAACGTGAGCTACCGGGGGCTCTACCGCCCCTCGAGCCTGATCGCCGGCGATACCTACAACGTGCTGCGCCGCAATGACGGCGGGATCGGATTCTTCCAGGTGGATGTGGCCGGCCATGGGGCGGCGGCGGCTCTCGTGTCCGTCGCCTGTCACCATACCCTGTCCCAGGCGATCCTGACGCGGACCCAGGGGATGCGCCTGGAAGAGATCGCCGCCCAGATCAACAACGACTGGCCCGAGGATCTTCCGTACTTCACCATGATCCTCGGCGAGATCCATCCCCGGACCCACCAGGCCAGCATCGTGCAGGCGGGGCATCCCTCGCCGGTGGTGATCCGGTCGGACGGGCTCGTCGAGATGCTCGGCGAGGGCGGGTTCCCCATCGGCATGTTCCCGGCGGCCGCCTATGAGCGCCTGGATTTCGAGTTCGCGCCGCACGACCGGCTCCTGATCTACTCGGACGGGTTGGTGGAAGCCGAAGACAAGGACGGAGAGCAGTTCTCGGAGGAACGCCTGCGCCGCATCGTCGGCGAAAATGCCACGGATTCCACCCGCGCGCTCCTCGACCGGCTCGATGTTGCGGTGCGGACGTGGCGCGGCTCTGAAACCCTGGACGACGATTTGAGCGTTCTCATGCTGGAGCGCTTGCCTGAAAGGATCCCTGTCGATGCTGTCCACTGATCTTCGTAACAATGTCCTGGTCGTCCGGGTGTCGGAAAGGCGGATCGACGCGAGCCGGGCGCCAGCCTTCAAGGACGAGATCACGAAGTGCATCGAGGCCGGCCAGAACCAGATCGTCCTCGATCTGAGCGGCGTCGAGTTCATCGACAGTTCGGGTCTCGGCGCCCTTGTTTCGTGCCTCAAGCGCCTTGGTCCGCGGGGGAGCCTTGCGGTGGCGGGCGCCACGGGGGCGGTCAGCCGACTGTTCACCCTGACCCGGATGGACAAGGTCTTCACCCTTCATCCGAACGTGGATTCCGCCGTCGACCAGCTTTCTGCCTGATCGGTCGCCGCGAGAGAGCAGGAAGAAACAGGAATGGTCGCCTCCATCAGCCTTTCCATCGACAGCGACCTCGACAAGGTCTCCCTCCTGGCACGCGCCGTGCGGGCCCTGTGCGAGGACTTCCTCGGCCCTGACGACCTCGACGCCGTGGAACTCAGCCTCGTCGAGGCCATCAACAACGTCATCAAGCACGGCTATCACGGAGAGAAGGGCAAGGACGTCCAGGTCGCCGTCGGGCTCCAGGCCGACCGGATCGTGATCGACGTGATCGATCACGCGCTTCCAATGGCGGCCGGGGTCCTGGAACAGGCATCCGACGATCCGTTCACCTTCGACGAGACCGATCTGGCCGAGATCCCGGAGGGCGGCATGGGCTTGGCCCTCATCCATATGAACATGGACGAGGTCGAGTACGTGTCGAACGAATCGGAGAACCGCCTGCGGATGGTCAAGCGGATCGCCCGCCCCGGGTCCTGACGTCAGCTCCTCGGCGACGCGTTGAGCCCTGCGATCCTGTCCTGGAGCGACGGGAACGCGACGGCGGCCGAGCCGAGCGCGGCGTCCACCACCGTGCTGGGCTCGCCGCGGCGGCGTTCCATGTCGGCGACGACCCGTTGCGCCCGCGTCAGGCCGTCTTCGGGCCTCAGGATGCCGAGCTGCACGGCCGACGAGAGGGTGGACAGAAGGGCCGCCCGGGTGGTCGGGCTGTCGGGATCGGCGCCGTAAGCCGCTTCGGAGCGCTGGAGATTCGTGCGCACGGCAGCCTCGATGGCGGGCGAGACCGTCGCCGGCGCGTTCCTCTGCCGGGACAGTTCCGTCGCGACCCGGCCCTGGATATGCGCCTCGGTGTCGAGCGCTTCGAGATAGATGATGATCCCGGTCGAGATCGCCAGCGCGGCGATGAAGGTCAGCTGCCCCCGGGCCTTGAGGAGGCCATCCCTGAAAGTCACCGTTGAGCCTCCGGTAAGCTTGGAACGCGATACTGAAACGGGTTGCCGTCCCCATAGCGGGGACGAGGTGCCGACATTAGAAGTTCGTCCCGGTCCCTGGCAAGCGAGCAGGCAGAGGTCCATGTGGAGCAACGGCGGCTTCTTGACTCGCTGACACGTTGGAACATTCTTGTTCGATCGCATTCCGATCAGCGGCGGTTGGCGTCTCCCACCGCGACGTCCAGATCGGAATTCATTCGATCGAAACCTTTTGCGGCAAGGCTCCGGCTTCCCTGCCATAGCCATCTCCGCTAAAGGCTCGCTCGACCGTTCCGGCGTCAGGTAGAAGAAGCAGAATTCGATGAACTCTCTGGCGTCAGGACCGGCGCTTTTCATTCAGCCGCATTATGACGATGTTCCCCTGTCCTGCGGCGGAACCGTCGCGCTTCTGGCCGAGCATGGGCACGAGCCGCGCATGGTGACCGTCTTCGCGGGCGAGCTGGTCGACGAAATGGTCGGCCCCTTCGCCGCCTGGAAGCACGAGCGCTGGAAGGTCACGGATGCCGAGCAGGTGCTCGCCGTCCGGCGCGCCGAGGATGCCGACGCCGCCCGCACGCTCGGCGCCCCGGTCCGCTGGCTGGGCATGCCGGACGCCATCTATCGCGGCGACCGCTACAAGTCCGATCAGGAGCTGTTCGGCCCTCTGATCGGCGAGGAGATCGAGCTTGCGATACACTTGGCCGAGGAGATCCGCCACCTGCCGGAATGGCGCGAGGGGATCCGTGTCTTCGTTCCGCTAGGCGTCGGGTCCCATGTGGACCACCAGCTCGTGTTCGAGGCGGGCCGCAGCCTGGCCGGGCAGGGGGCGCAGGTCTACGCCTACGAGGATTGCCCCTATGCGATCCATACGCCGGCCGGCGTAACGGCGCGCCTCGCCGCGCTGGGTGGCGCCGTCGGCGAGCCCGTCCTCGTCCCGATCGGCGACGCCCTCGACAAGCGTCTCGACGCCATTGCGTGCTACCGGTCGCAGGTGCCGGTGATCTTCCGCTTCACGGCCGATTTCCGGAGCGCCGTCGCGGAGTTCGCCATCCGGACCGGCGGCGCGTCGGGTCCGGCCGAGCGGTTCTGGCCCGTTCGTCCGCACGGTTCCCCATGATGGTCGTCCACGTGGAGCGCCTGGCCGGGGCCGTGGCCCACCTGCGCCTCCAGGGCAGGCTGGATGCCGCCGCCGCGCCCGGGCTCAGGGCCCGCCTGGACGGCGCTCTCGCCGGTGGGGCGACGCAGGTCCTCGTCGATCTGTCCGAGGTGCCGTTCATCGACAGCACGGGCCTCGGCGTGCTGGTGTCCGGCCTCAAGGCCGCGCGCAGGGCCGACGGCAACCTGCGTCTCGTCGCGCCCGGTCCTCAGGTGCGCAGGCTCATGCGCCTCACGGCCCTGGACCGGGTCTTCACCATTCTGGAGACCGTCTAGAGCCTCGGACCCAAAAGTGGACACCACTTTTGGGATTCATCCGAGGCTCATTCTCTTGACCGGCGCATCGGATGAGACGGACCCAGCGGGCCGCGCAAGCGACCCGAAGGGCCACGCCAGTGAATGCCGGGTCCACTTTTCGCTGACGCGGCCCTCCGGGTCCGTCCGATGCGCTAGCCCATCGTGCGGACGAAAGCGGGCCACGGTCGCGGCCCGAACGATGCGCCAGCCAAGAGTGCAGCGTCGGAGCCGATCCCGAAAGCGGAGCCCGCTTTCGGGTCCGACGCTTTAGAGTCCCGTCGGCAGCGCGCCTTCGGTGATGGCCGCCTCGTACTCGGGATCCGGCTGCCAGTACGCCGCCCGGATCACCGGGAGCATGGACAGGGCATTGCTCAACCCCCAGAGCGTGTTGGCGATCATCGCCCCGAGCGTGTAGCCCTCGCGGCCGGTCCCGAACGAGTACCAGCCCCAGATCAGACCCGCCAGGGTGACGATCACGAGCCCGATCTGCCACCGGACGAGGCGGCCATAAGTGCCCACCTGGCGGTCCTTCGGCGTGACCGGGAACGAAATCTTCTGGCCTCTCACCACGGCCCAGAGGGCCTGGAGGTTCAGCGGGAACATGGCGAGGTACCAGGCCCGCCCCTTGGCGTTCGAATTGCCCCACATCGCGACGAGCTGCGACAGCTCGTTGAGAAGCAGGAACGGCGCGATGTGGAGGAAGAAGTCGAGCGAGTAGCCGGACACCGGAGCGATGCCCGAGAACAGGAACACGATGGGCGAGACCAGGAAGATCACGTTCCAGAGCGGCGACAGGTACGAATAGAAGGTGGAGCCGTACATGAGCTTCTGCGGCAGCGTCAGGCCACGGCGGACGAGCGGGTTGTCATGGGCCAGGATGTCCAGGGTGCCGCCCGCGTACTTGAAGCGCTGGATGGTCCAGCTGAGGAGGTCGTTGGGGGACAGCATCTTGGACTGGACCACGGGGTGGAGGACGGATTTCCATCCGCGCTCCCGGTCGCTGTGGAGCACGATCGACGTGTAGATGTCCTCCGACACGTGGAACTTGTAGGGCTGGAACTCCTCGTCGAGGGCGCTCTGCCAGCGCATGGCGTCGCTGATCGAGTCCGTGATGGCGGCCTCGCCGGTCAGCTCGCGGGCGGCCTTCTCGTTGCGGCCCGCGGCGGCCGCAACCTGATCCGACCATTGCCGCAGCGCCGCCTCCATGACGGCCTCGCGGCGATGGATCGAGCCGGCCCCGCAGCAGAAGCTCGCATTGGCCCAATTCCGCCGGCGCTGGATCACGTCGAAGAAGAGCTGGGGGTCGTTGGCGAACGGATCCTCGCCGATCTGAACCGCGCCGAAGATCCGTTCGAAGGCGCGGCCGAGACCGCGGCCGAAAGCGCCCAGGCGCCGTTCGAGCGCAGCCGGCAGGGGCACGCCCGGCGGGATGTCGTAGAACCAGTGGGGGGTCTGGACCCACGCCACCTTGGGATCGCGGAAATAGCCGAGCGTCTCCTCGAGAAAGGTCGGGAAGGGGTGCATGTCGGCATCGCAGATCAGGATGAAATCGCCCGACGTGGCCGACATGGCATTGCGGAGATTCCCGGCCTTGAACCCGACATTGTCGGACCGGGTGATGTAGTTGACCCCTTCCTCGCGGGCGACCGCCTCCATGGCCGGCCGCTTGCCGTCGTCGAGCACGTTGATCTGGAGGCTGATGGGGTAGGGATAGGTGAGCTTCTTGGAATGCTGCAGGCCCACCCGGACCAGTTCGGGATCCTCGCTGTAGGTGGCGACGAAGACGTCGACCGAGACGGGGCGGTCCGGCATGTCGGGATCGTCCGAGCAGTCGCGGGCCGTCGCGGGGAGCGCACCGCGGACCGGAGACTTCGCCGACCAGAGATTGACCGTGAAGAACACGAGCCCGATGAAGGATCCCGTCTCGGCGATCAGCAGCGGGATCGAGAACCAGAGGGCGTCGTAGTTGATCGATTTCAGCCAGCGCCATCCCAGATACCACGTGCCGAACACGAGGCTCGCCGTGCAGAGGAACTGCCAGATCGTTTCGTGCAGGGGAGAATAGGGCAGCGGTGTCCAGGGCTTCTGAGTTTGGAAACGCGAGGCAGGGCGGGACAAGAACGGCAACTCCCAAAAAGTTGGAGGCGATAACCTCTGGCCGAGGAAGGAACTTAGGCTATTTTTGAGGAAAGAAACCCATGCAGGCGTTGCGACCCCGTGAAAGATGATCTTTACCTGCTATAAGGCCGAATTCCAGATATTGATCCTCCCGACCATAGTTCACGATTCGAGATTCCGAGACGATGTTTCCACGCAGGCTTGCCCTTCACGTGTGTTTCGCAAGCCTGCTGGTCCTGTTCGGGGCGGGTCTCGGCCCGTCGCGGGCCTGGGCCCAGTCGGCCGACGAGGTGGTGGAGCAGGCCCGCCAGGCCGCCGGCGCGAACGACAACCGGGAGGCCGCGCGTCTCTTCGAACAGGCGATCGTCCTGGCGCCTGAGCGCCGTCGCGACCTGCTCCTCGAATATGCCGATCAGGTCGCCTATTCCGGCCGTCCCGCCGACGCGGTGCCGCTCTACCGGGAGTTTCTCTCCCATTCCGGCCTCGTGGCCGACATCCGGCAACGCGCCGAGCGGGGGCTCGCTTTCGCCCTCTTGTGGGGCAGCCGCTTCCAGGAAGCGGTGGCCGCCTGGGAGGCGCGCCTGCGCGCCGATCCGACCAGCGACGAGGCCCGAAAAGCCCTGTCCGACGCTCTCGTGGGCGCTGCCCGGCAGGCCGCCGAGCGCAATGAGAACGCCAATGCCGTCCCGCTCTTCGCCCGGGCGATCGAAGCGGCACCCGGGCGGCGTCAGGAACTGCTGCCGGAATGGGCCGACCAGACCGCCTATGCCGGCCAGCCGGCTCAGGCCGTTCCTCTCTACCGGGAAGCCTTGCGCGATGGCGGCCGCCCGGCGGACCAGCAGCGACGCCTGAGGCGCGGCCTTGCCTTCGCGCTGCTCTGGAGCGGTCAGTTCCCGGCCGCCGTGGGGGCCCTCGAGGAGGCCCTTCGGGAGGCGCCCGAGGACGCCCAGCTGCGCCAGGGGCTGGCCGATGCGCGCGCCGGGGCCAGCCGTCCGGCCGCGCCGACCGTCCAGGCTGCGCCAGCCGCGCCGGCGGCACCGCCCGCGCCGGCGGCCGCTCCGGCCGATGCGGCGATCGCCGCGGCCCGGGAGGCCGCGGGTCGTGGGGCGAACAAGGAGGCCGCGGCACTCTTCGAACGCGCGATCGCGCTCGACCCGTCGAAGCGCGGCCAGATCGGACGGGAATATGCGGACCAGCTCGCCTATTCGGGCGAGCCGGGCCGGGCGGTGCCGGTCTATCGCGAGGTTCTCGCGCGCCGGGATCTCGCCCCGGCCGAGCGCCGGCCGGTCGAGAGGTCGCTGGCCTTCGCCCTGTTGTGGAGCAGCCAGTTCCCGCAGGCCATCGTGGCCTGGGACACGATCCTGAGCGCGGACCGGGGCGACGCGGAGGCCCGCAAGGCTCTCTCGGACGCGTATGTCGGGGCCGCCCGCCAATCCGCCCAGAAAACGCGAAACGCCGATGCCGCCACGTTCTTCCGGCAGGCCATCGAGGCCGCTCCGCAGCGGCGTCAGGAATTGCTGCCCGAATACGCCGACCAGGTGGCCTATTCGGGCGATCCGGCGCGGGCCGTGCCGCTGTACCGGGAGGCCCTTCGCGACGGGCAGCGCCCGGAGGCCGAGCGCCGGCGCGTCCGGCGCGGGCTGGCCTTCGCCCTGCTCTGGAGCAGCCAGTTCCGGGAAGCGATCTCCGCGTGGCAGAGCATCCTGCGGGAGAGCCCGCGCGACGCGGAGGCCCGCAAGGCCTTCGCCGACGCCCTCGTGGGCGCTGCGCGTCAGGCCGCCGGCCAGGCCCGCAACGCCGAGGCGGTCAACCTGTTCGAGCGCGCCCTGACGGTGATGCCGGGCCGCCGCCGGGAGCTGCTGCGGGAATATGCCGAGCAGGTCCTCTATGCGGGCCAGCCCCTGCGAGCCGTTCCGCTGTTCCAGGAGATCCTGGAGCGGCCCGACCTCACGGGCAAGGAGAAGCGCGACGCTCAGCTCGGATTGGCCCGCGCGCTCGCCTGGAGCGGCCAGCAGAAACTCGCCATCCCGGTCTTCAGCGAGATCATCGCGTCCGATCCCCGTGACGTGGAGGCTCTGGTCGGGCGCGGCAACGCGCTCAACGACATCACCCGCCACCAGGCCGCCCTGGTCGATTTCGAGGCGGTCCTCACCCTGCAGCCGCGCAACGTGGAGGCGATCCGCGGCGCCGCGACGGCGGAGCGATCCATGGGGCTTCCGCGCGCCGCGCTGGCCCGCCTGGAGCCTCTCCTGGCAGCCGGCGACCGCAACCCGGCGACCCTGTTCATCGCCGCCCAGGCACGGAACGAGATGGGCCGCCCCGACCTGTCCGAGACCTATGCTCGGGCCGTGCTCGCGGCGAAGCCCGGGGACGAGGGCGCTCAGCGCCTCCTCGATCAGCTCTATCTCGAGCGTCGCCCCTTAACTCAAATCGAGACCTGGTACGCGAGGCGCTCCGACGATCTGGCGATTTGGTCGCTGCAGGCCTCGCACGAGCTGACGTTCAATGCCGGCCTGACCAAGTTCGCTCCTCAGACCCGCTTCATGCGCTACAGGGGCGCGGATTTCCCCAGCGTCGACATGTACAGCCTCGGCCTGGCGGGCCGCCACCGGTTCAACGATTATCTGGAGTTCAAGACCTCGTTCTTCCTGAACCTGGAGGAGGAGATCCCGAGCCGGGTCAGTCCGAAGGACGAGCAGGACGTGACCTTCACCCACGAGACGACCCTGAGCCTGATTCCGTCCGATCTCCTGCGGTTCGACCTCGATCTGGGGCGGCGCTACGCGGACGAGAACACGCGCTCCATCGTGAACGACATCCTGGCGAACGATTTCGGGTTCTCGGTGGATCTCACGCCGGATAACGCCACCCGGTTCAGCGCGCAGGGGATCTACAGCCAGTATTCGGACGGCAACGAGCGCGTCTGGGGCCAGTTCGAAGCGGCCAAGCGGTTGACCGCCAACCCCTATTTCTGGCTCGGCGCCCGCTACACGGGTTTCGAGTTCAAGGAGGTGCTCGACAACGGATACTGGAACCCGAAGCGCTACCAGTCCCTCGAGGCGACCCTGCAGTTCTACGGTCCTCTCGCGGACAAGTGGTGGTTCGACATCCAGGCGGCCGCGGGATACGGCTTCAGCGAGCCGGGCGAGGCGGGTTTCGTCTCCTATACGTCGGCGCGCCTGAACTACGACTTCACCCAGCAGGCTTCCTTCGCGCTCTACGCCAACTACCTCATCTCCTATGCCCGCTCGTCGGACGATGACGGCAGCTTCAATCCGCAACAGGACGACGAGCCGTTCAGCCGCTGGTCCGTCGGCGGCCAGCTGCGAGTGCGGTGGTGACGTCCCTTCGATTGTCGAGACCAAGCGACGACATGAGGCTCGGATCCTGTCAGCCGAGATCCCGTGAGCAAAGTTTCATCGTGTCCGCGGGCATCGCGGGGATCCGAAAGCCCGGATGAAATCATGTGGATCGTACAATCGTTCATAACATTGTTTTCATTATGGAAACAGTCATAGGTATGGCTTGCTCCCGGGCGGTGGGAGCCTATAAACGTTCTGACGTCGCTCCGCCCCGATTTGACAAAGCACCGTGACGACCAGCACGTCAAATCAAGCCCGTAACCGCCGAAAACAAATCTCAAAGGCCATAGATGGCACTGGTTAAGACGACCGATCTTCCGGGCAAAACCACCCTCCGCCAGATTGACGGCGATACTCCGGTTGCAGTGGACCGACCCGGGTCTTCAAAACGGGTGAACGCATCGCGACGGGCCCATGATCGCGTCCGCGCCAGGCAGCAGAAGGCTGCCGAGCGCATCGGCGCGGCCACCGAGGAATTGGCCAGCGGCGTGACGGAATCGTCGTCCGCCGCGGAGGAGTTGCGCCGGGCGATGGAGCAAATCGCCGCCGGGGCCGAGGAGGCGGCGGGGGCATCGCAGCAATCCCTGTCGGCCATCATGAGCCTCGGCGCATCATTCGCGGAGTCCAGGCGCCACGCCGAGGCGACCCAATCCAAGACGGCCGGTCTCCAGATTCTCCTGATCGAAGCGGGGGCTCAGATCGACGCCTCGGTGGCGGCGGTCACGGCGAACGCAGCCCGTCAGCAGGCGATGGTCGATGTGATCGAACTCCTCGAGAAGCAGGCGATCGCAATCGGCGAGATCACCCGGACGGTGGGCGACATTTCCGATCAGACCAACCTTCTGGCGCTGAATGCCGCCATCGAGGCGGCTCGAGCGGGGGACAACGGCCGCGGCTTCGCCGTCGTTGCCGATGAAGTCCGCGCGCTGGCCAGCGCGTCAGAAAAAAGCGCCCAGGACGTCCAGACCCTGGCCGACGGCATCGCCACGGAGGTCCGGTCGGTCGCCGCGAGGATCAGGGGCGCGGCTGAAGCGGCAGCGGGCGAAGCCCGCACGGGCCGCGCCGTCGTCTCGGCTCTCGACCGGATTCGCGCCGACATGGCTCTCTTGGCCGAGGGCAGCCAGTCGATCCTGACCGCCGCCATCGAGGCCGAGACGGCCATTCGCGAGGCGCAGCGCGGGGCCGAACAGGTGGCAAGCGCCGCCGAGGAGCAGGCCGCGGCGGCCGCGGAGGCTCAGCGTTCCGTGCAGCAGCAGAGCGTATCTCTCGACCAAAGCCAGCAGACCGCTCACGACCTAGCCGCCCTGGCCGATGATCTTCAGGCGAACACCGCAGGATCCGCCACCGCCCAGCAGGTCGCATCGGCGGCCGAGGAGCTCTCGGCCGCGATCCAGCAATTGTCCGGTGCCGCCGGCGAGATCATGACCGCCGTCGACCAGATCAGCCGGGGGGCGCAGATGCAGTCCGCCGCGACCCAGCAGACCAATGCCGCGATGGAACAGATCGAGCGCGCCACGGCTGCGTCTTTGGATGCCGCCGGCACGTCCGTCCAGCGCGTCGAGGCTTTGGCGGCAGCCCTCCAGGAGAACCGTTCGGCGACGCTGCGGATGGCCGACGGGGTCGAACAGGGCTTGCGGGAGACGCGGGCCGTCATCGATATGATCGGCGGCCTCAACGAGACCAGCCGACGCATCGAGAAGATCGTGGACAGCATCGCTCTCGTGGCGGTCCAGACCAACATGCTGGCCGTGAGCGGCTCCATCGAGGCGGCGCGAACCGGGGAGGCGGGGCGCGGTTTCGCGATCGTCTCCGGGGATATCCGCGTTCTGGCCCGGGATGCCTCTGAGAACAGCGATCGTATCAAGGACGTGGTTCGCCAGATCCGGGATCAGATCATCGTCGTCCGCCGCGATCTCGATCAGAGCGCATCGATTGCGGAGGCCGAGGTCGCCAAGAACACCCTGATGGCCGAGAGGTTGGGGGCGGTCGAGGCCGATGTCGGCGCGATCCGGCATGGCAGCGCGGCCATTCTGTCCGGAGCGGAGACGATCCTCGGTGCCGTTCGCGAGGTCAGGCTCGGGACCCAGCAGGTCGCGGCGGTGGCCGAACAGGCCGGAAACGCATCCGTGCAAGCCGCCACCGCGGCCCGGCAGCAGGCGCGCGGCGCAGAGGATTTGGCCGCCGCCATCGAGGAGATCGCCTCCCTGGCGGATGAGCTCCAGATCGCGGAGACGTGACAGCATGGCCGAGACGGCCCCTTCGCCGGTCGCCCAGGCGCTTCTGACGGTGGAGGTGGATGGCGAGCGTTTCGCCTTTCCCGCCTCCGACGTCGCCGAGGTGATACGCCGGCCGGCCGTGTCCCGCGTGCCGCTCGCGCCATCGAGCCTGGTCGGGATCGCGAACCTGCGCGGCGCCGTCCTTCCGGTCGTTTCGCTGCGCAGCCTGATGGGACGTCCGCCGGGCTCCTCCGCCCATACCCGTGTGGTCGTGGTCGATCGCGGCGCGCCGATCGGCTTGGAGATCGACAAGGTGGCCTCTTGGCGGGCGAGCGGCGTCGAGGACGAGGCCGATGAGGCGACGAGCGCGCCCGCGCGCCTGATCGACCTCGACGCCCTGTTGTCCCGGGACTTCGGGCATGACCGCGGACGCGTGCATCACAGGTGTGAAGCCGCGATGCCGGAGCCTCGGGAATCGAACCCGACGACCCCCGACGAGGTGGCTCTGGTCTGCTTTGCCGTGTCCGGCCAGGACTTTGCGCTGCCGCTGACTTCCGTCCATGAGATCGTGGCCGTTCCCCCCGGCAGTGTCGCGGTGCCCCAGACCGATTCCGTGATGCTGGGCGTCGTGGCCCGGCGCGGGCGCCTGCTGCCGCTCGTGTCGCTTCGTGAACTCCTCGGACTTCCCTCGGGCCGACACGATGATGCCAGATCCCGTGTCGTGGTCGCGCGGGTCGGCGACGCATTGGTCGGCTTGGTGGCCGACGGCATCAAGGAAGTCCTGCGACGTCCTTCAGGAGACCTGGAGCCTGTGCCGGCAATCCTGATCCGCGGCGGGGCGGAGGCCAAAATCCAGCGCATCTGCCGCCTCGATGGCGGTCGGCGGCTTGTGTCGGTCCTCTCGACCGACAACCTTTTTCGCGATCAGGCGCTGGCCGAGCTCATCGCGCCTCAGATGGAGACGGATCCGGAGATGAGCAGCCCCGACGCTTCTCCCAGTCGCGACGAGCAGGTCATCGTGTTCCAACTCGGAAACGAGGAATACGGGCTGCCGATCGCGTCGGTCGACGAAGTGGTCCGCGTTCCCGAGACCCTGTCTCGTCTGCCCAGGGCGCCTGCCTTCATCGAAGGCGTCATGAACCTGCGGGGCCGTGTCGTGCCCGTGATCGACCAGCGGCGGCGCTTCAAGATCGAAAGCGGCGGCGAACGCCGGCGCGAGCGGATCGTCGTGGTCACGATCGATCAGATGCAGGCCGGTTTCGTCGTCGATGCCGTCTCGGAGGTGCTCACGATTCCCCAGGACCAGCTTCGCCCGACGCCCGAACTCGCAGCCGGCGAAACCCAGACCGTCCACCGCATTGCCAACATCGAGGCGGAGGGGCGCATGATCCTCCTGCTCGATCCGCACGAGCTCCTGGACCGGGCGGAGAAGGACCTGATCGCATCCTTGAGCAGCGCTCATCCCGATCGGCCGGACCCGTGACGCGACTGCTGATCGTCGACGATTCTCCCCTGATGCGGCGCCTTCTGGGCACGGTCTTCGCCGCCGAAGGCGATTTCGAGATCGCCTTCGCGCGTAATGGAGTGGAGGCCCTCGAGCAGCTTGGCGAGTTCAAGCCCGATGTGGTGACGCTCGACATCCACATGCCGGAGATGGACGGTCTGACCTGCCTCGACCGTATCATGCTGGAGCGCCCATGCCCCGTCGTGATGGTATCGTCTTTGACCGAGGAAGGAGCGAGCGTCACCCTCGAGGCCCTGAACCTGGGCGCTGTGGACTTCATCCCGAAGCCGAAGCGGGCGGTTTCGCTGGAGATCGAAACGCTCGCCCCTCTGCTGATCGAAAAGGTCCGTGCGGCATCGCGGGCGCGCCTTCCCGGCAGCCTCAGGCTGGCCGAGCGGGTGCGATTGAAAAGCGGCCTGACCAGGAAGCCCGCCGGTGTCACCCGGAGGTCGTTCCGTCCGTATCGAGAGGTTCCGGCGGCCAGGAGTGCAACTCCGTCCGCGCGTGGACTCATGCTCGTCGGCGCCTCGACCGGCGGTCCACCTGCCCTGGATGCGGTGCTGTCGGGCCTCCCGTCCGACTTTCCGGTGCCGGTGGTGGTGGCCCAGCACATGCCCGGATCCTTCACCGGGCCCCTGGCCCGGCGGCTCGACAAGCTCTGCGCCTTGGACGTGGTCGAGGTCACGCAGCCGATGCCGCTCGAAGCCGGACACGTCTATATCGGGAAGGGCGACGCGGACGTCATCATCGGCGTTCGCCCGAGCGGGCCGATCGTCATGGCCGCGCCGTCGCTTCCGGAACACCGCTGGCATCCGAGCGTGGACCGCCTGGTCGACAGCGCCATGGAGCATTTCGCGCCGGCTCACTTGATCGGCGTTCTGATGACCGGCATGGGCAGCGATGGAGCGGATGCCATGACGCGGCTGCGGGAACTGGGGGGCCGCACGATCGCGGAAGCCGAGGAGAGCGCGGTCGTGTGGGGGATGCCCGGCGAACTCGTGCGCCGGGGAGGGGCGGAGATCGTGGCGCCCCTGGAGCAGATTCCCCGTCGCATCATCGACATGATCGGGCGCGCATGAGCAAGTCCCCGCCGCCGAACAGGTCTGCCGCATCCGGGAAGGCGTCGGAGGTCCGGCTGAGCCCGGACGAGATCCGTCGCCTCTGCGAGTTCCTCTATCGCAGGACCGGGATGACCTTCGGCGAGAGCAAGCGGTACTACATCGAAAGGCGCATCGCCGACCGGATGTCCGCCACCGACATGCGCACGTTCCCGGCCTATTTCTCGTATCTTCAGACCAGCGAGGTCGAGGTCGAGCAGCTGATCAACATCTTCACGGTCAACGAGACTTATTTCTACCGGGAGGAGCATCAGCTGCACTGCCTGGGCCGATCGCTCCTGCCCGACATCGTGCGAAACAGACAGCCGGGCGATCTCGTGCGGATCTGGTCGGTGCCGTGCTCGACCGGCGAGGAGCCGTACTCCCTCGCCATCTGGCTTCTCGAGAACTGGCGAATGGTGGATGCCTACCATATCGAGATCGTCGGCTCCGATATCGACACGGAGGCACTCCTGAAGGCCCAGGACGGTATCTACGGGGAGCGCGCCCTGTCGCGTCTGCCGGCTCACGTCATCGACCGGTATTTCGAACCGCCTCGCGATGGTCAGCGCAGGTTGATCCGGGACCTGCGGGAATCGGTCAAGTTCACATCGGTCAATCTGGTGGACAAATCCTCGGTCGCGGCCCAGGGCCGGTTTGACGTCGTGTTCTGTCGCAATGTCCTGATCTATTTCGACGATGCCTCGCGGGAACTCACCGCCGACAGTCTCTACGACGCGCTGAATCCGGGCGGCTATCTCTGCCTTGGTCATACGGAGTCGATGAGCCGCATCTCGAAGCGCTTCAGGCTCCGCCGCTTCGAGGATGCGATCGTCTATCAACGACCGGAGGGCCGTGATGGATGATCTTCTGCAGCACTTCGTGGTCGAGGCGCGCGAACTGGTTCAACAGGCGAGCGACGATCTCCTGAACATGGAGCGCGAGCCATCGGTCGCCGCGCACCTGGACGGCGCCTTCCGGGCGGTCCACACCCTCAAAGGCTCTGTCGGGCTGTTCGATTTCGCCCCCATGGGTCTCGCGCTCCACGCTGCCGAGGATCTGCTGGGCGCCCTCAAAGGCGCCCCGGCGAGGATCGACGCCGACGTGATCGACCTTCTCCTCGACTGTGTCGGGCAGACGGAGCGCTGGGTTTCGGCCATCGAGCAGACCGGGGTTCTGCCACCGGATGCCGCCGATGAAGGATACCGTCTTGCGCGAGCGCTCCGCTCCCAGCTCGAAGGGGAGGCTGCGCCGGATGGTCCGGCGATTGCGGACGCGGATGGCGGCTGGATCGAGGACCTTCTGGCAGCCGGTTCCCGCCGGGCCGAACGGACGCCCAACAGCCTCACCCTGACCGCCATCCGGTACACGCCACGAGCCGATTGCTTTTTCGCGGGCGATGATCCGCTGGCGCTGCTGCGATCGGTCCCTGATCTCGTCCATGTTCGGGCGAGCCATCAGGCGCCCTGGCCTCCGGCCGCCGAGATCGACCCCTTCGCCTGCAATCTCCGTCTCGAGGCTCTGTCTTCGGCCGGGTACGAGGCGGTGAAGGCCGTGTTCCGCTTCGTTCCCGATCAGGTGGTCATCTACGATGTGACGGGGTACGAGGCGGCCGCCGGGGTTGAGGCCGGACGTGACGGATCTGCAACGCGCGAGAGACGCTCCGCCACGGCGGGCACTTCGCGGACGTTGCGTGTCGATGCTGCAAGAATCGACCGGCTCGCGGATCTCGTCGGCGAGATGGTCATCGCCAAGAACGGGCTGGCGCATATCGCGGCCATGGGCGATGGATCAGCCGCGAGAGAGGATCTCGTGCGCAGCGTCGCCGCATGCCAGGCGACCATCGACCGGCTCGTCGCCGATATGCACAGAGCCGTCATGGATGTGCGCATGATGCCCATGCGCGAGATCTTTCGGCGCTTCCCGCGCGCCGTCCGCGAGAGCGCCGGCCAGCTTGGGACGCTCGTGGAGTTTTCCATGGAAGGCGAGGACGTGGAGGCGGACAAGTCCGTCACGGAGGGACTGGCCGAGCCTCTGCTCCATGTCCTGCGCAACGCCGTCGCCCATGGGGCCGAACCGGAGGAGGTCCGCCTCGCGGCAGGAAAGCCCTCCGAAGTCAGGATTATCCTCCGGGCCCGCCGGGAGGGCGATCGACTCGTGGTCGAAGTGAGCGACGATGGGCGCGGCATCGACCCCGAGCGGGTCCGTCGCGCCGCGCGCGAGCGAGGCCTCGCGCCGGCAGACCGGATCACCCTCATGAGCGATGCCGAAGTCACGGACCTGATCTTCGCGCCGGGGTTCTCCACCGCCTCCGATGTCACCGATCTGTCCGGCCGCGGGGTCGGCATGGATGCCGTTCGCTCGGCGATCGAGAGACTTGGCGGGCAGGTCGCCGTGCAGAGCAGGCCCGGGCACGGGACGACGATCCGCTTCTCCTTGCCCCTGACCGTGGTCATGACCAAGGTGATGACCGTGCGAGTTGGATCCGAGACCTACGGCATCCCCATCGAGGGCGTTCTGGAAACAGCCTATCTGCCCACCTCCCACATCATTCCCATCCAGGGGGCGGAGGCTTTCGTCCTGCGCGACCGGACCGTGCCCCTGGTCAGGCTGGCCGATCTGCTGCGGATCCCTCGCGCGCGGGATCGGGAAGGCGGAACGAAGGTTCTGGTCATGTGGGTGGGCGACGAAAGGGTCGGCATTGCGGTTGACGGGTTTGCCGGGCGCATCGACATTCTGATGCGCCCCATGGCTGGTCTTCTGGCGAGCCTCCCGGGCGTCATCGGCACGACCCTGATGGGAGACGGGAGTGTCCTGATGATCCTCGACATCCCGGAGCTGATCGGATGAGCGTGCGTCTGGCGGGCGATGCCATCGTGCTGGAAGGGCCCTGCCGTGTCGAGGACGCGGAGCCGCTGCTCCGGTGGCTCCAGGAGAAACCCGGCCGCGTCGTGGATCTGACGGATGCCGAACACCTCCATACCGCGGTGTTTCAGGTTCTCCTGGCCCTGAGGCCAACCATCCGGGGAGAAGGAAAGGATACCTTCGTCCGAGACTGGATGGTCCCGCTCCTGTCGGCGGCCCAGGCGCCCGGGGCCGCGAGGACGGAGGGCTGACCTGTTGTCATTCGTTTCGGATACTCTAAAAGAGCAAATAACCCTTTTCTCTCAAACAAGAGCTGGTCTGTCCGGACAATCCGAACCCGCTGGTGGAGCATGTGAGTGGCTACAACTGTTCTGATCGTCGACGACAGCAAGCTGGCGCGCATCGTCGCCGGCAAGGCATTGGCTGCGCTGCAGCCGGACTGGGACCGCATCGAGGCCGGCAATGCGCAGGACGCCCTCGACATCATCCGCCAGCGGAAGATCGATCTTGCCATGATCGACTACAACATGCCGGAGAAGGACGGCCTTGAACTCGCGGCTGAACTGCGCGCCATTCATCCGACCATGCCGATTGCCGTCATCACGGCCAACATCCAGGACGAGGTGATCGCGCGGGCAAGGGAGGTCAATGCCACCTTCGTCAGCAAGCCTCTGACGGAGGACGGGCTGCGAGGATTCATTTCCGGAGCGGCGCTGCGGATGCGATCGGGCGGCACGCCGTCATGATGAACGACCAGATCTCTCTGACGGAACTCGAACACGATGCTTTGACGGAGCTCGTCAATATCGGGGTCAGCCGCGCGGCCTCGAGCCTGCGCAAGATGATCGGCGAGGAGGTTCTCCTCTCGGTACCGTCCATCGAGATCATGGCACCTCATCACGCCGCCCGGCTGATCGGCGAGCGGGAGACGGACGATCTCGTGGCTATTCAGCAGCGCTTCGAGGGTGCGTTCTCGGGCCGTGCCCTGCTGATCTTTCCCGAGGCCACCGGCCTCGATCTCACCAAGGCGATCATCGGGAACGACGTGCCGCCGGACGAAGTCGCCGCCATGGAGCAGGAGGCTCTTGCCGAAACGGGCAACATCATCCTGAACGGCTGCCTCGCCACCATGGCCAATATGCTGAAGCGATCCCTCAGCATTTCTCTGCCCGAAGTGATCCGCGGCGATGGTACCCGGCTCTTCACCCTCGAACACAATCAGCCGGACGATGGGCTCGTTCTCTTCCTCTACATCAACTTCTCGATCCGGAATCGTGATATCCGGGGCTATATCGCCATGCTGATGGATCTGCCGTCGCTTGCCGCATTGAAGGAGCTCATCGCGAGCTTCATCGATCGGGTGATCGGAGACGAGGCTTAGGCTATGGCATTCACGATCTCATCCGCGAGACTCTGCCAAGAATGACCGCCCCGATCCTGTCCCAGCGCGAGGCCAAACAGGCGATCGACCGGGCCGCCGATGAGCTGCGGCGCGTGGCCGGGCCGGTCTTCGCCGCCTTCGAGAAGTCCGGGCTGCCCATGGTTGCCACGGATCCGCGGGTCTTCGACAATCCCATCGTCTACGTCAACGATGCCTTCTCCAGAGTGACGGGCTACGCTCCCGAGGAGGCGGTCGGCAGAAACTGCCGGTTCCTCCAGGCTCCCGACACGGACCAGAAGGCGATCGCGCAGATACGGGAAGCGATCACCGGCGGCCGGGCGGTCTCAGCGGAACTGCTCAACCGGCGCAAGGATGGTTCTCAGTTCTGGAATCATCTCTTCGTCACGCCCGTGTGCGATTCCACCGGCGAGCCCCAGTTCTTCCTCGCGACACAGGTCGATGTCACCGAGGCGCATCAGTCGCGGACGATGCAGGCTGCCTTCGAGGCGAGCCAGCGAGAGCTGGATCAGACGAACGAGCGGCTGCGCCAGACCCTGACGGTGGCCGGAAGCGGCGGCTCCTGGGACTGGGACATTCCCCAGGGACGCTTCACGGCGGACGCGCGATTCGCGGTTCTTCACGATCTCGACCCCGCCGCGGCGGAGAAGGGCCTTCCGGTCGAGGATTTCTTCAAGTCGATCCATCCGGACGACCGTCGACGGGTCCGCCTCGCCGTCGGGGGCATTCTCAATGGAGCGGAGATCTTCTCGAAGGAGTACCGGCTCCTCGGGTCGGACGGTTCGGTGAAATGGGCCCTTGCGAGAGGGCGCTGCCATTTCGACCACACCGACCGGCCGGTGCGGTTCACCGGGGTGGTCATCGACATCACCGAGCAGAAGCACGTCGAACAGCGTCTCCGGATCGCCCAGAGCGCGGGTGGCGTTGGAACGTTCGAGTACGTGGAGGGCTACGCGACCGTCAACGTCTCGGAGGAGTTCTGCCGATTGCTCGGGCTTCATCCGAGCAGTGCTCTTCCCATCCGGACCGTGAATGCTCTGGTCGAGCCGGGAGATCGTCCGATCGTCGAGCCGAGTTCCGGCGAAACCGCCTCCTATGTGGAGTTTCGAATCAAGCGCGCCGACGACCGGGAGCCTCGATGGCTGGCTCGGCGCGGCGAGTATGTGCGCGATGCGGATACGACAGGCCTGCGATTCATCGGCGTCGTCTACGACATCACGGTCGCCAAGCAGTCGGAGGCGAGGCTTCGCGAACTCAACGAACGTCTCGAGAGCCGCGTGGAAGAGCGGACCCGGGAGCGTGACCGGCTCTGGAGCCTCTCGAGCGATCTGTTCAGCGTGTGCGACGCCGACGGATTGCTCAACGCCGTCAACCCTGCCTGGACGGAACTTCTCGGCTACCGGGAAGACGAGATCGTCGGAACCCGGATCGACACCTGGATCTATGATGAGGACAAGCCGGTCGGGAACAGCCTGCTCCAGGCATTGCAGAGCGGGCGGGCCGTCAAGGACATCGACATTCGGGTCCATGCGAAGGACGGATCGTACCGCTGGATCAACTGGACCTTCGCTCCGGCCGGGGATGTGTTCTACAGCGTCGGGCGCGACGTCACTCAGCGCAAGCAGCTCGAGGAGCAGCTTCGACAGAGTCAGAAAATGGAGGCCGTCGGGCAATTGACCGGCGGCATCGCGCACGACTTCAACAACCTGCTGACGGGCATCGTCGGCTCGCTCGATCTCCTCCAGTCCCGCATGGCGCAGGGACGCCTCGAAAAACTCGATCGGTACATCGGCGCCGCGACGACGTCGGCCAATCGCGCGGCGGCGCTCACGCACCGCCTTCTCGCCTTTGCCCGGCGCCAGCCGCTCGATCCGAAGCCTGTCGATGCCAACCGGCTCGTCCTGTCCATGGAGGACCTGCTTCGGAGAACGATGTCGGAATCGATCCGGCTCAATATCGCCACGTCCGAGAACCTGCCGCTCACGATCTGCGATCCCAACCAGCTCGAGAGCGCGATTCTCAATCTGGCGATCAACGCCCGCGATGCGATGCCCGATGGAGGATCACTCACGATCGAGACCTCCGTCTCCAACCTGGACCGCGTCTATCCGCTCTCCCAGCAGGATGTGGCTCCGGGGCTGTATGTGACGATCAGCGTGTCCGATACCGGTACGGGCATGCCCGCCGACGTCCTGGCTCAAGCCTTCGATCCGTTCTTCACGACCAAGCCGATCGGCGAGGGGACAGGGCTCGGTCTCTCCATGGTCTATGGCTTCGCCAAGCAATCCGAGGGACATGTCAGGATCTACAGCGAGGTCGGCAAGGGAACGTCCGTCAAGATCTATCTGCCCCATCACACGGGCGAGCTGGAAGGGGAAGCGCCCGCCTCCGTGCTGAGCGACGCCCATCGGGCGGAAGAGGGTGAGACCGTTCTCGTGGTCGAGGACGAGCCCGTCGTCCGATTGCTCATCCTCGAGGTGCTGGCCGATCTTGGGTATCATGCCCTGGAGGCGGTTGACGGTCCGTCCGGACTCAAAGTGCTCGAGTCGAAACAGAGGGTCGACCTGCTCGTCAGCGACGTGGGGCTGCCGGGCCTGAATGGCCGCCAGCTCGCCGATCACGCGCGCCTGATGCGTCCCAACCTGAAGGTGCTCTTCATCACCGGCTATGCCGAGCAGGCCGCCATCGCGTCCGGCTTCCTGGCGCCCGGCATGGAGATGATCACGAAGCCGTTCGCGATCGAAGACCTGGCGGTTCGGATCCGTCACATCATCGAGAAGGGCTCGGACAAGCGCTAGAGCCTCGTTCGCAAGATGCGCCCGGCGGTGTTCCGGCCGCTTTCACCGCGACAAGCCCGGTGATGACGTGGCGTGTGTGACCCGGTGCGAACACCCCCCACGTCATGGCCGGCCTTGTGCCGGCCATCCCGATAAGGTGAAGCGCGGCGCTCCACCGGATCGGGATCACCGGGACGAGCCCGGTGATGACGTGGGAGGTGGTGTGAGCGGGTGATGACGTGGAGGGGAGAGACGGCCATCCCGAATGTCCGAGGCTCACATCGTTGAGGCGGCGCATCGTTCGCTTCACGAGCGCGGCCCGCTTTCGTCCTCACAATGCGCGACGCGCTCCGCTTTGTTCGGCAAGCCGCCAGGACGAGGTCGCCCGGCGAGTGACATCCGTCAGGCCTTGCGCGGGTCTCCGTCACGGCGAGCTGCGGCGGACCCGCGCCTGTTTCTCGCCGGGATCTGCCTCGGCCAGACGCGTCTCTATCGAGGACGCTTCCTTTCTGAGCAGCGGGGCGATTTCGAGTTGCCGCTCCCGGCTCAGGCGACTTTCGGTTGCCGCGATGGAAAGGGCTCCGACCGGTCTGCCGTCGGGCCCGTGAATGGGAACCCCGATCGCCCAGGAGTCCGGAAGAAGCATTCCGGGGTTGAGGGCATAGCCTCTCTCACGGGTATCTCGAACGAGACTGCGAAGCACCGGGGGCGAGAAGGGCGGGTACTTCTCCGCAAGAACGTCCGCGTTGGCGGCCAGCACGTCCTCGACCTCCTCGTCGGGCAGGGCGGCCAGCAGGGCGAGGCCACCTGCGCCGACCCCGAGCGGATGCCGGTCTCCCGCATGAAGGGCGTGGACCCTGATCGGGAACGGACCTTCCTCTCTGTGGACACAGATGGAATAGACGTCGCGAGGCACCGAGAGAAAGGCGGTGTCGCCGGTCCGTTGGCTCAACCGGACGAGGGACCGCACGGAGATCGAATGGATGCCGAACCGGGCGCTCGCCAGCGTACCGAGAACGTGGATCTCCGGGCCCAGATAATACCGCCTGGTCTCGAGGTCCTGATCGAGCAGACCCGCGCGCGTCAGGGCGAGAAGCATGCGTCGCACGGTCGGCTTCGACAGGCTGCATTGCTCGACCATTTCGGACAGCCGGGCGCCGGAGGGCCCGGCGCGGCCCACGAGCAGCAGCAAAGTCGCGGCCCGGTCGATCGCCTGTGCCCCGTGGGACGACGGGTTGCTGATGCCCTGAACGGCGATCCTGGCCGAAATGCTCTTCTCGTATTCCAATATATGGACCTTCGATGGCGGCCTTCCCGGGATTCAGCCCAGGTGGCACTTTTTCATTGACAAGGGATCCTATCAGAGTGCCTGCTAGGGGGCCAATGAAAACGCCCGGCAAGCGGCGTGCCTGAATAATCGCAGGTCCGTTATATGGACCATGGTCTTGAGGAAACACACGGGTCCCGGGGACCCGACCAGGAGGGTTACATGATCTTGTCTCGCCGTCGGCTGCTCACTGTCGGTTCGACCGCTGTCGCGGGTGCAGTCGTTGGAGCGCCGTTCATCGCGCGGGCTCAGCAGGCTGAGTTCTCCTACAAATACGCGAACAACCTGCCGGATTCCCACCCGATGAACGCGCGGGCGCGCGAGATGGCCGCCGCGATCAAGGCGGAGACGAACGGGCGGTTCGATCTGCAGATCTTTCCGAGCAGCCAGCTGGGGTCGGACACGGACACGCTCAGCCAGGTGCGCTCGGGCGGCGTGGAATTCTTCACCCTGTCGGGCCTGATCCTGTCGACCCTCGTCCCGGCCGCGTCCATCAACGGGATCGGCTTCGCGTTTCCGGACTATGCGACCGTCTGGAAGGCGATGGACGGCGACCTCGGCGCCTATGTGCGCCAGCAGATCACCAAGGCGAACCTGGTGGTCATGGACAAGATCTGGGACAACGGCTTTCGGCAGACGACATCGTCCACGAAGCCGATCAGCACCCCGGACGACCTGAAGGGCTTCAAGATCCGGGTCCCGGTCTCGCCGCTCTGGACCTCCATGTACAAGGCGTTCGACTCGGCCCCGACGTCGATCAACTTCAACGAGGTCTATACGGCGCTGCAGACCAAGGTGGTCGACGGCCAGGAGAACCCGCTGGCCATCGTGTCCACGGCGAAGCTCAATGAAGTGCAGAAATACTGCTCGCTGACGAACCACATGTGGGACGGCTTCTGGTTCCTGGCGAACCGGCGCGCCTGGGAGCGGCTGCCGGAGGATGTGCGCGCGATCGTCGCCAAGCATATCAACGCCGCGGGCGTGAAGGAGCGTGAGGACGTGTCCAAGCTGAACGGCAACCTGCAGCAGGAGCTCGCCGCGAAAGGCATGGTCTTCAATCAGCCCGATCCCGGCCCGTTCCGGGACAAGCTGCGCAAGGCGGGCTTCTACTCGGAATGGAAGGGCAAGTACGGCGACGAGGCCTGGGCGCTCCTCGAGCGTGCCGTCGGGTCCCTGGCCTAGCCCACTTGGGACCGGGATCCCTGCGCCTGCCGGCGCAGGGATCAGGCAATCGTGCGGCCGGAAGGCGCCTCGGCTTTCCGCATGCCGGAGAATCGTAGGGAAGGTTCGGACATGACATCCTCCGCCCAGGCACTTCCCGCCACAGAACCGCTCATCGTCGCCGAGAGCGACGAGGTTCGGGCCGGATCGCGCTTCCTGAAGCCGGTCGAGATCGTCGCGTCCGGCCTGCTGGTCGCGATCGTCGTGCTTCTGCTGGCCGGCGTAGCCTCGCGCTACGTGTTCTCGCTCTCGGTCGTCTGGATCGACGAGGTCGCGTCCCTCTGTTTCCTGTGGCTCGCGATGCTCGGCTCGGCCATCGCGCTCGACCGCAACGAGCATCTCAGGCTGACCCTGTTCCTGCACAAGATGCCGGAGCGTGCCCAGGCCTTCCTGGGGGCCTTCGCGCCCCTGGTGATCGCCACCTTCCTTCTCGTCCTGATGGTGCCGGCCTTCGACTACGCGCTGGAGGAATGGTACATCACGTCTCCCGCGCTGAATATCCCAAGCACCTTCCGCGTCGCGGCCATTCCGTTCGGAATGGTGGCCATGCTCGGGATCGTTCTGGCATACGCGCTGAAGAACGCGTCGTGGCGCGATCTCGTCGTGGCGGCTCTCCTGATCGCCGCGGTCGCTGCCGCGCTCTGGTTCTTCTCGCCGTCCCTCGTCCGAATGGGAAGCGGCAAGATCATCCTGTTCCTCGTCGTCTTCGTGGCCCTGTGCCTTGCCGCCGGGGTGCCGATCGCGTTCTGCTTCGGCATCGGCACGCTGAGCTATCTGGCCTTCGCCACCCAGGTTCCGATCTTCGTGATGATCGGACGGATGGACGAAGGCATGTCGGGCATCATCCTTCTGTCGGTTCCGATCTTCGTCCTCCTGGGCTGCATCCTCGATGCGACCGGGATGGGCAAGGCGATCGTCGATTTCCTGGCGTCGCTTCTCGGGCATGTGCGGGCCGGAATGTCCTACGTGCTGCTCGGCTCTCTCTTCGTCGTGTCGGGCATCTCGGGATCCAAGGTGTCCGACATGGCCACCGTGGCGCCGGCCCTGTTCCCGGAGATGAAGCGGCGCGGTCACAGCCCGCGGGAGATGATCGCGCTGCTCGCCACGGGCGCCGCCATGGCCGACACCGTTCCGCCCAGCATCGTCCTCATCGTCCTGGGATCCGTCGCGGGCGTGTCGATCGCGGGCCTGTTCACCAGCGGCTTCGTGGTCGCCATGGTGCTGCTCGCGGCCCTGGCAGTCCTGGCGCGCTGGAAGTCCCGCCACGAGAGCATGGAGGGCGTTCGCCGGGCGCCCGCATCCCTGATCGGCCGCACGCTGCTGGTGGCGGCTCCCGCGCTCGTCCTGCCGTTCCTCATCCGCAGCACGGTCGCCGGCGGCGTCGCCACCGCCACCGAGGTGTCGACCATCGCGGTCGTCTATGCCCTGTTCGTGGGCGTGGTTCTCTACGGCGGCATCGGCTGGCGCAAGCTCTCCGGGATGCTGGTCGAGACCGCGGCGCTCACCGGGTCGATCCTGCTCATCCTCGGCACCGCTCTCGCTATGGCATGGGCGATCACGCAGGCCGGCGTCGCGCAGAGTCTCGCCTCCATCATGACGGGCCTGCCCGGCGGCTGGATCGCCTTCATGGCGCTCACCATCGTGGTCTTCATGATCCTGGGCTGCGTGCTCGAGGGACTGCCCGCCATCGTCCTGATGGCCCCGCTCATGTTCCCCATCGCCAAGAGCCTCGGGATCAACGACATCCACTATGCGATGGTCATCGTCACGGCGATGAATATCGGCCTGATGACGCCGCCGATCGGCATCGGCTTCTATCTCGCCTGCAAGATCGGCAACGTGTCGCCCGACGAAGCGATCGGGGCGATCTGGCCCTATCTCGTGGCGCTCATCGCGGGCCTCGTGATCATCGCCACCGTCCCGTGGATCTCGACGGCATTCCTCTGACGCATCCCGCAACCTGCAAGGATGATGGACAGAGCCGTTCGACAAAGGAAAAACTCACCGATGGCACGCCATGGCTTGATCGGTCTTCGGAAATGCCGCCCATGACCGCCTCTCTTCCGAACCCTGCGGGAGGCGTCGTGCCCGTGTCGAAGCGGGTCATGAACCTCGCCAACTTCCTGCACCAGGCGGCCCGGCGCCACGGACCCGATATCGGCTTCGTCTGGGGCGAGGAGAGCTGGACCTGGACCGAGCTCGCCCGCCGCGTCGACGCCATGGCGGCCGCCCTTGCGGCGAACGGGATCGGCAAGGGCGACCGCGTCCTGGTGCAGTCGAAGAACTGCAACCAGATGTTCGAATCCATGTTCGCCTGCTTCCAGGTCGGAGCCGTCTGGGTGCCGGCGAACTTCCGCCAGACGCCCGACGAGGTGGCCTATCTCGCCCAGTCGAGCGGCGCCTCGGCGCTGATCTGCCAGCGCGATTTTCCGGACCATGCGGCGGTCGTCCGCGAGGCCGCGCCCGGCATCCGGTTCGCGATCTCCATCGGAGCCTCGGGCTTCGGGGACGACTACGATGCGCTCGTGGAACGGCACGCCGGCGAGAGCGTGCCACTGGCATCGGTGGAGCACGACGATCCGTGCTGGTTCTTCTTCACGTCCGGCACGACGGGACGGCCGAAGGCGGCGGTTCTGACCCACGGTCAGATGGCGTTCGTGGTCACGAACCACCTCTGCGACCTGATGCCCGGCACGACGCACCGCGACTCGTCCCTGGTGGTCGCGCCCCTGTCCCATGGCGCGGGCGTCCACCAGCTCACGCAGGTGGCGCGCGCGGCCAAGACCGTGCTGCTGTCGAGCGAGCGCTTCGATGCCGACGAGGCCTGGCGGCTCGTCGAACAGTGGCGGATCACCAATCTCTTCACCGTGCCCACCATCGTGAAGCTGCTGACCGAGCATCCTTCCGTGGAAACGCACGACCATTCCTCGCTCCGTTACGTGATCTATGCTGGCGCCCCCATGTACCGGGAGGATCAGAAGCATGCGCTCAAGACGCTCGGCAAGGTGCTGGTCCAGTATTTCGGGCTGGGCGAGGTGACCGGGAACATCACCGTGCTTCCGCCGGCCCTCCACGAGCCGGACGATGGTCCCGACGTGAAGGTCGGGACCTGCGGCTACGAGCGCACCGGCATGCAGGTCTCGATCCAGGACGAGCAGGGGCGGGAGGTGGCGGCCGGACAGACGGGCGAGATCTGCGTCTGCGGGCCGGCCGTCTTCGCGGGCTACTACAACAACCCGGAGGCCAACGCGAAGGCGTTCCGGGACGGCTGGTTCCGGACGGGCGATCTGGGGCATGTGGATGAGCAAGGCTACCTCTACATCACCGGTCGCGCGTCGGATATGTACATCTCCGGCGGCTCGAACGTGTATCCGCGCGAGATCGAGGAGAAGATCCTCACGCATCCGGCCATCGCCGAGGTGGCGGTTCTGGGCGTGCCCGATCGAACCTGGGGCGAGGTGGGCGTCGCGGTCTGCGTGCCGCGGCCGCAGGCGAGCGTGAGCGAGGGCGAGCTTCTCGCCTGGATGGACGGCAAGGTGTCCCGGTACAAGCTTCCGAAACGGATCTTCTTCTGGGAAGCTCTGCCGCGATCGGCCTACGGCAAGATCACGAAGAAGGATATCCGGGCGGAACTCGAGAAGCGCGGGTCCCTGCCGCCGGCCGAGTCGGCGCCGGGTACGACCTGACAGAAACCGCACCATCGTCGTCAGACCCGAGAGGAGAGAACCATGGCGCAGCCGCAGACAGTGCTCGTGACCGGAGGGGCGTCGGGGATCGGGCTTGCGGTCGTCGAAGCCATTCTCGCCGAGGGGTGGCGCGCCATCGTGGCGGATCTCGAACAGAACAGCCTGGATCGCTGCAGGGAGGCACTCTCGCCGGCCAACAACCGGGTGCGGTTCGAGCGGTTGGACGTGGCCGACGAGGAGGAAGTCGTCCGCACGATCGCGGCCTGCGAGGCGGAGTTCGGACCGATCACGGGCGTCGTCAACTCGGCCGGGATCGGTCGCGATGTGCCCGCCCTCGACACGAGCGTCGATCTCTTCCGCAGGATGCTCGAGGTCAACCTGATCGGCAGCTTCGTCGTGTCTCGCGAAGCCGCCAAACGGATGCGGGACCGCGGGAGCGGTTCGATCGTCAACATCGCGTCCGTGTCCGGCCTCGTAGGCAACAAGGGGCGCGTCGCATACGGGGCCTCGAAGGGCGGCGTCATCACCATGACGAAGGTCATGGCGGTCGAACTCGCTCCCCTCGGGATCCGCGTGAATGCCATCGCGCCCGGACCGATCGAGACACCGCTCGTCCAGGAGGTCCATACGCCCGACGTGCGCGCGGCCTGGATGACGACCGTCCCCCAGCGCCGCTACGGCTCGCCGGACGAGATCGCCGGCGCCGCCGCGTTCCTCCTCGATCCGCGAAAATCGAGCTACATCACCGGGCAGACCATCTGCGTGGACGGCGGGTTCTCCATCGCGGGCATTCTGGCTCCCAAATCGGATGCAGCCGCCCGCACCGGACAGGAGTGAGCGCACGATGGGCACGCGTCTGAAGGACAGGATCGCCATCGTGTTCGGCGCGGGATCCTCGGGACCCGGTTGGGGCAACGGAAAGGCCGCCGCCGTCGCCTATGCACGCGAGGGCGCGAAGGTGGCCTGCGTCGATCTCGTCCAGGACGCCGCCGAGGAGACGGCCAGCATCGTCGGCCAGGAGGGCGGCGTCGCCCTGGCTGTTGCCGCGGACGTCACCGACCTGAGCTCCATCGGCAGGGCGGTGGAGCGCACGGTTGCCGAGTTCGGGAGGATCGACATCCTGCACAACAATGTCGGCGTGACGCACATGGGCGGGCCGGTCGAGTTGAGCGAGGAGCAGTTCGCGGCGGCCTTGAACCTCAATATCGGCCCGGTCTACCGGACCTCCAAGGCCGTCATCCCGCATATGCTTCGGAACGGCGGCGGCGCGATCGTCAACATCTCGTCGCTCGCGGCGATCCGCTGGACCGGCTATCCGTATTTCGCCTATTCCGCCACCAAGGCGGCCGTCAATCAGGCGACCGTCGCCCTGGCCATGCAATATGCCCGCCAGGGCATCCGGGCGAACTGCATTATGCCCGGGCTCATCGACACGCCGCTGATCTACAAGCAGATCTCCGGGCAATATGCCTCCGTCGACGAGATGGTGGCCGCGCGCAACGCGGCCGTGCCGCTCGGGACGATGGGTACGGCCTGGGACATCGCGAATGCGGCCGTCTTCCTGGCCTCCGACGAGGCCCGGTTCATCACGGGCGTCTGCCTGCCGGTCGACGGCGGCCAGAGCTGCGCCGTATCCGAATTGCGCTGACGCTTGATCCCGAGGTTGAGGATGGCCCCCAGACTCATTCATCACCCTGGCCCGGTCGCGCCGGCGCGCGTGTCCGCCGTCCCCGGTTCCGCGGTTCCGCTGCGTTTCACCCTCGAGCCGGGCCAGGCCGTGGATGCCGCCATCGCGAAGGGGTTCGCCGAGGCAGGGTGCGGCGGCGGCTTCGTCGAGTTCAGGGGCGGCCGGTGCGAGCCGTTCCAGTTCGTCATGCCGGCCGCCTCTCCGGATGACCTCCATGCGGCGTGGTACAGCCAGACCTTCGCCCCGGAGGGCGTGGTCGAGATCGAGCGCGCCGGCGTGATCGTCGGGTGGCGTGACGGAAAGCCGTTCATCCATTGCCATGGGATCTGGAACTCACGAGACGGCCGGCAGATGGGCCACATGCTCGGCCCGGCATCGATCGTCGCGGAGCCGATCACCGTGACCGGGATCGGATCGCGGTCGGCGACCTTCGAGGCTCTGCCCGACCAGGAGACCAACTTCACCCTGTTCGAGCCGGCGACCTTCGATGGAGGAGATGCGGCCGGGGATCATCGTGCGCTGCTGGCGAAGGTCAGGCCCAACGAGGATATCAGCCTGGCGATCGAGGCGATCTGCGCGCAGAACGCGATCAGGACGGCGAAGGTCCATGGCATCGGCAGTCTGAACGAGGTTCGGTTTTCGGACGGAGCCCGGGTCGACTCCCACGCCACGGAGGTTCTCATCCGCCGGGGCAGGGTGACCGACCTGGACGGCGCGCCGCGGGCCCATCTCGACATCGACGTCGTCGACATCCAGGGCAGGGTCTTCGAAGGTGAGCTCGTTCGCGGCGACAACCCGGTCTGCGTCACCTTCGAGCTGGTCATCGAACCGCTGGCGGATTGATTCCCTCAGGGATCGGTCTCCAGCCTACTCGCCCGGCACCGGCTCCCGGCCTGTCCGCTCCGCATAGGCCCGTGCAAGCACCGCGCAGACCAGGAGCTGGATCTGATGGAACAGCATCAGGGGCAGGATGATCGCGCCGATCATGCTGGCCGGGAAGAGGATGCTGGCGATGGGGACGCCGCTGCCGAGGCTCTTCTTCGAGCCGCAGAACACGATCGCGACCTCATCCCGGATCGAGAACCCGAACAGCCGGCTCGCCATCGTGGTCGTCGCGAGGACGAGGCCAAGCAGGACGCAGCTGATGAGGACGAGGACGATCATGTCCCCCGCTGCCAGCTGGTGCCACAGGCCTTCCACGGCCGCCTCGCCGAAGGCGTAGTAGACGACGAGCAGGATCGCCCCGCGGTCGACGAGGCCCGTGAGCCTCCGGCGCTTCTCCACCCATGATCCGAACCAGGGACGCAGCAGATGCCCGAGCAGGAACGGGACGAGGATCTGCAGCACGATCTCGCCGATGGCCCCGAACGACACCCCTGCCTGCGTCTGCATGAACAATCCCATCAGCAGCGGAGTGAGAAGGACACCCAGAACGTTCGAAGCCGAAGCGCTGCAGACGGCCGCCGCGACGTTCCCGCCGGCGATGGACGTGAAGGTAATGGACGACTGGATCGTGGACGGGAGAAGGCACAGGTAGAGGATGCCGAGCGCGATACCTGGCGCGAGATACGACTGGAGGTACGTCTTCGCGAGCAGTCCGAGGATCGGGAACAGGATGAAGGTCGCGGCGAACACCATCAGGTGCAGACGCCAGTGGATGGCGCCCTGAACGATGGCCTGACGCGACAGGCGCGCACCCTGGAGAAAGAACAGAAGCGCGATCGACCCGACGATGACCATCTTGAGAATGGGCGCCGCCGCACCGGTCGCGGGAAGGATCGTCGCGGCGACGGCCGTCGCCACGAGCGCGATGGTGAAGCGGTCGGGCCGCAGGAGGGACAGGAAGGCCATCGGGCGTGCGCTCCGGGTTGGTCTCTAAAGCATCGGACGTGAAAAGTGGACTTGCACTTTCGGGATCCATCCGATGCTCTAAGACCGCTGTCCGAAGAAGCGCGCATCCTGCTCCCGGCGAAGCCTCATCAGGGGCGATGCCTCGGGCCATTCGAGATCGCTCATGCGGATTTCCTGACCCTTCGAGACCGGGTTCGCCAGCCGGCAATCGGCGGCGAGGTAGAACGGGGCAGGAGCGCTCGCGGCCAAAGGCCCGGCGGGCCGGAACTCGGCGGTGACGCCGGAGATCGTATGGTGGTGCCCGCCCATCGCCAGCTCCGTGCCGGCCGGCAGGTCCTCGGTGGCGACGGCGATCAGGTCGTATCGCGGCTGGTAGTCGGACCCGTAGCCCGACATCCCGTGGATCGCCGCATCGAGAATGCTGCTGGCGGCCTCGAGGCCGAGCAGGTGCCGCGGCAGGAACACCATGGCGTTCGCCCCCGTCCGGCTGACAACGTGGCCCTTCTGGGCCAGCATGTCCCAACTCTTCGCGTCATCGCAGCGGACGACCACGAAAACGCCGCCCGCGAAGCTGATCTCGTCGGGCTTGCGCAGGCAGTGGAACACGTCGAGGCGCCCGTCGCCCGCGAGAATGCCGCCGTCGTCCCGGCGCGAGAAGATGGTTGGAACCTCGCCGATGCGCGCGAGCGGCGCGTGGAGATCGAAACGGTCGGGCCGGAGGCCGGTAGCGTTCGCGACGACCATGAGTTCGCAGAGATCCGGCACGGCGCGCTGCGGGAAGCCCGCGATGGCCTGGTGCCGGGCCGCGAGAATCTCCTCGATGTCCCGTCCGCCGAGGGTCCAATGGGCATTCAGGTCCACGTTCTCGGCGGAGCGTTCGTTGCTGGCGAGATGACCGGAGGACGGATCGAAGACGAAGTCGTATTCGCTGGACTTGCCGGCGGCCACGATATGGAAGCCCATGATCTCGGCCCAGGTGGCGAGGCCGATGAGCAGGCTCGGCTGATCGCCGTCGACCGTCGTGACGACGCGGCCGCGCTCGGCCGCCAGAGCCTTGAGGCCGGGTCCGACCACGCTGTCGAGTTCCTTCGTGACGAGCGCGAGGTGCTTCTCGCTCTCGACCGAGAGCAGGGCATGACGGGCGGCCGCCCGAGGCTGTCCGGTCGCCTCGACGACCACGTCGAAGGGGAGATCGGAGACGAGCGCGAGGTCCTTCGTGGCGATGTAGTCGCCGCGCTCCCAGGCGGCCCGTGCGGCATGAGCCGCCTCGCAGATGTGAATCCGGCGCGGATCGATGCCGGCGGCCTTCAAGCCCGAAGCCGCACTCTCCGCCGTGAGATCGACTGCGATGCGGGCGTTCAACAGGGGAACACGCTGGGCCTGCCCCAGGAAGCTCTGGCCGAAGCCGCCCGTTCCGACCACGCAGGTCTCCACGGGGCGGCCGGCCTTCGCATAGAAATCATGGTAGTTCATCGCGCATCTCTCCCGTTCCGGTAAGCGGTCGCCACCGGTCTCATGTGCCGCCGAATGGGTCGTCCTCGTGGGTCGTCGCCCTACCGAAGCATGGTCCAGGCCTTCAGGAAGAAGTCCGGGGCGCCGAAATTGCCGGATTTGAGGGCGAGGGCGAGGTCGATCCCGGCGAGGGACCGGGTCCAGGGCACGCCAGGGTCGATCTCGGGACCGATCGCCAGGGCGTCGACCCCGAGGGCGTTCACGACGGCCCCAGACGTTTCGCCCCCGGCCACGATGAGGCGGGTGAAGCCGAGGCCGGGCAGCGCCTGCGCGATCTCCGCGAGGGTCTTCTCGACGATCTCTCCGGCGTTCATGCGCCCGAGCCTGTTCTGGACGGCCTGGACCTCCTCGGGCGTCGCCGTGGAGTAGATCAGGACGGGTCCCGTCGTCGCCTGCGCGTTCAGCCAGTCCAGAGCCGTGCGGGCGGTCGTGGCGCCGGAGGCGAGATCGAGCGCGTCGAGGCGGAGCGCCGGGATCCCGGCCTCGATCGCGGCCTTGACCTGTCCCCGGGTCGCGCTGGAGCACGAGCCTGCCAGGATGATGCTGCGGCCGTCCGGGGCATCGAAGCCCGTCGACGCGGGTGCGGCGTCGCGCTCGCCGCGCCGGTAGGCTGCGGGCAATCCCATGGCGACGCCCGATCCGCCGGTCATGAGGGGAAGGTCCGCGGCCGCAAGACCGATGGCCCTCAGATGCGCGTCGCTGAGCGCGTCGACGATCACGATCTGGTGGCCGGCGGCCTTCTCGCGTGCGAAGGCGGCCCGGATGGCATCCGCCCCGCCTTCCACGTCTTCATAGGCGACGAGTCCGACCGTCCGCCTGGTCTGGCGCTGCAGGACCCGCACGAGATTGGAATCCCGCATGGGGGTGAGCGGATGGTCCTTCATGCTGCTCTCTTGCAGCGGCACCCCGTTCACGAAGAGATGCCCCTTGTAGACCGTGCGGCCATTGGCCGGAAAGGCCGGGCAGGCGAGGGTGAAGTCGCTTCCCGTGAAGGCCAGGAGGGCGTCGGTAACCGGCCCGATATTGCCCTCGTCGGTGGAGTCGAAGGTGGAGCAGTATTTGAAGAACAGGTGCTCGGCGCCGGCCTTCCGCAGGGTCTCCGCGGCAGCAAGAGATTGATCGATGGCCTCCTTGGCCGGGATGGTCCTGGATTTCAACGCCGCCACGACGGCATCCGCGCCCGACAGGTCGAGCTCCGCGCGCGGCGCCCCGATGGTCTGGATGGTGCGCAATCCCTCCCGGGCGAGCATCAGGGCGAGGTCGGTGGCTCCGGTCAGATCGTCGGCGATGCATCCGAGCTTCATGCCACGGCTCCCTGAGTGCTGGAGGAGGATGGATCCCGGCTCCAGGCGGACAGCCAGCCGAGGCCGTCTTCCGTGCGGCCGCGGGGCTTGTACTCGGCGCCGACCCAGCCGCCGTATCCCACATCATCCAGGGTCCGGCAGATGGTGCGGTAGTCGACCTCGCCCTCGTCCGGTTCCGCACGGCTCGGCACCGCGGCGATCTGAACATGGCCGATCACGTCGAGGAAGTCTTTGAGCCGGCGTGTGAGATCGCCCTGCATGATCTGGGTATGGTAGCAGTCGAACATGATCTTCACGTTGCGCCGTCCGACCTGATCGATGATCGACGCGGCCTGCTCGACGGTGTGCAGGAAGTATCCCGGCTTGTCGCGATGGTTGATCGGTTCGATGAGCACGGTCATGCCGGCCTGGGCGGCCCTGTCGGCAGCGAGCTTCAGGTTCGCCACGAAGGTGCTCTCGGCTGCTGAGGCGGCATCCGGGGCGACCAGCCCGGACATGCAGTGGACGGCGGTCGCGCCGATCGCATGCCCGTAGGAAACGGACTGTTCCACGGCCTGCTGGAACTCGCTCTCGCGGCCCGGCAGGGCTCCGAGCCCGAAATCCCCCGCCGCGGCGTTCCCCACCGGGGTGTTCAGACCGAGCATGGTCACATGATTGCTGGCCAGGGCACGTCGCATCTCCTCCGCAGGCACCTGGTATGGCCAGTGCATCTCGACGGCCTTGAAGCCCGCCGCGGCTGCGGCCGCGACCCGGTCGATTTCGGGAAGCTCGGTGAAAAGGAAACCTAGATTGGCCGAGAAGCGGGGCATCGGTTCATCCGCACGGGTGGGAGGGGTGGTGAGGCGCAGAACAGCAATCCTGAGAAGCGTCCGAAGGATCGTCCGCGATCGCCTCGTCCAGCTTGAAATGAGACACCAGGTCCCGAACCTGGGCGCGGGTCAGAAGGCGCGGGTTGAGTCCGTGGAGAAGGAGGCGCAGCTTCGCGGTCTCTTCCAGTTCCTCGGTCGCATAGACGGCGGCTTCCAGATCCTTGCCCGCCACGACCGGGCCGTGATTGGCCAGAAGAACGGCGCTGTAGCGTCCGGCAAGGCCTCGGATCGCGTCGGCGACGGCCGCATCGCCCGGCCGGTAGTACGGGACGAGGGCTGTCCGCCCAACCCGCATGACGTAATAGGCCGTCATGGGCGGCAGGGCATTGGCGGGGTCCACGTCCGGCAGCATCGAAACGGCGACGGAATGCGTGGAGTGCAGGTGAACGATCGCCCCCGAATCCGGGCGGGTCGCGTAGAGCGCCGAATGGAGAGGCAGTTCCTTGGTCGGCGCATCGCCGTCCACGAGGCGGCCGTCCCCATCGAGCTTGCTCAAGCGCGCCGGGTCGAGAAAGCCCAGGGAGCTGTTGGTCGGCGTCGTTAGCCAGCCCCCGTCGCTCAAACGGACCGAGATGTTGCCCGAGGATCCGGCGGTCAGGCCGCGTTCGAACAACGACCGCCCGAACCGGCAGATCAACTCGCGAAGCTGGCTCTCATGGCTCATGTCCGGTTCCTCGCAGTGGATGGTGACTGAACGACGCCACCGATCAGATCGCGTGCCTGACGCGCTCCCAGGTTTTCAGCATGTGGGCGTTCAGGATCGTCGACAGCCGCTCGGCATCGCGCGCCTCGAGCGCCTCGACCATTTCGACATGGTCGGCCACCGCGCCGGCCCATTTCTCAGGCCCCTCGTTGCCGATGTAGCGGATGCGCTTCAGCCGGGCCTGCAGAACGTTGTGAACCGACACCAGAGCCTCGTTCTTGGAGAGCCGGAGGATGGCCGAGTGGATGTTCTGGTTGAGCTTGAAGTAGGGGAGGCGGTCGCGCTTCTCGTACATGTCCATCATGCGGTCATGCAGCTGCCGGACCTCGCGGATTTCGGACTCGGTGGCGTGCTCGCAGGCCAGCCGCCCGGCAAGGCCCTCGAGATTGCCCAGCACGATCAGGCTGTCGTGCACGTCCTTCGCGGTGAACTGGCGCACCACCGCGCCGCGACCGGGTGAGAGTTCCAGCAAGCCCTCGCTGACCAGGAACTTGAGTGCTTCCCGCAACGGTGTCCGCGAGACCCCCAGCATCTTGCCGAGGTTGCCCTCGTGGAGGCGGGTCCCCGGAGCGAGCTCGCCTTCGATGATCATGTCGCGCACCCGCGCCACGATGGCGTCGTGAAGGGTAGGGCGGACGATGGGACCGCGCGAATCGATCTCGTCGATCAGCAAGGGGGCGGCCTCAGATGCCATGGTTCGTTCCATACTTTGCCGTGTTTCCACAGATCCTGACGGGGATAGACTTCTCTATACAACTTTTTCCTGAACCGCCGCAAACAAAATTCTGTATGCAGAATACTTGCGTACGAAATTTACGGCTGTTAACGTTCGTTCGTCATCCCGAGAAGAGGTTGCCGTGAGCGCTCAATCCTTGCCGACCCCGTCCGAAAAGCCGACCGTCGCATTCGCCATGGGCGATCCGGCCGGAATCAGCCCCGAGTTGGCGGCCAAGCTCATCGCCTCCGAAGAGTTCCGCTCCGGCGCCGATCTCGTGATCTTCGGGGATCTTCGCATTCTCGAACGTGGAGCCCAGGTGGCGGGCGTCGCCGTGGATGTGGATGTCGTCGCGTCCGAGCAGGCGCTTCCGAATCGCGCCGCCCGTCCCGTCTTCGTCGATCTCAAGAATCTCAGTCCGGATCAGGTCGTGCCCGCCACGGCCACGCTCGAGGGCGGCGTCTTCGCGACCGAGAACTTCCGGCGTGCCCTGTTGCTCGCCCAATCCGGCCGCGCCGATGCGGTGTTCTTCACGCCGTTCAACAAGAAGGCCATGCGTCTGGCCTATGACGGTTACGACGACGAGATCCGCTTCGTGCGCGACGTTCTCAAGACGTCGGTGGCCGCGAGCGAGTTCAACGTTCTGGGGCAGACCTGGAACGCCCGCGTGACATCGCACATCCCGCTGTCGCAGGTCGCGGCCGCGATCTCCGAGAAGGCGATCCTGCGGTCTCTGACGCTGGCCGATCAATGCATGCGGGCCGCAGGCTTCAATCCGCCGCGCATCGCCGTCGCTGGCCTCAATCCCCATGCGGGGGACGGCGGCAACTTCGGCACCGAGGAAATCGACATCATCGAGCCGGCGATCCGGCAGGCGCAGGCGAAGGGCTTCACGGTCGAAGGACCCTTCCCGTCGGACACCGTCTTCCTGCGCGCCAAGAACGGCGATTTCGACGCCGTTCTCACCATGTACCACGACCAGGGCCAGATCGCGATGAAGCTGATGGGCTTCGATCGCGGCGTGACGCTGATCGGCGGCTTCGAGTTCCCGATCTGCACGCCGGCTCACGGCACCGCCTATGAGATCGCCGGCCGCGGCATCGCGAATCTCGGCGCGAGCCGCGAGGCGCTCTCTCTCGCCATCCGCATGGGCGCCGAGGTGCGCGCCCGCCGGTCGGAGGCGGAGCAGCCCAGATTGTCAGCGGTCAATTCCTAAAACAGCCGGTTCCAAGAGCCGACGCCATCGGTTGGAAACATCACAGGGAGGAAGAACGATGCTCAAGAAGACTTCATGGTTGGTGGCCACCGCCGTCGCGGTGACATTCAGTGGCCTCGCGCAGGCGGACTGGAAGCCCACGAAGCCGGTCGAATTCGTCGTGACATCGGCACCCGGCGGCGGCACCGACAACTTCGCCCGCGTCGTGCAGTCGATCATCGCCAAGCACAAGCTGATGGAGCAGTCCATCGTCGTCACCAACAAGGGCGGCGGCAGCGGCGCGGAAGGCTTCATCTACACGAAGGTCGCGACGGGCGACAGCCACAAGCTGACCTTCGGCACGAACAACGCCTATCTCCTGCCGTACGTGGCAAAGCTCGCCTACAAGCCCGACGAGCTGACCCCGGTGGCGGCCATGGCCCTCGACGAGTTCCTGCTCTGGGTCAAGGCCGATGCGCCCTACAAGGACGCCAAGAGCTATATCGAGGCCGTGAAGGCGAAGCCCGACACGTTCAAGATGGGCGGCAGCCAGTCCAAGGACACGGACCAGACGCTCACCAGCCTGATCCAGGATGCGACGGGCGCCAAGTTCATCTACGTCCCGTTCCAGGGCGGTGGCGCAGCCGGCGTGCAGCTTGCCGGCGGACATATCGACTCCAACACCAACAACCCGAACGAGAATGCCGGCCAGTGGAAGGCCGGGGCAGTCACCCCGCTCTGCGTCTTCAGCCCGACCCGCCTCCAGGGCAGCGCCAAGGTCACGGCCACGATGGGCTGGTCGGACATTCCGACCTGCAAGGAAGCGGGCATTCCGATCGACCAGTTCCAGATGCCGCGCACCGTATGGCTGCCGGGCGGCGTTCCCGCCGAGGCGGTTGCGTTCTATGCCGACGTCCTCAAGAAGGTGAGCGAGACGCCGGAGTGGAAGGAATACATCGAGCGCACCTCCCAGACCGACAAGTTCCTGGCCGGCCAGGACCTGAAGACCTTCATCGCCGCCGACGACGCGAAGAACCGCAAGGTCTTCGAGGAAGAAGGCTGGGTCGTCCGCTGACGCCGGCGACCGCACGGCCGGCGGAGGAAGGCTCCGCCGGCTCCTCTTTCATGTGGCATGGATCGAACCGGGACGGACGCGATGATTTCTCGTTTCAACGCTGAGATCGGAACCGCGACGCTGACCGCAGGCCTCGGGCTCGCGGCGGTCGTCGGCGCTCTGGAATTCGGGATCGGCTGGGGAGATGCCGGGCCTGAGCCCGGAGCCTTCCCGTTCTATATCGGCCTGCTGGTCGTGGCCGCCAGCATCGGCAATCTCGTCCAGGCGACGGCCGGACGCCGCGGGCTGCAATCGGTCTTCCTGCACAAGGAGGAGGCCAAGCGCGTGGCGTCGTTCTTCGTGCCCATGCTCGCCTTCGTGGTGGTGGCCCGTCTGCTCGGTCTTTACGTCGCGACGGCGCTGTACCTCGCCTTCGTCATGCGGGTGCAGGGACAGTACCGGCTCGCGATCTCCATCGCGTCGGGCATCGCCGCCGCCGTGATCTTCTACTTCGTGCTCGAGGTGGCCTTCCAGGTACCTCTCATGAAGGGCCCGCTCGAGGCCGCCCTGGGCCTCTACTAGCCCCCATCCGGACGGAGACAGGTCGTGGAAAATTTCGCATCACTCCTTCATGGATTCGGCGTCGCCCTGACGACTTACCATGTCATGCTCATGATGGTCGGCGTTCTGCTGGGCATCCTGGTCGGCGTCCTGCCGGGTCTCGGTGCGCCCAACGGCGTGTCGCTGCTGCTCCCGCTGACCTTCACCATGGACCCGGTTGCGGCGATCATCCTGCTCACCAGCATGTACTGGGGAGCGCTGTTCGGCGGATCGACGACGTCGATCCTCTTCAACATTCCCGGCGAGCCTTCATCCGTCGCAACCACATTCGACGGTTATCCCATGGCCCGACAGGGGCAGGCGACGCAGGCGCTGACGCTCGCCTTCCTGTCCGCGGGCTTCGGTGCTCTCGTCGGCGTGATCCTCATCACCGTGCTGTCGACCTGGGTGGCCAAGTTCGCGCTTCGCTTCAGCTCGCCCGAGTACTTCGCCGTCTACTTCCTGGCCTTCGCCAGCTTCATCGGGCTGGGCGCCGCATCTCCGTTCAAGACCATCGTGTCCATGGGCCTCGGGTTCGCTTTCGCCTCGGTCGGCATGGACACGGTGTCGGGCGGCCTGCGCCTCACTTACGGGTTCAACGAGCTACTCTCCGGGATCAGCTTCCTCATCGCGGTGATCGGATTGTTCGGCATCGGAGAACTCATGCTCACCATGGAGGAGGGGCTGCGCTTCGACGGCATCCGCGCCCGCGTCAGGATCGGCGACGTGTTCAGGACCATCGCGACCCTGCCCCGCTACTGGGTGACGCTCCTGCGCAGCAGCATCATCGGGTGCTGGATGGGCATCACTCCGGGCGGACCGACCGCCGCCTCCTTCATGAGCTATGGTCTGGCCAAGCGCCTGTCGCGCCGCAAGGAAGGTTTCGGCCAGGGCGAGCCCGAGGGCGTCGTGGCGCCCGAGACGGCGGACCACGCCGCCGGCAGCAGCGCCATCCTGCCGATGCTGGCTCTCGGCGTTCCCGGTTCTGCAACGGCGGCCGTCATGATGGGCGGACTCATGATCTGGGGCCTGAATCCCGGACCGATGCTGTTCGTCGAGCGGCCGGATTTCGTCTGGGGCCTGATCGCCAGCATGTATCTCGGCAACATCGTGGCCGTGCTCATGGTGCTCGCCACGATCCCGCTCTTCGCCTCGATCCTGCGCATTCCCTTCGCCATCATCGGTCCCGTGATCGTCGTCGTGTGCTTCATCGGCGCCTACACGGTCGCGGGGCGGCCCTTCGATCTGTGGCTGGCGCTCGCCTTCGGCGTGGTGGGATACCTGTTCAAGAAGCTGGATTATCCGATCGCCCCGCTCGTCCTGGCCATGGTGCTCGGCGACAAGGCGGAGGACGCCTTCCGGCAATCCATGATCATGTCGCGGGGTTCGCTCTCGATCTTCTGGTCGAATGGCCTCGTCGCCACGCTGATGCTGATCGGACTGGCGCTTGCGTTCGGGCCCTTGCTGAGCACCGCTCTCGGGCGCCTGGTGAAGCCCAAGGCCTCGTCGGCAGTCGCTTGAGACCGATCTCGAGAGGTCCGCTCAGACCTGCGCGGACCGCCCTGAAGGAGTTTCCGATGACGCCATCACCCTCCGCCGACGTGGCGTTCCTTGGCATCGGTCTCATGGGATCGCGCCAGGCGAGACGTCTGCTCGACGCAGGCTATACGTTGACGGTCTGGAACCGCTCGCGCGACAAGGCGGAGGCGCTTGCCGCCTTCGGTGCACGCGTGGCCGAGACGGCGTCCGATGCGGTGAGCAACGCCGACATCGTCATCCTCATGCTCGAGAACGGCAGGATCGTCACGGACGTGCTCTTTTCTCAAGGCGTTGCGGAAGCCCTGCAGCCCGGAGCCATCCTGGTCGACATGAGCTCCATCAAGCCGGCAGAGGCTCAGGAGCACGCACGGCGCCTTCAGGAGCGCGGCGTCCATCACGTCGATGCCCCTGTCTCCGGTGGGACCACCGGAGCGGAGCAGGGCACCCTGGCCATCATGGCCGGCGGCGAGGCCGAGATCTTCGGCAAGGTCGAGCCGATCCTCGGGATCATGGGGCGCCCCGTTCATGTGGGACCGCACGGGGCAGGGCAGCTCGCGAAGCTCGCCAACCAGATCATCGTCGGAGTGACGATCGGGGCGGTCGCGGAGGCCCTTCTGCTGGCCGAGCGCGGAGGCGCCGATCCGGCTAAGGTCCGCGAGGCTCTTCGCGGGGGCTTCGCGGAAAGCCGCATCCTTGAACTGCACGGCCAGCGCATGGTCGAGCGCGATTTCGTCACCAGGGGCCGTTCGGTCACCCATCTCAAGGATCTCGACAACGCTCTCGACGCGGCGGACAGGATCGACCTCGACGCCCTGCCGTATACCGCCCTGACTGCGGACCTGTTCCGCGGACTGCTCGAGCATGCGGGCGATCTCGACCACAGCGGGCTCCTCGTCGAACTCGAGCGCCGAAACCCGACCGGAGCCTCGGCCGGTTCTCAGGGTGAGGCGCGACTTCGCTCCAGAAGCTGATCGAGGGTCGGAGAGCCGAGACGCCCCCCGAAATGCTCGCATTTCATGGCGGCGGCCATATTGGCCATCCGTACCCTCGGCTCCAGATTCCAATCGTTGACCAGCCCATAGACATAGGTGCCGTGCCAGACATCGCCCGCGTTCAAGGTGTCCACGGCGCGGACGGGGATCGACGGGACCGTGGCGATGTCGCCGCCCGAGCCGCCCCGCTGCCATATCAGGGCACCGGCGGCGCCGAGCGTCACGCCGACCACATTCGCTTCGATCCCGGCCGCAACATCCCGCAGCGCCTCGCCGGGTGTGCCACGGTCGGACAGGGAGAGCAGGGCGGGTTCGGAGAACAGCACGTGGTCTGCCAGCGTCATCATCTCGCGCAGCGCCTCGGGAGGCGAGACATCGGCGTCGAGCACGGTCGGGACCCCGCAACGGCGCGCTTCGGCGAGGAGCGCCCGTGCGCCTTCGGGCCAGCGCATGTCGACCAGGACGGCCGCGGCATCGGCGACTGCCTGGAGCGGCAGCCAGCTCGGATCCGGATCGAGCGACGGGTCGGTGTAGGGCACCACCAGTCGTTCGCCCTCACGGTCGACGAGAATCGTGGAAAAGGCCGTCCGGGCACCCTCAACCCTGCGGATCCGATCGATGCGCACGGCTTCATGCGACAGGTCGCGCAGGAAGCTCTCACCCGTGGGATCGTCTCCGACCCGCGCCCAGAGCTCGACATGGCCGCCGAGGCGGGCGATGGTGACCGCGGCGGCCGTCGCCATTCCGGACGCGACCTGCACGGCTTTCTCGGGCAGAACCTTGGCTCCGTGCCCGGGAATGCGCTCGATCTTGAAGATGGTGTCCCAGAACGCGCATCCGAGACAGATCACCGGTTTCCGCTTCATCGCCTATTCGAGCCTGAGCGCCCGCGCGCGCGCGTTCATGACGTGAGCGATGGCGGCCTCCACGGCCGCCGCGGTGTCGCGCCGCTTCATGGCCGCGATGATGGCGAGGTGCTCCCGCATCACCGGGATCACGAGATCCTCGTCGAGGCTCGTCTCGCTCTGACGGATGAGCCGAACCTTGATCCAGTTCACCCGGTAGGCTCTTGAAATGATCTCGTTGTTCAGGTCGTCGATCACCGTCTCGTGAAACTCCCGGTCGACCTGCTGGGCTGTGGCGATCAGATGGTGGGTCAGGCCGTCCCGGGCGGCGTCGACGATCGACTGGTGGGCGGCTTCGATCCGTGCGATCGCGGCATCGCTGGCGGTCTGGGTGAAAACGGCGATCGCCTCCCGTTCCAGGATCAGCCGGAACTGGAAGGCGTTGCGGATCAGCGTGATGTCGAGCGGCAGAACCTGCAGCCCGCGTTGCGGGACGGTGACGATCAAGCCTTCCGCTTCCAGCCGGGGGATCAGCTCGCGGATAGCGCCCAGAGGCTGTCCGGTAAGGGCGACCAGCTCCCTCTGGGTCACGAACTGACCGGGCTTGATCTGGCTCCGCAGAAGCTGTTCGGTAAAGACGTCATAGGCCCGCTCGCGCAGCTTGATCTCCGTGCGGGGGACCGGGCGGGCGATGCTCATGCAACGGCCTTGATCACGGGCCCGAACGGCTCGAGCAGCGAGACCGCTCGCGCGGTCGTCCGTTCGTCCAGCGTCGGAAGCGGGGGCCTGGCGACCGCCCAGACCGGGTCTTTGCGCACGTGGGCCGTGAGCGCCTTCACCATCGGAACGATGGGGTGGCGGCAGATCTCCTGAACCAGCGCGACGATGCGTGGGTCGTCCCGTCCGTTCTCCGCCAGCTCGATGACAGCCTCCGGCAGAACGTTGGCCACGCCGCAGATGGATCCCGCCGCGCCCGCCGCGCAGGCGCGCCCGAGATAGGTTTCGTCGCCGACCAGGATGTCGAGCTCGGGAAAGGCCTCGATGAGAGCGAATGTGGCCTCGGGGTTGCCGGCGCTGTCTTTGACGCCCCGGATGGCCCCGGGATAGCGATCCCGCAGGTGTGCGATGACCGTGTGTGACAGGGGAACGCCGGTCATGCCGGGAATGTGGTAGAGAATGATGTCCCGAAGATCGCCGCCGACGGCGTCGAACACGGCCGAATACCAATCGAGCACGGCATCGTCCGGGGCAGGGCGGAAGTAGAAGGGCGGTGCCAGCAGCACCGCATGGGCTCCGCGACGCAGCGCCTGGCTGGTGCTGGACGCGGCCTCCTCCGGCGAGCAGGCGATCACGCCCTCCACGAGCTTCTCGGCCGGGATCCCATGTCCCACCATTTCGTGGGCGACGCGCTCGCGCTCCGTCGCGCCGACGGAGGGACCCTCACCGGTCGTCCCGAACAGGGTCGCCGTCCGGCAGCCCCGGGCAAGGCAATCCTTGGCATGGGAAGCCAGGCGATGAACGTCCACCTTTCCGTCCAGAAAGGGGGTAACGAGGGCAGGACTGATGCCGAAGCTGAGCGACACGGGCGCCTCCAGGAACAGCTTCGATGCGAAGCCGGGCAACTGCTGTGTTGACACTAACATGTTACATGGTGCTTAATCGGTTGCAAGCACGGAAATGAGTCCGAACGGACCGTTACGCTCAAACACGGAGGAAGTGATCATGGCTGCCACGGGCGGATCGTTTACGCGTCGTACATTTCTCGCAAGCACGGCGGCCGCGACCGCCGCATACGGCCTGGGCGGCGTCGCGCCTGCCTTTGCGGACGTGAACTGGAAGAAATACGCCGGCACGAAGATCGGCGTGAACCTGGTCAAGAGCCCGCGCGGCGAGGTTCTGCAGAAGTTCGAGAAGGAATTCATCGACCTGACCGGGATCGAGGTCTCGTCGGAGCAGACGCCCGAACAGCAGCAGCGGCAGAAGGCCGTGATCGAGCTGAACTCGGGCAGCCCGAGCTTCGATGTGGTGCATATCAGCTACCATGTGCAGAAGCGCCAGTTCGAGAAGGCCAAGTGGCTCGCCGACATCAGCGGCTTCATGAAGAATCCTGAACTGACGGATCCGAGCCTCACCGAGAGCGACTTCTCCCAGGCCGGCCTGCTCTATGCCAAAAACCCGCAGGGCCAGATGCTGTCGCTGCCGTTCTCGGTCGATTACTGGATGGTGTACTGGAACAAGGACCTGTTCGCCAAGAAGGGGCTCGCCTATCCGCAGACCTTCGAGGAGATGGTGAAGGCTGCGGAAGCCCTGACGGATTCGAAGGAGGGGACCTACGGCTTCGTTGCCCGTGGCCTCAAGAACGCCAATGTCCCCGTCTGGACGAGCTTCCTCCTGGGCCACGGTGTCGATCCCGTCGATGCCAACGGCAACCTGATGACGGATTCGCCCGAGGGCATCGAAGCCGCCAAACTCTATCAGCGCCTTCTCACCAAATCCGCCCCGCAGGGCGTGGCCGGCTTCAACTGGTCGGAATGTCAGTCGGCCTTCCTGCAGGGCAAGATCGGCATGTGGCTCGACGGCGTCGGCTTCGCGCCGCCGCTGGAGGATCCGGAAAAGTCACGGGTCGTCGGCAAGGTCGGCTACGGGGTCATGCCGCGGGGCCCCAAGGCGCAGGCTTCGGCGACATTCGGCGACGGCATCGGGGTCACGGCCGCCAGCAAGAACAAGGAGGCGGCCTATCTCTACTGCCAGTGGGCGGTCTCGAAGCTGATGGGCGCTCGCCTGCTGCAGGCGGGCGGCGGCGTACCGTTCCGCCAGTCGATCCTCAACGATCCCGAGACCCGCAAGGGCGTGAAGATGCCCCCGGCCTGGATCGACGCGGTGGTGGAATCGGGCAAGATCAGCAAGCTGGGCCTTCCCGTCATCCAGCCGGTCACCGAGTTCCGAGACATCGTCGGCATCGGCCTGACCAATCTTCTGGGAGGCGGCGATCCGGCCGCCGAGATGAAGAAGGCGACGGAACAGTTCAAGCCGATCCTTGAGCGCAGCGAGAAGGCCTGATGCGCGCCCGACGGGAGATGATCACGATGGCGGAGCATATCCATGGCCACCATCGCTGAACGCCAGGTCACGCCGGCGACGGAGCCGGCACCCGCCCCGGACGCGAGCCCGAAGAGCCTCTACTGGCCCTTCGTCGTGCCCGCCGTGGCCGTGGTGGGGTCGGTGATCGTCTTCCCGTGGGTCTTCACGGTCTGGATGAGCCTGCATGAGTGGACGGTCGGCGGAGCGAGGCGCTTCGCCGGCCTGTCCAACTATCTGCGTCTCGCCTCGGACGAGCGCTTTCTCACGTCGGTCGGCCACACCCTTGTCTACACGATCCTGGCCGTCGTGCTGCCGCTGATCTTCGGGACGCTGGCTGCACTCATCTTCAACTCCCGTCTGCCCTTCCGTGGAGTTCTGCGCGGCGTGTTCGTCATGCCCATGATGGCGACGCCCGTAGCCGTCGCGCTCGTCTGGACGATGATGTTCCATCCGCAGCTGGGGGTGCTGAACTATCTTCTGTCCCTCGTGGGCATCGGGCCCCAGGCCTGGGTGTTCAACCCGTCCACGGTGATCCCGTCGCTGGTTCTCGTCGAGACCTGGCAATGGACGCCCCTCGTCATGCTGATCGTCCTGGGCGGTCTCGCGGCCATCCCGACGGAACCCTACGAGAGCGCCTCCATCGACGGAGCGACGATCCTTCAGCAGTTCCGCTACATCACGCTGCCGATGATCGCCCCGTTCCTCATGGTGGCGGTGATCATCCGGACCATCGACGCCCTGAAGAGCTTCGACATCATCTACGCGATCACCCAGGGCGGACCCGGCACGGCCTCGGAAACCATCAACCTCTATCTCTACAGCGTGGCATTCGCCTATTACGATGTCGGCTACGGATCGGCGATCGCGGTCGTCTTCTTCGCCATCGTGATCGCATTGTCTCTCCTCATGCTCCATCTTCGGCAGCGCACGAAATGGATGGACGTTCAGGCATGAGCATGAACCTTCGCAAAGTCGCCCGTTCGCTCGGCCTGCTGTTCGTCGGGATCGTGCTGGTATCGCCTGCAATCCTGTTCTTCCTTTGGATGATTTCGCTCTCGCTCAAGTTCGAGGTCGACAACGCCGCCTATCCGCCGATCCTGATCCCGGAGCGCTTCGCCTGGAAGAACTATACGGGCGTGTTCGAATCGAACCGCTTCGGGCTCTTCTTCCTCAACAGCGTGATCGTGACTGGCGCCGCCACCGGGCTCGCCCTGCTGATCGGCGTGCCGGCCGGCTATGGCATCGCCAGAATGAAGGCGACCAAGGCTGCCGTGGTCGTGCTCATCGCCCGCATGACCCCGGGGCTTTCGTACCTCATCCCCCTGTTCCTGCTCTTCCAGTGGCTGGGGCTGATGGGCACGCTTCTCCCACAGATCATCGCCCACCTCGTGATCACGGTGCCCATCGTCATCTGGATCATGATCGGCTATTTCGAAACGACGCCGCTCGAGCTTGAAGAGGCCGCCGTCATCGACGGCGCCAACCGGTGGGACGTGTTCCGCCATATCGCCCTTCCCATTGCCAAGCCGGGGATCACGGTGGCGTTCATCCTGGCGGTGATCTTCTCCTGGAACAACTTCGTGTTCGGCGTCGTCCTGGCGGGCCGGGAGACCAGGACCCTGCCGGTCGCCGTCTACAACATGCTGTCTTTCGAGCAGCTGAGCTGGGGACCGCTGGCGGCCGCGGCCCTGATCGTGACCCTGCCGGTCCTGGTCCTCACCATCGTGGCCCAGCGCCAGATCGTAGCCGGCCTCACGGCCGGAGCCGTGAAGGGCGGGTGAAGCGGGGCGGAGAGGCGACGGGCACCCTGTCGGGAGTCCAGCCCCTGCCGGACGCAGCGGCGGTCAAGGGTTTCGGGCCGCAACACATCGCCGGAATGGGTATGCTCCCTGGTCGAAAATTCTCGTTTTTTGTCCCGAACGATCAAGCGGCCTTGCGGGAAGGATGTACGATCGTCGCCCTGATGGTTCCTGCCTCATGCCTCGAGCATACGAGCCGGCACACGGGAGGATGGCGATGAACAGGATTCTCTTGGCGATCGGGGCGCTCGCGGCGAGCGCACTTCTCGTTCCAGCCGATGCCTATGCCCAGCGCTTCGGCGGAGGCGGGTTCCGGGGAGGCGGCTTCGGCGGCGGCGGATTTGGTGGAGGCGGCGCTTTCCGGGGCGGCGGGTTTGGAGGAGGGGGCGCTTTCCGGGGCGGCGGCTTCGGCGGCGGCTTCGGCGGTTCGAGAATGTTCATCCCGCGGGGAGGGATGGGCGGCTTCAGAGGCGGAGCGATTGCCGGCCCCGGCCTCGGCCGCGGGGACTTCCGGGTGGGTGCCATCGGCCGGCCGGGCTATGGCTTCCGTGCTCCCTATTATGGCGGTGTGGCCGGCGCGTACAGGCCCTATTACCGGGGTTATTACGGGCGCTATTACGGCGGCTATCCGTATTACCGCAACTATTATCGCGGCTACCCGTATTACGGAGGGGTCTTGGCCGCAGGGCTGGCGCTCGGGGCGCTGAGCTATCCGTATTACGGCTATGGGTATGGGTACGATTATCCGTACTACGGATATTACCCGGCCGCCGTCGCCGATGGGGAAGATTGCTACTGGGTCCGCCGCCGCATCGTCGGGCCTTATGGACGGGTCGTCATCCGCCGTCAGCAGGTCTGCAACTACTGAGCCCGGCCGCGGCGCTTCGGCGCTCCATTCCTCGAAAGCGCATCGGGCCAAAGACCGATGCGCTTTCTCGCGATGCGCTAAAGATTGATGATGTAGCGATAGTTCATGTCCGCGGCACTGCCGGCTCCCGTCAGGATGACGCCGGTGTCGAACCGGTTGTCGTTGTTGAGATCGGACAGCAGATAGCCCGTATCCGTCTGGGCATTGTAGAGGAACACATGAGCGATGCTGGCGCTCGTGAATGTCGCCTCCGCTTGGGATGCCGCCTGTTCGATGGACGCCGCGCCCGTGGCGGCCTCGCGGTAATTGGCAGAGGTTCCGGCGATCCTCATGGCGATCCAGTCGGTTGCCGGAGCCCAGTCGGTGATCGTGTCCGCGGTTGTGCTGGTGATGCCTGACGAGTTACGCGTGAACTGGAAGGCGTCGTCGCCAGTTCCACCGGTCAGCCTGTCCTGCCCCGAGCCGCCGTCGAGAAGATCGTCGCTCGATCCGCCCGAGAGGGAATCCCGGCCCGAACCGCCGTAAAGGTTGTCGTAATCCGCCCCGCCGGACAGGCGGTCGTTGCCGCTGTCCCCGAACAGGAAGTCGAACCCGTAGCCTCCGGTGAGACTGTCGTTGCCCGACCCGCCGTGGAGGTCGTCGGGACCATCGCCCCCGTTCAGGTAGTCGTTGCCGTTGCCACCCACCAGAATGTCGTAGCCCCAGCTGCCGTAGATGTCGTCGTTCCCGCCGAAGCCGTAAAGATCATCGTCGCTGCCGAAGCCGTAGATCACGTCGCGTCGAGACGTGCCGTCGAGAAGATTGGGCCAGTCGTCGCCAAAGATGGTCGTCATGACTTCCTCCGAAGGTGCCCCTCGGGATTCTGCAAACGATCCGGGCCGTTTGTCGGAGATCGATTTCTCAGGCGGCCATTATACGCCTTCCCCCGTCGGCGTGCCCGAAAATGCCGAGGCGGCCGCTGGATATTTTGCACTATGACGCGAACGGGCGCCGCCGCGTCCGGGCGCGGGATGGGTTCAAGAGGGCAGGTGGGTCGATGAGCGGAGAGCCACACCGGCTGGACCCGCTGCAGCTTTTCAGTGGAATTCGGGTTGGTCTGCTTTGCGCTGGATACGACAAAGCCCCTGCGGCTTTTGCCGTCAGGGGCTTTTGAGTTTTGGTTGCGGGGACAGGATTTGAACCTGTGACCTTCAGGTTATGAGCCTGACGAGCTACCGGGCTGCTCCACCCCGCGGCAATGTCGGGCCTTCGACGCCGGCGTCGAAGGGGA
>NZ_JAMXFJ010000024.1 GCF_025460805.1 Microvirga sesbaniae | reverse complement strand
TTCTGCGGGTCGCGCAGGAACTCCACCACCTCCTGCAGGTCTTCCTTGGCCTCGTCGATGCCCGCCACGTCGTCGAAGGTGACGCGGCCATGCGCCTCGGTCAGGAGCTTCGCCTTGGACTTGCCGAAGCCCATGGCCCGGCCGGCGCCGCTCTGCATCTGGCGCGACAGGAACACCCAGGCGCCGATGAAGAGCGCGATCGGCAGGATGTTCATGAGGACCGCGATGAACCAGGGGGTCGAATCCGATTGCGGGCGGGCCGTGATCTGCACGCCCTTCTGCTGCAGCTTCGTGACCAGCATCGGGTCGCTCGGCGCATAGGTCGTGAAGGTGCGCCCGTCCGTGTAGGTGCCGCTGATCTCCGGCCCGGAGATGACGACGCTGGTGATGCGTCCGGCATCGGCCTCGCTGAGGAGCTGGCTATAGGCGATGTCGCTGCCGCCGCCTCTTTGGCCTGGGCTCTGGAAAAGGGTCACGAGCGCCAGCACCAGGAGGAAGATGACGACCCACAAGGCGAAGTTGCGGAAATTTGAATTCATCGGATCAGGTTCTGCCCCAGAGGGAGATGAAGCACAGGGAGGTCCCCCGTACGGTTAAACTCAATGTAGGCACACCGTCTCGCCTTGCCAAGGGAATGCGGCACCCATGGGGCGCGATCCGATAACGTTGGCTAAGAGTTTTGGCTAACGGCCCCGGCGCCGCGGCGGTTCCGGGCCGATCGATGCTCGCCCTGTCCGGTCCAGCCGCACGAGGGCGCCCGCGATGGTGAGACTCAGGCTCTCCCCTGCCCTGACGGCGTCCCGCAGGCGTTCCGTACAGGCCTCGAGCCGGTCGAGACGGCTGCTTTCGAGACCCGCCCCGACCAGGGCCTGCTCCAGCACCCGGACGGCAATGGCGAAAGGCTCCCTTGCAAGAATGCCGGCCTCGAACGAGAGGGAGCCGTCTTCGAGAACGGGGCCGGCCCGGTCCAGAGCCTCGCGCGCCTTGAGGCCGAGCGCCTCCTCGGCCTGGGCGGCCCGTCCGGCGAAGCGGGCCAGGCGCTCGGCGTCGAGCCCCTCGGCGGCCAGGCGCGGCATGAGCCTGCGCCAGCGCACGCGTGCGTAAATCTCGTCGGCATTGGACGGATCCTCGACGAAGCGCCAGCCATGCGCCCGGCAGAGATCGACGAGGCTCGTCTTCGGCCAGTCGAGCAGGGGCCGCACGTGCCGGATGCCGGGTCGATCCGTCTCGCGGCGCATGCCGGCAAGACCCGCAAGGCCGGACCCGCGCGCCAGGCGCATCAGCACCGTCTCGGCTTGATCGTCCCTGGTGTGGGCGGTGACCAGATGCGAGGCGCCGACCTGCCGGGCATGGTCGACGAGGAGCCGGTAGCGCGCCTCGCGCGCGGCCTCCTGGATGCCCGCTCGCGGCTTGTCTCCGGTCCAGGCGAGAATCCGGTGCGGCAGGCCCAGGGCGGCGGCCTCCCGCCCGACGGAATCGGCCTCCGCGGCGGCTTCGGGCCGCAAGCCGTGATCGATCGTGGCGACGAGGACAGGAGGCCGGGCACCGGCGGCGGCCCAGCGGGCGAGCAGGTGCATCAGGGCGGTGGAATCCGGCCCGCCGGACACGGCGGCGACGATGGCCGAAGCTTGGTTCAGAGAGGCAAAGAGCCGCTCGAGCCCATCATCCGAGAGCGCATCGTCGGGGGGCGGAGGAGAGGCCATCGCTCGGCCTTCTGCGAAACCTGTCAGCGGCTCAGCTGCACTTGATGCGCTTCTGCTCGCGGTCGGAGGCCTGGCGCACGGGGGCCGAGGCCTGGGGGTACTTGCGGTCGAGCTCGGCGAAGACCGCACAGGCGCGATCCTTGGCCCCGAGCCCGTTCAGGGAGATGCCGAGCCGCAGCAGGGCATCGGGCGCCTTGGCGGCGTCGGGGTGCTCGGCCGTGACGTTCAGGAACTGCTCCGCGGCCTCGCGATAGCGGTTGCGCTGGAGGTAGGTCTCGCCCAGCCAGAAGGTCGCCTCGGGCACGAGCTTGTCCCGGGGGTTTGACTGCAGGAAGCGGCGGAAGCCCATCTCGGCCTGGTCGTACTGCTTCTGCGCGAAGGAGGCATAGGCGGCGTCGAAGTCGGAGCGCGGATTGCCGACGCTCGTCGCCGCGACGCTCGGGCCCGGTCGCTCGCCGATGGCCCCCTGCGGGAGACCGGCGACGCGCTCGTGTGCGCCGCCGCCATCCATCGGAACTCCGTCGGGGCCGCCCTCCTCGTCCTGCTCGATCAGGTCGCCGATCCCGGCGAGCCGCCCGCCCGGCAGCGGCACCGGACGGCCCGAATCCGCCGTCAGAGGGGTGGACGGAGCCGTGGTGCCAAGGGGCCGGGGCGCTCCGGGGGCATCCGGCGCCTCGGAGGGGTCGAACACGTCGCTGCGGCGCTGCGGCTGGGCCGGGGCCGGCTGGGCCTGAGGCTGCGCCGGACGCGCCGGGGTCGTGGCGGGTGCCGAAGGCCGGGAGCCGCCGCGGCTTTCCTGGAAGCGGAACTCCACGTCCTCCTGGAACTTGCGGAGCTGCTCCTTGAGCTGGCGGTTCTCGTACTGGAGCTGTTCCATCTGGCCGGAAAGCTGGCGGAACTGGCTCTCGAGCCGGTTCAGGCGCACGATCGCATCGGCGGCGTCCTGCGCGGCGGCAGGGGAAACCGAAGTGGCGGCCAGAGCCAGGGCAAAGGCGAAAAAGACAAACAGACGTCGAAACATGCTGGGATACCGTGAGGGTCCTCGGACGAGGAGGCCGATAACACAAAAGCGCCGCCACGGCGAGACTGTGGCGGCGCTTCGCGATGTCACGAGGGCTTGAACGCGAGCATGGGACCGGGCCTGCTTTCGGGACCGGATCCGGCGCTCGCCCCCTTGAGCGGCGCACCGCTCGGGTGGAAAACCGGGCCCATGTTGCCGCGCGCTGCCGCGCGATGCGCCGGGTGAGGCTTTATGCCCCGGCGCCGCCGCCGAGCACGGTCACCGCGCGGCGGTTCTGCGACCAGCAGGAGATGTCGTTGCAGACCGCGACCGGACGCTCCTTGCCGTACGACACGGTGCGGAAACGGTTGCCCGGGATGCCGCGGGAGATCAGGTAGTCGCGCACGACCTGGGCGCGGCGGGCGGAGAGCGAGTAGTTGTACTCGCGGGTTCCGCGCTCGTCTGCATGGCCTTCGAGGATGAAGGTGTAGGTCGGATAGCGCTGCAGCCACTGCGCCTGCTTGTCGAGGGTGGCGACGGCCGTGGGGGTCAGGTCGGTGGAATCGGTCTCGAAGAACACGCGGTCACCCACGTTGACGACGAAATCCTGGGCGCTGCCCGGGGTGGCGGCGCCGCCGGCCCCGAAGCCCCCGGCTCCAGCCCCATCGGCCATGCCATCTTTGTTGGACGAACACGCCGCCGCCCCGAGGGCGAGGACGATAGCGGCGGCGAACTTGACGGCGCGCAGCGTCATCATTGGCAGTACTCCTTACACATACGTTTGCCGAACGTTGTGTCTTTCATATCGGGAGGATGGTTAAAGGAGGGTTCCGTCAACCGTGAGCAGGCCTGCGGGATTAAGGTGAATTATGGCCAAGTTGTGGAAGTTCGGGTTAGGGTTAATTGACCGTAAAAGCCTTCACGTGGCGTTCTTCATTCCTATCGTAAGGTCATCCTGCATGGCGGCTCGCGCGAAGCTCGGCTGCTGCCGATTGCGCGTTTCGAGCGTTGAGAGGTGATGAATATCGTGACGACACAGTCCGGAAGCCTCGGACATCCCTATCGCCAAGCCCTGGACGATCTCCGCCTGGAGAGGGCGTTCTCACGCATCGCCGACAGCGACCTGCGTCACGGCAACGCCGTCGCGCTGCTGCGGGACTCGCGGGAGAACTACCCGGCCTGGCTGGAGGCGATCCGGTCGGCGCGGTCCGTCATCCATTTCGAGAACTTCATCATCGCGGACGACGAGACCGGCCGGGCCTTCGCGGAAGCCCTCATGGAGCGGGCCCGCGCCGGCGTGCGGGTGCGGGTGCTCTACGACTGGCTCGGATCGTCCTTCCGCGCCCTGCCCGGTTACTGGCGACGCCTGCGCGAGGCCGGGGTCGAGGCCCGGGTCTTCAACCCTCCCCGGCTCACCGATCCGTTCTGGGTCCGCCGCGACCATCGCAAGCTGATCACCGTCGACGGGCGCATCGCCTTCGTGTCCGGTCTGTGCATCTCGGACAATTGGGTGGGCAAGAAAGGCCACGAACCCTGGCGCGACACCGGATTGTCCCTGGAAGGGCCCGTGGTGGCCGACCTCGATGCGACCTTCGCCGAGAGCTGGGTTCTCGCCGGCATGAAGCCGATCCCGCGATCGGACCTGCCCCACGCCGACCTGATCCCCCATGCGGGCTCCGTGGCGGCCCGGGTCATCAGCGGCGAGCCCGGCATGTTCCGCACCTACCGGGTCGACCAGTTCATCGCGGCGACCGCCCAGCGCAACCTCTGGCTCACCGACGCCTATTTCGTCGCCACCACGTCCTATGTGCAGGCCCTCGGCGAAGCGGCCCGCGACGGCGTGGACGTGCGTCTCCTCGTCCCCGGCTCGAGCGACGTGCCGGCCCTGCAGCCGGTGGTGCGGGCCGGCTACCGGTCGCTCATCGAGGCCGGCATCCGGGTCTATGAATGGAACGGCTCGATGCTGCACGCCAAGACGGCGGTGGCGGACGGGCGCTGGGCCCGGGTCGGGTCCACGAACCTCAATATCGCCAGCTGGGCGACGAACTGGGAACTCGACGTGGTGGTCGAGGATCCGGGCTTCGCCGAGGCCATGGAGGCGATGTACCTGGAGGATCTCGCCAACGCGACGGAGATCGTCCCCGGCTGGCAGTCCCGGCGGCGCCAGGCGAAGAACATGCGCTCGCGGCGCGGCCACCGCTTCAAGAGAGGCGGCGTGCGCAGGCTGGCGGCCGGCGCCCTGGCTCTGTCGAGCACGGTCGGCAAGGCGGTGGGCTCCCGCTCCCTGACGGCCACGGAGGCGAGCAGCGTCGCGATCATCGGCTTCGCGCTTCTGGCCCTGGCCGCCCTGGTCACGTTCTTCCCGGTCGTGATCGTCTCGCCGATCGTCATCGCCCTGGCCTGGCTCGGGATCGCGCTCCTGATCCGCGCCTTCCGGCTCAAGCGGCGGGTGCGCCTGAGGCATCGGAAGCTTGCCCTGCGGCGCAAACTGAGCAAGATCAAGGAGAACGAGGCGTCGCCGGGAGAGCAGGCCTAGAAGAACAAAAGGAAACCAACGGTCAAGCTTGGCGTTGATCTCGGGCAAGGCAGTACATTCCTTTTCGAGGAGGACTCCTATGGCTACAGGCACCGCCGGCTCTTTCGACACCCCTGATCGCACCCACGCCATGAGCCAGCTGCTGGCGCAGAACTGGTGGGCTCTGGCGCTCCGCGGCGTCTTCGCGATCATCTTCGCCCTCATCGCGTTCTTCTCGCCGGGAGCCACGCTCCTGTCCCTGGTCTGGGTCTTCGCCGCCTACATGCTGGTCGACGGCGTGTTCGGCATCGTAGCGGCGGTCAGGGCGGCGTCCAACAACCAGCGCTGGGGCCTTCTGATCCTCGAGGGCATCCTCAACATCCTGGTCGGAATCGTCGCGTTCATCATGCCCGGGCTCACGGTCCTGTTCTTCGTCACCCTGATGGCCGTGTGGTCGCTCATCACCGGCGTCCTGATGATCGTGGCCGCGTTCAAGCTCAATCCGACCTACGGCCGCGGCTGGCTGATCTTCAGCGGCATCGTGTCGGTGCTGTTCGGCGTCGCGCTGCTGCTCGCCCCGCTCGTCGGCGCCGTGGTGCTGACCTGGTGGCTGGGCGCCTATGCGCTCGTCTTCGGCATCTCCCTCCTGGTCCTCGCCTTCAAGCTCAAGGGTCACAAGGACGAGACCGGCAGCGCGGCCCCGATGGCCGCCTGAACAAGAAAAGGGGCGCCTGAGGCGCCCTTTCGATGTCGGTCTAGTTGCTCTGCCGGCTCTCGCTCAGAAGCGGCGACCAGGTCGGGTCGGACGCGAAGGACGGGGTCGGCACCGGCTGTTCCACGCGCCCGGTGATGTCCACCATGTAGAGCTTGCCGCCGGCCTGTCCGCCCGGATCGCGGAAGAACAGGATATACTGGCCGTTGGGCGCCCAGGTCGGGCTCTCGTTGTGGAAGCCTTCCGTCAGGATGCGCTCGCCCGAGCCATCCGGCTTCATGATGCCGATGGCGAAGCCGCCCGCGCGCTGCTTCGTGAAGGCGATGTAGTCGCCCCTCGGCGACCAGGCCGGCTGCGAATAGGCGCCGTCGCCGAAGGAGATGCGGCGCTGGTTCGAGCCGTCCGCGTTCATGGCGTAGATCTGCTGCTTGCCGCCGCGGTCGCTCTCGAACACGATCTGGCTGCCGTCGGGAGAAAAGGACGGCGAGGTGTCGATGGCGGCCGTCGAGGTCAGGCGCGTGGTGTTGCGCGAGCCCAGGTCCATCATGAAGATGTTGGCGTTGCCGCCCTGCTGCAGGCTCATGACGATGCGCTGCCCGTCCGGCGCGAAGCGCGGCGAGGAGGCCATGTCGGGGAAGTTGCCGAGCACCTGGCGGGTGCCGGTCTCCAGGTTGATCACCTGGACGCGCGGCTGCTGGCCTTCGACCTGGGCCGAATAGGTGATGTCCTGGGTGGCCGGCGAGTAGCGCGGGGTCACCACCGAGGTGTCTCCTTGCGTCAGGTAGCGCACGTTGGCCCCGTCCTGATCCATGATCGCGAGACGCTTGCGGCGGTTCTCCTTCGGGCCCGATTCATCGACGAACACGATGCGCGTGTCGAAGAAGCCGCCGAAGCCCGTCACCTTGGAATAGACCGCGTCGGAGATGATGTGGCCGACGCGGCGCCAGAAATTGGCATCGGTGACGTATTGCTGGCCGGTGAGCTGCTGGCCCGACTCGATGTCCCACAGGCGGAACTCGGCGCGCAGACGACCCGAGGGATCGCGCGAGACCCGGCCCGTCACCAGCGCCTGGGCGCCCGCCATCTTCCAGGCGTCGAAGCGCGGCGCGGCGTCGAAGGAGGGACGCTCGGGGAAGCGAGACTTGTCGAGCGGCGCGAAATAGCCCGAGCGCTGCAGGTTGCTGGTGATGATGCCGGAGACCCGCTGGCCGAGATCGCCCTCGCCGGAGAAATCGGCGACGGCGATCGGCATGGGCTGGAACTGCCCGCCCGGTCCGACGCGGAAGGAGAGCTGCGCCTGGGCGGCGGGCGCGAGCGCCGCCATCGGCACGACGACGGCCAGCGCGACGAGAAGACGGGAAAGGAAGCGAGTGATCATGGGGTGCTGTCTCAAGCGTGATGGGCTTTAAGAGAGAGGAGGATCGAACTGGACGTTCAGGACCTTCCAGTCCGCGTAATACGGAACGAACTTCGCCGGGATCTCGAACTGGCGGCACTTGCGAATGGCGCGGACGGCCGCGTCGGCGACCGCGCGATCGGTCGAGCTGCTCCCGGCCTGGAGAATGCGGGGCTCGGTGCTGAGCGATCCGTCCTGGTTCAGGCGGATGTCGAGAATGGGAGCCGTGACCTGGCCGCCCGAGGCGGCGATCGGCGCGCTGTAGCAGCGCTCGATCTGCGAGACCAGCAGCCCGATCAGCGCGTCTCGCAGGCTCGGCGACAGCTTGGCGGCCGATCCCGTCGCGGTGCCGAGGGAAGCCGTCTTCTGGACCTCCGCGCCGGTCGCGCCGGTGGACTGGTTCTTTTCCTTGCTGTCGAGGAACTGCTTCAGGTCGCCCATGTCGAGCTTCTTGGCGAGCTGGGCTTCCTTGCGCGCCTTGGCCTCGGCCTCTTCCTTCGCCTTGGCCTCCGCGAGCTTCTTCTCGGCTTCTGCCTTCGCCTTGGCGTCCGCCTCGGCCTTTGCCTTGGCTTTCGCCTCCGCGACGCGCTTCGCCTCCGCCTCGGCGTCCGCCTTGGCCTTGGCTTCGGCCTTCGCCTTGGCTTCCGCCTCGACCTTGGCCTGCTCGGCCGCCTTGGCCTTCTCGATGGCTTCGGCCTCCGCCTTTTCCTGCAGCTTCTTCTCTTCCGCGGCCTTGGCCTCGGCGGCCTTCTCTTCCTGCGACCTCGTGGGAGGCGCGGGCGGCGGGGGCGGAGCCGCGACCGGCTCCTCCTTGTCGGCGACCTTCATCTCGGCCGGCCGCTTGGGCGGCGCCGGCGCGTCGCGCTTGTCCTCGCCGGGATCCTTCAGCTCGGTCTTGTCGGCCACGCGCTCGGCGCGCGGCTTCGGCTGCGGGGCCTTGGCGTTCGTCTCGCCCTTGGTGATCTGGGAGAGCTGGTTGTCGGTGATGATCTCGACCGGGATGCCCTCCTCGGCCTGGGGAAGCTCGGTCCCGACCGACAGGCCGATCAGGGCGGCAGCCAACAGCAACGCATGCGCGACGCCCGAGACCCACAGGCCCGGCTCGGAGGTGTTGAATTTTGGCTTCAACGCCACGTGTGTCTGCCCCCTGCTCTCATCCCGCTCAGCGCTGGTCGACCTCGGTCACGAGGGCGACGCGCTTGTAGCCCGCCGTGGTGACGATCGACATCACCTGGGCGACGCGTCCGTAATCCACCTTCTTGTCCCCGCGCACGAAGATCCGCTCGTCGAAGCCGGACTTCGACACCTCCGCGAGCTTGCCCACGATGGCCTCGTCCACGAGTTCGGCCTCGCCCAGGTACACCTGGCCGGTCGCCTTGATCGAGAGCGTCACCGGGGTCGCGTCCGAATTCAGCGGCGCGGCCTTGGTCTGCGGCAGATCGAGCGGCACGCCGGCGGTCATCATCGGAGCCGCCACCATGAAGATGATGAGCAGCACCAGCATGACGTCGATGAACGGCGTCATGTTGATCTCGTTGATCGCGCCCGGCGTGCGGCCTCGCCTGCGCCGCCGTCCGCCGCCCCCCGCCGCTCCTGCCGTCATGGCCATGCCGGATCCCCCTTAGGCCGCGTTGGCGGGGTGGTGACCCGCATGGCCGATGCGCTCGTCGATCTGGCGCGACAGGATGGCCGAGAACTCGTCGGCGAAACCTTCGAGCCGGGTCTGGAGCTTGCCGACCTCCGATTGCAGCTTGTTGTAGGCGAGCACCGCCGGGATGGCCGCGAAGAGGCCGATGGCGGTGGCGAACAGGGCCTCCGCGATGCCCGGCGCCACGACCGCCAGGCTGGTGTTCTTGGAGGCGGCGATCGACGTGAAGGAATTCATGATGCCCACCACCGTGCCGAAGAGGCCGATATACGGGCCGGCCGAGCCGATGGAGGCGAGCACGGTCAGGCGGGAATTGAGCCGCTCCACCTCGCGCTGGATGGTCACGTCGAGCACCTTGTCGATGCGCTGGGGCAGGCTCTGGAACGAGCGGCCCGAGCCCTCGAAGGAACGCTTCCACTCGCGCATGGCGGCCACGAACACGGCCGCGAGACCCGTGGCCGGGCGACTCTGGAGGGAGCGGTAGAGCTCCTCGAGCGACTGGCCGGACCAGAACACGTCCTCGAAACGGTCCATGGCGCGCTTGGAGCGGGCGTAGAGGAGGGTCTTGTCGATGATGATGGCCCAGCACCAGACGGAGGCTGCCAGCAGGCCCAGCATGACGAGCTTGACGATGAAGTGGGCCTGCCAGAACAGGCCGAAGAAGGACAGTTCGTGGGCCACAGGGACGGCCTGGGCCACATCAGCCGGGTTCATGATCTCTCGTCCTCGCTCTTGGAGCAGTCCTGGAAGACGACCCAGGGCTTCCCGCAACAGGTTCTAGGAAAATCTGTTCTTGTATTACCGTTCGTTCGCCCCTGAATCTGTCGAAAATAAGGGCGCAGGGTAACAAGGCCCGAGATCCTCCGAGACCGTTACCTGTTAGGCACAGGGTAAGGTTAAGGTCTGGTTTAAGAGCGCCCGGATCGGGGCGGAAAATGCTGAAATTGATGCAAGATTCAGCCCGACATGCGCGAAAGGCAGGGCTCCTGCGCGCCCTGACCATGGGGAATTTGAAAGCGGGGTTAGATCACCGGCACGCATATTGCCGAGTTATTCTTGAGCGCTTTGACTGCCGCATTTCGTACTGGCGCATCAGTCTCATACACAGAGACACTGGAACGCTCGCAACGTCCCATCCATGTCGCGAGGAGGTGCTGGACCTACCAATTATCGTACCGATCCTGACTTGATCTAGGACTTGCCTGTACTGCTTGGACCGACAGACTGCGCTACGCTACAACAATCTCGCGGGCAAGTGAACCTCGGCTGTGTCCGAGGTTCATGGGATTTATCAGACTTTTTTACGCTGCATCTTGCTCGAGCAGCGCTGTTTCGACATTCGCTGGAGCTGCTTCTACGAGGGCCGCAAGTTTACTTGAGTCGAGAGCGGGCGCAGAGCGCATTTTTTCCTTTGCATCGGGGGATGCTACATCGATTTCCGTAAAACGATTATGCAATTTGCGCAGATGTGCATAGCATCCGATATCGATCGCAAATGCTTGATACGTACCTTCGAGAGATTTGTGAGTAAGAGCGACAGCACAACTGTGAATGATACGATAGTCTAATAGGCGATATATTAATGCCCGCCACGTATCATTCTGCTGCAACATTCTCTCTTGTACAACGAAGAGATTAGTCTTCTTTTCTAAGCAGAACTCTCTGATGATATAGATCCCCTTAAGGAGGTCATCTTGCTCATCTCCTTTTGAGTCTTGCTTCAGTTCCTCGATCTTACGTTCAAAATTTGTACGAGATAGAGTCCTGACCTCATCCTTTCCGATTTTGCCACCACGCTCCACATCTACATCATTAAGCACCTGCAGGAACAACGAGAGCACATCCCGCGGAACCCCACCCCCTGCCATAACGAGGCGCGCGAATCCTTCGCCCTTGAACAAACTTTGTATTTCTTCGGCATCTAAACCGGCATTGGCTCCGAATTGTTCAAGAATGAGTCGATTCTGGTCTGCCGTTTTTTTAAAATCGCTAAACGTGTAGTCAATATTAATGGGTTGATAGTCGTGCCGCTCCTGAGCGCCGATCGGTTGGCCGTCTCGATCGAGATAGAGAGTTGACGCGTGCCGAAGCGTTGCCACCTTGAAGTATAGTGGCACATCTTTACAGAGACGATGGATATAGTCGATTACGAAGGCTTGATCCGTTCGCTTGAGATGGTAGAGATCGTCAATCTGTAGAACAATACCTTCGATCGAACTGGAAAGAGTGAAGAAAGCGCGAATATTTTCCTTGAGACTAGGAAGCCAGCGATCAAGTTCTTGTAGTTTTTCGCGATGCAATCGGAATGAACGCTCAACTTATTCGCGTTGCTTCGCCTCATCCTTAGCGCCGAACTTAAGATTGATTTTATCTACGTCTGCCCCTGCAGAACCATCGAGCGTCGTTGTTGTCTCAGACGCACTCTTACGACGAATTTCTTCGTCGTGAATATCAGCCGACTTCTGAAGCGCCTCAAGCTTTTGGATAATTTCTTTGATTATCTCTTTCGACTTCTTCTTCTTACCAAACCAGCCATATAGATTTCGATCCAGTTCACGGAATATAGCAGATAAAATTTCAATCAAAACATTCGGAAATGAATGGCGCTTGAAATCTTCGCAGTTTAAGTAAACTGCTTTCAAATTCTTCTTTAACTCACGTTAAGAATGGTGGAGAAGGAGCGTCTTTCCACAACCGCGCCTCGCGAATATTGCGTGGTTCTGCCTAGAACATGCATCTTGGAGAGCAGTACCAACGTTGATATAATCAATATCATCACCGTCACGCTGCACACGCAGATTTTCAGTGATGACCTCTCTCAAACTCGCAAGCTTCTGCCTATTGATCAACTGATGCAACCCCTACTTACACAGATTAGAGACATATAGTGCCAGCGGTCTTAGTTGATTCTCCTATAGCAGAAACCAACACAGGGATAATATAGTCCCGCGATTCTTGTTCACAAGCCCACTCGATTCGCTAGAGTGAGCCTGAGCGCGTCCGGGATCCGCACGGCCCGCCCTCCCCTCACGGCCGCCACCATGACGTCGGCCCTGACCAGCACCTCGTCGCCGCGCCGGACCTCCTGGGCGAGCGTCATCGACGCGCCGCGCATCTCCTTCGGGCGGGTCACCACGGTGAGCACGTCGTCCATGACGGCGCCACCGAGGAAGTCGATCGTCATCTTGCGGACCACGAAGGCGAGCCCGCCCATCTCGGCGTGCAGGTCCGACTGCGCCACCTCGACGGCCCTCAGGAGCTCCGTGCGCCCGCGCTCCATGAAGCGCAGGTAGCTCGCGTGATAGACGCGGGCCGAGAAATCCGTGTCCTCGTAATAGACGCGCAGAGGGAGGACGTGAGCGCCGTCCCTCATGGAGCCGGAGAGGCCGGCGCCGGGGCTCGCCTCACTCATCCCCGTCCCCGTTGAACAGCCCGAACTGCGCGGCGGTCTCGCGGGTCGGCTCCGGGATGCCGAGATGCTTGAAGGCGTGGGGCGTGAGGATGCGCCCGCGCGGGGTGCGCTGCACGAAACCCTTCTGAATCAGATACGGCTCGATGATGTCCTCGATGGCGTCGCGGGGCTCGGACAGGGCCGCCGCGATGGTCTCGATGCCGACCGGGCCGCCGCCGAAGGAACCGGCGATCATGGTCAGGTACTTGCGGTCCATCAGGTCGAGCCCGATCGGGTCCACGTCGAGGAGGCGCAACGACCGGTCGGCGAGGTCGCGGGACACGGTCTGGACGCCCTCCACGATGGCGAAGTCGCGCACGCGGCGCAGGAGACGACCGGCGATGCGGGGCGTCCCGCGGGAGCGGCGGGCGATCTCGTTCGCCCCCTCCTCGCTCATGCCGAGGCCGAGCACCCGGGCGCCGCGACGCACGATCAGCTCCAGCTCGTCGACGGTGTAGAATTCGAGCCGGATCGGGATGCCGAAGCGGTCGCGCAGGGGCGTGGTGAGCAGGCCCGCCCGGGTGGTGGCGCCGACAAGCGTGAATTTCGGCAGCTCGATCTTCACCGAGCGGGCGGCCGGTCCCTCGCCGATGATGAGGTCGAGCTGGTAGTCCTCCATGGCCGGATAGAGGATTTCCTCGACGGCCGGATTCAGGCGGTGGATCTCGTCGATGAAGAGCACGTCGCGCTCTTCCAGGTTGGTGAGCTGGGCCGCCAGGTCGCCGGCCTTCGCGATCACCGGACCGGAGGTCGAGCGGAAATTGACCCCGAGCTCGCGGGCGACGATCTGCGCCAGCGTGGTCTTGCCGAGGCCCGGCGGGCCGACGAAGAGCACGTGGTCGAGGGCATCGCCCCGCGCCTTCGCCGCATCGATGAAGACCTGGAGATTGGCGCGCGCGGCCTTCTGGCCCGTGAAATCGTCGAGCGAGAGCGGCCGGATCGACGCATCCACATCGTCCTCGCGCTTTTCGGGGCTGATCAGGCGGCGGGAATCGGTCAAAGAGGCTTACCTTCCAGAGGCTTCATATAGGCGCTGAGGGTCTCATACGCCATTCTTGAAAAGATCAAAACAAGAACATGTCCTTATGATGAACCGGCTACCGCGCCAGCTCGCGAAGGCCGAGCCGGATCAGGGTCTTGGCCTCGGCCTCGTCGCCGGCCTGCTTCATGGCGGCGGCCACGGCCGCCGAGGCCTGGACCTGGGGGTAGCCGAGATTGACGAGGGCGGAAATCGCGTCCGCCACGGGGGCCGGCGCGCTCTTGTCCTCGACGGCCCCGGTCAAGCGGATGAGGGCCGGGTCGACGGCGGCAAAGGCCGGCGCCTTGTCCTTGAGCTCGGACACGATGCGCTGGGCGAGCTTGGGCCCCACGCCGGGGCCGCGGGCCACGGACGCCTTGTCGCCGGTCGCGATGGCGGTCGCGAGAGCCCCGGGGTCGAGCACCGACAGGATGCCGAGCGCCACCTTGGAGCCCACGCCCTGGACCGACTGGAGCAGCCGGAACCATTCCCGCTCCGAATCCGACCGGAAGCCGAACAGGCGGATCATGTCCTCGCGGACATGAGTCTCGATGGACAGGACCGCCGCCTCCCCGGTGGTCGGCAGGTTCTGGAGGGTGCGGGAGGAGCAATGGACCACGTAACCGACCCCGTGCACGTCGAGGATCACGAAATCCTCTCCGTAGGAATCCACCACGCCCTTGAGTTTGCCGATCACGTTCGTCTCTGCTCCACGGTGTCACCCCGAGACCGCGAAGCGGAGCCGGTGACGGTTGTCAGGTGAAAGTCCATTCCTCTCCCGAGGAAGGTTTGGTCGCGCTTTGTTCTTACCGCGATCCCGGTCGCCAACTCAAGCTTCGTCCGAAACAGGGTTGAGCGTTCGGGTTGCCTCAGTAGCTCGCCGCCAGGGCCCGGGCCTTGCGGTGATGGGCGTGGGCGATGGCGATCGCGAGCGCGTCCGCCGCATCGGCCTTCTTGAAGTCCGCCTTGGGCAGCAGGATCCTCACCATGGCCTGGACCTGATCCTTGTCCGCGTGTCCCACGCCGACCACGGTCTTCTTGACCTGGTTGGCGCCGTATTCCGCCACCGGCAGGCCATGGAGGGCCGGGACGAGCAGGGACATGGCGCGGGCCTGGCCGAGCTTGAGGGTCGCCTGGGCGTCCTTGTTGACGAAGGTCTCCTCGACGGAGACCTCGTCGGGGGTCCAGGTCCGGATCACCTCCGTCAGCCGATCGTGAAGCTGCTTGAGGCGCAGGGCGAGGTCGAGGTCGCCGTCGGAGGTCACGACCCCGCAGGCCACGAAGGCGAGCTTCGTCCCCTCGACGGTGATGACGCCCCAGCCGGTATTGCGCAGGCCGGGATCGAGACCGAGGATGCGGACGCGTTCGCTCACTTTTCGTTCTCCACCGTCGGGGTCGGATTTGCTCAGGCCATCCACGCCATCAACGGTTAAGAAGGCGTGGATGCCCAGGACGATCCGGGGTCCCACGCACAGCCAAAATCACTCGGCCATCTTCTGCATGAGGGCTTCGGAGAGCTCGAAGTTGCCATAGACGTTCTGGACGTCGTCGTGCTCCTCGAGGGATTCCATGAGCTTCATGAGCTTCTCGCCGGTCTCGTCGTCGACGGCCACCGGGGTCTGCGGCTTCCACACCAGCTTCGATGCCTTGGGCTCCCCGAACTTGTCCTCGAGCGCCTTGGTGACCTCGTTGAGGGAGCCCTGGTCGCAATAGATCTCGTGGCCGTTCTCGGACGAGACCACGTCGTCGGCACCGGCCTCGATGGCCGCCTCCAGCATGGCGTCGGCATCCGCCACGTCGGGGCCGAACTCGATGTAGCCGACCCGGTCGAACATGAAGGAGACCGCGCCGGTCTCGGCCAGGTTGCCGCCGCTCTTGGTGAAGTAGGAGCGGATGTCGGAAGCCGTGCGGTTGCGGTTGTCCGTCATCGCCTCGACGATGATGGCGGCGCCGCCGGGACCGTAGCCCTCGTAGCGGATCTCGTCGTAGTTCTCCGCATCGCCGCCGGACGCCTTGTTGATGGCCCGCTGGATGTTGTCCTTGGGCATGTTCTCGGCGCGGGCGGCCAGGATCGCGGCCCGCAGGCGCGGGTTCATGTTGGGATCGGGCAGGCCCATCTTGGCCGCCACGGTGATTTCGCGGGCAAGCTTGGAAAACACCTTGGACCGCACCGCGTCGACCTTGCCCTTGCGGTGCATGATATTCTTGAACTGTGAATGCCCGGCCATGGGGGCCTCCGAAAAGTGCGGCCGAGGGCGGCCTGTCCCGCAGGCGCCCGTCAGGCCGTGAAAGTTGACGATGGACGGCTTATAAGGCGGCGAAGGGCTTCAGGCAAAGCCCCCTTCTGCCACTTGCGTCGAAAGAGGCCGGCCCGGTCAGGCCGGGCTGGTCCCGAGCCGCTCGAGGCCCCGGCGGAGAGCCTCCAGACAGTCCGGATCGAAGGCCGTACCGACATCCGCCGTCATGATCCCCATGGCCTTCGAGACCGGCATGGCGGGCCGGTACGGCCGGTCGGCCGTCAGGGCGTCGAACACGTCCGCCACGGAGATGATCCGGGTCTCGCGGCCGATCGCGTCACCCTTCAGTCCTCTCGGATAGCCCTTGCCGTCGAGCCGCTCGTGGTGGGCCCCGCCGATGCGGGCCACGTCCTGGAAAGCGCCGATCCGGGACAGGATGGTCTCGCTGTAGAGGGCATGGCGACGCACCGCGGCGAATTCCGCGTCATCCAGCTTGCCCGCCTTGTCGAGGATCTCGTTGCTGACCCCGAGCTTCCCGATGTCGTGGAGCAGGGCCGCTCTGCGGAGGCGACGCCTGTCCGCCTCGGCGAGGCCCATCTCCTCCGCGATCAGGTCGGCGAAGAAGGCCACCCGGTCGCTGTGTCCGCTCGTATAGGGGCTCTTGGAATCGACGACCCGCGCGAAGGCGGCCGCGATGTCGTCGAGATAATCCTCGTCCGCGAGTTCGATCCGCTGAGCGGGTTCGAGGGCGAAGACCGCGCTTTCGACCGCGTCCGACCCCAGGGTCTCCCAGAACGTCCGGCGTTCGGCCACGCGCTCGAATGCCTCGACGATCCAGGGGTCGAACCACGTGCCGGACCGCTCCCGCGCCTCCCGCCGGGCCGCCGCCTCCCCGGCCCCGGTATGGAACACGTCCACCACCTGGGCCAGAAGGGCGATGCGCGAATAGACCGGGATTTCGGCTCCCGCCGTGCCCATCGGCTTGCCGCCCCCGTTCCAATGTTCGTCGAGCGCCTGGATGCCCAGCGCGACGCCTTCGGGGAAGCGCAGCTGCCGGGCGATCTCGGCGCCGCGCTGGCAACGGGTTTCGATCAGTTCCCGAGCGATCTCGCCCCCGTTCCGGACGATGTTGATCACCGTGCGGAATCTCTGCGCCAGCCCGGCCTTCAGGCCAGTATGGGACAGGACGAAGCCCAGAATCTGCGGCAGCCGGTCGCCCGCGGTCTTGAAGTCTCTTTTGAAGGCGAGGTCATCCGTCAGGTAGAGCTGGCAGATCCGGGCAGCGTTGCTGCTGCATCCAAGATCCTTCAGGAGGAGCGTGTAATAGAGCTCCCAGAGAGCCGTGTCGTCCAGCCCGAGTTCGCGCCCCACATGCACGCCGATCCAGCAGACCCTTACGCAATGGCCCACCGGCTGGCCTTCGGTCATATCGAGAGCATGGCTGAGCGCTCCCAGGACCTCCGACAGCCGGACCGCCTGCGGAGCGTCGGACAGATCGCTCCGCCATTCGCTTGATTGTACGCCCACCTGCTGCCCCCGGGATCGAACCCGGATAGGTTTACCGGCCGCCGCTTAAGAGATCGTGCCCAAACCCTTGTCGGCTCGTCCTAGAAGCCGAGCCAGGACGGCAGGGTGTGGATGGTCGCGAGAATGAGGTGGTAGGAGGCGCCCAGCACCGTGGCCGTATAGGCCAGCCCCGCCAGGCCGATGAGATAGCCGAGGATCAGCAGGTAGCCGTCCTCCTCCATGATGGCGATGGAGGCGATCACGAGCGCGATCGAAGGCGGGAAATTGGTGCCTGGGAACGGGATCAGCACCGAAACGGCGACCAGGAAGGCGAAGAACCCGACGACCCGGTCCCCGAAGGGCCCGAAGAGCGCAAGCAGCCGCGGCCTGCAATAGCTCTCGAGCTTCTTGAGCCTGGGCTCGGCGATGTCGATGAGGCGCTTGAACTTCGAAACCGAAACGGTGCGCCGCAGGATGAAGCCGGGCAGCCAGGGCCGGGTATGGCCCAGCATCATCTGGATGCCGAAGATCAGGACAGGCGTGCCGACGATGCCGGCGATTCCCGGAGGGGCCGGCACGCAGTTCGGAAGAGAGAACAGGATCAGCACGAACCCGAAGGCGCGCTCGCCGAAGGCCTCGATGATCTCGCCGATCGAGATCGTCTCGCCCTTGGCCTCGTCGATGACGGCCCGCAGGACCGCGGAGGCGCTCTGGTGCTCATGGGCGCGATGGAACTCGCTTTCCTCGTGGTAGAGGCCCTTTTTCGGCCGTGCCGTCTCCGTATCCGCGTCCAAGGGTGTCCTCCGTGACGGGAGAGATGGGAATGGCGACGCTCCCCGCCAAGAGACCCGCCAAGAGAGCGGCGCTGTCGAGCGCTTCCCGTGCGGGCGTATCCACGGCGTCACCCGGCTCCTGACGCCGGACGCCGCCGCTCAATCCCAGAACCGGGGCCAGGTCTCCTCCAGGTTCGGCCCGAGGCGCACCGCCGCCACCCGCCGGGCGAGGCCCGTTCGGTCGTCGGTCTCGACCGCGACACCCGAGAGCGTGCCCTCGCCCAGGCCCGGCTCGAGGCGCGTGCCGGGCGTCTTCTGAAGGAACCGGCGGATCGCCTCCTCCTTCTGCATGCCGAGAACGGAATCGTAATCGCCGCACATGCCCGCATCCGACATGTAGGCGGTGCCACCCGGCAGAACCCGATGGTCGGCGGTGGGCACATGAGTGTGGGTCCCGACGACTAGGCTCGCCCGGCCGTCGAGATGGTGGCCCATGGCCTCCTTCTCGCTCGTCGCCTCCGCGTGCACGTCGACGATGACCGCATCGGCCACCTGTCCCAGCGGACAGGTTTCGAGCTCCCGGTCCACGGCCGCGAACGGGTCGTCGAGCGCGTCCATGTACAGGCGGCCCATCACGTTGACGACGAGGACCCGGGCGCCCGAGCGGGTGTCGATGAGATTGGCACCGCGCCCGGGCGTGCCCGGCGGGTAGTTCACCGGCCGCAGCAGCCGGGGCTGGCGCTCGATGAACACCAGCGTCTCGCGCTGGTCCCAGGAATGGTTGCCGAGGGTGATCGCATCGGCGCCGGCGGCCAGGATCTCGTCGCAGATCGCCTCGGTGATGCCGAAGCCGCCGGCGGAGTTCTCGCCATTGATCACCACGCAGTCGAGCTGCCATCGGTCCCTGAGCCCGGGCAGGCGCTCGATCACCGCGTTGCGGCCGGGCCGCCCGACGATGTCGCCGAGGAAGAGAAGACGCATGATGGGTCCTTGACTAGGATGCCGTCCGGATGAGTTCGGCTTCGGTGACGATAACGTCGAGGAGCCGGTCATGGGGCTCGACCGGAACCTCGTCGATCTCCTGAACCGCATAGGCCAGCCCGATCGTCAAGACCGGATGCTGCGCTTCCAGCGCCGCGATGGCCCGGTCGAAATGGCCCTTGCCGTAGCCGATGCGCCCTCCTCGGCGGTCGAACGCCACGAGGGGCACGAGGAGAGCCTTGGGGAATACCTCCGGGGCATCCGGGCCGGGCTCGCGCACGCCGAAGCCGCCTTTGACCAGCACGTCGCCGGGCTGCCACAGGCGCCAGCTCAGATGGGGGTGGAGGATCTGGGACAGGGCGACGTCGTGGCCCCGCGCGAGCAGCGCTTCCATGAGCGGACGCGGATCGACCTCGCTGCGGATCGGCCAATAGCCTCCGACCGGGGTGACGTCCTTCAACTCTGCGAAGGCGAGAGCGCGGTCGGCGATGCCCTGCGCAGCCGCGTGGCGGAAGTGTTTGTCGAGGCCATCGCGCCGCGCGAAGACCTCGCTGCGGACGCGTTCTTTCAGTTCGGAGGGGGGAAGGGATTGCATAAGGTGCGGAGCCACGAAAAGCCGTCGGAGAAGCGATCCCGGGAACCTACAAAGTAGGTGGGCGCCGTATGTCCCGGTCCAGGGACCGGGTCAGGGACAGCTCCCTTCAGGATCGATAAGGCCCCGGGGAATATGAACTCCTAACGCGCCCCGCAGCCCCGCCTTCCCTATGTAGGGATCGGGGCGGTCCGGGGGAAGGGGAAAAGTGGGGCGGCCCGCAATCTTTCTCGTCGGGCCGCGAGACAAAAGGATTTCTCTCAGCCCTGCCCCGCCCCGTTGAGGCTGCGCGCCAGCTCCTCGATCCGCTCGGCCGCCATCTGCACGCCCTCGGCGAGCCTCGCCTCGATCCGTTCGAGGCGCTCGTCCCGCGAGGCATTGATGCTGTTGAGCGTCGCCACCTCGGCCTCCAGGGCGTCGACCCGCCGCTTGGTCTCGTGCAGCTCGTCCGCCTGGGCGATGGCCGCCATCACATGGAGGCGCAGGTCGCCGATCTCGCCGAAGGCAAGGCGCATGTCCTCGATCCGGGCATCGTAGGCGGCCGCCAGGCCCTCGAGATGCCCCTCCTCGCCCTCGCCGCAGGCCATGCGGTAGGTCTGTCCGGCAATCGTCACCGTCACCTGGGGCATGGCCTACCCCTCCTCCGGCTCGAGCTGGCCGGCCTGGTCCAGAACGGTCTGGACGGCCCCGATGGCCCGGCGGACCCGCCGGCCGACATCGTCCGTCGCCGCCTCGAAACGGTGGAGCCGGGTGAGCGCACCATCGAGCTCCACGGCCAGGCGGGCCCGGTCGTCCTGCATGATCTGGAGCTCGGTTTCCAGGCCGCCGCGGCGCCTGTCGGCCTCCAGACGACGGGACACGGATGCCTCAAGAAGTCCCAAGGCCATGTCCAGCCGCTTCATCGCTTCCTCGAGTGTCGGCGCCATCATGCCTCCTGAATCGGGCACGACACTAGCGCATCGTGCGGAAAAGTGGACTCGGTTTTCCGCACCGAACGATGCGCCGCTCAAGGAATTGAGCATCGGATCGATCCCAAAAGTGGGTCCACTTTCGGGTCCGATGCTCGAGCGCATCGTGCGTCAAAAGTGGACCCGGTTTTCGGCCCGATGCGCGTCGTGAGGAGGCAGGGCACCCGATTTCGCAGGCGGCGGGGCCGGGGGGACTCGAGGGGATTACGCCGTTCCAGCCTTTGACTCGCCCTGGCCGCGTGTTAAGGAGCCCGGACCTTTTCCGGACAGACCGCCCCGTTGCGGGGCCCTCAAGACTTGTGGATCTCGCCGTGCAAGATACCGTCCCCGTCGATCGCGTCACCCATTCCGATCTGGCGAACGCCGTGCGCGTCCTCGCCATGGACGCCGTCGAACAAGCCAAATCCGGCCATCCGGGCCTGCCCATGGGCGCCGCCGACATGGCCACGGTGCTGTTCACCAAGTTCCTGAAATACGACGCCGCCGACCCGACTTGGCCCGACCGCGACCGGTTCATCCTCTCCGCGGGCCACGGCTCGATGCTGCTCTATTCGCTCCTGCACCTGACGGGCGTGAAGGGCATGACGATCGAGGAGCTGAGGAACTTCCGCAAGCTCGACTCGAAGACCCCCGGGCACCCCGAGAACTTCATGACCCCGGGCGTCGAGACGACCACGGGTCCCCTCGGCCAGGGCATCGCCACGGCCGTGGGCTTCGCGCTCGCCGAGCGCATGCTGAACGCCGAATACGGCGACGATCTGGTCGACCACCACACCTACGTGCTCGCCTCCGACGGCGATCTCATGGAGGGCATCAGCCAGGAGGCGATCGCGCTCGCCGGCCACCTGAAGCTGAACCGCATGATCGTCCTGTGGGACGACAACCAGATCTCCATCGACGGACCGCTGTCGCTCTCGGATTCCGTCGACCAGGTGAAGCGCTTCCAGGCCTGCAACTGGAACGCGGTGCGCGTCGACGGCCACGACCCGAAGGCTCTCCAGCGCGCCATCGCGCGGGCCCAGAAGTCGGACAAGCCCACCCTGATCGCCTGCCGGACCACCATCGGCTACGGCGCCCCGAAGAAGGCCGGCACCTCCAAGGCCCACGGCGAGCCCCTCGGCGCCGAGGAGCTGGCCGGCGCCAAGGCCGCCTACGGCTGGAGCCACGCGCCCTTCGAGATCCCGGACAACATCCGGGACGCCTGGGCCAAGGCCGGCAGGAAGGGCCGCCGGCAGCGCAAGGCCTGGACCGACCGCCTGAAGGCCCTGCCCGCCGAGAAGCGGGCGGAGTTCGAGCGCCGCGTGAAGGGCGTGCGCCCCGAAGGCCTGGCCGACGCCGTCGCCCGGCTGAAGGACCGGCTCGTCGCCGAGCCGCAGGCCGTGGCCACCCGCAAGGCGAGCGAGCTTGCCCTCGAGGTGATCACCGAGGCGGTGCCGGAGCTGGTCCTGGGCTCGGCCGACCTGACCCCCTCGAACAACACCAAGACCAAGAACCTCACGGCCATCTCGCCCGGCCATTACGCGGGCCGCTACATCCACTACGGCATCCGCGAGCACGGGATGGCGGCGGCCATGAACGGTCTTGCGCTCCATGGCGGCTACGTGCCGGCCGGCGCGACCTTCCTGGTCTTCACCGATTATGCCCGTCCCGCCATGCGCATCGCGGCGCTCGCCGGCATCCCGGTGGTCTACGTGATGACCCACGACTCGATCGGGCTGGGCGAGGACGGTCCGACCCACCAGCCCGTGGAGCATCTGGCGGCTTTGCGCTCCATGCCGAAGATGCGCGTGTTCCGCCCGGCGGACGCCATCGAGACGGCGGAAGCCTGGCAGCTCGCCCTCGAGCGCACGGACGGGCCGAGCACCCTGGCCCTCACCCGCCAGAACCTGCCGCAGGTCCGGAAGGAGGGCGGCGCCGCCAATCTCTCGGCCACCGGCGCCTACGAGCTCTCGCCGGCGAACGGCAAGGCCCGCGCGACCATCTTCGCGTCCGGCTCCGAGGTCGAGATCGCCCTGGCGGCCCAGAAGCTTCTCGACGAGCAGAGCTTCGCCGTCCGCGTGGTGTCGGTGCCCTCGCTCGACCTCTTCCTGGCCCAGCCCGAGAAGGTCCGCGCCCGCATCATCGGCGATGCGCCGATCAAGGTCGCGGTCGAGGCGGCCGTGCGCTTCGGCTGGGATTCGGTCATCGGCCCGGACGGAATTTTCGTCGGCATGCATGGGTTTGGCGCCAGCGCGCCCTACAAGGACCTTTACAAGCACTTCGGCATCACGGCCGAAGCCGTGGCCGAGAAGGTCCTCCGGACACACAATCTCTGAGGCTCGAGAAGACCTGAGGCCTCGCTACACAAGGGAGCTAAGACTATGACGGTGAAGGTCGCGATCAACGGATTCGGTCGCATCGGACGCAACATCCTCCGCGGCATCGTGGAGAGCGGCCGCAAGGACATCGAGGTGGTTGCCATCAACGATCTCGGGCCGGTCGAGACGAACGCTCACCTGCTCCGCTTCGACTCCGTCCATGGCCGCTTCCCGGCCGACGTGCAGGTCGACGGCGAGTTCCTCGTCATCAACGGCCAGAAGATCCGCGTGACCGCCATCAAGGATCCGGCGACCCTGCCGCACCGGGAGCTCGGCGTCGACATCGCCATGGAATGCACCGGCATCTTCACCTCGAAGGAGAAGGCCTCGGCGCACCTGACCGCCGGCGCCAAGCGGGTCATCGTGTCGGCTCCGGCCGACGGGGCCGACCTCACGGTCGTCTACGGGGTCAACCACGACAAGCTGACGAAGGACCACATGGTCATCTCGAACGCCTCCTGCACCACGAACTGCCTCGCCCCGGTGGCGAAGGTGCTTCATGAGGCGGTGGGCATCGAGAAGGGCTTCATGACCACGATCCACTCCTACACCAACGACCAGCCGACGCTGGATCAGATGCACAAGGACCTCTACCGCGCCCGCGCGGCGGCCCTGAACATGATCCCGACCTCGACGGGCGCCGCCAAGGCGGTGGGCCTCGTGCTGCCCGACCTGAACGGCAAGCTCGACGGCTCGTCGATCCGCGTGCCGACCCCGAACGTGTCCGTGGTCGACTTCAAGTTCGTGGCCAAGAAGAACACCACGAAGGAAGAGATCAACGCGGCGATCAAGGCCGCCGCCGCCGGGCCGCTGAAGGGCATCCTCGGCACCACGGACCAGCCGAACGTCTCGTCGGACTTCAACCACGATCCGCACTCCTCCGTGTTCCACCTCGACCAGACCAAGGTGATGGAGGGCAACTTCGTGCGCGTGCTGTCCTGGTACGACAACGAGTGGGGCTTCTCGAACCGCATGGCGGACACCGCCGTCGCCATGGCGAAGCTCATCTAAGGGAGGCCGCTTCATGACCGCCTTCCGCACGCTCGACCAGGCCGAGGTCAAGGGAAAACGCGTTCTCGTCCGGGTCGATCTCAACGTCCCGATGGAGAACGGCCGGGTGACGGACGCGACGCGCATCGAGCGCGTGCTGCCCACCATCCGGGAGATCGCCGAAAAGGGAGGAAAGGTGATCCTTCTCGCCCATTTCGGCCGCCCGAAGGGACGCGATCCCAAGGAATCCCTGAAGCCGGTCGCGGAAGCGGTCTCGACGCATCTCAAGAAACCCGTGGCCTTCGCCGACGACTGCATCGGCGAGGCCGCGGCCAAGGCCGTCGCCGCCCTCAAGGACGGCGACGTGCTGCTCCTCGAAAACACCCGCTTCCACGCGGGCGAGGAGAAGAACGATCCGGCCTTCGTGCAGGATCTGGCGAAGCTCGGCGACCTCTACGTGAACGACGCGTTCTCGGCCGCGCATCGCGCCCATGCCTCGACCGAGGGCCTCGCCCGCGTCCTGCCGGCCTACGCGGGCCGCACCATGCAGGCGGAGCTCGACGCCCTGACCAAGGGCCTGGAGGCGCCCAAGCGCCCGGTCGTGGCCATCGTGGGCGGCGCCAAGGTGTCGACCAAGATCGACCTGCTCGAGAATCTCGTCACCAAGGTCGACGCCCTGGTCATCGGTGGCGGCATGGCCAACACCTTCGTGCACGCCACGGGCCTCGGCGTCGGCAAGTCGCTCGCCGAGAAGGATCTGGCGGCCACCGCCCTGCGCATCATCGACAAGGCCCGCACGTCCAACTGCGCCATCATCCTGCCCGTCGACGGCGTCTGCGCCTACGAGTTCAAGGCGGGCGCGCCCAACCACACCTACGGCATCGACGCGATCCCCGAGGACCAGATGATCCTCGACGTGGGCTCGCAATCGGTCGAGCGCGTCTCGGCGGCGATCAACGACGCGGCCACGCTGGTGTGGAACGGTCCGCTCGGCGCCTTCGAGATCGCGCCCTTCGACCAGGGCACGGTGGCGGCCGCCCGCCACGCTGCCCAGCGCACCAAGGAAGGCAAGCTCGTCTCCGTGGCGGGCGGCGGCGACACGGTGGCGGCCCTCAACCATGCTGGCGTTGCGGACGACTTCACCTATGTATCGACGGCAGGCGGCGCCTTTCTCGAATGGCTCGAGGGCAAGTCGCTGCCCGGCGTGGAAGCGCTGAGAGCCTGAAGGACCGTTCTCCGGCGGGGACATCCCTTCCCGCGCGGGGAACGTGCTCCACAATTCGCTTAAGCTAAGGTTCAGTTTCGGCGCGCTTAGAAGAACGCGCCCCATAAGGAGGACGAGATGGCACGCATCACCATGAGGCAGCTTCTGGATCACGCCGCCGAGCAAGGCTATGGCGTGCCTGCCTTCAACATCAACAACATGGAGCAGGCGCTCGCGATCATGGCGGCAGCCGGCGAAGTCGATGCGCCGGTGATCATCCAGGCGAGCCGCGGTGCGCGCTCCTACGCCAACGACGTCATGCTCAAGCACATGATGGATGCGGTCACCGAGATCTATCCGCACATTCCGGTCTGCGTGCATCTCGACCACGGCAACGAGCCCGCCACCTGCATGACCGCCATCCAGGCCGGCTTCACCTCGGTGATGATGGACGGCTCCCTCAAGGCCGACGGCAAGACCCCGGCCGATTGGGACTACAATGTGGGCGTGACCCGGAAAGTGGTCGAGATGGCTCATCTCGGCGGCATCTCGGTGGAAGGCGAGCTCGGCGTGCTCGGCTCGCTCGAGAGCGGCGAAGGCGAGGCCGAGGACGGCCACGGCGCCGAGGGCAAGCTCTCGCACGACCAGCTGTTGACGAACCCCGACGAGGCCGTGAAGTTCGTGGCCGAGACCAAGGTCGACGCGCTTGCCATCGCCATGGGCACCTCGCACGGCGCCTACAAGTTCACCCGCAAGCCGGACGGCGCGATCCTCGCCATGCACGTGATCGAGGAGATCCACAAGAAGCTCCCCAACACCCACCTGGTGATGCACGGCTCGTCCTCGGTGCCGCAGGATCTCCAGGACATCATCAACCAGTACGGCGGCCAGATGAAGCCGACCTGGGGCGTGCCCGTGGAGGAGATCCAGCGCGGCATCAAGCACGGCGTGCGCAAGATCAACATCGACACGGACAACCGCATGGCGATGACCGGCCAGATCCGCAAGGTCCTGACCGAGAACCCGGGCGAGTTCGACCCGCGCAAGTATCTGAAGCCCGCCATGGAGGCGATGACGAAGCTCTGCAAGCAGCGCCTGCAGGAGTTCAACACCGCCGGCCAGGCCTCCAAGATCAAGCGCGTGTTCACCCTGGCCGAGATGGCCAAGCGCTACGCCTCCGGCGAGCTCGACCCGACCTTCGGCACGAGCCGGCAGGCGGCCGAGTAAGCGGGATCGGAAGCCTCGATCGACCCTCCCGGTCGTCACCGGCCTTGTGCCGGTGATCCCGACCGGTCGAGGCGCAGCGTCTTTGCGTATCGGGATGGCCGGGGCAAGCCCGGCCATGACGGAGGTGGAGACGCCATTCATCGATCAGGCTTTCGCCGCAATCATGATCGACAAGCGGGGCCTCGCAAGACGGCCCCGTTTTCGTTATGGAATCCCGTCTGTCCTCTTTCGTGACCTCGAACATCCATGGCCGATACCGCCGCCCGCCTCTACCTCATCACCCCTGTCCTGACGGACGCCTCCTTCGCGCCGCGCCTCGCCGAGGCCTGCGCCGCCGGAGCCGTGGCGGCCGTCCTGCTGCGGCTGGCTTCAGCCGACGAGCGGAGCCTGATCAATCAGGTCAAGGCCCTCGCCCCGGCCGCGCAGGAGCATGGCGCGGCCGTGCTCGTCTCGGCCGAGGGCGAGGCGGATCTCGCGACCGTCGCGGCTCGGGGCGGCGCCGACGGTGTGCATGTTCCGGGCGATCCGGCCCGCCTGCGGGACCTGCGAGACCGCCTGAAATCCGACCGCGCCATCGGGGCCGGGGCGATCCGCACCAAGGATGACGCCATGACCCTGGGCGAGGCCGGGGCCGATTACCTTCTCTTCGGCGAGCCCCGTCCGGACGGGTCCGTGCCCTCCCTGGAGAGCGTGATCGACAGGGCGTCCTGGTGGGCCGAGATCTTCGAGACGCCCTGCGTGGCCTATGCGCCGAGCCTCGACGCGGTCGGGCCCCTGGCGGCCACGCAGGCGGAATTCATCGCCTTGGGCGAGGCCGTCTGGTCTCATCCCGACGGTCCGGCGGCGGCCGTGACGGCAGCCCTGGAGATCCTGGACCGGCAGGAGGCCTCGCGCTGATGCGGCTGTCCTGGATCATCGGCGGCGTCCTGCTGGCGGCTTCCGCAACCGCAAGCCCGGCCAAGGAGCTCGATCTCGCCTACGGGGCCTATCAGCGCGGCCTCTACGGGACGGCCTTCCGCGAGGCGACCCTGCGGCTGGAGAAGAACAACAACGATGCCGCGGCCATGACCCTTCTGGGCGAGCTCTACAATCAGGGCCTCGGGATCGCCATGGATCCCAAGAAGGCATCCGAATGGTACCGCCTGGCGGCGCAGCGAGGCGACGCCAATGCGCTCGCGTCCCTGGGGCTGATGGCCCTCGACGGCCGCGGCATGGCCAAGAATGCCGCACAGGGCCGCGCCTGGCTCGAAGAGGCCGCCGCCAAGGGCAATCCGCTGGCCTCCCACAATCTCGCCCTGCTCCTGCTCACCAGCGGCAACGACGCGGACCTGCAGAAGGCCGTCGAACTCTTGAAGAAGGCCGCGGCCGCGGAGATCCCGGACGCGCAGCATGCCCTCGGCGTGCTCTACCTCAAGGGCCGGGGCGTCGCGCGGGATCCCTCGGAAGCGGCCCGGCTGTTCGAGCGTGCCGCCCGCAACGGCAGCTCGGTCGGCGAAGTGGAATATGCGATCCTGCTCTTCAACGGCGACGGAGTTCCGGCCAGCGAATCCCAGGCCGCGCGCTATTTCCGCCGCGCCGCCGCCAAGGGCAACGCCATCGCGCAGAACCGTCTGGCCCGCCTCCTGGTCGCCGGTCGCGGCGTGCCCGCCAACAAGGTCGATGCGGCGGCCTGGCATATCCTGGCGGCCGCCCAGGGCCTCGCCGACCCCTGGCTCGACGACGCGCTCAAGGACATGGGCGCCGAGGACCGCAAGCGCGCCGAGAAGCTGGCCGCGGAGCGCCTCGGCATGCGCTGAGTGCATGAAATGCCGCAGACGCGGGATCATTTGCGTCCCGGCCCGGTTGACCACCGCTTGACGCCACTCGCCCCGTGGTCCATCGACCACATCTTCTTTTGATGTTCGCTCTTTGCCAGGACCTGCCCGATGATCCGTTCGCCCCTCATGACCGTCATGACCGATGCTGTGATGAAGGCTTCGCGCTCGCTCAAGCGCGATTTCGGCGAGGTCGAGAACCTGCAGGTCTCCCGCAAGGGCCCGGGCGACTTCGTCTCGGCGGCCGACCGCAAGGCGGAGAAGATTTTGCGCGAGGCGCTCGAGAAGGCGCGCCCCGGCTACGGTTTCGTCATGGAGGAGGAAGGCGTGGTCGAGGGCACCGACCCGAGCCATCGCTGGCACATCGACCCGCTCGACGGCACCACGAACTTCCTGCACGGCCTGCCGCAATTCGCCATCTCGGTCGGACTGGAGCGGGACGGTCAGATCGTCGCCGGCGTGATCTACGACCCGGCCAAGGACGAACTCTTCATCGCCGAGCGCGGCAAGGGCGCCTATCTCAACAACCGCCGCATCCGCGTGGCGGCCCGCGGCGATCTCGCCGATGCCGTCGTGGCCTGCGGCCTGCCCCATATCGGCCGGGGCGATCACGGCCTCTTCCTGCGCGAGACCGCCGCCGTGATGGGCTATGTGGGCGGCATGCGCCGCTGGGGCGCCGCCGCCCTCGACCTGGCCTACGTGGCCTGCGGGCGCTTTGACGCCTACTGGGAACGCGGCCTGAACACCTGGGACATGGCGGCCGGCATCCTGATGGTCCGCGAGGCGGGCGGCTTCGTGTCGGACGCGGACGGGGGCAGCGACCCGATGGCCAAGGGCTCGATCGCCTGCGGCAACGAGGTCATGCACCGCGACCTGCTCAAGCTCCTGAAAAAAGGCAAAGGCTAGAGCCCTTTTCGGCGAAGTGGATCCGGTTCGCCGTCGAACATGCGGCACAGCCGAGAGGAGAGGTGATTCCACACCAGTGGAAACAGCTCTCGTCTTTCCGCCGGCGATATTTCTGTTCGTGCCGGCCGAGGGGGACCATGGTCGCGCTTGATCCTTCGGACGGGCGCGGTCACATTGGGGCATCGTGCGGAAAAGTGGCCCCGGTTTTCCGCAGGGAACGATGCGCCGCTTCAGGGAAGGAGCATCGGATCGATCCCGAAAGTGGATTCCACTTTTCACGTCCGAGGCTCGAGAGCAGGCCCGAAGCACGAACGCACAGGATAGCGATGGCGGACCAACCCCTTACCCCACCGCGGATTTATCTGATCCGCATGGCGGTCTTCCTGGTTCTGGCAGGGTTCGTCGCCTTCATTCTGTACCGGCAGATCTGGGAGGCGTTCCAGGCCAATCCCGGCCTCAACGCGCTGATCCTGGGCGTCATGTTCATCGGCATCGTGCTGGCGATCCGGCAGGTCTGGCGGCTCTTTCCCGAAGTGCGGTGGGTCAACACCCTGCGGCAATCCGAGGATGGGCTCGTCGCCCCCTCCCCGCCGGTCCTGCTCGCGCCGCTGGCGGCTCTCCTCGGCAACCGGCCCGGTCAGGCGGGCTTTTCCGTCGCCGCGACCCGCTCGGTGCTCGATTCCATCGGGGCCCGCCTCGACGAGAGCCGCGAGATCGTGCGCTATCTCGCCGGCCTGCTGGTGTTTCTCGGCCTGCTCGGCACCTTCTGGGGCCTGATCGATACGGTGGGCTCCGTCGGGCGCATCATCTCGTCGCTGCGCACCGGCCAGGACACGGCGGTCCTGTTCGACGAGCTGAAGAATTCGCTCGCCGGCCCCCTGCAGGGCATGGGCCTGTCCTTCTCGGCGTCGCTCTTCGGCCTCGCCGGCTCCCTGGTCCTCGGCTTCCTCGATCTTCAGGCCGGCCAGGCCCAGAGCCGCTTCTACACGGAGCTGGAGGACTGGCTCGCCACCTCCACCATGGACACGCCCGCCGATACGTCCCTGCGCGCCGGCGCCACCTCGCACGACCTGACGGTGGCGCTGAACCGGCTTACCGCCGCCGTGAACGATGGCGCCGGCGGCCGGGCCGCGACCCAGGCCATGGCCAACCTGGCCGAGGGCGTTCAGGGCCTCGTGCAGCACATGCGCGCCGAGCAGCAGATGATCCGCGACTGGGTCGAGGCTCAGGCGGCCCGCGAGAAGGAGCTCAAGCAGGTGCTCGACCGTCTGTCCCGTGAGAGGCTGCCCTGATGCCGGCCTCGAGCGCAGGAGGCCGCCGGCGCGGGCGCTCAGGCCAGATCAATTACTGGCCGGGCTTCGTCGACGCCCTGTCGACGCTGCTGCTCGCGATCATCTTCCTGATTTCGGTCTTCACCGTGGGCCAGTTCTTCCTGTCCCGCGAATTGTCGGGCCGCGACACGGTGCTCGACCGCCTGAACCGCCAGATCTCGGAACTGACCGACCTTCTCTCCCTCGAGCGCTCGAACCGGCGCACCATCGAGGACACGGTCACGTCCCTGCAGACCACCCTGCGGGCCAACGAGGCCGAGCGGGCGCGCCTGCAGAGCCTTCTGGACAGCGGCGGCGCCGCGCAGGCCCAGGCGCAGGAGCTGGGCACCCAGCTCGAGACTGAGCGCCAGGCCACCGGCCGGGCGCTGAGCCAGGTCGAGATCCTCAACCAGCAGATCGCCGCCATGCGCCGCCAGCTGGCCGCCCTGGAGGACGCCCTGTCCGCGTCCGAAAACCGCGACAAGGAAAGCCAGGCCCGGATCGCCGACCTCGGCAGCCGCCTCAACGTGGCCCTGGCCCAGAGGGTCCAGGAGCTCGCCCGCTACCGGTCCGACTTCTTCGGCCGCCTGCGGCAGATCCTCGGCAGCCGGCCCGACGTGCGCATCGTCGGCGACCGGTTCGTGTTCCAGTCCGAGGTGCTTTTCCCGGCCGGCCAGGCCTTCCTGCGGCCCGAGGCCTCCGGCGAGATCGACCGCATCGCCAGCGCCCTCATCGAGCTGGAGCGCCAGGTTCCGCCCGATATCCCCTGGGTGATCCGCGTCGACGGCCACACGGATCAGAGGCCCATCGCCACCTCGCAGTTCCCGTCGAACTGGGCCCTGTCCTCGGCCCGCGCCATCGCGGTGGTGCAGGCGCTGGTCGCCCGCGGCGTCCAGCCCCAGCATCTCGTGGCGGCCGGCTTCGGCGAGTTCCAGCCCCTCGACAACGGCACCACGGAAGAGGCCTATGCCCGCAACCGCCGCATCGAGCTGAAGCTCACGGAGCGGTAAAGTTACCGCTTGCCCAAGGCCAGCGCGACGTCGTGGACCTGATCGCCGACGCGGCGGATGGTCTCGACGACCTGCTGGCGCGGGACGTTCCAGCGGTCGGACCAGTACTGGAGATCCCACGGCTCGAGGACGTTGATGCGGGGGGAATCCTGAGGGTGCCTCCTGCTGACCACCATGCCGTCCTCCCGGCCGGACGAATCGCCTGTGTGGGTCCTGTCTCCCATGAAAGCATGGCAAACATGGGTCGGATGGAGATTTTATTCGGCCGCCTCGTGATGCTCGTCGGCGCTCGTGAACTGGAGCCGGGCCAGGCGCGCATAGAGACCGCCCTGAGCGAGGAGCGTCTCGTGAGTGCCCTCTTCCACGATCACGCCCTTGTCCATGACCAGGATGCGGTCGGCGGAGCGCACGGTGGCCAGGCGGTGGGCGATGACCAGGGTGGTGCGGCCTTCCATCAGCCGGTCGAGGGCGGTCTGGACCTTGCGTTCGCTCTCCGCGTCGAGCGCGGAGGTCGCCTCGTCGAGGAGCAGGATCGGGGCGTCCTTCAGGATCGCGCGGGCGATGGCCAGACGCTGGCGCTGGCCGCCCGACAGGGTGACGCCGCGCTCCCCGATCATGGATCGGTAGCCCTCCGGCAGGGCCTGGATGAATCCGTCCGCGGAGGCGAGCTCGGCGGCGCGGCGCACCTCCTCCTCCGTGGCGTCCGGGCGGCCGTAGCGGATGTTGTCGAGGACGGAGGCGGCGAAGATCGTCGGCTCCTGGGGCACGAGGGCCATGCGGGCGCGCAGGGCGAAGGGATCCGTCTCGTGGACCGCCACCCCGTCGACCCGGATCGTGCCGCTCTGCGGATCGTAAAAGCGCAGCAGCAGCTGCAGGACCGTGCTCTTGCCGGCCCCCGAGGGCCCGACGATGGCGACCCGCTCGCCGGATCCCACGGCGAAGCTCAGCCCGTGGATGGCGCGCTGGTCGGCCCGGGTCGGGTAGGCGAAGTGAACATGGTCGAAGGCCACGGTGCCGAGTGGCGGCTCCGGCAGAGGCTTCGGGTGAAGCGGACGCTCCACGGCGGGCTTGGCGGAGAGGATCTCGCCGAGGCGCTCCGCGGCGCCGGCCGCCTGGGCGAGTTCGCCATAGACCTCCGAAAGCTGGCCGAGCGAGCTTGCGGCAAAGACCGCATAGAGCACGAACTGCGACAGGCGCCCGCCGGTCATCTGCCCGGCCAGCACGTCCTGGGCGCCGTACCAGAGCACGCCGACCACGCTCGCCGAAACCAGGAAGATGCCGGCCCCGGTCAGGAAGGCCCGCATGGTGGTCGACAGCCTGGCCGCGTCGAAGGCGTCCTCGGCGGCCGTGGCGAAGCGGGCGGCGGTGAGGCTCTCCATGCCGAAGGCCTGCATGGTCCTGACCGCGCCGATCGCCTCCGCGGCATAAGCGGAAGCATCCGCGAGGCGGTCCTGGGCGGCCCGGGAGCGTCGCCGCACGGCCCGGCCCGAGAAGACCAGAGGCAGGACGATGACCGGGATGGCCAGAAGCACGAGCGCCGAGAGCTTCGGGCTCGTGATGATCATGAGGACGGTCGCCCCGAGAAAGAGGAAGAGATTGCGCAGGGCGATCGAGATGCTGACCCCGAAGGCCGCCTTGACCTGGGTGGTGTCGGCGGTGAGCCGGGAGACGATCTCGCCGCTCTTGGTCTGGTCGAAGAAGGCCGGGTCGAGGGAGGTCAGGTGCCGGAACACGGCGGAGCGCAGGTCCGCCACGACCCGTTCGCCGAGGGTGATGACGCAGTAGTAACGAAGGGCGCTCGCCACGGCGAGCACGCCCACCACCACGACCAGCAGGGCGAAATAGGCGTTGATGTAGGCCCGGCCCTGCTCGGAGAAGCCGAAATCGATGACCCGCCTGACCGCGATCGGCACCACCAGGGTCGCCGCCGACGCCATGGCGAGGGCAACCAGCGCCGCCGCGATCCGCCCCTTGTAAGCCAAGCCGTAGGGAATGAGCGGCTTCAGGGCGCTCAGCGCAGCCTTGGGGCGGTTCTGCCCTTGGGAATGGTCGGCCATGACACCTTACGTCTTCGGGAATTGTGACACCGGGCGGTTTAGCACCTTTAGCGCACCGTGCGAAAAAGTGGACCCGGTTTTTCGCGGTCAACGGTGCGCCAGCCAAGAGGGGAGCATCGGACAATCGGGATCACCGGGACGAGCCCGGTGATGACGTGGAGAAGATGGTCAGGGCCGGTGCGAACACCCTCCGCAAGTCATGGCCGGCCTTGTGCCGGCCATCCCGATTGTCTTGAGCACGGCGCCTCTCGGAATCGGGATCACCGGGACAGGCCCGGTGATGACGTGGAGAAGGTGGTCAGGTCCCGGACGATGCGCCCCTTGAGGCGGGGAGCATCGGATCCGATCCCAAAAGTGGGTCCACTTTTGGGTCCGATGCTCTAGCCCGGCTTGTTTCAAGGTCTTAAGTGAGGTATAGGCGCGCATTCATCAATTCAGGCTCGATCTCAACATTGCGGGCTGACCAGATCTGGCTGGCCGCAACAAGGACTATGGCAATGGCGCGCAAAGAAACCGATCATCCCGACTACCACTTCATCAAAGTGGTCATGACCAACGGCACCGAGTACACGACCCGCTCGACCTACGGCAAAGAGGGCGACACCCTCAACCTCGACATCGACCCGAACACCCACCCGGCCTGGACCGGCGGCCAGCAGCAGCTGCTCGACCGTGGCGGCCGCGTGTCGCGCTTCAACTCGAAGTTCGGCGGCCTGGGCCTCGGCGCCAAGAAGTAAGCCGGCGCCCTGCGCTGGTGACGTCACCAGAACGCGAAAGCCCCGCTTCGGCGGGGCTTTTTCTTTGCTCGTCCGCTTGCTCTCGCAGGGAGGGCCGCATGGCCGGGTCCGTCATGGCCGGGCTTGTCCCGGCGATGACGGATCCGGGCCGAAGCCGCTACTCCGTCAGGCCGAAAGCCCGCTGGAGCATGCCGAGCTGGGTCGCGACCGGGTTGGGAACCGGAGCTTGCGAGGGGGCTCCCGCCTCGGCGATGAGGCGCTCGAGATGGAGGATCCGGGCGTGGAGCCGGGTTGCCAGGCCCATCAGCTCCCGCAGGCGCGCGGGAAGCGACTCGTATTCGGAGACCGTGGTGGCGGTGTCCTGGGAGCTCAGGCGGACCCGGTTCTTCTCCAGCTGCGCCTGGTCGGGAGAGATCTCCCCTTCCGCCACCGCGCGCTGCAGCAGCAGCCATGAGGCGATCTGCATCAGGCGGGTGGTGAGGCGCATGCTCTCGCTGGCATAGACGAGGCTTTCCTGACGCGGCAGGTTCCGGGACTCCTCGCGGCCGGGGCCGTCGAGATAAGCGGCGGTTTCCTCGATGAGCTCCATGCCCTCCTGGAAGAGGGCCTTGAAGGCCTCGGACCCCACGAAACTCTGCCCGAACCGGACAGGATCGACATCGAGCTGGATCACGTCGGGCTCGTTCACGCACATCTCCCAAAAACCTGCCCTCCGCGCCGAGGGACGGAGGTTGCGACCTGTTGAGATGAGTATAGGACGGTCCCGCGGGTCTTGCCTCGGTAACCTCTTCTTAAGGTTAAGGCGCCGACCACAAAAATCGAGCCGCTCGGGGCGGCTCTTCAAGTCTCACAGGGAAGCGTCGAACAGAGTGGGCTTCAAAGCCACTCGGCATCCAGGACGAGGCCCGGATGCCTGATTCCTAAACCGGCAATGGTTAACGCGCCGTTAAGGACGTTCCTTCGTTGCATGGACCTCGATTCCGGCCCTACTCCTGGCCGAGCTTGAAGAAGGCGCTCGCCGCCGCACGGGAATTCTCCTTCCGGTCCCTCGCCTCCTTGAGGCGGGCGATCTCCTGCTCCAGCATCTCGACGCGTTCGTCGAGCTCGTCGATGGACAGCATCGAGAGATCCTGGCCGATCTCGTGCCCGCTCATGATCTGGCGAGGCTCATCGGCGAAGGGATCGAGGGCCATGGCATTCTCCTTCTGTTCGTCGTCAACGTTAATCCGGCATGTATTCCTTGCCAACGGGGCCTATATCCCGGGAGCTTGTTGACCAAAGGAGGGAAAAATGCGGCAGATCCCGCAGATGATGCGCGCCGTCGTCGCCGAAGGGAGCGGCGGGCCGGAGGTTCTCAGGATCGTCCAGCGTCCGGTTCCCGTGCCGAAGGAAGGCGAGATCCTGGTCCAGGTGAAGGCCGCCGGCGTGAACCGCCCCGACGTGATCCAGCGCCAGGGCGGCTACCCGCCGCCGCCCGGCGCTCCGGACATCCTCGGGCTCGAGATTGCCGGCGAGGTCGCGGCCGCGGGCCCCGACGCCGCACGATTTGCCGTCGGCGCCCCGGTCATGGCCCTGGTCCCCGGCGGGGGCTATGCGGACTATGCGGTGGTCCATGAGGGCAATGCCCTGCCGATTCCCCCAGGTCTCTCCTTCGAGGAGGCCGGCGCCATCCCGGAGACCTATTTCACCGTCTGGACCAATGTGTTCGACCGGGGGCGTCTGCGATCGGGCGAGACGCTGCTCGTCCATGGCGGAACCTCCGGCATCGGCACCACGGCGATCCAGCTCGCCAAGGCCTTCGGCGCCACGGTGATCGCGACCGCCGGATCGGCGGACAAATGCGACGCGTGCCTGCGCCTCGGAGCCGATGTGGCGGTCAACTACCGGAACCAGGATTTCGTGGCGGCCGCCAAGGACGCCACAGGGGGCCGGGGCGTGGACGTGATCCTCGACATGGTCGGCGGCGACTACATCCCCCGCAACTACGAGGCTGCCGCCCAGGACGGCCGGGTCGTGCAGATCGCCTTCCTCCGGAGCCCGAAAGCCGAAGTCGACTTCCGCCGCCTGATGGTCAAGCGGCTCACCCATACGGGTTCGACCCTGCGCCCGCGGTCCCCGGCGGAAAAGGCCGAGATCGCCGAGGCGCTCGAGGAGAGGGTCTGGCCGCTCCTGGCACAGGGCCGGTGCCGGCCGGTCATGGACTCGCGCTTCGCCTTCGAGGACGTGGCCGAGGCCCATGCCCGGATGGACGGGGGCGAGCACATCGGCAAGATCGTGCTGACCCTTTAAAATTTGCAACATCCCGGCACGATCCCTATAATCATCTCGTTTCCCTCACATCGTGAGACGAGATGCTCCGGCCGGGCCGGTTCGGAGCGCGAGAGAGTTTTGCCGTGCGGCGCCGACATCCGGCGCCCGGCCTGAAGGAGGTTCACATTCATGTCCCAGGGACCGTTGATGCCGAAGGCGACAGCCGTCTGGCTCGTCGAGAATACATCGCTGTCGTTCGACCAGATCGCCGATTTCTGCAAGCTTCACCCGCTCGAGGTGAAGGGCATCGCCGACGGCGAGGTCGCGGCAGGCATCAAGGGCCTCGACCCGGTGACCACGGGCCAGTTGACCCGTGAGGAGATCGAGAAGGCTCAGGACAACCCGAACCACCGCCTGCGCCTCGCCGAGACGCGGGTGAAGCTGCCTGAGCAGAAGCGGGTCAAGAAGGGGCCGCGCTACACCCCGGTGTCCCGCCGCCACGATCGCCCGAACGCGATCCTCTGGCTCGTGCGCAACCATCCCGAGCTGAAGGACGCGCAGATCATGCGCCTCGTGGGCACCACCAAGACCACGATCCAGCAGGTCCGCGACCGCACGCACTGGAACTCGGCGAGCCTCTCGCCCATGGACCCGGTGACGCTCGGCCTCTGCTCGCAGATCGACCTCGACTTCGAGGTCCAGCGCGCCGCCAAGGACCGGCCGCAGGTCGAGACCCAGGAGCATGGCGGCACCCTGATGCCGGCGGAGATCTCCACGGCACCCGAGCGGGTCGACCCGTTCGCCGACATGAGCCGCCCGAAGCCCGCGCAGGAAGAGAACATCGACGTCAACTCGGTCTTCGCCAAGCTGAAGCAGCTCAGGCGCGACGACGAGGACGAGGAGTAGGAGTAGGATTTCGAGACGGAAGGCCCGGAGCGATCCGGGCCTTTTCCTTGAGGGGGCGTCGACTCACTCCTGACCGCCTCCCGGCGGCGCGGCCTCCCGGCGGCGCAGCCGCCGGCGCGGCTTCGCGGGCCTGTCGCGCTGACGCTCGAAGCTCGCTTTCGCCCCGACGGCATCGTGCCGCGCCTCGCCGCGCAGATCCTTGGCCGCACGGTGGGCTAGAGCATCGGACCGATGCTCTCATCCAAGAAGAAAGCATCGGATGGATCCCAAAAGTGCAAGTCCACTTTTGGGTCCGATGCTTGAGGGCCTTGTCGTCCTCACCCAGGGCCTGCGCCAGCAGGGCTTCGAAACGCGCCTGCTCGTCCTCGGCTGAATTCGGCATCCTCGGGTTCCTTTCAGACGGAAAGCCCCCTCGCCCGCAGCGCGTCCCCGATCTCGGCCAGGATCATCGGGTCGTCGATGGTCGCGGGCGTCGACCACGAATCGCCGTCGGCGATCTTCTTCATGGTGCCGCGCAGGATCTTGCCCGAACGGGTCTTGGGCAGGCGGGCCACGGTGATCGCGAGCTTGAAGGCGGCCACGGGCCCGATCCTGTCGCGCACCAGCGCCACCAGCTCGGCCTCGATCTCCTCCGGCGGCCGGTCGATGCCGGATTTGAGCACCACGAAGCCGCACGGCACCTCGCCCTTGAGGGCGTCCTTCATGCCGATCACCGCGCATTCCGCCACCGCCGGATGGGAGGCCAGCACCTCCTCCATGCCGCCCGTCGACAGGCGGTGGCCCGCCACGTTGATGATGTCGTCGGTGCGGCCCATGACCCAGATGTAGCCGTCCTCGTCGAGATAGCCCGCATCCGAGGTGTTGTAGTAGCCGGGATAGACCGACAGGTACGAGTCCCGGAAGCGCCCGTCCGCCTGCCACAGGGTCGGCAGGGCGCCTGGGGGCAGCGGCAGCTTGATCACGATGGCCCCCATGGTGTTGGGCCCGACCGGCTTGCCGCCCTCGTCCAGCACCTCGAGGGTGTAGCCCGGCATCGGCACCGTGGGCGAACCATGCTTGACGGGAAGCGCGCCGAGCCCGAGGGGATTGCCGGCCACGGGCCAACCGGTCTCCGTCTGCCACCAATGGTCGATCACCGGAACCTGCAGGATGTCCTCAGCCCATTTGACCGTATCCGGATCCGCCCGTTCGCCGGCCAGGAACAGGGCCCGGAAGGACGAGAGATCATAGTTTCTCAGGAGCTCCGCCTTCGGATCCTCCTTCTTGATCGCCCGGAAGGCGGTCGGCGCGGTGAAGAGGGTCACGACCCCATGATCCGAGATCACCCGCCAATAGGCGCCCGCGTCGGGCGTGCCCACCGGCTTGCCCTCGTAGAGGATGGCCGTGCAGCCGTGAAGCAGCGGCCCGTACACGATGTAGGAATGGCCGACCACCCAGCCCACGTCGGAAGCCGCCCAGAACACCTCGCCGGGCTGCACGCCGAAGAAATGGCCCATGGACCATTTCAGCGCGACCATATGGCCGCCGTTGTCGCGCACCACCCCTTTCGGAATGCCGGTGGTGCCCGACGTATAGAGCACGTAGAGCGGGTCGGTCGCGGCCAGGGGAACACAGTCGGCCTCCCGGCCCTGGGCCCTGGTTGCCGCGACCGCGCCGGCCCAGTCCCGGTCGCGGCCCTCGGCGAGGTCGCAGGCGAGCTGCGGCCGCTGGAAGACGAGGCAGGCCTCCGGCTTGGACGAGGACAGGGCGATCGCCTCGTCCAGGAGCGGCTTGTAGGGAATGATGCGCCCGCCCTCGATGCCGCAGGACGCGGACAGGATGATCTTCGGCCGGGCGTCGTCGATGCGGGTCGCGAGCTCCTTGGCGGCGAAACCGCCGAAGACCACGGAGTGAATGGCCCCGATGCGCGCGCAGGCCAGCATGGCGAAGCTCGTTTCCGGGATCATCGGCATATAGATGACGACCCGATCGCCCTTCGTGACGCCCATGTCCTGCAGGACGGCCGCGAGAGTCGCGACCTCGTCCTGCAGCTCGGCATAGGTGATGCTGCGCTTGGTGCCGGTGACGGGGCTGTCGTAGATGATCGCCGCCTGGTCGCCGCGCGTGGCTACGTGCCGGTCGACGGCGTTGTAGCAGGTGTTGCACTCGGCCCCGACGAACCATCGGCCGTAAACGCCCGCCTGCGGGTCGAACACCGCTTCGGCGGGCTTGATCCAGTCGATCTCCCGGGACGCCTCTTCCCAAAAACCCACCGGATCGGCCTTCCAGCCGGCATAGACCTCATGATAGCGGCTCTGGGCGGATGGCATGGCGTTCCCCGTTGCGTTCAGTGCATGAGACTTCGAGCGCCTGCTGTGGTAGCAGGCCCCCAAGCCGTGGTCAGGGGCGACTTTCGGTGAGTCGACTTTCGGCGAGTGCTGTCGTGATTACCGATCCTCTCTTCTATGCCGCCGCCATTCCCGCGGTGATCCTGCTCGGCCTCGCCAAGGGCGGCTTCTCGGGGCTCGGCGCCCTCTCGCTTCCCCTGATGGCCCTCGTGGTCTCGCCCGTCCAGGCGGCCGCCATCACCCTGCCGATCCTGATCGTCCAGGACGTGGTGTCCGTCTGGGCCTACCGGCACGCCTGGGACCGGCGCAACGTGGTGATCCTGCTCCTGGGGGCCATTTCGGGCATCGTCACGGGCTATCTCCTGGCCGCCCAGGTCTCGGATGCGGCGGTCAAGCTGGCGGTCGGGGTTATCTCGGTGGCCTTCGCTGTCCGCCGCATGGTGGTGGAACGCCGGGCCACCCCGCCGAAGCCCGCGCCGGCCGACGTGCCGCGCGGCATCTTCTGGGGCTGGGTGACCGGCTTCACCAGCATGGTCGCCCATGCGGGCGGCCCGCCCTTCCAGATCTATGTCATGCCCCAGCGCCTGCCGCGCGACATCTTCGTCGGAACGGGGGCCGTGCTCTTCGCGCTCGTCAACTGGATCAAGGTGCCGCCCTATCTGGCGCTCGGACAGTTCACCACGGAGAACATGACGACGGCGGGCGCCCTGTTTCCGGTCGCCATCGCGTCGACCTGGGCCGGCGTCCTCCTGGTGCGCCGCGTCTCCGGCCAGGCGTTCTATACGGCCGTCTATGTCCTGCTGATCCTGGTGGGCGCCAAGCTGATCTATGACGGCGTCGCCGCGTATCTGTGAGGCGCCCATGAAAAAGCCGCCGCTCGTTGGGTGAAGCGACGGCTTCTTCAGGTGGGAAATTGCAGGGAATTCTACGGCTAGTGCAACGCCGATTCGGAGCTTCTCAGTCGCATGATCTCGTCCTTGAGCTGAAGCTTCCTGCGCTTGAGTTCTGCCAGCCTCATGTCATCCGCCGACGGTCTGTTGAGGGTGTCCTGGATCTCGCGCTCGAGGGCGCGGTGCTTCCGTTCCAGTTCCGTCAGGTGATTCTGCAGCGGCATGTCAGTTCCTCCTATTCGATCTACTGACAGGCCGATTGTGGCAGACAGAGTGTGGCGAGTCGAAGGCGAAATTCGAAGAATCGAGAGTAGAAGATGCCTGGGCGATCTTGCTCTCCACAGGGCCCGAGAGCATACTTCCGCCCCTCTTGGCCCAAAGGCAAGTCGGCCGGGCATCTAGCGCATCGGACGGACCCAGAGGGCCGCGTCAGCGGAAAGTGGACCCGGCTTTCGCTTGCGCGGCCCGCTGGGTCCGCCTGATCCGATGCGCCGGTCAAGAGAAGGAGCCTCGGATGAATCCCAAAAGTGGTGTCCACTTTTGGGTCCGAGGCTCTAGCGCATCGGACGGAAAAGTGGACCCGGTTTTCGCTTGCGCGGCCCGCTGGGTCCGCGCCCAACGATGCGCCGCTGGAGGGATTGAGCATCGGATCGATCCCGCCGGTGGAATCCATTTTGGGTCCGTGGCTCTAGGTAATTTCAATGACCGAATTGGCTGAACTTGAAGCGGAATTGGCCCGTCTGAAGCAGGAACACCGCGACCTCGACATGGCCATCGACGCCCTGGAGAGCATGGTCGCCGGCGATCAGCTTCAGGTCCAGCGCCTCAAGAAGCGCAAGCTTTCCCTCAAGGATCAGATCATCCGGCTCGAGGATCAGCTCACCCCCGACATTATCGCGTGAGAATCCAGCGCCTTCGCGGGAACGGCCTTGCCTGCCCGGGGCGGCTTCGCTATTCCGGCTGAAGACTTGAAGGCCTCGAAGCCGGAGCCACGCCATGGCGCATCCTCCCATTGCCATCATCATGGGCAGCCAGTCCGACTGGGCCACCATGCGCCACGCGGCCGAGACGCTCGATGCGCTCGGAATCGCCTACGATGCCCGCATCGTGTCCGCCCACCGCACGCCGGACCGGCTCTTCTCCTTCGCCAAGGGCGCCAGGGCGGAAGGCTTCCAGGTCATCATCGCGGGCGCCGGAGGGGCCGCCCACCTGCCCGGCATGGCGGCCGCCATGACCCCCCTGCCGGTCTTCGGCGTCCCGGTCGAATCCAAGGCCCTGTCCGGCCAGGACAGCCTGCTCTCCATCGTCCAGATGCCGGCCGGCATTCCGGTGGGCACGCTCGCCATCGGACGCGCCGGCGCAGTGAACGCGGCGCTGCTGGCCGCGGCCGTGCTGGCCCTGCACGATTCCGCTCTCGCCGAGCGCCTCGACGCCTGGCGGGCACGCCAGAGCGAAAGCGTGGCCGAGCGCCCCTCCAACGAAGGCTGAGACACCGATGATCCGTCCCGGTTGCACCCTCGGCATCCTCGGCGGCGGCCAGCTTGGCCGCATGATCGCCATGGCGGCGGCGCAGCTGGGCCTGCGGACGCATGTCTACGCGCCGGAGGAGAACAGCCCGGCCTTCGAGGTCGCGACCGAAACCACCATTGCGGCCTATGAGGACGAGGCGAACCTGGTGCGCTTCGCCAGGGCGGTCGACGTGGTGACCTACGAATTCGAGAACGTGCCGAGCGAAACGGCCGCCACCTTGAGCGCCCATGCCCTGCTGGCCCCCAACGCCCAGGCCCTGGCCGTGTCGCAGGACCGCTTCCTCGAGAAAAGCTTCATCGCCGGCCTCGGCATCGCGGTCGCGCCCTTCGCGCCGGTGTCCAGCGAGGCGGAATTGGCCGAAGCCGTCGAGCGCATCGGCCGGCCCGCCGTGCTCAAGACCCGCCGCTTCGGCTATGACGGGAAGGGCCAGGTGAAGATCGGCCCCGAGACCGACCCGGTCGCGGCCTGGGACGAGATCGGGCGCGCCGCCTCGATCCTGGAGGGTTTCGTGCCCTTCGAGCGGGAGGTTTCGGTGGTCGCCGCGCGAACGGCGTCCGGCGCGTTCGCGGCCTATGATCTGTGCGCCAACGAGCACCGCAACCATATCCTCGACACCACGGCGGTTCCGGCCGGCGTTTCGCCCGACACGGAGGAGCAGGCGGTCCGGATCGCCCGGTCGATCGCCGAGGCCCTGGATTACGTGGGCGTTCTCGCCGTCGAACTGTTCCTCGTCACCGGGGACGGATCCGAGCGCCTGGTGGTGAACGAGATCGCCCCCCGGGTGCACAATTCCGGCCACTGGACCCTGGGGGGCGCCGCCACCTCGCAGTTCGAACAGCATGTGCGGGCGGTCTGCGGCTGGCCTCTGGGGGAAACCGCCCGCCTCGGACGGGTCGAGATGAGGAACCTGATCGGGCACGACGCCGATGCCTGGGAGGAGATCCTGGCCGAGCCGGGGGCTCATCTGCACCTCTACGGCAAGACGGAGGCCCGCGCGGGCCGCAAGATGGGACATGTCACCCGGGTTTTCCCGGACCGGGGCTGAACCATTCGAGACCGGGGCCGTTGTCCCCCTGGACCGGCGCTTTTCTTGAGAAGCAACCCTGGACAGGCAAGGCTTCTTCTGGTATCGACGCCGACCAGATAGAGGTGCGCATGACGCGCCTCATTGTTTTTTTGTCACAATCGAAACGGTTCAAACACGAGGAATTCGCGTGCAGGTTCTTGTCCGGGATAACAACGTCGATCAGGCGCTCCGCGCTCTCAAGAAGAAGATGCAGCGTGAGGGCATCTTCCGCGAGATGAAGCTTCGCGGTCACTACGAGAAGCCGTCCGAGAAGAAGGCCCGCGAGAAGGCTGAGGCCGTTCGCCGCGCCCGCAAGCTGATCCGTAAGCGCATGCAGCGCGAAGGCCTGCTGCCTTCCAAGCCCCGTCCGACCCGCTAAGCTCTTCGAGCAGGCCTCGAAAAAGGCCTCGCCGACCGGTTGTGAACCAGCGCCCGTCGCGCAAGCGGGGCGCTGTTTGCATGTCTGGGGCTCGTTTTGCCCGGAGCGAACTCAGTTGCATTATCTCTTGCATCGGCGCCTTTTTGATGCCTTGTTTCACGGCTGTTAAGGATTTCCCGCCAGAGTGCCGCTCCCTGGTACCGTGAGTAAACAAGCTGGAGACGAAGGTGTTCGCCCCATCGATTCGCCGTTTAGCCCCCCTGAGCCTGACCCTCGTTGCCCTTAGCCTCGCGGCCTGCACCACCACGGGCGGCGGACCCAGCCAGCGCATTGCCGTCGTGGAAGAGGACACGCAGGGGACGAGCACGGTCAACATCTCGTCCCTGTCGGACGTGATCCAGCGCAACCCGAACGATCCGAGCGCCTACAACACCCGCGGCGCCGCCTATGCGCGCGTGGGGAACTACAGCAGCGCCATGGCCGACTTCTCCAAGGCGGTGCAGCTCGATCCGAATTATGCACCGGCTTACACCAACCGCGCCCTCGCCCTGCGGCAGACGAACCGCAACGACCAGGCGCTCGCCGACTTCAGCCGGGCCATTCAGGCCGATCCGAACTATGGCCCGGCCTATATCGGACGCGCCAACCTGTACCGCGCCCAGAACCAGTACCAGGAAGCCCTCAGCGACCTGAACATGGCGACCCGCCTGCTGCCCGAATCCGCCGAGGCGCTCCACTCGCGCGGCCTGCTCTACCAGCGCCAGGGCATGCACCCCCAGGCCATCCTCGACTTCGACGCCACCATCGACCGCAATCCCTTCGTCGGCGCGCCCTACGCGGCCCGCGGCCAGAGCTTCGTGGCGACGAACCAGTACGACAAGGCCATCGAGGACTTCAACGCGGCCCTCAACGTGAACAACAAGGACGCCGATTCCTGGGCCTGGCGCGGCGTGGCCCTCGAGCGCAAGGGCGACCGGAGCCAGGCTCTCGAGAGCTACCAGCGCGCTCTCGCGCTCGACAACAGCAACAGCGTCGCCCGCCAGGGCAGCTCCCGGCTGCAGGGCGGCGTGGCAGGCCTGTTCCGCTCGTAAGGGCCGTCGCGGGAGGCGGCGTGAACCCGGCCCCTCCCCTGCGCGCACCATCGCCGACATCCAAAATCGTCTCGAAGCGCATGCGGGCCTGCATGCGCTTCTTTCGCATGTGGAGGGTCTCGGGCTTCCCGATGCCCGGATCGGCGCCGGCAGGATCGTCTGGATCCGATCGTGCGGCCGACGCCGGCCTTCGCACTCAAGATGGACGTTGACCGGGAACGCATCCGGGCAAAGGCGTGGGCGGCCCGCTGGCCGAAGCCGACGATGCTCAAGACCTGGGAGGAGGCCTATCCCGATCCTCACACCTCCTTGGACAGGATCGAGACATAAGGCTCGAAGCCGAAGGCCCGGTAGGTGCGGTCCGCCCTCTCATTGGCCACCAGGACGCCGATGAAGAGCCGCTTGAGCCCCGCTTCCTTGGTCAGGCGCTCGGCCTCCTTGAGCAGCATCTGGCCGATGCCGCGGCCACGCCAGTCGTTGTGCACGATCAGGTCCGTGACCGTTCCGTGATTGCGGAAGCCGTCGGCCACATAGGCGGCGTCCTGGTCGAGGGAGAAGCCCATGGCGCCGACCGTCGCCCCTTCCGCCCGCGCCAGCACGATGCGGCCGTTGCGCCGGGACAGACGCTGCATCAGCTCGTCGTAATATTCCGCCGCAGCCTTGTAGTCGCGCCGCCGGTCGCCGACGAGGTCGGCCTCGAACACGTTGAGCTGGTGGATGAGCTCGATGACGGCCTCCCGGTCGGCTGGAAGGGCGGTGCGGAGGGTAATCGGGGACATGTCAGGGTCCGGCAAAACGCATCGGGGTTCGCGTTAAAGCAGATTTCATCCCCTGCGTCATGACCTCACTTTCCCCGTCACGGCCGGGCTCGTCCCGGCTAGGCCGATGCGGTGGGGCGCTGCGCCGGAGCGCGGCGTCTGACACCTCCGGTTCTGCCGCCTCTCCCATCATGGACGGCCAGTCATCACCCTCCTCTCGCCGGCCATCCCGATTCGGTGAAGCGCGGCGTTCCAGATAATCGGGATCACCGGGACGAGCCCGGTGATGACGTGGAGAAGGGGGCAAGGGCCGGTGACAACACCCTCCAGGTCATGGCCGGCCTTGTGCCGGCCATCCCGATGCGGTGAGGCGCTGCGCTCCCAACAATCGGGATCACCGGCACGAGGCCGGTGATCCCGATCAAGGACACGAACATGCCCGGCGCCGGGCCGGGCATGAAGCATTCGCGGTCAGGATGCGTCAGAGGTTCTTCAGGATCTCGTCAACCACCTTCTTGGCGTCGCCGAAGAGCATCATGGTGTTGTCGCGGAAGAACAGCTCGTTCTCGACGCCCGCATAGCCCGAGCCCATGCCGCGCTTGATGAACAGCACGGTCTTGGCCCGCTCCACGTCGAGGATCGGCATGCCGAAGATCGGCGAGGACGGATCGGTCTTCGCGGCCGGGTTGGTCACGTCGTTGGCTCCGATGACGAAGGCCACGTCGGCCTGCGGGAATTCGCCGTTGATGTCCTCGAGTTCGAACACCTCGTCGTAGGGCACGTTGGCTTCGGCCAGGAGCACGTTCATGTGGCCGGGCATGCGGCCCGCCACCGGGTGGATGGCGTACTTCACCTCGACGCCCTCGGCCTTCAACTCGTCGGCCATCTCGCGCAGCGCATGCTGCGCCTGGGCGACCGCCATGCCGTAGCCGGGCACGATGATGACCTTGGCGGCGTTCTTCATGATGAAGGCGGCGTCGTCCGCCGAGCCCTGCTTGACGGGCCTGGACTCGACAGCCCCGCCGGCGGCGGCGGCCGTCTCGCCGCCGAAGCCGCCGAGGATCACGGAGATGAAGGAGCGGTTCATGCCCTTGCACATGATGTAGGACAGGATCGCGCCCGAAGAGCCGACCAGGGCGCCCGTGATGATGAGCGCGAGATTGCCGAGGGTGAAGCCGATGCCGGCGGCCGCCCAGCCGGAATAGGAATTGAGCATCGACACCACCACCGGCATGTCGGCGCCGCCGATGGGGATGATGAGCGTGACGCCGAGCACGAAGGAGACGAGCACGATCAGCCAGAAGGCCGCATGGCTCTCCGTGCGGATGAAGGCGACGAGCAGGACCAGCAGCAGGAGGCCGAGGCCGATATTGATGAGGTGGCGGCTCGGCAGCAGGATCGGCTTGCCGGACATGCGCCCGTCGAGCTTCAGGAACGCGATCACCGAACCGGTGAAGGTGATGGCGCCGATCGCGACGCCGAGCGCCATCTCGAACAGCGAGCCGCCGTGGATAGTGCCCACGGAGCCGATCCCGAAGGCCTGGGGCGCATAGAGCGCGCCCGCCGCCACCAGGACCGCCGCGAGACCGACCAGGGAGTGGAACGCGGCGACCAGCTGGGGCATCGCGGTCATGGGCACGCGCCGGGCGACCACCGCTCCGACGCCGCCGCCGATGGCCAACCCCAGGATCACCAGGGCCCAGCCACTGAGCCCGCTCGGCGGGGATACGAACAGGGTGGTGAGGATGGCGATCCCCATGCCCACCATGCCGTAGAGGTTGCCCTGCCGGGACGTGGTCGGGTGAGACAGGCCCCGCAGCGCCAGGATGAACAGGACGCCCGAGACGAGGTAGAGGATCGAGGCTAGATTGGCCGACATCGCCTCACCCCTTCTTGCGGTACATGGCGAGCATGCGCTGGGTCACCAGGAAGCCGCCGAAGATGTTGATGGACGCCAGGACGAGGCCGATGAAGCCGAGCACCCGGGCCCAGATCGGCCCTTCGCCGAGGGCGGGCGCCACGTCCACGCCGACGGCCAGAAGGGCGCCGACCACGATCACGGACGAGATGGCGTTGGTGACCGACATGAGCGGCGTGTGCAGCGCCGGGGTCACCGACCAGACCACGTAGTAGCCGACGAAGATGGCCAGGACGAAGATGGCGAGACGGAACACCGTCGGGTCGACGGCCCCGTGGGTGACGGCCGCGGCGGCGGCCCCGGCCGCATCCGCCACCTGATCGGCGATGGTCTGAGCGGCTTCGGCCGAGCGGCGGGCAGCCTCTGCCGCCGCTCGGGCCTGTTCGACGGCCTGTTCGGGCGTAAGCGTTGCCATGGTGTCCTCCCCTGGACGGTTCAAGCGGTCGGCTGGAAGGCGGTGTGAACGATGGCGCCGTCACGGGTCAGGCAGGTGGCCTTGACCAGCTCGTCGTCCCACTTCACGGCCAGAGCCTTGGTTTCCTTGTCCACCAGCGTCTCGACGAAGGCGTAGAGGTTCTTCGCGTAAAGGCTGGAGGCCGTGGCGGCGAGGCGCCCGGGCACGTTGAGATGGCCCACGATCTTCACGCCGTTGTGCTCCACCACCTGCCCCGGCTGGGCCAGCTCGCAATTGCCCCCGCGCTCCACCGCCAGATCGACGATCACGGAGCCGGGCTTCATGGATTCCACCATGGCGCGGGACACGAGCTTCGGCGCCGGCCGGCCGGGGATCAGGGCCGTGGTGATGACGATGTCCTGCTTGGCGATATGGGAGGCGACCAGCTCGGCCTGCTTGGCCCGGTACTCGGCCGACATCTCCTTGGCGTAGCCGCCGGCGGTCTCGGCCTGCTTGAACTCCTCGTCCTCCACGGCGACGAACTTGGCGCCCAGGCTCTCGACCTGCTCCTTGGCGGCCGGGCGTACGTCCGTGGCGGTCACCACGGCGCCGAGGCGGCGGGCGGTCGCGATGGCCTGGAGGCCGGCGACGCCGGCGCCCATGACGAAGATGCGCGCGGCCGGTACCGTGCCGGCCGCGGTCATCATCATCGGGAACGCCTTGCCATACTCGGCCGAGGCATCGATCACCGCCCGGTAGCCGGCGAGATTGGCCTGGGAGGACAGCACGTCCATGACCTGCGCGCGGGTGATGCGGGGCATCAGCTCCATGGAAAACGCGGAGACCTGCGCGTCGGCCAGGGCCTTGAGGGCCGCGTCCTGGCCGTAGGGATCCATGATGGCGATGACGAGCGCGCCCGGCTTGGCGCCCTTCAGCTCGCCCTCGGCGGGGCGGCGGACCTTGAGGACGATGTCGGCATCCTTCAGGGCCTCCCCGGCGGTTCCGGCAATCGAAGCGCCGGCGGCCTCGAAGTCCGCATCGGGGATGCCCGCCTTGGCTCCCGCCCCGGCCTGCACGACCACGTCGGCGCCGAGGCCTTTGTATTTCTTGACCGTCTCGGGGGTGGCGGAAACGCGAGTCTCCGCTCCATCGGTTTCGGAGAGAACGGCGATCCGCATGCAGGCCCCCTAAGATGTGGTCAACGGCTTGGGTACAAGCTCTTGTCTCGTTTCTGTCAGGCGATCGTCAGCCGCTCAGTAGAAGATGAGCGCCAGCAGGAGGAGGACGCCGACCGCCGCCGGAGCCCGGACCCCGATGGACGGAGCCATCGCGCCGATGCCGCCCGCCACGAGGGAGAGGATCACGCCGAAGATCGCCGTCAGCCAGGCATGCTTGATGCCGCCGACCGCGAGGGCCAGCACGTGGCAGATGATGACCGCCGTGGCGATTTCGGCAAACTGGACAAATCCCTGATAGGTCGCCTCATGAGCGCGGCTGTCCATATCCGGACTGTAGCCCCCGTGCGGCGCATGTTTTGTATCGGCCATGTTTCAAAGCCCTGTTCAGCGTCACTTGTTAACTGCTGCGTTTAGCGCATGCGGTGAGGAGCCGCAATCTTTCGAATGGCTCCAAACGAAAACTTTATGAATGCTTCGCGCCGCATGCGGCGATGCGCAGACTCGGATCATTAACATCGGACGGGTCCGAAAGGTGCCCGCCTCTGGTCCCGAGGGCGTCTCGCTCATGCGATCCCGAGAAACGCGCGCCACTGGGGCAGGCACACGGTCTCGTAATCATATTTCGCGACCGCGATCCGGCGGGCCTCGGCCGCCATGGCGGCGGATCTCTCCTTCTCCGCGAGCGTTTCACGCACCCGCTCGGCCAGGGCCTTCTCGTCGAAGAAGGGGAAGAGGCGCCCGTTCACCCCGTCCTGAATGACCTCCCGCACCGGCTCGGTGTCCGAGGCCACGATCCGGCATTCGAGCGCCATGGCCTCGATGGACGACCAGGACAGCACGAAGGGATAGGTCATGTAGACATGGGCCGAGGAGACCTGCAGGACCTTCACGAACTGGTCATAGGGCAGGTTTCCGACGAAATGGACCCGGGACCAGTCGACCGGACGCTCGATGCGGGCCTTGAACACGTCGAACCACGACTGCCCGTCGGGCGCGGAGCCGGAATAGCTCGTGCCCCGGCCGCCGACGATGACGACCCTGAGCTCGGGATCGATGTCGAGGAGATGAGGCAGGCTCTTGAAGACTACATGCGCGCCGCGCATCGGCTCGATGTTGCGGGTCACATAGGTGACCACGGGCTTCTCGCGGGTGAGCTGCGGCCCGCCCTCGCCGAGCTGGATCCTGACCTGCGGGTCCGGCAGGAGCTTGTGGGTATCGATGCCGTCATGGATGATGGCGAGCCGGTCGCGCAGGTAAGTGGGAAACGTGTCCCGCTGGTAGCGGGTCGGAGCCACGGCCAAGTCGGCGGCGTCGAGAGCGCCGAGCTGCATGGAATTCTTCAGGCGCAGGCGCCAGATCACCTCCTCGTTGGTGACCGGGAACTCGGGATCGAAATCCAGGTCCTGGCCCTTGGCGTGGTAATAATATTCGAAATAGGCCACATGGCGGGCCCTGGGCCAGATGTCCTTCAGGAACAGGTTCTCGCCCCAGCCGGTATTGACCACGACCACGTTGGGCTCGAAGCCCTGGCTCGCCAGCGCCTTGGCCCTGTAGGCGACCCCATAGGCCCGCCGCAGGCGGGGAATGACCGGGGAGTAACGGTTCTGGTAGGGCGCATCGTCCGGCCCCGGCACCGCGTCGTAGGAGAAATACTTCACGCCCGGGATGGCGCATTGCTTGACCATCCCGAGCCCCACGACCTCATGCCCCTCGGCCACGAAGGTCCGGGCGAGGCGCAGGAACTGGCCAGGAAAGTTCTGGTGAACGAAAGCGATCTTCATCGGTTGCCCCTACCCTATCGTTAGGCTGTAAGGCCAACCGGCGAAAAATGCAACCTCATTACACCGGGTTTGGTAAACCGGACGCGGCCAGCGCCTCCTTCTGCTTCTGCTCCAGGCCGTCCAGGGAGAAACGGTCGATTTCGTTCTCGAACAACCGGTGATAGTTCAGCTCGGCCTTCAGGTGCAGGAAGACCGCGCCCAGGCCCACGGCCGCCCGGTCCATGAACACGAACTCGCGCGGGACGGTGACCGGCCCCTTCTCTTTCAGGGCCTTGTGGACCTCGAAGGCCTGGCGGCGGCCGTACTCGCCGGGCTTGACCCCGTCGGCCACGGTGCGGACGCGATCGTCGAGGAGCGGCGCGTAGATGAACCGCGCCCAGATGTTGAGGATGTCGATCAGCTCGTTCGACAGGCTCTTGAAGCCCCAGGTCTCGTAGGCGTGGACGACCCGGGACCGGTCGTCCGTCTGAAGGCCGCGATAGAGATCGACCACACCGCCCACGAAGCGAGGATGGAAGATGCGGATGCAGCCGTAATCGAGCAGGTTGATGCCCTGCGCCTCCCCGTCCTCGGAGAACACCGTGTAGTTGCCGAGATGCGGATCGCCGTGGATCACGGCCGCATGGCTGAAGGGGTGCCACCAGGCCTTGAACATGGCCACCGCCAGCCGGTTGCGGATCTCGACCGGAGCCTCGGTGAAGCCGAGGATCTTCTCGCCCTCGAGCCATTCGAGGGACAGAAGCCGCCGGGTGGACAGGTCCGGATGAACCCGGGGCACCCGGACCTGCGCCACATCGGCCAGGGTCTGGGCGTAGAGGGCCGCGTGCTTGGCCTCGCGCTCGTAGTCGAGCTCCTCGCGCACCCGTTCGCCGATCTCCTTGGCGATCTCGCGGGTGTCGATGGCGGGATCCATGCGCCGGTGGAGGGCGAAGACGAGCTCCAGCTGCTTGAGGTCCGCCTCCACGGCCGACTGCATGTCGGGATATTGCAGCTTGCAGGCGAGCTGCTCGCCCTCCTTCGTGGTCGCGCGGTGAACCTGGCCGAGGGACGCGGCGGCGGCCGGGTTGAGATCGAAGGAGCCGAACCGGCCCTGCCATTGCGGTCCCAGCTCCGCCTGCATGCGCCGCTTCACGAAGGCAGCCCCCATGGGCGGCGCCTCGCTCTGGAGCTTCTGCAGCTCGGCGGCGTATTCCGGCGGGATCAGGTCCGGGATGGTGGCCAGAAGCTGCGCCACCTTCATGATCGGCCCTTTCAGCCCGCCGAGCGCCTGCGCCAGCACGGCCGCGTTGGAGGCGTCACGCGCATCGCCGCCGAACAGCCGGGCGCCGGCCATGCGGGCCGCGACTCCGCCCATATTGGCGCCCACGCGGGCGTAGCGGGCGGCGCGCGCGGAGAAGCGGTTCGCTTCGCGGTCGGAATTGGCCATGACGTGGAATCTCTTGCTCGGAACTGGAGAGCTTTAGATATGGCGTGGTCTGCGGAGCGCCAGGGCGGCCCTCCGCGGCCATTTACCGGGGTCGGTCGTGCCTGCTACAGGAAGAAATCTCCGGCTTTCAGGCTGCGGATCGCCATGAGGCGGATGACGCCCTCGGCATCATGATCCGCGTCCGTGTTCAGCAGGACCCGCGCTTCCGATCCTGCAACCTCGTACCGGACCTGCCCGGGCGCCGTGAAGTCGGCCCGGCCTATAAACACGAAGGCTTGATCGCCGCCGCGGAGGGTGTTGGCATCGATCGCGGCCAGATCCAGGCGATCCCGAGCGCTCCGGCTGAAGTCGGCGACCACATCGGCATGGACCAGATCCGGCCCGGCCGACCCGGCCGATGACCACCGGAACACATCACCCCCCGCCCCTCCGGACAGCCAATCCTTTCCGGGGCCGCCGACGAGGGTATCCCGTCCGGCATCGCCGGATAGTCTGTCGTCGCCGGCATGGCCGGAGATGCTGTCGTCGCCGCCGCCGCCGCGGAGCGTGTCGTGGCTCCCGGAGCCCTTGAGCACGTCGCCGAACGGACTGCCGAGGGCGCCCTGGATGCCGACCAAGCGGTCGCCTGCGGCATCGCTTCCCGCCTGGGTCTTCCGCGCGAGGTCGATGCGCACGGGGCCGGAGGCATCGCGGTAATCGGCATAATCGATGCCGCTGCCGCCCGACAGGAGATCGGCACCCGGTCCGCCACGCAGGGTGTCGTTGCCGGCGCCGCCGTACAGCGAGTCGTCGCCGCCGCCGCCCAGGATGCGGTCGTTGCCGCCGCCGCCGCTGAGCACGTCTGCTGCGTCGGCCCGCACGTCGGGACCGGCGCCGGACCTGAGATCCAGACGGAAGATCCTGCCCCCGTAATCGACGAGGTAGAGGTTGCCGGATCCGTCCTCCCCGAGTGACGAGACGGAACCGATCGGGCCGCCGCCGACGGCGACCTGCCCGGTCAGATCCTTGAACGACCATGACCCGGAGGCGCGCTGCAGGGTCCAGATCCCGCCCGTGCCGAAATCCGAGAAGAAATAGACCCCCTGGAAATCCGGCTCCGGCCCGCGATAGACATAGCCGCCCGTGACCGCGATCCCGAGATCGCGCCCGTAAGCGTAGATCGGGTTCGTGAAGTTCGGAAACGCCCGGGGATCGAACGGGCCCTCGGTGGCGCTCCAGCCGTAATTGGCGCCGGCCCGCCCGAGATCGATCTCCTCGGTGGTGTTCTGACCGACATCGCCGATCAGCATCTCGCCGGTCAGCCGGTCGAAGCTGACGCGCCAGGGATTGCGCAGGCCGGCCGCGTAGATGCCGGTGCCCGCCGCGCTGCCGGCAATACCCTCGATCGACGACGGGTTGTCCGGCGGCAGGGCATAGTTCCGGATCGGGTCGGACGGGAAGGCGTCGCCTTTGACGTCGAGCCTGAGGATCTTGCCGAGCTGGTTGCCGAGGCTTTGCGCATTGCCTCCGTTCGCGCCGTCGCCGGTCGCCGCGTAGAGATACCCGTCCGGTCCGAAGCCGATCCACCCGCCGCGGTGATTGGTGGACGTGGGATAGTCGATCCGGTCGATGAGCCGCATGCTGCCGGGGTCCGCAACGAGCGGGTTCGACGCCTGGGTCCTGTATTCCCGGATCTCCACGTCGCCGGATGTCGTGCTGAGATAGACGTAGAACGTCCGGCTCGTGGCGAAGTCGGGCGCGAAGGCGAGCCCGAGGAGGCCCTGCTCCCCGGCGGTCGCGACCTGCGACGAGACGTCGAGAAAGGATCCGCCGAGGGACTGGCCGGTGGAGGTGTCGTACACCTTCACAAGCCCGCGCTTCTCGAGGATGAACAGGTGCCGGGAATCGCCCGGGGCCGCGGTCAGGTAGAGAGGATTGTCCAGGCCGGACACGATCATGGTGGCGGCCGCCGTGGGCGGTGTCCGGGCATTGGGATCGTATCCGTAGATCGTGTCCGCGGCGCCGGTCCCGCTCAGCCGGTCCTCAGCCTGACTCCCGATACGAACCGCCATGGTCGACCCTCCCGGTCCAGCCCCATCCGTGTTCGTTCCATTCTTATCGTGTGCAGGCCCGGCGGCCGGGAGGCCGGCCGCCGGGCAGAATGCTTACGCGGCCGTGGTCTCCATCGCCTCCAGCTCGCCGATCAGCCGTTCGATCATCGACAGGCCGATCTGCCAGAAGGCCGGATCGCCCGCATCGAGGCCGAAGGGCGCGAGCAGCTCCGAGTAGTGCTTGGTGCCGCCCGCCGAGAGGAGCGCGAAATAGCGCTCCACGAAGCCTTCGTTGGACCGTTCGTAGACGCCGTAGAGCGAGTTCACGAGGCAGTCGCCGAAGGCATAGGCATAGACGTAGAACGGCGAATGGATGAAGTGGGGGATATAGGTCCAGAAGCTCTCGTAGCCCGGGCCGAGCCGGATCGCCGGCCCGAGGCTCTCGTCCTGGACGGACATCCAGAGTTCGCACAGCTTGTCGGCCGTGAGCTCGCCGTTCCGACGCTCCAGATGCACCTTGCGCTCGAAGGAGTAGAACGCGATCTGGCGCACCACCGTGTTGATCATGTCCTCGACCTTCGCGGCCAGCATTGCCTTGCGCTGGACCGGATCGCTGGTCTGGTCGAGGAGGCGGCGGAAGGTGAGCATCTCGCCGAAGACGGACGCCGTCTCGGCGAGCGTCAGGGGCGTGGGCGCCATGAGAGCGCCATTGGGACCGGCCATCACCTGGTGCACCCCGTGCCCGAGCTCGTGCGCCAGGGTCATCACGTCCCGCGGCTTGCCCTGGTAGTTCAGGAGCACGTAGGGGTGGGCCGAGGGCACCGTCGGGTGGGCGAAGGCGCCGGGCGCCTTGCCGGGCCGGGTCGGCGCATCGATCCAGCCCTCGTCGAAGAAGCGCTGCGCGATGTCGGCCATGCGCGGAGAGAAGGCGGAATAGGCCGACAGGACCGTATCCTTCGCCTCGTTCCAGGAAATGGTGCGCTGCTCGACCTTCGGCAGGGGCGCGTTGCGGTCCCAATGGTCGAGCTTGTCCTTTTTGAACCACCGGGCCTTCAGGGCGTAGTAGCGGTGCGACAGGCGCGGATAGGCCTCCCGGACGGCCGACACCATGGCCTCCACGACCTCGCGCTCGACCCGGTTCGCCAGATGGCGGGAATCGGCCACGTCCTCGAAGCCGCGCCAGCGGTCGGAGATCTCCTTGTCCTTGGCAAGCGTGTTGGTGATGAGCGTGAAGGTGCGGAGATTGGCCTTGAAGGTCTTGGCCAGGGCGTCGGAGGCGTCCTTGCGCACGCCCTCGTCCGGATCCTGCAGCTTGTTCAGGGTCGGCTCGATGGGCAGGTCCTCGCCACGCACGGTGAAGCGCAACGACGCGATGGTCTCGTCGAACAGGCGGTTCCAGGCCGAGCGGCCGGTCACCGACTTCTCGTGGAAGAGCTGCTCGATCTTGTCCTCGAGCTGGAAGGGCTTGTCCTTGCGCAGATCCTCGATCCAGGGCTTGTAATGCCTGAGCGGCTCCTCGCTCACGGCCTTGTCGAGCACCTGGTCGTCGATGCGGTTGAGTTCGAGCCCGAAGAAGAGCAGCTCCGTCGAGGCGGCGGTCAGGCGCTCCTGGGTGTCGCCGTAGAACTTCGCCCGGATCGGGTCGGTGGTGTCGCCGGAATAGACGAGGCCGGCATAGGACATGAGGCGGCCGAGCAGATCTTCGAGCGCCTCGTAGCGCTTCACCACCTCGTCCAGCCGCACGGACGCCCTCTCGCCTCTGGCCATCGCGTCGAGCGTGCCGCGATAGGCGTCGGCGAAGGCCTTGCACTCCGATTCGGCCTTCGCGAGATCCTGCTTGAAGGCCTCGCTGTCCATGCCGGGATAGAGGTGAGAGAGGTTCCATTCGGGCAGCAGCCCGAGTTCGGCCTGCGCGGCGCCGGCGGTGGATGGATGATGCATGGGAGAGGATGTCAGGGAGGTCACGGGCGATGGCCTGCTTGGGATCGGTCTAACGGAATGGTCCTGCACACATATTGGCCGCGGCGCTCGGCGGATCAACCCACCTCGGCCAGGGGGCGACGCCTGCCTCCCGTCAACGGCCGGTTGACCCTTCTCTCCCGGCAGCGCCCGGGCGACCCCGCACGCGGGTTCGACCCCTCATCCCTCTTCATGCCTCTCCCGACGGCCTTCCAGGCGATGGGCGCATCGTTCGCAAGGAGGCGCGAGGCTCGCCAGGCTGCGGGCTTTTTACAGAAAATTGAAGGAACTTGACCTAGACGATGAAGCCGCACGGCGTTTTGTGCGTTAAGCGTAACAGAACGTGTGCGGGAACACTGACGAAATCCTTTCGATGGAGGACCTTCGAGCCTCCACATTCATTGCGACGAGGAGCAGGATCATGCGTGGCTTGCGCAAGACGGCACTTTGGCTCGGTCTCATCGGGTCTGTTTCACTCCTCCCCCTTGCCGCCCTCGCCGAAGACGCCGGCACTCGGCCGGACGTCGTCCAGACCGCTCCCGCGGAACCCTCCTTCCACGATGCCGCCGTTCCGGACGCCCCGGCCGAACAGGACACGGCATCCCAGGCCATTCCGCTCCTCGAGCCCGCGCCCGTCACCGTCGAGGCGGCCGATCTCAAAGCCCCGCCCGTCATCGACATCCCGTTGCCCGATGCGGCCCCCGTCACCGCCCTGATGCAAGCGGACGTCTTCCGCATGGCCGTGGAAGGCCTGTTCGCCGACGAGGCCGCCATGCGCGACCTGCGGGTGAGCGGCAAGGACCGGGACGCCCTGTCGGCCTATTACGCACAGGCCGAGCGTCCTCTCGTCTGGGCCCAGGACGGAGCCTGGTCGCCCGCCGCCCGCGGCGTGATGGAACGCCTGAAGGCCGCCGACGAGGACGGGCTCGATCCGGCCGACTACGCCCTGCCCGACCGGGGCCTGCGCAAGGATGCGACGCCGGCGCAATGGGCCAGGGCCGACGTGAAGCTCTCCCTGTCCGTGATCCGTTATGCCCGTGACGCCCGTGGGGGGCGCATCGATCTCGCCCGCCTGTCGCCGCTGGTGACCCCGAAGCTCGACCTGCCGTCGGCACCCGACGTGTTGAGCCGGGTTTCCTCCGCGGGAGACGCGGGTGGAGCGCTCGAGGCCTACAACCCGCCGCATCCCGGCTACAAGGCCCTGAAGGAGCGACTGGCGAAGCTGCGCGAAAGCCATCCGTCGCAGCCGAGCGTGCGGCTTCCGCGAGGCCCGACCCTGCGCGTGGGCATGAAGGATCCGCGCGTGCCTCTGATCCGCGCACGGTTCAACCTCGTGAAGGACCCGGACGACCAGACGGTCTACGACGAGCGCGTGGCCTCGGCCGTGGCGGCCTTCCAGAAGGAAAAGGGGCTGCCGGACACGGGCGTTCTGAATGCGCAGACGATCGCCGCTCTGTCCGGTCCATCGGTGGCGCAGCGGCAGTCGGACCTGATCACCAATATGGAGCGCTGGCGGTGGCTGCCGGCGGATCTGGGGCAGCGGCACATCATGGTGAACGTGCCCGAATACCGCCTGCAGGTGGTCGACGGCCGCGCCATCGTGCACCAGACCCGCGTGATCGTCGGCAAGGAGCAGTCGCAGACGCCGATCTTCTCCGAGACCATGAAGTATCTCGTGATCAATCCGTCCTGGACGATCCCGCCCTCGATCATGAAGAAGGAGATCCTGCCCGCTCTTGCCAGCGACCCCTATTACGCAGCGCGCAAGGGCTACAAGATCATCCGCCGGGGCGACCGAATCGTGGTGCAGCAGCCGCCGGGCGAGCGCAACGCATTGGGCTTCGTGAAGTTCATGTTCCCCAATCAGCATGCGGTCTATCTGCACGACACGCCCAACCGCACCCTGTTCTCGGCCAGCAAGCGCGCCTTCAGCCATGGATGCGTGCGCGTCGAGAAGCCCTTCGAACTCGCAGAGGAGATCATGGGACGGGACGGCAAATGGACCGAGGAACGGTTGCGCGGGCTCATCGGCAAGGGCGAGCGCACCGTGCAGTTGACCAATCCCCTGCCCGTGCACCTGACCTACTTCACGCTCGCGGTCGACGAGAAGGGCGAGGTAAAGCGCTTCGACGACATCTACGGTCTCGACCGCAAGGTCCGGGCCGCCCTCAACCTGTCCGAATAGCTCCCGGATCCTGTTCCGTTTTCAACGAAATTCTGGCCTCACTTAACGCGAAGGTAACCGTCCTCGGCAAAGATCCTTTCACCATAAGGATCGCCGCATCCACGGATGCGGCCCGGTAAAGACGAGTATCACAGTGAGAGTATTGCGTACGGACCGCCGGGCGCATCGTGCGGGACAGTGGCTCCGGTTTTCCGCGAAGAACGATGCGCCGGCCCAAGGAGTGAGCGTCAGGTGGATCCCGAAATGGGTGTCCACTTTCGGGTCGGATGCTCTGGCGTATCGCGCCGGCATCGGTCTTGCAGCCATTCTGATCGTCATGGTGGGCGGGGTGCGCGGCACGCAGGATGCCGTCGCCAACGGCGATACCCGCACGCTGAGCCTCTACAACAACAACACCAAGGAAAGCCTCACCGTCACGTTCCGGCGCAACGGCCAGTACGACTCGGGCGCCCTGCAGCAGCTCAACTGGTTCCTGCGCGACTGGCGGCGCGACGAGCCGACCCGCATGGACCCGCGCCTGTTCGATACGGTGTGGGAGGTCTACCGCGAGTCCGGGTCGAACGAACCGGTGCACGTGAACTCCGGCTACCGCTCGCCGCAGACCAATTCCATGCTCCGGCGGCGCTCGAGCGTCGTGGCCAAGAACAGTCAGCACATGCAGGGCAAGGCCATGGACTTCTACCTGCCGGACGTATCGACCGCGCGCCTGCGCGCCATCGGCATGCGGCTGCAGAACGGCGGTGTCGGCTATTATCCCAACGCCTATACGCCCTTCGTCCATCTCGACGTGGGCAGCGTGCGCGCCTGGCCGCGCATGACCCGCGCCCAGCTCGCGAGCATCTTCCCCGACGGCAAGACCGTTCACATCCCGTCCGACGGCCGGCCCCTGCCGGGCTACGACGAGGCCCGCGCCGAGGTGCTCGCCAAGGGCGGCACGGTGGCCGGCTACACGGCCTATGCGGATGCCGAGGAGGCGGTCGCCACCCAGCCGCGCCGCAAGAGCTTCTGGGCCACCCTGTTCGGTCTCGACGACGACGAGAACGAGGATGCGGAGGAGATCCGTGTCGCCTCGCGGCCCAGCCGCGCCATCATGGCGTCCCGTCAGCCGCAGCCGCAGCCGCAGCCGGCCCAGAACTACTACGCCAGCGATTCCAACGCGTCGGTCTATGCGGCGCTGCAGCCGGCGCAGGCGCCCGAGCCGGTCCGCCGCGCCCCCGTGGCGATCCAGCCGCGGCCCGAGCCGCCCGCTCCGGCCGTCATGGCGGCGATCGCCCCGGCCCTGCGTGAGGACCTGACCCCGCCGGCCTCCGCGCCCCTCCCGCCGACCCGGATCAACGGGGCGCCGAGCACCGTGCAGACGGCCTCCGGTCCGGCCCTCGCCTGGCAGCAGGGACCGGACGCGCAATCCGAGATGTCCATCCCCAAGGGCATGGCCTTCGCCCCGATGCCGCCGAGGCGGCCCGATGCGGATGACACGGGGCTCGAGCCCGTCGCCGGAACCCTCGCGCTGGCCTCTGCCCCGCTCCCGCCGGCCCGTCCGGGCTCGCTCGCCGCCACGAACCCGATCCCCGAGGCCCCCGAACCGCGCGGGCCCGTGGAGATGGCCGCGGTCCCGCTCCCGCCGCCGCGTCCCGACCTGCGTCCCATCGTGGTCGCCGCGGCGGGCCCGGTCGATATCCCGGTCACCGGATCGACCCCGAAAGAGGTCGCGAAGGGAAAGCCTGCCGCCGCCCCGGAGGCGAAGTCTCCCCCGGGTGCGAAGAAGCCGCCGACGGCGCTGAGCGCCCTCATGTCGGCGGAGCCCAGCCTGCACATGGGCTTCTCGAGCAAGCCCACGGGTGACCTGGCGACGGGCCGCTTCACCGGGCCGGCGGTGAAGCCGCTGAACGTGGTGCGATAAGAAGGGGGCTCCGCAGGGAGCCCCTTTGCATTTCACCGGACCGTCACGCGGATGACGGCCGGTTCACTCGCCGTGTTGCCGCCCGTAGGCATTGCGCGCCGGCGAGGTCCAGCCCCGGGGCGGCGCCTTGGGCCGGTAGACCTCCACCAGCAGCGGATGGCAGACCGCCGCGTCGCTCGAATGCTCCGCGCTGCAATCGCCGCCCGGGCAGGCGGAGAGCGCGCCGAGCAGGTCGATCTCGGCGAAGAACTCCAGGTAGTCGCCCGGCCTGACGGGGCTCGCCTTCATGAAGTACTGCCCCGTATCGCGGGTGAAGCCGGTGCACATGAACACGTTGAGCACGTCGTGCACCGCCGGCTCGACCTCGCTCTTCGGGCGGCCCAGCCGATGGGCGAGCGCGCGGGTCAGGTTCGAATGGCAGCAGTAATGGTAGTCCTGGCCCGAGAGCAGACGATGCGTGTAGGGATCGCACCGGGTGCCGATGACGTCGTGCACGGAACCGCCATACTGGTCGAAACCGTACCAGTCGAGGGTGTCGTGCGTGATCGTCGCCATCGGCCTCAGATGCGGCAGGGACGACCAGAGCTGGTCCCCGGTGGACACATGCGTGCCGTTGAGGGCCCGCGTCTTGCCGGAGAAGAAGCGCTCGTCGAGATCGTCCGCCGCCCAGAGATTGAGGTCGCCCACCTGGGCGCCTTCGATACTGACGATCCGGAAGAAGCAGCCGGCGGGCACGCTGAAGCAGCGCGCGTCCCGCGGCGGGACGACGACCTCGTCCACCTTCTCCCAGCCCTCACGCGCCGCCCGGTATGCCGCGAGATCGGGCCGCGGCAGGGTTTCGACCGGATAGCAGATGACGGGGGCAACGCTCCGGCGCGCCTCCGCGTCGGCAGGATCGGACACTTGGTCCCGGGCGAGCTTCATGCTTTTCTCCAGCTTGTCGTGGTCACTTCCTTATAGGCAACAGGACCGGCACAGGCGAGCGCGAAGCGCCCGGGCGTGCAAAGCCCATCCCTCCAAACCCTCAGACCATCCTGCGCCGTCTCAAGCTCATCAGTTCCGGCTCCAGATCGAGACGACCGGCCTCGATCATGCGCACGACGGATCGGAAATAGCCGCCCGGATTCCGGATCCGGTTCCGGCCGCTCGACACGTCGTCGTCGTAGAGTTGCAGGACATAGATCACGGCCGTCGCCGCCCGGACGGCCCCGATCGCCGCGACGGCCTCGTCCCAGGCGCTCGGGTGGGCTCCGAGAGACGCACGGAGGAAGCGGCCAGCCGCGACCACGTCGACCGCATCCCTGATCGGATGAGCGCACGCGGACACCACCGGACAGGCCTCGGCGACCAGGGCCGGCAGCAGCGGCTGCCCCGGAGACGGGATTGGATCGGCAGGCGGAGCTTCAACCCGAATGCCCTTGTCACAAGTCTCACTCGGAGATCCTTTCTCTGCTTCTAATTGTCGGCATTGCGTGCCGCCACAGCCCGCCTGGTAGAAGGCATCCTCGGCACGTTGCCGGATGTCTTTCCACGCATCGAGCAGGCCCTCCGGAAGAGCCGTCCCCGAGCGCCTGGGCGTGCGGGCCTTCAGGAGGGAAAGGCCGCTCTCGATTCCGCCGCGATCAACACCGGGGTGATACTGGGCCAGCGCGCTCAGGGCCTCCTCGGCGGCGCGGCGGCAGATGGTGATCTCGTCGAAGGAGCGCTTCAGGCTCTCCTTCCGGCGCCTCTGGTCGGACAGGATCGCCATCCACTCGCCACGGCGGGCGTAGAGGGGCGTGAGATCGAACCCGAAGGCGTCCACCACCGTGCCGGCGGCATCCCGCACGGCGTAGCGCTTGCCGTTGGCTGAATCCTTGGGGATCACCACTTGGCATTCGATCAGGGCCCGAACGGCGTTGCGCACCGCCCGCTCCGACAGCCCCGTCGTGGAGATCAGACGCTGATTGGACGGCCAGACCAGCAGCCGGTCCATCTCGAGCTCGCCCCAGCACGCCACCAGCTGGCTCAACACCAGACGCTGCGGCGCGCTCAGGCCGAGCGCCTTCTCGGCCTCGCGCGCCGAGGCCGAGAGTTCCTTTCGTGTCACAGTGCGCCCGGTTTCGAGCGCGAACTTCCTCGCGGCCAAAGCAGCGTGTCTCAGCCGCCGGCCTCCAGACGATGCAAGCTGCATCGCATCCCTCCCATGTGAGGGCAAAGCGGGAGCGTTCACCGGAACCGATGTCGTTGACACTCAGCTTGTCGGGAGGCATAAGGATTGTCGCCAAACGAATCCGTCGCCGTCCCTCGGTGACTCCAAAGGCCCTCGAAGTTCCCGCTTCGTGGGCCTTTTGCTTTGCCTAGCCTCAGTTCACGTCTGTCATCTCCTGCTCGAAGAGCGTTGCGGGACCGCAGAGGAATGCGCGCCGGCCGATCTGAGCCCCTCGCGTGGATGTCGAACCCACATGGGGAATCCCGGATGCCAAGCGCATCAGCCTCCCGGAGGACCGCCGCGTGAGGGGCCTCTCGGAAGCGCTGACGACCGCGGCGCGCGGGGCGCCGTCGGTGCAAACTCCATTGTCTCGTAACGCCGTCAGAGATGTCCGATTCGGCCGTGCGGGTGGAGTCGATCCGTAAGAATTGGTTAAGGCTGACCACACAATTGTTGAAGAAACCGGGGATTGGCGATTCGTCAGGGGAGAACCGGCGAGTCAAGCCAAAGCTGACATTGACGAATTGACATCGGCTCGATTCACGTGGGATGCCGCTTTTACTGCAGCGAAGCCAGCATTCGCCGAGTCATACTGGCGAGAGCGCACCTTCTGTTACAGACGGAACCCCGATCGACACAGCAACACGGATCTCGCCCGGAAGAATTCAGCCGCGAATCGCATGCGGATCCGGGATCGATTCAGGCTTGCGGATTCAGACTTGCGGATCTTGAGCGATGCGGTCCCGTGGCTGCGGCGACGGAACTGCCAGCCGCCGACCGGCATGATGACCTTGCCAGCGGGATCATTCGTCCGCTCGCGCTCCGGGCGCGGCGGGAGGAGAGATCAGCTCTCAGGCGGCCCCCCTCGAGCACCGGATCCGAGGCGAACATCTTGAAGCGGCGCACGGTTCGGGACCCTGTCTCGGCTCGGCCGGATGGTCACCCGGTCGTCATCACCGGTCCTGACCACCTTCTCCACGTCATCACCGGGCTCGTCCCGGTGATCTCGATTGTTTGAGCCGCGGCGCTTTTCCGCATCGGGATGGCCGGCACAAGGCCGGCCATGACGTGGGGAGGCTGTCATCACGCGCTCACACCCCCGCCGCGTCATCACCGGGCTTGTCCCGGTGATCCCGATTGCTTGAGGCACGGCGCTTCACCGCATCGGGATGGCCGGCGAGAGGAGGGTGATGACTAGAGCATCGGACGGACCCAGAGGGCCACGCCAGTGACCCGAAGGGCCGCGCCAGCGAAAAGTGGATCCGGTTTTCGCTGGCGCGGCCCGCCGGGTCCGTTCTGACCGATGCTCTCATTCAAGAAGAAAGCATCGGATGGATCCCAAAAGGGCAAGTCCACTTTTCACGTCCGATGCTTTAGGACGTCGAACTGACGATGACCATGCAGGCAACCACGGAGAAGCCATGGGCCCGGCAATCGATTGCCGGGCCGGACCTCGAACATGGGATACCGACTACCCTGCCAGCACTGCTGAGGCCATGGCGATGTCTTGGACGGCAAGGCCTGACAATGTCGCGACCGTGACCTGAGTCTCGCTCGTCCGTCCCTCAGCAGTCCCCGAAACGATCTCACCAATCTCGGCTACCCTGGACAGGGCGGCTGAGTCGTCTCCATAGGCACGCAAGATCTCGCCGCGCGTTATGGCCTGGCTCCGGCTGTCCGTCGCGACGACGTCGGCATTGCGAATGATCGCCTCGGACAGTTCCTGCTTGTCTGCGCTGTCCGCCCCGATCGCAGTGATGTGGGTACCAGGCCGAATGTCGGACCATTGCAGCAATGGCGACGGACTTGCGGTCGCGGTAACGATCAGGCGGCTGCGGGCAGCGACGTCGGAGGCCGATGGCGCGATTTGGACCGTAAAGCCGTTCTCTTCCATGCGCCTGGTGTAGGCAGCCGTGCGCTCGGGATTCCGTCCCCAAACCACGATGTTCTTGCAGGGACGGACGGCTTGAAGGGCCAGAACCTGCAACTCGGCTTGGATTCCATTCCCGATGACCCCGACCGTGTCCACATCCGCCGAGGCCAGATGCTTGGCGGCCACGGCCCCGGCGGCCGCAGTCCGTAAATCGGTCAGGCGACCGCGATCGTTGAGAACGGCAGCAAGCTCGCCCGTCTCTTTCCTGAAGACGAGGAGAAGCCCGTCGCTGCTGCTCAGCCCCTTGGCGGGGTTGTTCCAGAAGCCCGAGGCGATCTTGATGACGTAGGTATCACCGGACTTGAAGTACCCGTACTTGAGATGGACCTCGCCCGGCGGATCCTCGATCAGAAGCTCGCCCGGCATGGGCATGACGGCCTCTCCCTTGGAGAAGGCAGCGAATGCCTGCTCCATCAGGGCGACGACATCGAGGTTTCCGACGCGCTGTTCGATCTCGTCTGGATTGAGGAATGTAATGGCGGTCAAGGTCTCAGTTCCGGGTTTGAAACAGATGATGGGTACAAGGCGGCGTTACGGCGTATAGTCCCTGGCGACGACGACCAGGGTATCGTTGCGGTGAACGACACCCTGCCCGTGCAGGCAGAGCAGGACGCCCGACTGGGGCGAGAGCACTGGTGTAGGTGCCCTTTCCACCCGGTCCACGTAGTGCAGGTAGCCGATGACTGTCCCTTTCTCGACCGGCGCGCCGAGGTCCAGGACAGGTTCGAACAAGGCGGCGTCGTCCGCATGGATATAGTAATCCGAACCCGGCACCGAGACGCGGCGCGAGTTCTTGCGGTCTTCGACGCCGTCCTGATCGGATGGGGCAAGGTGACCCAGATGACGCAGGACCCCTAACAGCCCCTCGTAGCTCACGCGTGCCGTCTCGGCCGTGATGATGCCGCTCCCGCCGAGTTCGCTGGAGAGCATGAGCTTGCCCGAGCTCTCCACGACATCGTCCAGCATTACGCTCGCATGCGGCTCCCGGATCACGACGATCAGCGGGGCTCCGAAGGACTCGGCGGCCGCCAGGAAACTGCGGGTCCGCTCGGGGTCGGGCTGCTCATGGATGAATGTGCAGAGCTCGAAGCGCAGGGAGCGGCCACCCGAATGGATGTCGAAGACGTTGTCGGCCCTGGGCACCAGTTCCGTGGTGATGAAATGCGCGATGCGCTGGGTCGCCGACCCGCGCACGTTGCCGGGGAACTCCCTGTTGAGATTGAGGCCATCGAGCGGCGACAGGCGTGCCCCTGCCAGGACGGCCGGCAGGTTGATCGCCGGCACGATGATGAGGGTGCCCTTGATCCCGTCCGGGTCGACCGAATGCGCGAACTTCGAGAGGGCGACCGGTCCCTCGTATTCGTCGCCATGGCTGCCCCCGAGAAGCAGCGTCGTTGGGCCCACGCCATTGCGGATGACGAACACGGGTATTCGCAGGTTCTGCCATGCGCTCTGGTTCGTGGAGCTCGGCACTTGGATGTAGGAGGCCTGCCGGCCATGCCTGTTCCAATCGATCTCGAGACTTGCCATGGGGTCTTGCCCTCAACCGTTCACGACGGCCATGATCCGGTCATGGTCGAAATTGGCCCCGCAGAGCACCACGACGTTGTTCTGCCCCTCACAGCGCTTCGCCACCTGATAGAAGCCTGCGAGAGCAAGGGCTGCTGCTCCTTCGACGAGCTGGTTCTCCTTGACCGCCATGTCCTTAAGCGCGGCGGCGATCTCCGCCTCCGTGCATGTCAGGACCTCGTCGATGACGGCGCTCGACAGCGGCAAGGTCATGCTGTCATCGTCGACCCCACCTGCGACAGCGTCCGCAAGGGTATCGAGATGCTCCGTCTCCACGACGCGGCCAGCCACGATCGAGGCTGCCAACGCGGCCGAATTCCGCGCGGAAACACCGAACACGCGCGTGTTCGGGCTGAAGCACTTCAGGACCGAACCGATCCCACTGATCAGCCCGCCTCCGCCCATGGCGACGAAGACGTTGTCAATCCGGTCGGCCTGCTCCAGCATCTCCAGGGCGATCGTGCCCTGCCCTGCAATGATCTCGGGGTCGTTGTACGGGGAGACGTAGACGAGGTTCCGACTCTGGGACTCCTTCTGCGCGTGCTGCTCTGCCAACCCGGTCTCCGCCCCGTGCAGGATCACGTCCACGCCAAAGGAGCGGATCTTGGCGAGCTTCGCGGGCGACACGGTTTCGGGAAGGACAACCGTCAGCTTCTGGCCGATCAGGCTCGCGGCCTGCGCAGCCCCGATGCCATGATTGCCCGAGGATGCCGTGATGACGCCCTGGTCGAGGCCGAGTGCGGTCATCTTGCTCGCCGCGCCACGGATCTTGAAGGATCCGGTGAGCTGGAAGTTCTCCGCCTTGAAGGAGACGGAGGAATTGGTGTCGCGGCCGATCTGGCGCGAAGGCAGCAGCGGCGTCTCGTAGACGTAGCTGCGGATGCGACGCCGCGCCTGGACGGAGCGGGCGGCTGATTCAAGGACGCTAGTGTTCATCATCGGGTCTCGGCTTCGGTCAAGGTATCGGGGTAGGGTCTGGAACCCGGAAGTGCAGGCTCGCGCAACGACCAGGATCACGGCTTCGTCGGGCGGCGGCGCATCACGCACGGTTCATAGCGGCGGTTGCTCTTAGGACATTCCGAAGAGCAACCGCCGCGACCTCTCATCAGCCCTGTGGCGTCACGTCAACCTTGAACCACTTCTCGGCCAGCTTCTTGACGGTGCCATCGGCAATGGCCGCGGCGATGGCGGTATCGAACATGGCCTTGAGCTCTTGGCTGTCTTTACGCAGGCCCACTCCTACGCCGCGACCCAGGATACCGCCGGAGAAGCCCGGTCCCGCAACTGCGAAATCCTTGAATTCCGGCTTGTCCAGGGTGCCCTGAAGGGCCGTCTTGTCACCAATCACTGCATCGATGCGTCCGGCCGCGAGATCGAGATCGTACTGCTCCGTCGTCTTGTACTCGCGGATCTCGACGGCCCCTTTAAGGTATTTGTCGGTGAAGTTTGAGTGAGACGAAGAGGTCTGGACACCGAGCGTCTTGCCCTTGAGGGCCTCGCGAATCTTGACCACAGCCGCTTCGGATTCGGCCGGCTGGGAGGCGAGGCTGAACTGCGCAACAGGACCAAGCGCCTTCGCTTCCGCAGAGTTCTTCGCGACGACGATTCCGTTGCTCACCTGAGCATAGGGTCGGGTGAAATCGATGGTCTCCAGGCGCTTGTCGGTGATGCTCATGCCGGCCATGATGGCGTCGTACTTCTTGGCGGTCAGCGCCGGGATGATGCCGTCCCAGTCCTGGGCGACGATCTCGCAGGTGACCTTCATGCGGGCGCACAGGTCGTTGGCGAGGTCGATCTCGAAGCCTTCGAGCTTGCCGCCCGGGCCCGTGAAGTTCCAGGGGACATAGGCGCCCTCCGTCGCGATCTTGAGGCTTGTGACCTTTCCGACTTGAGCATGAGCGAGGGCCGGAGCCAGCGCCATGCCGACGGCTGCCAGGGCCAGGCGACCGAGCTTCTTCATCATCAGTGTTCCCTTGTTGGAGGATTGATTGTTGACAACATGGCAGTCGTCATGTTGAACAGTCAAGTCCAATTTAGACTTTGCCGTCCATATATTTTCCTGGTCGATCCATGCCCTGTCCCCTCGAGCGTTGCCACTTGCCTGCACTTTCAGGCATGAGACAGTCTTGGACGATCCCCAAGCACCCCGTGCCCAGGCGAGACAGCATGTTCCACCCCACGCGCGACGGACTGCCGAGATGAGAAAAGCCAGGCAAACGGCCAAGTCCGGACTGGTCCCGGAACTCGCGGCTTATACCCATATCTGCGATGCGATCGCGCTGCTGTTGCAGCCCTATGCCGAGGTCGTTCTCCACGACCTCGCCACCGAGACGGTCGTGCACCTGACCAACACCTTCTCCAAGCGGGAACTCGGCGAGCCGTCGCTCATTCATGAGATCGACTTCAAGCCCTCTGACAGGATCATCGGACCCTATGAGAAGGTGAATTGGGACGGCCGGCGCATCAAGTCGGTTAGCGCCGTGATCCGGGCCGGCGAGAAGGCCATCGGCATTCTATGCATCAACGTGGATGTCTCTCATTTCCACACCGCCATCAGCACCTTGGAGGCCCTCGTCTCGGTGCCCCAGGCTCAGGAGAGGCCGGCGTCGCTGTTCAGGGATGACTGGCATGAGCGGGTCAACGAATACATCCAGTCCTGGACCCGGGAACGCGGACTGTCCGTTGCCGAATTGGGCCGGCGCGAGAAACAGCAGCTCATCACAGACCTTGCCGGGGATGGAGCATTCGGTGGACGCAACATGGCGTCCTACATCTCGAGGGTTCTCGGAGTGGGCCGCGCGACCGTCTACAACTATCTCAAGCAAGGCGGGAATGGCAGGACGGACGCTGAATGATGGCTTGATTTCTACTTGAGTGAATCACTGGAGCGCCTAATGGGAACCCAGGAGAATGACACCCGTTCGATGGCTTGAGATGAATTGCCCGAAGCGCTCGGATTTCGGCGCGCGAACGCATGACTGACATTGATCGAGGAATGTTCAGACCTCGAGACCTATGCTGACCGCTCGCCCGAGAGCGTACCGAATGAAGTCAGAGCCTCGGACCCAAAAGTGGACACCACTTTTGGGAGTCATCCGAGGCTCCTTCTCTTGACCGGCGCATCGGATGAGACGGAAAACCGGGTCCACTTTTCCGTCCGATGCGCTAGGATCACCAATCCTGTTCCGACGCACGTCATGAAGGACAAGCGCTCTCCCAAAAGCATCAACCCGACGAGCGCTCCCATGGCCGGCTCGCAGCTCATGAGGATGCCGAAGCTCCGAGCCGACATGCGCGTGAGAGCAAACATCTCCAGGGTGTACGGCAAGGCACTTGAGAGGACTGCAATTGCCATTGCCGGGCCGAGGATTCCATGGCCCAACAGGTTCGATCCTGCATCGGCGATGCCGACTGGGAGGACGATGATTGTTGCGAAGATCATCCCGACCGCTGGAGCCTGGATCCCGTGGTCGGCTCCGGCCAGTCGGCCCGCCAGGATGTAGCCGGCCCAGCATGCCCCGGCGCCGAGTGCGTACAGGACACCGACAGGATCAAGGCTGCCCTCGGATGCCCGTATCGGCAGGATCATCAACAAACCTGCCAACGCCAAGGCAGCCCATATGAGATGCATCCTGTGTCGGGAGGCGAAGATCGCGACGGCGAGCGGTCCCATGAATTCGATCGCGATGGCGACGCCCAAGGGTATGCGTGCGATGGCCATGTAGAACAGGAGGTTCATGCCCGCGATCATCGATCCGTAAACGGCGCCGGATCCCAAAGACCGTAAGGTCGGCCTGACCCGCCAGACACGCAGGAGACCGGCAAGGATCAATGCCGCAAGTCCCAATCTCACGGCGGCCGTGCCCGCGGGGCCCAGAACCGGGAACAATCCCTTCGCGAAGGAGGCACCGGTCGTGATGGACGCCATGGCAAGGAGCGCAGAGGCAGGCGGGGCGAGCTTGGGCGCGACAGGTGCCTGAAGCGAAGAGTGTAACGCCATGTTGCTTCCCTGCCTTAGGATGTCGGCTGACGATCATTCAGACGCCGCCGCCGCCTTCCGTCCCATCGCCTCGAAGAAGTCGGCAGAAAACGACACCATCGTACCGAAATGCTCCCGGACGATATTCTCGTTGGGCGAGTGCATCATGGCTCCGTGATGAGTCAGGCCGATGCCGATAACGGCCGCTCCAAGCTGCTCCACGAACGGGTGAGCGGTCCCGGAGGCCGGAGAGCTCGGCTGGACGATGACAGGTTGCCGGAAGTGCCTTTCCAGGAGCGTCCTGGCCTCCCCAACGAGCCAATGATCCGGAGCAGACCGAACGGGTTTCACCACATCGTCATGGACGACGATCTCGATGTCCTGAAACCCTTTCCGATCGAGATGGGCCCGGACCAGTGGGACGATCAGCTTGGGATCCTGATCCGGCACCAGGCGGAAATCGAGCTTCACGAAGCCCTCCGCCGGAACGACCGTCTTCATTCCCTCACCCTCGTAGCCACCTCCGAAACCGTTCACGTTGAAGCAGGGCTCGAAGTTCATGGCACGGAAGAATGTCGTGGCGTCCACGCCCTCCAGTGGGCGCTGCCCACCGGTCGCCGCAATCAGGCTCTCGAACGTGAACGGCGGGTCTGCTGCCATGGCCATTTCGCCGGGCCTTGGTGCGCGCACCGACGTGTAGAACCCGTCGATCAGGATCCGGCCAGCGGCATCCCGCATCGATGCCGTTGCAGCGGCGAGCCGCCATAGGGGATTGTCGAAGACGGCTCCGAGACTCGAGTGAAGATCGGCACGAGCGGTCCGGCACCTCAATTCCAATCCGAGCACGCCCTTAAACCCGCACAGGATGATCGGCCGCCCTGCCGAGTCGATCTCGCCGTATTCCCACCAGCAGGCATCGACCCGTTGCCCGTCGAAGCGATGCTTGAGGAAGACCTCGAGCGAAGGGCTCCCGATCTCCTCCTCGCCATCGACGACCCAGATCAGTCTGAAGGGCAATGGTCCCGGCTGGCGTTCGCGGAACAACCGCCAGCCGGCCAGGCGGCTTGCGAACTCGCCCTTGTCGTCGGCAACGCCGCGTCCGAACCATCGACCATCGCGCTCGCTGAGCTCGAAGGGAGGGCTCTCCCACAACGCCACCGGATCCTCGGGCTGAACGTCGTAGTGGTTGTAGACCATCAGGACGACGGGTCCGCTGCCGATCTCGCCGATCACGAACGGGCCGATCTCGCCTGGATGAACCTCCGTCCGGAACCCCGCCTCTTCGAGGAGGCCACGGACGGTCTCGGCGCATTCCCCAAGCCCCTCGCCCCGGGCACTGACCGAGGGAATGGCGACAAGGCGCCGAAGGTCGTCCCGACCGCGCGCCACGTGTTCGTCAAGAGTCATCGCTTCAAGTTCCCCGATCGATCTGGCCCCGATTCTTGAGCGAGGCGCTCACATCATGAAAGTCCCCCGCCCCTGCGTCGACCGAGTTCATCCCTGCGGCGTCAGGTCGACCTTGAACCACTTTTCCGAATTGCCAGGCCGGGAGCGGCCAGGGCAAGACGCTTGAACGAGTTCATGGACTTCCCCTCGAATTTTGAGGCGGCAGGATGTCTAACCATGGCTCAGGCGGCTGCCGCTTGCTCCGCTGCCAGGAACTGCGAGAGACGCTTCAGGCCCTCACGCAGGATGTGCTCGTTGTTGGCGTACCCGATGCGCAGGTAGCCCTCCATGTCCATCGCGCTGCCCGGGGTGAGCATCACGCCCGTTTTCTCCAGCAGCCTGACGCAGAATTCCTCCGAGGAGATCGGCAGGTCGTACTTGAGCAGCGCAATCGTGCCCGACTTGGGCTTGACCCAGGAGATCAGCGGCTCGCCATCGACCCAATCGGACAGGATCGCGAGATTGGTCCGGGTGATGTCCTTGCTGCGGGCGAGGACCTTGTCGCGGTTCTCCAGGGCGATTGCCGCGAAATGATCATCCAGCATGCCGACGCTGATGGTGTTGTAATCGCGGTGGATCGAGATGGCATGGATCAACTCTGCGGGCGCCACGATCCAGCCGAGGCGCAGTCCTGCCAGGGAGTAGCTCTTCGACATGCTGCCTGTGCTGATGCCCTTCTCGTAGAGATCGGCGATCGAGGCCGTCATACCCTCCCCATCCTGATCGGTGCCCCGGTAAACCTCATCGCACAGGAGCCAGGCTCCGCAGGCGCGCGCGATCTCGACGACCTTTTCCAGGTAGGCCCGATCCATCAGGGAGCCGGTCGGATTGTTCGGGTTCGTCATGGCGATGAGCTTCGTGCCAGGAGTCGCCAACTGCTTCAGCTTATCCAGGTCGGGGAGGAAGTTCGTCTCTTCGGACAGCTTCAGGATCTGGAGGTCGGCACCGTAGCTCTCGGGGATCGAATAGTGCTGCTGGTAGGTCGGTACCACGGAGACGACCCGGTCGCCCGGCTCGACGAGGGTTTCATGCACGAGCGCGTTCGCACCGATGGCACCATGGGTGATCGTGACGTTCTCGATCGCCTGTTGGGCGTACAGGCCCGCGACCAGTCCACGCAGCCTCTCGCTGCCCTCGATCGCACCATAGGTCAGCTTGAGCGGCAGCAACTCCGAGAGGATCGTGTTGGTCTTGCCCGCCATCTCAAGGAGTTCCGCGACGGTCAGGGACTCGACGCAGGTTTCGGCAAGGTTCCACTCGCACTTGGTCTCGTAGCGGTTCATCCAGATCTCGACGCCGAAATGACGGATCTTCATCGGACAATTCCTTTTTGGGTTCGAGGTTAAGGGCTCAGGCCCGGGCGACGGTGAGCAGGGCAACGGCGGCGGCGATGTCCTCCAGGCCGAGACCGATCGAGCGGAAGAAAGCGGGTCTCTCGCGGCTCGGCCTCGGCGCGCGGCCGGCCAGCAGTTCCGGGAGGTCGCCGAGCAGGCGGTCGGCATTCCACGTCCCCGCGGCGATGGCGAGGTTCATCTCGCCGGCCGAGGCCGGGGTGGTCGCACGGTAATCGCAGTAGACATCGAAGCCGGACAAGGCAGCGGGATCCACCTCGTGAGCATGGGCGACATTGGTGCTGATCGAGGTGATCAGGACGTCCCTGGCAAGATCATTCGTTCCAATGACCGGCGTGCCCGAGGAGGTGCAGAGCATGATCACGTCGGCACCTGCGGAAGCGGCATCGGCATCCGTGAAGTGCCTGACAGGACAGCCGGTGCAGAGCGACGTCGGCAGGTCACTCTTGTCATGGATATGAGGCGAGCACAGACGCACCTCGGTCCACGGGCGGATCGTCTGGGCATAGCGCAGGTGCGCCAGGCCGACAGCGCCCGTTCCGATGATCGTCAGCACCCTCGCATCGTCTCGGGCCAGGAGGTCGGCCGCGATCACTGTGGTCGCCGCCGTGCGCTCAGTGGTCAACCGCTTGGAATCGCACAGCAGCAATGGCTGCCCGGTTTCCATCGACATGAGCAGCGTCCAGGCCGTTACGAGGGCAGTCCCATCGCCGGGGATGTAAGGAGACAGCTTGGCGCCGAAGACCTTCTCATCTGCCAGGACGCCGAGATAGGTGATGAAATCACCGGCACCGTTCGGGAACAGGCTCAGGGTCTGCGGAGGTTGGGTGGCCTTGCCGTCGGCCAGGGCACGGAACATGTTCTCGAGTGCGCCACGGATATCGATATCAGGCAGAACCCGCTCGATCGCACCCTCGTCGAAGGTAACAGGTGTCAGCATTCTCATTCTCCAGCCGACCGTCCGTGCGGAGCGTCGGGCAAGCCTTCTCGATCGCGCTCGCCAGTGCGACGCGCGCACCGAGCCGTTGAACCGGAATCCTGCTTGATTTGACCGGACCCTATGCGCAAGATATTGCGCAGTCAAGCACAGTGAGCAGAATATTGCACAATCCAGCCCCCAGCACTGTCCTGGAACATGTCTCCGAGAACCTGCGACGCCTGCGCCAGTCAGTGGGCCTCAGCCAGACCGCGCTTGCCCAGGCTTCCGGGATCAGCAGACGCACGATCGTCTCCGTCGAGTCGGGCGACGCCAATATCAGCCTGTCCGGCCTCGACAAGCTGGCAGCGGCCATCGGTGTTGGGTTCGCCGACCTTGTCCGCGACCCGACGCGCGAGTCCCGTTCCGACATCAACGAGGTCACCTGGCGTGGTGTGTCTCCCGAGAGCTCAGCGGTCCTGCTGTGCTCGGCTCCAGCCTCGGTCGAGTCGCAGATGTGGCTCTGGTCCCTGGGGCCGGGCGAGCGCTACGATGCCGAACCGGATCCCGAGGGCTGGCACGAGTCGATCTATGTGGTCGAAGGAGTTCTCCGCCTTACTCTCTCAGGGCAGCCGAAGGACTATCCGGCGGGCTCCTACGCAGTGTACGGTACGGCCCAGGTCTATTCTTATGAGAATCTGGGGCAGGTCCGGGTTCGCTTCGTCAGGAACGTGATCTCCTGAGGCGCAGGCACGAAGGCCGCCTTCCCTGACGCCCTTTGAGCCAACTACGGTCTATCGATGGCTCGAGATGAACTGCTTGAAGCGCTCGGATTTCGGAGCGCCGAAGACCTCGGCCGACGCACCGTTCTCCTCGACGACGCCCTTGTGCAGGAACACCACCCGGTTCGATACGTCGCGGGCGAAGCCCATCTCGTGCGTGACGACCAGCATGGTGCGGCCCTCCTCGGCGAGCGAGCGCATGACGCGCAGGACCTCGCCCACCAGCTCCGGATCGAGCGCCGAGGTCGGCTCGTCGAACAGCATCACCTTGGGGTGCATGGCGAGCGCGCGGGCGATGGCGGCGCGCTGCTGCTGACCGCCGGAGAGGTGGGACGGATACTGGTTGCGCTTGTCGACGATGCCGACCTTCTTCAGCAGCTCTTCGGCCTCGGCGATGCACTCGGCCTTCGGGCGCTTCTGCACGTGCACGGGCGCCTCGATGACGTTCTCCAGGATGGTCATGTGGGACCAGAGATTGAAGCTCTGGAACACCATGGCGACCCGCGACCGGATGCGGTCCACCTGCC
>NZ_JAMXFJ010000023.1:58041-74824 GCF_025460805.1 Microvirga sesbaniae | reverse complement strand
TTCCCTGAAGCGGTGTACTCACCAAAGCGTAAGACTGGTCGATGTTCATTCCATCCAGCCCCATAAGGGCCGGCGCAAGGACACCGCCGCCTACGCTTCTCTTCCCTCTCAACAATGTCAAAGAGCAAAAATCCCGGCGCCCGAAAGACGCCAGAGAACCCCAAGCATCCCGATCACCCTTGCGGGCCAACCAGGCCTTGAAGTCCGAAGCAGAAGAGGCCCGAAGAACCCCGCCGCCGATGAAGTTGTTCTAACCGAACCCCTTCCCTAGGTCAACACCTTTTTCGAAGAATTTTTCTCGAAAGCGGCGCTCACCAACCCAGCGAAAGTATTCAGACAAGCTCCGTCGTTCACAAAAGCGTATTCGCTTCTGCGTTGACATCATCCGGATCGATCAGATCAACCCGGATGCTTCTCCATTTCGTCAGAGGAGCCCTGGAGACATGCCATATATTGGCGTCCATGGCTCTTGCCGTTGATCGGGACCTTAACAGACCGCGATCGAGACCCGGACGGCAGGCAAGATCCGAGGATCTCGGCCGCGTCGGCGTCGTCTGGGAGTGAAGCTCGCCCGAACCACGTTCCGGCGGGGCTGCGGATATGTCGATTCCCCGATCGTTTGTCAACTCCCGGCTTGTCCGAGACGATGTCGATCTGTCCGAACCGGGACACGTCCTTGGAGTGACGGCACCTGAAAGGGTGAACGTTCTCCGTGGGGTGACCGGCGGTGGACGGTAGGGCTCGAACCCATGAGGCACCGCTTGGACATGCCGGATCTCGCCCCTCCCCTGGCCGGCATGGCGTCCGGATTCAGGCCGTGGATACGGAGCACGGCAATGCAGCGGGAAGCCACCCGCGGTCGCGGCCAGGACGAAGCTCGGACAAAGCGCGTGGAATGGAGAGGCCCCTGCGAGGCGGCCCGCCTGCGCAAGTGGACCCTGGGAGACGTCGGAGCCCGGCGCCATATCCCCTACCCGAACCTCCGCTCGAACGGGTGGAGGCCCGGGACCTTGATCGAAGACCTTGATCGGAACATGTCCGCTTCCTGGCGAGCCGAGAGCCCGGCCTGTCGTGCGGATCCGCGGCTCACGCCTCTCCGAGCGGTGACTGGCCACGCCCGCGGCGATCGGAGGCGAATGTCGATCGCACGAACTCCCAGGCCGCAACGAGGTGGCGGCGCAGCGCCTCCTCCGCGCCGTCCGGGTCTCGGGCCGCAATGGCCTCGAAGATCGCCTCGTGCCCGGCATGGTTCATCCGATCGATGTCGGCCCCGCGCTTCATGGAGCGCCAGTGCTGGACGAGCCACTCCACGTAGGCCTTGTGCACGGCCGGGTAGATGGGATTGCCGGGGATCCGGTAGAGCACCGCATGGAAGGCCGCGTCGGTTTCGTCGAAGGGCAGCGAATGGCCGATGGCCAGCCGATTGGCCTCCAGCGCGCCGCGAAGCTCCTCGATGTCGTCACGCTTGGCGTGGCTGGCAGCCCAGCGGGCCAGGGCCGCCTCGAAGAAGATGCGGGACTCGAACAGGTTCCAGACCCCGTTCCGCTCCACCACGAGGTGCCCGACCAGATTGCCGACCCTGTCGATCGCGATCTCGTAATCAGGCTTGCAGACGATCGGGCGATGCCCGAGACGGGTCAAGAGGAGCCCGCGATTGGCCAGAGCCAGGATGGCCTCCCGGACCGCCGACCGGCTCACCCCATACCGGAGCATCAGGTCCCGTTCGGCGGGCAGGCGGTCGCCCTCCTGAAGATCGCCTGCCTGAATCATCCGCATGAGCGCTTCCGCAACCGCGTCCGACCGGCGTCCGATCGAATCCTTGGCAAGCAGCTCCGCGTCACGAACCATGTCACTCCTCACCGGATCCTCCACGCCTCCAAGCCTTCGATGAGGTTGCGGCGCTCCCCTTCGGCTAACATATGGTCGGACCAAACGCCAGCCTCTGGCACGGGATTAGGTCATTTAGCGCAACGCTATTCCCTTGACAGGCAACATTCCGCTGCTCCATCCTTGTTTCGGTCATACCAAATAGATTCATCAAGCGACGTTTGGTGTGACGTTGCTCAGCCTGAGCAAACTCGGAGGAAACACGAGTGACGCCATTTGCAGGCACGACAGGGCAAGGCTTCGCCTGCGCCCCTCAAGCAACCTCTTTTGTCGGGAGCATGCGATGACCGCTCCCCCATCCGCCCGCCACGCCGACGCCCCGACCCATTACCAGATGTATATCGACGGCGCCTGGACCAACGGCCATGCGCCAGGCCGCCTCGAGGTGGAAAACCCTGCCGACGAGTCCGTCTTTGCCACCGTGCCGGTCGGCTCGGTCGAGGATGCGACGGCCGCCCTGGAGGCGGCCAAACGGGCCCAGCCGGCCTGGGCGGCTCTCCCGCCCATCGTGCGGGCGGGCTACGTGTCCGACCTGGCGGCGGCCGTCCGCCGCGAGAAGTCGCGTCTTGCGCGCATCGTGGTGCTTGAGCAGGGAAAGCCACTGAACCAGGCCGAGGGCGAGATCGACGCCGTCGTGACGTTTCTCACCTACGCGGCCGAGAACGCCCGTCGCATCGAGGGCGACCTTCTGCCGTCGGATCATCCGAACGAGGATGTCTGGATCCGCCGCGTGCCCTTCGGGGTGGTCGTCGGCCTGACGGCCTGGAACTATCCGGCGGCTCTGGCGGCCCGCAAGATCGGCCCTGCCCTCGTGGCCGGCAACACCATCGTGGTGAAGGGCCACGAATCCACCCCTCTGTCGGCCATCGAGATCGCCAGGCTGGCCCATGAGGTCGGGCTGCCGAAAGGCGTGCTCAACGTGGTCACCGGCGACGGACGATCCATCGGCGACGCCCTCGTCCGTTCGCCTCTGACCGACCTCGTGACCATGACGGGCAGCGTGCGGGCGGGACGGGAGATCTATGCCGCGGGCGCTCAGGACCTGAAGGTCATCCGGCTGGAACTGGGTGGGAAGGCGCCCTTCATCGTTCTCGAGGATGCCGACATCGACGCGGCCGTCGAGGCTGCGATCATCTCGCGCTTCACCAATTGCGGGCAGATCTGCACCTGCAACGAGCGCATGTATCTGCACAAGGCCATCGCCGAACCCTTCCTGGACAAGTTCGTCTCGCGCGTGAAGGCGCTCAGGCTCGCCGATCCCATGACGAATCCCGACATGGGCCCCAAGGTGAACCGGCCCGAGGTCGACAAGGTCGAGCAGATCGTCAACGAGGCCATGGCGGCCGGCGCCGAGGTGCTCGCCGGAGGGCACCGGCTGACCGAGGGCGCGTTCGCCAGGGGACATTGGTTCGAGCCCACCGTCCTGCGGGTCGACAGCAACCGGGCGCCGGTCATGCAGCGGGAGATCTTCGGCCCCGTGGCGCCCGTCATGACGGTCGACAGCTTCGAGCAGGCCCTGAGCTTCGCCAACGACACGAGCTACGGCCTCTCGGCCTATATCTATACGAACGACCTGCGCCGGGTCATGCGCCTGTCCCGGGAGCTTTCCTTCGGCGAGCTCTACGTCAACCGCCCGTGCGGGGAGCTCGTCCAGGGCTTCCACACGGGCTGGAAGCATTCGGGCCTCGGCGGAGAGGACGGCAAGTACGGTTTCGACGGATACCTGCGGAAGCAGACCACCTACGTCCGCTGGTGACGACCTGCAGCCGTGACCGGCTGCGGCAATACACAGAACCCCGGCAATGGGGCGAAAAAACATCATGGAGGAAAAGAATGCTCAGAAGAACTTTCCTGGCCCTCGCGACAGGCGTGGCCGCCATCGGCCTGGGATTGGGCGGCGTATCCGCGCAGGAGCTGCCCAAGCTGAAGCAGAAGGACAAGTACAAGGTCGGCTTCGCCCAGACCGAGTCGAACAATCCATGGCGCATCGCGCAGACGGAAAGCATGAAGGCCGAAGCCGCGAAGCTCGGACACCAGCTGGTCTACACGGACGCCGCCGGTTCCGCCGCCAAGCAGGTCGCCGACGTCAACTCGATGATCGCCCAGGGCGTCGACCTGATCTTCCTCGCCCCGCGCGAGGAGAAGCCCCTCATCCCAGCCGTGATGGCCGCCAAGAAGGCCGGCATCCCGGTCATCCTGCTCGACCGCAACGTGGACCAGAGCCTCGCCAAGGCGGGCAAGGACTACGTCACCTTCATCGGCTCGGACTTCGTCGACGAAGGCAAGCGCGCCGCGGAGGCCCTGACCAAGGCCGTGGACGGAAAGGCCAAGATCATCCAGCTCGAAGGCACCACGGGCTCCTCGCCGGCCAACGATCGGCGCAAGGGCTTCGAGGACTACATCAAGGCGCATTCCGGCATGAAGATCGTGGCGTCCCAATCGGGCGACTTCGCCCGCGACAAGGGGCGCCAGGTCGCCGAGACCCTGCTGCAGGCCCATCCGGACGCGACCGCCATCTATGCGCACAACGACGAGATGGCCATCGGCGCCATTGCGGCCCTCGAGGCGGCCGGCAAGAAGCCGGGCAAGGACGTGATCGTCGTGTCCGTCGACGGCACGCGCGATGCGCTGCAGGCCATCATCGACGGCAAGATGCTGGCCACCGTCGAGTGCAATCCGAAGTTCGGCCCGAAGGCCTTCGAGACCCTGGCACGCTATGCCAAAGGCGAGCAGATCAAGCCCTGGGTGGTGAACACCGACCGCTTCTTCGACAAGTCGAACGCGGCCCAGCTCATCTCCGACGCATACTGAACGCCCGGCGCTGCCTGCGCAGGCAGGCAGCGCCTTTCCTGTTTGGCTGAACCCCTCACCGGAGCTTTCATGGCGCCGCTCCTCACCATGCACGGCATCGACAAGCGCTTCGCCGGCATCCCGGCCCTGCGCGCGGCCGAACTCGTGGTCGAAAAGGGCGAGGTTCATGCGCTGATCGGCCAGAACGGCGCCGGCAAGTCGACGATGATCAAGATCCTCACCGGCTACTATCGGAAGGATGCCGGCGAGATCCTGTTCGACGGAAAACCCGTCGAGTTCTCTTCTCCGCAGGAAGCCCAGAAGGCCGGCATCAGCACGATCTACCAGGAGATCAACCTGGTGCCCTACCGGTCCGTGACCGAGAACATCTGCCTCGGCCGCGAGAAGCGGCGCTTCGGCCTGCTCGACTGGCCCGCCATGCACGGGGAGGCCCGCGCCCTTCTCGCGCGCTTCAACATCGCCATCGATGTCCGCCGTCCGCTCATGGCTTACCCGACCGCCGTGCAGCAGATGGTCGCCATCGCCCGGGCGATCGGATTCGATGCCAAGCTCGTCATCATGGACGAGCCCACCTCCTCCCTCGACGAGCGCGAGGTTCAGGTCCTGTTCGACGTGATCCGCCAGCTCAAGGCAGCCGGAGTCTCGGTGATCTTCGTGAGCCACAAGCTCGACGAGCTCTACGCCGTCTGCGACCGCGTCACGATCATGCGCGACGGCCGCACCGTGCAGGTCGCGCCGATGACCAGTCTGTCCCGGCTCGATCTCGTCACCTCCATGCTGGGCCGCGAACTGACGCAGGTCCTGCAGGCGCCGCACGCTGCGGACCCATCGGACGCCGATGCTCGCACGCCCGTTCTCCAGGTTCGAAACCTCGCCGCAGGGCGCAAGGTCCGCGACGTCAGCTTCGAGGTTCGCTCCGGCGAGATCGTGGGCCTCGCCGGACTGCTCGGCGCGGGCAGAACCGAATCCGTCCGTGCCGTCTACGGAGCCGACAGGCCGGATTCCGGCACGATCGCTTTCGCCGGACGGGAGAATGCCATCGCGGCCCCGTCGGACGCCATCAGGGCCGGCATGGGCTTCTGTTCGGAAGATCGCAAGCTCGAAGGCATCATTCCCGACATGTCGGTGCGCGAGAACCTGACGCTCGCCCTCATGCCGGACCTGTCGCGACGCGGCATCGTGGACGAGACCCGCAGCCGGGAGATCGTCGACCGCTTCATCAAGCGATTGGGCATTCGCTGCGCCGGACCGGAACAGCGGATCCGCGAACTCTCTGGCGGCAACCAGCAGAAGGTGCTGCTGGCGCGCTGGCTCTGCATGAACCCCCGGCTCCTCATTCTCGACGAGCCGACCCGAGGCATCGACGTGGGCGCCAAGGCCGAGATCCTCAGCCTGATCCGGGAACTGGCCGGCCAGGGACTCGGCGTTCTGATGATCTCGTCTGAACTCGAGGAGGTGGTCGAGGCGGCAAGCCGCATCTTCGTTCTGCGCGACGGCCACACGGCCGCGGAGCTGAAAGGCGATGCCGTGACCGAGCAGAACGTCATGGCCGCCATGGCTCATGGAAACGAGAGCCTCCGGGAGACCGTCCATGGCTGAGACCGCCACGACCCTGCCTCCGGCACAAAGGGCTCCTCGGCTCGACATGAAGACCCTGCTGACGCGCCATGGAGCCTGGATCGCCCTGGCGCTCCTGATCCTCGTCAACCTCGCCATCACGCCCAACTTCGCCACCTGGCAGACGCTCAACGTCAACCTCACCCAGGTCTGCACCATCGTGATCGTCGGCGTCGGCATGACGCTCGTCATCGCAACCGGCGGCATCGATCTCTCGGTCGGCGCCCTCATGGCGATCGCCGGCGCGCTGGCGCCGCTGATCTTCCTCGGCAAGCTCTTTCCCCTCCCTCACCCGGCCGTCGGCATCGCGCTGGCCTTCACTGTGCCTGTTCTGGTAACGGCAGCCCTCGGATGGTTCAACGGCTGGCTGGTGACGCGCCTGCGGATCCAGCCGATCATCGCGACCCTCGTTCTGTTCATCGCCGGGCGCGGCATCGCCCAGGTCTTCACCAACGGCAACCTGCAGGTCTTCAACCTCCCGAGCTTCCAGTTCATCGGCCTGGGCCGGATCGCCGGCATTCCCTTCCAGGCCGTCCTGATGGTCGCCATCGTGGCGGCGGCCGCATGGATGCTCAGGCGCACCGTCTTCGGCCGGCAGATTCTGGCCATCGGCGGCAACGAGCGTGCCGCCCGGCTCGCCGGCATTCCCGTGACGTCCGTGAAGCAGCGGGTCTACCTGATCAGCGGGCTCCTGTCCGGGATCGCAGGCCTCATCGTGATCGCCCGCAACTCCGCGGCCGATGCCAATCTCGTCGGTCTCGGCATGGAGCTCGACGCCATCGCGGCCGTGGCCGTCGGCGGCACGCTGCTCACCGGGGGGCGGGCCACCGTGCTCGGCACCCTGGTCGGCGCGCTCATCATCCAGCTCGTGCGCTACACGCTGCTCGCCAACGGCGTTCCGGATGCGGCCGCCCTCGTGGCGAAGGCCGTCATCATCGTCCTGGCCGTCTGGCTGCAGCGGCAGAGCCATCGCTGAGGTCGCCGATGAACACAACCTCCCTCAAGATCTTCCAGGGCATCGGCCGCTACGGGGTGCTGTTGGCTCTGCTTGCGCTCATCGTGTTCGGCTGGCTCCGGTATGAAAACTTCCTCGGCGCGTTCAACGTGCTGTCGGTCCTGCGCTACAACAGCATGTTCGCGCTGGTCGCCCTCGGGATGTGCTTCGTCATCATCACGGGCGGGATTGATCTCTCGGTCGGGTCGACGGCTGCTCTGGGCAGCGTCGTGGCTGCCCTGCTCTCCCCCTATGGCGTCCTGCCGGGCCTGCTCGGCGGGCTGGCTGCCGGACTGGCCGTCGGCGCATGCAACGCGTTCATCATCACCCGGCTCAGCATCCTGCCCTTCATCGCGACGCTCGCCACGATGCTGGCGGCGAGCGGCTGCGCGCTGCTGCTCGCGGAAAACCAGTCCGTCTCCGTATCCTATGAATCGGGCTTCACCGAACTCGGCCAGGGCGATCTCCTCGGATTTCCGATCCCGGCCTGGATCGTCCTGCTTGCCTATCTCGCCGGCTCCCTCATCCTCAATCTCACCTCCTTCGGGCGCACCGTGCTCGCCATCGGCGGGAACGAGGACGCGGCGCGGCTCATGGGATTGCCCGCGAACCGGGTGAAGGCGCTCGTGTACCTCGCCAGCGGCGGCCTCGCGGGCCTCGCCGGCGTCATCCTGGCGGCCCAGTTCGGGGCGGGCCAGCCCATCGAGGGCGTCGGCTGGGAGCTTTTCGCCATCGCGGCCGTGGTCGTGGGCGGCACGCTCCTGACCGGCGGCGTCGGCTCCGTCGGGTCCACGCTGGCGGGCGTGCTCCTGCTCGGGCTCATCTTCAACATCCTGAACTTCGAGAACGGCCTCGGCTGGATCAGCCTCTCGGCCTACTGGCAGTCGGTCATCCGCGGCGCGTTCCTGCTGCTCGTCGTCGCCATCCAGGCACGCCTGAGCATGCGCACGGAAGAGGCCGCCTAGGGCCGGGCCCGCATTCGACACCACAGCGAACGAAGGACGACCATGCCCCGCATCACTTCCATCGAACCCGGCTTCTATCGCATCCCGCTGCCGACCGTGCTGACCGATTCCATGCATGGCGAGATGCGCGCCTTCGAGCTCAACACGGTGCGCATCCGCGACGCCGACGGGGCGGAGGGTGTCGGCTACACCTTCACGGTCGGGCGCAACGGCGCCGCCATCGACGCGGTCCTCGCCCGCGAACTGACTGAGATCATGGACGGGGAAGAGGCCGACGAGATCGAGCGCCTCTGGCACAAGGCCTGGTGGGCGCTCCATTACGGCGGCCGCGGCGGCCCGACCGTCCTGGCGCTGTCGGCCTTCGACATGGCCCTGTGGGACCTCAAGGCGAAGCGCGCCAATCTCCCGCTGTGGAAGGCCCTCGGCGGCTTCGACGCCAAGGTGCCCTGCTATGCGGGGGGCATCGACCTCGAACTGCCCCTCGACAAGCTCCTGCGCCAGACCGACGACAATCTCGGCAAGGGTTTTCGCGCCATCAAGATGAAGGTGGGCCGCGCCAACCTGTTCGAGGACGTGGAGCGCGTCGGCGCCATGCGCGAGCATCTGGGCGCCGGCTTCCCGCTGATGGCCGACGCCAACATGAAGTGGAGCGTCGACGGCGCCATCCGGGCCGCGCGGGCTCTTCAGCCCTTCGACCTGACCTGGCTCGAGGAGCCGACCATCCCGGACGACCCGGCGGGCCACGCCCGCATCGTGCGCGAGGGCGGGCTGCCGATCGCCGCGGGCGAGAACCTGCGCACGCTCTGGGAGTTCAAGCTCTACGTGGCTGGTGGCGGCGTGACCTATCCGGAGCCGGACGTCACCAATTGCGGCGGCGTCACTCCGTTCATGAAGATCGCCCACCTGGCGGAGGCCTTCAACCTGCCGGTCACCAGCCACGGCGCCCATGACGTGACCGTGCACCTTCTCGCGGCGTGTCCGAACCGTTCCTATCTCGAAGCGCACGGCTTCGGGCTCGAGCGCTACATCGCCGAGCCGCTCGCGATCCAGGACGGATTCGCCCTGGCGCCGGATCGACCCGGCCACGGGATCGCGTTCGACTGGAAGGGCCTCGAAACGATCAGGGGCTGAACCCACCCGGTGGGTCGGCAGGAAACAGGTGTCTCCATGAAAGAGCATTTCGACCACATCGTCGTCGGCGGCGGCTCCTCGGGTTCGGTGGCGGCCGCGCGCCTGGTCAACGAGGGCCGACGCGTGCTGCTGCTGGAAGGCGGATACTCGCACCGCCATCCGCTCCTCGACATGCCTCCGGGCATCTTCAAGATGATCAACGGCAGCAAGTACATGCGGTATCACCACACGGTCCCGCAGGAGCATCTCGACGGCCGGGTCCACGATATTCCGCAGGCGAACGTCCTCGGCGGCGGCTCCTCGGTCAACGCGCAGGTCTACATGCGCGGCCGTCCGTCCGACTACGACGAGTGGCACCACATCCTGCACGGGGAGAACGATTATCCCGGCTGGAGCTGGGCCGACGTCCTGCCCCATTTCCGCACCATGGAGGGGAACAACCGGCTCTACAACGAGCTGCACGAGGCGGACGGGCCGCTGCTCGTCTCCGATCCCGGCCACATCAACGACATGTCGCGCTGGTTCGTCCAGGCCGTGCAGGCCCTGGGCGAGCCGTTCAGCCCGGACTTCAACGGACCGACCCAGCGGGGCGTCGGGTTCTACCAGTTCATGAACCGGCGCGGCCGGCGCAGCAGTGCGGCTTATGCCTTCCTGGCGCCGCTCGCGGATAACCCGAACCTCGTCATCCGCCTCCAGTCGCGGGTGCGCCGGATCGAGATCGAGAACGGCCGCGCCGTGGGCGTCACCTATCGGGACGCCAAGGGCATGGATCACACGGTCCATGCGGACGGCGAGGTGATCGTCGCCTCCGGGGCGCTCGTCACGCCGCAGCTCCTCATGCTGTCCGGGATCGGCCCTGCCGATCAGCTGCGGGAGCACGGGATCGCCTGCATCGCCGACCTGCCGGGCATCGGGGAGAACCTGATCGACCATCCGGAGGTGCCGCTGATTGCGAAGGCGAACGGGCCCTACGGCTACTACAAGCAGGGCGTCGGGTGGCGGATGCTCCTCAACGGCATCCACTTCCGGCTCTTCGGCTCGGGCCCGATCCTCTCGGCGGGCGTCGAGGCGGGCGCCTTCGTCAATCCGGCCGACCCGAATGCCGAGCCCACCATCCAGGCCTTCTGCGTGCCGATCATCTATCTCGACCGCGACACGCTCGGTCTTGTGGACGACACCTACGGGCTGACGATCACGACCGTGGTGGTGAAGCCGAAATCCCGTGGCTATGTCCGCCTGCGCTCCGCCGATCCGGACGACATGCCGCTGGTCTCGCCCAATCTGCTGAAGCATCCGGACGACGTCCGGGCGATGATCGACGGCCAGCGCTTCTTCATCCGGGCCTTCGAGACCTCTCCGCTGAAGGAGCGGATCGAGCGCGTCTCGATCCCCGATCCGAATGACCTCAGCGACGAGGCGATCATGAAGCACTGCCGGCGCTTCGTGAAGACGAACTATCACCCGAGCGGGACATGCCGGATGGGCACGGCGAGCGATCCGATGGCCGTGCTCGATTCCAGGCTCCGCGTCCGCGGCATCGACAACCTGCGCGTCTGCGACCTCTCGGCCATGCCCAACATCAACGCGGGCAACACCAATGCCCCCGCCATGATGATGGGAAGCCGCTGCGCCGAGCTCATCACCGGCCGGGCCACGGTCAGCACCTCCCAGTTCGGCCCGCGCCTCTCCGAGCAGGGAGACATGAGCGTCGCCACGTTGAGCTGAACCTGAGCTGAACCTATCCTGGAGGGGAAGCCCTGCTCGGCGGATATCCGGCGCAAATGCCCGCGCTCTCCGGGCGGGCCCGGCCAGATAGAGCCCCGACACGAAAGAGCCCTGCGGTCGCAGGGCTTTATTTGGAGCGGGCGATGGGAATCGAACCCACGAGACCCAGCTTGGGAAGCTCAGGCAAGCCACTGATCTAGAGCAGCACTTCATGTTCTGGTTGAAATCGCCCAGCAGGGGCGAGTGAGGCAGCACCCGTATCTGCGGCCAACGCCACACCGTTGGGCCATGGGAAGAATGTCCAAACACCTCGGGCCGCCCTGCCCCATCACAAGTATCACAAGTAGGGAGGGGTGCAGGCACTCACGACGATGCAGTCACTGGTCCCAGGATTGCGGAACCGGTGCGGGATCCGGCTATCGAAAAGGTAGGCGTCGCCCGAGCGGAGCACCTGAACCTGGTCGCCCACTGTAACTTCGAGTTCCCCTTCGATGACGATGCCTCCCTCACGCGAGTTATGCTCGAGCATGGTCGTGCCGGTATCAGCCCCAGGCTCGTAGCGCTCATGAAGGATCTGCAGGTCGTGGGCCTGCGCATCACCCACTTGGCGGAAGTTCAGCCGGCTGTGGTCCTGTCCCGTGTGGCTGGAAAGGCGGGATGTCAGGTCGATCAGCTCATGAGCGCCGAAAAAAACCTTGTCGCGTGCTTTCGTCTCCTCGTGGAAGAACCCTGCCATCGTCATGGAGACCCCGCCCAGGATCTTGCGCAGAGAGGCGACGGACGGGCTGCTCTTGTTCTGCTCGATCATGGAAATGAGGCCATGGGTTACTCCGGAGCGCTCGGCCAGTTCTCTCTGAGAGAGCCCCGCTGCCAGTCGAATCTCCTTCAGTCTTGCGCCAACGTCAAAGTCCATTGTCTCACCCGGGTTTCAGACGGTTTCCCCTTGCCCTGCTCAATATTTTGAGCAAGGGTGGTAGCATAGGTTCCCTGCCAGCGCATGAATAATCGGAGATCCGCGATGAGCGCAACAATGGCTCTTGCCGACCGTCACAAGGCCGCCGTGCCCAGAGGCATCTCGACCAAAACGCTCTATGCTGCCCGCGCGCAGAACGCAGAGCTGTGGGATATCGAAGGCAAGCGCTACATCGACTTTGCGGCTGGCATCGCGGTGCTCAACACCGGCCACCGCCACCCGGCCGTGATGGCGGCCGTGGCCCAGCAGACGGAAGCGTTCACCCATACGTGCTTCAACGTAGCGCCCTACGAAACCTACATTCGCTTGGCCGAACGCCTGAACGCGGCGGCTCCGGGCGACTTCGCCAAGAAGACAATGTTCGTCACCACAGGTGCCGAGGCGGTGGAGAACGCCGTGAAGGTCGCGCGCCGGTTCACTGGCCGCTCCGCCATCATCGCATTCGGCGGCGGGTTCCACGGTCGCACCATGATGACCATGGCGCTCACCGGCAAGGTCTCTCCCTACAAGAAGGGCTTCGGCCCCTTCCCGGCCGAGGTCTACCATGCGCCGTTCCCGAAGAAGTCCCACGGCATCGACACGGCCAAGGCTTTGGAGGGCCTGCGACAGATCTTCCTGAACGACGTGGAGCCCGCGCGCGTCGCGGCCATTATCGTCGAGCCGGTGCAGGGCGAAGGCGGCTTCAACATCGCGCCGTTCGAGTTTCTTCAGGAACTCCGGGCCATCTGCGACGAACACGGCATCCTCCTGATCGCCGACGAGATCCAGACCGGCATCGCCCGCACAGGCCGGATGTTCGCCATCCAGCACGCCGACGTGGTGCCCGACCTGATCACGATGGCGAAGGGCCTCGGCGGCGGCTTCCCGCTCTCGGCCGTCACCGGACGCGCGGAGATCATGGACGCGGCCGATCCCGGCGGCCTCGGCGGCACCTATGCCGGCAGCCCCATCGGCCTCGCGGCCGCGAATGCGGTGCTCGACGTGATCGAGAGCGAAGACCTTTGCGCCCGCGCCACCGAGATCGGTACGCGCATGCGCAACCGTTTCGAAGAACTGGCGCGCCGCAACTCGTTCTCGTGCATCGGCGACGTGCGCAACCTCGGGGCCATGGTGGCGGTCGAGTTCGTGAAGGACCGCGACAGCCGCAAGCCCGACGCCGACATCGTCACTGCGCTCATTGCCAACGCGCAGGACAAGGGGCTCATCCTTCTTTCCTGCGGCGTCGATGCGAACATCGTGCGTCTCCTCGCCCCGCTCACCATCCCGATGGAGCAGGTGGACGAGGGCCTCGACATCTTCGAGGCGGCCCTCACCGAAGTGGTGGGCAAGCGTCAGTAAGGCGACCTGCCAACCGCGCCCGTCTCACCCGACGGGCGCGGTTTTCTTCCGCGCGGTCGGCGCGCGCATGAATATGCCCCAAAGCTTCCTCTTGCGAGGAGAGCACCGAAGCGGCCACTTCCTATGCGGCCGCGGCTGCCGTCTTGCGGCCCTGCCGCCAGCGCAGCAGCGCGCCGAGCCCGCCGAGGCACAGCGTACCGACGATGAGGAGAAGCGCCGCCGCGGCGACCGTTGGGCTGATATTCTCACGGATGCTGGAGAACATCTGCCGCGCCAGCGTCCTCTGGTTCGGGCCCGCCACGAACAGGGTCAGCACGACCTCGTCGAGGGAGGTGGCGAAGGCGAAGATCGCGCCCGACACCACACCCGGGATGGCCAGCGGCAGGGTCACGCGCCGGAACACCGTGACGGGCCGGGCCCCCAGGCTGCTCGCCGCGCGCTCGATCGTGGGGTCGATTCCCTGCAGGGCAGCCGAGACGCTGACGATCACGAAGGGAATGCACAGAACCGCATGCGCGATGATGACCCCGAGATAGGTGCTCGCAAGCCCGAGCCGAACGAGGAAGATCTGCATGCCGACGCCAAGGACGACAGCCGGCACCACCATCGGGAGCAGAAACATGGTGCGCAGCAGGCCGGCCATCGGCAATGCCCCTCTGCGCATCCCGAGGGAGGCCAGCGTGCCGAGCACGGTCGCCAGCACCGTCGCGCCGCTGCCGATGATGAGGCTGTTGAGGATGGACGTTCGCCACACTTCGGCCGTGGTAAGCTCGTGCATCCAGCGCATCGAGTAGGCGGGAATGGGATAGTTGAGGAACACGCTGGACGTGAACGCCAGCGGCAGGATGGCGAAGATCGGCATCAGCAGGAAGACGACGACCGCGATTCCGAAGGTGGCTTGGAGCGCCCGAAACATGACCTCAGGCTCCCGGCACTTGTTGGGACGTCGAGAAACGCCCGTAGATGGCATAGAGCACGGTGGTGACCACGAGCAGGATCAACCCGAGAGCGCCTGCCAGCCCCCAGTTCGCCGTGCCGGTCGCGTAGAACGCGATGACGGAACTGATCATCTGATCGTTCGCTCCGCCGAGCAGCGCCGGGGTGATGTAATAGCCGATGGCCACCATGAAGACGAGGAGCGAGCCCGAGAGAAGGCCTGGCAGGCTCAGGGGCAGCAGCACGCGCCAGAAGGCCCGAATCGGCCCTGCCCCCATCGACTGCGCGGCGGACATGAGGTTACGCGGGATCCCGAGGATGACGCTGTAGATCGGCAGCACCATGAAAGGCAGAAGCACGTGGGTCATGGCGATCACCACGCCGAGCCGATTGAAGATCAACGGCAGCGGGGAATCGATAAGCCCGATGGCCTGCAGCGCGCGGTTGATGAGGCCCTCGTTCTGCAGAAGGATGAACCAGGCGGCCGTGCGCACGAGCAGCGATGTCCAGAGCGGCAGGACCACCGCGAGCAGGAGAACCGACCGCTTCCACCCGGTCAGCGAGGCTGCAAGCATCGCGTAGGGAAACCCGATGACCGCGCAGGCGACCGTCACCATGGCGGCGACCATAAGGGTGCGCAGCATGATGAGGCGGTGTGCCGAGACGTCCGCAGCCTCGGCCACGATGATTCCCGACGCGTCGCGCTTCAAGTCGAGGGCCGCGAGGATGTTGCGATCCGTATAAGGTGGCATCGCCTCCTTGAGCGCCACCCAGAAGCGCGTATCGTTCCAGCGCGGATCGACCGCGGCAAGATCCACCTGCGCGGGATCGGGCGCGGCTTTGACCGCGGGGATCGTCCGCCCGAGCAGAGTGCGGAAGCCCGATGCCGCGCTGTTGAGCCGGCGCACGGCCTCGCCCAGAGCCTGCTCCTCCGAGGCAGCCGAAAGATCCTGCACGAGTGCCTTGCGGGTCGCTTGCGAGGGCACGCCCTGGCCGTCCCAGGAAACGATACTGGACGCCGTTCGCGGCAGAACCTTGCTGACCGCGTCGTCGACGAAGGCGGCGGTGACCATCGTCCAGAGGGGCCACAGGAAGAAGACGGCCAGGAAGACGATGACCGGCAAGACCAGCAGCAGGGCGCCGGACCGGTCGCGGAGAACACCTGATTTCATTGGGCGAGCACCGTGCAGTCGCGGGGATCGAACGAGGCGACGACGGGCGCGCCGACAGTCCAATGCCCTGCCAGCCGCTCGCACCGCGCCACCAGGCTGAAATCGTCACGGGCGAGTTGAACCCGCATGTGATCGCCGTGATAGATACAGTCGGTGATCGTCATGTCGAGCGCATTGCTCCCCTCCGGCGCCATCCCGAGACGGATCCGCTCAGGACGCAGCGAGAAGGATGCGGTCTGCCCGGCCGAGAGGCCACCCGCAGCATGCGCCCGTGCGCTGAGGCCGGCGCCGAGTGAGAGGCGGGCGACCTGATTGTCGACGCTCGCGATCTTGGCCTCAATCAGGTTGGTCTCACCGATGAACTCCGCCACGAAGCGTGTGCGCGGCGTGTCGTAGATCACCTGAGGATTGTCGATCTGCTCGATACGGCCGGCGTTGAACACCGCGATACGGTCCGACATCGTGAGCGCCTCGGACTGGTCGTGGGTCACGAAGACGATGGTGAGACCGAGACGCTTGTGCAGCTCCCGGATTTCGAGCTGCATGTGCTCGCGCAGCTGCTTGTCGAGCGCGCCGAGCGGCTCGTCCATGAGGATCACGCTCGGCTCGAACACGAGGGCGCGCGTGAGCGCGATGCGCTGCTGCTGGCCGCCCGAGAGCTGTGAGGGCCGTCTGTCCTTCAACGGCTTGAGCTTCACCATGTCGAGCGCGCGCTCGACCCGCCGGGCGATCTCGGCGCGCGGCACGCGCTGCATCTCGAGCGGGAAGGCAACGTTCTCGGCAACGGTCATATGCGGAAAAAGCGCATAGTTCTGGAACACGACGCCCATCTGTCGGCGGTAGGGCGGCAGGTGATCGATGCGCTTTCCGTCGAGATAGATTGCGCCCTGTGTCGGCCGTTCGAATCCCGCCAGCATCATGAGGATCGTGGTCTTGCCGGATCCGGACGGGCCCAGGAGACTGACGAACTCGCCCTTTTCGATGGCGAGATCGAGCGCGTTCACCACGGTGACACTGCCGAAGGCTTTCGAGACCGACTCGAACTGAATGAAAGGTCGCATTTCGCTATGCCCTGGATCGTGGTTGCCGCAGGTGAAACCTTGGCGGGTGCTGCATCCTGTGCGCTCGGCTCGGCCAAAATGGCAATGGCCGTCTCCGCGCGGAAGAGGGGGGGGGGGGTGGCCCGCCCCCCCGCAGGGGGGGGGGGTTTTGAGCCCCCGAGCGGGGGGTGGGA
>NZ_JAMXFJ010000023.1:0-58031 GCF_025460805.1 Microvirga sesbaniae | reverse complement strand
GCAAGGGGCCGTCCCCGGCGGTACGGGGGGGGGCCTTCCCCCCCCCCCTCGACTTGGTGGCCGATTTTACGCGCCAGGAGCGGAGTGATGCATCGAGCCCCTGAAACTCGCATGTCGCCCGCTCCTGTCTGCGTGGATTGTCTCGCCGTTACTTTGCGAGCCAAGCGTTGAAGCGCTTGTTAAGCTCCTCGATGTTGTCGATCCAGAAGTCGGCGTCGAGCGCCACCGCGCCAGACAGGTTCTCAGGCGCGGTCGGCAGGTCCTTCTGCAGGTTTGCCGGCACGGCGGCTGCAGCCGCTTTGTTCGGAAGGCCGTAGGCGATGTATTCCGGCAGCTTCACCTGGTTTTCCGGCACGTTCGCGAAGGCGATGAAGTCCATCGCGGCGTCCTTGTTCGGGCTGCCCTTCATGATCACCCAGCTGTCGATGGCGTAGAGGCTGCCCGGCCACACGACCTTGAAGTTCTTGCCTTCGGTCTTGTTGATGCCCGAGATGCGGCCGTTATAGGCGGTGGTCATGACCACCTCGCCGGAGGCCAGGAGTTGCAGCGGCTGAGCGCCCGATTCCCACCAGACGATGTTCGGCTTCAACTCGTCGAGCTTCTTGAACGCGCGATCGATGCCCTCAGGCGTGCCCAGCACCTTATAGACGTCGGCGGGAGGCACGCCGTCGGCCATCAGGGCGAACTCGAGCGCGTATTTCGGGCCACGGCGGAAGCCGCGCTTGCCGGGGAACTTCTTGGTGTCCCAGAAGTCGGCCCATGATTGCGGAGCTTGCTTCAGGCGGTCCGCGTCATAGCTGAGGGCGGTCGACCATACGATGGCGCCCACGCCGCAATCGTTGACAGCGGCCGGAAGATAGGCGTCCTTGCCACCGAGCTTGCTCCAGTCGAGCTTCTCGTAATAGCCGTCCGCGCACCCGAGCGCGAGTTCCTCGGACTCGACCTGCACCACGTCCCAGTTCGGCACGCCGGCCTTGATCTTGGCCGCGATCACGCCGATGCCTCCGTCCCAGCTCTCGTCGAGAACGGGCTTGCCGGTCTTCTTGGCGAAGGGCTCGAAATAGATCTTCTTCTGCGCGTCCTGGTAGTTGCCGCCCCAGGACACGACGGTGAGATCGCGAGCCTGAGCCGATGTGACGGCCGCGCCCGCGACAAGAGCCGCGAGGCAGGCGGCGAGCGTCAGTTTCTTGGCGAGTGTCATGTTTGGGTCCCTCTCTGGTTATTGGCGCCCCCGGCAGGCAAGCACATCCGCGGTCGAAGTTGGAAGCGGCTTGGCTCCGTCGCGGTGAAAATATTGAACGTCGACCCGGTTGGCCTCCGTCGGTTTGAAGGTCAGTAGGTTGGTGGCGTGACGGCGCTGAGAACGGTGCTCGGCTCGTTGGCCACGTTCCGGAAACGGTGGGGCATGCGGCTGTCGAAATAATAGCCGTCGCCCGCCTTGAGCACGCGGCATTCGTCGCCCACCGTGACCTCGACGGCACCGTGCAGCACCGTTCCGGCTTCCTGCGCCGAATGGGAGAACGGCTCTCCCGTATCGGCTCCGACGGCATAGGTCTCATGCAGCATCAGGATCTGCCGGTTGGGATGGTTCATGCCCAACATGCGGTACGAGATCGTCTGCGCCTTGCCGATCTCGACCCATTCATCGGCCCCGTAGAACGGCGAGTGACGCACGGCGGAGTTCAGGTCCGAGAAGAAGCCCGTCAGGGTGGTGCCGAGAGCATCCAGAATGGCGCTGAGCGTGTCGACCGACGGGCTCATGCGGTCCCGCTCGATGAGCGAGATCGAGGAATGCGAGATGCCGGATCTCAAGGCCACCTCACGAACTCCGAGGTTCCGCCGGCGGCGAAGCTCTCTGAGCCGGGTCCCGATCTTCGGCATGCCTACCCCTTCCTCGTCTGAGGGCCTCGCCCCGTCCAAACCCGATGAGAGTCCGGCGTGGCCGCAGGCTGCATTCCCACCATCTTAGGCATGGTTAGAATACTGAACAAGAGGGTCGGGGCCAATTGAGAAGCTCCACGACATCATTGAGAGTCGAGACCCGTCAAAAGGAACAAACAATGTTACGATCGATGTCGAGTCCGACCGGGAAGGTCACACATCTCAAAGCCCCGAAGCGCGACGCCGATACGGACAATCGCGCGATCGAAGCCACCGTGCGTGACATCATCGGCGCCGTGCGGACGCGCGGGGACGCGGCCGTGCGGGAATACGGCAACGCGTTCGACAAGGTGGATGTGGCCGCTTTCGAAGTCACCGACGAGGAGCGCGCCGAGGCCGTGCGCAACCTCGATCCGCAGACCCGGCAGGACACGGAGTTCGCCATCGAGCGCGTCCGCGCCTTCGCCCAGGCGCAGCTCGGCACCATCCTGCCCCTGGAGATCGAAGCCCTGCCCGGCCTCAATCTGGGGCACCGCGTGATCCCGATCAAAACCGTCGGCGCCTACGTGCCCGGCGGGCGTTATCCGCTCCTGTCCGCTCCGATCATGACGATCGTGCCCGCCAAAGTCGCCGGATGCGAGGAGGTCATCGCCTGCCTTCCGCCGACGGCCCACCCGGCCATGATCGCCGGCTGCCATCTCTCGGGCGCCGACCGGATCTTCCGCATCGGCGGTGCGCAGGCGATTGCCGCGATGGCCTATGGCACGGAGACGGTGCCAGCCGTCGACAAGATCGTCGGCCCCGGCAACGCCTTCGTCAACGAGGCGAAGCGCCAAGTGTTCGGCCCCGTGGGCATCGACCAGCTCGCCGGGCCGAGCGAAATCTTCGTTTTGGCCGACGAGACAGGCGATCCGGAAATGATCGCCGTGGACCTTCTGGCGCAGGCCGAGCACGACATCCGCACGCGCGTGGGCCTCATCACCACGAGCCGGGAACTGGCCGAGGCCACTCTCGCACAAGTCGAGCGCCAGCTTCAGAACCTTTCCACCGCGAATGTTGCCGGCCCTGCCTGGCGCGACTACGGCGAGATCGCCGTCTGCGCCGACGAGGAGGCGATGACCGCCTATTCGGACTTTATCGCGGCCGAGCACCTGCAGGTGCACACGCGCGATCCGCATGCGACCGCCAAAAAGCTGCGCAACTACGGCTCGCTGTTCATCGGGCCACTCTCCAGTGTGGTTTATTCGGACAAATGCTGCGGCACCAACCACACGCTGCCGACCATGGGGGCCGGCCGCTACACGGGCGGCCTCTGGGTCGGCTCCTACGTGAAGGTTTGCACCCACCAATGGCTCGACGAGCGCGGCGTCGCGGCCGTTGCGCCGCCTGCCTGTCGCCAGAGCGAGAGCGAAGGCCTCGAAGGGCATCGCCGCGCGGCCGCCTTCCGCCTGGGCCGCGAGCAACTCCTGAAGAACGGACCGGTCTGATCGTACATGCGGCGACCGGCCCTGCCGCCGGTCGCCGATCGTTTATCTGCCTGCTGCACCATCGGTTCCGTTAGAGCATCGTGCGAAAAAATGGGCCCGGTTTTTCGCAGTCAGCGATGCGCCAGCCAAGAGTTGAGCATCGGATCCAATCCCAAAAGTGGAATCCACTTTTCACGTCCGATGCTCTAGAGTGCCATTTGCTCGAGCGTCTGCTCCATGGCCGAGAGGAAGTGGTCGGCGTTCGCCTTCGAGAAGACCAGCGGCGGGCGGATCTTCAGGCCGTTCGCGGCACGTCCCGTCGCGCTGATGAGCACCCGCCGCTCGCGTAGGCCGTTCACCAGGGCCGCCGTCTCCTGCGTGGCGGGCTCCTTCGTGGCGCGATCCCGCACCAATTCCACGCCGACGAACAGACCGGCCCCGCGCACGTCGCCGATGATCGGGTGGCGGTTCGCCAAGTCCTGAAGGCCCTGCCGGAGATAGGCGCCCACGCTGCGGGCATTCTCCACCAGTCCCTCCTGTTCGATGGCCTCCAACACGGCGATGCCGACCGCCGAGGAGACGGGGTTGCCGCCGAAGGTGTTGAAATAGCGCACGCGCTTCCCGAACTCGGCGAGTATCTCAGGTTTCGCCACCATGCCGGCCACGGGATGACCGTTGCCCATGGGCTTTCCGAGGGTCACGATATCGGGCACCACCCCATGGCGCTGGAACCCCCACATGGCGTCGCCCGTGCGGCCGAAGCCGGGCTGGACCTCGTCCGCGATGAAAATTCCGCCGGCTTTGCGGATCTCCTCGACCGCCGGCTTCAGGAAGCCTGCCGGATCCGAGAACACGCCGTCGCTCGAGAAGATCGTGTCGACGATCAGCGCGGCGGGCTTGATGCCATGAGCCCTCATGTCGTCGATCACGGCGCGAACATGCTGCGCAAAGGCCGCGCCCACATCCTGCCCGTTCGACCGATAATGGTCCGGCGCCGGCACGGTGCGCACGTGATCTCCCAGGCGCATCCCGGCGCCGAGCGAGGGCGACATCTCGGCGATAACGCTCGTGACCCCGTGATAGGCGAAGTCGGTGATGACGACCCCAGTGCCGCCCGTGTGAGTCTTCGCCACCCGCAAGGCCAGATCGTTCGCCTCGCTGCCGGTGCACGTGAACATCACCTGCGGGTTCTTGATGGGAAAATAGCCGAGAAGCTTCTCGGCATAGTCGAGAACCATGTCGTGGAGGTAGCGGGTATGCGTGTTGAGGATAGACGCCTGCCTGGACAGCGCGGCCACGACGCGTGGGTGGCAATGACCGACGGACGCCACATTGTTGTAGACATCGAGATAAGCCCGGCCATCGGGATCATACAGCCACACGCCCTCTCCGCGCACCACATGGACCGGGTTAGCATAGAACAGCCGGTAGGCCGGCCCAAGCAAGCGCTGGCGACGGGCGATCATCTCCTGCTCGCGTACGGCCACATCGGCCCCCTTGGCGGGGTCATAGGCGTTGATCATGGACATCGGTCACTCCGGACGGCTGTTTCGACGAAGATAGGCGTGCGCTTCCGCGCGGTCCAAGGCGGCGAAGCGCTCCAACCCGGCCCAGGCCGACGGCGCGTTGCGCAGGATGTATTCGCGGTTCTCCGGCTGGATGGCGGCGCGCCAGCTGGTGATCAGCACCGTCAGTATCATGCGGGTCGCCACGAGGTCGAATAGGATCTCGAACTCGGCGTCGTCGAGCGGAAGGACGGCATGGTATCCGCCAATGAACTCGGAGACTGTTTCAAGCGGATGCCCGGCATCCGCATTCCGATAGGCCGCGGCGACCGCAGGATCGTTCACGAGAGGGGCCAGCACCGCATCGCCGAAGTCGATCACGCCGGTCACATGGTCATGATCGCGTTCCGCCACGAGCACGTTGTGCGGGTTCAGGTCGTTGTGAATGACCTGCGTGCGCAGGTTCGGCATGGCCGGCAGCACGAATTGCTCGAACCTGTCGAGGAACCGCTCTACCAGAGCACGCCGCCGCAGATCCTCGACATGCACCAGAAGGGGACGCAGACGGTGGGCATGCTTCATGTCCCACATCAGCTCGTGGTTGGAAGCGGGATGCTGGAACTCCCGCATGGCGAGATCGATCCGGGCGAGCACTCCGCCCATGTTCCACCGCTGGCATCGGCTGGGCGGCGTTTTATGCAGGGGTTCCCCCTGCATAAAAGTATAGAGGCGCACGACGCTCGGCGGTTGCCCCGGAAGCGTGAGGACGATTTCGGGCCTGCCTTCGACGGATCGGACAATGCGCGGCACGGGCAGCCCGGGATCGGTCTGCTCGATGTGCAGCAGAAGCTTGGTCTGGAAATCCGTCACCTGACGGTCTTCGACAGGATTGCTGATCCTCAGGAGGAAGTGATCGCCATCCTCCGTCCTGATGTGGAAGTTGCTGTCCCGCTCGCCCGGCAGCCGGGTCGGCTCGCCGCGGATGCCGAAATGCCGAAGTGCAATCGCCCTCACTTCCTCGGCAGCAGCCACGGGCACAGCGGTTTCGAGCACTGCGTTGATGCTCGCTCGCGACGTCGTCGACATGATCGGGCTTACCTCGCCGGAACGACCTGCGGTCATTCAGGCTCCAGGACATGTGAACGGCTCCGCATCGCGGAGGCCTTGGACGGACAATAGCGGTCCCCAGCAATTTGTCAGCCGTTTTCGGCCGATCTATCGCGAGGAGAGACTGCAGGTCAAACGCCGGGGCGGCCGCAAGCGGACCCTGGGGACGCGCACTCCCATCCTGCTGCCCGGCGGGCCCAACCAGCGCTGGAGCCTGGATTTCCTCAGCGATGCCTTTGCCGATGGGCGCCGCTGTCGTGTTCTGGCGGGGTTGATGACTTGACCCGCGAGTGCCTCGGGCTCGTGGCCGATCCCTCGCTCTCAGGCCTGCGGGTCACGCGGGAGCTGGATACCACCATTGCCTCCCGTGGACTGCAATCGGAAGGAGTGGCTCTTCCAGTTGCTCTGACCGCCAACAACGGGCATCGATCAACCAGCGGACTCCAGCTCTGAGCGGAGGATCCTCAGGGCTCACGTCACATCGCGAAGAACGGGGCCTGAACAAACCTTGGGGAACGCGAGATCAGCGGCAGAACGTTGAAAGCCTTATCCACCAATGGTTTAGGTGGAGCGGGCGATGGGAATCGAACCCACGACATTCAGCTTGGGAAGCTGACGTTCTACCTCTGAACTACGCCCGCGCTCCCCTATTCATATCCGGCCTTGCGTCGATCCGGCAAGGGGGTCGGCCGGAGTTCCGGCGAAGATCAGCGGAAATGCTTCGACAGCTTCAGGCCCTGCGCCTGGTAGTTCGACCCGGCGCCTGCGCCGTAGAGGACCTTGGGACGCTCGGCCATGCGCTCATAGACGAGCCGTCCGACGATCTGACCGTCCTCCAGAATGAACGGAACGTCGCGGGATCGGACCTCGAGCACCGCGCGGGCTCCCTCCCCTCCCGCTTCGGCGTGGCCGAAGCCCGGGTCGAAGAAGCCCGCGTAATGCACCCGGAACTCGCCCACCAGAGGGTCGAAGGGCACCATCTCGGCGGCGTAATCCGGCGGCACATGCACCGCTTCCTTGGAGGCCAGGATATAGAACTGGCCGGGATCCAGGATCAGGGTCCGGCTGGAATCGGCATAGAGCGGCTCCCAGAAGTCCGCGATGCGGCAGGAGCCGGGCTTGTCCACGTCGACCAGGCCCGTATGGCGCTTGGCCCGGTAGCCGACGAGGTTGTCGCGACCGAAGCCGGCGAGGTCCACGCTGACGGCGACCCCGTCCTGGATCGACGGCTCGGTCGAGGTCACGACCCGCTCCCGCTCATGGACGGCCAGGAGTTCGGCATCGCTCAGGCGCACGTCGCCCTTGCGCAGGCGCAGCTGCGACAGCCGCGTGCCGGTCCTGACCAGCACGGGGAAGGTCCGCGGCGAGATCTCGGCGAAGAGGCGGCCGCGATAGCCGGCCCCGATGGTGTCGAATTCCTGGCTCCGGTCGGTGATCACGCGGGTGAACACGTCGATGCGGCCGGTCGAGCTTTTGGGGTTCGCGGCGGCCGAGAGGTCTTCCGGCAGGGCCAGCTCTTCCTGCAGCTCGGCGATATAGACGCTCCCGGTCTCCAGGATCGCCCCCTTGCTCAGGTCGATCTCGTGAAAGCTCAGCTGGTCGAGCCGATCCTGGACCGTATGGTTGCGCCCCGGCAGGAAGCTGGCGCGCACCCGGTAGGCCCGGCGCCCGAGCCTGAGATCGAGGCTCGCCGGCTGGACCTGGTCGGACGCGAAGGGTGTCTCCGGTTTGATGGCCCCTGCCTCGGCCAAGCGCATGATGGCATCAGCCGATTGGATCCCGTCCTTCAACGCAACCATGTCCGTCTTCCGAGGGGCCTGCCCTCAATTGAATGTTGAGCCTGGCAATATCTGTAAGGATTGCTGAAGAATTCTCAATGGCTTTCGGCGCCTTGGGGATATCCCGGTGAAAACGCGGGGTCCGTTCCCCGCCGGGTCGATTGACGGGCCCCGAAGGCCGCCGTACCAGAACCTCATGGAATTCTGCGACAGGCGTGAGGCAAGCTCATGTACAAAGCCGTGACCCGCGGCATCTCTGTGACGGTGACGCCCCGCTACATGCCGGAAGAATCCTCTCCTGAGCAGGGCCGCTATTTCTTCGCCTATACGGTCGAGATCATCAACACGGGCCTGGAGCGGGTCCAGCTCCGCGCCCGCCACTGGCGGATCACCGACGAGCACGGTCAGGTCCAGGAGGTGCGCGGCGCCGGCGTGGTCGGCGAGGAGCCTGTGCTGGGTCCCGGGGAGAGCTTCAGCTATACCAGCGGATGCCCCCTGCCGACGCCGAGCGGCACCATGCAGGGCACCTACCTGATGGAAACCGCCGCCGGTGAAACCTTCGAGGCCGAAATCCCCGCCTTCTCGCTCGATATCCCCCGCACCAAGCGCGTGCTGCATTAGAGCATCGGACGGACCCAGAGGGCCGCGTCAGCGACCCGAATGGGCCACGCCAGTGACCCGCTGGGTCCGTTCTGACCGATGCTCTCATTCAAGAAGAAAGCATCGGATGGATCCCAAAAGTGCAAGTCCACTTTTGGGTCCGATGCTTTAGCCTCGCGATACCAAGCGCAGGCGAAAGCCGGACGGCTCCGACCGATGCTTCATCCCTGCCCTCCGTCAAATGACGAGAAAGTCGGCGGCCACCATTTTGAGGTTCGTCTTGAGAGACGCGATCTCCACAGCCTTGTACTTGGCTCCGGAACCGTCGGCATCGTACAGGAGAACACCGGTTTTCTTGTTGTAGATCAGATAATCGTTCGTGTCCTTGGCCTTGTCGCCGAGCTTGAAGAATGCCTTGTTCAGCTTCGCGGGGCTGGCCTCTGAGCCCTTCTTTCCGAGCTTTGTAAAGACCTTGTTCTCGAGCCAGATCCTGTCGGTCTTCACAGTGAAGTCCGTGATCTTGTCCAGATTAGACTTCTTGTCGGGCTTGGTGGCAAAAACGAAAGTGTCGCTTTCGGCGCCGCCACTGAGCGTGTCCGCGCCGGCTCCGCCCTTGATGAGATTGTTTCCGCTGTTTCCGACGATGACATTTGCCAGGCTGTTGCCGGTCAGAGCAAGCGCATCGGATCCGACGGCCGTCAGATTTTCCGTGTAGCCGCCGAGGGTCCAGCTGACGGACGTCACGATCCTGTCAGTCCCTCCATCCGCAGTCTCGATGCATTTGTCGGAAACGTTGTCGACATAATAGGTCGTGTTGTTGCCCGTCCCGAAGCCGCCGCCACCAACCATCATGTCGGCGCCGGCTCCCCCATCAAGAATATCGGCCCCACCATTGCCCTCGAGATAATCGTCCCCCGAGCCGCCGGTCAGCGTGTCGCCGAATGTCGTTCCAAGATAATCGTCATTCCCATCGGTGCCCGTGATGTTGATCGCAGCCGTGCGTTCGTCCAGAATTTTCGATCTTATGGAAGATCCGGAAGCACTCTGCTCGATCCATGTGAGGACGTGGCGACCGTCCCGCAACAACGCGAGAGACGGATCACCCTGACTGCCTAAAGCTCCTGCGTCGACTTGATCGGCGGATAGGAATGAGAACTCGCTCCGAGCGAAACCCAGAAACACGTCCATGTTTCCTGCCTTCCCGCCGGAGAAAGCGTAGGCGTAACCGCCGCCCGGCAACATTTGCAAGACAGGAGAAGAGAATGTCTGGTCCGCCGACGTCGGGGTAAAGTTCGACGCTCTGCCGAGAATAATGCCGCCACTCTCATAGGCCTGAATAAGGACGCTCTGCTTCCCATCCACCTCACCTTCCCACGACACGACGAACGTGCCGTTGGCAAGCCCGGCGACTGTCGGATGAGGAACCCACGGCTCGTTCCGGATAGCCAGCACCTTCGACATCGTGATCGGGCCATCCGCCCCTTGAGCGACGCCGATGATCTCGTAGCCCCCTCCGTCGGCGGCACTGGCGGCAACCGTCATGACGCTACCGTCCCGCAAAATCGCAACAGACGGACTAAGACCCTCGTCCATCAGCACTTTCGGGGCGGACTGCAATCCAGCGGCATTGACGTTCACTCTCGTCACGCCATTGCCATCGCCTGCGACGACGGAGAAACCGCCTGAAGCATCTGCAATGACGTTTGGTGAGGTCCTGTTCGCGGAACTCGCGCCGATCTCGAAAGTGTCCGAAACCGCCGCTGAATCTCGTCCGAAGAGACGGGCTTGAATGGTGTGCTTGCCCGCACCGTCGGTCTCTTCCCAAACGACGACGAAACGGCCGTTGCTGAGTTCTGTCGCCGACAGGTGCGACACTGTCGCCGCTTTAGCAGGGGCAACGGAAAAGACTGGGCCTTTCGCCGAGGTTCGGGCGTTGCTGATCTGGCCCCAGACGGCGTTTGAGTCCGCGGTCCAGACGGAAAGGTAAGAGCCATTGGCGAGAGTCGTGAGTGCGCTGTCCGGTACACTGGTCATGATATGCCCCTTTTATGTTATTATATTTCACAGATGTCGGCTCATGCAACCCTGAAACAGAATTTCAAAGCGCCATTTCCTCGAAAAATTGACGGCGGAACCTGCGGCGATTACCACCATGGCCGCTCTAGTCCGCAAAGTCCTGATACGATTACCTGAGGATCCCATGCCGTCCCATGGCCAACGGCTGACGCCGCTCGAGATGCTGGCGAAGCTGGTCTCATTCGATACCGTCAGCTCCAATTCGAACCTGCCCTTGATCGCGTTCGTCGAAAGCTATCTGCAGAGCTGGAACGTGCCCTATCTGCGGGTGCCCAACGAGACCGGCGACAAGGCGGCGATCTACGCGACGGTCGGTCCGCGGGACCGGGGCGGGATCGTGCTGTCGGGCCACACCGACGTGGTGCCGGTCACGGGCCAAGCCTGGACGTCCGATCCCTTCACGCTCCGGGTCGAGAACGGGCGCGCCTATGGCCGTGGTGCGGTCGACATGAAGGCCTTCGTCGCGCTGGCGCTCGCGATGGTGCCGGAATTCCAGGCCGCCGGCCTCACGACGCCGATCCACATCATGCTCTCCTATGACGAGGAGACGACGTGCCTCGGCGTCGTCGATACGATCCGTCGGCTCGGACATGACCTCCCCGCGCCGAAGGCCGTGATCGTCGGCGAGCCGACGATGCTGGAGGTGGCGGACGCGCACAAGAGCGTGGTCACCTTTTCCACCACGGTGCACGGGTTCGAGGCCCATTCGTCGAAGCCGTATCTCGGCGCCAGCGCGGTGATGACGGCGGCCGAACTGATCGCCGAGCTCAACCGCATCGGCGACGACATGATGGAGCGCGGCGACGCCAGCGGGCGGTTCGACCCGCCCTACACGACGGTGCATGTGGGCACGATCTCGGGGGGAACGGCGCGCAACATCCTGTCGAAGACCTGCACCTTCCACTGGGAGTTCCGCGGGCTGCCGAGCCTCGACCCGCAGGAGATCCCGGATCGCCTCAACCGGTTCGTCGAGGAGGTCGCCCTGAAGCGCCTCAACCGCTTCGGCGAGTTCGGGCGGATCGAGACGATCCTGCATGCCGACGTGCCGGGCCTCGCGCCGGATCCGGGCTCGGCCGCGGAAGTCCTGGCCCTGCGCCTTGCGGGCAAGAACCACACCCAAACCGTGCCCTTCGGCACGGAAGCGGGTCATTACCAGGCTGCGGGCATTGCGACCGTCGTCTGCGGTCCAGGCTCCATCAATCAGGCGCACCAGCCGGACGAGTACATCACGCTCGACCAGCTCGAGGCCGGGCTCGCCTTCATGCGGCGGCTTGCGGCGACCTGCGCCAATTCCTGAGGCCCTCTCACGTCATGGCCGGGCCTGTCCCGGCCATCCCGATTGTCTTGAGCGCGGCGCCCCACCGTATCGGAATCACCGGCCCAAGGCCGGTGATGACGAAAGACGACATCAAGCCTCAGACTTCGCGATCTCCGCTTCGACCTCGGCCGGATCGAGATCGTAGAAGCGCGAGCAGAACTCGCAGGTGATGCCGATGCGGCCGTTGTCGCCGACCATGTCGCGGCGGTCCTCGGGGGAGAAGCGGCGCATCATGCCCATGATGCGCTCGTGCGAGCAGGTGCATTCCTCATGGACGTGCTGGCCCTCGAAGACGCGCACGCCCCGCTCATGGAACAGGCGGTAGAGCAGCGTCTCGCTGGACACGGTCGGATCGACCAGTTCATGGTCCTCGACCGTGCCGACCAGGGATTTGGCTTCGAGCCAGGCATCGTCTTCCGAAGGCGCTGCCAGATCGTTCGACGGATGACCCTCGGGGATGTCTCCGGGATGCAGGTCGGCCTGCCGCAGACGGTCCGGGGATGACGGCAGGAACTGGATCATCAGCCCGCCGGCGCGATAGGTGTGGCGGCCGTTCTCGAACTGCTCGGCCACGGCCAGGCGCACCTGGGTCGGGATCTGCTCGGACTGGCGGAAATACTGGTGGGCCGCCTCCTCGAACCCCTGACCGTCGAGCGCGACGACACCCTGATAGCGGCTGCGCTCGGAGCCCTGATCGATGGTCATGGCGAGGTAGCCGGAGCCAAGGAGTTCGCCGCTTCCGGGCGATGCGCCACCAAGAGCCTCGAGCCTGTCCTTGTCGAAGCGGGCCGTGGCGCGCAGGCGGTCAGGGGCGTTGAAGTCCACCACCACCATGTCGATGATGCCGTCCGTCTTGGTCTGCAACTGGAAGCGTCCCTCGAGCTTGAGGGATGCTCCGAGCATGGCCGTCAGGGCAGCCGCCTCGCCGATGACGCGGGCCACCAGATCGGGATAGCCGTGGCGGGCCAGGATCGTGTCGATGGAGGCCCCGAGACGCACCACGCGCCCGCGCACGTCGAGAGGCTCGACGGCGAAAGGCAGGACGACGTCATCGTTTCCTTCGAGCGGGGCTGAACTCATGCGCTTGCTGCTCCGAGGCACCATGCCAGGATGCCTTTTTGTGCGTGAAGCCGGTTCTCGGCCTCGTCGAAGACCACGGATTGCGGACCGTCCATGACCTCATCCGTCACCTCCTCGCCGCGATGGGCGGGCAGGCAATGCATGAAGATCGCGTCCTTGTCGGCCACGCCCATGAGCCTGCCGTTGACCTGATAGGGCTTCAGCAGGTTCTGGCGGCGGAACTCGTCGTCGTCGCCCATGGACACCCAGCAATCGGTGACGACCGCATGGGCTCCCTCGGCGGCTTCGAAGGCATCGGTGGTCACGCCGATCTTGGCCCCTTCCCGTTTCGCCCAGGACAAAAGCTCGGGACGGGGAGCAAGTTCCGGCGGGGACGCGATGTTCAGGGTGAAATCGAGACGGGCGGCCGCGTGGATCCACGAGGCGAGCACGTTGTTGGAATCGCCCGTCCAGGCGACCGTCTTGCCTTCGATGGAGCCGCGATGCTCCTCGAAGGTCATGATGTCGGCCAGGATCTGGCACGGATGCGTCATCTTGGTCAGGCCGTTGATCACCGGGATCGACGCGTACTGGGCCAGCTCCGTCACCATGGCATGGTCCAGGGTGCGGATCATGATGGCGTCCACGTAGCGCGAGAGGACCCGGGCCGTATCGGCGATGCTCTCGCCGCGGCCGAGCTGCATCTCCTTGCCCGTGAGCATGAGGGTCTCGCCGCCAAGCTCGCGCATGCCCACGTCGAAGGACACGCGGGTGCGGGTGGACGGCTTGTCGAACACCATCGCCAGGACCTTGCCTTCGAGCGGGCGGTCCTTGGCCTTCTCGCCCCGCCGGCGCTTAGCCTTGATGTCCAGTCCGATCTGGAGGAGGTGCCGGATCTCGGCGCCGGAAAAGTCGCTGAGATCGAGGAAGTGACGGGTCTTCATTGAACGGCTCCCGGCTGGGCGGCGGCTTTCTGCTTAAGCTCGATGGCCGCGCAGGCGGCATCGAGACGATTGATAGCCTCTCCGAGATCGGCCTCGGTGATGATCAGCGGCGGCAGGAGACGGACGACGTTGTCCCCGGCCCCGATCACGATGAGCTTCTGGTCGCGGGCGGCGCTGACGAAATCCGTGTTGGGCACGACGGTGCGCAGGCCCATCATCAGGCCCTGGCCCCTCACCTCGGCGATGACGCTGGGATGGCGGTCCTTCAGCTCGGCGAGGCGCTGCTTGAGCAGCAGGCCCTTGCGCTCGACTCCCTCGAGGAAGCCGGGTTCGAGGATCACGTCGAGCACGGCGTTGCCGACCGCCATGGCGAGCGGGTTGCCCCCGAAGGTGGTGCCGTGGGTGCCCAGCGTCAGGCCCTTGCCGGCCTCCGCGGTGGCGAGGCACGCGCCCAGCGGGAAACCGCCGCCGATGCCCTTGGCCACCGTCATGATGTCGGGGGTCACGCCGCTCCACTCGTAGGCGAAGAGCTTGCCCGTGCGGCCGACGCCGGTCTGGATCTCGTCGAAGATCAGGAGCAGGCCCTGGCTGTCGCACAGGGCGCGCAGCTCGCGCAGGAAGGAGGCCGACACGGTCCTGACGCCGCCCTCGCCCTGGATCGGCTCGATCATGAGGGCTGCGGTCTGCGGGCCGATCACCGCCTTGAGGGCCTCGAGATCCTCGGGCGGCACCTGGTCGAAGCCCTGCACCTTGGGGCCGAAGCCCTCCAGATACTTCGCCTGGCCGCCGGCCGCGATCGTGCCGAGGGTGCGGCCGTGGAAGGCGCCCTCGAAGGTCACGATGTGGAAGCGCTCGGCGTTCCCGTTCACGTAGTGATAGCGGCGCGCCATCTTGATCGCGGCCTCGTTCGCCTCGGCGCCGGAATTGGTGAAGAACACGTAATCCGCGAAGGTGGAGTCGACGAGACGCTTGGCCAGACGCTCGCCCTCGGGGATCTGGAACAGGTTGGAGCTGTGCCAGATCCTGGCCGCCTGCTCGGACAGGGCCTTGACCAGGTGCGGATGCGCATGGCCGAGGGCATTCACCGCGATGCCGGCGCCGAAATCCAGGTATCGCTCGCCATCTCGGCCGTAGAGCCAGGGGCCCTCTCCCTTCTCGAAGGAAAGCTCGGCGCGGGCAAAAGTCGGCAGCAATGGCGATGTCACGGGTTGTCTCCGCCTGAAGAGAGGCCCAAGGTCGCACCCGGGCCCGAAAAAGAAAGCGCCGCCCCAACGGGGGCGGCACGGAAAGCGATTCTAACGAGGTGCGGGACCCTGTCAATTCAAGAGAAATGAAGTCACTCATCACAAGGAATTTTTGCCGGTTACGGGCCCGGGCGAGTTCCTTGGGGAAAACGACAGGGCCTTAACGGGGACTCTTGCGCCCGAGTCCACCCATCCTGTACCTTCGGGGTAGTCGAGTACAGCATTCGTGCCACGGCATTCACCCTCAGGAGCGATCCTCGCAACGCGGTCGGACACAAAAACCTGTCCGCGAGGCATCCGGGATTCTGAGCTTGACGCCTGGCGCGAAGGAGGAAAGTTTAAAAATGATGGATGCGGGCGGAACTTGGACGGACGAGCGGGTCGAGCTTCTCAAGAAGCTCTGGACCGATGGTTTGAGCGCGAGCCAGATCGCCGCCGAGCTTGGCAACGTGACCCGCAACGCGGTGATCGGCAAGGTTCACCGCCTCGGCCTGTCCGGCCGGGCCAAGGACGCGAAACCTGTCGCTGCGGCGGCCGCCCGTCCCCGCAAGGCGACCCGCGCCCCGAGCGCGCCGGCGCCGATCCCGCCCCAGCCGCACAATAACAACGTGGTGCTGGCTCCGATCCCGCTGCAGCCCGTGGCCGAGGAACCCGTGGTGTTCGCCGAGGACGAGGTCGCCATTCCCATGTCCGAGCGGGTGACGATCATGGATCTGCGCGAGTCCATGTGCCGCTGGCCCATGGGCGACCCGACGAAGCCCGAGTTCCGCTTCTGCGGCGCCCGCTCGATCACCGGCCTGCCCTATTGCACCCATCACGCCCGCATCGCCTACCAGCCGGTGGCCGACCGCAAGCGTGAGCGCCGGCTCGCCCGCGCCTGAGCACGACCGTGTCAAGGAAAAGGCCGCGCTGACGACGTCAGCGCGGCCTTTTCTTTATTTCGCCGTCACTGGAATTCTTTATTTCGCCGTCACTGGAACCTGGAGACCCACGGGTCGAACAAGACCCGAGAGCGAGGACAGGCTCTCTCCGCCGTCATCACCGGCGTTGTGTCGGTGATCCCGATACGGTGGGGCGCGGTGCTTTTCATGATCGGGATGGCCGGCACAAGGCCGGCCATGACGTGGGAGGGTGGCAGGACCGTACCACCGTCCCCGGCATCACCGGCCTTGTGCCGGTGATCCCGATCGTTCGAGACCCAGAGCCTCACCGGATCGGGATGGCCGGGACAAGCCCGGCCAAGCCCGGCCAAGCCCCGCCATGACGGGGGATGGTCAGGGCCTCGGACGTCAGGCGCTCACGGTCTGCTCCTCGCGGGCGAAGGTCTCGTCGAAGGAATAGCCGGCGCCGCGCACGGTGCGGATCGGATCGGGGCGGCGCGGCAGGCCGATGGCCTTGCGCAGACGGCCCACATGCACGTCGACGGTGCGCTCGTCGATATAGACGTCGTGACCCCAGACGGCATTGAGCAGGTGCTCGCGGGAGAAGACACGCCCCGGGCTCTGCATCAGGAACTCCAGCAGGCGGAACTCGGTCGGACCCAAGTGCAGCTCTAGGCCGGCGCGGCGCACGCGGTGGGTCTCGCGGTCGAGCTCGATGTCGCCCGCCTTGAGCAGGGTGGCGATATGGGCGGGCTTCGCACGGCGCAGCAGCGCGCGCACGCGGGCCAGCAGCTCCGGCACCGAGAAGGGCTTGACGATGTAGTCGTCGGCGCCCGTGGAGAGGCCGCGGATGCGGTCGCCCTCCTCGCCGCGCGCCGTGAGCATGATCACCGGCAAGCGTTCGGTCTCGGTCCGGGCGCGGATGCGCCGGCAGAGCTCGATCCCCGACAGGCCGGGCAGCATCCAGTCGAGCAGCACGATGTCGGGCACCTGCTCCCGCAGGCGGATCTCCGCCTCGTCTCCGCGCGATACGCTGTCCACCTCGTAGCCTTCGGCTTCGAGGTTGTAGCGCAGGAGCAGCATCAAGGGCTCTTCGTCCTCGACGATTAGAACGCGAGGTCCCATGCGTCAGACTCCCGTCGCGACCGTCGTGTCGATGGAGCGGTCGTTCTTGGGCCGGTCGATGGCCAGCGTCTCGCCCGTCACCAGGTAGTGAACCGTCTCGGCGATGTTGGTGGTGTGATCGCCGATGCGCTCGATGTTCTTGGCGCAGAACAGGAGATGCGTGCAGAACGAGATGTTGCGCGGATCCTCCATCATGTAGGTCAGGAGCTCGCGGAACAGGGACGTGTAGAGCGCGTCGATGGCGCCATCCCGCTTCCACACGTCGAGGGCCTTCTCCGTGTCCTTCTGCGCATAGGCGTCGAGCACGTCCTTGAGCTGCCCGAGGACGAGATCGCCCATGTGCTGGAGGCCGACGACGATCTTCTGCGGCTGGAAGTCGTCGCCGATCGCCAGGGCCCGCTTGCCGATGTTCTTGGCCATGTCGCCGATCCGCTCGACGTCCCCGGAGATGCGGATGGCCGAGATCGTCTCGCGCAGATCGACGGCCAGCGGCTGGCGCCGGGCGATGGTCAGGATGGCGCTCTCCTCCACCTCGCGCTGGAGAACGTCGAGACGCTTGTCGGAAATCACCACGTTCTGGGCCAGCGCCTTGTCGTGCCGGACGAGCGCCGTGATGGATTCCACGAGCATCTTCTCGGCGATGCCGCCCATCTCGGAGATGCGCTGCCGGAGACCCTGAAGGTCGTTGTCGTAGGAGCTGACGATATGCTCCGCCATTGGATTCAATCTCCCTTGAAGGGCTTCGATCAGCCGAAGCGGCCCGTGATGTAGTCCTGAGTCTGCTTCTTGGTCGGGTTCATGAACATCCTGGTCGTGGGCCCGAACTCCACGAGCTCGCCCAGATACATGAAGGCCGTGAACTGCGAGATGCGCGCTGCCTGCTGCATGTTGTGCGTGACGATCACGATGGTGAATTCCGAGCGCAGCTGCTCGATCAGCTCCTCGATCTTGCCGGTGGAGATGGGGTCGAGGGCCGAGGTCGGCTCGTCGAGCAGGATCACCTCGGGTCGCTGGGCGATGGTGCGCGCGATGCACAGGCGCTGCTGCTGGCCGCCCGACAGGCCCATGCCGGACTGGCGCAGCTTGTCCTTCGCCTCGTCCCAGAGCGCCGCCTTGCGCAGGGCCTCCTCGACGCGTCCGTCGAGCTCGGATTTCGGCAGCTTCTCGTAGAGGCGGATGCCGAACGCGATGTTGTCGTAGATCGACATGGGGAACGGCGTCGGCTTCTGGAACACCATGCCGACGCGGGCGCGAAGCTCGTTCACGTCGATCGAGGGCGAGAGCACGTTCTGCCCGTCGAGCAGGATCTGTCCGTCGGCGCGCTGCTCGGGATAGAGGCTGTAGATGCGGTTGAAGGTTCGCAGCAGGGTCGACTTCCCGCAGCCGGAGGGGCCGATGAGGGCCGTGACCTGGCGGTCGTAGAAATCGATCGAGATGTCCTTCAGGCTGCGGAAATCGCCGTAGTAGAAGTTGAGGTTCTTGACCGCGATGCGCACCGGCGCCCCGGTATCGGCCGCGGCCGCGTTGCCGATGGCGCTGCTCGTGTTGAGGGCGATGGTGCTCATCGGGCTTTGTCCTTGCTCAGGAGGAGGCGCGCCACGACGGACAGCGCCAGGATCGACAGGGTGATGATGAGGGCGCCGGCCCAGGCGAGTTCGCGCCAGTTCGCGTAGGGAGCCAGGGCGAACTGATAGATGGTGACCGGCAGGTTCGAAACGCCGCCCATCAGGGTCGGGCTGAACCAGAAGGTATTGTTGAGGGCGGTGAAGAGCAGCGGCGCCGTCTCGCCGGCGATGCGCGCGGTCGCGAGGATCACGCCCGTCACCATGCCGGCCCGGGCCGCCTTCCAGCTGATCGCCACAATCACCTTGGACATGGGAGCCCCGAGGGCGGCTCCGGCCTCGCGCAGGGAGCCGGGCACCAGCCGGAGCATGTCCTCCGTCGAGCGGACGATCACCGGAATGGCGATGATCGCCAGGGCCACGCCGCCGGCCCATCCCGAGTAGCCGCCCATCGGCTGCACCATCAGGATGTAGACGAAGAGACCGATGAGGATGCTCGGCGCGGCCAGCAGGATGTCGTTCACGAACCGGATGACGGTCGCGAGCGCCGAGCCCTTGCCGTATTCGGCCAGATAGGTCCCCGCGAGCACCCCGATGGGGGTTGCGACCACGATGCCGAGTGTCGTGAGGACCAGGCTGCCGACGATCGCATTGGCGATGCCGCCTCCCTCGGTTCCGGGACCAGGAGTGGTTTGCGTGAAGACCGCGGGCGAGAGGCCGCCGATTCCTTCCACCAGGAGCATCAGAAGGATCCAGCCGAGGACGAAGGCCCCCAGCAGGGTGAACAGGGTACAGGTGATCTTGAGCACGCGATCGGCGAGATAGCGGCTGCGGCGCACGCGGCCCCAGGGAGCGTGAGCGACGGTCGGGGCCTGGTCATACACGGCGGTATCCATCCTTCACCTCTCAAGGGGTTTTCACGCGGGCGATCAGAAGGCGGGCGAGCGCGAGGACGATGAAAGTGACCACGAACAGAATGCAGCCGAGGGCCAGCAGGGCGCTCATATGCATGCCGGAGGCTTCGTTGAACTCGTTCGCGATCCGGGACGCGATCGTCGAGCTCGGGTCGAAGAGCGACAGGGACAGGCGGTTCGCGTTGCCGATCACGAAAGTCACCGCCATCGTCTCGCCGAGCGCACGGCCGAGGCCCAGCATGACGGCCCCGATGATGCTGACGCCCGCCTGAGGCAGCAGAACGTGGCGCACCACCTCCCAGGTGGTGCAGCCGACCCCGTAGGCGCTCTCGCGCAGGATGCTGGGGATCTGGTCCAGCATGTCGCGCGTGATCGACGCGATGAAGGGAATGATCATGATCGCCAGGATGATGCCCGCCGTCAGCATGCCGACGCCGGACGGCACCCGTGCGTAGAGGACGGTTCCAAGGATCGGCATCCCCTCGACGATGGTCGACAGGGGAATCTGGACGTAGTTGGCGAAGAGCGGCGCGAAGACGAAGAGGCCCCACATGCCGTAGATGATGCTGGGCACCGCCGCCAGCAGCTCGATGACGGTGGAGACCGGGCGCCGGAGCCACGGCGGGCAGAGTTGCGTCAGGAAGATCGCGATGCCGATGGAGATCGGCACGCCGATCACGAGGGCGATCAGGGCCGAGGTCAGGGTGCCGGTGATGGCCACCCAGGCGCCGAACTGCTCCCCGCCCACGTTCCAGATGCTGGACGTGACGAACCCGAGGCCGAATTCCCGGAAGGCGGCCCATCCGCCGTAGATCATCGTGCCGATGATCCCGGCCAGGACGGCGAGAACGATCAGGGCGGAGCCGTAACTGGCCCAGCGGAAGCCCTGATCGAAGAAGGGTGAAGTACGGCGGCGGCCGGCCTGCATGTTGCTCGACACGACGATCTCATCAGACAGAACAGCCATCCGCCTTACTCCATCAACAGGTCGGGGACCAGCTTACATCTTGTAGACGGGCTGGCCGGCGCCGGTCTTGATGTCCTTGGACCAGGTCGACCGGATCTGCTCGACGACGTTGTCCGGCAGCGGGACGTAGTCGAGGTCCGAGGCGAGCTTGTCGCCGTTCTTGAAGGACCAGTCGAAGAACTTCAGCACCTCGGCGGCCTGCTCGGGCTTGTCCGCGGTCTTGTAGACCAGGATGAAGGTCGGGTTCGTGATCGGCCAGGCGTCGTCGCCCGGCTGGTTGGTCAGCGAGATGCCGAAGCCGGGAGCCGACGTCCAGTTGGCGCTGGCGGCGGCGGCCTGGAACGACTTGATCTCAGGCTGCGGATACTTGCCCGCCTTGTTCTGGAGCAGGGTGTAGGGAATGTTGTTCTGCTTGGCGTAGGCGTACTCGACGTAGCCGATCGAGTTCGGAACCTGCTTGACCGTCGCGGCGACGCCCTCGTTGCCCTTGCCGCCCTGACCGATCGGCCAGTTCACAGTCGTGCCGGCGCCGAGCTCGGACTTCCAGGCGTCGGAGACCTGCGACAGGTAGGTGGTGAAGACGCTGGTCGTGCCCGAAGAATCGGAGCGGTAGACCGGCGTGATGTTGGCGTTGGGGAGAGTCACGCCGGCGTTCAGCTGGGCGATCTTGGGATCGTTCCACTTGGCGATCTTGCCGTGGAAGATGTCGGCCAGAACCTGGCCCGTCAGCTTGATCTGGCCGGCCTGGACGCCCTGGATGTTCACGACCGGAACCACGGCGCCCATCACGGTCGGGAACTGGAGAAGGCCGTTCTTCTCGAGATCCTCCCCCTTCATCGGGGCATCGGTGGCGCCGAAATCGACCGTCTTGGCCTGGATCTGCTTGATGCCGCCGCCGGAGCCGATCGACTGGTAGTTCATGCCGTTGCCGGTCTCCTTCTTGTAGGCCTCGGCCCACTTGGAATAGACCGGGAACGGGAAGGTCGCGCCTGCGCCCGTGATGTCGGCCGCAGATGCCGTGGTCGTGAGGCTCGCGACGGCAAGGCCGGCCGCAATGGCGTAGGACAAAATCTTCACGGTAAGACTCCTGTTCATAAGCGCGACAGGCCGCTCGGAAGCCATGAGACGCGTCACGCGATGGGACAGCTAGGCCCGACGGATGTCTCCTCTACGACGGTTGGATGACAATTGGATGACACCTCAAAGGATCCCTCGGGGAGGCCGAAAGCATCGCGACAGGGCGGAACCTAGAGCTGCTTCCCCTCACGTGGAACCATCTCTTGTCTTTGCCGAGCCGCATTTTTTGACGGTGAACCGGATCCACTTCACCAAAAATGCTCTAGGGGCGCGGTCCGGCCTCGGGAAAGGTCGCCGTGAAGCGGGCGCCCTGCCCGGGCTCGCTGGCGATGGCCAGCTGCCCCCGGTGCCGGTTGACGATGTGCTTGACGATGGCGAGGCCGAGGCCCGTCCCGCCCTTGTCCCGGCTCTGGGCGACGTCGACCCGGTAGAACCGCTCGGTCAGGCGCGGCAGGTGCTCCGGGGCGATGCCGGGGCCGTGATCCTGGACCGAGAAGGCGACCTGCCGGGCGGAGCCTTCGATGCGCACGACCTCGACCTCCACCCGGCCCCCGCTTTCGCCGTACTTGACCGCATTCTCGATCAGGTTCTCGGCGATGCGCAGAAGCTCGTCCCGGTCGCCCAGGACGAGAGCCGGCCGGTCCGGCAGCGCGGCCTTGATGACCACTCCCCTCTCCTGGGCCAGCGGCGAGAGGGTTTCGACCATCTGAGAGGCAATCGTGGCGAGATCGACCGTCTGCGTGGGCGAGAGATGCGCGCGCATCTCGATCCGCGACAGGGACAGGAGATCGTCGATCAGGCGCTTCATGCGCTGGGCCTGACCCTTCATGATGTCGAGGAAGCGCTCCCGGGCCTTCACGTCCTCGCGGGCAGGCCCCTGCAGGGTCTCGATGAACCCGAGAAGCGAGGCCAGGGGGGTACGCAGCTCGTGGCTCGCATTGGCGACGAAATCGGCGCGCATCGCCTCGAGGCGCCGGGCCGAGGTGAGATCGCGGAAGAACAGGACGACACCGGCCTGGACCTGCGTATCCTGGACGTCGCCCTGCAGGGGACCGATATGGACCTCGAAGGTCCGCTCCGTCGGGATCCGCTCCGAATATTCGACCTTGAGCGGTTCGCCGCTGTCCAGCACGTCCTGGATGCCGTCGAGCACGTCAGGGCTGCGCAGGGCGAAGGACAGGGGATGGCCCGTCTTGAGGCCTGCCAGGAGGTCGTAGGCAGCCCGGTTCGCCTCGATCACCAGCGCCCGCTGGTCCACCAGGATGACCGGATCGGGGATCTGCGCCAGGACCGCCTCGGCGACGCTGGAGCGCGGGGACGCCTTCGCCTGTGGGCGGAGGCCCGTTCCGAGCGGCCGCTTGGGTCCGGCCACGAGAATGCCCGCCAGGACGGCCACGCCGGCCCAGACCAGAAGCCACCCGTCCCCGTGGCCCCGCACCAAAGCCACGGCGACCAGCACGAAGCAGGCGACGACGGCGCCGCGCAGGGCGGCGTCCCGGATCGGAGTGGCGCTCTGCCGGAGGGCGTCCGGCGTGAGGTCGTCGGGATCGGTCATCGCGCTGGAACGTCTCGAAGGCGGGGTCGGTCCTCTTTAAGGGAGGCACGCCCCGGTGTCACCGTCCGCCAAGCTCGACGTCGCCGGAGAGCTCGGTCTCGTCGGGCTTGAAGGCCAGGCGGGCCGACCGGATGCGGTTGCGGATCTCGTAGGCGCCCAGGATCGCCAGGGCGATCACGAAGGGGACGAGGTAATAGCACAGGCGATAGAGGAGCAGCGCACCCAGGACCGGCTCGCGGGGATAGTTCGACAGGGCCAGCAGAATGGTGGCCTCGAAGACCCCGAGTCCGCCCGGCGCATGGCTGGCCACGCCGAGCATGACGGCGAAGATATACACCGCCAGGAAGGTCTCGAAGCTGAGATTGTGCCCCCCGGGCAGGAGCACGAAGAGAACTCCGGCGCCGGCGCAGACATCCCCGGCACCGATCAGGATCTGGGCCAGCGACAGGCGAAAGCCCGGCAGCTCCAGCTTCCAGCCCTGGATCTTGACGGCGCGCCGCTTGATCGAGACCCAGATCATGTACCCGACGACGAAGACCGCCGCGCCGAGGCCCACCAGCTGGTTCATCCAGATGTGGGTATAGACGAGGCTCGCCAGCTCGTCGGCCTTGCTGATCAGGCTCCAGGCCAGAACCAGGGCCATGCCGAGCCAGAAGGTCACGCCGGCGATCACCGTGAGGCTCGCCACCCGCCCCGGGCTCACGCCCTTCGGCGCGTAGATCCAGTAGCGGACCGTGCCGGCCGTCAGCAAGGGGAACCCCAGCGTGAAGCTCACCGCATAGCTGGTGAAAGAGGCGAGCGCCGTGGTGCGATAGCGGATCTGCAGCTTGAGCTGCCGCAGGGCGATGGCGTCGTAGCAGGTCAGAAGGCTGTAGCTGACGGCGGTCAGGAGGACGGCGAGGCCGATCTGGCGGGGGCTGGCCGCGGTGAAAGCCGCTTTCAATTCATTGACGTCGATCTCTGACACGATATGCCAGAGAACCACCAGCGAGGCGCCGAACAGAATGATGCTCGCTGCCATCCCGATCCAGGCGAACCGGCGGGAACGGCGCTCCTTCGGGTGAAGGGCTTCGGCAGAGGACATCTCCGGCGGCGACGCCGGACGGGAGCTCATATCATTCATGAAATCGGTCAATCAGCCTCAGCGTGAGAAAGGTCGCATCGGGGTACGAGGGCTGTCCTGCATCTATGCGCCGGGAGGGGCAAGCGCCAGTCGCCAGCGCCTTTTAATGGTTTCGCAAGGCTGGCGCTACTCTTTCGCCGGAGAAAACGCCGCGGGCGTCCGATGTGGGTTGTCAGCCTCGAAAAAGGCCTACAACAATGCTTCCTTTGGCATCGGAGACTTGGCCGCAGGGATGGCCCGGGAGTTTTGAGTGGATTTCAAGGAAACAGAAACGCAATTTGCTGTTCTGGCGGAGTCTCTGCCTCAACTCGTCTGGTCATCCCGTCCCGATGGATCTGTCGATTACGTGAATCGCCGGTGGCGCGAATTCACGGGACTTCCAGGCGAGCATTTCCTTGGATCCGGTTGGGAGGTCGCCATCCATCCCGACGATCTTCCTCAGGTTCGGGAACATTGGCAACGATCCATCGATACCGGACAGGCCTATGAATGGGAGTACCGGGTCCGCACCGCCGCGGGGGGCTACGAATGGTTTCTCAGCCGGGCCATCCCGATCCAGGACCTGTCGGGAAAGATCACGCGATGGTTCGGCACGAGCACGAACATCAATGCGCAGAAGACCGCCGAGGAGGCCGTGCGCCTGCTCGAAAACCAGTACAGGATCGCCCTCGAAGCCGCCGATCTCGGAACCTGGCAGATCGACCTGGACAAGAGCCTGATCACCTGGGACGAGGGGTCATGCGCCCTCTATCATCTTCCTCATAACGGTTTGTACAGCCTCACCCTCGAAGACGCCTGGGCCATGATCCATCCCGAGGACGTGGAGGGGGTCAAGGCCAGGATTGCCGCGGCCGCGTCTGCGGGATCCGACGGCAAGTATGACAGCCAGTACCGTGCGATCCTGCCTGATGGGAAACTCCGATGGTTCCGGTCGCACGGACAGGCGCTCTACACCGTCGAGGGCGGGACCCGTCGCGCCGTGAGCCTGTATGGCGTCGTCAGCGACGTCACCGAACGACATGGCCTGGAAGAGGCCCAGAAGCTCCTGACGCGCGAGCTCAACCATCGCGTGAAGAACCTGTTCGCCATTGCGAACGGCATGGTGTCGATGACCGCCCGCACGGCCAAGGATCCCAAGGACATGGCCAATGCCCTGCGCGGGCGCCTGAGCGCGCTCTCGCGGGCGCATGAACTGGTGCAGCCCGTCGCGGGAGGAGAGACGGGGCAAGGTCCGGATGTGGAACTTGGCCGGCTGATCGAGGCGGTCCTCGAACCCTACCGGCAGTCCGGCCAGAACAGGATCGCCATCGAGGGACCGCGCGTGCTCGTGGGATCCAATACGACGACGAGCCTCGCCCTCGTCCTGCATGAGCTGGCGACCAATGCCGCCAAATACGGCTGTCTTTCATGCGCAGAGGGGGGCCTCGCCATCCACTGGACCCTTCAGGGGGACGACGTCGACCTCCGGTGGACCGAGAGTGGTGGCCCGACCATCGAAAGCCCGCCGACCTTCGAGGGTTTCGGCACGCAACTGTCCCAGAGAAGCATCACCGGACAACTGGGCGGCACTCTCGACCGGGAATGGCGGCCCGAAGGCTTGCGCGTCCACATGATCCTGCCGGTCAGCCGGTTGAGCGCCTGAGCGGTCATGACCATCCACCGACGCGTCCTGGTCTTGGGCGGAGCACGCTCCGGGAAAAGCCGCACCGCGCTGCGGCTGGCCGAGAGCACATCGCCCGAGCGGACCTATATCGCCACGGCTCAGGCTTTCGACGACGAGATGCGCGAGCGCATCGATCGGCATCGCGCCGAACGCGACGGGTCCTGGCAGACGGTCGACGCCCCCCTGGATCTCGTCGAGGCCGTTCAGGCGCAGGTCGCCCCCCGGCACGCCGTCTTGGTCGATTGCCTGACGCTATGGCTCTCGAACCTGATGCTGGAGGGGCGCGATCCCGGCCGAGAGGCCGGTCGGCTGGTCCAGGCCGTCCAGGATGCTCGGGGACCTCTCATCCTGGTCACGAACGAGGTCGGCCAGGGCATCGTCCCGCCGACGCCGCTGGGGCGCGCGTTTCGGGACGAGCAGGGACGCCTCAATCAAAGGGTCGCGGAGGCCTGCGATGCCGTGGTCCTCGTCGCGGCAGGCTGCCCGATCCTCGTCAAGCCGTCCCCTCCCCTGCGGCTGCACCTGGAATAGGGCCCCGGTCAGCGAACCTTGGCCAGAACCTCGACTGTCAGCTGATCGATGGCAACGGGCGTCGCAGGCCCGCCGCAGATCGTGAGCTTGCCGGGCAAGGCCAGTCGCCGGGTCGAAGGCACGGCCTCGGCGAGGGCCGGGTGAAGGAGCAGCGCCGTCCCGTTGTCGACCGCCCGGCTCGAAGCCGCATCGACAAGCATGAAGTCCGGAGGTGTCGTGACGATCGCCTCGAGACGCGCCATTCCGCCCTGGGCCAGTCCCAGATCCTCCTGGTGCAGCTTGAAGCCCATGTGGACGAGAACCTCACCAAGGGGCGAGCGGGGTGCCGTGACCCAGCCGCCCCGTTCCAGGGACAGGATGCTCCGTCCCCGAGGGACGATTCCGCGCGCCCTGTCCAGCGCGGCATCGATTTGAGCAATCAGAGCCTCCGCGCGCTCCGGATGACCCAGCCGGCGGGCCAGGGTGCGGATCTGGTTGCGCCCGTCCGCCAGATCCTCCCAGGGTCCGAGCGACAGCACGTCGAACCCCTCCCGCGTCAGGAGCGCGATCTGCTCCCGCTGACCGTAGGTGCCCGTCAGCACGAGGTCTGGTCCCTCGAACACAATGGCTTCAGCACTGCCGTCATTCACGGGAACCGCGGCGGCCTGATCGGCCAGGAACGCAATGGACGGATCCCGCGCAAGCCGGCTCAACGAGGCAATCTGGCTGCGATCCGCCAGGGCGAGAAGGAGTTGATCCGTACAGAGGTTGAGGGACGCGACCCTTTCCGGCCTCGCCTGAGCCTGCATGCCGCCGGGGACGAATGCCGTCAGGCATGACAGCAGAAGCCCCCAGCTGTGCCGGCGGGTATGTCGGAGGAGCATCATCTTTGCACCGGGTCTGCACGCTGCGGGCTCTTTAGCGCACCGTGCGAAAAAGTGGACCCGGTTTTTCGCGTCGAGCGGTGCGCCGGCCAAGAGTGGAGCATCCTTGTGATGGTACCCTCCCCACGTCATGGCCGGCCTTGTGCCGGCCATCCCGATTGTTCGAAGCGCGGCGCCTCTCGCATCGGGATCACCGGGACGAGCCCGGTGATGACGTGGAGGGTTATGTGTGGTGGTGCGGACACCCTCTCACGTCATGGCCGGCCCTGTGCCGGCCATCCCGATTGTTCGAAGCGCGGCGCTCTTCGTCATCGAGATCACCGGGACAAGCCCGGTGATGACGGGGTGGTGGATCGGCCGAGCGATCAGGACAGAGTCCCGAGCGGTGCGCCGCTCAAAGGCTTGAGCATCGGATCCGATCATCCGCCCAAGGAAGCGCACACCTCCCTGGCGGCCCTCCTGCCACGCGGACGCTGGATCTCCCCAACGACCGCTCCCACCGCATAAAATCCTGAAAAGGTCTGCCATCCAGGCGCTGTCAAACCCAGTATTGCGTGCCGGGGAACCAATAAAGTTTGGCTATTTCCGGATTATCAAATCGTATTGTTCACCCTGCGTCATCTCGCCGTCAGTGATAAGGTTCTAATGGTAAGAATTCTGTTGAGAAATAAGGCTTCTTTGAAGATCACCATTCACGGATGAGCCTGAACAAATGGTCGCACCAGGGAACAATTCCAAATCTTAACGCCAAGCTGACCTATTCTGGACATATCGGCCGGCCACATACTTGCCTCTGTTGAACGAAGAACGACCGTGAACCCGCCCCGGCGGAGAAGCGGCACATTCTTGGGGGCGTATCCATATGCAAATCCCTCTGACAGCGTCTCAGGACGCGTGCCAGCAGACGGCCATTTGCCTCGACAATGAATTCAGGAGCGGATCCGCGCTCCGTGTCGCAGTTCACCGACTCACGCGCCTGCAGGGCGGAAGAACACTGCTCGACCTCACGAAATGCTTCGGGATCGGCGCATGCCTGACGATTGTGATCGGCACCGCCGTCCACACCCGGGACGCGTCTGCGGCCGAGGCATGGACGGCGCTGCCGCCGGCCCTCGACGCCGGCGAGAACGCCATCCGGGTGCCGCCCGCCCAGGCGACGGCGCCGTTCACCATGCCGTCCGGGGATGCTGCCTCATCCGATCCTCTCAAGACCATCGCTCCCGTCGCGGCCGTGGCCGCGACTCCGGCCGAACTGCAGAAGCAGATCATCCTGTCCATTCCCCTCACCGATACGCCGGCCTCCGGCAGCAGCGCGACGGAGGAAGCCGTCTCCCGGGAACTCACGGAGTTCATGGAGTTCGAAGACATGCGCGTGCCCGTCTGGATCGTCGACACGATCCTGCGCGCCTCCAAGGCGACGGGTGCGGATCCCGTGTACATGATGGCCCTGGCGGACAAGGAATCGAGCTTCCTGCCGGGCAACAAGGCCTCGACCTCGTCCGCGCTCGGCCTGTTTCAGTTCATTTCCAGCACATGGCTGGAAGCCGTCAAATCGTTCGGTCCCCTGCACGGCCTGATCGCCGAAGCGGAGGCGATCGTCGGCTCGGGGGCGAAGATTGACGTGACCGACCCGACGATGCGGGAGCATATCCTCGGCCTGCGCCGCAATCCCTACATCTCGGCTCTGATGGCGGCCGAGATGATGAAGCGCGACAAGGGAAAGATCGAGACGAAGCTCGGGCGCAAGCTCAGCCGCTCGGAGTTCTATCTCTCCCATTTCTTCGGCGTCGACAGCGCGAGCCGGTTCATCGCCCTGGTGGACGACACGCCCAAGAAGAGCGCTCCCGATGCCTTCCCGGCCGCGGCCAAGTCGAACAAGTCTCTGTTCTTCACCAAGGATGGAAAGAAGACCCGCCAGCTGAGCGTCGCCGAGGTCTACGACAAGATCGACGACATGATCGACAAGCGCCTCAACCGCTACGAGGCCGTATCGGCCCGGGCCATGGCGGACGGCTCGCCCTTCTGATCGGGCGCTGCCCCCTCGCCGGAACCGTTCGCCACGGGGCTCTGATCCCCGATGGCGTCGATGTCGGCACGGGGCGTCAGGCTGGCCGTGGCTGAACTCGTCGGCGCGATATCCGCAAAGCCGCCTTTGGCGGGCGAGCGCTGCACCTGGAGAATCCGCATCACGGTGAAAACCACGAGGCCCGACGAGGCGAAGGCCGCGTAGATGAACAAGCCCTTCGGTCCCATCGTCTCCATGGCCATGGCGCCGAACAGGGGACCGACCGTGACGCCCGTGGCCCAGGAGAACAGCAGGGTGCCGACGGTGGAGACGATCTGTCCTGGATCAACGATATCGCAGGCATGGGCGACGCAGACGGAATAGATGCACAGGGCAAGGCCGCCCCAGGCGGCGAAAGACCACAGGATCAAGACGTTCGCCCCCTGTGCGCTTGCCCACAGGATCAGGAGAGAAACGAGGCTCGTTCCCGCGGCGAGCCCGGCGATCACGTAACGGCGGTCCGCCCGGTCGGAGAGCCACCCGAGCGGCCACTGCATCGCGAGGCTGCCGGCCTGCAGGGCGAACAGAAGGGCTGCCGCCTGATCCTGGCTCAATCCGATGGTGATGCCGAAGACGGGCGTGATGGCGATGACCGGGCCATTGACCAGACCGACCACGAAGGCGCCGACCACCGCGGACGGCGCTGTCGCGAACAGCTTCCTGACTTCGATCCGGACGCCTTGAGGCGCAGCCGGCTCCTTCGTGGTCGTTGCGGCAATGGGAAGGAGCGAGAGCGTGATCAGCGCGCTCACCGCCATGAACAAGCCATCGGTGCGGATATTGCCGAAACCGATCCCGAGGGGCGATACCATCAGGGCGACCTTGGTGCAGATCATGTAGATCGACAGGATGCGCCCACGATGGCTGGAGATCGCCCGGGCGCTGATCCACCCGTCGGTCACGGTGAAGATGCAGGCCAACGTCACCCCGGTCATCCCGCGCAGGAGGATCCAGGCCAAGGTCGAATGGGCCTGGGTCATGAGGAGGATCAGGACCGACACCATGGCCGCGAGGCTGGCGAAAGCCCGGATATAGCCTACGTGCCGGATGAAGCTCGGGGCCAGCAAGCAGCCCGTCGAGAAGCCGAGCCCATAGGCCGCGGCCACGACCCCGATGGACGCGACGGAGATCCCCTCGGCCTGCATGCGCAGGGGCATGAGCGCCTGGAGCAGGCCATTGCCGGCTTGCAGAAGGGTGGTTGCAGCCGTGATGGTCCAGATAAGAGCGAGGGATGAGTTCACAATCGAATCGGTGATGCAAGGCGGCAGCGGCAAAGATCAGCAAGATAGAATGCAGGTGCCGCGCAAGATCAAGAGTTGATCCGAACCTTGACGATTGACTTTAGTCGGCCCGACATGCCCGGCCGCGCTGCCGGGCATCCACGCATGTGCCTTCAAGCCTCACCGGCCTGGGCGATCCTTCTGGAAGCTGGCGAAGAGATAGAAGCCGTTGAAGCGCACGCCTTCCATGGCGGCCTTCCGGTCGAAGCCGAGGGGGGCCTCCTGGCTCTCGATCCGCCCGCCGAACTGCCAATGCGGCCCCACGACGAAGGAGGGAACCGAGCGTTCTTCCGGAACGGCACAGACCAGACCGTCCGGCTGCGTACTTTGGAACAGATTATATGAGTCCATGTCACTGCTCCTCTGTCGACCTTGCGAATCGCACCCTGCCGGAAAAGAGTGACAGGAGTGTGATATTGCAGCGCAACAAATGCAGAATTTGTTCTCCCGCCCGGATCGAACGAAGTGGCGCAAAGGGACGATCGTTTGTTAGGCTCCTTTCCGGCCGCTGGATTCAGCCAGGGAAGAGGGAGCTTATCACGCATGACCAATCGGAATGCTCTTCGGCGCGGTTTCTTCGGGATCGGTCTCCTTGCCAGCCTTCCATTATCTGCGCCGGTTTTGGCCCAAGCCCTCGCTCCTGCTCCGGAAGCTCCCACGGGGCGAACGCTCAAATCCGCCGGCACGACGACGAAGGACATGGTTGCCGCCGCCAATCCCCTGGCCGCGCAAGCGGGCCGGGAGATTCTCGCCGCCGGCGGCAGTGCGGTCGATGCCGCGATTGCCGTCCAGCTGGTCCTCAACCTCGTCGAACCGCAGAGCTCCGGCATCGGCGGCGGTGCTTTCATGGTCTTCTGGGACGGAAAGACCATGACCACCCTCGACGGCCGCGAGACGGCCCCGGCCGCCGCGAAGCCTGAGCGGTTTCTCGGGCCCGACGGCAAGCCGATGAAATTCTACGATGCCGTCGTCGGAGGCCGCTCCGTCGGCGTTCCGGGCACCTTGCGTCTCCTGGAAACGGCACACAGGAACTGGGGCAAGCTGTCCTGGCCGCAGGTGATCGAACCCGCGGCCCGCTTGGCCGAGGAGGGCTTTGCGATCTCGCCGCGGCTCAACGGCCTCCTGGGGCAGGAAAAGTATCTCCAGAACGATCCGGTGGCCCGCGCCTATTTCTACGAGGCGGACGGCACCCCGAAGGCGGTCGGGACGGTTCTCAAGAACCCGGCCTTCGCCAAGACTCTCCGCACCATCGCGGACAAGGGAGCAGATGCCTTCTACACGGGCGAGATCGCGCAGGACATCGTCACGACGGTAACCGGCCACGCCACGAATCCCGGCGACATGACCCTGGACGATGTGAAGGGCTACAGGGTGCAGGAGCGTGAAGCGCTGTGCGGGACCTACAGGACCTACCGGATCTGCGGCATGGGCCCGCCGAGTTCGGGGCAGGTCGCGGTGCAGCAGATCATGGGCATCCTGGAGACGCAGAACATGGCGGCCCTGAAGCCCGGGCCGGATGCGGTCCACTGGATCGCCGAAGCGGGCCGCCTCGCCTACGCGGACCGGGCGCTCTTCGTGGCCGACCCCGCTTTCGTGACTGTGCCGGTCAGGGGCCTGACCGATCCCGGCTACCTCAAGAGCCGGGCCGCTCTGGTCGACCCGAACAAGTCCATGGGCAAGGCGAAGCCCGGCGATCCGCCCTTCCAGAAAACCTTCCTCTGGGGCCCATCCGACGGCATCGAATTCGGCACGAGCCACATGTCGATCGTGGATCGCAACGGCAACGCGGTGTCGATGACGACCACGATCGAGGACGGCTTCGGCTCGAGGCTGATGACGAAAAGCGGATTCCTGCTCAACAACGAGCTGACCGATTTCTCCTTCGCCACGATGGAGGACGACAAGCCTGTCGCCAACCGCGTCGAGGCCGGCAAGCGCCCCCGCTCCTCCATGGCGCCGACCATCGTGCTCGACGGCAGCGGCAAGCTCTACGCGGTCGTCGGGTCCCCGGGCGGCAGCCTGATCATCAACTACGTGGCCAAGACCCTCGTGGGCATCCTGGACTGGAAGCTCGATCCGCAGGTCGCAGCCGATCTTCCCAATGTGGGGAGCCGCAACGGCCCGACCGAGCTGGAGGCCGGCACGGAGGCCGAAGGATGGAAGGCCGCCCTGGAGGCGAAGGGCCACGAGGTCAAGCTGATCGACCAGAACTCCGGCATCCATGCTATCGTCGTGACGCCGGCCGGGCTGGTGGGCGGCGCCGACAGCCGCCGCGAAGGCGTTGCCATCGGCAACTGATTTTGTCGGGCGGCCCTGCTCTGGTAAGGCCGCCCTCGCCATCACAGAGGATTGCAGGTGTCCATGCGTATCATCATCGTCGGCAAGGAAGGACAGGTCGCGCGGGCGCTGGCGGAGCGGGCGCGGGTCCACGGGGCTCAGGCCGTCCTCGTCGGACGCCCCAAGCTCGATCTCGCCGATCCCTCGGGCATCGAGGACGCACTGATCGAGACCGGCGGCGACCTGATCGTGAATGCCGCCGCGTATACGGCGGTGGACCAGGCGGAATCGGACCCGGAACTGGCGGAAGCCATCAACGGCATCGGCGCAGGCGTCGTGGCCGGCGCCGCCACGGCGATGAACGTGCCCGTGATCCATCTGTCGACCGACTACGTCTTCGACGGCACGGCGGATCGCCCCTACCGCGAAGACGATCCGGTCTCGCCGCTGGGAGCCTATGGCGCCTCGAAGCTTCTGGGCGAAGAAGCCGTGGCCGCCGAGGCGGAGAATCATGTGATCCTGCGCACCGCCTGGGTGTACAGTCCGTTCGGCAAGAATTTCGTGAAGACCATGCTGCGCCTCGCCGCCGACCGGGAAGAGCTCGGCGTGGTGGGCGACCAGCATGGATCGCCCACCAGCGCCCTCGATATCGCCGACGGGATTTTCGCGGTCAGCCGCAACCTTCTCGAGCGGCCGGAAGACCGGAGCCTGCGCGGGTTGTTTCACATGACGGGAACGGGCTTCGCGAGCTGGGCGGAATTCGCCACGGAGATCTTCGCCCTGTCGGCGCGGCTCGGCGGACCCTCGGCGAGGGTGCGGCCGATCGCGACGGCGGATTACCCGACGCCGGCCAAGCGACCGGCCAATTCCCGGCTCGACTGCAGCAAGCTGAAGGACATCCACGGGGTCGCCCTCCCTCCTTGGCGGTCGTCGCTGGAACCTTGCGTCAAGCGTGTGATCGAGGAAGCACGCAAGGAAGTGGCCCGCTGAACGCGGGACCGGAGAAGAAATTTTTGAAACTTTCCGCGAGAAAAGACGATTGTTCTTTTTAAAGAACAATCGTAGGATCTTCTCATGACCTCGCCGCACCAACCCGATTATCACCTGGAAACCCGCCTCGTTCATGAGGGCCATCAACGCACGCCCTTCGGCGAGACGTCGGAAGCGCTCTTCCTCACCCAGGGTTTCGTTTATGAGAGCGCGGAGAGCGCGGAGAGGCGCTTCCTGAACGAGGAGCCCGGCTACAGCTACAGCCGCTATTCCAATCCGACGATCGACGCTTTCGAGCAACGCATCGCGGCCCTTGAAGGCGCTGAGGCGGCCCGGGCGACGGCGAGCGGCATGGCAGCGGTGACCGCCGCCATGGTCGGACAGGTCCAGGCGGGAGACCACGTGGTGGCCGCCCGGGCCCTCTTCGGCTCGTGCCGGTGGGTCGTGGAGGATCTCCTGCCCCGCTTCGGCGTCGGCTGCACCCTCGTCGATGGCGCGGATCTGAGCCAATGGCGCGAGGCGGTGCGACCGGACACGAAGGCCTTTCTGCTCGAGACCCCGACCAATCCGAGCCTGGAGATCATCGACATCGCGGCCGTCGCGGACATCGCGCATGCGGCAGGCGCAACGCTCACCGTCGACAACGTCTTCGCCACGCCCCTCTTCCAGAAGCCTCTGGCCCTGGGCGCCGACTGCGTCGTCTATTCCGCGACCAAGCACATCGACGGCCAGGGCCGGTGTCTGGGAGGCGTGATCCTGGCCTCGACCGAATTCATCGAGACGAAGGTCCAGCAGTTCCTGCGCATGACGGGACCGTCGATTTCACCCTTCAATGCCTGGGTGCTGCTCAAAGGCCTGGAGACCCTTCCCCTGCGCGTCGAGAAGCAGACGGCGACGGCAGGTTATCTCGCGGACGCTCTCCATGATCACCCCAAGCTTCGAGGACTGACCTATCCGGGTCGGGCCGATCATCCTCAGGCCGACCTGATCCGGCGCCAGATGAGCGGCGGCTCGACCATGATCGCCCTCGAGGTCAAGGGCGGCAAGGAAGCAGCCTTCCGGTTCCTGAATGCGCTGAGGCTGATCCGGATCTCGAACAATCTGGGGGACGCGAAGAGCCTCGTCACCCACCCGGCCACGACCACGCACCAGCGCTTCACGCCGGATCAGCGCGGCGAGATGGGCATCCCGGACGGCCTCGTGCGCCTGTCGATCGGGCTCGAGCATCGTGACGACCTGCTGGCCGATCTCACCGGCGCTCTCGAGTACGCGTAAGCGCGACCCGTCTCCCTTGAGCCTTCCTATTGCGGCGCCTGGGAGGGCCCGGACGTTGCGGGCGACCGCGCGCCCGCACCCTGCTGGGACTGCACGCGGTCGAACATGCGCAGGGCCGCATCGACGCAGGACTGCGTCGATTCCCGATTGCCGCAAACGACCCGGAGCTGCGTATCGCCGCTGCGCAGGAAGAACCGGGCTCCACGCTGGGGCCGGTCATCCCGATCATCCTCGTCCTCGTCCCGCATGATCGGGCTACGGCGGCGGTCTCGGTCGCGATCCCAGCCGTCGCGGCTCTCGCGCCAGCTTCCGCGATCGAAGTCGTCACGGCTTCGCGATGATTCCTGACTCCAAGCGCCGGTTGCCAGGACGACAAGGCCGGCGGCCAGAATGAAAGCTCTCTTCATAGGAATCTCCCTCCGGAGATGATGCTTGAACGAGGAATGAACCCGCTTCCCGCGGCACGAAGACGTTGCGCGCCATCGTCAACGAATGTGAACAGGCCACGGGACGCTTGGTTCCTGTTGTGCGGCCCGACTGCCGCGTCGGCCCCTGCATCGCACCCGGACGGAGACGGACGGCGAGCGACCTGCGGAATTCCTGAAGCGAACCCAGCACCCGTTCTCCAGGAGGCCCAAGCGTTCATCGGTGCATCCTTCCAGGAGCCGCGGAACCCTCATTATGCCTCTACGTTGGCCTTCTGCTCATGCTGAAGAGGAGGTCGTGATGAAATGCCAGTTCTGCCGTCAGGAGGTCGAGAACCCTTGCCATAATGCTCAGGAGATGCAGCAGCGTGCGGCCAGTCATGTGGAGCGCTGCGAACATGCTCTTCAGGACAAGCAGGGCATGGGATCAGGCGCGCATCGCAGCGACATCCAAAGCAAAGGTTGAGGTGATGGCCCGCAAAGAGCGGATGACCTCGATGGATGTTGCGCCAGCGGCCCGCGAAAGCGGGCCGCTTCTCATGTCGGCCGACGATTCTGAGAGGCACCTTTCACGGGCGTCATGCGAAGTGTTATAATAGAAACGATGCGAGAATACCCTAGAAGATCTGTTGTGCTTTTCCACACATCGGACATTGTGCCCACAGTCGTAGTGAAAACAAAAGCAATCGACCCAGGGAATACTTCTCGGAGGACCTCATGACCGCATCGTCGCTCAGTTTCAAGCTGGCCGTTCTCTTCGTCATCGCCGGCATGGCGATGGGGATCGGGATGGCGGCTTCCCAGGATCATTCGATCATGCCGGCCCACGCGCATCTCAACCTGCTCGGCTGGGTGTCTCTGTTCCTCTTCGGCATCTACTACGAACGTCGCCCGTCACTTGATCGAAGCCGCCTGGCCATGATCCAGGTCGTCATCTGGTCGATCGGCACCATCGTCCTGACGGTCGCCGTGGCCGCGCTTCATCTCGGCTACACGGCCTTCGACCCGGTTGCCGCACTAGCCTCGCTGATCATCCTGGCTGCGATGGTGCTGTTCGCCTATTTCGTCTTCAGGCCAGCGCGTGACACCGCTGCGTCTCCGACGGTCCGCCTGACGCCCGCCGAATGACGTCATGCCGAGGGGCAGCGCCGCCTGCTCCGAAGGCCGATCGAACGCGAAGAGGCGGACCTTGCGGACCGCCTCTTTTGCTTCATCCAAGAGGCTCCATGCAGGAGGCTATTCCTGCGCCACGAGAGGCAAGTTCACCGATGTATTCCTGAATACATCGGCCTCGGGAGGGCCGCCTCGACTGACGCCATCATCAATCTTTGCCTCATTAACCATATATCTTCTGCGATTTGCTGCGGGATTGCCTCTCCCCTAAGGAACCACTAGGAGTTTTGAGCACTGCACAACGACGAAGTCCCGCATGGCCAATCTCAAGCACGACATTTATAGGGTTAACGGCCGGACCTCTATTGGCGTATTCCTGACCGAATTCCTGCGCGATAGCAGCTTCCGGTCGATTACGACGCTGAGACTGTACCAAGCGATTGCAAAACAACGGGCCCTACGCCCATTCAAAGTCCCCATTCAGGTCTTGCACAAAGTTTTCAACGGCATTGCCGGCATGGAGCTGCCGATCAAAACGTCGATCGGACCAGCCTTGAAGATTTCACACCCCTTCGGCTTGGTCGTGAACGGAAAAGCCCGCATTGGCGCCAATGTGACTCTGTTCCACGGAGTGACGATTGGCCAGGCAGATTCCATTGCTCCCGACGGAACTCGGAGAACGGGATACCCCGTCATCGAGGACGACGTATGGATCGGGCCGCATGCAGTGGTCGTCGGTGACATAACGGTGGGAATGGGGAGCCGCATTTTGGCGGGCGCTGTCGTCAACTTCGATGTTCCGGCTCGGTCGGTGGTCGCTGGCAATCCAGGTGCCATCATACGAACGGGCTGCACGCCGGACGTGCTTCACCGGGCGGTGCTCATGGAGGGGCGGAGTTGAACCGCCGGCTCATGGAGCGCCCTTCGCCTGCTTCGGACATTGGGGCTGCGAACTCATCCTTGTCGGCGGGCGAGCACTCCCTCCCGCCGAGCCTTCAGTGACATGAGCATCTCCGGCTTCGGTCCTGTGACGTGCGGCAACCCTGATGATGTGACATTCGGCGATCGTGCAGCAAGCCATGCACGGCCACCCCATGATCGGGTACACCGCTCCCCATGACGCCCACGATATTTTTCCGCTGGGTCGCGTGGCTGCTCATCCTGGCGATCGCGGCCTTGACCCTGGCACCCATTGATTTTCGGCCTGTCACGGCAGCGCCGGTCGGGTTGGAGCGATTTGCAGCCTCCGCGGCCATTGGGGCCGCGTTCTGCCTCGGCTACCCGAAACACCGCCTCCACGTCATCGTGATGCTGCTCGCAACCGTCGGGATTCTCGAACTTGCGCAGAACTATGTTCCGGGCCGCCATGGGCGCCTTCCGGATGCCCTCGTGAAAGCGTCTGGCGCCGTTCTGGGAGCCGTTTTTGCAACCTTCGTCAGTTGCTGCGAAGGCCTTCTCCGCAGCATCGGAGCGGATGACGAACGCGCGTGAATCGTGCGGACCCAGCGGGCCGCGCCAGCGACCCGAAGGGCGGCATCAACGATGCACATATCGATGACGTAGCATCGGATCCGATCCCTGGCCGCAATGAGCTTGGACGCCAGGGGCTGACCTTGCGCTCGCCGGACGATGGGATCGGCCGAAGGCACCGGCATCACGTCGCGCCTCGAGGCAGCGGGAGCCATGGGTCCAGGCCTGGCGACCTTTTCGATTATGGGATGTGTAGCCCGCCCGCGCCCCTTATCGGACCAGAGTCAGGCATAGAACCAACGACGCATCGCATCTGCTTGCCAAGTCGTTGAAACCTTGGCGCTCCCTAGGGGACTCGAACCCCTGTTTTCGCCGTGAGAGGGCGACGTCCTAGACCGCTAGACGAAGGGAGCTAGCAAGGTTGAGGCCGCTCGTATAACCACCCTTCTGAATCCCTTCAAGCCCTTTTGCTGAAAAAAGCGAACGGCTCAGATCAAATGAGGATGCGGTGAACGGCGTAACGCGACAGGAATGGCTTCTGGAACCCGACATGACGGCGGATCGGCTCGATCGCGTGCTGACACGCCTGCAGGCGGATCTGTCGCGAAGCCGCGTTCAGGCTCTCATTCGGGACGGTCAGGTCGCCATCGACGACGTGCCGGCCCTGGATCCGAACCGGAAGGTTGCCGGCGGCGTCCGGATCACCCTGACCGTGCCGCCGCCCGTTCCGGCCGAGCCTGCCGGCGAGGCGATCGACCTCACGATCGTCTACGAGGACGACGACCTGATCGTCATCGACAAGCCCTCCGGGCTCGTCGTGCATCCGGCCGCCGGGCACGATTCCGGCACCCTGGTGAATGCCCTCATCGCCCATTGCGGCGAGAGTCTCTCGGGGATCGGGGGCGTGAAGCGCCCCGGGATCGTCCATCGCCTCGACAAGGACACGTCGGGCCTGCTGGTGGTCGCCAAGAACGACCTCGCCCACCAGGCGCTGGCGGCGCAGTTCGCCGATCACGGCCGCACGGGACCCTTGGAGCGGGCCTATCTGGCGATCCTCTGGGGCGTGCCCGAGCGGCGGCGAGGAACCGTCGACGCGCCGCTCGCCCGCAGCACCCATAACCGCGAGAAGATCGTCGTGGTGGGAGAGGACCGCGGCCGTTATGCGATCACCCATTACGAGGTGCTGGAGGCCCTGCCGCCGGCCCAGCCTCTCGCGAGCCTGGTCCGCTGCGAACTGGAGACGGGACGCACGCATCAGATCCGGGTCCACATGGCCCATCTCGGCCATCCGCTCCTGGGGGATGCCACCTACGGGTCCGGCTTCAAGACCAAGGCGAACCGGCTCTCCGAAACGCAGAGAGAGGCGCTCGATGCCCTGAACCGGCAGGCCCTTCATGCCGCAATCCTCGGGTTCGAACACCCGCGCAGCGGCGAATTCCTCCGCTTCGAGAGCCCGCTTCCCCCGGACATGGCCGCGCTTCTGGAGGCGCTGCGGGCTGAAATTGAGCGTCAATCGGTCGCAAAATGACGTCACGCTGGCACCCTTGCGAGTCTGGAGCGTTCACCACGTCTTGAAGCCTGATGCCTCTATTCGGACAACGTTGAACCGCTTATATAGGGGGTTAGGGCGGCCGGCCTCGGAGGGGGGCCGCCCCAGGCTTGCCTCATGGTGAGGGAGCCAAAGGAGGAGAAGACATGGCTGCAGCGCTTCCGGTGCTTGCCAATGAAGGGGGCCTTTCGCGCTATCTCGACGAAATCCGTCGCTTCCCCATGCTCGAGCCGCATGAGGAATACATGCTCGCCAAGCGCTGGCGCGAGCATGGAGATCGCGAAGCGGCCCATAAGCTCGTGACGTCCCACCTGCGCCTGGTCGCGAAGATCGCCATGGGCTATCGCGGCTACGGCCTGCCGATCGGCGAGGTCGTGTCGGAAGGCAATGTCGGTCTGATGCAGGCCGTCAAACGCTTCGAGCCCGACAAGGGCTTCCGCCTCGCCACATATGCCATGTGGTGGATCAAGGCCGCGATTCAAGAATACATCCTGCGTTCCTGGTCACTCGTGAAGATGGGCACCACCGCGAACCAGAAGAAACTGTTCTTCAACCTGCGCAAGGCGAAGGGCCGGATCTCCGCATTCGAGGAAGGCGATCTTCGCCCCGAAAACGTCAAGCAGATCGCAACCCAGCTCGGGGTGACCGAGCAGGATGTGGTCGACATGAACCGCCGCCTCGGCGGCGACGCCTCCCTCAACGCCCCCCTGCGCGACGAGGGTGAAGGCGGCGGCGAATGGCAGGATTGGCTCGTCGACACCAGCCAGAGCCAGGAACAGGTGCTCGTCGAGGAGGAGGAAGGCCAGAACAGGCTCACTGCCCTGCGGTCGGCGCTGTCCGTGCTCAACCCGCGCGAGCGCCGCATCTTCGAAGCGCGCCGCCTGTCGGACGATCCAATCACCCTGGAGGAGCTTTCCACCGAGTTCGGCGTCTCCCGCGAGCGCGTCCGCCAGATCGAGGTTCGGGCCTTCGAGAAGATCCAGGAAGCGGTCAAGAAGAACCTGACGCAGATCGAGACCTCGTCGGCCGAGGCCTGAGCCGGCCGGCGCCGGGACCATGAAAAAGCCGCGCACCGAGCGCGGCTTTTTTGCTGTCAGGCGCAGGGTCGCCCTACTGCCATTGGTTGAAGGCGTCGTTGAGGATCTGGCCGCCCGAGCCGCCCTTCTCGAAGCTCAGGATCGCGCGCTGGCCGGACACCATCCGGACCGGCAGGTCGATCCAGTTGCGGCGGACGAACAGCTGGGTGTTGCGCGCCACGTCGACCTGCAGGTTGGACAGCCCGATCAGGAACAGGTTCTCGCGCACCGGCACCGGCAGCCCGGCGACCGGTGTCCCGCGCGCGGCTTCCTCATCCTTGAACTGGAGCAGCCCGACATCCCGGATGACCCGGTTCACGTCGCCTTCGCGGGTCGTGAAGGTGAGTTCGACCGTATGGGAGGCGGGGAGCGTCGCGTCGAGGTTGCGCCTCAAGACCATGCGCATCGTCAACCCGGCCTCGGGCACCTCGATCAGGGCGCTGACCGCTTTCTCGAGCGGCTGCCCCTGGCCGGGATTCACGTCCTCGAGACGCCATGTGACGCGTCCGACCTGCGCCTTGGGCGTCTGCGGATTGGCCGGATCCTCCTCGTAGAAGACCGCGCGCTGCACCACCCCGGTCTCCTGGCGGGGCGCCGAGGCGGGAGCAGTCGTGGGAGGAGCCTGTCCGCCGACCCGCTCGTTGATCTTGGAATCGGCCGGGGCCGGCTGGGGCGCTGCCGCGACCGGGGTTTCGGGCGCGAGATCCTCGGGCTTGTCGCGCCACAGGAACGCGAAGGCCGCGATGGCCGCGATCACGAGAGCGAGCACGGACCCGAAGATGATGGTCCGGCGCCGTCCCTTTCCCTGCATGGCCGGATGAGGGCGGCTGTCGATCTTGGGACGGGCCACCGCCGGCTCCGCATAGGACTCCGCGGCCTCGTCGTCGGCAGTCGCCTGAGGGGCGGGAGCCCGCAGGCCGTGGACGGAACCTGGGCTCCGAGCCTCCTCGGGCGGGGTACGATCGCGGGCGGGCGCAGGCGGGAAGGGATCGGGATCGAACCCTGCGGCAGGGGCGGCATAATCCGCCTCGACCCGGTCGATCGCCTCGTCGAGAGAGCGGCCCTCCTGCTGGATCTCCGGCTCGCTGAGAGGCGGATTGAGCGAACGCAGCTGTGCGATCAGAGCCGTGCGGGCGCGCTCGTAGACGGCGCGCCGCTTGTCGGGCGTCTGGTCGGGCAAGCCTTCGACGGCTCGTGCGATGAGAGGGTAATAATCTGCCATTTCTCTCTGGGAATGACCCGCCGTGGCTCCGTCGTCAACCCTCAAAGGGGTTCTTCATGAGGATTGTGTCGTCACGCTCCGGCGAGGTGGAGAGCACCGCGACGGGCGCCCCGATCAGTTCCTCGACGCGGCGCACATACTTGATGGCCTGTGCCGGAAGGTCAGCCCAGGAGCGTGCCCCTGCGGTCGAACCGCTCCAGCCCTCGATCTCCTCGTAGATGGGCTCCACGCGGGCCTGGGCGCCCTGGCTCGCCGGGAAGTAGTCGATGGTCTCGCCGTCGAGCCTGTAGCCGACGCCGATCTTGATCGTCTCGAAGCCGTCGAGGATGTCGAGCTTGGTGAGCGCGATCCCGTCGATGCCCGAGGTGCGCACCGTCTGGCGCACCAGGGTGGCGTCGAACCAGCCGCACCGGCGCTTGCGTCCCGTCACCACGCCGAATTCCTTGCCCTTCTGGCCGATCAGCTCGCCGGTCTCGTCGAACAGCTCGGTCGGGAAAGGTCCCTCGCCGACGCGGGTCGTGTAGGCCTTGGCGATGCCGAGCACGTAGCCGACGCCGCCCGGGCCGAGGCCGGAGCCGGTCGCCGCCTGCCCGGCCACCGTGTTGGACGACGTGACGAAGGGATAGGTGCCGTGATCCACGTCGAGCAGCGCGCCCTGAGCGCCCTCGAACAGAATGCGCTTGCCGGCCCGCCGCTCCTCGTCGAGCAGGCGCCACACGGCGTCCATGTAGGGCAGCACCTTCGGGGCCACCGAGGCCAGCTCCTCGTAGATCGCCTTCGGCTCGAACTCGTCGAGGCCGAAGCCGCGCCGAAGGGCGTTGTGGTGGGCAAGCAGCCTCTCGATCTTCTCGGGCAGGGCCGAGAGATCGGCGAGGTCCATGAGGCGGATGGCGCGGCGGCCGACCTTGTCCTCGTAGGCCGGGCCGATGCCGCGCTTGGTGGTGCCGATCTTCGTGCCGGCGCTGCCGCTTTCGCGCAGGGCGTCGAGCTCGCGGTGGATGGAGAGGATCAGCGTGGCGTTCTCGGCCACGCGCAGGGTCTCGCGACTGATCGAGACGCCCTGCTCGGCGAGACGCTCAACCTCTCCGGCGAGCGCATGCGGATCGAGCACCACGCCGTTGCCGATGACGGAAAGCTTGCCCGGGCGCACGACGCCGGAGGGCAGCAGCGAGAGCTTGTACACCTTGTCGCCGATCACGAGGGTATGGCCGGCATTGTGCCCGCCCTGGAACCGCACGACCACGTCCGCCTGTTCGGACAGCCAGTCGACGATCTTGCCCTTGCCTTCGTCGCCCCACTGGGCGCCCACGACAACCACGTTCGCCATCGCTCAATGCCTCACACAAAAAAACCCCGGCGCAAGGCCAGGGTTGGGTCAAAAACCTTGCAAACCCTCATGGTGGATCGCGCGCCTCAGGTCAAGGCGGAATGCGCCTCGATCCCGCCATCATAAGCGCCTTGCGCGGCGGGAATATGGTTTCGCGCCGAGCCGCGATCGCCGCAAGGACCAGTGTAGCTCCCCTTCCCGTCGCAGAGCGTATGCCGACCATGGCGTGGGAAAGGTCGCGCCACTCCGAGGGTCGCCCTCTCACGTCATCACCGGGCTTGTCCCGGTGATCTCGATCGGAAAGGCGCAGCGCTTCACCGTATCGGGATGGCCGGCACAAGGCCGGCCATGACGTGTGGAGGGTGTCAGGACCGGACGATCCACCACCCCGTCATCACCGGGCTTGTCCCGGTGATCCCGCTTCTGAGAGGCGCCACGCTCTTCGGATCGGGATGGCCGGGACAAGGCCGGCCATGACGAAGGAGGGTGTCGTTGCGGGAGCGGGATAGCGGCCGCCCGGGGTCACGCTGCCTTCGCGAGGCGCTGGCGTCCCGAGGCGCGACGCAGCCTGCGGCGGGCCCAGATCCAGATCCCGGTGATCAGCAGGCCGAGCAGCGCGACCGACGTGACGAGGTTCAGGACGGCGAGCGCGAGGCCGCCCCAGGTGCCCTCGTGGATGAGACGGGGCCAGTTCCTGGCCATGGGCACCGCACCCTCCCGCGTCAGCGCATAGGTCCTCATCTCGCCGTCTTCGACCACGCGCGCCGCGAGGGTGCGGCCCAGGGGCCGGATCCAGCTGAGCGACGACAGGTCGTGTTCGACGGCCAGCACCTGCACGGCCTCCGCGAGCGTCAGAGGAGAGCCGGATGCGTCGGCCGCCCGAGGGCCCGGCGTGAAGGAGATGCCGAGCGCCAGGAGCAGGCCGGTCAGCGGGCTGAGAACCACCAGCGGCAACAGGAACCAGGCCGCCCCCTTGTGCCAGCCGGGCAGCGTGTTGCGCAGCCTCGGCCATCCCATCAGGACCCCGAGGACGACGAGGGACAGCATCGCGATCGTCGAGGCCGTCACCAGCCAGCCGGCCCGCAGGAGCAACCGCTCATGAATCTGTCGGGCCGTTCCGAAGATGTCGGACACCGTCGTGGCATCACGGGTCACCGGCTCGCCCGTCGCCAGATCGACCGTGACCGCACCACCGCCCTGCCCGCGACCGATCGCAAGCGTGTTCTCGCTCGGACGGAGGGAGAGCGTGCGGGCGGCTCCCCGCGGATCGTAGCGCTGGAGCAGCCCCTCCACGGTCCGGACCGTGACCGAGCCCGGCCTGATGGCCTGCTGAACCGCGATGGGCTCGAAGGACAGGATCACGCCCGTGAGGATGACGGCGAGGAGCGGCAATGCGAAGGCCAGAGCCACCCATCGGTGCAGTCGCAGCAACAGAGCCTTGCCCATCGGCCGAACTTCCTGACCCGAGGTGAACGATCAACCCATGATCGCGACGGGCTCTCGGGAGCTCAAGTTAAAGTTCAGTCATGTTGCCTGGACGGCGGCGGATACGGGAAAGCGCGGGGTCGCCTTTTCAGGCCCGCCCCCGGACGCTCTTCGCCGGCTTCACCCGGTGCTCGATGAAGTTGCGGATCTCGCGGGTGCGGCGCCCGGGCTCGAGCACCTCCCCGTCGATGCCGTGCCGCCACGCGAGATCGAAGCGGGTCGGGTCCCGGTCGAGGGCCGCCAAATCCCGCGTATAGGCGACGGCGTCCTCGGTCGTGCGGCAGAAGCCCTCCGCCACGAGCATGTCCGTCCGGCGGCTCAGGATGGCGGCGAGCTCACCCAGAGAGAATTCGGGGTGATACTGCACGCCCCAGAACACACCGCCGTCCTGGCGGATCTCGGCGGCCTGCACCGGCGAGACCGCATTGCCGGCGAGCACCGTGCAGTCGCCCGGCAGGGCCGTCACCATGTCGAGGTGGATCGCCGGCGCGTCGAAGGCCGGGGGGCGGCCTTCGAGCATCGGATGGCCCTGGCCGGCCTCGGTGCGGGTGATCCTTCGGGCGACGCCCACCTCGCGGCCGAGCGGGTTGGGCCGCACGTCCCCGGCCGCCGCGACGGCCGCCACCTGCAAGCCCCAGCAGGAGCCGAAGGACGGGGTGCGGGAGGCGTAGACCGCCCGCATCAGGTCGATCTGGCGCAGGATCTCGGGGGTGCGGTCATAGATGTTCAGATGCGAGCCCGTGAGCACGATGCCGTCATAGGATTCGAGCCCGGCCGCATCCGGCAGGTTCGCGCCTTCGTCCGTCGGAAAGGCGATGTCGCAGACGGCCTCCCGGTCGATGCCCTGAATCACCTCCGCATAGGATTCCGACAGCGTGAGTCCATAGGCTTGCCTGTGGGCCTGCCTTGCACCCCGCGTATTGCCCTCGACCACCAGAAACCGTAAGGCCATGCGTGTCACCCGCTCCTCGTCGTGCCGGTTTAGCCGAACGGCGCGCGGCGGCAAGGGCAATCGTATCGGACCCGAAAGTCGAATCCGCTCTTGGGGTCGATCCGGTACGGTCTTCATGGAGTCAGCGCATCGTGGGAGGCGCGGAAGTGGAGCCACTTCTGCGCCCGAGGCGTCAGAGAGGTCCGGCCTCCGATGAAATTTCTGCATTCGCTCCGGCACGGGCTGTGGGGACAGGCCTACGTGCTGCTGGTCCTGACCACCCTCATGTGGGCCGGCAACGGGATCGCCGGCCGTCTCGCCATCGGGCAGGTCTCGCCCATGGTGCTCACCTGCCTGCGCTGGGTGGTCGTGGTGGCGATCCTGCTGCCGCTCGTCGGGCGCCAGCTCGTGGCCGAGCGGGCGAAGTTCCGGGCGCGCTGGCTCTTCACCCTGGTCATGGGCGTCTTCGGCTTCACCGCCTTCAACGCGCTCTTCTACGCCGCCGCCCATCACACCAGCGCGGTCAACCTCACCATCTTCCAGGGTTCGATCCCGGTCTTCGTGCTCATCGGCATGATCGCGGTCTTCCGCGCCCGGGTGATCCCGTTGCAGATCGTCGGCATGGTCGTGACGCTGGCGGGCGTGATCACCGTGTCGGTGAAGGCCGATTGGGAGATCCTGAAGGCGCTGGCGATCAATGTCGGTGACCTGTGGATGTTGATCGCGTGCGTGTTCTATTCCGTCTACACGCTCGGCCTGCGCTACCGTCCGGAAATGCCGGGCCTCGTGTTCTTCGCCGCCATGGCCCTCGTGGCCTTCGCCAGCTCCCTGCCGCTGGTGGGCGTGGAGATGATCCAGGGCACGGCGCAGTTTCCGACCCCGAACGGCTGGCTGATCCTGCTCTACGTCGCGCTTCTGCCGTCCCTGCTCTCGCAGATCTTCTTCATCCGCGGCGTGGAGCTGATCGGCCCCACGCGGGCCGGCCTCTTCGTCAATCTCGTGCCGGTCTTCGGCGCGCTCCTCGCGGTGGTCCTGCTCGGCGAGCCGTTCGCCCCGTATCACGCGGTCGGGCTGGCGCTGGTGCTCGGCGGCATCTGGCTGGCGGAACGGCGGCGGTAGAGGAGAATCCTGCCTTCTCTCGCTGGGCTCGCCGGGGATGACGCCCTCCTCGTCATGGCCGGCCGGTCATCACCCGCCTCTTGCCGGCCATCCTGCGGTCTCACTGCCACCCTCTCCACGTCATGGCCGGCCGGTCATCACCCTCCTCTTGCCCGCCATCCCGATCCTTTGGGGCGCCGCGCCTCTCGGAAGCGGGATCACCGGGACGAGCCCGGTGATGACGTGAGAGGGTGATGTGAGGCCGGTGCGAACACCCTCCCACGTCATGGCATCCTCCGCCCTTCCTGCCACCCTCCCCACGTCATGGCCGGCCTTGTGCCGGCCATCCCGATCTTTTGGAGCGCGGCGCCTCTCGTATCGGGATCACCGCGACAAGCCCGGTGATGACCAAGGGGTGCCCATCCGGTCAAGCGATCAAGACAGGATCCCGAACGATGCGCCAGCCAAGAGCGGAGCATCGGACCCGAACCTCGGTCCACTTTTCACATCCGATGCTCTCGCCGCATTTCTTGACGGTGAGCCGGATCCACTTCACCGGAAAATGCTCTAATCCGCGAACACCACCGTCTTGCGGCCGTTGAGCAGGATGCGGTCCTCGAGATGGTGGCGCACGGCGCGCGCGAGCACGCGCCGTTCGATGTCGCGCCCCTTGCGCACGAGGTCCTCCGCCGAATCGCGATGGGTGATCGGCTCCACGTCCTGCGCGATGATCGGCCCCTCGTCGAGATCGGACGTTACATAATGCGCGGTCGCGCCGATCAGCTTCACGCCGCGGGCATGGGCCTGGTGATAGGGCTTGGCGCCCTTGAAGCTGGGAAGGAACGAGTGGTGGATGTTGATGCAGCGTCCCGCGAGCTTCGCCGCGAGCCCATCCGACAGCACCTGCATGTATCGCGCGAGCACCACGAGGTCGGCCTTCGAGTCGCGGATGACCTCCCAGACCCGGGCTTCCTGCTCGAGCTTGGTGTCCTTGGTGACGGGCAGCCAGTGGAACGGGACGTTGCCCAGATCCACATGGCTGTAGGTTTCGGCCGGATGATTGGCGATGACGCCGACGAGCTCGAAATCGAGCTCGCCGATGCGCCAGCGGTAGAGCAGATCGGCCAGGCAATGGTCGAACTTCGAGACCAGAAGCATGACCTTCCGCTTCTCGCCCGGATCGCGCAGGGTCCAGGTCATGCCGAAGCGCTCGGCGAGCGGCGCGAAACCGCCTTTCAAGGCCTCGATGTCGCTTTCTCCCGAGACGGGATCGAACACGACGCGCATGAAGAACCGGTCCGTCTGCGTGTCGTCGTATTGCTGGGCATCGAGGATGTTGAGACCGGCGTCCGACAGATGTCCCGCAACGGCGGCCACGATGCCGGGACGGTTCGCACAGGCGAGCGTCAGGACGAAGCGCTGCGACGGGACGGACGCCATCTCGCCCCCCTTAGAACCGCACCGCGCGGGCGCGCTTGACCTGCGGGATCTCCTCGATCCGGCGCAGGAGCTCATCGGAGACCGGCTGGTCGACGGACACGAAGCAGATGGCGTCGCCGCCCGGCTTGTCGCGGCCGAGCGCGAAGGTGGCGACGTTCACGCCGGATTCGCCGAGCAAGGTGCCGAAGCGCCCGATGAAGCCGGGCTTGTCGTCGTTGCGAACGTAGATCATGTTCGGCGCGAATTCCGCGTCGACCGTGATGTCGCGGATCTCGGTCACGCGGGGCTTGCCGTCCTGGAACACGGTGCCGCCCGCATGGCGCGGCATGTCGTCCGCATCGACGATGATGCGCACGAAGCTTTCGTAGTCGCGGGCCGCGCTCTCGCGCTTGACCTCCTCCACGGTGATGCCGCGCTCACGCGCCACGACCGGGGCCGACACCATGTTGATGTCCTGCAGGAAGGGACGCAGCACGCCGGTCACCGCCGCCGAGGTCAGCGCGCGGGTGTTCATCTCCGCGACGGCGCCCTCGTATTCGATCCGGATGCCCTTGATCGGGGCTTCCGTGAGCTGCCCGAGGAAGGAGCCGAGCTTGTCGGCGAGCGCCACGAACGGCTTCAGGCGCGGGGCTTCCTCGGCGGTGATCGACGGGAAGTTCACGGCGTTCTGGATCGCGCCCTGGAGCAGGTAGTCGGACATCTGCTCGGCGACCTGCAGGGCCACGTTCTCCTGCGCCTCCGTGGTGGCGGCGCCCAGATGCGGCGTGCAGACCACGTTGGGATGGCCGAAGAGCGGATTGGAGGTTGCCGGCTCCTCGACGAACACGTCGAACGCGGCGCCCGCCACATGGCCGGACTCGAGGGCTGCGCGCAAAGCGACCTCGTCGACGAGACCGCCGCGGGCGCAGTTGACGATGCGCACGCCCTTCCGGGTCTTGGCGATGTTCTCCGCCGACAGGACGTTCTTCGTCTTCTCGGTCATCGGCACGTGCAGGGTGATGATGTCGGCGCGGCGCAGCAGATCGTCGAGCTCCACCTTCTCGACGCCGAGCTCGAGGGCGCGCTCCGGCGACAGGAAGGGATCATAGGCGATCACCTTCATGCGCAACCCGATGGCGCGGTCGGCTACGATCGACCCGATATTGCCGCAGCCGATCACGCCGAGCACCTTGCCGGTGAGCTCGACGCCCATGAAGCGGTTCTTCTCCCACTTGCCTGCTTGCGTCGAGGCATCGGCCTGCGGGATCTGGCGGGCGAGCGCGAACATCATGGCGATGGCATGCTCGGCCGTGGTGATGGAATTGCCGAAGGGCGTGTTCATGACGATGATGCCCTTGGCCGTGGCGGCCGGGATCTCGACATTGTCGACCCCGATGCCGGCGCGGCCGATCACCTTCAGGTTCTTGGCCTGCTCGAGGATCTTCGCCGTCACCTTGGTGGCGGACCGGATGGCGAGGCCGTCATACTGGCCGATGATCTGGGCGAGCTTCTCCTTGTCCTTGCCGAGATCGGGCTGGAAATCGACGTCGATGCCGCGATCCTTGAAGATCTGCACGGCGGCGGGAGAGAGCGCGTCGGAAATGAGTACGCGGGGAGCGGGCATGGGATGAACCTCATGGCGTCATGGCCGGGCTTGCCCCGGCCATCCACGTCCGCCGGTGTCGCAAGCTCAGCCCTCGAAAGGCGTAGATCCCCGGGCCGGGCCCGGGGACGGCGGTCGTGGAAGGACAGGCCTCAAGCCGCTTTCGCGAGCTTCGCCTTTTCCTGCGCGAAGGCCCAGTCGAGCCAGGGGGTCAGGGCTTCGAGATCCGACTGCTCGACGGTCGCCCCGCACCAGATGCGCAGGCCGGGAGGCGCATCGCGGTAGGCCCCGATGTCGAGAGCCACATTCTCCTTCTCGAGCGCCGCCGTGATGCCCTTGGCCACCTGCGCCACGGCCTCCGGGCCTTTGGCCACCACGTCGGGATCGGCGATCACGAGGCACACGCTCGTGTTGGACGCGGTGGCCGGGACCTTGGCCAGGTTGGCGATCCACGGGGCCCTGGCCACCCAGTCATGGATGACCTTGGCGTTGGCCTCGGCCTTGGCCACGAGGGCGTTCAGGCCGCCGATCGACTTCGCCCATTCGAGCGCGTCGATGTAGTCCTCGACGGCCAGCATGGACGGGGTGTTGATGGTCTCGCCCTCGAAGATGCCCTCGATGAGCTTGCCGCCCTTGGTCATGCGGAAGATCTTCGGCAGCGGCCAGGCGGGCTTGTAGGTCTCGAGCCGCTCCACCGCGCGGGGCGACAGGATGAGCATGCCGTGGGCGGCCTCGCCGCCCAGAACCTTCTGCCAGGAGAAGGTGACCACGTCGAGCTTCGCGAAATCGAGCCTCTGCGCGAAGGCCGCCGAGGTGGCGTCGCAGATGGTCAGGCCCTCGCGGTCGGCCGCGATCCAGTCGGCGTTCGGCACGCGCACGCCCGAGGTGGTGCCGTTCCAGGTGAAGACCACGTCGCGGGTCCTGGTATCGACCTGCGCGAGGTCGGGAAGCTCGCCGTAGGGCGCGGTGATCACGCGGGCGTCGTCGAGCTTGAGCTGCTTGACCACGTCCGTGACCCAGCCCTCGCCGAAGCTCTCCCAGGCCAGCATGTCGACGGGCCGGGCGCCCAGCATGGACCACAGGGCCATCTCCACGGCGCCGGTGTCGGAGGCGGGCACGATGCCGATGCGGTAATCGGCCGGCACCGCCAGCACCTCGCGGGTGAGGTCGATGGCGAGCTTCAGGCGCGCCTTGCCGAGCTTGGCGCGGTGCGAGCGGCCGAGGCTGTCGGTCTTGAGGTTCTGGAGAGACCATCCGGGGCGCTTCGCGCAGGGGCCGGATGAAAAGAAGGGCGCGCGCGGACGCGCGGCGGGCAGGCTCGTCATGTGATCCATCCTTTCAGATGGGCGCCTCTCGGTGGGGAGAGGTGTCCCACCGATTGGTATGACGGAGCCGGGGGCGACGGTCAAGGCATAGGTCGCCGGAGCAAAAGGTCAGATTACGAAATCGTAATACAAAACATCGTGTTTGCTGCGTTATCTTCGCAGCCCCTGGCCTATATTGTGCTAGGACAACATCCGACATTTGCGACCAAAAATGCCGAAAAGGCCGACGACTGAGTAAGGAGCGAGCATGCGTGTGTCCGGTCAACTCGCTGTCATTGCCGTGCTGGGGGCAGCAGGCTTTGGCGGCTGGTACGCCTATAAGGGCGGCCATCTGGCCAATGTGCCCGTGATCGGCGCGTATGTGAGCCAACCGGCAGGCCAGCAGGCCGCCCAGGGCGGACGCGGGCGCGGCGGCCCGACCGGCCCCGCGACGGTCGACGTGGATACGGTCAGGACCGGCCGCATCGTCGAGATGCGGGAATCCGTCGGTACGGTCCGGGCCTATGAATCGATCACCGTGACCGCCAAGGTGGCCGGCATCGTCGGGGAAATCGGCTTCAACGAAGGCCAGAAGGTGAAGGCCGGCGACATGCTGGTCCAGTTCGACGCCGCGGAGCGCCGGGCCGAGATCGAGCAGGCCATCGCCGAGGCGAACCGCGCCGAAGCGCTCCGCAACGAGGTCGCCATCAAGCTGGAGCGCGCCCAGGCGCTCAGCCGCACGGGTGCCGGCACCGGCGCCCAGGTCGACGACCTGACGGCCCAGATGAAGTCCCTGGAAGGCTCCATCGCGTCCGCCCGGGCCCAGCGCAAGGCCGCCGAGGCCCGCCTGGAGGATCTCATCATCCGGGCGCCCTTCCCCGGCCGCGTCGGCACCCGCTCGGTCTCTCTCGGCGCCTATGTGGCTCCTGGCACCCGCATCACCTCCCTGGACGACCTGGCCAAGGTGCGTCTCGACTTCGCCGTGCCGGAGAACCTGCTCGGCCGCCTGAAGCCGGGCCAGACGGTCAACGCCACCTCGGCGGCCTACAAGGGCCGCACCTTCAAGGGCAGCGTGTCGACCATCGACCCCCGCGTCGACCAGACGACCCGCACGGCGCGCCTGACGGCCGAGTTCGACAATCCCGACGAGGCGCTCAAGCCCGGCATGTTCCTGTCCGTGGCCCTCGAGGTCTCGACCAAGGACGATGCCGTGGTGGTACCGGAAGAGGCCGTCGTCAGCGAGGGCCTGCGCCACATCGTCTATCCCGTCAAGGACAGCAAGGTGGAGCGCCGCGTCATCACCATCGGCCAGCGCCAGGGCGGCAAGGTCGAGGTGGTGGACGGGCTGAAGCCCGGCGAGACCATCGTGGTGCTGGGCGTCCAGCGCGTGCGGCCCGGCGCCGAGGTCGTGGCCCGTCCGGTGGGGTCGGGGGCGCCGGCCGGCCCCGTCCCGGCGGCAACCCGGGAGCAGCCCTCCCGCTCCTCACTGAACGTCCCGCAGGCCATCGGGGCCGCCCAGGCGGCCGAGCGGAAGTGATCCCCTTCTCCCGCCCCGGCGGGAGGTTTTCGTTTGAATGACTGGTTACAGAGCCGAACCGCCATGCAGGTTTCAGACCTCTTCATCCGCCGCCCCGTCTTCGCCGTCGTGGTGAGCCTCCTGCTGATCGTGGGCGGCCTCGCCTCGCTCATGAACCTGCCGGTCCGCGAATATCCGCAGACCGACCGCCCCGTCGTGTCGGTCTCCACGGTCTATCGCGGCGCCTCGAACGAGGTGATCGAGAGCCGGGTGACGGAGATCATCGAGGGCGCGGTGGCCGGCATCGAGGGAATCCGCCAGATCACCTCGCAGAGCCAGAACGACCGGTCGTCCGTGTCCATCGAGTTCGAGGTCTCCCGAGATCCGGAAGCCGCCACCTCCGACGTGCGCGACGCCGTCTCCCGCGTGTCCGGACGCCTGCCGGACGGGGCCGACACGCCCGTGGTGCGCAAGGTCGACGCCAATGCGCAGGCCATCCTGTGGGTGGGCGTCACCTCCACGACCCTCGATGCGCTCGAGCTCAGCGACTTCCTCAAGCGGGTCTACGTGGATCGCCTGTCCACCGTGCCGGGCGTCGCCAACGTCAACCTGAGCGGCGAGCGGCGCTATGCCATGCGCATCTGGGTCGACCGGCCGGCCCTCGCGGCCCGCGGCCTCACGGTCCAGGATCTGGAGACCGCGATCAAGCGCCAGAACGTGGAGCTTCCCGGCGGCCGGATCGAGTCCAGCCAGCGCGAATTCACCGTCAAGACCGACTCGCGCCTCGCCACGCCGGAAGAGTTCTCGCAGGTGATCGTCACCAACAAGAACGGCTATCTGGTCAGGCTCGGCGAAGTCGCCCAGGTCGAGGTCGGACCCGAGGACACGCGGTTCGAATTCTACCAGTCGGGCGAGACCGCCATCGGCATGGGCGTCGTGCGTCAGTCGACGGCGAATACGCTGTCCGTGGTCGACGGGGTGCGCAAGGAGCTGGAGGAGCTGAAGGCCTCGCTGCCGCCCGGCACCACGGCCGAAGTCGCCTATGACGAGAGCCAGTTCATCCGAGCCTCCATCGAGGGCGTGCTGCACACCCTCGTGGAAGGCATCGCGCTCGTGATCCTGGTGATCCTGATCTTCCTGCGCGACTGGCGCTCGACCATCGTGGCCATGGTGGCGATCCCGGTCTCGATCATCGCGGCCTTCATGGTGATGGCCTTCTTCGGCGCTTCCATCAACGTGCTGACGCTGCTCGCCATCGTGCTCGCCATCGGCATCGTGGTGGACGATGCGATCGTGGAGATCGAGAACGTGCACCGGCGCATCGAGGAAGGCCAGCCGCCGCTGCTCGCCTCCTTCGACGGCGCCCGCGAGATCGGCTTCGCGGTGATCGCCACCACGGCCACCCTGATGGCCGTGTTCGTGCCGCTCGCCTTCATGACGGGCAATACCGGCAAGCTCTTCCGCGAATTCGGCATCACGCTCGCCGCCTCGATCTTCTTCTCGGGCGTCGTGGCCCGCACGCTCACGCCGATGCTGTGCTCCAAGCTGATGGTCCCGGCCCATGGCCGGATCCAGCGCATGACCGAGCCGCTCTTCGAGAAGATGAACGGCGGCTACCGCTGGCTGCTCTCCCGCGCCCTGAGGGTCCCGGTCGTCATCCTGTTCATCGGCTTCCTGGTGTCCCTGTCGGCCTACGGCCTGTTCCAGTCCCTGCCGAAGGAGTTCGCCCCCACGGAGGATCGGGGCGCCATCATCGTCCGGCTCCAGGCGCCGGAGGGCGCGAGCCTCGACTATACCCGCGACCGGGTGAAGGAGGTCGAGAAGGCCCTCATGCCGCTCCAGGAGCAGGGGCTGGTCGCCTCCATGCTGAGCCAGGTGGCGCCGGGCTTCGCCCGCCCCTCCCCGGTCAACGAGGGCATCGTGATCGTGCGCCTCGTCGACTGGGAGAACCGCACCCAGAGCCAGCAGGACATCGTGCGCCAGATCACCCCGAAGGTGTCGAACTTCCCCGGCGCGCGGGTGTCGGTGGTCAACCCGCCGGCCTTCGGCGGCGCCGGCGGCTTCGGCCAGCCGATCCAGTTCGTCCTCGGCGGCCCCGACTACGAGACGATCCGCGGCTGGCGCGACATCGTCATGCAGAAGGCCCAGGAGACGGGCAAGTTCATCAACATGGACTCGAACTACCGCGAGTCGCAGCCGGACATCCGCGTCCAGATCGACCGGCAGCGCGCCGCCGATCTCGGCGTCTCGGTGGAGGATATCGGCCGCACGCTGGAGCTGATGTTCGGCGAGACCGAGGTCTCGACCTTCGTCAGCCGCGGCGACGAGTATCCGGTGATCATGCGCGCCCGGGCCCAGGACCGGGCCACGCCCAACGACCTCACCAACACCTTCATCCGGGCGTCGAACGGCGAGCTCGTTCCGCTCTCCTCCTTCGTGTCCCTGACGGAATCGGCCGCCCCGCAGGCCCTGAACCGGTTCGACCGCCTGCGGTCGATCACGATCCAGTCCTCCCTGGCGCCGGGCGTCTCCATCGGCGAGGGTCTGGAGATCCTCCAGCAGATCGTGCGCGACAACCTGCCGGCGGAGGTGCGCATCGGCTATACGGGCCAGTCCAAGGACTTCCTGGACTCGACCGGGGCGATCTACCTGACCTTCGCCATGGCGCTCCTGGTGGTGTTCCTGGTGCTGGCGGCCCAGTTCGAGAGCTGGATCAACCCGTTCATCATCATGCTCACCGTGCCGCTCGCGGTGACGGGCGGCCTGCTCGCCCTGTTCGTGACCGGACAGACGCTCAACATCTACAGCCAGATCGGCATGATCCTGCTCATCGGCCTCATGACCAAGAACGGCATCCTGATCGTCGAGTTCTCGAACCAGCTGCGCGAGCGCGGCTATTCGGTGCGCGATGCCGTGGTCGAGGCCTCGGTGCTGCGCCTTCGGCCGATCCTGATGACGTCGATCGCCATGATCGGCGGCGCCATCCCGCTCGCCTGGTCGACCGGGGCCGGCGCCGAGGCGCGCAACGCCATCGGGTCGGTGATCGTCGGCGGCGTCACGGTCTCGACGATCCTCACCATGCTGGTGGTGCCCTCGATCTACCTGCTCCTCGGCGGCTTCACCAAGCCTGCCACCTACGTGAGCGAGATGCTCGACCGGCTCCGCGCCCAGACCGGCCAGGTCGCGCATGGCGACGACCTGCCGGGCCGGACGAAGGACGTGCCGCCCGCCCACCCGGCGGAGTGACGGACGTCAACGGACAGGCCTCCATCCCCGTCATGGCCGGCCTTGTGCCGGCCATGACGGTTTTGTGAAGCGCAGCGCTCTTCCACTCGGGATCACCGGCACGAGGCCGGTGATGACGAAAGGGTGCCCAAAACGAAAGCCCCGGCGATCCTCTCGCCGGGGCTTTTTCAATTCCGAGCGCCGAACGGACATCGCGCCCTGCCTAGAGCCTCGGACGTGAAAAGTGGACACCACTTTTGGGATTCATCCGAGGCTCCCTCTCTTGACCGGCGCACCGGATGACACGGCCCTCTGGGTCCGTCCGATGCGCTAGGCGGCGGCCCTGGAAGCCGCCTGGGTGACGGCTTCCACCACGTCGTCGACCACGCGGTTGACCAGATCCTCGTTGTCGCCCTCGCCCATCACGCGGATGACCGGCTCGGTGCCGGAGGGGCGGATCACGAGGCGGCCCGCCTGCCCGAGGGTCTCGCGGCCGGCGTCGATGGCCTGGATGACCGAGGCCTCCTGCAGGGGCTTGCCGGCCTTGTAGCGCACGTTCTTGAGCACCTGCGGCAGCGGCTCGAAGCAGTGGCAGACCTCGGAGACCGGCTTGCCCAGGCTCTTGACCACGGCCAGGAGCTGGAGGGCCGCCACGAGGCCGTCGCCCGTGGTGGTGTAGTCGGACATGATGATGTGGCCCGACTGCTCGCCGCCGAGATTGTAACCGTGGGCGCGCATGTGCTCGAGCACGTAGCGGTCGCCCACGGCGGTGCGCACGAGGCCCAGGCCCAGGCCGTTCAGGTAGCGCTCCAGGCCGAGATTGGACATGATCGTCGCCACGAGGCCGGGCTGGGCCAGGCGGCCGTCCTCCTTCCAGGAGCGGGCGACGACCCCCATGAGCTGGTCGCCGTCGACCTTGTGGCCTTTCTCGTCGACAATCAGCACCCGGTCCGCATCGCCGTCGAGGGCGATGCCCACGTCGGCGCGGAGCTCGCGGACCTTGTGGATCAGGGCGTCCGGAGCCGTGGAGCCGACGTCGTGGTTGATGTTGAAGCCGTTCGGCTCCACGCCGATGGACACCACCTCGGCGCCGAGCTCCCATAGCGCCTCGGGGGCGACCTTGTAGCCGGCCCCGTTGGCGCAATCGATCACGACCCGCATGCCTTCCAGGTCGATCTGACGCGGCAGGGTCCGCTTGGCGAACTCGATGTAGCGGGCCTGGACGCTCTCGATGCGCTTGGCGCGGCCGAGGGTGGACGACCCGGCCAGCCGCCGGGTCAGGTCCGAATCGATCAAGGCCTCGATCTGAAGCTCGATCTCGTCGCTGAGCTTGAACCCGTCCGGGCCGAACAGCTTGATGCCGTTATCCTCGTAGGGGTTGTGGGAGGCCGAGATCATCACGCCCAGGTCGCAGCGCATGGAGCGCGTCAGCATGGCGACCGCCGGGGTCGGGATCGGACCCAGGAGCAGCACGTCCATGCCCACCGAGGTGAAGCCGGCCTGGAGGGCGGATTCGATCATGTAGCCGGAGAGCCGCGTGTCCTTGCCGATCACGACCCGGTGGCGGTAATCGCCGCGCTGCTGGAACATGAGGCCGGCCGCCTGCCCGACCCGCAGGGCCAGATCCGGCGTGATGATGCCGTTGGCGCGGCCCCGAATGCCATCGGTCCCGAAGTATTTCCGCACGTGCTTTGTCTCCTGGTTCCGTAGCGCTGATCCACGCTTTGGCTTTTTCAAAGCAACCTCCCCGAATTCGGTCAAGGGACCCGAGCCAATGCGCGCCATCACAAGTGATAAGCGATTGTTACAGGTCTCAACCTGGTCCTTACGGAGTATTAGATCTTTGAGGTAAACAAAAAAGAACGCCCGCCGGGGGCGGGCGTTCTGGATGAGAAGGGTTTCGACGGTCCTCAGGCCTGCGGCTGAGGCTCCATGCCGCCGTCGCTCTCCCGCGGCCGGCCGCGGCCGGCGGTGGGCACGGCGGAGCCGCGGCTCGGCGAGACGGGCTCCCCGGTGTCGCGTACCGGCGGCTGGCCGTCGAGGAGGTTGCGGATTTCCTCGCCGGTCAGGGTCTCGTACTCGAGCAGGCCGCGGGCCAGGGCCTCGAGTTCGTGCGCCTTCTCGGTCAGGATGCGCCGGGCG
>NZ_JAMXFJ010000022.1:31699-81200 GCF_025460805.1 Microvirga sesbaniae | reverse complement strand
CTCTACAACAAGAAGACCGGCATTCTCTCGTATGATGCCGATGGCTCAGGCAGCAAGGCCGCCGTGGAGTTTGCGCAACTCAGCAAGAACCTGAAGCTGACCTATAAGGACTTCTTCATCGTTTGAAGCCTGCCTTCTGATCCGACGGTCCTCGCGCGATCTTTGGGCCTGCGAGGCAGAGGCTCGCGCTGTGTATTGCTGGGAGCGTCGCGGCGAGGAAACCGTCTACCATCGTGGGGCGGCTCGCGCAGAAGGCTGAGTGGAAGACCGGGCAAGATCACGCAGTTGCTGCGGGCCTCTGGCGCATCGTGCGGAAAAGTGGACCCGGTTTTCCGCAAAGGACGATGCGCCGCTTAAGGGGTTGAGCATCGGAATAGATCCCAAAAGTGGGTCCACTTTTGGGTCCGATGCTCTAGGCCGTGTTCCGTGGCTGATGGCGCATTGCAGCCGCATTGTTCGTCGAGGACAACCTCTCGGAGCCGCTGACCTGGGCTTTCGCCCCCTGTATCAGGAGGGCCAGCGTTCTAGGTATGAGCATACTGACGGCACCACCGAAGACGTAGGCCAGGAATGCTAGCACTAACCCATGAGGATAAGTCAGCACAGCACTGATGAAACCACCGGCGAGGCCAAAAAAGATCAATGCAATCATAGTTCAGATCCAGAGTGAAGCCGATAGCACTATGCAATAACGCGGATCCATATACCAACGCGTTAACTCAAAAGAAGCAGAATTCGGCGCAATGAACAAGGAGTCTAACTGTTGAGCGCTCATATTTCCTGTGCCCTGACAGATCACTTCCGTGGAAGCTCCGGACGAGCATGACTAAGCTCTGCCTATGCCTATTTCTCCCAACACCCTCCGTATAGCCGCTTGGTGCTGTATAGCCGTCCTTGGCTATCTCAGCGTCGTCCCTGGCTACCTTGAGGTGAGAACCGGAGCTCCCGACGAGGTGGAACACCTGGCTGCTTACTTTGTTGCAGCTGCTCTCTTTGGTCTGAGCTATCCACGGAGACGGATCTCGATACTCTTTGCTCTCGTCATCGTTGCCGGGGCCTTGGAAGCGCTCCAAGGGCTGTCTCCGGGCCGTTCAGTCCGGCTCCTCGACTTCTGGGCCAGCGGAGCGGGTGCTGTCCTTGGGATGCTCACGATATTACTGGTAGCCCGCCGGAAAGCCCCTTAGGCGCCATCAATTCCAGGATGGAACGTGTCGAGGCCATCACGGCGAAAAATCTCGGATCAGCAGAAGAGAGCGCGGGCATCGATCAGCTGCGTGCGACCTACCGACGCATCGCCCTGTACGGTCTCTCATTCGCACGCCGCAACCTGCTCGAAAGATCGCCTTCGACAAGCACATTATACAGGTTGGACGATCCCGCACGGGCGCCGATCAGCGTGTTTGACGTTGCTGACAAGACAGCACGCGCACTTTGAGGCCGCGCCAATTCTCCTTCCCTATCGTTTTCACGATGCTGCTGGCAAGGTGGCTGCCGGAAGAAGATATTTCACGATGCCGGTTCTCGTGGCCGGCCGTCGGGTCGCTCCCCGACCCGATGCGGGCAAATGCCAACCGATTAACGGACTCAGTGTGAGCCGCCGCATTCCCGATGACGGAGCCTTCAAGCTCTCCGAGGTGTCGAGACGTGACGCTTGGGAGCGGATTTCTTTCTCTCGGCCGCCAGGGCCTCGTCTGTTGGTCTCGCGGCGCGTGGCGGGTGGGGATACAACTGATGCAATTGAGTCGAGTTGATAGAATCCCAGTCGCTTTCGCTTTGGCGAGACTGGTAAGGCCTGTGCAAAAAATGGTCTGACATGATTGTCCGCAGTGTTCGCGATGCCGCCGGGCCATGTGGGCTTGCTTCAAGAGAGTATGCCAGCCTGTGAACAGGTCTATCCCCTAAGATGTCGTACCCCCACTGCGCAGCCCGTCAATCGCCGCCAAGGAGAGCCAATGAGCAGCAACAGCCATGTCTGTTCACTCCACAGTCACGGACTTGGCGAGATTGCGGGGCTGATCCACGTCTTTGCCCATGAACACAGCGGTATGGTAGGCGAGGAGCTGGATCGGAACCGCGTTAACGATCGGCGCGACGATCGGGTGGATGGACGGCATCACGATTGTCGCCATGGTGTCGAGGCCGGCCTCGAGGGCACCGCGCTCGTCCGTGATGAGGATGATGCGGCCGCCGCGGGCCGCCACCTCCTGCATGTTGGAGACCGTCTTCTCGAAGATGGCGTCGTGAGGCGCGATCACGATGACCGGCATCGTCTCGTCGATGAGCGCGATGGGTCCGTGCTTCAGCTCGCCGGCCGCGTAGCCTTCGGCGTGGATGTAGGAGATCTCCTTGAGCTTCAGGGCGCCTTCCATGGCGAGCGGGTAGGACGTGCCGCGTCCCAGATAGAGAACGTCCTTCGCCTTGGACAGGTCGCGGGCCAGGATCTCGATCTGGTGCTCCCGCTTCATGGCCTCGGTCATCTGACCGGGAACGGCGATGAGCGCATCCACCAATTCCTTCTCCTCCTCCGCGCCAAGGGTGCCCCGCGCGCGGCCGGCCGCAATGGCAAGCGACAGGAGCACGGTGAGCTGGCAGGTAAAGGCCTTGGTCGAGGCGACTCCCACCTCCACGCCGGCGAGGGTCTGCGCAATGACGTCGCTCTCGCGGGCCATCGTGGAGGTCGGCACATTCACCACGGACAGCGTATGCTGCTTCTCGGATGTAGCGTAGCGCAACGACGCGAGGGTGTCGGCCGTCTCGCCCGACTGGGAGACGAAAAGCGCCAAGCCGCCCGGCTCCATCGGAGCCTCCCGGTAGCGAAACTCCGAGGCCACATCGATCTCGACCGGGATCCGCGCGAGGCGCTCGAACCAGTATTTCGCGATCAAACCAGCCAGGTAGGCCGTTCCGCAGGCCGAGATGGAAATACGCTTGAGAGACCTGAAGTCGAAAGGCAGTTCGTCAGGAAGTTCAACACGTTCGGATGCGAAATTGACGTAATGGGCGAGCGTACGACCGACGACCTCCGCCTGTTCGTGGATCTCCTTCGCCATGAAATGGCGGTAATTGCCTTTGTCGGCCAGAAACGTTCCGACCGGGATCTTATGACGAACCCGCTGCACCGGCTTGCCGCTCTCGTCCCGGATATCGGCCCCGCGTCGGGTCAGGATCGCCCAATCCCCGTCGTCCAGATAGGCGACCTCGTCGGTGAACGGCGCCAGCGCCAGCGCGTCGGACCCGAGATACATCTCGCCGTCACCGTATCCGATGGCGAGAGGAGCTCCGTGCCGGGCGCCGATCAGCAGGTCGTCCTCCCCCGAGAACAGGAACCCGAGGGCGAAAGCGCCGCGCAGCCGCGGCAAGGTCACGGCGACCGCCTCGATCGGCGGGCGACCCTGACGGATCTCGTAGGTCACGAGCTGTGCCACCACCTCCGTGTCCGTCTCGGTTTCGAACCGGATGCCCTTGGCCTCGAGCCCAGTCTTCAGCTCACGAAAATTTTCGATGATGCCGTTGTGAACGACCGCAAGCCTGTCGGTGGCATGCGGATGGGCGTTGGTCTCATTGGGCTTGCCGTGGGTGGCCCAGCGGGTGTGGCCGATCCCGATCACGCCCGACAGCGGGGACTGGGAAAGCTTCGTCTCGAGGTTCCGCAACTTGCCCTCGGCGCGCCGGCGGTGGAGGCGCCCCTCCTCCAGGGTCGCGACGCCGGCGGAATCATAGCCCCGATACTCAAGCCGCTTGAGGGCTTCGACGATCTGGGGCGCAACGGGAGCCTTTCCGACGATTCCAACGATTCCGCACATGCCTGCTACCCTCTCATCCGATCAGCGCCACGCTTGCCGTTCTCTTACAGATGCTCGACAGCGCGGAGGAATCAACTTACGTAACCTATTGTAACAACGGGTTTTATTTACGTTTGGCGGCCTGCGCTTTTTCCCGGAATGCGATGGCCCAGTTCTCCTTCACAATCTGCCGTCCGCGGCCAAGTCCCAAGGCGTCATCCGGGATATCGTCCGTAATAACCGAGCCGGACCCGACGAATGCGCCCTTCCCGATCGCGACGGGAGCCACGAGGGAGGAGTTCGACCCGATGAAGGCTCCCTCGCCGATCTCGGTCCGATATTTCCCGAAGCCGTCGTAATTGCAGGTGATCGTGCCCGCGCCGATATTCGCCCCGGCCCCGACGCTCGCGTCGCCCAGATAGGTCAGGTGGCTCACCTTGGCACCGGCTCCGAGTTCGGTGTTCTTGATCTCGACAAAGTTTCCGACTTTGGCCTTCGGGCCGACGGAAGCGCCAGGGCGCAGGCGCGCGAAGGGACCGACGCCGGCTCCGGGTGCGATCCGCGCCCCCTCGAGATGACTGAAGCTATGGATGACGGCACCATCCTCGACAACGACCCCGGGGCCGAAGACCACGTGAGGCTCCACCAGGACGTCCCGGCCCAGGCGCGTATCGTGACTGAGAAAAACCGTCTCGGGAGCAACGAGCGTGACGCCCGAAGCCATGGCGTCGCGGCGCAGGCGATCCTGGATCATCCGCTCGGCGGCGGCCAGCTGGGCTCGGTCATTGACGCCGTGAACCTCGTCCTCGGGCACGATGGCGACGGCCGTTCGATAACCGAGGCCATGGGCGATCTCGACGATATCGGTCAGATAATACTCGCCTTTGGCGTTGTTGTTTTCGACCCGCGCGAGCAAGGAGAGGGCCAGGTCGCCGCGGATGGCCATCAGGCCGCCGTTGCACAGGGTGATCGCCCGCTCGGCCTCGTTGGCGTCCTTGTGCTCACGGATGGCCAGAAGCTCGTCGCCGGCCGTGATGAAACGGCCATAGCCGGTGGGATCCCGAGCCTCGAACCCCATGGCGACCAGACCCGCCCCTTGAGCCAAGGGGGCACGCAGCTTGGCGAAGGTCTCGGCCAGGACCAGCGGCGTGTCGCCGAATGCGACGATCACGTCGTCTGCCCCCTGCTCGAGAGCGTCCCGGGCGCTCAGGACCGCATGGGCGGTTCCGAGACGGTCCCGCTGAACGAAGATCTGCGCTCCGGGGAAGCCTTTGCGCACCTCGTTCGCCACATCCTCGCGGTCAGGTCCGACGACTGCCGCGACGCTCGCGGCGCCGGCCTTCGCGAGGGTGGACAGCACATGTCCGATCATGGAGCGGTTCGCGACCTGGTGCAAAACCTTGGGCTTCCCGGAATTCATCCGGGTGCCCTCGCCGGCCGCGAGCACGACGGCGAGGCAGCTCCGATCGGAGGGGTTCTTGAAGGAAGCGGTCGAAGTCATACAGTTTCAATCCAATGGCAAATTGCCGGAGGGCGAGATCAGAAGAGGTATTCTAGTAGTCATTTCATGAGCAATGGACTGCTTTCCACCATGGGGCTCGTTTACTTCATGCTCACGATTGACGATATGTATAGGGCATTCCAACTGTCTGGCTGAAGAGCCTCGTTCACACAAGAGTATCGCTGTGCCGGTTTCGCCAAGGGGCCCGTCCCCCTTCTCCCCTCGCCGGCGCGATATGCTGGCCTATATCGGCGTCTCCGTCGCCGGGCTTGCTTTCGCGCCGGTCGTCCGAGGTCAGACACCCCAGGCGACGATTTCAGCCAGGATGGGCGACAACCAGCGGTTCGATCCGGCCGTCGTGGTCGACATCGCGCGACAACTCTCCAAGAAGCCTTACGCGGCCGCCCCGAACGACCTGCCGGACGTGTTCGCCAATCTGAACCAGGAGCAATACTCGGCGATTCGGTATACCCAGCCTGCCATCTGGAGCACCGAAGCCCGCGGCATCTCGGTGGAACCGCTCCACCGCGGCTTCGTCTTTCGGGACTCGGTCGACCTTTTCGTCGTGGAGGACGGCGCCGTCCGGCGGATCGGCTTCAGCCCGACGCAGTTCGATTACGGTCGCATCAACCTGCCGAACAATATAGCGGATATCGGCTATTCCGGCTTCAAGCTGATCGCCCAGCTGGGGAACGGCAAGCCGTTCGATTTCGCCTTCGTTCAGGGCGGCACGTTCTTTCGTGCCATTGCCCGGGGCCAAACCTACGGCGCGATCGCACGCGCGCTGACCCTGCGCCCGGCCGAAGCCCGCGGCGAGGAGTTCCCGGTCTTCCGTGCCTTCTGGCTCGAACGGCCCGGGGTCGGCAGCAATGCCATCACGGTCCACGGGGTGCTCGACTCGGAGTCGACCAGCGGGGCGGTGCGCATGACCTTCCGCCCGGGCGACATGACCATCGTGGACGTGGAAATGACCCTGTTCCCGCGGGTCAACCTGGAACATGTGGGCCTGGGCGGCATCGCTTCGACCTACCTCTACGGCCCCAACGATCTGCTGAACTCCGACGATATCAGGCCGGCGGTCTACGAGTCTTCCGGCCTCCAGATGCTGAACGGGTCCGGAGAATGGCTGTGGCGCCCGTTACACAATCCGGAAACCCTTCAGATTTCGGCATTCGTCGATAGCTCCCCGCGGGGCTTCGGACTTCTGCAGCGGGAACGCTCCTACGAAGCCTTCCAGGACGACGAACAGCGGTTCGAGCGCCGTCCGAGCCTCTGGATCGAGCCCCTCGGCGACTGGGGTCAGGGCAGCGTCCAGCTCCTCGAAATCCCGACGGACGCGGAGATCAACGACAACATCCTCACGTACTGGCGGCCCAAGGCGCCGATGGCGGCCGGGTCGGAAGTTGCGGTCGCGTACCGCCAGTACTGGGGATGGAACTCGCCCGAGCGGCCACCGCTCGCCACCGTATCGGCCACGCGCTCCGGACGCGGCAGCGGCGGGCGGAGGCGGCGTTTCACCGTCGACTTCACCGGGGACGCGCTGGGTGACAATTTGCCGGCGGACCTTAAATCCGTTCTAACCGTTGGCCCTGGGACGTTCCAGAACCTCAAACTTTTGCCATATCCGGAACGAAAGACGGTTCGTGTTGCGTTCGAGCTTGACCCGGGCAACGAAAACGCGTGTGAGATGCGTCTGATCCTTGAATCAGGCGGGAAACCGATTAGCGAGACATGGCTGTATCGTTGGACACCGTAAGTTCCGACTCAAACCCGAATGTGGCCGCCCTCGAGCGGCCGGCTTCCGCTATGCCGCCGGAAAAACACCTCGACATGCCGACGCAATCGCTGCGGCATTGGTCGGACGCGGAGGAGCGCAGGCCGATTGCGCAGCATCCCAAGCTGGGGACGTGGCTCGCCCGCCTGTTCGTGTTCGGAGGCGGCCTGCTGCTGACGGCCTACGGCACCTACGAGATGTACCAGGTCGTGTCGGTGAGCCGTACCACCGCCCTCCAGTGGGTTCTCGTTGGCCTGTTCACGGTGAATTTCTCGTGGATTGCGGTTGCGTTCACCAGTGCCCTGCTGGGCTTCTTCGCCCTTTTGCGGCGCCCAGGGCATCGAGGCCCGCTGCCGTCCTCGCTGCAGCAGCGCACCGCCATCGTCATGCCGGTCTACAACGAGCAGACCGACCGCACCTTCGCGGCTCTCGAAGCGATCTATGAATCGGTTCACGCAACGGGTCTGGGCGATCATTTCGACTATTTCATTCTCTCCGACACCACGAATCCGGATGCCTGGATCGCCGAGGAACGCGCCTTCCTGGCCCTCCGGGACCGGCTGGGCCCCGGTGCCCGGTTCTATTACCGCCATCGGCAGAAGAACCATCACCGCAAGGCCGGCAACATCGCCGATTTCGTATCCCGGTGGGGCGGCCATTACGATCACATGCTGGTGCTCGATGCCGACAGCCTGATGACCGGCGACTGCATCGTGCGGCTCGCTGCGGCCATGGAAGCCGATCCCGATGCCGGCATCATCCAGTCGCTGCCGCTGATCATCAACCGCAACACGCTCTTTGCCCGCCTTCAGCAATATGCCGCCCGGGTCACCGGACCGGTCATCGCCATGGGGCTGGCGGTCTGGATGGGACGCGACGGCAACTACTGGGGCCATAACGCGATCATCCGCACCGGTGCCTTCGCGTCGCATGGCGGCCTCCCGGACCTCAAGGGCAAGCCCCCATTCGGCGGCCATATCCTGAGCCATGACTTCGTCGAAGCAGCGCTGCTGCGCCGCGCCGGCTGGTCGGTCTACATGCTGGCCGATCTCCAGGGCTCCTACGAGGAGAGCCCGCCGTCGCTCATCGACCTGTCCGCCCGCGACCGGCGCTGGTGCCAGGGCAATCTCCAGCACATGCGGGTCATCGGCGCAAAGGGACTGAAGCTGCCGACGCGACAGCATTTCGCCACCGGCATCATGTCCTATCTGGCCTCTCCGTTCTGGCTGTTCCAGCTCATCGTCGGTATCGCTCTCGTCCTCCAGACGACCTATATCCGGCCGGAATATTTCGCCCGGGACTTTCGGCTCTATCCGATCTGGCCCCGGTTCGATCCGGAGCGAGCCCTGGCGCTCTTCGCGCTGACGATGGGAATTCTGCTGGCACCGAAGGTCTTCGGCCTTCTGCTGATGCTCATCCGCGGCCAGGACAGGCGCGCCTCCGGCGGCGGCATCCGCTTGGTCATCTCGTCCACGATCGAGATCATCCTGTCCGCCCTCCTGGCGCCGATCCTGATGCTCATCCAGTCCGGGTCGGTCTTCCAGATCCTGCTCGGTCGCGACACGGGCTGGCAGCCGCAGCGTCGCGACGACGGATCGATTCCCTTCAAGGACATCGTCCGCCGCCATCGGGCTCATACGGTTCTCGGCGCCCTGGCGGGGATCTCGGCCTTCATGATCGCCACGTCCCTGTTCCTGTGGATGTCGCCGACGATCATCGGCCTGCTGCTTGCCATTCCCCTGTCGTGGCTCAGCGGCCAGCTCGGGGCCGGACTGGCCCTGAAACGCCTTGGGCTCCTCAGAACCCCTGAGGAGCATCAGCCCCCGGCCATTGCAACCCGTGCCAATGAGCTGCAGGCGCGCAATGCGACGTTCGGCTTCGACGATGCGGACAGCCTCCGGGCCATCTACGCGGATGCGAATCTGAGGGAGCGGCACATCGAGATGCTTCCGCCCGCCCTTCCGCGCAAGCGGGGCGTCATCGAGACGGAGCGGGCCCTGGCCGAGGCCAAGCTGGTCGACGCCGAGACCGTCGAGGATGCGGTCAGCTGGCTGCACAACAAGGAACGCATGGTCGTCCTCCACGACCGGGCGTTGATCGACATGCTGGTCCACCTGAAGGCAAAACCGCCGGAAGCCCAGGCAGCCGAGTGACGATCCGCTCGAAACCGGGGCTCGGGCCCCGGTTTCCGTTCAAGCCGCGGGAGAAGTCCTCTCGCTGTCGCCGGCCACTTCGCTCAACACCCAGTCGCGGAAAGCCTCGATCTTCGCGGAGCGCCTGCGCGCCTTCGGGTAGACGAGCCAGTAGCTCCGGTCCGTGGTGGCCATCAGGTCGAAGGGCTTCACGAGCCGTCCGGACGCCAGATCCTCGGGAAAGAAGAAGGGATTGATGAGCGCGACGCCCTGACCGGCGATCGCCGCCATGCCCTCGAACTGCTGGACGCCGAGCGAATTGTCGGGATGCCGGGAGAGATCGACGTTCGGCACCCCGGCCGCGGAGAACCAATCCCGCCACCACGGGTCGCTGGGCGAAATGAGCGGAAGGCTGAGAAGGTCGACCGGGTCGCGCAGTTCAACGTCCCGGACCAGTGCGGGGCTGCATACGGGCATGAACTGGTTCGGGAAAAGAACATGCGCTTCGAGCCCGGGCCAATCTCCCGTACCGCTCCTGATTCCGATGTCGAACTCGCTGTGAGCGAACTCGATGATCTCGGTCGAGACGGAGACCTGAACCGCGATATTGGGGTGGAGCTGCCGGAAGCGTCCGAGACGGGGCACCAGCCAGTTGGACGCGAATGTCGACAGGGTGGTGATCGACAGCACCGTCTGGACCATTTCCTCCACGCCCGCGAATGCGTTTCGCAGGGCCTCGAAAGCTTCCGTTACGGCAGGAGCGAGCTGCCGGCCCTTGGCCGTCAGGGTCACCTGCCGGGGCAAGCGGATGAACAGCGGAGCCCCGACCCGATCCTCGAGAAGCTTGATCTGGTAGCTCACGGCCGCCTGCGTCATGCCGAGTTCCTCGGCCGCACGGGTAAAGCTCTGATGGCGGGCGGCCGCCTCGAAGACTCTGACGGCGCTCATGGGAGGGAGTTTTGACGGCAGCTTAGACATGTCGATCCATAAGGCTGACTTATGCCAGCCTATTGGCATTTGCTTTGTCAAGATCCTGCGACAGGCGCATCCTCGATCTCATCACCGAGGGCGCTGGCGCCCTGACGAACAAGCAAGGTAGCTGTCATGAGATACGATGATGCCCGCCGCCTCCGCGGCGTCGAGGGCGCTTGGCTGCGCCTGAAGCTCTGGTTCCGGCCCGTTTCCCGGAGAACAGGACCCGTGATCTGGGACCTCGGCGCTCTGTCCGATCACGAGCGGCGCGACATTGGCTTGCCTGAGCCCGCCCGCTACATGGACTGGCGCGCTCTGAGAGACCAGAAGTAGATCGGAGGTCACGACGTCAGGCGGCTCGGCTTGAGCTCCCCGCTCTGTTCGAGGAGCGAGTGCCCGGTCGACGCGATATGCGCTTCGATTCGTTTGAGATCGCGAACGATGTCGAGCTGAAGCGCGCTGGTGTCGCCGGCCGTCCTGCCGGACCGAAGCTGTTCGAGGTGTTTCTGGGCGACCGCACGCTCGAGATCCCGGAAGCGCTCCTTCTCGGAGACAAGCCTGCGGGCGGAGCCGAGGTCCTGGAACATCAGAACGGATGCCGCGAGCTGCAGATGCTCCAGCAGCTTCCCATGCATGCCGGTGATGTCGTCCAGGCTGTCCTTCGGAAGGCGGAGATGGTTCTTGATGCGCTTTGCCGCCAGCTCCATCAGGTTCTTGTCGATGATGTCGCCCACGTGTTCCAGATTGATCGCGAAGGCAAGAATGTCGGAAAGACGTTTCGCCTCCGCCTCGCTCAGGGCCTCGTGGTTGATCGAGCTCAGATAGCGGCGAATGGCGCTGAAGAGCCGGTCGAGCACATCGTCCGTGCGGCTGACCTGGTCGACCCGGCTGATATCGTCCAGGCGGAAGAGATCCTGGGAACTGCGCAGCATCGACTCCACCGTATCGACCATGCGCAGGACCTCGCGGGCGGCATTGGAGAGGGCGACCGATGGCGTGTCGAGGGCGTCTGTGTCGAGATATTGCGGCGTGCCCGGATCGGAGGCGCGGAGCTTCTCCGGAAAGGTCCTGAGCAGGAGGTCCGCGATCCAGGGCAGAGGCACGATGAAGATCGCCGCCACGACGACGTTGAAAAGCGTATGGAAATTCGCCGCCAGCCGGGCCGGGTTCGGGTCGAACACCGCCATGGCCGCGAGGATCGGGTCGATCAGCGGCAAGGCCGCGAGGCATCCGACAGCCCGCATGGCGAAGTTGCCGAAGGGCACCCGCAACTTGGCGGGATCGCCCCCCGCGCCCTCCAGAAGAGGATTGAGAGAGCTGCCGAGGTTGGCTCCCAGGACCATGACCAGCGCCGAATGAGCGTCGATGACGCCGGCGCCGGCAAGCGACATGATGAACAGCAGCGCCGCGACGCTGGAATGGGCGAGCCAGGCGAACAACGCCGACAGGAGCACCAGGATCAAGGGATCCGGGGCTATGACGGCCAGAAGATCCTTGATCACCTTCGACGATTCGATCGGCCTTATCGTTTCACCCAGGAGATGCAGCGACAGCAGCATCAGGCCGAGACCGATGGTCACTCGCCCCAAATCCTTGATCCGGCTCGTCCTCCCCCTGCGGTAGGCTACGAAGCCGCCAAAGATCAGGGCGGGAAAAATCAGAGACACGTCGAAGGACAGCACCTGGACGATCAGCGTCGTCCCCACATTCGCGCCGAGCATCACGGCCAGGGCAGGAACGACGTCGACGGCACCGCCTGCGGTGAAGGACGCCACCATGAGGGCCGTGGCTGTGCTGCTTTGTAGGACGGTCGTCACCCCGAGGCCGGCCAGAAAGGCCTGAAGCCGTGTCCGCAGTGCCACTCCGAGGATCCATCGCAAATCGCTGCCGAACGCCCGCTGAACCCCGCTGTTGACCATGTTGATACCCCACAGAAGCAGGGCAATCTCACCGAACAGGTGGATCATGACGGAAGTTGCAGACATTCAGTCCTCTGAATCCGGGAGACGCGGCACGATCCTGTTACTTACCGGCCAATCGTCGCCACCGCAATCAGGTTGCCGGCTAATAATGAATATGTGCCGGAACGATCTCCAGAATATCGGATGACGCGGCCCCCATAGCCGATGGGACAGCCCGCGCCAGCGATGTTTCGCAGCCTCGGACCCCGTCCCCGTTCGACGATCAGGCTTAGCCGTTAGGATATCGGTATCGGCCCAAAATCGACCAGGACGGCCCCGATACCAATTTGGCTACTCCTAACGCATGCCCCCATCTCCTTAAGGTCGTCTGCTCTTTTCGTCATATAATCGGTACGCATGAAGTGTCCTAAAAGCTAAGTTCCAAGGCGGTTCGGGCGTTGATTGACGGGATTCCACTGGCTGGTGTGCGAGGGCGTGAGATGGGTTTGGACGATCCATTTCCAATCGAGAAATGCTCCGGACGGGTCCGGGGAGCAATTCTGGCGGAATTCCATGGGAGGTGTCCCACCATCCGCGAGGTTGCCAGCATCTCAGATGCCCAGTGGCTCACCGTGCCCAATATCGGCCCGACCACTCTGGAGGAGTTGCGCAGCATGACGCAGCCTGCTCCGAACGGCGAATCGCGCCCGAGCCCGACAGGCATGCAGGACGGCGAACTCCTGTCGCGCCTCAACCGCCTGCAACGGGAACTGAACATCATCGTCGGAGAGATCCGGGCACGCTTCAGCGCCGGCGCCTCGAAGAAGAACCAGCCACGATAGGTCTCGCGGGCGTCGGCCCTCCGGGTCCGCACGATGCTCCCCTCTTGGCTGGCGCACCGTTCGGGACCCTGTCTTGATCGCTCGGCCGCTCCACCACCCCGTCATCACCGGGCTTGTCCCGGTGATCCCGATTGTTCGAGGCGCGGCGCTTTTCCGCATCGGGATGGCCGGGACAAGCCCGGCCATGACGTGGGTGGGGGTGGAGCGCGAACCGAACGATCACCCTCCCACGTCATCACCGGCCTTGTGCCGGTGATCCCGCTTCCGTAGGGCGCCGCGCCTCACCGGATCGGGATGGCCGGCACAAGGCCGGCCATGACGTGGGGAGGGTCGTGGGAAGGGTCGCGCCACTGCAATGGTCACCCACCCCGTCATCACCGGGCTCGTCCCGGTGATCCCGATTGTCCGATGCTCCCCTCCTGGCCGGCGCACCGTTGGCTGCGAAAAACCGGGTCGACTTTTTCGCACGGTGCGCTCGGATCTCGCCCTTTCGAACTCAGATCGCGAAGGACAGGACCGCCCGGGTCCCGGCATGGCTCTGATCGAACTCGATGGCGGATTGCAGGTTGGACGCCATGGCCTTCACGATCTTCGTGCCGAGGCCGCTCCCCTGGACGACACCGGTGCCCTTCCACCCGATCCCGTCATCTTCGACGACGAGCACCGCCTTCCCTCCCGACGACGACAGGGCGACGCGGATGTCCCCCGTGGCGCCGTTCGGATAGGCATATTTGAAGGCGTTCGTGACGAGTTCGGTGACGATCACGCCCAGGGACACCGCCTTGTCGGTCGGAACCGAGGTCGGCTGGGCGCTCAGGGTGATCGTATGCTCCCGCCCGGCCGCCCGCATGGCCCCCTCGAGTTCCTCCACCAGACCCTGCAGGTAGGTGTCCATCTCGACGAACCGCACGTCGTTCGACGTGTACAGGCGCCGGTGGATCTGGGCGATGGCCGTGATGCGGCTCTGGGTTTCGGTCAGGGTATCTCGGGCGATGGTGTCGCGGCTCAGGGCCCGCTGCTGCATGGCCACGAGGGCCGCAACGAGCTGGAGGCTGTTCGCCACGCGATGGTTGACCTCGCGGAGAAGCATCTCAGCCCGCTCCCGCGCCTCGCGCATTTCCCTTTCGGCCACTTCCTTTTCCCGGCGGAGCCTTTCGGCCGCGAGGGCCTGCTCGGCTGCCGTCCGCAGCAGATCGAGGAAGACCCCGCCGACATCTTTGATGACGTAGTCGGCCGCCCCCGCCTTCAGGGCCGCGACCGCGATCCTGCCCTCGTCGGCTCCGGTCACATACACGACGGGAGGAGGGTTCGGCATGGCTTGAATATCAGAGAGGACCTCGAGTCCCTCCTTGCCGGGCATGAAGTGGTCGAGCGCGACCACGTCGAACCGCTCGGCGGCGAGCCGGTTCAGCCCCTCGTCGCCGCTCAGGGCGTGCCTGACCTCGAATCCGTGGCGCGATAGGGTCCGTTCGACGAGGCGGCCGAGGCCGTGATCATCGTCGATATACAGCAGGCGGACGGGTGGGCTTTGGGTCTCTCCCTCGCTCATAGGGATTCGGGCACCTGAATCACTGACAGAAAGAGCCCGAGCTGGCGGATGGCCTGGGAGAACGACTCGTATTCAACAGGCTTGGTGATGTAGACGTTGGCGCCCAGGTCGTAACAACGCTGCACCTCGCGCTGATCGTCCGTAGTCGTGAGCACCACCACGGGTGCGCGCCTGAGCTTCTCATCGCCCTTCAACCGGGCGAGAATGTCGACCCCGTTCATGTCCGGCAGGTTGAGATCCAGCAGCACCAGGAAGGGACCGGCATTGCGCACGTCCTCGCTGAAGAGATGCTCCAGGGCCGCGGTCCCGCTCGCGAAGGTGCGCAATTCGTTGCAGACGCCCGCCCGACGAATGTTCTTCTCGATCAGGCGGGCATGTCCCTCATCGTCCTCGACCATGATGATGGTGACAGGATTTTGCTGAGGCATCAGGCGGCTTCCGAGTTCAGACTGGCATATCTTGGCAGGGCAACGGTGAAGGTCGAGCCCTCCCCTGGCCGGGACGATACGGAGATCGTGCCTCCGAGCCTTCGCACGAGAGCGCGCACGTGCGCAAGCCCGATTCCCTCACCCTGCTGATCCTGCACCCCGGAACGCCGGAACAGATCGAAGATCCTCTCAAAATCCTTCGGATCGATCCCCCGCCCGTTGTCCTCGATTTCATAGAGGACATCGGAACCGCGCTCCCAGCCTCGGATGACGATACGGCCCGGGCGTGACGGATGCAGGTATTTCACGGCGTTGTCGATCAGATTTCCGAAGATCTGCTCGACGGCGAGCCGGTCGCTGGTGAGATCGGGGATCGCTTCGATCCGCAGCTCGGCGCCCCGTTCGTGCAGCTGGTGCGCGACGCTGCCTCGCTGGCCCTCGAGCAGTCGGGCCATGTCGATGGGCTCGGGGGCCAGAACCCGGCGACCCTCCCGGGACAGTTTCAGGATCGCGCCGATCAGCTTGTCCATCTTGACGGTCGAGGACCGAATGAATCCGATGGCTTCGGGCAGATCCTCCTCGATGGCTGCTCGGGTCTCGGCCGCGATCAGGCCTGGATCGGCCTGGCCGACATTCCGGTAGAACCGCTCGATCTCCGCCTGGGCCCCTTCGAGCTCGCTCGTGAAGCCCATCACGTTGACGAGCGGTGCCCGCAGGTCGTGGCTCACGATATAGGCAAAGCGCTGGATCTCCTCGTTGGCCGCATCGAGCTCCGCCACCCGGTCCGCCAGGATGGCGGCCAGCCTGCGGGTTTCCTCCTCGGTCCGCAGCGCGCGCTCCCGGCTCTCCCGGAGCGCGACCTGGGCCTGTTTCAGATCATGGATATCGGTGCAGGTGCCGAACCAGCGTCTGATCCGCCCTTCCTCGTCACGAACCGGCTGCGCCCGCCCGAGGACCCAGCGGTATTCCCCGGAGCGATGACGAAGCCGGTACTCGATGTGGTAGGGCTCTCCGGTCTCAAGGCAGTGACGCCAGACGCCCCAGGCGCGCTCCTGATCGTCCGGATGGAACATGCCGTTCCAGGCCTCGCCATCCGTGGAGCCCTCCGGGACGCCCGTATATTCGTACCAGCGTTGATTGTAGTAATCGTGGAAGCCGTCCGGCCGGGTCGCCCAGATCAGCTGATCGATCGAATTGGCGATGGCCCGGAAGCGCTCCTCGCTTTCCCTCAAGGCGATTTCGACCCGGCGCCGCTCCTCCAGCTCCCGCTGGGCGGCCTGGAACAGGCGGGCATTGTCGATCGCGACGGCCGCCTGCCCGGCGATGCCGGCGAGCAGGACCTCATGTTCCTGCCTGAACATGCCCGGCTGGGGATGGCCGAAGAACAGCCCGCCGAGGACATCGCCCGAGCGGGACGTGACCGGCACCGCCAGATAGCTGCGAACCGGCAGATGTCCCTCAGGCATTCCCCGATGGGGGCCGTTCCGCCCGTAGCGCGGATCCCGGAGAATATCGTCGGACCGGATGATCCCCTCGCCCTGGAAGGTCGGCTGGAACACGGCCGTCGCCCTGGGCATCGGGAACCCGGCGAACGCCTCGCGCTCCACGCCGGACAGGGCGTAGAGCATGTAGCTCTCGCCCTTCTCGTCCAGGACATTGTAGAAGAAGGCCCCGAACTGAGCATCGGTCAGTGCCACGCCCGCATCCGTGACGATCTGGACGACGCGATCGAGATCCAGCTCCGCGGCGATCGACGCCCCGGTCCGGTTGAGGATGGCCAGATTCCGCGTCTCGGCCCTGAGAGCCTCTTCGGCCTGACGGGTCTCGGTGACGTCGTGCCCCTGGACGAAGATGCCCGAGACCTGCCCGTCCGGCCCGAAGATCGGCTGGTAGACGAAGTCCAGGAACCTTTCTTCCTGAACCGCGTCAGGGCTCTGCTTCAGGACGATTCGAATGCTTCGGCCGACGAAGGGCTGCCCCCCGCGATAGACGCGATCGAGCAGATCGATGAAGCCCTGTCCCACCACCTCCGGAAGCGCTTCCCGGACCGGCTTTCCAAGGATGTTCTCACGACCGACCAGCTGGAGATAGGCCGCATTGGCCATGGTGAAGATGTGATCCGGTCCGCTGAGAGCGGCCATGAATCCCGGCGCCTGCTGGAACAATCCCCGCAGGTGCTGGCGTTCCTCGCTCAGAGCCTGGTTCGCCTCCTGGACGGCCTGAGCCCTTCGGAACATGTCCGTCTCGATCAGAGCGGATGGGCCGGACGGCAGGACCGTGCTCTTCGCCAGGTTCCGCAGCCGGTGAAGCTCGGTGACGTCGACCGTATGCTGGAGAACGAAGGCCACCTCGCCGTTCTGGTTGAAGAGCGGCGTGTGGGTCGCGCTCCAGAAGCGCTCTTCGAAACCCTGTCCGTTCGGCAACGGGATGGCGTATTCGATGAGCGGCAGATGGTCCGCCACCCGGTCCCGGATGACCGTTTCCAACGAATTGCGCAACTGCCGGTGGCTGGCGGAGTCCGGATCGCTGGGAAAGGCCTCGAATATGTTGCGTCCGACCAGATCCTCCCGCCGGCGCATCGTGACCTGAAGATAGGCATCGTTCATCCCGACGATGGTGAGCGACGGGTCCAACAGCACGTAGGGGTTGGGAGAGGCACTGAACAGCGCTTCGAAATCGATCGTCTTCAATCGCAATGCTGGTCAGCCGCCAGCCCCCTGGTTCATTGTCTGACAGAGCTGAACGGTATGTAGGTGGCTTCCGGCCAAGTACCATAGGATGCGACACTCTCCCGGCAACTGTGACCGATCCGACACTCGGACCTTCAGGAGCGCACCGGAGCGAGGCGTCATCGGCCCCGCTCACCCGCCATACTTGATCCGGACCCGCGCCGCCGCCTCGCGCGCCCGCTCGCGGGCGTCCTCGACGGTGTGGCCCGACGCCAGGGCGACGCCCATGCGGCGATGCTTGCGGGTGGTCGGTTTTCCAAAAAGGCGCACCTCCACGTCGGCATCGGGTGTCGCCAGAGCGAGAGCCTCCCGCAATCCCCCGATGGTGAAGCGCTCGGCCTCCCGGTCGGCCAGAATCACCGCCGACGCCGTAGGGCCATGCAGCCGGACCGGCGGGATCGGCAGTCCAAGGACCGCGCGGGCATGCAGGTCGAACTCCGACAGGTTTTGGGACAGGAGCGTCACGAGCCCGGTATCGTGCGGCCGCGGCGAAAGCTCGGAGAAAATCACCTCGTCGCGGGTCACGAAGAACTCGACCCCGAAGATCCCGTAGCCGCCCAGGTTGTCCACCACCTTCCTGGCCATCTCCCTGGCGTCGCCGAGGAGCGTGTCGGTCATGGGGGTCGGCTGCCAGGACTCCTGGTAGTCTCCCCGTTCCTGGCGATGGCCGATGGGCTCGCAGAAGGAAACGCCCTCGCGGGATCGGATCGTCAGCAGGGTGATCTCGTACTCGAAGGCCACGAATTCCTCGACGATGACCTTCTTCCGGTCCCCGCGCATGTTCGCCACCGCGTCGTTCCAGGCCTGCTCGAGCTGATCGGCCGTGCGCACCGTGCTCTGCCCTTTGCCGGACGAGGACATGACCGGCTTGATCACGCAGGGCAGACCCGTGTGCTCGACCCCGGCCTTCACCTCCTCCAGGCTCTCGGCATAACGGTACCTGGACGTGCGCAGGCCGAGTTCAGTGGCGGCGAGCTCCCGGATCCGGTCCCGGTTCATGGTCAGCGAGGCGGCCCGGGCCGAGGGCACGACGGTAAAGCCCTCGGCCTCGAATTCCTGCAGAACCTCCGTGCGGATCGCCTCGATCTCCGGGACGATGAAATCCGGCCTGTGCTTCTCGATGGCGGCCCTGAGGGCGTCGGGATCGAGCATGGAGAAGACTTCCGTCTCGTCCGCCACCTGCATGGCCGGCGCGTTCGCATAGCTGTCGCAGGCGACCACGTGGCAACCGTAACGCTTGGTCGAGATCACGAACTCCTTTCCGAGTTCGCCGGATCCGAGAAGGAGAATCTTGGCTGTGAACACGGCGATGCCTTTCGTTGAGAGCTGGGCCTTGTACCCGAAAAACGCTGCGCGGGACCTGGTCCGCCGATCGCGTGGAACAGGCAGCGCCCTGACTCACCAATGAACGACCCGAGCCGCCCGGTCGAGTCCCGGCAAGGTCCGCTCAGGCTTGGATCGACTCGGTCCGCTCAGGATAGCGCCAGCCTCTCGTCCTCGCGACGGCCGAATGGGCCGCACGTCCGCTTTGGGCTTTTTCGCGGCGGGTCATGGATCAAGTTTCTCCGGGTAGCGTTCAACAGCAAGGCAGGAGCGGGCTTCGCTTGCGTTGGATGCAGCCCTGCCGTCTCAATCGCGCATTACGCAATCGGAAGTTCGATGGGTTAAGGGGTCTGCGCAGGAGAAACCCAATGCTTGCCAAGAAGAAACCGTCCGAGAGCCGGCATCGGCGCGTCACCCGGGTCGAACCTCCGGTCCTCGAGGAGGCGATCGTCGCCGCCCAGGGCCTGACGGACGACATCGACAGCCAGGTCGAGATCGCCGCGCAGCTGATGGGGCTGCCGCAGGACGAAGTCCGCCCTGTGGTGCTGAAGACCCCGGCCCAGCCGCGTCGTCCCGAGCGGATGCCCGAACGCATGATCATGCCCGAGCGCAGCGACGGGCCGAAGGTCGTGGTGGTGGAGCGCAAGCGCCCGCGCCTCGTCATGCCGAGATAAGTTCTCTATCCTGCCAGCTCGTCCGGATGCGCCGCACGACGGCTCCGTCCTCCGTGCCTCATTGCCGCCGTCCCGCGGGATTGTCCCATCATGGTCAAAGGTATTCTTCTCGCTTTCCTTGCCTTTGCCGTCTTCGCCTGGGGCGATGCCGTCGTGAAGGAGATCGGGCATGGGCTCGATCCCTTCGAAGTGACGTTCTTCGGCTATCTCATCCCCCTTCTCCTGTCGCCCGTCTTCATGAAGAGCGGTGACAGGATCGTCGATCTGGTGCGCTGGAACCGGCCATGGCTCATGGGGCTCAGGGTCTTCCTGATCGCCGCGACCACTCCGTTCAGCGTCATGGCGTTCCGGAGTCTGCCCTTCGCGGAAGCGTTCGCGCTCCTGTTCCTCATGCCGAGCCTCGTCACCGTGCTCTCCATCTTCGTGCTCAAGGAGCATGTCCGGTGGCGCCGGGGTCTCGCGGTCTGCGCGGCCTTCATCGGCGTGCTGATCATCGTCCGGCCGGGATTCAAGGAGTTTCTCCCGGGCCATCTGGCCGCGCTCGCCACGGCTCTGTGCGCCGCCGGCGGGGTCATCACCGGCCGGATGATCGGTCATACCGAGAAGCGCTTCACCCTGATCGGAACGGTCTTTCTGGCCACGACCGTTCTGGCGGGACTTCTGATGATCCCGGGCTTTGCCTGGCCCACCGCCCAGCAGTGGGTCCTGCTGCTGTCCTTCGCGGCGACAGCCTTCGTCGCGCAGGCGCTGTTCATCATCGCGACCCTGTACGCTCCGGCCGACCGGCTGGGAGCGGCCCAGTACAGCCAGATCCTCTGGGCTCTGGCGATCGGGGCGCTGTTCTTCGACGAATGGCCCGACGCCCTGGCCCTGGTCGGCATCTTCATCGTCGTGGCGGCCGGATTGTTCATCTTCGCCCGGGAGCAGACCCTCAAGCGCGGGCAGCCCCGGACGGGTACGCCGGCCGAGGCTGTCCCGGCCGGAACGGCTGCGCCACCTGCGCAAAGCTGAGGCCGGGTGCGACTTGTGCGCCAACCGTCGTTTTCTCCACCCGGCAGCGCCCTATTCTTGACCTGAAGGGCTCTGATCGCTCGACGTCCGGGCCAGGGCCGAGGTTGACAGGTGGTTTCCTTGGCAGGCGCGTATATCAACCGGATCGGCACTGCCGTCCCGCAGCATGACGTCCATCAGACCTTCATCGGCTTCGTGGACCAGTTTCTCCCCGACCGGAAAAACAAGCTGATCTTCCGCCGCATGGTTCAGCGGTCGGGCATCGAACATCGCTACTCCACCCTGTCTCCGAGCGAGAACCCCGAGGCGGCGGCCGACCGGGAGGGCTTTTTCCGGCCCGGCGCGTTTGCCGGGACCGGCGCCCGGATGCAGCGTTTCGAGACCCATGCCGTCGATCTCGCCCAGCAGGCCGTCGAGGCGCTCGAGCTGAACGAGGACCTATCCTCCCTCACCCACCTGGTGGTGGCATCCTGCACCGGCTTCACCGCACCGGGGCTCGATCAGCAGATCATGGAGCGCTTGGGGCTCAACCCCTCGATCGAGCGGACCATGGTGGGATTCATGGGCTGCGCGGCTGCCGTGAATGCCCTGAAGGTGGCCCATCACATCGTCCGGTCCGAGCCGGAGGCAAGGGTCCTGGTGGTCAATCTGGAGCTCTGCACGCTCCACCTTCAGGAGACGTCCGACCTCGAGGTGATCCTCAGCGCCCTGCTCTTCGGCGATGGGTGCGCGGCCAGCCTCGTGTCGGCGGATCCGCAAGGCATCGCGCTCAAGGATTTCCGCGTCGCGACGATCCCCGACACCCGCAACCTGATCACCTGGCGGATCGGCGATGCCGGGTTCGAGATGAGCCTGTCCGGAGAGGTCCCGCAGCAGATTGCCAAGGCGCTGCGCCACGAGGCCACCCGCAACGACGAGGGCGGCATCCTGCGCGGCCAGCGCAAGGACGAATTCGATCTTTGGGCCGTCCACGCCGGCGGGCGAACGATCCTCGACGCGGTCGAACAGGGCCTCGATCTCTCCCCGGACGCCCTGCGCTGGTCCCGCGGCGTGCTGCGGGACTTCGGCAACATGTCCTCGGCCACGCTGATGTTCGTCCTGGGCCGGATCATGCAGGGTGCTCCCCCGAGCTCGAACGGTTTCGGCATGGCCTTCGGACCGGGACTGGCGGCCGAGACGTTCCGCTTCACCCTCGCCGGATAGAGGCCTCCATGAGCCGGAGTTTCGCCCAGCGCAGCCCCGAGACCGAGTGGATGGACACGGAGCCTGTCAGCCTCGACGATTACCGCGCCTGCCTGAAGGATCTGGCGGCCGTCAATGTGGTGACCATGACCCACGGACCTGTCCTGAAATGGCTCGACCGTGCCACCCGTCACCTGAACCCCAGCGACCGCGTGACGATCCTGGACGTCGGCTATGGATACGGGGACCTGCTGCGGCGGATCCATTCCTGGAGCCGGCGCCGCGGCCGCCCCGTGGACCTGATCGGCGTCGATCTCAACCCCATGAGCGAGCCGATCGCGCGCGCTGCGACCCCCGCCGACGTTCCCATCGACTTCCGGACAGGAAACGTGTTCGATTTCCAGCCCGAACGCCCCATCGATTTCATCATCTGCTCGCAGACGACCCATCACATGTCGGACCAGGAGGTCGCGGGCTTCGTGCGCTGGATGGAGCGGACCGCCGCGCGCGGCTGGTTCATCGCCGATCTCTACCGCCATCCGATCCCGTTCCATTTCTTCCGCGCGCTCTCCTGGGCGGCGCGCTGGCACCGCTTCGTCCGGCACGACGGGCCGATCTCGATCGCCCGAAGCTTCCGTCGGGACGATTGGGAGCGGATCCTGGCTGCCGCCGGTCTCGGACCCGGGACGGCCCGGATCCGGTGGTATCCCTCCTTCCGTCTCTGCGTGAGCCGGTTGAAATGAGCGGCGGATGGCACGAGGAGATCGTGATTGTCGGCGGCGGACTGGCCGGCGCGTCGGCGGCCTGCATCCTGGCCGAGGCGGGACGTCCCGTTCTTCTGCTCGAGCGCGATGCGCAGCCCCGGCACAAGGTCTGCGGCGAGTTTCTGAGCATCGAGGCGCAGACCTATCTGTCCCGTCTCGGCATCGATCTCGATGGCCTCGGAGCAAGCCGGATCTCGCGCCTGCGCCTCGTCCGCAAGCGCGGCGCGACGGAGGTCTCCCTGCCTTTCGTGGCCAGAGGATTGTCCCGAAAGGTCCTGGACGAGGCCCTGCTGGTTCAGGCGCGCTCCCGAGGCGCCCGAATCGTCCGAAACGAGCCTGTCAGGTCCATCTCGTTCGACCGGACCACGGCTCGGTTCGCGCTTGCCGCCAGCCGCCCGATCCAGGCGGACACAGTCTTCCTGGCGTCGGGCAAACACGACGTGAGAGGCGTGAAGCGGCCGACGGCGAACACCATGGGCGATCTCATCGGCTTCAAGCTGCATTACCGATTGGCCAAGAGCCAGCAGCGGGCGCTCCAGGGCTGCGTCGAGGTCATTCTCTTCTCCGGCGGATATGCCGGGCTTCAGATGATCGAGAAGGACATCGCCAATCTCTGCCTCGTCGTGTCCCGCCAACGGTTCGACGAACTCGGGAGGCGGTGGGATGCGCTCATCGCCCACATGGCTGACGAGTGCCCGCCCTTGACCGAGCGCCTGCAGGACGCGCAACCGCTCTTCCCGCGCCCGTTGTCGATCTTCCAGATCCCCTATGGCTTTCTCCATGCCCCCGATGCCCGCGAGCCGCAGGGCTTGTATCGCCTGGGCGACCAGGTCGGGGTCATTCCCTCGTTTACCGGAGAAGGCATGTCGATTGCGCTGCACAGCGGGTGCCTGGCCGCCGCGACCTATCTCTCCCATGGCACGGCCAGCTCGATCTTTCACCATCGGGTCCGATCCGACATCGGGCGCTCGATCCGGCTGGCCTCGGCGCTGAACCGCACCGTGCGCCATGAGGCGGGCCGGCACGCGGTGTTTCATGTGAGCCGGATCTGGCCTGATGCCATGCGCCATGTCACGTCCCTGACGCGGGTGCAGGAGGCCGCCGTGGCCCGCGCTTTGGCGCCCCCATGATCATCCCTCGGGAACCGCAATCCTCCGCAGCCGTCGCCGAGCATTACGACGAGCTCGACCGGTTCTACCGCGACATCTGGGGCGAGCACGTGCATCATGGGCTGTGGACGACAGGCCGCGAGACGCCGGACGGGGCGGTCGAAGCCCTGATCGCGCATCTTGCCGACGCCTTGGCGCTCGTGCCCGGACAGCACGTCTGCGACGTCGGCTGCGGTTACGGCGCGACGGCCGAATGGCTTGCCCGCCATCATGGTGTCCGGGTTACCGGGGTGACCCTGTCGGCCGCCCAGATCGGGCGCGCGGACCAGCGTGTCGTCGGCTCACCGCGCCTCCGTTTTCTGCGGCAGGACTGGCTCGCGAACACGTTCGAGGACGGCGCGTTCGACCATGTCATCGCGATCGAAAGCTCCGAGCACATGCCGGACAAGCAGCGGTTCTTCGATGAGGCGTACCGAACCCTGAAACCCGGGGGCCGGCTTGCAATCTATGCCTGGCTCGCCCGGGACCGGTCGCGGTCCTGGGAGGAGCGTCTTCTGCTCGAACCGATCTGCCGCGAGGGCCGGCTGCCCGGCATGGGCACGGAAGCGGAGTATCGCGCCTGGGCCGAAAAGGCCGGGTTCGACATGGATGGGTTCGAGGATCTCAGCCGGAGAGTGAGGCGCACCTGGTCGCTCTGCGCCGGCCGGGTGGCGACGAAGCTCCTGACCCGACCGGATTACAGGCGCTACCTGCTCGATGCGCGCTCGAAGAACCGCGTCTTCGCCTTGAGCCTTCCCCGGATCTGGCTCGCCTATCGCACTGGATCGATGCGCTACGGGCTCCTGACGGCCCATAAGCCGTCGGATAGAGCATAGAGCATCGGATGGATCCCAAAAGTGCAAGTCCACTTTTGGGTCCGATGCTCTCAACGCATTCTTTGACGGTGAACCGGATCCACTTCACCGAAAAATGCTCTAATCTCGGGACTGGCGCGCTGCCCTGGAGAGTTGATCCGCGGTGTCGGCGGCTCCCATGGCACCGGCCAGCGCTTCGGCCGTGAGGCCGCCCGCGTCCTGCGCATCGAGAACCGCTCCCCGCGCGAGAAGCGCATCGACGATTTCGGTCCGATTGAACATGGCGGCGACCATGAGCGGGGTCTTGCCGCCTTCGCTGCGACCGTTGGCATCCGCACCGCCGTCCAGCAGGCATTGGACCGTGGCCATATCGCCCTTGAAGGCGGCACCGGCGAGCGGCGTCTGGCCACGATCGTTCGCGAGGTCCGGATCCGCCCCCTGCGCAAGGAGCACCCGCACCGCGTCCACATGGCCGTGGTAGCTCGCCAGCATCAGCAGCGAATCCCCCTTCTCGTTGCGCAGGTTCGGCGGCAGGCCCATGCGCAGCAATTCGCCGAGTTCCTGCGCCTGTCCGGCTCTCGCATGCTGGAACACCCGCTGGGCGAACGCGATGGTCTCCTCGTCCAGTTCGGGCTTGGGCGGTTCATTCTGCATCGTGCTCTCCGAGTCCCGCCTGCGGCGCATCATGCGTCAGGCGGCAGTCAAGGTCCTGGCGAGAAGATCGAGGACCGCCGGTCCGTCGACGCCGGTGGCGACCCGAACCGCACTCCCCCTGGCGTCCACGGTCAACGCTCCCGCCTCCCCGGTTGATCCGGTGTTGACGACCAGGTGCAGATCCTCGAGGCGGAAGAGCTCAGGCGCCAAGGCGAAGAGCATCACGCAGGGGTCATGCAGCGGACGGCTCTCCTGATGCGTCTTCGTCTCGAAATAGGATTCGACGAGATCGGCCACCATGACGGCCAGAGGCGTTCCGGCCGCCCGCAAGGCCAGCGCGAACTCCCGTGACGCTCGCACCCGCCGGGTGACGTCGAGCGGCACCAGCACCAGGGGCAATCCCGACGACACGACCACCTCGGCGGCCTCGGGATCGGCCCAGAGATTGAACTCGGACCGCGGGCCGACATTGCCGGTCTCATGGATCACGCCCCCCATGGCGATGATCCCGCCGATCCGCCGGGCCGCATCGGGATGGTCCAGGAACAGCCGAGCCAAGTTCGTGAGCGGCCCGAGAGCGAGAATCTCGATGGTGCCGGCGGGCTGATCGAGCAGGAGATCCGCGAGCCATGGGACGGCAGGCCGGCTCTCGGGCGGTCGGCCGGGATCGGGCAGAGAGACGCCGCCGATCCCGTTCTCGCCATGGAGGTTCAACGGTTCGGGTCCCGGCCGCGAGAGCGGCGCCGCTTCCCCCCGAACGACCGGGATATCCTCCCGGCCGGCGAAGGCGAGCAGACGGCCGGCGTTGCGGGTCGTCGTTTCGATGCCGATGTTCCCGGCGACCGTCGTCAGGCCGGTAATCGAGAACTCGGATGAGGCGAGAGCAAGCAGGATCCCGATGGCATCGTCGATGCCCGGGTCCGTGTCGATGACGATCCGCCGGGGTTTTGCGTCGGGCATGATGGGGCTAGAAACCTTGCTGTGAGTCCGTTCGATCGCTTATCCGACACCGGACGGGATTTGACCATAGCCACAGGTGCCCCGTGAACCCTTCAGCCTCGCTCCCCGACGATCGTCTCGTGAATGCCGCGGACGAGGTGGCGATAAGACAGGATCTGGTTCTGGTCGCCCTGGGCAAGAGACCTGCCGACCTGCTGCTGCGCGTCGGGCGCCTGCTCGACGTCCATACCCGCACCTGGCTCGACGATCAGGAGATCGCCATCCGTGGCCGCCGCATCGCCTGGACCGGGCCGGCGGGCACCTTCCCCGGTGCGGCCGAGGCTCGGGTGGATCGGCGCGGTCTTGCTGCGGTTCCCGGCTTCGGCGAGGTGCACAAGCATATCGAGAGCTCGCACCTCACGCCGGAATACGAGGCCGCGCTCGTCCTGCCGCGCGGCAACACGTGGACCTGCGAGGCGAGCCACGAATTCTCGAACGTGGACGGGCCTCACAACCTCGAATTCTGGTTGACCGCCCGGCGTCACGGCTCGCCGATGAAGATCTTCCCGCTGCCGGGATCGGCCGTTCCGCCGACCGCCTATGAATGGGGCGGCGGCCATTACGGCTACGACGAGCAGGCAGGATTCCTGAAAGAGAGCCTCATGGTGGCGGGCCTTGACGAGGTCATGGACTGGCCGGCCGTCTGCAACCCGGACAATCCCTCGCACCGGCGGCTCTGGGGCATGATCCAGGCCACTTTCGAGAAACGCGGCGTCGTGGAAGGCCATGGGGCAGGCCTGCGTGATCTGAATTCCATCAACGCCTTCGCGGCGGCGGGCCTTGCCTCGGACCACGAAGGTTGGACGGCCGAGGAGGTGTGGGACAAGCTTCGCCACGGCATCTTCATCGAGATCAGGCCGCATTCGATGCCGGAGATCATCTCCGGCCTCCTCCAGCGCGGCCTCTCCGACTGGTCGCAGATCGCCTTTGCGACCGACGACCGCAGCGCCTCGGACACCCTGCGGATGGGCGCCACGGACCACAATGCCCGTCTCGCCATCGAGACGGGTCTGTCCCCGGACATCGCGATCCAGTGCGTGACCATCAACCCGGCCCGCCACATGCGGCTGACGCCCTGGGTCGGCAGCATCGCGCCGGGCCGCTTCGCGGACATCGTGCTGCTCGACGACGTCGCGAAGGTATCCATCGCCGAGGTCTGGGCAGACGGCAAGCCGGTGTCCAAAGGACCGGACTATCTCGGCCCCCTGCCCGCCATCGACTGGCCCGACTGGGCTTCGCGGACCGTGAACATCCAGCGCCGGATCGAACCGAAAGATTTCGCCATCGCGGCAGCGCCGGGCCGGGTCACGATGCAGGCCGCCCTGCTGCGCCCGTTCCACTGGCACGACGATTTCATCACCATGGAGCTCCCGGTCGAGAACGGCGCCGTGCAGCGGGATCCGGGCCGGAACGTCACGAAGTTTTCCATCGTCGACCGCTTCTCGGGCGAGGCACATATCTCGCGCATGTTCTGGCTCGGCTGCGGACCCAAGACGTCCGACACGGCGGTCGGCTGCACGGTCGCGCACGACAAGCACAATCTCTGGATCGTCGGCTCCTCCGACGAAGCCATGGCCATGGTGGCGAACCGGGTCGCGGAGATCGGCGGCGGCTGGGTTCTGGCGAGCGGCGGCAAAATCCTGGCCGAAGTGCGCTATGAGATCGGCGGGCTGATGACGCAGCGCTCCGCGGAGGACCTCGATGCGGAGATGCAGCGGCTCTATGCGGCGGCGGAAGAGATCGAGTGGCTCTACGAGCCCACATTCTCGCCGCGCTGGTACCCGGGCTTCCCGGAGCGACTCCAGTTCGCGACCTTGACGTGCGCGCCCTGGCGCTGGGTCCTGGTGGCGCCCTGCGAGGCCGCCCCGCAGGGCTTCGTCAACGTGGCGACCGGGCAGACGCACCCGGTCGTCTGGTAGACCTCATCCGGCCGCGTCGATGCGGGCCATCTCGGCCTTGAACGCGGCCGCGATCTGCCCTGCGTCGCGCAGGACCTTCTTGCGCTCCAGGCTCTCGACCTGGCGCCCGCGCATGATCCAGCGGCCGCCGACCATCACGTCCTGCACGTCCACCGGCATGGCGGAGAACACCAGCGTGGCGTAGATGTCGTAGACCGGCTGCAGGCGCGGCGCGGACAGATCGATGCGGATGAGATCCGCCTGCTTGCCGGGCGCGAGGGAGCCGATGCGTCCGTCGAGGCCGAGCACCTGCGCGCCTTCCAGGGTCGCCATGCGGATCACCTGGGCGGCCGGCATGGGCTTGCGGCTGTGACCGAGCAGCTTCTGGAACATGGAGACCGGACCGAACTGGCTGAACAGGTCGAGAGTGTTGCCGCTCATCGGACCGTCCGTGGCGATGCCGACCTTGATGCCGGCCGCACGCATGGCCTCGATGGGGGCGATGCCGCGTCCCGCCTTCGCGTTCGAGCGCGCGTTGTGGGCGACGCGCACATCCGCCTTCGCCATGCGCTCGATCTCGAACGGATCGACGTGCAGGCAATGCGCCGCAATCAGCCCCGGACGAAGAAGACCCGCCTTCTCGACCACCGCGACGGGCCGCAGCCCATGGTTCTTGCGGCACCATTCCATCTCGCTGTCCATCTCGGCGAGATGGAGCTGCACCGGAACGCCGGGATGCGCCTCGGCCCAGCGGGCGACGCGGGCCATGATGGCGACATCGGTCGAATAGGGCGCGTGCGGCGCAATGGAGGGAACGATCCGCTCATGCCCGGAGAACTCGGCCGCCAGTTCCTCGACAAGCGCGAAGCCCTCATCGACGGTCCTGTGATCGGGCGGATCGAAGGTCGCGAGCGTCTGGCCGACGACGCCCCGCAGCCCGGCCTGGTCCAGGGCGCGGCCGACCTCCGTCTCGAAGTAATACATGTCCGCGATGGTGGTGACGCCCGCCTCGATGGATTCGAGCGCGCCGAGAAGGGTGCCGACGCGGACCATCTCGGGCGTCACGAACTTGCGCTCCATGGGGAGCACATAGCGGAACAGCCGGTCGTCCACGTCCTCGCCGAGGCCGCGGAAGAGCGTCATGGCCAGATGCGCGTGGGGATTGACCATGCCGGGCATGACCAGGTCGCCGCCGACGTCCACGATCTCGGCGCCTTCGATAGGCGGCGGCTCACCGGAGCCGAGCGCCCGGATGGTACTCCCCTCGACATGCACCCATCCTGGCTCGATGACGCTCATGGTCTCGTCGATGGGGAGCAGGCAGGCATTCGCGATGAGGATCGACGCCATCACTCGTCCCCCCCGGCCGCCAGGATGGTGCATTGCTCGGGAACCGGCACGAGCTTCACCCGGGCTCCGGCCTGCAGGGGCGCCGTGAGGCTGCCGTTGGCCACGAGATGGCCGGCCGCGGTCTCGCATTGATACTGGTAAGCCCGACCGAGATAGGTCCGCAAGCCCAGCCGCGCCGGAAGGCCGTCGGCAGCCGCATCGGACGAAACGGTCAGGCCGTCCGGGCGCGTCGCGAGCAGGAAGGCGTCGGGAATGGTCCCGTACAGGCTCTGCGAGAGCCCCAGCCTCATCCCGGCCGTTTCGGCCGTCACCATGTCGCCGTCGCGCGCGACCACCTGGAACGGGATGACGTTCTCGAACCCGACGAAACGGGCCACGAAGGTATTGGCCGGGCGCCGGTAGAGCACCTCCGGCCGGTCGAACTGCATCAGACGTCCGGCGTTCATGATGGCGACACGGTCGGAGATCGAGAACGCCTCCTCCTGGTCGTGCGTGACGTAGACCGACGTGGTGCCGTTGGCCCGCTGGAGCTGGCGGATCTCGACGCGCATGTCGACCCGGAGCTTCGCATCGAGATTCGAGAGCGGCTCGTCGAACATCAGCAGCGGCGGTTCGATGACGAGAGCCCGGGCCAGGGCGACGCGCTGCTTCTGGCCGCCGGAGAGCGCTCCGGGGGCGCGGTCCGCCAGGACAGAGAGCCCGACGCGGTCCAGCATCGCCATGGCTCGCCTGCGGCGCTCGTCGGCGGCGATCCCGCGCTGCTTCAACCCGAAGGCAACGTTGTCGAGCACCGAGAGGTGCGGGAACAGGGCGTAGTTCTGGAAGACCAGGCCGATATCGCGCTTGTGGGTCGGCAGACGGGTCAGGTCGCGGCCGCCGAGCGTGATCGACCCGCTGGTGGGCGACAGGAACCCGGCGATCAGGCGCAGGGTCGTGGTCTTGCCGCAGCCGCTGGCGCCCAGAAGGGACACGAGCTCGCCTGCCTGGACAGAGAGCGAGAGGTCTTCGAGAACCCTGGTCGTTCCATAATGGGCGGAAACGGCTTCGATATGGAGAGGCTGTGTCACGGAAAGCTACTTCGCTAGAAAGGTGAGGCCGAGGGTCCGCTCCACGATGGCCATCACGGCGACCGTGAGGACCATCAAGAGGACGGACACGGACGCGACCGTGGGATCGAAGAACTGCTCCACATGGGCGAGGATCTGGATCGGCAGGGTGCTGATGCCCGGTCCTGTCAGGAAGAGCGACACCGACACGTCGTTGAGCGAGGTGATGAAGGCCAGGATGAATGCCGCGATGACCCCTCCCCGGACATTCGGCAGAACGATGGTGAAGAAGGTCTTCACCGGAGCGCTGCCCAGGCTGATTGCCGCCTCCTCGATGGAGAAGTCGAAGGACGCGAGGCTCGCGCTGATCACCCGCACCACGTAGGGCAGGACAATGAGCGTGTGGCCGATGAGAAGGGCCAGGAAAATCGGCGCCCCTGTCCCGACCGTGAGCGACTTCAGCAGGGCGAAGCCGAACACGATCTCGGGCACGAGGATCGGCAGCAGGAACAGGGTGCCGAGCCATTTCGGAAGCTCGACCCGGAAGCGGTTGAGCGCATAGGCGGCCGGGATGCCGATCAGGAGCGCGATCAGCGTCCCGAGGAACGCGATCTGCAGGCTCGTGACGATCGTTCGCCGGAAGGCGCTGATCTGGAAGATGTTCTCGAACCACCGCAGGGACAGCCCCTGCGGCGGAAAGGTCAGGTACGTCGTGTCGCTGAGGGCCGCGCCGACCACGATGACGAGCGGCACCATCAGGAAGAGATAGACTAGCGCCGCGATGACGATCAGGAGGGGATGAGGTCTGTCGGACATCACGTGGCCATGGGGTTGATTCGGCGGGCGACGTGGCTCATCGCGAGAACGATGGAGATCGTGATAACCGTCATGATGGCCGCGATGGTCGAAGCCCCGACCCAGTCGAACGACACCATGGCGCGCTGCTGCAGCAGCGTGGCGAGAACGGTCTGGCGTTCGCCGCCGAGAAGCTGCGGGGTCGCGTAGGCCGTGAAGCTGCCGGTGAAGACCAGCACGGCGCCGACGATGAGTCCCGGGACGGCCAGAGGAAGCAGCACCTGCCAGAACGTCGCCATGGGCGAGGCGCCGAGCGACGACGAGGCTTGCAGCACATCCTTGGGGATGTTCTCGAGGACTCCCACCAGGGACAGGACCATCAGCGGCACGAAGAGATAGACCATGCCGACGATGACGGCGCCCTGCGTATAGAGCATCTCGAGCGGTTCGTTGACGATGCCGAGCGCGAGAAGGGCCTGGTTCAGGATCCCGTTGCGGCCCAGGATGATGAGCCAGGCGAAGGCGCGGACGACGACGCCGGTCAGAAGGGGAAATACGGCCGCCACGATGAGCAGGCTCTTCACCTTGCCCGGCGCGCGGGACACCACATAGGCGGTCATGAAGCCGAAGATCAGGGAGATGACCGTCGTGAAGGCCGAGATCTGCAGCGTCCGGAACAGGACGGTCGTGCGGAAGCCGCTGTTGAAATAGGAAATGTAGGGAGCGAAGACCCCGCGCGGATCCATGAAGGTGCCGGCGATCACAGCCCCGATCGGCACGATCAGGAACGCCACCACGGCGAGCGTGGCAGGCGCCGTCAGCGCCCACCCGGTTGCGCCGTTCCGGCGCCAGAAGCGTCTTGCTGTCATGATGGCCGGTTTATTTCCCGAAGACCTCGCTCCAGGCGTCGAGCCAGTCGCCCTTGGCCGCGTTGAGCTTTTCGTAGTCGAGACGCTTCAGCGACGAGATCATCTTCTGGCCATAGGTCCAGCGGGCGGCCTCCTCGGGCTTCAGCTGAACGGCGGTGGCCACCGGAGCATCCACGCCCCGCTCGGCCAGGGTCTGCTGGATCTTGGGATCCAGGATGAAGTTGATGAACTGGTGCGCCAGTTCGGGGTTCGCGGCTCCCTTGGCGATGTTGACCGTGTTCAGGGTGGCGTAGTCGCCCTCCTTCAGCTCGGCCCAGCGCACGGTCGGGACCGCGGCCTGGATCTGGGCCAGGGTGAAGTCCTGGGCCATGGCCACCGAGACCTCGCCGGTGGAGAACAGGTTCACGAGCTCCGAACCCGTATTGTAGTTCTTCACCACGTTGGGCTTCAGCTGCTCGAGCGCCTTGAAGGCCGCGCTCTCGTCCTTGTACGGATCGACGCCGGCCTTGTTGGCCGCGACGAGAACCGTCATCGGGCCCGCCGTGGTGGTGATGCCCGGCAGCGAAACGCGGCGCTTGAGATCGTCGCGCCACAGGTCGTTCCAGGACGTGATCGGGGCCGACACCTTGGCGCTGTCGTAGATGATGCCGACCCGTCCGATGGTGTAGGCCGGGCCGTATTTGCCCTGCGGCTCCTTGGCGAGATCGTAGATGCCGTTGACGTTGGGGATCTTCGAGCGGTCGACCGGCTGGAACAGTCCTTCCTGGATCCCGAGCTGCGAATAGCTGTCGGTCAGGTAGACGACGTCCACGCCGCTGCCGCCGCGGATCTTGATCTTGTTCAGGCGGTCGGCGTTGTTGCCCGTCTCGAAGACCAGCTCGCAGCCGCACTGGGCGCGGAAGGGCTTGAGAATGATTTCTTCCAGCTTGTCACCGTTGAAGCCCCACCAGGAGATCGTCAGCGTCTTGTTCTGGGCCATGGCCGGGGCCCCGGCCAGCGCCGTCAGAACAAACGCCATGCCCGCCAAAGGTTTCTGCCAACGCCCTGCCATCTGAGTGTCTCCCGGGTTCACTGTTTCACGGCCAAGGAAAGGGTGCCGATGCCCCTTACGCGGTCGTTGACCGCCCTGTGGGGTCCACGCATTAACACAACCACGGCCTCTGGAAAGCCCCGCACGTCGGGGACCCTGCCCACCTTACAGCCATTCTGCTCAAAAAACTTGCAAATCGATGTCGGCCTGTCGGGGAGTCCAGCCTCCGGCCGGGTTCCGCTTCAGGCGCGGTGTCCGGAGCACTCCCACGACCCGGTCCCGTGCTCCGGGATAGACGGCCGAAACCGGCTCCTGCCACGCATTCGTCTGCAGCATCGCCGCCCCGATGGCGACGGGTCGGACGCCGCAGGCGTCGAGCAGCCGCAGGGCGGCGACGATGGAGCGGCCGCTGCTGATCACGTCGTCCACGAGCAGCACGCGCCGGTTTTCCACCAGCGGCAGCATGCGCGGATCGAGATAGAGGCGCTTCACCTGCTCGGGGCTCGTGATGGAGCTCATCGGGACGGAGAGCTCCTCGCGGTACCAGAACTTGCGCGAGGTCCCGAGCGGCACGTAGCGGGCGTGTCCCAGCCTCTTCGCGGTGCCGCTCGCCAGAGTCAGGCCCAGGGTCGGCAGTCCGACCACCACCTCCGGGTCGAAGGGTCGGGCCAGTTCGGCGAGGCCGGCGCACAGGGCTTCCTCGACGGCGAAGCCCGCCTGGTTGATGATGAGCGACGCCAGCGCGTGATCTCCGTCAGCCAGCTCGCGGATCGGGAGGCGCAGTTGGCGCCCATCCGCGAACTCGGCCGGGAAGAACCCGCGATGCCCGTCGGAGGGCGACCGCTCGAAGGTCCGAGGCGGGTGGATCTCCTGCCAGAAGTCGTGCGGCTGCATCGCTCGTCTCGTTCCTTGGGTCGCACAGGATGATTGTGGTGGGTCTTCAGCCGCGTTATCGAACGATTCCGGCCGCAAATCCAGGACCACATCGCGATGCCCCGACAGGACCTCATTCAAGCGGATCTCTCCTTCCTGCGCGAACTCCGCCAGGATCTCCATGCTCATCCGGAGCTGGGTTTCGAGGAGGAGCGCACGAGCGGGATCGTGGCCTCCCTGCTGGAAGAGGCCGGTCTTCGGGTGCATCGGGGCCTGGGGAAGACGGGCGTCGTCGGCACCTTGCAGATCGGCGACGGCGCCCGGACCATCGGCCTGCGCGCCGACATGGACGCTCTCGCCATGCCGGAGCAGGCGGAGCGTCCCTACAAGTCGAGAGTTGCCGGAAGGATGCATGCCTGCGGTCATGACGGCCATACGACGCTGCTCCTCGGAGCGGCCCGTCATCTGGCCAAGACCCGCAACTTTTCCGGCACGGTGCATTTCATCTTCCAGCCGGCCGAGGAAGGCCGCGGCGGTGCCAAGAAGATGGTCGAGGACGGCCTGTTCGACCTCTTTCCCTGCGACGCCGTCTACGGGCTGCACAACATGCCCGGACTGGCGATCGACGAAATGGCCGTTACCGCGGGCCCGCAGCTCGCCTCGTCGGATACTTGGCTCGTGACCTTCAAGGGCATCGGGACTCACGGGGCGAAACCTCATCTCGGCAAGGACCCGATCACGGCGAGCGGTCATTTCCTCTCCGCGCTCCAGACGATCGTCGGCCGGGTGGTCAATCCGCTCCAGCCCGCCGTGGTGAGCGCCTGCTCCGTCCAGGCCGGCGATCCGCGGGCCCTCAACGTCATTCCGGACGTGGTGGAGATCGGCGGAACGGCGCGAGCCTATTCCGCACATGTGCGCGATCAGCTCGAAGAGGAGATCGAGCGTCTGGCGCGCGGGGTCGCGGCGATGTTCGGGATCGAGGCGTCATACGAATTCCGCCGCCGCATCCCGCCGGTCGTCAACCAGGCCGATGCCACGGCCCGTGCGCTCGAAGCGGCGCGGGCCGTGTGTGGCGCCAAGGTCGTGACGGATTTCGAGCCCTCGACCGCAGGCGACGACTTCGCGTTCTTCAGCGAGGCCGCACCGGGAGCCTATGTCTGGCTCGGCAACGGGCCTGCCGTCGACGGAGCCCTGCACCACAACACGGCTTACGACTTCAACGACGAGGCCATTCCGACCGGCGTTGCCTTCTGGGTCGCCCTCGTGGAGCAGGAACTGGCGGCTTGAGGCTTACCGGCGGTCTGCATGCTCCGTCATCACCGGGCCCGTCCCGGTGATCCCGATGCCGTGAAGCGCCGCGCTCAATCGCACCGGGATGGCCGACACGAGGCGGGCCATGGCATTCAAACGGCAGCCCTCAAGGTCTGGTGCTCACCGGCCCCCGGCACGATAGGTTTCCGTCTCGCCCGCGGGAGCCTCGTCCCGACCGCGGCGCCTGTTCTTCTGCCGTCGGGGCTTCGCGCTCCGGTCGCGCCGCACCTTCTCGTCGGGTCTCCGGCGGTGCGACACGGAGGTCGCAACGAGCTTCTCCTCGATCTTCGCATTGAGGCTCGCGCGCAGGTCGACCACCGCGTCCACATCCTCGAAGACCTGCGGGTAGCGCTGCGCCAGCCACAGCCAGCTGGTGGCGATCTTCACCCTGGCTTCCAGCTTGAGAAGATCCGTGTTCACGCCGAAATCCGGAGCCTGGACCCGGCCGTGCGCCGCATGCTGCCGCGCCCAGTCGAGGAGGAGCTCGACCGCCAGCCGCTCGCGACCGTCGACCGGCGCCATGGAATAGGACAGGCGGTCGAGGACCGGCAGGTCCACCGTATCGAGGAGCGATGCCAGCTCGATCATCTCGTCCATGTCGGCCATGCGCAGGTCAGGGTGCCCTGCGACGAGGGTGTCGTTCAGGTGGCGCAGCACGCGGCCGAGGCGGTCCGTCTGCAGGACCTCGCTTGCGGACAGCACGGTCTCCTGGTTCGGACGGACGAACGCCTTGCCGCGCAGCTTCGCGGCATCCCCGTTCAGCGCGTTGCGGATGACGGTCTCGACCTGCGCATAGGCTCCGACCTCCGGCAGCGCCGTCACGAGGCCCTCGTCGTGGTGGCCGAAGCGCCCTGCCCGGCCGGCGATCTGCTTGATCTCCATGGCGTTGAGCTGCCGCTCCCGCACGCCGTCGAACTTGCGCAGCGTCGAGAACACGACCCGCCTCAGCGGGCCGATGTTCAACCCCATGCCGATGGCGTCGGTTGCGACGAGAACGTCCGCCTCGCCGTTGCGGAACCGCGCCGCCTCGGCGCGGCGGACCTCCGGCCCGAGGGCGCCATAGACGGTGGCCACCGTGCGCCCGGCCGCGACCAGGCGCGTGCGCAGATCGTGCACGTCGCGGCGGGTGAAGGCCACGACCGCGTCGCCCCGCATCAGCTTGTTGAGATTGGCCGGAACACCTTCGACGCGCAGCTTGCCCTTGCGCTTGAGGATCTTCACCTCCAGCGGCTCGCCGGTCATGGCAAGCAGATGCTCCACGAGGGGGATCGCCTCGGGTGCGCCGGTCAGGACCACGAGCTTCGCCGGCGCTCCGACCATCGCCTGGGTCCAGGCCCAGCCGCGGCTCGGGTCGCCCAGCATCTGGACCTCGTCGATCACGCACACGTCGACCACCCGGTGCAGATCCAGGGTCTCGATGGTGCGGGCGATATGGGTCGCGCCTTCCGGAAGCACACGCTCCTCACCGGTGATCATGCCGGCCGCGAAGCCCTGCTCATTCATGCGTTCGTAATGCTCGAGCGCGAGGAGCCGCAGGGGCGACAGGATCTCGGCTGACTGAGCCTCGCCGGCGAGCCTGAGCGCCTCGTGGGTCTTGCCCGAATTGGTCGGCCCCGCCAGGAACAGGAACCGGCGGTTCAGGGACCGCGCCACGGGGAAGATCGCCGCATAGCTCTCGTAGCCCGACGCCTCCCGGATCTGCGCCTCGCGCAGGTGCCGCAGCCGCCGGGCGGCCGCCTTGGAGCGGAAATCGTCGAGCTTCTGCCGGAGCTTGCGCCCGGCTCCCGCGGGACCGCTCTTGTCCGAGGCATGGATCCGGTCGAGCCTTTCGAGGGCCGAGCGGATGCCGCCGAGGATCGCCTGCCGCTCGTTCGCATCCTCATAGGCATCGAGATAGGTCTCGAGTTCGTCGCGCCAGGCGGCCAACTCCTGCTCGCAGGCCGCAAAGGTTGCATCCTGGAGCGCGATCAGGCGAGCCTCGAGCGCCTCGGACGCGGCCGCGAGCTCGGTCCGCTCCACGCGCGCCGGCGCGAGCACGACCGCCGCGACCTCGACCGGTTCGGCGAACGCGTACTCGACCGCGATGTCGACGGGAACGCCGTCCGGGAGGATCTGCATGGGCCGGCTGAACACCGCCCGGTATCCGGCGAAGACCCGCTCCGGCTTCCAGCGACCGCTCTCGATCCGGCGGATGTCCTCGGCGACATAGATCCCGGTGTTCTTCCGAACCGGAGCGAGAATGCTCTGCCGGCGGCGATGCGCGGCTTCATCCACGGGTTGGGTCCTGTCCTCGTCCGCGTTCCGGCGGGCAGGTCCATTGCGCTCGGGCGTCTCGCCTCCTTGCACGCGCCAGGCCGGAACCTCGGCCGCCAGCGCGGCGACCACGTCCGGATCGAACATGGGAGCCTCGAAGCTGCGTCCGCGCTTCTGGAAGGTCCGGCGCTCAGCCACGGGGATCAGACCGGCGTCGATCCAGCGCTCGCATTCGGCCGTGCTGGCGAGCAGGATCCCGGGCAGGTGATTGAGACTGACGAGATGTTTCGACTTCTTGGACATTCAGACTTTCGCTGACCGGAGCAGCCCAGGCGGGGCCGCCCCGGTCCATTTGAGGAGCGCCTCAGGACGGATCGGTTTCACACCGGTTTCAACACCCGAAAGGCGCAGATGTTTGCGGGGAAGGGTTTCCGGCCTGGCCGAGGATCGTCCCCTTCTGCCGCGGGAGGCGATCTAAAGCATTGGGCGGCCGAATCTTTCTCCCTCTATGTGACGACGAAACGGCCGAATATCAAGGGATGAGGGTCTTCCGAAGGAACGACAATCCCAGGGCGGTGAGAAAGGCCGCCTGCTCCTTGTTGGCCGCCCCGTGACCGCCATCCTCGGGCTCGTAGAAGAGCACCGGCTGCTCCATGGCCTCGAGCCTGGCGGCCATTTTGCGGGCGTGGCCCGGATGAACCCGGTCGTCCCGTCGCGACGTCACCAGAAGCACAGGCGGATAGGTCTGCCCCTCCTGCAGGTTCTGATAGGCCGAGAAACCCGCCATGTAGGCCCAATCCTCGGGACGGTCCGGGTCCCCGTATTCGGCCACCCAGCTCGGTCCTGCCAGCAGACGGGTGTAGCGCTGCATGTCGAGGAGCGGCACGGTGCACCAGATCGCCCCGAACAGCTCCGGGTAACGGGTCAGCATGTTGCCGACCAGCAGTCCGCCATTCGAGCCGCCATAGGCCGCAAGCTGCCCTGCCGAGGTGACGCCGCGCCCGACGAGATCCTGGGCGATGGCGGCAAAATCATCGTGGGACAGGCGCTTGCCCTCACGCATTCCCGCCTTATGCCAGGCGGCTCCGAACTCGCCGCCCCCCCGGATGTTGGCGACCACCCAGACATGGCCGCGCTCCAGCCAGGTTTTGCCGATCCCGCCCAAATAGCCGGGCGTCAGGGAAACCGAGAAGCCGCCATAGCCGTAGAGCACGGTCGGACGCTGGCCACCCTGCTCCTTCGGACCGATCTGGTAATAGGGAATGCGCTCGCCGTCCACGGACACCGCCTCGTGCCGGGTCACCTCCAGGTTCGAGGCATCGAAGGCGGGAGGCGATTCCTTCAAAACCTCGATCCGCTTGTCCTCGGTCACGAGGGCGAGCTTCGTGGGCTCGATGAAGCTCGAGACCGAGAGCAGGAACTCGTCCGTCCGTTCGAGCTGGCTCGCGTCGAGCGCCATGGCGTGAACCGCCGCGGTCTCCGGCAGGCCCGCGAGCCGCTCCATCTGCCAGGACGCTCCCGGCGTCGCCAACCAGATCTGGCTCGCCAGATTGTCGAGAACCGTCAGCACGAGGCGGGTCCTGGTCCACCAGAACCCGGACAGGACACGCCGCGGACCGGGCTCGAACAGGACCTCGAAGCGACGGTCGCCCGCCATGAACCGGGAGAAGCTGATCGCCAGAAGCGCGTCGGCCGGATAGGCGCGGTCCGGCAGGGCCCAGTCGCTTTTCAGCTTCACGAGCAGCCAGTCCTTCTCCACGTCGAACCGGGCGTCCCGCGGGAGATCGATGAGCAGCGGATCGCCCTGCTCCTGCGCCAGGTAGCTGATCCCCTCCTCGAAGGTCATCTGGCGCCGATAGAAGATTCGTTCATAGCCCGGCTCGAGGTCGACCGATGCCGAGATGTAGATGTCGTTGAACTCGCCCTGAAACAGCAGCGGAGATTGATGGAAGTCGGTGCCGCGCTGCCACAGCCGCACCGTCCGCGGATAGCCCGAAGCGGTCGCGGCATTGTCGCCGAGCGTCGTGGACACCAGCAACTGGTCCTTGTCGAGCCAGGTCGCCCCGCCCTTGGCCTCGGGAAGCGCGAAGCCGTCGTCCACGAAGCGTTTCTCGACGAGGTCGAATTCGCGCACGACCGCGGCGTCGGCGCCCCCGCGGGAGAGGCTGACCAGGCCGTAGCGCTGCTCTGGCTGGAGCGTCCCGCACCCTTTCCAGACCCAGTCCGCGCCTTCGTCCTTCGCCAGCGCGTCGACGTCGAGCACCGTCTCCCAGGACGGATCCGAGGTCCGATAGCGCTCCATCGACGTGCGCCGCCACAGGCCGCGCACGTGGTTCATGTCCTGCCAGAAATTGTAGAGAAGGCCGCGCCTTCTCGTGATGAAGGGAATATTGTCGGGGCGTGTGGAGATCTCGTAGAGCGCCTGCTTGTCGGCCTGGAAGCCTGCATCGCACAAGGCGGCCCTCGTGATCTCGTTGTGCGCCCGCACCCAGGAGAGCGCCTCATCGCCCTCCACATCCTCCAGCCAGAGATAGGGATCGGGTCGCTCCTGCGTCCGTTCGGCCATGATCGTGCTTTCCGTTCAGGTTGTTGCGTTTCGGCGGGCGAGAATCGGTTCGATGGATTATTGGGCACCCCGGGTCCCGGGCAACATCTCGCCGAGAACCGAACCTATCACCATCCGTTGACGATGAACGCATCTGAAGGGGCCGACATGGATCCATTCGTCGCTGCACTCGAAGAACTCTCCGATGCCCTCCTGGCGGGAGAAGATCCGGAAGAGGTCCTTCCGGAGATCGCCGAGGAGCATGGCGTGCCCCTCCCGGCCTTGCGCAACCGGGCGCTGCGGGCACTGGGCCCGCTCGAGACCTACAGGCAGCGTCAGGCCGAATTGAAGAAGGAGCGGGAGCAGACCGCGAGGCGCCGCGACCCGGTTTTCGCGGGCGCCTCGTTCCTGGCCGCGGTCGCGAGCCTCAACCCCAGGCTCTCCGCGGACGAGAGGCAGGCCGAGATCGCCCGTCTGGCCGCGGAGTACGATGTCGACCCAGCCGCGCACAAGGAGGCCATCGAGCGCCTGCGCAAGCGCTGAGGCTCCGCCGCGCCCGTTCGCTCTAAACCTCCTTCGCCGGCACGCTCTCGGGCACGACCGCCGCCGCGTCCCTGTCCGAACGCTTGCGGTCCCGCGTCACAAGGCGGAAGAACAGCGGTACGAACAGGACGACCAGGAAGGTTGCCGCCAGCATTCCGCCGATGACGCCGGTGCCGACGGAATGACGGCTCGCCGAGCCTGCGCCCGTCGAAATCGCGAGCGGCACCACGCCGAGGATGAAGGCGAGCGACGTCATGACGATGGGACGGAAGCGGAGCCGGGCCGCATCCAGGGCGGCATCGAAGGCCGTTTCCCCGGCCCTGTAGCGCTCGGCCGCGAACTCGACGATCAGGATTGCGTTCTTGGCCGCAAGCCCGATCAGGGTGACGAGCCCGACCTGGAAGTAGATGTCGTTCTCGATCCCGCGCAACCAGATCGCCAGGATGGCGCCGAAGACCGCGAAGGGCACGGCCGTGATGACGGCGAAGGGCAGCGACCACCGCTCGTACTGGGCGGCCAGGATGAGGAAGACCATGACGAGGCCCAGGAGGAACCCCTGGGATCCGGTGCCGGCCGATTGCAGCTCCTGATAGGCCGATCCCGTCCAGCCGATCGAGTAGTCGGACGGCAGGGTCTGGGCGACGACCTGCTCCATGGCCGCGATGGCCTGTCCCGAGGAAAAGCCCGGCGCCGGATTGCCTTGTATCTTCGCGGCCGGAAAGACATTGAACCGGTCGACCACGTCGGGCCCCACGATGCGGACGGTCGTGAGGAGCACGTTGAGGGGAACCATCGTGCCGTTGTCCGACCGGACGAATACGTGCCGCAGGTCGTCGGGCGATTGCCGGAACTCGGCCTCGGACGAGAGGCTGACCCGGTAGGTGCGCCCGAACAGGCTGAAATCGTTGACGTAGAGGCTGCCGAACGTGCTCTGCATCGTGTCGAAGATGGCCGAGATGGGAACGCCGAGCGCCTTCGCCTTGTCGCGATCCACGTCGATCCGGTACTGCGGCACGCCGGTGTTGAAAGTGGTGGAAACGCCCGTCACTTCGGGGCGCTGTCCGGCCGCCTGAACGACGCGCTGCGCGGCCTGCGCGAGGTTGTCCAGGCTCCCGCCGGAGCGGTCCTGAAGATAGAACTCGAAGCCTCCGGTCGTGCTCAGCCCCTGGATCGGCGGCGGGTTGAACCCGATGGCGACGCCGTCCCGGAAATTGGCGTTGAGGGCCGCGAAGGCCGGAGCGAGGTTGCGGGCGTCGAGCCGCGGGTCGGTGCGCTCGGACCAGTCCTTCAGCGACACGAAGGAGACGCCCGCGTTGGTCTTCTGCGCGCCGGACAGGAGATCGAACCCCGCCAGGGTCACCACATCGGCCACGGCCGGGTTCTGCATGACCCCTTCGGTCACCTTGCCCGTCACCGCAAGGGTGCGGTCGAGAGATGCCGCGGGCGGCAGGGACGTCACGACGAAAACCGACCCGAGATCCTCTGCCGGCACGAGGCCGCCCGGCACCCGCTCGAACAGCCACCAGGTCGCGCCGAGCATCACGGCGATGACGACGAGGGCGGCCGCGGCGTGGCGAAGAAAGAATGCCGTGCCGGCCGTGAAGGTGCGCGTCACCCGGTCGAAGCCACGATTGAAGATCCGGAAGGGCAGCCAGGGCTCCCGGTGCCCCTCCTTTAGCAGCAGCGCGCACAGGGCCGGCGTGAGCGTCAGGGCGACGATTCCGGAGATCACCACCGACACCGCGATGGTGACGGCGAACTGGCGGTAGAGCTCGCCGGCGAGGCCGCCGAGAAACGACACCGGGATGAAGACCGCGCACAGAACGAGCACCACCGCGATCACCGGGCCGCTCACCTCCTGCATGGCCTGGATGGCGGCGTCGCGGGGAGGCTTGCGCTCCGTCGTCATGATCCGCTCGACGTTCTCCAGCACGATGATCGCATCGTCCACCACGATGCCGATGGCGAGGATCATGCCGAACAGGGTGAGCAGGTTGATCGAGAAACCGAGGAGATACATGCCTCCGAACGTTCCGATGATCGACACCGGAACGGCGAGCAGCGGGATCAGCGTCGCGCGCCAGTTCTGCAGGAAGAGGAAGACCACGAGGACGACCAGCACGATCGCTTCGATGAACGTCCTGACCACCTCCTCGATGGAGACCTCGATGAACCTGGTGGTATTGAACGGCACATCGTAGCGCAGACCTTCGGGGAAGCGCTGCGCCAGCCGGTTCATGGTGGCGGCGACGGCATTGGATACGTCGAGGGCGTTGGCATCCGGCTGAAGGTAGATGCCTATGGGAACGGTCGGGGCTCCGTTCAGCGACGCGACCGTCGAATAGTTCTGCGACCCGAGCTCCACCCTGGCCACATCCCTCAGGCGCAGCGCCCCGCCGTTCTCGTCCGAACGCAGGATGATCTGCTCGAACTCGCGCGGATCGGCCAGGCGCCCCTGGGTCGTGACCGAGTAGGTGAAGGCCTGCTGGCCCGGACTCGGCTCCTCGCCGAATCGCCCCGCAGCAAACTGGGCGTTCTGGTCGCGGATCGCGGCAGCGATGTCGCTCGGCGTCAGGTTGTACTGGGCGACCTTGTCGGGTTTCAGCCAGATGCGCATGGAGTAATCGGAGGCGCCGAACAGGGACGCGTCGCCGACGCCCGGCGTACGCCGCAGCTCGTCGATGATGTTCACCAGCGCATAATTGGAGATGTAGATCGTGTCGTAGCGGCGATCCGGCGACGACAGCGCCACGATCTGGAGGATGGAGGACGACCGCTTGGTCACCGTCACACCCTGGCGGCGCACTTCCTCGGGAAGAACCGCGGTGGCCCGCTGGACCCGGTTGTTGACGTTGATCGTCGCCTGATCGGCATTGGTGCCGGTCCGGAAATACACCGACAGGCTCATGGTCCCCGAGCCCGTGGAGGTGGATTGCAGATAGATCATGTCCTCGACGCCGTTGACCTGCTGCTCGAGCGGAGCCGCGACGGTTTCAGCGATGGTTTGAGCGCTGGCGCCCGGGTAGGTGGCGGAGACCACCACCTGCGGAGGAACGATCTCGGGGTACTGGGCAACCGGCAGCACCCGCATGGCGATCAGACCGACGAGCACGATCACGATCGACAGGACGGAGGCGAAGATCGGCCGATCGATGAAGAATTTCGAGATCATGGCCGCGCTCCAGGCTGCTGGCCGCTGGCCGTCCCGGTCGTCTGCGCGGCCTGCGGGTCGACCGGAACGGGCCGGACGGGCTGGCCGGGGCGCACCCGGATGACGCCGTCGACCACGACCCGCTCGCCTCCCTTCAGGCCGGACTGGATCACCCATCCTTCGGGCACCTCCGGTCCCAGCCGGACCGGCACCGCCTGTGCGACGTCGTTCGCCCCGACCACGTAGATCGCCGGCCCCTGCGGCCCCTGGCTTACGGCCTGACGGGGCACGACGATGGCTCCGGGCAATGTGATGCCGATCAGACGCACCCGCACAAACTGGCCCGGCAGCAAGGCGCCGTCCGGGTTCGGGAAGATCGCCCGTGCCTGGATCGTCCCGGTCTGCGGGTCGACCCGCTGGGCGGCGGTGTCGATCCTGCCGGTTTGCGGGTACTCGGCCCCCTGGCCGAACCGCAGCTCGACCTTCAGGTCCTTCTCGGAAATGGGTTTCTCCCGCCGCTCGTTCAGGGCGCGGAACTCCCGCCCCTCCTCGTCCGTGAAGGAGAAGTTCACATAGGCCGGGTCGAGCTGCGATATGGTTGTCAGAAGCGTCTGCTGGGCCTGGATCAGGGCTCCGACCGGGGGCGATTTCAGCGCCGTGATTCCGGCAGCGGGCGCCGTGACGGTCGTGTAGCCGAGGTTGAGCCTCGCGTTCTGAACCTCGGCTTCGGCAAGCTGGACACCGGCGCGGGCCTGGTCGCGCTGGGAGCGCGCCTCCTCGAGCTGCACGTCCGTCGACACCCCGCGCCGGGCCAGCGGCTCGATGCGGTTGAAATTTTCCTCGGCCTGGCGCAGGGCCGCCTGTGCCTGGAGCAGCTGCGCCTCCGCACGGCTCAGAGCCACCTCGTAGCTCGCCGGATCGATCCGGAAGAGCACCTGATCCTGCTTGACGGGCGCCCCCTCCTCGAACTCACGCTTGAGCAGGAGACCGCCGACGCGCGGGCGCACCTCGACGTCGCGGAAGCCCGCCACGCGACCGGCGAACACGACGGGAAGCGGCACTTCGGCCGGCTGAGCGACGATGATCCCGACCTGCGGCGGAGGCTGCGCCGGGGCCACGGGGGCCTGCGGCCGCGCCGCGGTCTCCGGTGCGCGGCTCATAGAGAGATAGATGCCGCAAGCCAGCGCCAAGCCCAAGACGGCAATGAGAAGGATGCGCCTGATCAATGTGCCCTCCAGACCGCGACACGAACTGCTCCGATCGGACGCACTGACCTTGAGCGATTCCTCAAGGGCGAGCGGCAGGCCGCAGATCGCCGACCCTAGAGCATCGGATCGATCCCAAATTTGAACCCACTTTTGGGATCGATCCGATGCTCAACCCCTTAAGCGGCGCATCGTTCGGCGCGGACCCGCCGGGTCCGCACGATGCGCTACAGCCTCGGACCCAAGAGTGGACACCACTTTTGGGTCCGAGGCTCCTTCTCTTGACTGGCGCATCGGATGAGGCGGAAAACCGGGTCCACTTTTCCGTCCGATGCGCTAGGCATGAACATCCGGGCCATGCCTCGGTTCCGAGACGGCCCGGCCGGCTGCCGGAACCCGGCCCGGGAATGCCTGCGGCACTTTAACCTGTGTTAACAAATTCTTTCCTTGTGTCGGGTTTCTGACAGACGAACAGCGATGCTTCGGTATCATCCTCAGCAACCACGACAATGAACGATTCACCGGGGGCACAATCATGGCCATCCGTACGCCGTCCGCTCCTTCATCGAAGGCGATGGGCTGCGCCGGACCATGGAGTGCTTGATGAAGAGCAAGAAACGAAAGCCTATTTCTTCCGAGCTCCGGCGCACGGCCAAGCTCGAGCGTGAGCTCAAGGCCGTGGAGGCGCAGATCGCCCTGCTGGAGAAAGACACCCGTCTCGATCTCGCCACACAGGACCATTTCGTCTTGTGGAGGCGTCCGAACCTTTTTGCTCCCTGGCCATTGGGGCTGCAGCACTAGTCGAAATCTCACACCCGCCATGGTGCAGCCTGCGCCGAGCGCAGGATCATGTCTCATCGGAACCTGGAGGTCGAATCATGACCACACGAAAAATCACCCAAGCCCCGCCCGACCGGGCGCGGGATCTCTTCGAAAAGCTTCTGGCCACGTCGGACAACGCGGTCAAAACCCGTGAGCGTCTGTTCGCGGAGCTGCAGGAGGAGCTGACCCTTCTGGCGGCCCTCCAGGAGCAGCATCTGCTGCCGGTTCTGCGCCGGCACGGAATGGACGACCTCCTGCGCCAGGCTCTCGGCGATCATGAGGAAACCACCGCACTTCTGGCCGACATCGAGCGCATGCCGAAGAACAACGGCGAGTTCCTCGCCAAGGTGGCAGAGCTGAGACGGGTGTTCCAGCAGCATATCCGGGACGACAGAAAGGAGCTTCTGCCGGCCGTGCTCAAGGTTCTGAGCGACGACGAGGCCGAGGCGGTCGCAGAGAAGGTGGAGGACGACATGGTGGCATTCGACGAGGGCAAGCGCTCCGAGGCGCGCCGGCTCCGCGAACCGGTCGAGGCGGTTCAACGCGTCACCGAGGATCTCGCCGAGACGGTGCGAGCCGGGACTGAAGGGGCTCAGACCATCGCCAAGTCGATGCAGCAGGTCGTCGAGAACAGTTTTGGGCTGTTTTCCGAACTCGCCCGCCGCTCGACGGGCCAAGCCATGCAGATGTTCGCTCGCAACGACGGAGAGGCCCGCGGCCTCGCGGCGCAGGATTCCGGCACCGCCCCGGGCGCGGCCCGATCGAACGCGGTCTTCGTGCGTGGCTTCCAGGACGTGTCGCGGGAATGGTTCGAACTGAGCCAGAAGCGACTGCAGACGAATCTCGACGGCCTGAATGCCCTCGCCCGCTGCCGCTCCATGAACGACTTCGTGACGGTTCAAAGTTCCCTCATCCGGGACAATCTGGAGCAGACCGTCGACAACAGCCGCCGCATGGCGGAACTCACGATGCAGCTGGCCGACGAGGCCGCCCGCAACGCGACAGTCGAAGTGAAGCAGCTCGCGGAACGGGTCGGCCGGGCAGCTTGACCGTCCGGTGCAATCGCGCTCCCGGCCACGAGCCGGGGGCGTCCCTCGGGTCCGCGCGACGCGGGTCAGAGCGGCTTGTCGGACCGGTCGAGGGCCGCCGTCCAGCGATGCGGCCAAAAGGCCAGGACGGCAACCACGAAGGTCAGCAGGAGGAGCGCTACCATCATCTGGGCCACTCCGAAGATCGGGGCGTCCTTGGCGACGAACCAGCTCGTGACGACTCCGGCGGCAACCATCAATATCCGAACGATCCAGCTGATCATGTGTGCCTCCACGGCCCGCCCGAACGACGACAGGACTGCAGACTAAACGTCAAACCGATTGCCATTATGGCAGGGCTCCCGTCGCCGCGTCCGACCGCCGCGAGGCCGATCCGGCAAGGCGCGCGAGCCTTAAGGGAAACACGGGACGGCAAATTTGCAGCGCCAAGCTGCCCCATCCTGACCAAAGTCGTGGCGCTAACCTAGATTAATCCCTCGAAGGAAATGCTGGCTTCAAGAACACGTCGGAGGAAGGCATGACCAGTGCTGTCGAACGTGTCCGTTCCGCGAGTGTGTCACACGGGGCCGGGTGCTACGCGCCCGATCTCCTGCCCCGGTTGCAGGCCGTTCTCGCGGACCTCGCCGATCTCGACTTCGCCCATGAGAAAAGCCTCGACGCGGTCAGGCAGAGCGCCGACGACGAGGCGCGCAAGAGCGCGACGATCGCGAGCCTCCGGCACGAGCACCGGGAGCGGCGAGCCCCTTACATCCGGGAACTCATGGCGATCGAGGAGCAGATGGAGGCAACCTTCGCCTGACGGGACCACGTCCCCGGTCTCAGGGTTTTCGTCTAACGGGCCAGCACCTGCGCGGCCTTCTTCGTCGTGTCGACCGCGTCCGACACCCGTCCGACCGCCGCCGAGATGGCCCCGATGCTGCCGGCGATGCGCGTCACCGCATGGGACGCATCCTGCATGTTGGACGACATCTCCTGCGTGACGGCGCTCTGTTCCTCGACAGCGGTGGCCGCTCCGACCACGTGCGCCCGCATGGTCTCGATGGATCCGCGAATCTTCGCGAGCGCCTCGACCACCCCGCTCGACACGGTCCGGACCCCGTCGATTTCGGTGGAGATCTGCTCGGTGGCCCTGGCCGCCTGCGAGGCCAGATTTTTCACCTCGCTGGCAACCACGGCAAAGCCGCGACCAGCCTCGCCGGCCCGGGCGGACTCGATCGTCGCATTCAGGGCCAGCAGGTTGATCTGACCGGCGATGCTCTGAATGAGGCCGATGATGCCCCCCATCGCCTCCGCGGCCGCGGAGAGCTTGTTCGTGTATTCGTTCGCGCTTTCCGCCTCGGCAAAGGCGGTGTCGGTCGCGGCCCGCGATGTCGCCATGCTCTGGGCGATTTCACGGACCGAGGCGGCCAGTTCCTCCGAGGCGGACGCCATCATCTGCACATTGCTGGAGGTCGCGGTCGCGGCTTGCCCGGCGGAGGTCGCCTCCCGAGAGGATTGGCCGACGGCCGCATCGATCTCGCCGAAGTTGGTCTCGATCATGCCCCTGAGACTGATCAGAAGTCCGACCTGCTGGGTCACGTCGGTCGCATATTTCACGACCTTGTACGGGCGTCCGCAGGCGTCCAGGATCGGGTTGTAGCTCGCCTCGATCCAGATCTCCCGCCCGCCCTTTCCGATCCGCTTGTATTGTGCCGCCTGGAACTCGCCGTTCTTAAGCCGGCGCCAGAACTCCAGGTATTCCGGGCTGGCCCTCTGTCCCGGCTCGACGAACATGCTGTGGTGCCGTCCCTGGATCTCCGGAAGAGTGTACCCGACGGCCGCGAGGAAATTGTCATTCGCGTCGAGGATGTGTCCATCGAGATCGAACGAGATCACCGCCTGAGACTTCCCGATCGCCTCGACCTGCCCCTTCAGATCGGCCTGGTCGTTCATCTGCCGGGTGATGTCGGTCGCGAACTTGACGACCTTGAAGGGCCTTCCATCGCGCCCGATCAGGGGATTGTAGCTCGCCTCGATCCAGACCTCCCGACCGCCCTTGCCGAGGCGCCTGTAACGCGCCGCCTGATATTCACCGGCTCTCAGCCTGCGCCAGAATTCGTCATAGGCCGGCGTCTCCCGGTCGGCGGGCTCGACGAACATGCTGTGATGCCTCCCCTGGATCTCCTGAAGGGAGTAGCCGACCGTGCGAAGGAAATTCTCGTTGGCTGTGACGATGGTGCCGTCAAGATTAAATTCAATGATCGCCTGCGCTCTGTCGAGCGCTGCAAGTTTCGCATCCATTTCGGATCGGACTTGAGACAAGATACCCAACATAGATCGGCTCCGACACTCAAAACAATGACAGGACTCGCCACGAAACTGCGACTGTTGCTGTTATCGAGGGTGAGGAGAAAAGGATAATGACTGGTAAGTGCGGAACTACGTAATTCCACCTAGCGCATCGGACGGACCCGCAGGGCCGCGCCAGTGACCCGCAGGGCCGCGCCAGTGACCCGCAGGGCCGCGCCAGTGACCCGCAGGGCCGCGCCAGTGACCCGCAGGGCCGCGGATAGGGGGCGCCGGCCCTTGGGGGCGCCGGCGC
>NZ_JAMXFJ010000022.1:0-31689 GCF_025460805.1 Microvirga sesbaniae | reverse complement strand
TGCCCCCCTGGCCCGCGCCTGCTAATCCCGTTCCGGTTATTGGCTGGCGCGGCCCTTTCGGTCCGCCTCATCCGATGCGCCGGTCGAGAGAGGGAGCCTCGGATGAATCCCAAAAGCGGGTCCACTTGTGGGTCCGATGCTCTAGAATGACGCCATCCTCCCGGTCATCGGCAGAGACGTCATCCCGATCCCATCCCGTCATTCCCCGGTCGTGCGAGGGACGGGACGAGGCCGATCCGCTGGACGCACCACCATCATGTGGACGAAATTCGCAGGAATCCTTCGATGTCATCCAGTGCGCGTAGGTCGCCGCCCGGGAGATGGACATGCGGGCTCCTACATCCTCCACGCCCATGGGGAGCCGGAAGCTGCCCCCGCAAGCCGCCCTGCTGCCGATGTCGCCGGCTGCGGCCGACCCCTCGATGACCGGACCGCCCTCCGACGCGGGCTCATGGGACGATGCGGAGCTCCACCGGCTCAGGGACGCGCTCGACCACGTCGCCCATGCGGGTCTCGCCCGCCTGACCGGCGGGCTCTCACCCGCGGCCATTGTCGACGCCTATATGGATTGGGCCGCGCATCTTGCCATTTCACCGGGCAAACAGGTCGAACTCGCCACGAAGGGCGTGCGCAAATGGGCGCGGCTGGCGGAGTTCGCATCCCATTGTGCGGTCGATGGCGGCAGGTGCGAGCCGTGCATCGAGCCGCTGCCCCAGGACCGACGCTTCGCCGAGACCGAATGGTGGCGCTGGCCGTTCAATGTCGTTCAGCAGAGTTTCCTGTTGCAGCAGCAATGGTGGGACAATGCAACCACCGATGTGGACGGGGTCACCAGGCAGCATCAGGCGGTCGTCGAGTTCGTCACGCGACAGGTCCTCGACATGGCCTCGCCGTCGAACTTTATTGCAACCAACCCGGTGGTTCAGCGCCGCATTCTTGAAACGGGCGGGCAGAATCTCGTGCAGGGATTCCGCCACTTCCTCGACGACTGGGAGCGCATCGTCCGCTCCAGGCCACCCGCCGGCACGGAAGCGTTCCGTCCGGGCCGGAATGTCGCCGTGACGCCCGGACAGGTGATCTACCGCAACGGTCTCATCGAGTTGATCCAGTATGTTCCGACGACCGGGAAGGTGCGGCCGCAGCCGATCCTGATCGTGCCGGCCTGGATCATGAAGTACTACATCCTGGATCTTTCGCCCGAAAATTCCCTTGTCCGCTATCTCACCGAACAGGGTTTTACGGTATTCATCATGTCCTGGAAGAACCCGACCGTCGGCGATCGGGATCTCGGTCTCGACGACTACCGAAGGCTCGGCATCATGGCGGCCCTCGATGCCGTGAATGCCGTCGTGCCCGACCAGAACGTCCATGCGGTCGGCTACTGCCTCGGCGGCACGCTCCTGTCGATCGCCGCCGCCGCGATGGCGCGAGATGGCGACAACCGTCTCGCATCCCTGTCGCTCCTGGCCGCCCAGGCGGATTTCCGCGAGGCCGGGGAACTCACGCTCTTCATCAACGAAAGCCAGCTTCACTTCCTTGAGGATCTGATGCGAAGCCAGGGCTTTCTCGATACCCGGCAGATGGCCGGCGCCTTCCAGCTCCTGCGCTCGAACGACCTGATCTGGTCCCGCCTCGTCCGGCATTACCTGATGGGCGAGCGCACGCCCTTGAACGACATCATGGCCTGGAATGCCGATGCGACCCGGATGCCCTATCGCATGCATGCGGAATACCTGCGCCAGCTCTTCCTCAACAACGATCTCGCCGAAGGGCGCTTCGACGTCGACGGCCGCCCGATCGCCATCAGCGACATCCGCGCGCCGATCTTCGCCGTCGGCACCGAGCGCGACCACGTGGCCCCATGGCGATCGGCGTTCAAGATCCATCTGCTTGCCGACACCGACGTGACGTTCCTCCTCGCGACGGGTGGTCACAACGCCGGCATCGTGGCGGGTCGAAACCGGACCGGGGGGAGCTTTCAGGTTCTCACGCGATCCTCGGTCGGCCACTATCTCGATCCGGACACCTGGACCAAGATCGCGCCTCGGTTCGAGGGTTCGTGGTGGCCGGAATGGAGTGAGTGGCTGAGGCTGCATTCCGGCGAACTCGTCGCGCCCCCGGAAATGGGAGCCCCGGAGCGAGGCTATCCCGTCCTCTGCGACGCCCCTGGCACCTACGTGCTGCAGACCTGACACTCGGGGACGAGGACGTGCTCCTCGAGACCATCGGCGGGGCACCGTTCCACATGAGCCCGTCGCAATACGAACACCGGAAGGACACCCGGCTGATCATCGACCTGGTCCCGGGCGAAGGCGGCATGTTCTCCCTGGAGAACGGCTGCGGCATCCGGTTCCTGACCCGGTCGCGCCTGTTCCCCGACGAGAGGGCGGCAGAGCCCTCAACCTGACCGGATCCTCGGCCCGACCGGACGGCAACGGCGTCTCCCGCCTCTTACCGCCCCTGCGGCTGCGTCCGCAGCCTGCACTGGTACCCGACGAAGCACTGCGGGTTGTCGGCGGTCGGCACCCAGGCGGGCTCGATCGTCTCTCCCAGCGCGCAGCGGTTGGTGCCGCTCACATACCGGTCATAGGTGTAGGGGCCGGTGCCCAGCACGACGGCGCCCTGGGCCGCGACGAGACCGGCGGCGCGGGAGCAGCTCATCGCGGTGCTGACAGGCCTGGTTTGCGACCACGCTTCGGTCGCGATGAGCAGCATGGGAAGGATCCCGGCGAGCTTGAGCATCGTACCCATCCTTGGTGTCGGGAAACTGGAAGCTTGGGCTTGCGCGCCCGCGGTCAAGGAACCCTCCCTTCACAGCTTCGTCAGATCGGCCTGCCTGCGGCCCGTGACCGAGGACGATCTCGCGGGAGCCTTGAAACCGGGCAACCGCAGACCAGTTGATGTCGGGCCCGCCGCCCGGCCCGCGGCCCTACCGTCCTGTCAGACCTGGAGATCGTCCTATGCAGCAGCGTCAGCTTGGTCAGTTGCCGATATCCGCCCTCGGTCTCGGCTGCATGGGCATGTCCGAGTTCTACGGCAGCGGCGACGAGGCCGAGTCCATCGCCACGATCCATCGCGCCATCGAGCTTGGCGTGACCTTCCTCGACACCGCGGACATGTACGGCGTCGGCCGCAATGAGGAACTCGTCGGCCGCGCCATCGCGGACCGGCGCGACAAGGTGGTGCTCGCCACCAAGTTCGGCAACGTGCGGGGCCCGAACGGGGAGCGCCTCGGCATCAGCGGCAAGCCCGATTATGTGCGCCAGGCCTGCGAGGCGAGCCTGAAGCGTCTGAAAGTCGACGTGATCGATCTCTACTACCAGCACCGGGTCGATCCCGCCACGCCCATCGAGGATACGGTCGGGGCCATGGCCGACCTCGTGCGTGAGGGCAAGGTCCGCTATCTCGGCCTGTCCGAAGCCGGCCCGCAGACCATCCGGCGCGCCCATGCGGTTCATCCCATCACGGCGCTGCAGACCGAATACTCGCTCTGGAGCCGGGACCCGGAGGACGAGATCCTGCCGACCGTGCGCGAGCTCGGCATCGGCTTCGTGCCCTATTCGCCGCTGGGCCGCGGGTTCCTGACCGGGCAGATCAAGAGCGTGGACGATCTCGCGGCCGACGATTTCCGCCGGAACTCGCCGCGCTTCCAGGGCGAGAACTTCCAGAAGAACCTCGACCTCGTGCGCGAGATCGAGGCCATGGCCCGGGAGAAGGGCTGCGCTCCCTCGCAGCTCGCGCTCGCCTGGGTGCTGGCACAGGGCGAGGACATCGTGCCGATCCCCGGCACGAAGCGCCGACGCTATCTGGAGGAGAATGTCGGGGCTCTCACCGTCAGCCTCACCGAGGACGATCTGGCGCGCATCGACCGCATCATCCCGCCGGGAGCAGCCGCCGGCACCCGCTACCCGGAGCCGGGCATGAAGATGGTCGGGCTCTGAGGCGAGCCGCCCGAGGCAGGAGGCGCTCCGCGGGAGCGAGTTGGATCATGCCCGCCACCATGGCGCCGGCGAACACGACGACCTGCCAGGGGCCGAAGGCGATCACGGTCAGGGCCGGGCCGGAACACAGTCCGACATCGATCCTTCCGGATCGTCGCAATCGTCATGTCGCCCGGATGATCGAGAATGGACAGAATCCCGTCGCGAAGCCTTGCATTCGTGGCCACGTCCTCATCCTGGACGGGTCTTGGCACCCCATGATGGCATCGGTCTCACTGTGCCGCCTCGCTCTGGTTCGATGCCGAAGCGGGAGACACGGCAGACCATTCAGACTGCCGGGTCGGATCCCTTCTTCAAGGCGTCCCTGATGCGCCGGATCACGACGCCTTTAGCCTTCCGATCGGCGGCGGCCTCGACGGCGTCGCCGATCTCCAGAAGCAGTTGCGCATAGTCGTTGTGCCAGTCGCGGTGCCCGGCGCTCGCAGGCGGCAGGCGCTCCTCATGCCGCTCGATCCGGACCGCACGGTCGCCCGCCAGGTCATAGACGTCGTCGATGTCCGGAATGATTGCCCCGGGCACGCGGTCGAGACTGCCGAGAGACGCTTGCAACGCCTTGAGGGGCGCATCCTCGCCATGCACGAGGAAGAGCCCGCGCCGGACCGGAAGGCGCTCGGAAAGCCACGCCTTCAGCTCCGGCCCGTCCGCGTGACCCGAGTAGAGGTCGAGCGTCCGCAGGCGGGCGCGGACCCTCACCTCCTCGCCCTGGATCCGGACCTTCGAGGCGCCATCCTGCAAGATGCGCCCCAGCGTGCCCTGCGCCTGGAAACCTACGAAGAGAACGGTGGCCTCGTCCCGCCAGAGCCACGCCTTCAGATGGTGCCGGATTCGCCCCGCCTCGCACATGCCGCTGGCCGCGATGATGATGTGGAAACTGTGGATGCGGTCGATGGCCTTGCTCTGTTCCACGCTCTCGGTGAAGCGAACCCAGCGGGATTCCAGCGCCTGCACGAGGTCGGCGCCGTTCCTGAGCTCCCCGGCGTGCTGCCTGAAGATGGCGCTGGCCTTCGAGGCCAGCGGCGAGTCGATGAAGATCGGAATGTCGGGCAACTCGCCCGCCTCCATCAGTTCCATGAGGTCGACAAGGAGTTCCTGTGTCCTCTCGACCGCGAACGATGGGATCAGCAGTGCGCCGCTCGGATGCATCGCTGCGCGGACCTCGTCCCGGAGCATCCGCCGGCGGCGCTCGATGGTGGTGCCAGCCCGATCCGTGTCACCATAGGTGGATTCAAGCAGGACGTAATCGAGGTCGCGCGGTCCATCCGGATCGGGCTGAAGCAGCTTGTGATCGGGGCCGACATCGCCGGAGAACAGCAGCCGGGTTGGTGTCTCCTCGCCTCCGTGCGCCACCTCCATCTCGATGGAGGCCGAGCCCAGGAGGTGACCGGCGTTCCAGAAGCGGGCCCGGAATCCGGGAGCGACCTCCTGCCATTGCCCGTAAGCCACTGGCCGGAACTGCCCGAGGCACGCGACGGCATCTTCCTCCGTATAGATCGGCGACACGGTCCCCCGGCCCCGGCGGCGGTTGCGGCGGTTGAGCTGGTCGACCTCCATCTCCTGGATGTAGCCGGAGTCCGGGAGCATGATGGTCGCCAGGTCGGCCGTTCCGGCGGTTGCATAGACCGGCCCGTCGAACCCGGCCTTCGCCAGCTTCGGCACGAGGCCGCTGTGGTCGATATGCGCATGGGTGAGGCAGAGCGCATCGATCCCGGCGGCGCGGAACGGGAAATGCTCGTAGTTGAGCTCCCTCTCCTCCTTCGACCCTTGGAACATGCCGCAATCGACCAGGACGCGGGCCGCCTCCGTCTCGAGCAGGAAGCAGGAGCCGGTTACGGTTCGGGCGGCACCGTGGAAATGAAGACGAAGCGACAAGGAACCCTCCTGGGCACGAGGAAGCGCGCGATGGTAAAAATCGCACCTTGGTACACCTGCGTCGAGCCGTTAGGTTTGATCCACGCCAATATCGCGGAACGGCGAACATGACCTCCCACGCAGCGTCTTCCAACGGCACCTGCCCCATCACAGGCAAAACCTACCCCCTGAGAGACCTTATCCTCATCGATCAATTGCGACCTGCCCTCGCAGAGCGGATCCGGCAGGATCACCCGGAGCTGGACGATCATGGCCGCATCAGCCGGGCCGCGGTCGACCGGTACCGTCTGCTCTATGTCGAGGAACTGCTGCGCCAGGAACGCGGCGAACTGACGAAACTCGACAGGGAGGTGGCCCGCAGTCTCGCCGAGGGCAGCATGGTGTCGGCCAATGTCGAGGAAAGTTACGATGAGAAGCGTACCCTGGGGGAGCGACTGTCGGACGGACTCGCAACCTTCGGCGGGAGCTGGCCGTTCCTGATCGCCTTCGGGTTTCTGCTGGGAGCCTGGATTCTCATCAATGCCCTGCGCGGGACGGAAGCGTTCGACCCCTATCCCTACATCCTGCTCAACCTGCTGCTGTCCTGCCTCGCGGCCGTTCAGGCTCCGATCATCATGATGAGCCAAAGGCGGCAGGAGGCGAAGGATCGGTTGCGCTCCCTCAACGACTACCAGGTCAACCTGAAGGCGGAACTCGAGATCCGGCATCTCCATGAGAAGCTGGACCATCTGATCACGCGCCAGTGGGAGCGATTGGCCGAGATCCAGGAAATGCAGATCGAGCTGCTCCAGGAGCGCCGATAGGCACGATCCCGGCCGGATCCTCTCGAGGACGGAGCGATCATCCTCCCGCGCCCCTTTCGACCGAGACTTCATGTACAGCCCGTCCGGTCGCCTCGAATGCGGTTATGTTCGCCAGGGTCGCCTCGGCGATGTTGGTCAGCGCTTCCCTGGTGAAAAACGCTTGATGCCCGGTCATGAGCACATTCGGGAAGGTCAGCAGTCTCGCAAAGACGTCATCGCTGATGAAGCGGTTCGAAAGATCCTCGAAGAACAGGTCGGTCTCCTCCTCGTAGACGTCGAGCCCGAGGCTCCCGATGGTGCCATCCTTGAGGCCCTTGATGACGGCGCGGGTATCGACCACGCCACCCCGGCTCGTGTTGACGAGCATCACACCAGGCTTCATGCGCCTCACCGCCTCGGCGTTGATCAGGTGGTGGGTTGCCGGCGTCAGCGGACAGTGGAGGGTGATGAGATCGCAGGAAGGGAAGAGCTCCTCCATGGGCACGTACCGCACGCCCATCGCCTCGCAGGCCGGGTTCGGGCGGACGTCGTGTGCCAGGACCGTGCACCCGAAGCCCGTCAGGATCTTCGCCACGATTTCGCCGATCTTCCCGGTCCCGACCACACCGGCCGTCTTGCCGTTGAGGTCGAATCCGAGCAGTCCCTCCAGGGCGAAGTTGCCCTCGCGCACCCGGTTGTAGGCCCGATGGGTCTTCCGGTTCAGGGTCAGGATGAGCGCCATCGTGTGCTCGGCGACCGCGTACGGGGAATAGGCCGGCACCCGCGCAACCGCGATCCCCTCACGCTCGGCTGCCTCCAGATCGACGTTGTTAACTCCGGCCGAGCGCAGGGCCACAAGTCTGATCCCCCTGGATGCGAGATCGGCGAGTACGTCCCGATCCACCTCGTCGTTCACGAAGGCGCACACGGCTCCTGCGCCCGTGGCGAGCTGACTTGTTTCGGCCGAGAGACGGGCGTCGAAGAACGACAGTTTGTGGCCATATGCGGCATTCGCGGCGCCCAGGAAGCGACGGTCATAGGATTTGGTGCTGAAGACTGCGACGTGCATCGGGCGACCTCATCGTTACAAGAGGGCTTCGTATGGAACCGGACCATCGGTGGGAGGACAAGGCCCTCCCTACGCGCGAAGGCCCTTTCGACGCAGGCGCCTGCCCGCGGATGACGGAAATGCCCGCCGCGGGAAGCGGTGTACCCTGGATGTCGGCGATGCGCGTCATGCCGGTCTCCGCTGTTCGTCGCGGGGCAACGACACAGTCCGAAGTCGCCGAGCCAATCCGAACCAGCCGCCGGCCAGGATTGCGATCGTCAAGGCCGTCGCCAGATTCAGCGGGCTCGGCGGCGACAGGCGTAGAATGGCAGCAAGAGGTGGGATGTAAAGCGCCGCCGCGACGATGGCGGCAGCCGAGACCCCGATCACCCAGAAGGCGATCCTGCTCCGGTCGAAGAACGAGGTGCCCGGCTCCGCCGCATCGGCGAAGGCCAGCACCAGGTTTGCGACCACCAGGGCGGCGAACGTCGACGCCCGCGCCTGCGTGTCGGGGATACCTGAGTTCAGTGCCCAGACATAACAACCGAAGACGGCCCCGAGTACGACGACACCCTGAACGAACCCGAGCACGATCTGTGACGTGCCGAAGAGCGGCTCGGTCGCGGGTCGCGGCGGCTTCTCCATCGCGTGCCGCTCGCTGGGCTCCCCCTCGAAGGCGAGCGAGCAGACCGGGTCGATCACGAGTTCCAGCATGATCACGTGCATCGGATAAAGGATCGGCGGCAGTCCCATGATGAGGGGCAGCAGGGCCAGCCCGGCGATGGGCACGTGGACCGCCGTCACGTAGGTCAGCGCCTTGCGCAGATTCGCGAAGATGCGCCGCCCGAGGCGCACGCCGCCGATGATCGACACGAATCGGTCGTCGAGAAGCACAAGGTCCGCCGCCTCCCGCGCGACGTCCGTTCCGCGTTGGCCCATGGCGATGCCGATATGGGCGGCCTCGAGCGCCGGCGCGTCGTTGACGCCGTCGCCGGTCATGGCAACGATCTCGCCATTGGCCTTGAGAGCCTCGACAAGCGCGAGCTTCTGCTCCGGCATGATGCGCGCGAAGACCCGGATGCGTCGGACCCGCTCCCTCAGGCCTCTTGGATCGAGTTCGGCCACCTCCCGGCCGGTGAGCACGCCCGGGCTCGTGTCGATCCCGGCCCGGCGAGCGATCGTCAGGGCGGTGGCTGGGTAATCGCCGGTGATCATCGCAACGGTAATCCCCGCCCGCGTGGCCTCTGCGACGGCCTGTGGAACATCGGCTCGGACGGGATCCGCAAAGCCGACCAGGCCCTCGATCCGGAACGCCATATCTTCGGGAGACGAGGGGCTGTCCCTGTCATCCCGGGCGGACGCCACCCCGAGCACTCGCAGGCCGCGGCCTGCCAATCCCGCCACCACGGCATCCATCAGCGCTCGCTCGTCACCGTTCATGCGGCAAAGACGGACAATCGCCTCCGGGGCGCCTTTTGCCGCGTACAGGACGCCGCCCCCGGGCTCCGGCCACACCTGGGTGAAGGCCAACAGTTCGGGGCGGAGCGGATAGGTGCGCAGCGGGGTCCCGCTCCAATTCCCCTCAGGGAGAGCCCGCATCGCCGCGATGCGGACCGCCCGGTCCATGGGGTCTACCGGGCGGTCCGCGGATGCGAGCAGCGCCGTCCTCAGCGGCTCGACAAAAGCGTCGGAAATCCTGCCGTCGGGCCGCAGATCATGGGCGTTGCCGTCCCGCCAGACGGTGGTGAGCACCATCCGGTTCTCGGTCAGCGTGCCGGTCTTGTCGACGCAAAGGAAGGTGGCGGCCCCGAGTGTCTCGATCACCGCGGCGCGGCGTACCAGCACCTTGTGCCGGGCGAGGCGGAAGGCCCCGAGCGCCATGAAGATCGCCAGCACCATCGGGAACTCCTCGGGCAGGAGCGCGATGGCCAGCGTGATGCCGGACAGCGCGCCGCCGATCCAATCGTCCTGCAGCACGCCGTAAGCCACGGCAACGATGGCGCAGAACCCGAGCGCGAGAACTCCGAGCCTGGCGACGAGCGCGCCCGTCGTCTTCTGGAGCAGCGTCGACTCGTCCGCGATGGCGGCGAGCGAGGAGCCGATGCGCCCGAGCCGCGTCGAGGCGCCGGTGCGCACCACACGCGCCATGCCCTGCCCGCGGACGTTCAGGGTGCCGGCAAACAGGTACGGGGTGTCGTCGCCGCCCGGCTCCGGATCGCCGTCCTGGATTGCATCGGCCGCCGCCGGACGCTTGGATACCGGGACCGACTCGCCGGTGAGGGCCGACTCGTCGACCGTCAGCGCATCGCCCGCGATCAAGATCCCGTCAGCCGGCAGCCGCTCCCCCTCGCCCATGAGGAAGAGATCGCCCGGGACGATCTCGCGCGCCGGAACGCGCCGCTCGGTCCCGGCGCGGATCACCCGCGCGGAGGGCTCGGCCAGTTCGCGCAGGGCGGCCAGGGCCCGCTCGCTCCTGGCTTCTTGCAGCACCACCAGGCCGATCGTCACGGCGGCACCGACCGCCATGAACAGGCCTTCCCCCATGTCGCCGAGCACCAGGTAAAGCCCGGCCGCAGCGAGCAGCAGCAGGAACATCGGTTCCCGCAGGATGTCGCGGACGATGCCGATCAGGCCTCGGGAGCGCTTGCCCGCGAACGCATTGGGCCCATGCCGCGAGAGACGGCGCCGTGCCTCGGCCTCGTCGAGGCCCGTCAAGCCCGCAGGGACGGCCTCCATGGTTCCTGCCCCATGGCCGTCCGGTGCGGTTTGCGCGTGCACGGCCATGTGCGCCTCCGGTTGGGATGGTCCACCTTCACTGGGCCACCAGGATCGGGGTTTCCGCAGCGGTGAGCATGTCCCGCGTCGCGCCACCGAACACCTGCTCCCTCAGGCGGGTGTGGCCGTAGGCCCCCATGACGACCAGATCCGCCGAAACGCGGCGCGCCTCTTCAAGGATGACCTCGGCGACATCGCGGCCTTGGCTGTCGGCGGTGACGACCTCCGCGACGACGTTATGATGGGCGAGATGGGCCTTCAGCTCCGCCGCAGGCTCGACATCCGCCGGGGGATCCACGATCAGGACGACGGTGCGCGCCGCCTGTTCGATGAAGGCCATCCCCTCGCGCAGGGCGCGGGCCGCCTCGCGGCTGCCATTCCAGGCGACCAGAACGGTCTCGAACGGTCCCTTTCGGTGGCGGCCGGGCGGCACGAGCAGCAAGGCGCGCCCGCTGCCGAACAGTACCGCCTCCACGAGGTCGGGCCAGAGCGCTGATTGGGCCTCACCGTAGCACCGCGTGGCGATGAAGAGATCGGCGCATCGGGCCTGCTCCGCCACCCTGCCGGTCAATGCCCCGAAGGTCTCGTCGAGGCGGCGCAACTCGCCCGGCACCTGAAGGCTGGCCAGCCGCTCCGTCAGCCGCCGGGCCGTGACATCGCCGTCCTTCAGCGCCTGGTCCTGGAGTTCGGTCAAGACCTGCATCGCGGCCGCGCCGCCATCCATGGGCATGGCGATCGTGAGATCCGGAAGCTGGTTGGCGAAGAGCCCGATCAGGTGGGCCCGATCGGCTGACGCGAGCGCCTGCCCGTGCTCCAGCCGGATCTCGTCCTCGGGACTTCCGTCGAGATGCACCATGATGTCCTTGATCATCGCTCTATCCCTCTGCTTGCCAGGTCACGGCCTCATGCCGGGGCCATGATCATGTGGCCGGAGGCGGGACCGCGCCTTGATCTGGCGCAACCCGCCCGCGTCGATCGGCGTATCCGTTCTCGGCCCGCCCCCGGTGAACCTGTCGGTGAACCTACGGCGTGATCGCGACCTTCAGCACCCCGTCGCGCTGATGGGCGAAGAGATCATACGCCTCCTCGATCCGGTCGAGCGGGAAGCGGTGCGTCACGAGAGGACGCGTGTCGACGCGGCCTGACGCTATGGCAGACATGAGGCGCCGCATGCGTTCCTTGCCGCCCGGGCAGAGCGTCGTCCGAATGGTGTGGTCGCCAAGTCCCGCCAGGAAGCCGTCGAGCGGGAGCCTCAGATCGCCCGCATAGACTCCGAGCGACGACAGGGTTCCGCCGGGACGGAGCACGCGCAGCGACGCCTCGAAGGTCTCCTGCCGTCCGAGCGCCTCGACGGACACGTCGACGCCGCGCCCGTCGGTCAGGCGCCGGATCTCCTCGACCGGATCGGTCTTCGTGAAGTCGACCACGTGGTCCGCGCCCATGCGGCGCGCCATCTCCATGCGCGCGGGCACGCTCTCGACGGCGATGATCGTCGTGGCGCCCATCAGGCGTGCCCCGGCCGTGGCGCACAGACCGATCGGCCCCTGGGCGAACACCGCGACCGTGTCACCGATGCGGATGCCTCCGCTTTCCGCCCCGGAGAAGCCGGTGGACATGATGTCCGGGCACATCAGCACCTGCTCGTCGGTGAGCTCGTCCGGCACCGGGGCGAGATTGGCCATGGCGTCGGGAACGCGCACGTATTCCGCCTGACAGCCGTCGATGGTGTTGCCGAAGCGCCAGCCGCCCATGGCTTTCCATCCATGCTTCGTGCCGGCTCCGTCCTGCGAATGGCAGCCGCACAGGCAGGCCTCGCTGTGCCCGCTCGGCGTAATGGCGCCGGCGATGACGCGCTCGCCCTCGCGGTAGCCCTGCACGGCCGATCCGAGCTTTTCGATCACGCCAACGGGCTCATGGCCGATGGTCAGCCCTCGGGCCACCGGGTACTCACCCTTCAGGATATGGATGTCGGTGCCGCAGATCGTCGTCGTGGTGATGCGCACGAGGGCGTCGAGGGGACCGATGTCCGGGATCGGCTTCTCGTCCAGAACGATGCGGCCGGGTTCCACGAAGACGGCGGCTTTCATCCTGGGCATGGCGATGCTCCCTGGTTGGCCCCTATGGGGCCTCATGGCCCCGAGGGTGCGCGATAGGGATTATGGCGGGGCTCCCGAAGGCCGGCTTTGACGCGGATCAACTCGGACGGAGAGCCTCGCCTCCCCGTGGCGCGGGCCGGCCCTTTCGGTGACAGGCAGACACCGACAGAACAGCCGGGCCGGCATCAGCCGGATTTTGTGTCGTCCGAGCGATCCGACCTGTCGACAACCTGCTGGCCAGCTCGATTCGTGCCGCCCTGGCCGGACGCGCCCCGTCCCTGGACCTGGATGCGCCGGGAGCGCTCCGGCCGACCGGTCTTCGGTACGGTCACGGTCAGGACGCCGTTCTCGAAGCTGGCTCGGACCTGCTCGGAGTCGACGGCATAGGGCAGCCGCAGCGAGCGCTGGAAGGTGCCGTAGGAGCGCTCGACGAAGTGGAAGTTCTCCTTGTCGTCCTTGCGCTCGAACTTCTTTTCGCCCCGGATGGTAAGCACATCGTCATCGAGGCTCACGTCGATATCCTGCTCGGTGACACCCGGCAGCTCGGCCGTGATGCGGATCTCCTTGTCCGTCTCGGACACGTTCATGCTGGCATTGACGACGCTGCCGACGTCACCCTGTCCCTGGCTGCCGGCTGCCGCGGGCAGACCAGAGCCGCGGAAGACATCGTCGAAGAGACGGTTCATCTCGCGGTGCAAAGACAGGAAGGGATCGCCTGGAAACATTCCGCCGCTGGGGCGGAAGGGGGTCATGGGATTGCGGGCCATTGTGCGTTCCTCCTCATCAACCCGTGATGCCGGGCGGGTGGTGTCCCGCGCCGGAAGGGCAACACAACTGGGACCGGGCGATCGGAAGCCGCATTTCCGCCATGGGCGGGCCAGGGCAGACGCGCCCGATCCACAGACCCGATGATAACCCCCCATCCTCCGTCTTGGAATGGGAATCAGGGCGCTCGGTGGGCCGGAACGGGGACCCGCGTGCGGAGGAACGCCGGTATATCACTGTGCTGCGGCAACAGGAATGTCGTGCAGCTTCAGTCCTGCCTGGCGATGATCATCGACAGGATCATCGAGTATGCCGCAAAGAATGGCGACTCCGGTAGGGCTCGAACCTACGACCTGCCGCTTAGAAGGCGGCTGCTCTATCCAGCTGAGCTACGGAGCCATCCGGATGCCGGCCCTGCCCTAGTGGGTCCAGGGACCGACGCGGTTGAACTTGAAGTTGTCGGAGTAGGAGATCGTCCGCCGCTTCACCTCATGCGGCTCCTCGACCCGGTACGCGATGCCCTCGCGCTCCGCATAGGCCATGGCCTCTTCCTTGGTGTCGAACCACAGGCGGAGCTGCTGGCGGGTATCGCCGGAGCTCGTCCAGCCCATGAGGGGCTCGATCTCGCGGGGCTTGTCCTGCTCGAAGACGAGAAGCCATTGCTTCGTCCGGGCCAGACCGGACTGCGTTGCGGACTTGGCGGGCTTGTAGATCCGTGCGGGCATTGGTTTCGGACTCTCTCCAAGGCTCAACCGGTGAAGATGGTCGGGGCGGCAGGATTTGAACCCGCGACCCTCTGCTCCCAAAGCAGATGCGCTACCAGACTGCGCTACACCCCGTTATCCTCAACAGCTTGGTTTCTCTATCGTTCTGGAAACGGAAGCGCAAGGGGCCGGGTTCCAGGAAGGGAACACGGCGGAAAGCTTGAGATTGATCGGCGGGGCGAACGATGGGCTATGGCCTCAGGCTCCGGCTGCCCGGGCGGCCGGGCAGGATGCCCGGCGATGATCCCGGCAGAGACGATTGCGCAGGGGACCGGAACAGTCGCCATCGCTCAGTTCCAAGCCGCCCGTCCAAGTCGCCCGTCCAAGCCGCCCGTCCAAGCCGCTCGGTTCGTCTGTCGTGCGAACGGCCACGACTGCGATCTCCGGGATCAACCGTTCAGACACCTGTCGGGAACGGCGTGGCACCTTATACTTTGCCGGACAGCGGCTTAGGGCAAATACTGGAGCGTCGGATGCGTCATTTCTGTTTGGTTTTCGTCGTCGCGGCTGCGGGCTGGGCGGCTGCGACGATCGATGCGTCCGCCCAGGCTGGAGGAAGCTTCTATCGGACCTGCACGGACATCCGACAGCGCGGACCGTTCCTCACTGCGCTCTGCCAGGACCGATTCGGTCGGCTCGTCGAGAGCCAGTTGAACTTGCGAGCCTGTCCCGGCGGGAGAGCGGCCAATGCCAACGGGCGGCTGGTTTGCGAGGGTGGAGGGCGTCCCGTCTACCGCGAGCCCCGCCCCCGCTACGGCAGTCCATACGACGACAGGGGCCGGTACTATGAGGAGTATCGCCGTCCCGGGCCTCGCGATTACTATGAGGAATATTGAACGCCAAATCCCGAATGTTCGGACCTCGCCACGGCCCGTTGATCGCCAATCCTCAGGATGACCTCCCCCCGCGAGGCAACGTCCGTTTTCCGAACTCATCGGTGCGCCGATTGGGATCCGGTTGAAGGGGCCGGGGTACCGTTGGCGCTTCTCACGAACCGTGGCGCACGCCCTGGCGCATCGTGCGGAAACGTGGATCCGGTTTTCCCATGATGAGCGATGCGCCAGCCAGGCGAGGGAGCATCGGATCCGATCCAAAAAATGGGTTCCCTTTTCCACACCCGATGCTCTCGCTTCCGTTTCACTGTTTTACCCTTGGGCGGAAAGCGGGATTCGGCGGTCTCCTGAATGCCCAATGCGACACCGACGCTCTGTCTGCAACGATGATGAGGGGCTCGGAGCACCTATCCGGACGGTTCCATCTTCCGAGGTGTTCCATACCTCTCATGACCAGCGACCGGGTCCTTCCCTCCTTCCGCGGGCGAGCCATAATCCCGACACCGGTCCAGGTTTGCCCCTACGGATCGTACCTCAGCGCCTGCCTTCGGGAGGCGCTTCTTTTTTGATCTCGGCGGTTCCCCCGGGCCCGGAGCCGTGGCGGTCCCCAGAACATGTTCGCGCCAGCTTCGCCGTATAGAAAAGCGTCTTCCTCGCAGACGTCAGGATCGCAAGCATGAGCCATCGGAGACCCGAGCGTCGATCAAGTCAGCGCCGCCTCACCCAGCTGGAAGGACGGATCGCAGGACAGACTGCTCAGGCGCCGATCGCGTGCACGGTATGGGACCTGTCGAATGACGGCGTGCGCCTGGTCGTCGCCCCTCCGGCCGACGTTCCCCTCGAATTCGAACTCCAGATCCCGTCGGAAGGCGCCAGAGCGCGAGTCAGGCTGGTCTGGACCACCGGAATCCATTACGGGGCCCGGTTCACGGACTGAAGCAGGCGGCTAGAGCATCGGACGGAAAAGTGGGTCCGGTTTTCCGTTCTGACCGATGCTCTCATTCAAGAGGAAAGCATCGGATTGATCCCAAAAGTGCAAGTCCACTTTTGGGTCCGATGCTTTAGGCAACGGAGCCGAGAAGAGTTCAACCGGTAGGGCAATCTTCCCAAACGGCAGTGAATCGGGCAAAGGACCCCGCTGGACGACCAGCGATCATGACGTCCGACCCTCGCAATCGGGATGAGCTGCCATGAAAATCTATCGTCTCTTCAACAGGCTGCCACGGCCGCGCAGCTTTGCCGGCCGGGTCCTGTTGATCTGCTTCGTCGGCACCCACATCCCCCTCATCACCTTTGCACTCTGGGCCCTGGTGAAGAATCAGGCTTTTGGTCGGGAGAACTGGGCGGACCTTCTCGTGCTGCTCCTCGCGACCCTGGCGGGCACGGCGATCACCTTCGTTCTCGTCCATGGGATGCTGGCGCCGGTGCGGGTCGTCACTCAGGCTCTTGGCGATTATCGGCAGAACAAGAACCTGCCGGCCCTCCCCCGCAACCTGTCGGACGAGGCCGGCACGATGCTCGGCCAGGTTCAGGAGACCCTCGAAGAGCTGGATCTGACGTTGAGCAACCTGGCGCGAGCCGCCGAGACGGACCCGTTGACGGGGATCGGCAACCGGCGCTGGCTCGCCAGCCGCGCGGAGGAACAGATCGACCGCGCGCAAAGGACCCAGGCACCGCTCTGCGCCATTCTCTTCGACCTGGACCGGTTCAAGGCCATCAACGACCGCTACGGCCACGCCAAAGGCGATGCCGTGCTTGTCGGTGTGTCCCGGTTCGTGAAAGGCGAGTTGCGCTCGTCCCATCTCTTCGCGCGCACGGGCGGCGAGGAATTCTGCATCATTCTGCCCAAGACCTCGCTGGACGACGCCGTGGCCCTTGCGGAGCGGCTCCAGAGAGGACTCTCCGGCCAGTCCATCGCCCGGCTCGATCCCGGCGTGGTGACGGCGAGCTTCGGCGTCGTCGAGCGCGAAGCCAAGGAGAAGGATCTGTCGAGCCTGCTGCGGCGGGCCGACGACCTGCTCTACCGGGCGAAGAACGACGGCCGCAATCAGGTGGCGACGTCGACGCTCGCATAAGGGTTCAGAAGATGCTGACGGCGCAGGGCTGGTGACCGGACGTCACGTCGTCCGTGATCACCCAGTGGATGATCCTCCCGCTCTCGTCGATCTCCAGGATCATCTCGAGAACGGCCAACTCGGCGTAGACGCCGAAGAACCCGTAGCGGCGCCCGCCCCAGGACGGAATGCTGAACCGGTCGATCTCATGGGTCAAAGCCCGGCATTGGGCCAGGATCTGATGAAGCCTCTCGACCGGATACTTGACCTGGAGCGGCGGGGAAAGGAGTTCGCGGAAGGCTTGAGCATCTTCGGCCCTATAGGCGCGAAGCAACTCCTCCGAGACGTTGAGCAAAGCATGCGGGCCGACCTCGGACAGGGCGGGCACCGGGAGAACGGCCGCTAGCAGCGAAACGGCCGTGGCCCCGAGTCCCTTGATCATTCGGCTCGATCAGCGCTTGAAGAGCGGGTGCTCCACCCGGTCACCGGGCTTGATGCCGAGCTTGGCCGCCGTGCCGGCATTCAGCTCGAGGACCGAGAGAACCGGTTCGCCGGACGAGATGGTCCGGGTCGAGAGCGGCTCGGTGTTGGCCGCGATCCGGGCGATCGTCCCGTCGGCCCGGATGAACAGCATGTCGAGGGGGAGATAGGTGTTCTGCATCCACATGGACACTGGCTCGGTCCGGCCGAAGTCGAACAGCATGCCCTGATCGGCCGGCATGGAGCGGCGGAACATCAGGCCCTGGGCCCGGTCCGCGTCGTTGCGGGCGACTTCGACCCGGAAGCTCTGCCGCTGCCCGCCCTGCGTGGCGATCGACAGGGTCTCCAGCGCCTGCGCGTACACCGCGCCGGCGGTCAGTACGAGAAAAGTCAGGGCCGAAAACGCCGGCCGGATACGCGACAGCACGGGCAGACTCATCAGTGGGAGTGCGGCAGGGCCATGTCGGCGAGGCGGACTTCAGCGGCCATGAGGCCCTTGGAGCCGTCGCCGAAGCGGACGAATACCCGCTCGCCCGGCTTCAGCTCGGCGATGCCGTAGCGGCGAAGGGTTTCCATATGGACGAAGATGTCGGGCTTGCCTTCCCCTTGTGTCAGGAAGCCGAAGCCGCGCAGGCGGTTGAACCACTTCACGACAGCCGGCTCGAGCCCGCTCGTCGGCACCACCTGGACATGCGTCCGGGGCAGCGGCAGCTCGGAGGGATGCAGGGCGGTGGATTCATCCAGCGACAGGATGCGGAAGGCCTGGAGGCCGCGCGGACGCTGAACCGCCTCCACGACGATGCGGGCGCCTTCGTTCGCCGCCTGATAGCCGTCGCGCCGCAGGCAGGTCACATGGAGCAGAACATCGGGCATGCCGTTGTCGGGAACGATGAAGCCGAAGCCCTTGGCGACGTCGAACCACTTGATGCGGCCGCTGACCTGGACGAGCTCAAGAGCGCTCTCCTCCGAGGTCGGCTGAGCGACCTCGCGACGCCCCTGTTCGAATGATGAATTCTCCTCGCGGAGACTGAAAGAATTGGAGCCGTAATCGCCAGTCATGAAATTACCCAAACTCGAATCATGATCCCGATTCTTAATAAGAGGATAACATCGTCCTGAATCAGGGGAAGCCAGAAACGCGCATTCGAGGCCGATGAAATTTTCGGCAACCGGCATGTTCTTGAAGTTACGGCAGAAATACTGAAAAGACGGCGCCGATCTCACCACGGATCACCAGATCGGCCACCCGGTCCAGGGGCGTAGGCTCCCGGTTGACGATCACGAGGCGGGCTCCGTTCTCCTTGGCGAAGGCCGGAAACGCCGCCGCCGGATAGACGACCAGGGACGAACCGGCGACCAGGAAAAGGTCGCACGAGGCGGTCAGTTTCTGGGCCCGGCGCATGGGCTCCTCCGGCATGGTCTGTCCGAACGAGATGGTGGCCGTCTTGAGGATGCCCCCGCAGCTCCGGCAATCGGGTGGATCGCCGTCGGCATCGAAGCAATGCCTCACCCAGTCGAGCTCGTGACGGGTGCCGCAGCCGAGGCACCTGGCATAGGTGCCATTGCCGTGCAGCTCGATGACCAGATCGGGCGCGAGGCCCGATTCCTGATGCAGCCCGTCGATGTTCTGGGTGATGACGGCCGGCATCCGGCCCGTCGTCACAAGGGACGCGAAGCCGCGATGTCCGGCGCTCGGGCGAGCACCCCGATAAAGATCGTCCATGGCGAATTTGCGCCGCCATGCCTCCCGGCGCGCCTCCGGGCTCCGCAGGAACAGGGCGAAGGAAATCGGCTTGTGCCGCATCCACGGGCTGTCCGGCGACCGGAAGTCCGGGATGCCGCTCTCCGTCGAGATGCCGGCTCCCGTGAAGCCCGCAACGACACGAGCGTCTTGAATCATGTCCCGTAATGTGGCGATTGACGCGGAAAGGCTCTCGGTCATCCCACTGACATATGGCAAGCGGACCGGGAGGGAACGCCTTCAAACCGACGAGGCCAGCAGATTTGACCGCCCTCTCCTCGCAAGCCCGAACCGCCGCATCCCAGCGCTGGGACGTGGTCGACATCGCCCGTGGCATCGCGATCGCCGCGATGATCCTCTATCATGTCAGCTGGGACCTGAGCTTCCTGCAACTGATCGCGACGAACATCCTCCACATCCCGGCTTGGCGCTGGTTCGCGCGCGGGATCGCCGGCTCGTTCCTGGTGCTCGCGGGCTTCGGCCTGGCGCTCGCCCACGTGCGGGGCTTCCGGCAGCGGCCGTTCCTGAAGCGCCTCGCGAAGGTCGGCGGCGCGGCTCTCGCCGTGACCCTGGTGACCTATGTCGCGTTTCCTGAAAGCTACATCTTCTTCGGCATCCTTCACTGCATCGCGGTCTCCAGCGTGCTGGCCCTGCCCTTCCTGCGGCTGCGCCCCGGCCTGACGCTGGCGGTCGCGGCGTTCTGCCTGGTCGCGCCCCGGCTGTTCACGAGCCCTGCCCTCGATGCCCCGTGGCTCGACTGGCTCGGTCTCGGCGCGTCGGATCCCGTCACGAACGATTACGTGCCGATCTTCCCCTGGTTCGGCCTCGTGCTGATCGGCGTGGCGGCCGGCAGGCTGCTTCCGAGCCGGCCGGAGACGCTCGGCCTGGCCGGCTGGCGGGCCGGCAACCCCCTCTTCAGGATTCTGGTCTGGGCCGGGCGCAAGAGCCTGCCGATCTACCTGATCCACCAGATCGTCCTGCTCGGCCTTTTGTCCGGCGTCGCGCAGGTCGCGGGCCCCAGTCCGACGGCGGCCTGCCGCCAGATCTGCCTGATGCAGAACGGCGACCCGGCGCTGTGCCCATCGGTGTGCTCCTGCATTGTGCAGCAGGTGCCGGAGCGGGATCTCTGGCAGAGGCTCATGGCCGGCAAGGCCGCCGCCGAGGACAACACCCGGATCTCGCGCGCAGCCCAGCAATGCATGCGCGAGAGCCCGCCTTCCTAGAGTCATCTCCCACACCGCGTCATGGCCGGCCTCGTGCCGGCCATCCCGATCCGGTGAGGCGCGGCAGCTTCCTTCCTCGGGCTCATCGGGACGGGCCCGGCGATGACGGGAGAGCTTGTCCTGACGGTCTAGACAACGTTCAGGCGGCTCTCCTTGGCGGCGCGCTCGGCCCTCGCCTCCGCCAGGAGGCAGAGAAGCTCGAAGGCGATGGAGGCTCCGACCAGAGCGGTGCCGCCGGACTGGTCGAGCGGCGGCGACACCTCGACCATGTCGGCGCCGACGAGGTTCAGGTGCCGAAATCCGCGCACGAGCTGCAACGCCTCGCGGCTCGTGAAGCCGCCGATCTCCGGCGTCCCCGTGCCCGGCGCGAAGGCCGGATCGATGGAATCGATGTCGAAGGTGAAGTAGGTCTGCTCCATGCCGACCACCCGACGGGCTTCGGCGATCGCGAGCGGGATGCCCTTCTCCGCCACCTCTTCCATGTCGATGATGCGGATGCCCTGGTCGAGGGCCCATTCCCGCTCGTCCGCCGCGTACATGTGCCCGCGGATGCCGATCTGCACCATGCGCTTCGGGTCGAGCACGCCGTCCTCGATGGCCCTGCGGAACGGGGTGCCGTGCGTGAGCTTCTGCCCCCCGAAAAAGGTGTCGCCGGTGTCGCTGTGCGCATCCACATGGATCATGCCCACGGGCCCGCTCTTCGCCGCGAGCGCCCGCAGGATCGGATAGGACACGATGTGGTCGCCGCCGATGGAAAGAGGCGTGACGCCGCCCTGGTGGAGGTAGGAGATCTCGGCTTCGATCCGGCGGAGCGTGTCCTGCACGTCGATGGGATTGACCGGCACGTCACCCACATCCGCGCAGGCGCACAGATCGTAGGGGGCCACCAGCGTCCCGTAATTGACCATGCGCATGAGCGATGAGGCCTCGCGCACCTGGCGCGGCCCGAGGCGGGTCCCGGGACGGTTCGTGGTCGCCCCGTCGAACGGGATGCCGACGATCGCGATGTCGATCTCGCCCGGCGCCTGGGTCGGCGCGAGGTAAGGCAGGCGCATGAAGGTGGAGATGCCGGCGAAGCGGGGCACCACCATTCCGGACAGGGGCTGATAGGTCTCCAGGCGCTGCTCGCGGGAGGCGGGCTCCGACTTCATCGTCAGGTTCTGTGCCATCGATCCTCGTCCCCGTGCGTCAATGAACGGCGCGGGCGAAAACCCGCTCGATCCGCTCCATTCCCCAGTCGATCTCGTCGCGGGTGATGGTGAGCGGCGGCGCGAAGCGCAGCACCGTGCCGTGAGTGTCCTTCGAGAGAACGCCGTTCTCGAGCAGCGCATCGCAGACCGCCCGCGCCGAGACCACGCCGGCGTCCACTTCGACCCCGACCCACAAGCCGCGCCCGCGCACGTCCCTCACGATGTTGCTGCGCATGGCGCGCAGGCGATCCTGGAGATAACCGCCCAATTCCGCGCTGCGCTCGACCAGATGCTCCTCCTCGATCACGGCCAGCGCCTCGAGGCCGATCCTCGCGGCCAGCGCGTTGCCGCCGAAGGTCGAGCCGTGCGAACCGGGATTGAAGACGCTCATGACGTCGCGCGTGGCCACGAAGGCGGAGACCGGATAGACGCCGCCGCCGAGGGCTTTGCCCAGGATCAGGCCGTCGGGCTTGATGCCCTCGTGCTGATGGGCGAACCAGCGGCCCGTGCGGCCGAGGCCCGACTGGACCTCGTCGAGGATCAGCAGGACGTCTTGGCGGTCGCAGAGCGCGCGCAGGTCCTTCAGGTAACCGTCCGGCGGCACGACGATTCCGGCTTCGCCCTGGATCGGCTCGATCAGGATCGCGCAGGTGTTCGCCGTGATGGCTTGTTCGACCGCCCGCGCATCTCCGAACGGCACCGCCTTGAAGCCGCCGGCGAAAGGACCGAACCCCTCCCGGTAGGACTCGTCGGACGAGAACCCCACGATGGTGGTGGTGCGGCCGTGAAAATTGTTGTTCGCCACGATGATCTCGGCCTGATCCTTGGCGATCTTCTTCCTGGCGTAGCCCCAGCGCCGCGCAGCCTTGACGGCGGTCTCGACGGCCTCCGCGCCGGTGTTCATCGGCAGCGCCATGTCGAGGCCGGTGATTTGGACGAGACGCTCGAGGAACGGGCCGAGAAGCTCCGTGTGGTAGGCCCTGCTGGTCACGGCGAGCTTCGACGCCTGCTCCATCATCGCCTTGAGGATGCGCGGGTGGCCATGGCCGAGGCTGACCGCCGAATAGGCGCTCATCATGTCGAGATAGCGCCGGCCTTGCGTGTCTGTCGCCCAGACGCCCTTCGCGTCCCTCAGGACGACAGGCAGCGGATCGTAATTGGCAGCGGTGACCGAGCTTTCGAGAGCGATGAGATCCATGGAATCCTCCATGGACAAGCTTATGGGGGCGCTGCTCCGGTTGAGGCTGAATTCCCGGCCTGCCGCAGCCGATTCTGTCGCCAAGGCCGGCGGGCGGGCTCAGTCCAGGTTGTCCGCCACCGGATAACCCTCGAAACTCTTCAAGGTCTTGAGCACGAAGGTCGTGTGGATGCGGCCGATTCCGAAACCGGGGTCGGCAAGATAGGCCTCGGTGAGCGCCTCGTAGGCGGCAAGGCTCGGAGCCACGATCCGGGCGATGTAGTCGTATTCGCCGTTCACCACCTGCAGCTCGATGACAGCAGGATTGGCTGTCAGGGCGCGCTCCAGGCGCTGACGGGTTCCGGTCGACGGGTCACGCATGCTGATGCCGGCGAGCGCGATGATGTCATGCCCGAGGGCCGCCGGCTCGATCAGGGCCGTATAGCCGCGGATCACGCCCTTCTGCTCGAGGCGCCTGACGCGTTCCAGGCAGGGCCGGGCCGACAGTCCGACCCGCTCCGACAGAGCCTGATAGGTGATGCGTCCGTTGTCGCGCAGAGCGTCGAGGATCAGGAGGTCGATCCGGTCGAGAGAAGGTTTGACGCTGCGGCTCAGCAGCTTCGAAGGCGGCTTCATGGTTCAGCTCGAACGGGCCCCGAAGAAAAGGCGGGTCAATCTCGCGACGGACTGGCAGGTCTCTATCCTACGAGGCCCGAGCCTTGCAATTCCACCTAAGGAATGAGGCCGATCCCCTGCCGGGTCCGCACCTTTCGCTCGTGGGCGACAATATTCCGACAAAATCGGCCTTCGACGACTGTATCCCTCATGACATTCTGTTGCATTTACGCTAGGATCGCGTGGTGTTGCCGTACAGGGTTTCATTTCGTTTCGTCATTGAACCAGTGCCGTCCGTGGATATGACTTTACGTCATCGATAAGGGGGCAGATCAGTGGGCTTTCTGTCAGAGGCGGATGTCGGCGAACGGATCCTCGCCCTGTGTCAGTCGCTCCACGGGCAGGGCGAGGCGCCGATCATCCTCGACATGTCGCTCACCCGTTCGCTCTCCTTCGATTCCATGAAGCTCGTGGAGTTCTTCACCGGCGTCGAGGCCCTGTATCCGGGTGTTGCCCTCGAGGACTGGTTCATCGAGAACTGCGCCGACGGTCGGGACACCCTGCGCAGCGCCGTCTCGTATCTGGTGCGATTTCTTGTTCCTCGGGCCGCCAGAGGTTGAAACCCGCTGTCGTCTTTGCCAACTAGTAGCGGCCCCGGGACGGGCGGCGCCGATCCGCCACATCCCAATGGGCGACAGGGCTGGAGGTGCTGCCGTGCTGCGAGATTATCTGACCGATCTTCCCCTGGTGGCGATCCTGCGCGGTCTCAGGCCTGAGAACGCGGAAGCCGTCGGCCATAGCCTGGTCGAAGCCGGATTTCGCGTCATCGAAGTGCCGCTGAACTCGCCTGAGCCCTTCCGAAGCATCGAGATCCTGTCCAGGACCATGCCGGCGGACGTGCTGGTCGGGGCCGGGACGGTCCTCGATCCGGACCAGGTCATCGGCGTCCATGACGTGGGCGGAAAGCTGATCGTGATGCCGCATGCCGATCTCGACGTCATCCGGGCGGCCAAGAAGGCCCGTCTCGTCTGCACCCCCGGGGTGGCCACCCCGACGGAGGCTTTCGCAGCCCTGAAGGCGGGCGCGGACGCCATCAAGATCTTCCCGGCCGAGGCCATTCCCCCGGCGGTGGTGAAGGCCTGGCGGGCCGTTCTTCCGAAGGAAGCGATCGTCCTCCCGGTCGGCGGCATCAAGCCGGATAACATGAAACCCTATGTGGACGCCGGCGCGAACGGCTTCGGGCTCGGTTCCGCCCTGTTCACGCCTGCCATGTCGGTCGAGGAGATCGGCAGCCGGGCCCGCGATTTCGCCGCGGCCTGGCGGGACCTCAGGGCTGCCTGAACCCGCCCCGGCGATGATCGGGAACGAAACTGAGCAGGAACCCCTGGCGGAGAAAGCCGTTCTCAGGGGGAAACGCTTGTTCAGGGAGTTCACGATGAAGAATACGGCACTGCTTCTTGCGGCTTCGCTTCTCAGCACGGCTGCCTTCGCACAGGACACCACCACGACCATCAAGAAGGAAGAGGGCATCCTGGGCAGCCAGACGACCATCGAGCGCAAGACCGAGCCGAGCACCACGTCCTCGACCTCGGTCACGACCACCACCGGGTCGGTCGGCTGCACGACGGAGACCAAGCAGAAGACGGATGAGTTCGGCGATACGACGACCAAGAAGAAGACCGAGTGCTGATCGGGCCTTCGCGGTCATCGAACAGGGCCCGGCGTCGCGCCGGGCCTTTTTCGTTGCGGGACCGTCAGCGGCGCCGGCCGCCCTGCCCGCCGCGGAAGAACGGGACCGTCAGCAGCCGGCGTCCGGTCTCGTCCGTGATTTCGAGCTCGATATTGCCTGCATCGGCCAGTTCGTCCCGCAGCTCCTCGACGGTCGCCAGGGCCTCCGCCCGGGCCGCTTCGAGGTCGGGAAGCTCGATTCCCTCCTCGTCTTCATCGACGTCGTAGCCGTCCCGAATGTTGAAGAAATAACGCGGCATGGAGATTCAGCTTCGCTCGGTGTCTGGCGGACAAAACGCCCTCGCGGGCGGCAGGTTCAATACGGGCCCTGCCCCTTCTCTATACACGGATTTTCAGGAAGCCAGGATGCCTTTCCGCCAGACCGGCGCCGCTCGCGATCGATCGGGCCGCCGTCCCGGACTTTCGGCTGCCCCGTGACGCGCTTCGATGGAGCTTTTCGAGGCAGGGCGCGTTGACTGGCACGCCAAGGGCAATCGCGGGTCAACCGTCAGGGACATGTCATGATCCGCATCCCTCTGCCACACCTTGCCGTCCTCGGCGCGGCGATCGCGCTCGGCGGCGCTCCAGCGTCCGCGCAGACCTCCTGCGGGCCGCGCGAGCAGCTCGTGAAGCTGCTGGCCGACCAGTACAAGGAGGATCCGGTCGGCATCGGCCTCGCCCGGCCCGGTCAGGTGCTCGAGGTCTTCGCCTCGTCCAATGGAACCTGGACCATGGTCATGACCATGCCGGACGGCAAGGCGTGCATGATCGCCGCCGGCGACAACTGGGAAATGGTCACCAGGATCAAGGGCAGCCCGATCTGATCGCGAGCGCGCCCGAGCGCTTCCACGAGGTGAGGCGCCATCGAAGCCGCGAGAGCCCCGAACCGGCATCCGCGCGGCCGGCATACGACAATTTGTCCGGGAGGGAGAAGTGGCGCGCCCTAGGGGAGTCGAACCCCTCTTTCCTGCGTGAAAGGCAGATGTCCTAACCGATAGACGAAGGGCGCACGGTGCTTCGCGGCGGTGCCGCCGAAGTGGGCGAACCTATAGAGGGGTTCGTGACGCATCGCAAGCACCTTATGCCGGAAAAGTGTCCCGCTTCCGCGCGGCGGATGATGCCCCGATCGGGCACCGGATCCGCGTCATTCCGGCCGCGCCGCATCCATGATGCGGACCTCGACCTTCTCGTTTCCGCCCCAGCGATCGATGGACAGGGTCCCGGCCACGTGGAGCGTGTTGCCGATGGCCTGTGACAGGGCGTTCCCGAGGGGCTGCCCGGCGGCCCTGAAGGCGATTCCCCCGATGATGCTGCCGTCGCCGCCGCGAAGCTTGACGCGCATGTGGCCGCCGCTGCCGACCTCCCGCGCCTCCACCAGCCGGTGCTGCGGGAAGGCGAAGACCGGTTCCGGCTGGCCCTGGCCGAACGGCCCTGCCCGCTCCAGGGCCGTCACGACCCCGGGCTGCGCGCCGCCTGCCGTGAGCGTCGCGTCGATGGCGAAATTGTCCCGGAGGCGCATGGTGCTCACCGGATCGGTGAGCCTCTCGGTGACGTAAGCGAGGAAGCGGTCGAGATCGACGGCCTGGATCGTCACGCCGGCCGCCATGGTGTGGCCGCCGCCCTTGATGGCGAGCCCCGCATCCACGGCCGCCCGGACTGCGTGTCCCAGGTCGACGCCGGGCACGGATCGGCCAGACCCGGTCGCCGTGCCGTCCGGATTGAGAGTGAAGGCGAAGGCCGGCCGGCGGAACCGCTCCTTGGTCCGGGCGGAGATCAGGCCGACCACGCCCGGGTGCCATTCGGCCGAGGCGGTGACGAGCACCGGCAGGTCCGGCATGCGCTCGAGCGCCATCAGGGCCTGGGCCTCCGCTTCCGCGACGGCCACCACCTCGATGGCCTGGCGCTCCCGGTTGAGCCGGTCGAGCTCGGCGGCGAGCCGCCCGGCCTGCACGGGATCTTCCGTCAGCAGGAGCCGCGAGCCCAGGGCCGCATCGCCGATGCGGCCGCCGGCATTGATCCGCGGCCCGACGAGATAGCCCAGGTGCCAGCTCTCCGGCGCGCCGGCGAGGCCGGCCGTGTCGAGGAGCGCCGCCAGGCCGACCCGGCGGCGGCTCTTCATGATGGCAAGCCCCTGGCGCACGAAGGCCCGGTTGAGCCCGATGAGCGGCACCACGTCGGCCACGGTCGCCAGCGCCACCAGATCGAGGCTCCCCATCAGGTCGGGCTCGGGCCGGCCCTGGAAGAAGCCGCGCAGGCGCAGAATGCGATTGAGTGCGACGAGAAACAGGAACACCACACCGGCCGCGCAGAGATGGCCGAGGCCCGAGAGGTCGTCCTGGCGGTTCGGGTTCACGATGGCGAGCGCGTCCGGCAGCTGCTCCGGCGCCTGATGGTGATCGAGCACGATGGGATCGAGGCCGAGGCGGCGAGCCTCCGCCAGTGGTTCGATGCTGGCCGTGCCGCAATCGACCGTGACGAGGATGTCGGCGCCCTGCTGCTTCAGGGCCCGGATGGCGTCGACATTGGGGCCATAACCTTCGGTGATCCGGTCCGGAATGTGGATCGCGTAATCGAGCCCGCAGGCGCGCAGGTACTCGGCAAGCAGCGCCGCGCTGCAGGCCCCGTCCACGTCGTAGTCGCCGAAGATCGCCACCTTCTCGGTGCGCAGGACCGCATCGGCCAGCCGGCTGGCCGCGGCCTCCATGTCAGTGACCTTGTGGGGGTCGGGCATCAGGTCCCGCAGGCGCGGGTTCAGGAAGCCGTCCGTATCGTGCAGCCCGACGCCGCGCCCGGCCAGAACCCGCGACAGCACGTCCGGCAGGCCGTGGGTCTGGGCGATGGCGAGCGCGATCGTTCCCTGGGCGGCGTCGCAACGCTCCACCCAGGTGCGCCCGAGGGCGGAATTGGTGACGCCGAGGAAGGCTTTCGGCACGACGAGAGGAGATGATTCGGTCACGGCGGGAGTCTTATCCGCGAATTGTGGTCAAAGCATCCTGCGATACTGGATGAAGCCGGTGCGGGACGCGACCTTGTCGTAGAGCGCCTGGGCGGTCGTGTTGGTCTCGTGCGTCAGCCAGTAGACCCGGGCCGCTCCGGCGGCCTTGGCCTGCTCGTACACGGCCTCGATCAGGGCCTTGGCCACGCCGCGTCCGCGTGCCGCCTCGGCGGTGAACAGATCCTGCAGGTAGCAGTAATCCGCCGTGGTCCAGGTGGAGCGGTGATAGACCGTATGGACGATCCCGACCATCCGGTCGTCGAGAACAGCCGCCAAGCCCTGCAGGGGCTCCGCGGGATCGAGGAACCGGCGCCAGGTCGCATCCGTGACCTCGGGCGGCACGGAGGATTTGTAGAACGTCAGGTAGCCCTGCCAGAGGGGTTCCCAGGCAGCCCGGTCGTCGGCGGTGAAGGGGCGGATCTGAAGCATGATATCGTCCATCTCGGGAGATACCATCCTTAATCCCAACAGCCTGTTTTCACAAAGCGCCGACGCTCCCTCCTGCGTCATCACCGGCCTCGTGCCGGTGATCCCGATTGTTGGACGCGCGGCGCTCTTCCGATCGGGATGGCCGGGACAAGCCCGGCCATGACATTGCGGGACCTCCATCGTGGACCGGAAGCGCCAATGACGCGAGGGAGGCAGAACGCAAATGGCCGGGACGAGCCCGGCCATTGAGGTTGGGGCTCTCCGGATGCTGCTAGTCCAGGTGGAACTTCGACAGTTCCCGGTGCTCGCCATAGATCCGGCGCACGGTGCCGGTGGCGGAGCGGTAGACCACCGTCTCGGTGGTGATCACGTCCTTGCTGAAATGCACGCCCTTGATGAGGGCGCCATCGGTCACGCCGGTCGCCGCCACGATCACGTCGCCGCGGGCGAGGTCGGTCATGTCGTATTTCTTGTTGGGATCGGTGACGCCCATCTGGAGAGCGCGCGAGCGCTTCTCCTCGGTGTCCAGGATCAGGCGACCCTGCATCTGGCCGCCGATGCAGCGCAGGGCCCCGGCCGCCAGCACGCCCTCGGGCGCGGCCCCGATGCCGAGATAGATGTCGATGCCGGTTTCCTCGGGCTTCGTGGTGAAGATCACGCCGGCCACGTCCCCGTCCGAGATCAGCCGGATGCCGGCGCCGGTCTTGCGGATGGCCGCGATGAGATCCGCATGGCGCGGCCGGTCGAGCACGAGGGCCGTGAGCTCGTTCACCTTCACGCCCTTGGCCTTGGCGAGGCTGTGCAGGTTCTCCTCCGGCGAGGCGTCGAGGTCGACGACGCCGGCCGAGTAGCCCGGCCCGACCGCGATCTTGTGCATGTAGACGTCCGGCGCCGCCAGCAGGGTTCCGGCCTCGGCCATGGCCATGACGGCGATGGAGCCCGGCATGTCCTTGGCGCAGAGCGTGGTGCCCTCGAGCGGATCGACCGCGATGTCGACCTTCGGGCCCTGCTTGTTGCCGACCTTCTCGCCGATGAACAGCATCGGCGCCTCGTCGCGCTCGCCCTCGCCGATCACCACGGTGCCGTCGATGGGAAGCTTGTTCAGCTCACGACGCATGGCGTCCACGGCGGCCTGATCCGCGGCCTTTTCGTTGCCGCGGCCACGCAGCCTGGCGGAAGCGACCGCCGCGCGCTCGGTGACGCGGACGAGCTCCAGGGTCAGGATGCGCTCGATGATTTGGCCCGGTTGGACGGTAATGCCTTGCGACATGGACGTGTCGTCTCCCTCTTGTGATCGTGTGGGGACCGGAATGGCCCGGCCCCGGGGTTATTCGCGCTCGATGCGGATGACTTGGGGCGGCTCGGCGATAAGACCATCCCCCGAGATCTTTTCCAGGGCCGACCGGATCGAGGCTTCCGTGGCCGCATAGGTGATGAGCACCAGCGAGACCGGGGCCCCCGATCGCCCGTGCGGGTCCTTGGTGGCCGCCACTTCCGAGCGCTTCTGCAGGATGCTTTCCAGCGAAATGTCGGCCTCGGCCATGCGGGTCGCCACGCCGGCCGCGACGCCCGGGCGGTCGTGGACCGTCAGGCGAACGTAATAGCCGCCCTCGTGGCGCTGCATCGGCGCGCGGGGCGCCTTCTCGAGCCGGTCCGCCGGAGAGCCGAAGAGCGGCTGCACGGCGCCGGTGGCCACATCGGCGATGTCGGCCACGACCGCCGAGGCCGTGGCGTCCCCCCCTGCCCCCGGGCCGATGAGCGTCAGCTCCCTGACGGCATCGGCGTCGATGGTCACCGCGTTCGTCACGCCCATCACCTGGGCGATGGACGAGGTCCGGGGCACCATGGTCGGATGCACCCGCTGCTCGATTCCGGTCTTGGTGCGCTCGGCGACGCCAAGAAGCTTGATGCGGAAGCCGAGCTCCCTGGCCATGGCGAGGTCGAGGGGGGTGATGGAGGAGATCCCCTCCACGTAGATCGCGTCCGCGTCGATCTCGGTCCCGAAGGCGAGGCTGGTCAGGATGGCGAGCTTGTGGGCCGTGTCGAAGCCCTCGACGTCGAAGGTCGGGTCGGCCTCCGCGTAACCGAGGCGCTGGGCCTCCCTCAGGCATTCGGCGAAGGTCAGCCCCTCCAGCTCCATGCGCGACAGGATGTAGTTGCAGGTGCCGTTGAGAATGCCGTAGAGGCGCGAGATCCGGTTGGCCGGCAGCGCCTCGCGCAGGGTCTTGATGATCGGGATGCCGCCGGCGACCGAAGCCTCGAAGGCTAGGGACACGCCCTTCTCCTCCGCCAGCTTCGCCAGTTCGAGTCCGTGCTTGGCGAGCAGCGCCTTGTTGGCCGTCACCACGTGCCGGCCGAGCGACAGCGCGGCGCGCACCGTCTCCAGGGCCGCCCCGTCGGCCCCGCCGACGAGCTCGACCACGCAATCCACATCGGCCGAACGGGACAGGTCGACAGGGCTGTCGAACCAGGCATAGCGGGACAGATCGAAGCCCCGGTCCTTGGACCTGTCGCGGGCCGAGACGGCCACGACCTCGACGGGCCGCCCACCCCGCTGGGCGACAGCCTCGTTCTGGCGGTCGAGAATGCGAATGACCGATGCGCCGACGGTGCCGAGGCCGGCGATGCCGACCCGAAGGGGACGTGTCACGAACAACAGCTCCTTGAAAATCTCGGGCTGCTTTTACGACCCCTGCGGCGTCCTGTCCATGCGGACGGTCAGCCCCGCCTGACCATCGGCACCACATTGTGGAGCGTCTGGTCGGCATGGTCGAAGAACCGTCGGATGTTGCGCGCCGCCTGGCGGATGCGCTGCTCGTTCTCCACGAGAGCGATGCGCACGTAATCGTCGCCGTGCTCGCCGAAGCCGATCCCGGGCGCCACCGCCACGTCGGCCTTTTCCACCAGGAGCTTGGAGAATTCCAGGCTGCCCATGGGGCGGAACTTCTCCGGAATCTGCACCCAGGCGAACATGGACGCGGTCGGGACGGGCACGTTCCAGCCCGCCTTGGCGAAGGACTCGACCATCACGTCCCGGCGGCGCTTGTAGGTGGCGCGCATCTCGCGGATGCAATCGTCCGGCCCGTTCAGGGCCGCGGTCGCGGCCACCTGGACGGGCGTGAAG
>NZ_JAMXFJ010000021.1 GCF_025460805.1 Microvirga sesbaniae | reverse complement strand
CATGACGCGTGACGGGCGAGCCGACCGGGAATAACAAGAAGGGCGGTTCTTGCGAACCGCCCTTCCCGTCCATTCAGGTTCTGTCGGCCGCCACCCTCCCCGCCCGGGTGGCGCCCTGCCCCGCGTCAGCGCATGCCGATCGCCCTTGGCGTCGCGGCGGCCGCCATCGAGGCAGCCTTCGTGTAGAGCCCGCGATGGGCCGGATCGAGGGTCAGGGCATCCGTGACGCCGAGCACGGTCTCTGACGCTCCGAGCAGGAGCGAGCCGTCCGGCGCCATGACGGTGGAGATGCGGCGCAGGACGTCGGCCTTGAGGGGGGCGTCGAAATAGATCAGCACGTTGCGGCAATAGACGATGTCGAACGGGCCGAGGCGGCCGAAATCGTCGAGCAGGTTGAGGTAGCGGAAATCCACCATGGCGCGGATCTCAGGCGCGATCTGCCATTGGTCGCCCACCTGGGTGAAGTATTTCACCAGGAGCCGGATCGGCAATCCGCGCTGCACCTCGAACTGGTTGTAGAGGCCGGCCTTCGCCTTCTCCAGCACCTCGGTCGAGATGTCGGACGCCACGATGTCGATGTGCCAGCCCGGCATGCGGGCGGAGGCCTCCTTCAGGAGCATCGCCAGGGAGTACGGCTCCTGGCCGCTCGAGGCCGCCGCGCACCAGATCCGCAGCCGGCGGCTCGCGGCCCGCTCCTTGAGGTATTTGGGCAGCAGCACGTCCTGGAACAGGTCGAACGGCGTCTTGTCCCGGAAGAAGAAGGTCTCGTTCGTGGTCATCGCCTCGATGGTCGCCTTCTCGAGCGCGATCGCGCGGCCGGTCCTGATCTCCCGCACGAGGTGCGACAGGGTCTCGAGCTTGAAGCGCGTGCACACGGACGAGAGGCGGCTCTCGACCAGGTAGCGCTTGTCCGGGGATAGCGCCAGGCCGGACCGGGCCTTCAGGAAGACGCGCAGGGCTTCGAATTCGGCCTCGGTCATTTCGACGCTCCGGTGATGAGGCCCTTCAGGGAACGGCCGATGGATTCCAGGGGAAGAACCTCGTGGGCGAGGCCCGCCTTCACGATGCTGCCCGGCATGCCCCAGACGATGCTCGTCGCTTCGTCCTGGGCGATCACGGTGGCGCCCGCCTTGGTGAGGAAGCGTGCGCCCTGCGTGCCGTCCGAGCCCATGCCGGTCAGCACGACGGCGAGCGCCGAGGCGCCGTAGATCCCGGCGGCCTCCCGGAACAGCACGTCGACGGCCGGCCGGCAGAAATTCTCCGGCGGCCCGTCGTTGAGACGGATCGTCGTCTTGCCGCCGGACGACACCACGCCCATGTGCCGCCCGCCGGGAGCGACCAGGATCGTGCCGGGCGCCACCACGTCTCCGTCGCGCCCCTCCCGGGCCGGAACGGACAACAGGGTCTGCAGGTGCTCGGCGAAGACGGCCGTGAACATCGCCGGCATGTGCTGCACGATCAGTACCGGGATCGTCGCGAGCGCCGGCTTCAAATCGAGGAGCACGCGTTCGACGGCGCGCGGACCGCCCGTGGACGACCCGATGAGAAGGCATTGCGGCCTGGTGGCGCTCGGCCGCGTGAGCGGAACGGGCGCCGGGGAAACGACGGTCGGCGCCGGCGCCGCGAAGGTTCTCGCCGGGCGGGCCTTCGTCTCGCTCAGGGCCCGGAGCTTGTCGACGAGGTCGCGGCGGAAATCCGCCGCCGCGCCGGCCGCGCGGGCGCTCTCCGGCTTCGCCAGATAATCGACCGCGCCAAGCGAGAGACATTTCAGGGAGATCTCGGCATTCCTCTGGGTGAGGGTCGAGATCACGATCACCTTGCTGGCCGGATGCGCCTTCAGGATCATCGGCAGGGCCGCGAGTCCGTCCACCTCCGGCATCTCGATGTCGAGCAGGATGATCTCGGGCTTCGAGCGCTCCGCCGCATCGACGGCCATCCGGCCGTTCGAGGCGGTCGCCACGATGTCGAAGCCGCCGGCTTCCGTGAGCCATCGGCCGATCATGCCGCGGATCACAGCGCTGTCGTCGACGATCATCACCCGGGTGAGGCGGCCGGGTGCAGGGCTTGTCTGAGATAAGGGAGAATGGGACATCGTCTCACGCCGAATGCGATGCGGGAAGAACACCGAGCCCCTGGAGCTTGGCGGCGAGGATATCCTTGTCGAACGGCTTCATGACATATTCGTCCGCGCCCGCTTCCAGGGCCCGCGTGATATGGTCGAGGCCGTTCTCCGTCGTGCAGAAAACCACCTTCGGTGACAAGCCTTCCGGCGTGCTGCGCAGCGCTTTCAGGAAGCTGTAGCCGTCCATGACGGGCATGTTCCAGTCGAGGAGGATCACGTCCGGCATCTCGCTCCGGCAGGCTTTGAGGCCCGCCTCGCCGTTCTCGGCTTCGGAGACGCGAAAATCCAGGCTCTCGACAATGTCGCGGGACACCTTTCGGATCACACGGGAATCATCAATGATCAGGCAATAGGTCATAAAAATCTTTCCAGGCGTCAGCGCCCTGCCGCACCGGCTGGACCGGCGCGCTAGGAGCGAATATCGGATTTATCCACGAAGTTGAAATTCTCGACCAGGATCTCCTTGACGATCTCGGCCCCCAGGCGCTTGTTGATCTTCTCGCGGACGTTGCCGATCATGCCGTTGACGTTGTACCGGGAGAGCTTCTTGAAATCGAGCGTCTCGTCGGCGTAGACGTGGCGGAAGACTTCGTCCTGAATGAAGGCTTCGGGCGGCACGGAGATCTCGCGCAGGGTCTTGGCGTCCGCCGTGAAGACGAGATTTGCGATCACGTAGCCCTGCACGGCTCCTTCCGCGACGATCGGGATGTTCATGGGCGGCAGCTTCTTGTACTGCAACCCTTCGTAACTTCCCTTCTCCTCCACGGGCGCCTTGCCGACCGTCCAGGTCACGGCCGCATAACAGGACGCCAGCGTGACCGCGCAGACCCAGAAGCCCGCCATGACGTTCTTCATCATGCGCCGAAGCCCGCCTTGTTCATGTGCACCGAATACGTGCTGTCGGATTCAGCGCTCTGGATCGCGGTCGAGATGATGCTCGCAACCTCCTGGACAGCCTGCATGTGGCGCCGCAGGATGTCCTGGTTGGTCTCGATCTTGGCCCGGAGATCCTGCAGGCGCTTCGTCGCCTTCTGATCGAGCGCGTGGATCTCGGCCGTGCGGACGATCCGGCTGATTTCGAGCAGGCATTGGCTCTTGCGCCGGTTGAACTCGTCCAGGTTCGACAGGTCGCGCGCCATGAGAGCGGCGGTTTCCATGTCCAGCGTTTCTTCGAGTCGGTCCAGGGACTTCATCAGCATCATGGTGGTTCCTGCATTCTGGCGACGGTCGGACGCTCTTGCCGTCGTGCGCTCTGAGATCAAATCTTGGTCGAGAACGGCGGCATCGGCCGAGGAGGCGGGATGTCGGCGGACGGTCCGGTCGCCCGGGTGCCGAGGACGTGCTGCGCGATGCCGATGCCGCCCGCCTTCGAAATCTGCGCGCCGATCTGCTCGGCCATCATGGATTTCCAGATCGAGCCCGCATTGCCCTTGCCGTAGGTATTCTCCGCGTCCTTCGGGAGCATGGACTCCACGAAGGTCTGAAGAATATAGGCCTCGAACTCCTGGTGCGCCTTCTTCGTCCGGGCGGCGCTGGCCGACTCGGCGTCGTTGCGAAGCGAATTGCGCAGGGTATAGACATCGGCGCCGGACGCCATGAGAGGCTGGCCGGCCACGGACTTCACCGCATCCTCGAAGCTGGTCCCGTCCACCGCCGATGCACCGTCGAGGAGCTTCTGCGCGGCCGCCTGGTAGCGCGCGGGATCCGCCGCTCTTGCGACGTCGTTGACAATATCGGAGGGCGGGCTGATCGCCATCTCGCATCTCTTCAGGTTTCAAAACTCGAGGCAAGGTGTAACCCGGCTAGCTTACGGGAAGCTTGCGCTGTCGTCTTTCGCGAGCCCTTCGAGGATCGTGGCGAGGTCCTTCTTCTCCGCCACGCGGCGCTCCTGATCCTTCAGGCCGGTCAGCATCTTTTCCGTGCGCTTCGCCTGCATGGCGCGATCGATGGTCATGGCCTTCTGCGCCGCCTTCGCCTTGTCCACTTTGCTCGCCTGGGACGCCAGCCCCTGGAGGCGCTTGGCCGTGATGTCGACGAAGAGGCCATGCAAGGTCTCGTGATCGTTCATCGTCCGGATGAGCGTCTCCTGGGCGGTCTTGAGCTCGGTCGCTTCCCGCTCGAGCGTGGCGAGCCTCAGCTCGGCCTCTTTCTGGAGATGCTGCTGAACCTTCAGAATTCGTTCGATCTTGCGGACCCTCTGCTTCATGGGCCTATCCGTTCCGAAGCCACGTCGAGAACGCCTCCATGAAGAGAAGCACATAATCGCTAGCCGCGAAGTACACGATCAGCAATCCGCCGACCATGACGAAGGGGGTCGCCAGGAAGTACACCGGGATCTGAGGCGTGAGCTTGTTCGTGAGGCCGACCGCGAGATTGACGATCACGGAATAGAGGATGAAGGGGCTGCTGATCCTGAGGGCAAGCACGAAGGCGACGCCGATCTGGTCCACCAGCTGCGTCAGCGACAGCCTGGTGCCCAGTCCCTCGCCCATCGCAAGCCGCGAGTAGGAATCGACAAGGCCGCGAAACACCTCCCAGTGGAGATCCGACAGGAACAGGACGGCGGTTGCCACCATCATGATGAACGAGCCGATCGCAGGAAGGGGCTCCGCCTCATCGATCGGGGCGCCCGGCATGCCGAAGCTCAGCGCCATCGCGACGGCGCTCAGCATGGATTGCAGGGCGAAGAAGTACACGCGTCCCAGGAGGCCGATCAGGAGGCCGGTCAGCAGCTCCGAGGCGATATAGACCAGGATGGCCGCAGGCGCCTGGGAGGCGATGCCGGCCTGAACCTTCTCGAGAAGAACCGGCGCCAGCGCCAAGCTGGTGGCCAGGCCGATGAAGAGGCGAACCTGCATTGGGATCCGGCTGCTCGAGAATCCCGGAGCCATCATCAGGCAACCGCCGATCCGGCAGAAGATCAGGAAGATCGCCAGCAGGATCTCGGGGGTCAGCTGGGTCACGAGATCGTACCAAGCGAATTGACCTCCAGGCCGCGGGCGATTTCCAGATGCGAGAGAACCGGCAGGGACGAGAACATGCGCTCGATGATCATGCGCACATAGGGGCGCGCATCCGGCGCCGTCACGACCGCGAAGGTATGAACCTGGCCCATACGGGTCTTGATGGCATCGGACGCTTCCGTCCCGAACTGCTCCACGAGCCTGGGATCGATGTCGAACTCGACCACGTCGCCCTTGGCGTCCCGCTTCAGGCTTTGATGGAATGCGATATCCCACTTGTTGCCGAGCCTCAAGACGTTCAGGGCACCGCCCTCGGCGAGATCGCCGCAGATCTGCTGGGCGATCCGGACCCGCACATGCTCCACCAGCTGCTCGGCCCTCCGGGCATGGGGAGCGATCTCGGCGATCGCCTCGAGGATCAGGCTCAGGTTGCGGATCGAGACCCGCTCCGCCAGCAGGAGCTTCAGGACCGACTGGAGACCGGAATAGGAGATCTGCGAGGGACAGATGTCGTCGAGCAGGCGCTTGTACTCGGAGTCGAGGCCATCCAGCAGGTTGCGCACGTCCTTATAGGACAGAAGCTGCGGCAGGTTGTTGCGGATCACCTCGCTCAGGTGAGTGAGGAGGACCGAGGCTCCATCGACGGCTTGGAAGCCCTGTCGCTTGATCTCGCTCAGATACACATCCGACACCCACATGGCCTTCATGCCGAAGGCCGGCTCCCGCACCTCGTCGCCCGGCACGTCGGGCATCGGGCCGTCGCCGAGCACGACGAGAAGATCGCCCGGGCGGACCTCCTGGGTGGCGATGACGGTTCCGTGGATTTTGATCTGATAGCTCTTGGGCGGGATCATGAGGCTGTCGGAGAGCTTCACGTCCGGCAGGACGAAGCCGTAGTCCTGAGCGAATTTCTTGCGCATCTTGCCGACGCGATGAGCCAGATCCCCATGGGCGCTTGCGAGATGGGAGGCCAGATGCTTGCCCAGGCAGAGCTCGATCTCGGCGAGCTTCAGGGATTCCTTGACCGTATCCCGCGACTCCAGAAGGGTCTTCTGCTGCTCCTGCGCGAGCTTGGCCTGAGCCTTGGCTTCCTGCTCGGCTCTCTGCTTGGGAATCGAATAGGCGATGAAGCCCATGCAGCAGCCGAGCACCAGGAACGGGAGCATCGGCAAGCCGGGAACGATGGCAAAGACGAACATCAGGGCGGCGGCGACCATGAGGGCCCGGGGATAGGCGCCGAGCTGCCCGAGCACGGCCTGCTGAGCCTGCCCCCTCGTTCCGCCCTTCGACACCAGAAGGCCTGCGGCCAGGGAGACGACGAGCGCCGGGATCTGGCTGACCAGTCCATCGCCGACCGAGAGCTGGACGAAGACATCGGCAGCCTTGGACAACGGCATGCCATGACGTGTGACGCCGATGACGATGCCGCCAAAGATGTTGACGGCGATCGTGATCAGGCTCGCGACGGCCTCGCCGCGAACGAACTTGGAGGCGCCGTCCATGGATCCGAAGAAGGCGCTTTCCTCTTCGAGCTCACGCCGGCGCTTCTGGGCTTCCTTCTCGTCGATGAGCCCGGCCGACAGATCGGCGTCGATGGCCATCTGCTTGCCGGGAATGGCGTCGAGCGTGAATCGCGCGCCCACTTCGGCGATACGGGTCGCGCCTTTCGTGATGACCAGGAAGTTGACCGTGATCAGGATAATGAAGACCACTATGCCGATGACGAAGTCGCCGCTCATCACGAATTGCGAGAAGCCGCTGATCACGTGGCCGGCCGCGTCGACGCCTTTATGGCCGTCGGACAGAATGAGACGGGTCGACGCGATGCTCAGCGCAAGGCGCAACAACGTGGCAATGAGAAGGACGGTGGGAAAGGCCGAGAACTCGAGGGGCTTCTGGATCCAGAGCGCCACCATCAGAATCAGGACCGAGAGGGCAACCGAGAGGGCCAAGCCCATGTCGATCGCGATCGGCGGGATCGGGAGGAAGAGAATGGCGAGGATGCCGACGACCGCGCCGGCGAATGCCAGGTCTCTGCCACGCCCCTGGGCTGTCACTTCACTTGCTTCCATGTGCCTGCCAGCTCAACGAATGAACGATCAGACAGACACATGAACCATGAAGCTTGCGCGAGGGTCGCTCATCCGCCTGGGCCGGGAGCCCCGCATCGCACCAGCCGATCACAAGGCCGGGATCTAGAAACCTGTTACAATCTTGCCGTAGACCAGTTCGGTGAAGGCGAAGATCTGCGATCCGACGAAGGAACCGGTGACGAGCGCGACCACCAGAATGGCGATGATCTTCGGGATGAACGTAAGGGTGACCTCCTGGATCTGCGTCAGTGCCTGAACAAGCGCGATGACGATGCCGATGATCATTGCGGCGGCAACGGCCGGCCCTGCCGCAATGATGACGGTCCAGATAGCTGCCCGGACAAGCTCCAGGGCATCGACCTCGTTCATCGTCAGCTCACCACGATGCCGGGGCCGAGGAGAATCTGCTCTCCGCCCTTGAGCTTGGCCACCGCGCCGTCGCTGGCGATTGTGACGGACAGCACCTCGCCGGAGATCTTGCCGTCAGCGGTCGAGACCGTACGGCCGATGACGCTGTCTGCCTGGGCCCATGTCGAGGACGAAAGCAGCGCATCGAGCTTGGAATTGCTCTTCACGGTCTGCTCGACCTGGGAGAAGGTCGCGAGCTGAGCCATGTAGTCGGTCGACTTCATGGGCTCGGTCGGATCCTGGTTCTTCATCTGCGTGAGCAGCAGCTTCAGGAAATTGTCGTAGCTCGCCGTCGAGGACGTCTCGGTCGTGGCCGTCCGCTGCGTTGCGACATTGTTTGAAATCGAGGAGACGTTCATCGTGGGGCTCCTGAATTAGGCTGCCTGAACCGCGGCGGCTTCGGCGGGTGCGGAGGGATGAGCCTCGATCGGCTCGAACAGGGTTCGGATGAGCTTGAGCGCCTCGAACGTGCGGTCCGCTTCCACGAGGTCCCCGACCTTGCGGAGCGAATCCTTCACCCCGTCGTCGGTCGCGACCGTGATCAGGGCATCGTGCAGCTTGCGGAACGCGCCCATGACCTTGCCGGCTTCCTGAGGGTTGATGAGGAGCGACTGCACGACGAAGTAGAGCTGGCGCATCGGAGTGGTCGCATCCGTGACCTGGAGGACATGGCTCTCCAGGAGGAAGCGGGCCTCGTTCAGGAGGCTCAAGGTCACCTTCTGGCTCACGGTCAGAACGGCCCCGTTGATGAAGATGCGCTCGCCGGCCTTCAGGGAGAATCTCATTTTGGCTTTCATCTCAGACCCTCCTGGATCATGGTATTGATATCGATGAGCGCGTTCAGGTCGTTGTGCTCGCCCAGCGCGACGCGGCTGGTCTCGCGCATGACCCAGAACCCGATCGAAATGAGCTGGGCTTTAAGCTTGTCGGGCAACTCGTTGTCCGGATGCGCCAGGTCTTGGACGAAGGCGGTCCACAGGCGCTGGAGGAATTCCATGGCGTCGTTCATCTCGGGCGATCGGGAAGGCCGTCCCTCGGCGGCCTTCAGGAGGCCGATCGCGTGATCGAAGACCTCATATTCACGCTGCCGGCATTCTCTAGGAGCGTCTTCGACAACTTCTGCATATGAAAATCGATACATCGACTGAACCCGATACTAGAGATAGTTGATGAGGCTCAGCTGCTTGAGCTGAGCAGTCAGGGAATAGGAGGTTTGGATCTGTGTCATGAGCTGGTCGACACGGACTTTCGCCTCCGTCGGATCGACGGATTCCAAGTGACCGATTCGCTCGTCGTAGATCGACTTCTGCAATGCCATTCTCTCGGTCGCAGTATCGGTCTTTGCCTGCGTTGTTCCGAGGGTCGCCTGCACGTCAATCAGGCCAGAGACAGCCGTCGAAAGAACGTCGATCGCTTTCTTGAGTACGACGTTCCGGGCGGCAGGGCTCAATGTCTCGATCCCGAGATCGAAGATCATCGTGTATGCCATCGCGACCTGCCGCATGGGAGTCGTATTTGCGTTGGTGGATGTCTCGACCTTCTCCGTCGGCGAGATCAGACTCTGAATGTTCTGGTCGGACGCATTCGAGAGTGCGCTCCAGCCGGTCCCTTCGAAGATCGCCTTGAACGGCCCGTCGAGAAAATCATTCATATCATCCGCCGTGATCCCCGAGACAGCCGGGTCACTCTGCGGAATGTTGAAACCACCCGATGCTGTCGGAGCAGAGAATGCCCCCGCGACCAGATCCTTGAGGGAAGGTGGTCCACCGCCTGCGTAGTCGTTTGCAGGATCCGCTTTGGTGTTGATTCCGCCGAAAACGAACTGACCGCCAACCGAGGTGTTGAGGTTGGAAATCAGGCTGCTCAGATAGGCTTCTGCCTGGTTCTTGATGATCTCCACTGGAGGATTGAGCGGCAATCCTACGAGTGCATCCCGGAACTTCGTTGCATCGTCCCGAATGCTGTTCAGGGCATCATCTGTCGTCTTGATGCGCTGAAGAGCGACACTGTTGCTATCGGTCAGCGTGTCGATCTCCGCCCGTTGCTGGCGCAGGGAGAGCGTCTCTCCGACCTTGTATCCGAGAGCGAGCCCGACATCCGCATGCCGGCCTGTCGTCAGCTCGGTATTGGCCTTCGTGAGGCTCTCCTGAAGCCTGTCGAGTGACGACCGAGGGGAGTTCCACAGCGTCACCGTCGAGATGAATGTGGTCTTCATGTCTAGCCCACCGCGTTCAGAAGAGTCTTGATCATTTGGTCGATCACGGAGATCAGCTTCGCGGAAGCCGAGTAGGACTTCTCGAGTTGCAGCATCAGGGCCGTTTCATCATCCTCGTTGACATCGGTGGCGTTCGAGAGCGCTTCCGATGCATGTCCCAGGAGCGTATTCCGGTAATCCAGCGATTGGTCGGCGCTCTGGCGCGACGACTCGACCCAGCTGGCTGATCCCTGAGCGAATTCCCGCAGGGACACGGTCTCCCCCAGACCGAGGGTCTTGTCGAACGTCCGCTCCTTCGACATCTCTCCGACGAGTCCGTACAGACGGCCGGAGAAGGCCGCATTGTCGGGATCGGGATTGTAGCGGTAGGCCGCGCCGTTGATCCCGCCATCACGAATGTTCGCGAAGGTACCAGTCGCACTCTTCGCCGGATCGATCTCGTCCGTCACCCTGATCAGGCCTGCCAGGCCTGTCGTGGCCGGCGATGCGGGAACGCCTGATGCGCCTGGAAACGTGAATACGCCTGGGAGATCGGGCTGGGATGCGTCGGTCTGATGCTTCTCCGCGAAGGCCTCGATGAGGCCCCGCGCGAGTTCGTCGAGCTGACGCTGGTAGGTCACGGCGACGTCGTCACGCACTGCCACCAGCCCGACGAGGTTGCCGGAATTGAGGGGCATCAGGGCCCCCGGGCCGGTCACCTGAATGCCGTCGATGGACACGGCCTTGCCGACTGTGCCGGGAGCGTAGACGTTTGTCTGATCGAACTTGACCTGCCTGGCCGTCTTGTCGAACAGCGGAACGCCGCTGTCAGTATAGAGAGCGATGTCGTTGCCGGCCCGCGGCACGACGGTCACGCCGATTTCCTCGGACAGCTGGGCGATCAGGCTGTCGCGGGTATCCATGGCGTCGGTGACGTCGGCCCCGAGCGCTGAGCCGCTCACGACCTGCTGGTTGGCCTTTTCGAACTTCGCCAGGAGGTCGTTGATGCGGGCGACGGAGTCCCCGATCTTGCCGTCGGCTTCAAGCCGCACGGCCTGAACGGCCGATGTGGCCTGATTCAGGCTCGACGCCATGTTGGTGGCGGCCGTGACGAACGCCCTGGCGTACTGCGAATTGTCTGGAGCATTGGCATATTGCTTGAGGGCGCTGTCCAAGGCTCCGATGCGGGCGGCGAGAGACTCGTCGAGTTCCGTGTCGCCCACGGTCTGGCTCAGCTTCTCCAGCCCTTCCAGCAGCGCCTTCTGGGTTGCCGCGTCGGATGTGGTCTCGAGCATTTTCGACAGGAGCGCCGCATCGCTGGCTCTCAAGGTCACGACGCGGGCCGCGCCCCCTTGAGTCACCAGCATGGCGATCTTGCGCGAATAACTTGGATCGGACGCCCCGGTGATGTTGCGCGAGACCGTCGCCATCTGGGATTGCGACGCCAGAAGCGACGATCGTGCCGTGTTGTAGGCTACTGACAGAGACATGGATCAAGGACTCTCCAACGATTACCGCTTCAGGTTCATCAGGACGTCGAGCAGTTCGGATCCGGTCTGGAAAACCTTGGAGTTGGCCGTGTAGCTGGTCTGAGCCTCGATCATCGCCGTCAGCTCGGTGCCGATATCGACGTTCGATCCTTCGAGGGCGCCCGACGCGATCGACCCGAAGCCCGACATCTCCGGGAATCCGACCTGATAGCCGCCGGAGGCCGCCGTCGTCTCGTAGACGTTGCCGGCGCGAGGGCTCAGGTTGTCCGGACTCGACACGTTGGCGAGCGGGATCCGATAGGCCCCGACGCGGGTTCCGTCCTCATAGACGGCGTAGACGGTGCCGTCAGACGCGAACTCGACGTCCTTCACGGCGGACGGCGCATTGCCGTTGGCCTCGCCTGTGACGTTGTACTCGCCGGCGAGCTGCGTCATGCCGGCCATGTCGAGGGCGAAGGGCTCGCCGCCGGGGATGCCGAAGTTCAGTACGGACGGGCCGGTCAGTTGGCCATCCGCATCGAAAGTCAGGGTCATTGAGGTCGTTCCAGTCAGCGGATCGCTGGTCGTTCCGTTCGCGACGCTGATGGTCCACTGCGTATCGCTTGTCTTCGTCAGAGAGATGTCAATCTTGATCGGATTGCCCACCTTGTCATAGACCTGAAGCGACGATTGCTTGCTGACCGTGGCCGGGGGAGCAATGACAGGCTCACCGTCAGGCAGGTTGCCTTTGAAGGATCCCTTCGTCGACCCGCTCGCCTGCATGGCGAAGGAGGACATGTTGACCGGCTCGACGCCGTCGAGGCTGTTCAGGGAAGGATTGACGGCCCCTGCGCCGAGCTTGTAGCCCATGAGCGTGAACCCGTAGGCATTCACGAGATTGCCCGTCCGCCCATCCTTCACGAAGTTGCCCGCGCGGGTCAGGTACGGCGATCCGCCCGGATCGGTCACCACGAAGAAGCCGTTGCCGGAGATCGCAAGGTCGGATGCCGAGGTCGTATAGGCGATCGGGCCCTGGTCGGCGATCGTATAGCGAACCCTGCTGGTGACGGAGCCGGAATTGTAGTTGCCTTCGCTCGAGGGAAGGATGAGGGACGAGAATTCCGTCGAAGCTCGCTTGTATCCGGTCGTGCTCGAGTTCTGGATGTTCTCCGCAACGGTACCCAACTTGTTCGACTGAGCGTTCATGCCAGAAACGCCACTACGAAGAACGCCATAAAGACTCATCTGAAGCTCCTACGGTTTCAAACCGGACCTAACACCATGACGCTTGCGTGAGGCTGTATTCGATCCAGTCGTCATATGAGAGGTGAAGAACCCTATTGCTTGAGGGCCTGCGCCAGGTCCATGAAGGCGTCGCGACTGGCGGGCATGGACGGATCCTGCCTGAGCGCTTCGTAGATCTTCGGGACGAGCACGACCGCCTGGTCGAGTTCCTGATCGTTGCCGGGATGATAGCCGCCCATGAGCCTGAGATCCCGTGTGTCCTCGTAGCGGGCAATCAGCCCGCGGAGACGGCGAACCAGTTCCTTCTGGTCCGGGGACCAGACATGGTCGGCCAGGCGCGAGATCGACCCCAGGACGTTGATGGCCGGGTACCGTCCCTGATCAGCGATGGCACGATCCAGAACGATGTGACCATCGAGCGTGCCGCGGATGTTGTCGGCGACCGGGTCGTTGTGATCGTCGCCGTCGACGAGGACGGAGAAGATGCCCGTGATGGAACCTCGTCCCTCCTGCCCGGGCCCCGCCCGCTCCAGCAGCCGGGGCAGGTCACTGAAAACGCTCGGCGTATAGCCGCGGGCGACGGCGGGCTCCCCGGCTGCCAGGGCGACATCGCGGGCGGCATGGGCGTACCGCGTGACCGAATCGACGATGAGCAGGACGGAGTCGCCGCAATCACGGAAGTACTCGGCCAGCGCCACGGCCGTTCGGGGAGCCTGCCGCCGCATCATCGGGCTCTCGTCGCCCGTCGACACCACCATGATCGACTTGTGCAGATTCGCGTGAATGGGGCCTTCCAGGAACTCCCGGACTTCGCGGCCGCGCTCTCCCACGAGGGCGACGACGATCGTGTCGAACCCCTCGCACTTCGCGAGCATGGTCAGGAGCGTGGACTTTCCGACGCCGGAGCCCGCGAAGATGCCGATGCGCTGTCCCTGGCACAGGGGAGTGAACAGATCGATGGCCTTGACGCCCGTCTTCAGAGGAGTCGTCACCCTGGCCCTCGTCATGGCGGACGGGGGCTCGGCATCGTTCCGGACGGGCCTGTGGCCGGTGACCAGAGGACCGAGGTCGTCCAGCGGATCGCCGAGAGCGTTGATGACGCGCCCGCGCCAGCTATGGTCCGGGCTAAAGGCCGTGTCGCCCAGGATGAAGGCGGGCGTTCCGATCCCGGCTTCGATCCGCCCGTTGAAGGGCTTTATCGTGATCCCGCCGTCGTCGATTCGCACCACCTCTCCGGCCTGCGTCCTCCCATGAGCCTCAAAGCCGACCCGATCGCCGAGCTTCACGAACTGGGACAATCCGGCAACCCGGTAATAGCTCGGGTTGACCTCGCGGATGGTTCCGCTGATCTGGACCTTCCGCCTGCCGGCACCTTCGGTGAGGACGAACTCCTCGAGCCTTTGGAGAGCGTTCATCGCCGCCATCAGGAGCTGGGGCCAAGGGTCCGGATGGCATCCATGAAGGTCGATTCGCTTTCCTGGATGGTCGTGGCCGCGCTATCGAAGCTCCTCTGGACCGCGATCATCTTGGTCATTTCCAGAACGGGATTGACGTTCGATCCCTCGCTGAAGCCCTGCTGAACCCCGGTGGAGTTGAAATCCTGAACGACCTCTCCCGGAATGCTGGACATGACGCCGGAGTTTCCGAAACGGGTGAGACGGCTGTCGTTCCTCAGGTTGAACAGACCGATGGCTCCAACCTGGTTGGTGCCCTGCATGATCGTTCCATCGCGCCCGATCGTCGGCGAACCCGCCATCGGATCGAGAGCGATGGGCGCGCCGCCCGCGTCCAGAACCTGATAGCCTTCGACCGTCAGAAGATCGCCGTTCTCGTTCATCTTGAACCGGCCGTCGCGGGTGTAGACGGCCCCGTTGGGCCCGTTGAAGGCAAACCAGGCCTCCCCCTGGATGGCGACGTCGAGGGGGTTGTCGGTCTTCACGACGGGACCCGTGCGCCGTGACACGAAGTTCTGCCCGGACGACGCGAAGGACACATTCTCCTTGGCTGCGAGCGAGAGGATTTCCTCGAACTTGACCTCGTCCGCTCGGAAGCCGCCCGTGTTCATGTTCGCAACGTTGTTCGCTATCGTGTTCAGGCGCTTTTCCATGGCCACCTGGGCGGACAGCGCGACATAAAGCGAGGATTGCATGGAGGAGCTCCGGCCTTTTCTCATGAGGGCGGCCTGATGGCGCCAGCCCTGACGGCGCGGCATTCCTTTTGCCGCATGAACTTGGCCCGAGGGGTAGTCGAACAGCCTTGCACGAGGCTTGCTCCCCGGTTTCCAGCTTCGCGCAAGCCTCCGGGTTTAAGACATCTTCAACAAGTTGGACTTTCATAAAAGGACCGCGACTTTGGGCGTTTTGATCGGATTGGCAGTCGCCATTGGCTCGCTTGTGAGCGGCTATGTCGCCATGGGCGGTCATCTGGCCGTCATTTGGCAGCCTTGGGAATACGTGATCATCTGCGGGATCGCGATCGGCACATTCATCATCGCAAATCCCATGCCTCTGGTGAAGGACACCGGCCGCGCCGCGCGCGAGGCCATCTCCGGAGCCGTGCCGAAGAGGGATCACTATCTCGCAATCCTCGGCCTCCTTTATGCCCTCATGCGGGAGCTGAAGAACAAGCCGCGGAACGAGGTGGAGGGGCACATCGACCAGCCGGAAGAATCCGAGATCTTCAAGGCCTTTCCGGGCGTCCTCAAGGATAAGGATCTCACGCTCTTCATCTGCGACTATGCCCGGCTGATCATCATCGGCAACGCGCGTCCCCATGAGATCGAAGCGCTCATGGAAGAAGAAATCGCAACTCTCAAGCGCGACCGGACGAAACCTTATTACTCGATCAACACCGTATCGGAGGCCCTCCCGGCCCTCGGGATCGTGGCAGCCGTCCTCGGGATCGTGAAGGCGCTCGGCGCCATCGATCAGTCGCCGACCATTCTGGGTGGGCTGATCGCCTCGGCGCTTGTCGGAACCTTCGGCGGCATCTTCATCTCCTATGCCTTCCTGTCGCCGCTCGCGAACAAGGTGAAAGCGACCCGAGAAAAGCAGACCCGCGTCTATGTCATCGTCAAGCAGGCCTTCATCGCCTACATGAACGGCGCTCTCCCGCAAATCGCCGTGGAGCATGGCCGCAAGGGCATCTCCGTGGAGTACCGGCCGACCATCGACGAGGTTGAGACCGCGACGACGACCGGCGGCCGCTCCGAAGATCTGAAGGAGGCCGCATGATGATGAGCGGAGCCCATAGCGCCAACGACATCCGCGACATGCTTCTGGATGCGGCAGGCCTCTCCCTCGACCGCCTGCCGATGCTTCATGTGATCTTCGACCGCATGACGACCAGTTGCGCCGAGCACCTGCGCCACCTGGCAGCATCGCCCATGTACTACTCGCTCAGCGGGCTCGAGAGCGGTCGCATCACCGAAATTCTGGAGATGTACGAGGCGAACGCCGTCGCGGGCATCTTCCATGCGCCCGAATGGGACAGCCACATCCTGATCGGCTTCGACCGGGACTTCATCTATACGATGGTGGAGGTGCTCTTCGGTTCCGACGGCTCCGAACCTCCCGTCGAGGAGGCGCGTGGCTTCTCGAGCATCGAGCTCCGGATGGCCCAGACCCTCTTCGAGCACGTTGCGAAGGCTCTCCAGGCATCGTTCTCCCTGATCGTCGATACGAAGTTCAAGCTCGAGCGCATCGAGACCCGTATGGACTTCGCGGTTATCGGGCGGCGGAACAATCAGGCGGTGGCGGCAAAGTTCCTTCTCCAGGCGCTCAACCGCGGCGGCGAAATGTTCGTCATCATTCCGCAGTCGGTTCTCAATCCGATGCGCAAAGCCCTCTCTCATGTGGTGACGGGCGAATCATCCGGCCGTGATCCCCGGTGGATGAAGCAGATCGCCACGGAGGTGAAGAAGACGGAGGTTACGCTCAAGGCCGTTCTCGAGGAGAGGTTCCTCTCCCTCGGGGAGATCGCCGACCTCAAGATCGGAGACGTCATCGAACTGCAGGCGACCCCCCGCAGCCGAGTCAAGCTTGAGAGCAATCAGCAGGGTCTTTTCTGGTGTCATATCGGACAGTCGGAAGGGTCCTACGTTCTGAAGGTCGATGAGCTCATCGACCAGGAAAAAGAGTTTCTCGATGATGTCCTCCCTCGCTAACGCCATCCTGTTCCTCGCTCTCGTGACCACCAGCGTCATGGTCGCCGTCATGTATCGCAAGCTCAAGAGGCTCGACCGGTACCATGCTGAGTATCAGCAGATCTTCGACAAGACCGGCGCGGCCCTTGTGGCCGCTCAGGGGGCCGTTGCAGCCTTCGGCACCGAAGGCAAGGAGACCCTCCTCCTGCTCGGCAAGCGCATCGAGGAAGCCCAGGCCGTCACGAGCCAGCTCGAGCACCTCCTTCAAGACGCACGCCAGCAAGCCCAATCCCTCACCCGCGCATCACAATCATAAGGTCCATTCCCATGACGAACCCCTTCGAGCCCAAATCTCAGGATAAAGCCGTGTGGCAACAGGACGGCGCTTTCGAAAATTCAGCTCTGCAGGACGAGAGGCTGGGCAGCGGCAAGAACCTCGATTCGATCCTGCGCATTCCGGTCACCATTCAGGTGGTTCTCGGCTCTGCCACGATGCCGGTCGCCAACCTGATGAAGCTCGGCCGAGGCGCGATCGTTCCCCTCGACCATCGGGTCGGAGAGCCGGTGGACGTGGTCGTGAACGGCCGCATCATCGCCCGCGGCGAAGTCGTGGTCGTGGAGGACGACAATTCCCGCTTCGGCATCTCGCTGACGGAAATCGTCGGCCCTCCCACCAACGATCTTAACGGCTAAGTTGGCTTCACGGCATGGTCGCTCACGTTCCCATGAAGGCGAATGGCACTAAGGTCCTGAAAGGACCCGAGCGCGTCGCAACCCTTCTCTTCGCCATGGGGAAGCCTGCAGCAAGCAGGATCCTCAAGCACTTCAACGAAGAGGAGATTCGGCTCGTCACCAAATCGGCCGCTCAGCTCGGGCCGGTGTCTCCGACCCAGATCGAGCAGCTCGTCGAAGAGTTCGCGTCGAACTTCTCCGACGGAGCGGACCTGGTCGGCGGTGCGGCCCATATCGAGAAGCTGCTTACGGGGATCCTGAGCCCCGAGCAGATCGCCAGCATCATGAACGAGGTTGTCGGAAACGCCAACCGAAGCATCTGGGAGCGCATCTCCACCGTCAGCGAAAGTGCGATTGCATCCTACCTGATGAAGGAGCATCCGCAGACGGCGGCCCTGATCCTCTCGAAGGTGAAACCCTCCTGCGCGGCGAAAGTCATGACGCAGCTGCCGCAGCCGCTGCGGAACAACCTCATGCGCCGGATGCTCAGCATGAAGCCGATCGTCGACGAGACGATGAAAAACATCGAGAAGACGCTGCATGAGGATTTCATGGCCAACTTCTCGAAGAATGCCGGCGCGGATACTCACGCGAAGATCGCCGACATCATCAATAAGATGGAACGCGATCATATGGAGGACGTGCTGACCAGCCTGTCGACCGTTCGGCCGAAATCGGCAGAAATCCTCAGGGGCCTGCTCTTCACCTTCGACGACATCGTGAAGCTGACGCCCAAGGATCGCACGACCCTGTTCGATCAGGTCCCGCCGGATCGCGTCGTGCTTGCCCTCAAGGGCACGAACGACGACTTCCGCAAGGTCGTTCTCTCCGCGCTCTCGTCGCGCGTTCGCCGCATGATCGAGCACGAGCTCAACAGCAAGGAGCCGTCCGCGCATCGCGATATCGCCGACGCGAGGCGCAGCATCACGGACCTAGCCCTCGAAATGGCCGGCCGAGGAGAGATCGTCATCAACTCGGAGACCGAGGAAGAGGCCTATTTCTAGAGCATCGCGGACCATGAGAGACCATCGCCGCCGCGAGGCGCCTCATGTCCCGCTATGCACCACCCAGAATCTGAGCATCGGATCCGGAACGGCATGTGCCCTCCGGATCCGATGCTCCCGCAGCCGAACCTCGGATCATGTCTGACACGGACGATCAGGACAGCAAGACAGAAGCGCCTTCCGACAAGAAGATTCGGGACGCCGTCGAGAAAGGGAACATCCCGTTCTCGAGAGAAGCTCCCATGTTCGCTTCGCTTGTCGGGATCCTGCTCGTTCTGGCGTTTGCGACCCGCAGCACGACGAAGAGCCTGACGGAGAAGCTCTCGCTCTTCGTCAATCGCCCGCAGGACTTTCGCCTCGACTCGGGTTCGGACGCGACCACACTGATACAGGCGGTCGCCCTCGAGGTCGGTCGGTTCCTCATTCCGGCGATCATCATCCTGGCGGCGTGCAGCCTCGCCGCATCGATATTGCAGAACGTCCCGTCCATCGTCTCCGAGCGGATCAGACCGCAGTGGAACAGAATCTCGCCCATGAGCGGCTGGAAGCGGATCTTCGGCCGCCAGGGTTTAGTAGAATTTTCAAAGTCATTGTTCAAGTTCGCAACAATGACGCTCGTCAGCCTCCTGCTTCTGAAGTCGGAGCAATACAAGGTTTTGAATGCCATGCTCACCGATCCCTCCCTTCTTCCGGAGCTGATGTTGACCATGGCAATGCGTCTTGTCTCGGCCATCGCCATCGCGACGATCGTCCTTGTTGCCGCCGACCTGCTCTGGGCTCGGTTCAAGTGGCACAGCGATCTGAAGATGACCAAGCAGGAGGTCAAGGAAGAGTATAAGCAGATGGAGGGCGATCCGATGGTCAAGGCACGGATGCGCTCCCTGGCGCAGGACCGAAGCCGCAAGCGGATGCTGGCAGCCGTGCCAAAGGCGACGTTCGTGATCGCCAATCCGACCCATTTCGCGATTGCCATGCGATACGAACGCAGCGAAGCCAGCGCCCCGATCGTCGTCGCAAAGGGCAAGGACCTCATCGCCTTGAAAATCCGCGAGATTGCCGAGAAAAGCGGCATCCCGGTCATCGAAGACAAGCCTCTGGCAAGGTCCATGTACGATCATGTCGAAGTCGACCGGATGATTCCTCCCGACTTCTACAAGGCCGTCGCCCAGATTCTATTCTACATCCTCACGAGGTCCAAATGAGAAGCCTTCGCACCGTCGAAGTTGCGGCTCCGCTGAGAGAGCATTGGGATATTCAAGCCTTCGAGGAGGTGCTGGCGTGCAATATCAAGGACGTCATTGCCGATTTCTGTCTGACGGACGCGGAGATCATCCGTTTCTATGCCGACAATCAACTGCACGGCAACATGGACGAGATGGTGACGTCATCCGCCGAACTCTACTTCAAGGGCGAGACACTGTCCTACGGCTATGTCGCCCATGTCAGCACCGGACGGGAAGATTCATGCCATGTCGCTCTCGACATGGAGTTCGTGCATGACTCGGTCACTGTCTTCTTCAAGCTCATTTTCGGCAACTACGACATCGGAGTCCAGATCAGCGAAGTGCTTCTGGATGCGGCGATCTGCCAAGCGGACTTCGATCCATCATCCTTCGAGAGGATCCTCTCGTCCGCCCGCCTGAGACCCTTGCCGGCCCGGTTCCGGTCCTCCTATTGTCCTGCCGGCTCGGTGCGCCATTGACCGTAGCTGGTCCCGGTGCGATGCATCGCACGATTCTGACGACGACTGTTCTCATGACCGTGGCAGGCACGATCTCGGCCTGCAACGGCACAGGCGCCGCGTATGTCCACGGCCCTTGGGGCCCGGCGCGTGGCCGCACGACCTATCCGGAATATTCTGCGCCCTGGAGCGGACAGCCCGTCGGGCCGGCTTTCTATGTCGTCTCTGCGCCTGCTGTGACTTCACTCGAGACCCCCGAAATCGATGTCGTCCGCCCGACAAGATCTCAAGACCTTCGCCTTGAAGTCGACATGGGCCCTCCTGCGCCGGCCGCTCCCCCCCTGGATCCGTCCGCCGGCTCTGTTCCGCCAGAGCCGGCGATGGTCGCGCCGAGCCAGGCTCCTGCCGTGACCGGTCCGGCTGTTGCCAGTTCTTCCTCAAGCCCGCCGGGTGTTTTCACGGCCCCGCAGCGCGCCTCGTCTTACGCAGGATCGTGGAGGGCCAGTGTCGGGGAGACCTCCTGCAAGGTGCAGTTGTCGAGCGTTCCATCCCTGGATCTGTTTAAGGCATCGACGCAAGGCTGCGCCCACGAGGGCATGCGACACATCAATGGTTGGAGTTTCCGCGACAACCAGGTGATCCTCTTCTCGCGCGGACAACCGGTTGCCCGGTTGTCGGGAGCCGAGGCCGCACTTGCCGGAACCTTGAACGGAAGCGGTTCCGAAGTTCGAATGACGCGTTGAGTGCCGGCGCGGACCCAGTAGGCCGCGTCAGTGACCCGAAGGGCCGCGCAAACGAAAACCGGGCCCACTTTTCACGAGCGTGACCCGCTTTCGTCCGCACGATGCGTCGGAGGGTCTCGTCCAGGTGATTGTCGGTCTCGGGCCCGGTCTCCTGTGACGGGATGCCGCGATAAGAGAGTCTCGGCGCCTCATCCGTCCGAGGCGGTCTGACCGGGGCTCAGGCCAGGAGCATCCGCACAGAAGGATCGGGCTCCGGGTGTCCATTGGCCGAATCCGGTTGCCACCATGTTGGTGATCACCCGGCATACGTAGCGCTTTTGAGCCGGATCGTTGTTGGGCCCGGCATGATAGCGCGCGACCGCCATCGTCCATGTTTCGTGCCGTGCCTTGAGCTCACGCAGAAAGCGCGCGGCATACTCGACGTTGCTGCGCGGGTTCAGCATGCTTTCCAGAGACGGGAAGTTCTCACGGTGGTAGAGGTGATTGATCTGCATGCAGCCAAGATCGATGAGCCGCGCCCCGCCCCGGCTGGCTTCCTCGAAGCGTTGCATCGCCTCGACCGCGGTGTTCGAGAAGACAGCCTTTCCTTCCACGTTCATGGCATAAGGTTGCAGGCTGCCACGCCGCCCCGTCTCGGTGAGGCCGACGGAGTAGAGCATGCCCAATGGTACCCCGTACTTGGACGCGGCTCGCATCATCTCCCGCTCACACTGACCGGACGGAGACTGTGCCAGGGCCGGCAGGACGGCACACGGACTAAAGATAGATCCCGCCAGTGCCGCCGCCGCCAGGATTCGACGCGTCCTTGCCGTCCTTGGAGAGGTCTCGCCTGCCGCTGTCATGGCGGTTGTCCTGGTGACGGGGAGAGTTGCCCTGACCGGCTCCCCCGCCTTGGTCGAAGGAGTGCCCCTGTGTCTGATTGCCTTGAGGAGGACGTTGGAACGAGGCACGGTCATGGGAAGACGCTTCAGTGGATTGAATGGTGATCGCGTCAGGGCGGTAGCCGGACGCTCGCAGGAGATTCGACAGCTTCTCCGCATCATGGCGCAGAAGGTCCGCAGTATCGTCGTTCTGGGCCCGGATCTCCATCTCGATGCCGTCGCCGGCAAGCCGCATCCTGATCGTCACCAAGCCGAGCTCAGCCGGCTTCAGCTGAAGATCCAGGACCCGCAGAACGCCCGCGGAGGCTCTCGCCGTGGCGACCCGGTTCAGTCCGCTCTGCTGGAAGGTTGGTGCCTGGGGCTCCGACAGGCTCTCGACGTCATCGACGATGGATTTGGCGAGATGCTGAAGCGTCGAAGGCGGGAGAGACGTGGCATCGGCCTTCAAGCTTCCGATGGATTGCTGCTTCGGCAACTCGGGACGATCGGGAGCTCGATCGAGGGATACGCGTTTGGCGACGTCCTTCTCCTGCTCTTTGGAGGCCTCCAAAACGCCGGTCAGCCCGCTCGAAGCTTGGGCGGATCCGGCCTTGGCATCCGGGTGCTGGATTGCCGCCGCCGTCCCCTTGGGCTTCCCGATCAGCGGGGCGCCAGTGGCGAGATCCGGCTCTTCGCGATGCGCTGCGGCTTCCGTCTCGAGCGAGGTATCGATCAGTCCCTCGACGATGGGTTTGAAATGGGTTTCCTGGTTCTGAACGGAGACAGCGAGCTTTGGCGCGGATCCCGCGGTTGCCGAGGCTAATTCGCCGGCCTCCTGTGGAAGCATCGCGGGATAGGAGGATGCAGACGATGCACCTGGATGTCCTGCGTCGGGATTGCCTCCCGCGGCTGTTCCCGCCAATATCCGAGGAAGGATGCTCTCGAGAACCGACAACACCGGGCTTACGGACTGAAGGACGGGCGCGCCCGTCGCGTTGTCGCTGGTCGCCACCTCAGGAAGGAGCGCCTGCAGCGGATCGGCTCCGGCATTCACCTCGGAATCGGCCTTGTCCGGCTCGCTGTTCGAGAGCCCCGTCTCGTCGGAGATCACCAGTCCCTCCCGCGGAGGGCGTCCAGAGAACCCGTCCAGGAGTGAGGCGAAATCGGATGTTTGAGCGGTTCCGGCGCCGTCCTGAGCGTCCATGCCGGTGGTTGCATTGCGCGACTGCGCGTCCACAAGCCTGGGTGTTGCCGGCGATAATAGGTCTAATCGGCTCATGGGCTCGTACACGCCTAATTCTTGATCAGTCGGTCGACGCGACTCAAGGCGTCACGCGCCTTGGATAGCGCCTGAAGCTTTTCCAGCCCTTGCGCGGAATCAGCACCCGCCCGCGATCCTTCGACGGTGAGCGTAGCCTGGATCGGCTTCTCGGCTCCTCCCTGGACGGATCGGATTTCGGGTATCCTGCGTATCTCGGCAGCCATCGCGAGGGCGGATTTCAGCAGGTCGATGTCGCTCTCGGCCAGGAGAGACTGATCAAGGCCATGAAGATCATTGACGGCCCCATCAATGGCTTGTGGTGACGTGATCAGCGATGCCGCCCGGTAGAGCTTCGCCCTCGCAGCGCTGACCCTGTCCGAGCCTGCCAGTTCCTGTGCCTTGTCCGCCATCATCCGGGCCGAGGTCGTGAAACCCTGCTCGATGGACGATCGCGCCGCCAAAAGATAAAGATCGCGCCGTGCGTCAGGTTCGAGCTCCGACATCATCGCCACCGCGCCTTCGAACCGGGAGGCTTCCTTTCCGAAATCGACCCGCGTGAGCGCGGAAGCCAGACGCTGCCGGAAATTGCCGGCATAGATCGAATGCCGGTAGCGCCGCAGATAGTCGGTCGCGAGCGACTGGAACTTCACCATGTTGTTCGTCTGACTTGCCACGAAGACTTGTCTGCGCAGGGCCGCCTCCTCAAGGAGCGTGCCGGGGGCCTGAAGCCGAACGAAATCCAGGAGCTCGTCGGATTTCGCAACGTTCTTCCGAACCATGAGCGCTGCCTGTACGAGTGCGAGCTGCGCCCCGAGGGTGGGCGGAAGGGATTGAGGGTCCAGAGACGCGAGCGAGTTCTGCGCGGTCTCCTCCCTGCCCTCGACATAGGCGAGCGCACCTTCAATCAACGGTCTGTCGTTCTCCGTGATCGTCGCGGAGCCCAGATCCAGGAGCTTTCTCAGGATGCCGGGATTTCCGCCACTCAGGACAAAAGACACCGCCGCTCGGACGTTCTTGCCCGACTGCCAGGTTTCGGGCTCCAGATTCATGAACCTGTCGTCGAGAATAGCGAGCAGACCACGCTGCCCGAGATGAGCCTCCGTGGAGCCGATCGCGATCTGATCCTGCATCAGGTGCAGCGTTCGCACGAGCTGCACCGGACTGGGAACCGTCGAGGACGGCGCACTCTGCTCGACTGTCGCGTCTGATGGGGCCGCATTCTCACCCATTGCCGCATCGGCTGCGAAGAGCCAAGAGATCGCAAGGAGGGGCAGTGAAAGACGTTTCAACGGGATCACTCCTGTAGAAGGATCTCGACGCGACGGTTCTGATCCGCATTCGGATTGTTCGGAATTTTTGGGTCCCGATCCGCATGCCCCTCGACCCGCACGATCCTGCTCTCGCTCAATCCACCTCGAACGAGCATGTACAGCGCCATCTGAGCCCGCGCCTGGGACAGCCGCCAGTTGTCGTAGTTGGCAGACTTGAACGGGCGGGCATCCGTGTGACCGCGAATCACGATTTTGCCCGGGCGGGACTGCAGGATCCTGGCGATCTCGGCCATGGCCCGCACAACCTTTGCATGCGGCTCGGCCGAGCCGACAGCAAACATCGTGAAGTCGAAGTCGTCGGTCAGGCTGATCAGAGTTCCCGCGCCGGTCCGGCGGACCTCGATGTGCGGCTGCGGGGTCGTGTCCTTCGCGGGTTGAACGGCCTTGAGGATCTCTCGTTTCAGTTCAGCAGCCTTCAGGTCCGCGGCCGTTGCCGCATTGGCATCGTTGTCGGAGACCTGAGTTCCCGGGTCGGGAGCGGCCCCGTTCGCCTGCATGTCCCTGCCCTCGTTCGATGCCGACGGCTTGGTGGCAGTCCTGGAATCCGGCCGGGCACCCGTGGCGGGCTTCTGGCTCAGGGCCGCAACCGCATCCATGACCGCCTTCGACGGAGCCGGCGCTGCGGTTCCTGGCTTCGAGGGCGTATCGGTCTTCAGCTCGTCAACGGGAGCCACCTGCCAGTAGAGCGGGTCGAAAGGATCTCTGAAAGCCTCGCCGGCCTTGAGGCCCGGCACATCACTCTCGCCCGGGGTGACGTCCGCGCCCAGCGTGTCATGGGGGGTCGCTTCGACCTCGTCGGCAATCCTGGCCAGAACGGCATAGGGATCCTGGAAGAGCGCTCCCTCCTTGAAGCGGGGCTTTCGCAGCTGGTGCGACTTTCCGCCCGTTCCTTCGCCGCTTCCCTTCTCCTTGCCATCCTTGGTGTTGTCCGTTTCGTTGTCGGGCGGCACGTTCTGTGGATCGTCGAGCCCCTTCTTGTTCGGAGTCGACTGGGCCAGTTGGACCGGATTGAAGTAGTTGGCGACGCCGCTTCGCGTCTCCTCATCCGTCAGGCTGATCAGCCACATCACGAGGAAGAATGCCATCATGGCCGTCATGAAGTCCGCGTGAGCGATCTTCCAGGCGCCTCCCTTGACGACATCCTCGCCGTCATCGCTCCGACGGACGATGACGATCTCCTGCTTATCTGAATTCGCCATCGGTCATCAGCTCTCTAACGTCTGGGCCAGGCGCACGGACCAGGAATTCAACTGGGTTTGGACGGATGTATCCTGGATGCTCGCGCTGACCTCGATCCGGTCGCTCGGAACGAACGCGATGGAGCTCCCATGGCCTTCGAGATGCGGCTTCATGGCCGAAAGGAGATCGTCCGGCCCCGAAATCGTCAAAAGGTTCTCACCCCGCCTCGAGAGCAAGGTTGCGAGCACATCGCTGAACTCGGCGAGGGTCTGTCGGCGATAGGCCTCCGACACGAAGGGCCTGAGGATATTGGCAACCCGCTCCGAGACGCTCAAGGCGATATGGTCGAGGGCCTCTGAAATCTGAGCCGATAGTCGCTGAGCCTGCTCCTCCGCCCACACGGCGCGCTGGGTGTCGATATCCTCCGCATGGCGGGCGCGCTCGGCCGCGACGGCATCCTCGAGCGCCCTGCGGGCGGTCTCCCGCTCTTCGGCTCTGACCCTTGCCTCGACCGACCTCACCAGGTCCGCCTGCCGGTCCGCAGCGGGCTGCTTCGGCTCGGGAACCGGTTCAGGCGCGGCCTTAGCAGCCCGCAAGAGGCCGATGCCCGAAGCATCGCCGGCAGTCGGATTTGAGAAATCCGCCAGGAGGCTGGCTAGCGTTCCGGCCATTACGCAGCCTCCCGCCCGAGCCATTGTTTGAGAACGGCTGCGGCCTGCTCCTCGCTGAGCTCGATGATCTGCTCGAGCTTGCGCTGCGGAGTCCGCGGCATCTCGATCAGATTCTGCTCATCGAGATCGGATGCAATCTGCAGGGCGGTCTCCTTGCTCGCCTCGAGAGCCTCCTCCGCCTCTGCCGCGGCGAGTGCCGCCGCCTGCTCCCGCTGGAGCTCGAGTTCGGCCTGGTGACGAGCCATGAGCATGCGAACGGCCGGGCGCAGTCCGAACCAGATCATCATGGCGCACAGAGCCAGGATGGTCAGTGCGTTGACGACCGTCCCGAACTGACGCATGAGGATTTCTGCAACCGACGGACCAGGAACGGGCTGAAGCATCCCGCTGTCGTCGACAAAGCTGACGGCGGCAACCTTGATCTGATCGCCGCGGGGTTTGCTGAACCCTGCCGCAGAAGACACGAGCTGCTCGATCTCGGCAACCTTGGCGTCCATTTCGGCCGGCGTCGCGTTCTCGCCGAGCAGCGACGCGATCCGGGACCTGTTGACCAGGACGGCCACGGACAGGTTCTTGATCTGGTATCCGTCGCTGATCGTCTGGATCGTCTTCGAGGAGATCTCGTAGTTCGTCAGCTCTTCGCGGCGCTGGTTGTCCTCGCTCGAGCTGTCGCCCGATTCGCCCCTGACATTCTCATCGGGAAGATTCTGCTGAACGGTGGTCGGCTTCTGGCCGCTTTTGTTCTGGGAAACCTCCGTCTCCTTGATGGTCCGGGTGGAGCGCTCGACCTTGGATTCCGGATTGAAGATCGTCTCATTGGTGCTGACCTTGTCCGTGCTCAGGCGCGCAGCCACGCTGACTTCGAAGTTGCCGGTCCCGAGATAGGGCGCCAGGGTGCGACGCACGTTGTCCTGGATCTCCAGACCGACGCTCTTCTCGAGGCGGGCCATCTTGCCGGTCGATGCATTGGCTGCATCGTCTCCGGACATCAGAAGAGTCCCCTCCGTGTTCATGACGGTGACCTTGTCGACGGCCATGCCCGGGATGGCGGCGGCGACGAGATGCCTGATCGCCTGAGCCGACGAGGCGTCATCCGCCGGTACGGTCCGGATGACGACAGAGGCCGAAGGCGGCTGCTGCTCGCGGCGGAACGAGCCACGATCCGGCAGAACGATATGAACCCGCGCGGCCTTGATACCCTTCATGCCCTGGATCGTGCGGGCGAGCTCGCCTTCAAGGGCTCGGACTTTGGTGACCTCCTGCATGAAGGAGGTCAGCCCGAGCGAGCCGAGGTCGTTGAAGAGCTCATACCCGGATTTGGTGCTGTGCGGCAGCCCTTTCTCGGCCAGCAGCATCCGAGCCTGCGCCGTATTGCCGTAGCTGACGAGGAGAGCCGTTCCATCGGCGCTGACGTCGAAGGGGATGCCGGCATCCTTCAGAACGGCACCCATGCGGCCGACGTCCTCACGGTCCAGACCCGTGTAGAGCGTCTCTTGGGCGGGCCGGCTGAGGTAATAGGTGCCGATGCCCACCGACAGGAAAACCGCGAGACCGATCGCGGCCAACGCAGCCAGGCGACGTGCGCCCAGCAGCATTAAACTACTCCATAATCTTTCGGCGTGTTGACGACCAGGCATAGAGGATCTCGGTACTGGTAAGAGGTGTCGAGATCACTTGTGCTTCGTCAACCTTGTGCGAAGGTTGCCAGCCCTCCCTCGCAGCCCGGATTTGTGCCCACCGTGGGCAGGAGTCGGTCAGAAATAGGAGCGCACCAAGCCGCTCACCAGGATGTTCCAGCCGTCGATGAGGACGAAGAACAGGATTTTGAACGGCAGAGCCAGAACCGTCGGCGGCATCATCATCATGCCCATCGACATGACCAGTGTGGCGACGATCATGTCGATCACGAGAAACGGCAATGCGATCAGGAAGCCGATCTCGAAACCGCGCCGGAGCTCGGAGATCATGAAGGCAGGAATGAGAATGCGGAGGTCTATCTTCTCACCCTCGGCGGGCTTCGGATAATTGACAGCGGCCAGATCACTGAACATCTGGAGATCCTTGGGCCGCACATGGGTCAGCATGAAATCGCGGAACGGCTCTGTCGTCTTGGTGAATGCCTCCGCTTCCGAGATGCGGTTTTCCGTCAAAGGTCTGACCCCGTCGTTCCAGGCGCGGTCGAAGGTCGGTCCCATGACGAAGAAGGTCATGAAGAGCGACAGGCTGATCAGGAACAGGTTGGCCGGTGTGCTCTGGAGGCCCAGACCCGAGCGCAGGAACGAGAAGGCGACCACAAATCGGGTGAAGCTGGTCACCATGATCAGCAGGCCGGGCGCTAGGGACAGGACGGTCAAGAGCACGACGAGCTGAATGATTCGGCCGCTGACAGCGCCGTCTCCGGGAGGAAGAAGCGCGTCCAGACCTGCGATCTGGGCGTGGGCGCTCGTTGCCGCCAAGAGGAACGTTACGGCGAATGGGAAGCGACGGAGCATCACAATGTCTTTCATCAAATCAGGGGGCAGCCGCCCTAGAACGGGCGAGGCAGCAATGCCGATAAACTACTGGACGATCAATGTTTCGAGCACCAGTTCCCGGATTGCTCCCTTCGAACGCAGCCTGGCGCGCTCGTTGAGGTCTTCACGCAGATGGAGAAGACCGCTGGGGCCCTGGATCTGAGCCAATGACATCGTGCGGATATAGGACAACATGTCTTGCCTTGCCTCGGCGACAAGCACATCGGGGTTCTGGTCGCCCCCCGGCTGGTAGACGATAGACGCCTCGATCCGGACCCAGTCGGTCTCCGAACCGGTGAGATTGGTGACGACCGGAGCCAGCTTCTTGACAGCGATGTTCCCCGTGTAGGGGCTGACGACTTCCGCCTTGTGCGGCAGGGCCTTGTATTTTTCCTCGACCTGCTTTTCGATGCCGGACACCATCACCAGACCGAATCCACCACCGATGGCAGCCGACAGAAGCGTCAGGAGGCCGAGCGTCAGGAGCCATCGGAGCGATCCTTCCTTGCTCGGTGCGCTTCCGGACGGCGCTGGAAGTTCTAGGGCCTTGGCCATTCTTCTCTCGTCTTGATGAACTATCTAGAAAGGCGCCACGACATCGTAGATCTGCTGTCCATAGGCGGGCTGCTGGACCTCCATCAGGCGTCCGCGGCCGCCATAGGACACCCGAGCCTCGGCGATCTTGTCGTAGCTGATCGTATTCTTCGGCGAGATGTCCCGCGGGCGCACGATGCCGGCGATGTTCAGGATGCGGAGCTCGTAGTTGACGCGCACTTCCTGAGAGCCACTGATCACGACATTTCCGTTCGGCAGGACCTCGTTGACGACGGCAGCGACGGATAGGCGCAGCTTCTCCGACCGGTCGATCGTGCCCTGCCCGTTCGATGACGATGAGGAGTCGACGCCGAAATCGCCGGTCCCGTCCGCGTTCCACCCCTTGAACGAAAAGGCGTAATCGAGCCCGGCGCTGATCGAGGACTTCCTCGATCGATCGCTCGCATTGTCGAACTCGGCCTTGTCGTCGATTTGAATGTTCACCGTGACGATATCGCCGACCTGTCTGGCTCGCGGACTCGTAAAGAGATCGGCGCTGGCATTGCTCCAGGTCGAGTTCGCCGCAGACCTGCCGCCGGCCTTGAACAGGTGGGGAAGCGGCTCACGGTCGACCGCGATGCCGGAGCCGACCGGAGTCATAACCGGCTCACGTCCAATTTCCTCGGGCCTCGTTGCGCAGGCGCCGAGGAAACACAGGCCGACAATCAGGATGACGTGTTTCAATTCTGCCTCACGGTGTTCTTGTCCCGCTTCGGGGCATCGGTGATGACATTCGCCAGTTGAGCCGCCCGTCCCGGTTCCATTTCGTTCAGGACCGCGCTTGCCACCCGCGGGTTGAGCTTGGCGATGACGGCCGCAGCGATCTCTTCGTCCATATTGGTGAGCTGCAATGCTGCTGCATCGGGGCGCATGCGCGAATAGATCAGGACGATGGTCTCGTCGGCCTTTTCTAGAACCTCGTTACGGCGTCGGAGCCACTCTTCGTATTCGGCGCGCTTGGACTCAAGAACCTTGATGCGGCTCTCGATCTCCTTCTCCATGTCGGCGAGCGCCTGTTTCTGAAGCGTGAAGCGGGCATCTGACGCGGCATCGGCAATGCTGGCGCAGTATTGGTTGCTCTTAGCATCCGTCTTCACGTCCTGCGCCCAGGCACCTTGGTATGACGCCGCCCCGGCGAGCACGCAAGCGGCGAGCGCCATCGGCTGAAAGGTCTTGATGATCGTCGGTTTGGTCATTGGATCACCAGTTCTGCTTGAAGTGCCCCGGCGGTCTTGACCGCTTGGAGAATGGCAATGACATCGGAGGGTTTGAGACCCATTTGATTCAGACCTTTGACGAGGGTCTGCAGATCCGCTCCCCGAACGATGGCAAGGGGCACCCTCTCCTCCGCGGCCGTGATCTGGGTGCGAGGCACGACGACGGTTTGGCCCATGGAGAACGGGTCCGGCTGCGATACCTCCGGGGTTTCCGTCACCCGGATCGTCAAAGCGCCATGCGTGATCGCTACCGTGGAGATCTGGACGTTCTTTCCGATCACGACCGTGCCGGTCCGTTGGTCCACTACGATCCGGGCCGGCGTGTCCGGTCTGATCTCGAGATCCCCCAGTTCGGCGATGAATCGTGTCGCTGCGACATTTTTCGGCTTCTGCAGAACGACCGTCCGGAAGTCGCGCGGGGACGCGACGCGAGCCCCATAACGCTGCTGGGCGTATTGGTTGATGGCATCGGTGATGAGGGTTGCGGTCTTGTAGTCCGGGTTCTTGAGTTCGAAGGCCAGCGGTCCGGACGTGTTGAATCCGCCCTGGACTTCCCGCTCGATCAGCGCGCCGTTCGGGATGCGCCCAGCGGTCGCCACCCCCGAGGTGAGCGTCTCCGCTTGGCCCTGTGCGGAGAACCCGGATACCGCGATGGCTCCCTGTGCGACGGCATAGACCTGTCCGTCTCCGCCCTGGAGGGCGGTGAGCATCAAGGTTCCGCCCTTCAGAGACGTGGCATCCCCCATGGATGTGACCGTCACATCGATGCGGGATCCCGCGCCGACGAACGGAGGGAGATCGGCCGTGACGATGACGGCCGCGACGTTACGGGTCCGCAAGTTGATGTCGCGGACGTTGACGCCCATCCGGTCCAGCATCGATTGCAGCGATTGCTCGGTGAACTGGGAGTTGCGAAGCGTATCACCGGTACCTTGGAGACCCATCACGAGGCCATAGCCAATCAACTGGTTGTCGCGCACACCCTGAACGGCCGCCACGTCCTTGATGCGCGTCGCAGCGTGGCTCTGGAAGGAAAGGAGAACGGCAAGCAGGAAGAGAATCGAGCGAAGCATCATCAAAATCCGATTCGGACCCGGCCATCGGGCTGGACTCGGCCGGTGATGATCCGGCCGCTATCGACGTTCTTGACCTGGATCGTCTCTCCCAGCGTTCCGGATTGCAGCGGGATCCCGGTTCCCATGATCGACAGACCGCCCTCTTCGAACACGATCTGGGTTTGAACGCCCCGCGCCACGAGCTTGGGATCGTCGACTGCATTCATGGGAATGGGCTCCCCGGGGAGAAGAGTCCGGCGGGCCATCTTACCTGCGAGGACCCGGGGAGACTCGATGACGGCCGTCCGGTAGCGGTAGTTCTCAGGAAACGTCCGATCCTTGAGCATCGACTCGGTGATCGTGTCACCGGCATAGATCGTGATGGACGGCACCGGGAGAATACGCTCTTCAGCCGAGGCAGCCCGAGCGCCCGCCGAAGCCAGGGCGGCTACCGAAAGTGCAATGTGGAAGAGATGCTTCATGAGAGGTTCACCCGGCTGCCCGTCTTAGCGGATTCCCTTGGAAACCGTTCCGGCCATGTCGTCGGCAGCCTGGATCACCTTCGAATTCATTTCGAAGGCGCGCTGGGCCGAGATCAGGTTCGTGATTTCCTTGATGGGATCGACGTTGGAAGCCTCGAGGTAGCCCTGATGGATCTTGCCGAACCCCGGATCCGACGGGATGCCGACCGCCGGGGCGCCGGACGCGATGGTCTCGCGATAGTAATTGCTGCCGATCGGCTCCAGGCCGGCGTCGTTTGCGAAATTCGCAAGCGTCAGCTGACCGAGATTCTGCGGCTGAGCCTGTCCGTCGATCTTGGCGAAGACTTCGCCGGACTCGTTGATGGTGACGTCGAGCGTGTTCGCGGGAATGATGATCGGCGGGTTGAGCGTGTAGCCGTCGAGCGTGACGAGTTGCCCATCGCCGTTCTTGTTGAAGGATCCCGCTCGGGTGTAGACGATTTCGCCACTGGGAGCATTGACCTGGAACCAGCCGCGACCGTTGAGGGCGAGATCGAACTGGTTCGACGTATTCGTCAGCGATCCCTGCCGGTGCAGGTTACGGATGGCTGCGGTCTTCACGCCGAGGCCCAGCATGGCTCCCTCCGGCACCGGGCTTGATCCTGCCTGGTTCGGGATGGCCTGGGATCGCTCGGTTTGATAGAGCAGATCGGTGAATTCGGCCCGGGCCCCTTTGAAGGCCGTGGTGTTCACGTTCGAGATGTTGTTTGCAATGACTTCGACATTCAGCTGCTGTGCATTCATGCCGGTTGCGGCGATTGCGAGCGCTCTCATTTGAATCTCCTTAGATCGCCATCCGGGCAATTTCTTGGTAGGCCGCAACCACCTTGTCGCGGATGGCGATGGCCGTCTGAAGGGTCTGCTCGGCCGACATGACCGCTTCGACGACCTGCTGCACCGAGGCTTTGCCTTGGATCCCGGCAATGGAAGCGGCCTCGCCGGCCTTCATGGTGTCGACCGCCGAGGTCGCCACTTGCGCCATCGTTTCGCTGAAGCTTGCCTGGGATGCGCCGGACACCGCTCCCGCGGCCGGGGGCGCACCGAATGTGGGGATCGCAGCGACCGCCGCTGGACGGTCGATCATTGAGGAGATGGAGGAAACTGCACTGACCATATCAGCCTCTCATGAGATCGATTGTTGCAGAGATCATGGCTCTGGCCTGCTTCATCATCTGCAGGTTCGCCTGATAGGACCGATTGGCCTCCCTCATGTCCGCCATCTCGATCAGCATGTTGACGTTGGGCTTTTTGACCATGCCGTTCTCATCAGCGGCTGGGTTGCCTGGATCGTACTCGACCGGGAACGCGGACTCGTCCTGCCCCACGTCCTTGACGGTGACCGAGGCTGCTCCGAGGGTGCGGTCGAGCTCGGACTTGAAGGTGATCGTCTTGCGGGTATAGGGATCCGACCCCGGCGTCCGGCCGGTGGATTGCGCGTTCGCGATGTTCTCGGAGATCACGCGGAGGCGAGCAGACTGCGCTTCCAGACCCGAGCTCGATAATTTGCCGGATGCAACCAGGGGATCGATCATTACGAAGTCCTCACGCTCGACATCAGCATTCGGTGGAATGACTTGACGATGCTTGTGTTCAGTGAATGCTGCCGATTGACCTCACCGGACTTGATGAGTTCCTGCTCCAGGCTGACGGAGTTCTTGGAATACACCGTGTCCCAGCTGTCGGCCTTCTTGACTTTGCTGGCTTCGGCCTTGGAAGGAGTGAAGCCGATATGGCCGGTGTTCGTTGCAGCCATCGCCAGTTTGGTTTTATCCAGAACATCCGCGAACGGCTCGACATCCCTAGCGCGGTAGCCGGGAGTGTTGGCGTTGGCAACGTTTCCGGAAATGGTCGTTTGGCGGGCGGCTAGCCACTGGGCCTGTCGCGATGCCAAGTCGAACAGATAGACAGGTGCCGTCACAGAGGTCTCCAGGCAAGTATGGTAAAGAGGCATTTAACCTTCCAACCTTGCATGAGGCTGACCTGCCGGCGTGAGGCTCGTTCTATGTGCCTATGGTTTCAGCACGGATGCCGACCTTGGCTTTTCAAGGTGTGCGGGAGCCGAGGTGATAGGCGCTTAAAGCTATATCATTACCATAAGAATGTGTGCTTCTGTTGGCGATGGAGCGACAATGTCGCAAGGGCTGCCCGTATTTTTTCGATTGCTGAATATACGGCATTTGTGTCATCGCACCGATGACTTTCATTGCCGAACGGGCATATCACTATTACTAGTCACGGCGCTTCTGCGCCGCTAGACTTCGTTCCTGCATGCAACGCAGCACATGGGTTGGGGGGTAATGACTCATACTTCTGCGTTAACAAACGGACTCGATGCGCGATCAGGTCGAGAGGTGCGGCCGGTTGCGGATGCTGAGCGCGTGCTGAATTCGATTCGCGACTTTGCCCTGATCACGCTGGACGCGATAGGGAATATCGTATCGTGGAACCAGGGTGCCGAACATATCTATGGCTGGGCTTCCCCTGAGGCGCTGGGTCGACACTTCTCGATATTGTATCCATCCGATGCCGTCAGCCGAGACAAGGCGCTCGAGGGCCTCCGGCTTGCCAAGAAACTCGGCCATTATGGAGATCAGGCTCGCTGCACGACCAAGAGAGGTGGCCATCTCCTTTGCAGGATAACCATCGATGCTGTCGAGGACCGATCCGGGACGATATGTAACTATGTCCTGACATCTCGTGACGTCAGCCGCTTCATGGCTGCTGAGGCCGCTCTGAGAACGCAGGAGGAGCGATACAGAGCCCTGATCGAGGCGAGCGCAGCCGTGGTCTGGCGGGCATCACCCAATGGTTCGATCATCGACGGAGCCTTAGGATGGGGAACTCCCGACAGCCAATTCCTGAACGACCTCACTGATTTCGCCTGGCTGGAGAACGTCCACCCCGAGGATCGCGCACGCGTCACATCGGCTTGGCTGGAGACGCTTGCGTCCGAGGAAGCCGGCACGATCGAGTACCGTATTGGTCAGTCGAATGGCGAGTATCGCTGGGTTCTGACGAGAGCCGTTCCCCTTCGGGATCCCGATGGTGTCGTGCAGGAATGGGTTGGTACGGTCGCGGATATTCACGAACAAAGGGCCGCCGCCGAGCGACTTCGTCAAAGCGAGGAGCAGTATCGGGCTCTGATCGAAGCGAGTGCCGCTATCGTCTGGCGGGCAACGACGGACGGTTTGATCACGAAGGTCTGGGGCTGGGAAGCCTTCAGCGGTCAAGCCAAGGGAGATTACACCGGCTACGGATTCCTGGAGGCCGTCCATCCGGATGATCGGGAGAAACTGCAAAGCCAATGGCAATCGGTTCGGACATCAGACGAACCTCGCATCTTCGAGTACCGTGTTCGACATTCCGATGGATTGTATCGATGGGTGCTGATGAGAGCCGTCCCGCTCCTGAACGAGGATGGGCATGTCGTCGAGTGGGTGGGCACGGTGACCGACATCCACGACCAGCGGCTTGCGGAAATGAAGCTTCGCAGCAGCGAGGAACGCTTGCGGTTGGCCATCGAAACGACCGCGCTCGGCATCTGGGACCAGGACCTTGTCACGGGCCGGCGCCAATGGACACCGGAGGCCTGCCAGATCTTGGGCTTGGCGCCCGATGCAGACATCACTCGCGACGTTGTTCTCGGCTGCGTCCACCCGGACGACCGACTGCATATGGACATGACCTTCTATGGCAGCGGGCCTGACACCAGCTTGACCTATAGCGGCACCTTCCGGGTCATTCGTGCGGATACGGGGATCGAACGCTGGGTGACGGCCATCGGTCGCACAATGGTCGACGAGAATGGCCGGCCTGTCCGCAAGATCGGCACGATCCAGGACATCACGGAGCGCAAGCTCGCGGAGAATGCCCTGCGGTCCAGCGAGGAGCGACTGCGAACGAGAGAGGCTCACCTGAGATCCATTCTTGAGACCGTTCCAGATGCGATGATCGTCGCCGATGAGAGCGGCATCATTCGCTCCTTCAGTGCCACGGCCGTACGCATGTTCGGCTACCATCCGGAGGAAGTCATCGGAACAAGTGTCAAGTTTCTGATGCCCCTTCCCTACAGGGAGCAGCATGACGGTTACATCCGTCGGTACCGCGATACGGGAGAACGCCGCATCATCGGGAGCGGCCGCGTCGCCGTGGCTCAGCGAAAGGACGGCTCGACCTTTCCCATGGAAGTTCAGGTTGGCGAGATGGAAGCCGACGGTGAACGCTTTTTCACGGCCTTCATCCGTGACCTGACCGAGCGCCAGAGGACCGAGACACGGATGCAGGAGCTGCAATCCGAGCTTGCCTATATGTCCCGTTTCACGGCATTGGGCGAAATGGGCTCAACGCTGGCCCATGAAATCAATCAACCTCTGACCGCCATCACCAGCTATCTCAAAGGCTGCGGGATGATCCTGAGTAACATCGAGGGCGACAAGGTTGCCCTTGTTCGGCATGCCGTGAATGAGGCTGCCGAAGAGGCCTTGCGCGCGGGCGAGGTCATCCGCCAGTTGCGCGAGTTCGTCGCTCGGGGAGGAAGTGAGCACCAGATCGAAGGTTTGCAGCGACTTGTCGAGGAAGCCAGCGCCTTGGCTTTGGTGGGAGCCAAGGAGAAGGAGATCAAGGTCGAGTTCGATTTCCCGTCCGAGAACCCACTGGTCTTCGTGAACCGTGTCCAGATCCAGCAGGTTCTGCTCAATCTCATCCGGAACGCCATTGAAGCGATGCAGGACGTGAGCCTGCGCGAGCTGACGATCAGGGCGAGAGCCATGCCTTCCGAGGCTCTCGTTCAAATCAGCGTCCAGGACTCCGGGTCCGGTATTGCACCGGAGATCTTGAAGAACCTGTTCAAGCCGTTTACGACCACGAAACAGAGTGGCATGGGGGTCGGCCTCTCGATCAGCCGGACGATCGTCGAGTCACACGGGGGCAAGATCTGGGCGGAATCGACACCCGGCGAGGGAACAACCTTCCATTTCACTCTTAGAACTGTCGACAAGGAGGACATGGCCAGTGTCGAACACGCCGATCGTGTATGTGGTGGATGATGACGTTGGAGTTCGAAAAGCTCTTTCGTTTCTGCTGGTATCGGCTGGCCTGAACGTTCGTCTTTACGACTCCGCGAAATCATTTCTCGACGAGGTTCAAGATCCAGGCAGATGCTGTATCGTTACAGATGTTCGCATGCCTGGCATCGATGGTCTGGAGTTCATCCGGCGCCTCCACTCTCGCGGGCTTAATGTTCCGGTCGTCGTCATGACGGGTCATGCCGACATCCCTCTTGCAGTCGAAGCAATGAAAGCAGGTGCGATCGACTTCCTCGAGAAGCCCTTCCGGGAAGACCGGTTTCTGGAGGTCGTGCGCTTCGCCCTGGTATGCGACGAGAAGAGCGTCCGTAAGAACCAGGAACTCCTTCGGACGCAGGCGCGCCTGCAATCGCTGTCGCAACGGGAGCGCCAGGTGCTCGACGGCCTCGTTGCCGGGAAAGCCAACAAGATGATCGCCCATGAGCTGAACATCAGCATCCGCACCGTGGAGATCCACCGTTCCAACGTGATGTCGAAGATGGAAGCGAAAAGCCTCTCCGAGTTGATCCGCATGGCGCTGTTTCTCGAGGTCGCAACCGGGAACTAGACACCCGCGTCGGGGCGGACAGGGCAAGCGTCCATCGAGATCCTGGAACCAACACGGCAAAGACTCTCTCGTCATTGCCCGTTCTTCAGCCAGGCTCAGAATGATCGCTCTCCCCACAGCGATTACGCTCATCAAGGTTTCACGATAAGGCTTTGGTATCTGCATGCCCGACGTTACACGCATTCTGCCGGTTCATCGTGATCAGCCTGAAGACGGTTCAGCGAGTCCCGGCGACGATATCCAGGTCGTTGCAAATCATAATCGCTGGTCCCGCGCCGTCTATGAATTCAAAGATGTTTCCAACGATGCGTGGTGCGAGCTCAACTTCGAGGTCTCTTGGCATCAGGAGGAAAAGAGTCGGGCCGTTCAGGATTTCGCAGCCGTTGGAATAGACTTCCTGACCGACGATGGGTCGAGCATCGAGTTCGCCTATGTTCCAGGACTATCAAGAAGCCAGATCGATCCTCACAGCTATTACATGGCGGGGCCCGCGTTCTACGATCGGTCCACCGTGCATTCCCGTAAAGCGCTCGTTGAATTTCGTTTCTTCATCCCAGCCCCGGCAAAGCGTCTGACCGTCACGATACGCAGTTGGCGCAACTCGCATCCGTTTACGATCCGCAACCTTCGGATCGACCAAGCGACTCGGTCGGCACCAGGCGAACAGGGAACTCAGAACGACCCTCCTGTCGACGGCTCGACCGTACCCGCCTCACGTCGAACATGGTGGGGCCTCAGCACGACGCCGCGCTGGCAAAGATATGGAACCGTTCCAGGACACCCGCTCTTCGTGCGTGGGCAGCTCGTCAACCACGGCCCGGAAGGTGACGGCGCTCTGGCGCGTGTTGTTTTCCGGGATGCACGGGGCACTGAGTTGAAGCCTCCCTATGAGGGAGTGTCATCATCTCCCGTCATGGATGCCTTCATCGATATCCCGGTCCATCGGCAGACGAGGCGCTTTACGCTTGAACTCAACCCTCCTGCCGGAGCGGCGTCGGTCGAACTCGGCTTCCAGGCTAGACGGGAGGAGGCTGCGATCAGCCTCGTAACCCCTCTTGAGGTCACAGCCGGTGAGGATCTTCTGCTTGAGACGATTCTCGGGGAAGACAGGTTCGATCCGCTCGACTTCCTCGAGGAGGTGCGCAACCGGCTTGGAGGGCTCCATGGCCCGGCGGCCCTCAAGGCACCTGTGAGTCCGATCGACTGGTTCGTCGATGCCGATCGCCCGGGCTCGCCGATGACTTTTCACGATCGTCTCAAGGCTGTGCAGCACGGCGAAGAGCCGACGATCATCGACAATCGCCTCACCCTCGCGGGTCAGGAGCCGTGGCCTATCCCCGACGCTTTCGAATGGGACGAGGATCCCTATCGATCTTCATCTTGGCGCCTGGAGTTCCAATCACTTTCGTGGCTCCTCGATCTGGCCGGGAGTCCGGCTGCGGGTGGACCGAGACGGGCGGTGGATCTCGCTCTTGCGTGGATACAGTCAAATCCCTGGGGCCAATCGCGGGACCCGTTGAGCACCTATCCCCTCTCGATGGCCACCCGGGCCGAGGTATTCTTGCGCTTGGTCGCATTGGTTCCAGAACCCGGCCGCCGCAAAGGCGACCGGCGGCGGGATATTCTCCGCGCAGAAACCCTGAGATATGGCTTCGCCCTTTCGGAGATCCTCAGTCAGAACATCTTCTCGCCATCGGACATTCAGTTGCGCACAGCCTGTGCATTGCTGGCCATCGTTGATGCGGCGCCCCTGTTCCCGATGGCTTCATACTGGCATACCGTCGCGCTTTCCCAACTCCGCAGTGGCTTTGACCTGCTGATCAACCCTGATGGATCATCGATCGAGCGGTCGTTTCATAACCGGCTCGAAATCCTGTCTGCCGGACTGCTTCTGGTCGAGAATCTAAGAGTCATTCCGGAAGCCACGGAATTCCGGGACAGCCTCGAAGCTCGGCTGACGCGTGGCCTTACAACCATCGTTGGCATCACGGACCCGGCCGGCATGCTGCCCCCCGTGGGCGAAACTCCTCGGGGATACCACCATGCGTCCTGGCTGCGTCGACTGATTTCCAAGCACGGCCGATCTCTGCTCTCGGACCCGCAATTAGCAGCGGAGCTGTCCTACCCGCTGGGCCCACGGATCTTTGCCGCGGAGGCGGACGGCGTGGTCGTCTTCAGAAACTACGAACACAAGCCACACTGGAGCTATCTTTGCGCATCCTTCGGTGAACAACGCCACGAGAATGGTCACTTCGATTGCTCGTCCTTTGTCTATGCAGCGCGCGGGGTACAATGGATCACGGACCCGGGCGGCTCAAGTCACAATCAGCCAGGTCCAACACGCCACTACCTCACATCACCGGGCGCTCACAACATCGCGATTCTGGAAGGCTGCAACCCGTCCTCAGGACATGGTTGGGTCAAGTCCAGAGCAACCTTCAACGACGTGAAAGTCATCCAACTCGGCACGAATGTTTTCGGACCAAGGTTCGAGCATACCCGAACCATCATGTGCCTGGATAATCTTGATGCAGTCGCCATCTTCGACCGCTTCCTCGGCTCGGCGGACAGCCTGTCGTTTGAGGGACACTTTCACTTTGCGGAAGGAATCGCCGTTGCGCTCGCGAACGCAGATCTTGCGATCGGCTTTCGCGACAGGAGCCGGCTGCGCATGATCCCGCACGGAATCGCAGGTCAGTACAGTGGAATGAGGATCCAGAATGGCTGCAACGATCATCCTGGCTCCCTGCAAGGTTTTCTTTCGCATCCATCGGGAGGCCTTCAACCCGCCAATGCCCTCACTTACAGGTTCTCCGGCTCCGGTGAGGTCTGCGGAGGGATGATCCTTACGAACAACGAGCAGGGGCTTCGTCGCATGCTGGACCTGTTGGCGCAGCAAGACGTCCGCAGCCTGCTGGGGTGACTCTTCCGGCATGAGGCCATCCGATACTGCTTTATCGTCCCAGCCGCCGAATACAATGGACCGACCTCCGATGCCGGCCTTAGAACATCGGACGTGAAAAGTGGAACCCGGTTGGGGTCGGATCCGGTGGGGCTCGGTTTTCCAGACGATCGAGATCACCGGGACGAGCCCGGTGATGACGGGGAGAGGGTCACGAGTGTGGCCCGCCTTCGTCCACACGACGCTCTAATCGAAGAGTGCGTCGATCGCATCCTGTGATGTCACGCCCTTGTCAGTCGCAAGTGCGGGACCGTTCAGGAGAGCTGCCTCTCCCTTGCGGCTCGAGTCATCGATGGTTTCGACATCCTTGAAGCTTTCGAGGCCACCCCAGATATCAATCATGTGATGGACACGCTCTTCAACGAACCGCATCGCATTCACGACCTTGCTGATGCGTTGCCCGGTTATGTCCTGGAAATTGCAAGCCTCGAAGATACTGATGACATGATCCAAGATCTCACGAGCGATCTCCTGGTCACTGCCGCTCAAGCGCGATGACAGGTTGCTGGACAGATCGTCGATCTTCTCGGCGGCCGCGAGGATCGAGTTGGTTGCCGTCTCGGTGCCGAGAACGATCGCACCGAGTTCGTCCGTCACCCGGGTGATCTCTTGGCCTTGCGCGCCGGCATAGCGAAGGGTGGCAATTTCCCTCTTGGTCCGGTTGATGGCCTCATAAATGGAGTCCAGCTCCACCTTCAGGCGAAGTGCCTCCTGCATGTCCCGCCGATGCTCCTCAAGCAGCGAGGCGGAGATGTCGCGTGCCGGAACGATCGACTCCCTGATCGTGCCGAGCAAGCTCATAATTTCGGAATGCCGCTCCTGCGCCCCCTCGTCGTGAGGGAGCACGCCCATGCTCGCTTCGATACGATAGCTCTTCTGTAGCTTCATGACCTTGCTCATGATCACTTATCCGCTGAACACAGCGCTGATCTTCGTCCGCAGCGTATCGGCGTTGAACGGCTTGACGATATAATTGTTGACGCCCGCCTTCTTCGCAGCGACGACGTTCTCGGTCTTCGCCTCGGCGGTGACCATGATAAACGGCAAGGAGCTTAGCTCAGCATCGGACCGAACCTGCTGAAGCAATTCGTAACCCGTCATAGGAGCCATGTTCCAATCCGAGATGACGAGCCCGTACTTCTTGGCCCTCAGCTTCTCGAGAGCAGCCTGCCCGTCGGAGGCATCATCCACATCGTTGAAACCGATCTGCTTGAGAAGGTTCCGGAGAATCCTGACCATTGTCTGGTAATCGTCAACGACAAGGACAGGAGTAGAAAGGTCGAGACTCACGGTATCAAATCCTCAGAATGCGCGGACGCCCGATAGGCTCCTGGAACCGATTATGCAGCTTCCCGTTCGGTTTCGAACGCCAGAACGGCATCGACATCCAGAACAATCAGGAGCTTGTCGTGCAGCTGATGAACTCCCTGCGATAGCCCAACCCAGCCTCGGTCCATGTGAACCGGATTGGGCTGCATCTCGTCTGGATCGAGCTTGAGGACTTCGCCGACCTCGTCAACGAGGAGGCCGTAAGCCTCCCCATGGTTTTCGAGTCCGACCGCCATGCGTCGTTCAACGCTGGTCGAGTCTCCCAAGCCGAGGCGTCGGCGGAGCGAAACGGCAGTCACGACCCGGCCACGCAGGTTCAGAAGACCTGCAATTTCGCCGGGGGCCAGCGGGACAGTCGTCATCTCACTGACGACGAAAACATCATGAACACGGCTTATCGGCAAGCCGAGGAGCTGCCCAGCGACCGTGACCGTCACGAATTCCATCTGCTTGGAGGTAACCTTGGTTGCACCGGTTGCAATCGGTTCAATCTGTTTCATTCTTATGCAGCCTCTTCAAGCGATGCGTTCAGCTCTGCCAGGGCGGAGAGGAGCCCCCGTCTGTCGATTTTCGAAACGATCTCCGAAATACGCAGTTTCCTCGCAAGGGCAATCTGCTGCGCGTCAGGTTTGACGGTCATTCCGATGACAGGGGTGGAACTGTGATGCGGATCGGCTCGCAGAGAAGCAACCAACGCAAAGCCGGAATGTCCCGAGAGTTCCAGATCGGTGACGATCACATCGACCTGCAACCCGTTCGACAGGAGGCGAACTGCCTCCTGGGCCGTCGCGGCGGTTTGAACCCTGTATCCTGACGCCTTGAGGACGGGGACAAGCATATCGCGGAAGAACGTCGAGCTGTCGACGAGGAGCAGGGATTTGTCGGGTCCGCCGCGCCGGTCCTTGCGGGCCCAGGTTTCAAGAACCATCGGAAGGTAATGTGCGATGTTGACGATCTCGGTCGTGCGGCCACGGACCACGGCAGATCCAACCAGGTCGGACCGCTCGGCAAGCAGCTCCACGTCGAGTTTGTCTTCAACGATGTCGACGATCTCGGCGACAGCCAGGCCCATGGAGACTTCGCCATCGGAGAACACCAGCAGAGATTGCATCCCCTGCCGCTTGATGGCCAGTTCATCGTCGCACGATACGAGAGGCATCAAGCGTCCGCGATACTGGACGACCGGGCGGCCGCTGGACCACTCGATGGTCGAGGCATCGATTTCTTCCAGACGGGTTACGAGAGAGAGCGGAACCGCCTTGAGACTTTCCCCACCGCCGCGGAAGACAAGCAGGCTCGTCAATTCATCCGCCGCCGCGATCGTTTGCTCAAGGCCGGCATCGCTCTGGAACTCGTTGCTGTCGGCGCCCGAGCCCACCATCCGGGCGAGACCGTTGGGATCGATGATGAGCACGACGGCGCCATCGCCCAGAATTGTATTGCCGGAGAAGAGCTGGATATGTCGCAACTTCGACGACATCGGCTTCACGACGATCTCTTCGGTATGGAAGACACCGTCGACAAGGATGCCGAAGCGCTGGTGGGCGACCTGTGTCACGACGACGAAGCCGTTATTGACGTCCTCATTCCCGGACAGGCCCATGACCTTCGAGAGCGGGACGATCGGCAGCAGCCGGTCCCGCAGGCGGAGGATGGGCGTCCCGTTGATCCGTTCGATCGAATGCTCGGACGACGGCGACACTCTGACGAGTTCGGAGACGGCGACCTGGGGTATCGCAAAGCGCTGATCCTTCGAAGCCACGATGAGCGCGGCCACGATCGCCAGGGTCAGCGGGATCTTGATCGTGAATGTTGTGCCGCGTCCCTGCTCGGAACGGATATCGACGGTGCCTCCGATCAGCTCGATATTGGTCTTGACGACGTCCATGCCGACGCCGCGCCCCGACACGGATGTGACTTTCGCGGCTGTCGAGAAGCCCGGATGGAAAATGAACTTGGCCACTTGCGCATCGCTCATGCGCTCCACTTCGGAATCGCCCGCGATGCCTCTCTCGACAGCCTTCTTCCGGATGGCGGCAAAGTTCAGGCCCTTGCCGTCATCGGAGATTTCGATCGTGATCGACCCGCCCTCGTGATAGGCATTGAGGCGGATCGTACCTTTCTCGGGCTTTCCGGCAGCCTTTCGATCCGCCGGGCTCTCGATGCCGTGGTCAGCCGAATTGCGGACCATGTGCGTGAGAGGATCTTTGATGACTTCGAGCACCTGCCGATCGAGCTCGGTGTCGGCACCCTGCATCACGAGCTCGATCTTCTTGGAAAGTTCGTTCGAGAGGTCCCGGACGACGCGGGGAAGCTTCTGCCACGCATTGCCGATTGGCTGCATGCGGGTCTTCATGACCCCGTCCTGCAGCTCTGCCGTCACCTGGGACAACCGCTGCAAGGGTACCTTGTATCCGTGGTCGTCGGAGCTTCTCCTGGCGATCTCGAGCAGCTGGTTCCGGGTCAGAACGAGCTCCGAGACCATGGTCATCAGATGCTCGAGCGTGTCCACATTCACGCGGATGGTTTGGACCTTCCCGGCGATGCCCTCAGCTCCTTCGCCGGCATCCGATGCGTCCGAATTCTTCTTGGACGCCTGGGCCGGACGCTGAGGCGCTGCGGCCTCCGCTTTCGGGGCACTGGCGGCGGGCTTGTCAATGACCAGGGGAGCCGGCCCGGGCGCTTCTCGGAACGCTCGCTCGAGCTCGTCGAGCGACACCTCGCCGGGCTTCAACGGACGTTCCAGCACCTGATAGGTCAGCGTGCCGGAGGTCGAAGCCTTCTCTGGACCTGGCGCCTCCTGGAAGGCCCGCTCGAGCTCGTCCAGCGAGACCTCTCCCGGCTTCAGCTCGCGCTCCAGGACCTGATAGACCAACTGGCCGGAGGATTGCGGCGACGGCGCAGGAACGAAGGGTTCGGGAGCGGGCGCTTCCTGTGATGCCATCTTGTCGAGCATCTCGATCAGATCGCCGTCGGACCCTTCGGGCTCCGCGCCCTGCCGCTCGAGCTCGCCCAGGATCTCCTTGATCCGATCGAGGGTCGCAAGGATGAGCGAGACGGCAGGCGTTGTAACCGGCATGCCGTCCCGGAATTTTCCCATGAGGGTCTCAGCCGCATGGGCAAGAGCTTCAAGGCGCGGCAAACCGAGGAATCCGCAGGTTCCCTTGATGGTATGAACCAGCCGGAAGATGTTGCTGAGAATTGCCTCGTTATTGGGGTCTTGCTCGAATCGGACCATCTCCACGTCGACCGTCTCGAGGTGCTCGTTGGTCTCGGTTAGAAATTCAAGAAGAAGGTCGTCCATTGCCGTATCTCAACTCTAGTTACGCGAACTGACGGGCACAATCATCGAGCCCCTCACGATGGATGAATCCTGCGGCCTTCACGCCGGCAACAAAGCGCTGAACCTCATGTCCATGCTTGGAGTTCGAAGGGCGGCATCCTGAGCCTCGCTCAAGAACTGGAAGATGCCCAGCCGGTGTGAGAACGTCCCTGGATGGGAGTCGCCAAGACTTGCGCCGTCATACCCTGCCCCGATAGCCCTGTTCACTCCGTCAGAGGTCTGCTGATGTTCTTGTCGGGGCAGGTCTGGCGCGGTCCGACGACCTCAAGGGTCAAGAACGACGATCCAGAAAAGCTCCCATGTCATTGCAGCTTCACTCATGACGCTGAGGAAGAATAAGTCCTCGTTCCCTGCAATAAAGTTAACGCCATGAAGACAAACCGATTTTATTTCGGAACTTTCGTCAAACATCGGGATCCGCTGCATTGCGATGTTCAGCAGCTGCAGCGCACTGATCGATGGAAAGACCCTTTGCCGGTCCAGGTTCCATGCCGTCCATGCGCTGCGTCCGCCGAGCAGCGATCCACGGTCCGCGCATTTCCCGCGGCGGGCTCTCGTTCCCGCATCATGGCGACAACACAAAAAACCCCGCGAGGGCTCGGGCCCGCGGGGGATTGCTGCAATCACGACATATCAGGGATTTCGCTGGCCGGTGGTTATCGGCCGCGGATCGCTGAACGGAGCCTCCGACGGGCAGACCTATGAAGCTGCCCCGACGTAGGAATAGCCGATATACCGCTTGGCATCGATAGGGTCATAACCAAGACGTTGCCGAAGCTTCTTCCGCAATTTGCTGATGTGCCCTTCCACGACGCTGTCCTCGACGTCGTCGCTGTAGATCCCATAGACCGCGTCGAAGATCTGCTTCTTGGTCAGACGATGTCCTCTCTTGCGGACCAGGTATTCGAGGATATGCCGCTCGCGGCGCGGAAGCGCCAAAGGCATCCCGTCGACCTCCGGATCGCGACCATCGAAGAAGACCTTCAACCGGTCGGCGTCGTTGTGCATCTTCTTTCCGGCACCCGCATTGACCCGACGCCACACGGCTTCCGACCGGGCGAGGATCTCGCGAACATGGACGGGTTTGCGGACGACGTCGTCAAATTTCGCCGTGAAGAGTTCCAGGGTCTCCTCGAGGGACCGAACATCGCTCAAAGCGATAATAGGGGCTTTGGAATAGCGGCGGATGCTTTCGGCAGAATGGACCCGCTCTTCGAAGCTCCCAAGGACGAAGCCTTGAACCGCTTCGAGATCGGCGTCGGATGCCGATTCCAGCCAGTCGGTGAATTCGTTAGCGTACAAGCCAAGGGAGGATATGCCTTCGCGCTTGAAGCTTGCAACATATCCAGACGTAACCATCTGCCGGTCATCGACGACGATATACATTTTATTCTGCCCCGCCTTAATAATTAAGTGCGTTCTTCACATTTTTGCTTTTCGCCAGGGATATATTTACTTTGGATATCCACGTCATTCGGCGATGTGGAGAATGTATATTTTGCCCCCATGACGGACAATACGTAAATAATGGGAGCGACCCCGAGGTTATGGTTAATGCCGTTTAACAAACCTTAAGCAGCTCTTAAGGGGCCTCTCGGTGAGGGTCAGGGGCAGCGGCCTCTCCGGATCGCAGGAGCAACAGGCTGACAATCCAGTGCTTTTTACCATTCCGATGTTGCAGAATTGCAGTCACCGGCGCAGGCTGGCCGCCGATGACACGAAATATCTACGTAGTGTCCGCAGTTTTTCTCTACGTGGAACCACGTATCCGCCTGTCCCGCTCGATCCGTGGCGCCCGACCGTTCCAGGCGAATCCGCTGACGACCGGTCCCGGCCGCGAATGGTCTCGGCTCATCGCAATCCTGAACCGGAGCCCGCACCAGGATCGAATCCCGCATCGCTTCGTATCTGATGAAGATTGCGCGGAGCGGACTTCCTCTCGCGCGCGTCCCGTTATTGGACTTGCGGCCCGACGGAGGCCGTCGGGCAAGGCCGCACGCCCGTTGAACGTCCGCCGGTCCGCGTAGGTCCTGTTAACCGTAATGGCGAGGGAGCTTTCGCCGCTGCTTGACCTCAACCGTAACTGGCGGCTATCCCAGGGTTGAATATAGTTCAGTTTATTGCAGACAGAACCAACGTCAGCACTATGGCAGGCCTGATTGACGGGCCAGCATGACGCTTTGCCATTTTACCGGTTGTGAGCCCGGATGTTCCATCAGCGGCAGATCGAGATGTCCTCGAGGCATGACGCCATTCTGCTGTGTCCGTTGGGCTCCGACATCTCCTGAGCAACTTGTATGCTTCGGCGTGGGCGATTTCAGAATGGTAGAATGTCCTGGCCACTGCGATGCACCTCGTTGGAACGAGGTCGACCGCCTTGCTGCCCTTCATCAATTCGACATCCTTGATACCGAAGCGGAGCTCGAATTCGACAGCATCGCAAAAGTTGCAGCAGAGATCTGCAAGACGGAAACGGCATTCATCTCCTTCCTGGATGAGCACAGGCAGTGGTTCAAGGCGCGGATCGGCCTCGAGATCTCAGAGACGCCTCGCGAGATCTCGATATGCAACCATGCGATGCTGCATCCGGGAGTGTTTGTTGTTTCAGACCTGGCAACCGATCCTCGATTTCAGAATCATCCGTTAGCCAACGGACGTTCCAAGTTTTCATTCTACGCGGGAGCACCTCTTAAAACGAAGGACGGCCTTCCGCTGGGGATGCTGTGCGTGCTCGGCCACGAAGCACGCCCGAAGGGTTTGAGCGAGCAACAGGAGCACGCTTTGACGGCCCTCGCGGGCGCGGTGATGTGTCAACTGGAGCTGAAGCTCGCCAACAGGGCGGCCGCAGACCGCGAGGAGTTTACGCGGCGTCTGCTGGCCGGCTCCGACGACTGCATCAAAGTCTTCGACCTCAAAGGTGGCCTTCGCTTCATGAGCCAAAGCGGTTTGCGCGCGATGGATGTGGCGGATTTCAGTACGATCGAAAGTCGCAGCTGGGCTGATCTCTGGAGCGGTGTCGCCGAGAGAGAGGCGTGTGAAGCGCTCGAGAAAGCGAAATCGGGCGGGATTGGACGTTTTCAGGGCCCTTGTGCGACAACGGCAGGGGGGCAGAGATGGTGGGACGTGGTGGTCACGCCCATCATGGGGCGCGATGGGACTCCACAAGCGTATCTGTGCATCTCCCGCGACGTGACGGAGCTCCGCCGAGCAGAGCAGAGCCTCCGAAAGAGCGAGAAGCGCCTTCGCACGCTCATGGACGTCATGCCCCTCTCCTTTACGTCTCCGCAGGTGGTCTGGTTCAGCGATCCGGACGGGGAACTCACATACTGCAACGATGTTTGGCATGAATATGCAGGGCCCGGTCCCGCCTCGACGCCAAAAGGCTGGTTCACGGTGATCCACCCGCTCCATCGCGAGCGGGCTTCCGAGATGTGGGACGGCGCTCTTCGCGGCGGTCAATCGTTCGAACTTGAGATGCCGCTGCGACGTGCGTCGGATGGGATGCATCGTTGGTTCATCATCCGAGGGCAACCGCTCAAGAATGAGCACGGCAAGGTTGAGCAATGGTTCGGCATTGCCATGGATATTCACGAGCGCAAGCAGTCAGAGCAGGCTCTGAGGGAAAGTGAAGAACGTTTGCGTCTCGCCTTGAAAGCCGCGCATATGATGGCGTGGGAGTTCAATCCGCAGACAGGTGCCACCACGCGGTCTGAGAATGCGCTTGCACTCCTGGGCGTCACGCCTGGCACTGATAGAACCTTCATGACGGGTGTCCATCCGGACGACCATCAGAGGGTCGAAGAGTTCCTTCAACGGATCCAGATCCGCGGTTCCGACGCCGTGGAGTGCCGTTACGTACTGCCGAACGGTGAGATTCGATGGCTCCGAGCGCGGGCCGAGAGAGCCGGGACCGATCGGATCGTAGGTGTCACGTTCGATATCAGCGAGCAAAAGGAAGCCGAGGAGGAAATCTGGCGCTCGGCCAATCACGACGCGCTTACGGGTCTTCCCAACCGCAATCTCTTCCAACGTCGGCTTGAGGCCGCCCTCGCTTCCGCCCAGAAGGGCGGCACGAGCGTCAGCCTCCTGCTGATCGACCTGGATGATTTCAAGGACATCAACGACACGCTTGGTCATGATGCGGGTGACGCGCTGCTGCAGGAGACGGCCCGTCGTCTCTCGGCCATGGTTCGCGCTTGTGATACCGTGGCTCGGGTCGGTGGAGATGAGTTCGCGGTGCTGGTTGTCGATCCCCTCAAGCTCGAAAACGCCGCGCGTTTGGGCACCTTGATTTCAGATATGCTGCGCAAGCCTTTCACATACCGGAAGCGAACCCTCATCAGTCGCGTAAGCATCGGCGTCGCGGCGTTCCCAGATCACGATGGGACGCCGACGGAACTGGTCAAAGATGCGGATATTGCCATGTACCAGGCAAAATCTCAGGGGCGCAACAGAGTCGTCACGTACTCGCCGGACATGCGGAGAGTTCTCGAACAGCGCGTCTCTTTGGGACGAGGGATGCGAGAGGCGGTCGAAAGCGATCAGATCATTCCGTTCTACCAGCCGAAAGTGAATCTCTCGACAGGCGAAATCGTCGGCCTTGAGGCCCTGGCGCGCTGGCAGCATCCAACGAAAGGCGTTCTGACTCCCGACACCTTCGGGGCCGTCTTCGAGGACCATGAAACAGCAATATCGATCGGGAAGGCTCTGATCTCGAAGATCGCAGCGGATGTGCGTCAGTGGCTTGATCAGGACCTCCCTTTCGGCCGCATCGCGCTGAACCTGTCGCCGGCTGAGTTCGGCCAGTCGGGGCTGGTCGACGGCATGTTGAGAACGTTCGACTGGCTAAAAATTCCGCCCAGGGTCTTCGAGGTCGAGGTCACGGAGACCGTGCTCCTGGGGAGGAACTCCAGCAACGTCGCCTCGGCTCTCGCACAGTTTCGGGAACACGGCATTCAGATTGCGCTCGACGATTTTGGAACCGGCTATGCCTCGCTGACACACCTGAAGCAGTTTCCCGTCGACCACATCAAGATCGATAGAAGCTTCATCCGTGATCTCGAGCATGATTCCGGCGACGAGGCGATCACGGCGGCCGTCATCGGCCTTGGCAGAAGCCTGCAATTGCAGGTGACGGCGGAGGGCGTGGAGACGCATGGTCAAGCCCGGCGCCTGCGTGATCTGGGATGTGATCATGCGCAGGGCTACCTCTATGCGAAGCCCATGGCGGCGTCCCATGTCCCGGATCTCTTGATGCAGTGGGACAGAATGCTCATAAAGCCCCGATCTGAGAGAAACATGGAACTCTTGAGCCGCTAGAGCATCGGACCCAAAAGTGGACCCACTTTTGGGATCAGATCCGATGCTTTCTTCTTGAATGAGAGCATCGGTCAGAACGGAAAACCGGATCCACTTTTCCGCACGATGCGCTAGGGGCAGAGGGCGGAGGGATATGGCACGCCGGGCGGCAACGCAGCCCAACCGGCCGTACTGGCAGCCGGGCCAAGCCCATCACCGTCCTTAGGAGTTTGAGCTTCCCCGAGCATTTCTGGTCCGGGAGGAACCTCCAGGGCTTACTTATGTTATTCCTTTTAATGCTCAAGCCAGCCTATCAAGAAGACTGCCCCATCGCGAGGTTGTTTGGCAGAGGAGTAGGCGCATGGCGGTCTCTGAAAGCACGCAGGCATTGCAGGATTGTCGAATCCTCGTGGTCGAGGACGAGTATTTCATTGCCGAGGACATGGCTCTGGCTTTGGAAAGACTAGGCGCCACGGTCATCGGACCTGCTTCTGACCGGGAGAAAGCTCTGGCCCTGCTCTCGTCTTCGGAGCAGGTCGATGCGGCCGTGCTCGACATCAACCTGCGTGGCGCGGCCGTCTTCCCTGTCGCCGACGCCCTGATCGAGCAAGGCATTCCGTTCGTGTTTGCGACGGGTTATGCACCGGCCTCCGTTCCGCAGGCTTACTCGTCAGTCCCGTGCTGGGAAAAGCCCTTCAACCCAAATGACTTGGCGCAAGTTCTACCCCCACTCGTCAGGGTTGCGCGCTGATGCTCAGGCTTGGTGAAAGCCGCTCCAAGGGCCATTCATCAAATCTGTCGATACCCTCACGCCGTGATCGGCTCCACGCCCCGCTCCGTGCTAAGGTGGTCGGCCAAGCGAGGACTTGTTCCGATGAGCGTTACGATTGCGAGCCCCCAACTCCGGGCTCAGGTGTCCGATAAAGGCGCAGAGCTCGTTCGGCTTCAGGACGAGCGGGGCCGGGACCTTCTGTGGGACGGCGATCCTGCCTTCTGGACTGGGCGCTCCCCACTTCTCTTTCCCGTCGTCGGCCGTGTGAGCAATGATCGGATCCAAGTCGATGGCTCCGAATATGAGCTGCCAAAGCATGGTTTTGCACGGGGATCCCGGTTCGAGATCAAAGAGGTCGAGCCGTCCCGGTGCCTGTTCCGCCTGCATTCCGACGAGGCCACGCTTCGGCAGTATCCGTTTCCCTTCCAACTCGACGTTTCCTACACGATCGACGGAACGACGCTGACGATCGCAGCTTCAGTCACCAATTCCGGCTCGGCCGCCATGCCGGTCTCATTCGGATTTCACCCGGCCTTTCGATGGCCGCTGCCGTTTGGGGCGCCGCGGGAGGCACACGCAATTCGTTTCGAGCGCGAGGAGCCCGCTCCAATTCGCCGGCCGGTCGACGGTCTGATCAGCAGCAAAGCCGAGACGAGCCCCGTTCGCGATGGAACGCTCTTACTGGACGACGCGCTGTTTGAGGCGGATGCTCTTGTCTTCGACCGCCTCGAAAGCCGATCGGTCGTCTATGGAGCGCCACAGGGCGGATCGATCCGTGTCGACTTCTCAGGGATGCCGCATCTGGGCATCTGGACCAAGCCTGGCGCCGGCTTCATCTGCATCGAACCTTGGCAGGGTCATGCGGATCCGGAAGGCTTCGATGGTGAATTGTCCACTAAGCCAGGCATTGTTCTCATTCAGCCCGGCGGAGCGCGTGACTTCGTCATGAAGATCACGATCCGTCACGGGGGAGTCTGATCCTGTCGCCGGGGACCTTCAAGCTGCGCGTTGGCCACTCCGATGCCCGCCCGGCCTATTGGCTCGTCACGAGTTCACGGATGTGCTGAACCACGTCTTCGCTGGAATACGGCTTCGGGACGAAACGGCCGTCATCGGGGATCTGCCCGGGGGTGGGCTTGTGATAGGCAGACGAGATCAGGAGCGAGATGTGCGGCCACCGTTGCTGGACATTTTCAGCCAGATCAAGTCCATTCATGGATCCCGGCATGTCGATGTCGGTAAAAAGCACCTGGACGTCGTCGGAGCAGGTTTCCAGAACCGCAAGGGCTACATCGGCATTGGCCGCTTCCAGCACATGAAAGCCGGCATCTTCCAAATCGCCGGCCGCCGCCATCCGCACGAGGAGTTCATCCTCGACGAGCAGAACAACCGGAGTGTCCTCTGAATATTTGTTCATCATGAGCCATGGAACGAAACTAACTTATGTTAGTTCCTACAGCTCAGGTAGGTTTTTGAGCGGGAATCCAGAGACATGGCATCGCACAAGTACAAGGTCGGAGATCAGGTGCGAATGGTCAAGCTTGCCAGCACCAACACCGTCGAGGCCTTCCTGAACATGGTTGCGACCATCGACGTCGTCCAGCCTCAAGACACCTGGGAGGTGATCCGACTTCTCCCTGCCGACAGCAGCGGCTTTCAGTACCACATCAAAGGCAACCAGCAAGGCCCGGAGCGCCTCGTGCGCGAGGAGCAGCTTCAGCCCGCCTGATGAACCCTCCTGAGGGAAGCACCGCCCGACAGCTGGACAAATGGCGGTGCCCCCTCACAGGTTCCGTGGCAGCAGCGGGCTCAGCCTGCCTTGCGGACAGGGGCTTGCTCTGCCTGCTCGGCCATGGGCTTCGTCCGGGAGCGGAATTCGTGCAGCTCCTGGCGGACCGTTTCAAGGACCGGATTGAAAGCCGGCCCGTGCTCCTTCGCGATATCGACCAGCACATCGATCGCCCGAAGCAGACGCTCCTCCGTGACTGGCTCCCACTTGCGTCCTGACCACTCGTCCATCTCAGACCCTCCTCGTGGATCGAGGGAGACACTGGTCCAGAGAGTCTTGCATCCGGGTTAAAGCGTCCGATCAAATGCGGTCGTGCAAAACCGACGAACCGGCTCTCCGCCTCTGCAATGCAGATCAAGACCAAACCTTATGGTGAGTAGTTCAGGACCGTCTCCACTCAATAAGTGCGTGGAACCACTGAGTAATTCGGAAGGTTTACGGTTGAACCAGGCCGTTCGGCCTGCACCCGACAACCGAGGCAGTGTCGATCATGGCGAATAATCCGGCAATTCAGCAACTTGGAGGGAGGCAATCCTCCTCAACCTCGACTGTCACGACCATGTGGGCCGTGGTGCTCGGATGGGCCCTCCTTCGGCTCGTTGTCGGAGGGGATCGCGCGGATCCCGTCCAAACAGGACGATCGTCGTCGCAACCGGCATCGACCCGCCGTCAGGACCGACGGAGCGATTCAGACTTGGGCGAGAAGCAGCATGCCCCGCCGCAGGCAGCTGCCGAGAAGGGGCGCGGGCGGAGCGCCGACACGCCAACGGAGATCCCAGCCCAAGGATGGAAAGACATCCTGTGGCGCACCTATGAAGAGTTCGGCAAAGACCGCATCATGTCGGTTGCGGCCGGCGTCACCTACTACGCCCTGCTGGCGCTCTTTCCGGCGATCGCAGCCCTTGTCTCCATCTACGGCCTCTTTGCCGATCCGGCCACGATCCAGGATCATCTCAATACCCTGTCGGGCGTGTTGCCCGGGGGTGCGCTCGACATCATCCGCGAACAGGTCACCCGTATCGCGTCCAAGGGCGGCGGTGCTCTCGGGTTCGGCTTCATCTTCGGTCTTGGCTTGTCCCTGTGGAGCGCCAATGCCGGCATGAAGGCCATCTTCGACGCCCTCAACATCGTCTATGGCGAGGAGGAGAAGAGAAGCTTCATCAAACTGAACCTGATGTCCCTGTCCTTCACCTTGGGAGCGATCGTCTTCATTCTTGTCGCCCTCACCGGAATCATCGTTCTGCCGATCGTGCTCAACTTCATCGGCCTGGGCTCAGGAGCCGAATGGCTGGTATCCCTTGCGCGCTGGCCGATTCTGCTGATCGGAGTCGTGCTGGGCTTATCGCTGATCTACCGGTTCGGGCCGAGCCGTGACAAGGCAGAGTGGCGGTGGGTCACGCCCGGCGGGATCATCGCTGCGGTCCTGTGGCTTGCCGTCTCCATGCTGTTCTCATGGTATGTCGCGAATTTCGGAAGCTACAACGAGACCTATGGCTCGCTTGGCGCCGTCATCGGCTTCATGACCTGGATCTGGCTGTCGACAATCGTCGTCTTGCTGGGTGCCGAGATCAACTCGGAGATGGAGCACCAGACGGCGAAGGATACAACCGAAGGCACCGACCAGCCCATGGGCGTTCGTGGCGCACGGATGGCCGACACGATCGGGGTCGCGAAGAGCTGATCACCGGAAGAACGACCAGAGAAGGCGCTTCCCCGGGGGGCGCCTTCTTTCATGTCGATGCCTGAGGCGTCCCGCTCCGCCATCGATCCCGAACGAACAAGGGCGCGCTGTTGGTTATCCAGCGCGCCCCTATGGGCCGTCTATGTCTGTCGCAGGGCCTTAGAGCTGTTTCCCCTGGCGTGGAATCACCTCTCTTCTTTGGCTTGCCGCATGTTTGACGGCGAACCGGGTCCACTTCGCCGAAAAATGCTCTAGACTTGTCCGGCCGAGATCGTACCTCCGACAGCCGGTATCTTGCGAGGCAACGTGCCGTCATTGGCCTGTTCGTCCGAGAACCAGGCAATCGTCGCTCCCAAGCCAGTATCCAGCGCTGTGCGTGGCGACCATCCGAGGAGTTTCTTGGCCAGGGATATGTCGGGACGCCGGCGGCGCGGATCATCGACCGGCAAAGGCCGCGTGACAACGCGGGAAGAAGAGCCGGTCATGGCGAGAACCTTCTCGGCCAGATCACCCACGGTGAGCTCGACCGGGTTGCCGAGGTTGACCGCACCCGGGAACGGGCCGTCATAGGCCATCAGGCGCAAGAAACCATCGACGAGGTCGGACACGTAGCAGAACGATCGTGTCTGGCTTCCGTCCCCGTAGACCGTGATCTCTTCGCCTGCAAGAGCCTGGCAGATGTAGTTGGACACGACGCGGCCGTCGTCGGCACGCATGCGCGGGCCATAGGTATTGAAGATCCGCGCCACGCGAACGTCGGCCCTTCCTGCACGGTCGAAGTCGAAGGTCAGCGTCTCGGCGGCGCGCTTGCCTTCGTCATAACATGCGCGCGGCCCGGTCGGATTGACGTTGCCCCAATAGCTCTCCGTCTGCGGGTGCACTTCCGGATCGCCATAGATTTCGCTGGTCGAAGCGAGAAAGAAGCGGGCACCTGTCGCCTCAGCGAACGTGAGAAGATTGTGCGTGCCCACGACGCTCGTCAGCATCGTGTGCTCCGGATCGGCTTGATAATGCGGAGGGGAGGCTGCACAGGCAAGATTGAAGACCTGATCGACCTTCAGCCGCTTCGACCGCAGCCGGGTCGGCAGAGGCTTGATGATATCGCTGTCGATGACATCGAAGCGCGGCTCCCGCTCCAAATGGCGGATATTCTGCTTTCGACCCGTTTGAAAATTGTCGAGGACGGTCACATGAGCACCTTCGCTGAGAAGAGCATCGCAGAGGTGCGACCCAAGGAATCCGGCCCCACCGGCTACGAGAACATGCTTACTTGTGCCATTCTTCATGAGAACGCTCCTTCTCAGACCTTCAGAGGGTCTCAAGGTACAAACCTACTCTGCCCCAACCGCAAAGCCTGGCATTTGTTCAATGCCTCGCTTGAATCTATTCATAGCATCAGGACTCAACTGCCAAAGCGAGCGGCCGTTCCTGACGTCGGCTTCGAAGGGCTTCGAAAAGATCCCGCTCCATCGATGCGGCACGGTGAGCCGATGTATGCTCTTCGAGAATGCGGAGCCGTGCTCGGCTTCCCAGGTCCCTTCTCCTGTCGTCGGGCCAAGTAGCGAGAACCGTGAGAACATCGTCAGACTGGCGCGCCAGCACGATCTCCCGATCAGGTTCGAGAAGCGTCTCGATTCCGTCCCACATGTCGGAGATGATCGGCGTTCCACAGGCTGCGGCCTCGAACAGGCGAACGCTCGGGCTGTACCCTGCCCTGATCATGTCGGCCCGGGTCACGTTGAGAGTATAGCGGCTCCGCGCATAAAAGGCCGGGTGGCCGCTCGGAGGCACATGATCGATGCGCTCGACGTTTTCCGGCCAAGCGATGTCTGCCGGATATTGGGGGCCGGCAACGACGAAACGAAGATGAGGCGCTCGCAGGGCCGGCTCGATCAGGAGCCGCTCCAGGGTCGGCTGCCGGTCGGGACTGTAAGTCCCGAGATAGCTCAGATCCCAGCGCTTCTCCTCGTCAAGGCTCGGATATGCTTCGGGATCGACCGAACAATAAAGCGCCCGGGCGGCGGGCGAACCGTAGTTCGCCATCAGCACGTCGAGCGTCGGCCCTCCGGTGAACGAGAAGTAGACGTCGTAATCCGGGATCAGGCCGGGCGCGAGGTACTCGTAGTCGCCCCTCGCCAGTTTCGCGAGCGTCACGGGCGTGTCGATGTCATAGAACGCCACGACGCCCTGGGCTGTCTGTTGGACGTAGCGGCCGACCTCGACACCGTCCGGCACATAGGAGCCGACAATGACCGCATCGGCTTCCTTGATCGCTTCCTGGTATCGCTTGAGATCCTCCAGGCTGGAATAGAACTCCAGCCGGCAGAAGTCAGGATCCTTCAGATCGCGATGAGAGGCATACCACGGCACGTCGCGCTCCAGGAAAAGCACATCGTGATGCCGCGCCGCGAAAGCCCTCAACAGCGCGCGGAAGGTTGTCGCATGGCCGTTCCCCCATGAGGAGGACAGGCTCAATCCCAGGACAACGACGCGGAGCTTGGTCACGCCACGCTCCTCTCGCGCTTCCGGGAGACTTCCTGGCGCAGAATCGCATCCACCTCGGCGCCGCGGCGGGTATACGTGTGCTCAGCCATGATCCGCTCCCTCGCCGCGGCGCCGATCGCGCGGGCACGCTCGGGGTTAAGGGCCTCGACATGGTCAGCGACATCCCTGCCGTCGCGGGCCACCAGCACCTCTTCTCCTTCCTTCAGGAACAACTCCAGGCCGATCCAGGCATCCGTGATCAGGCACGCTCCGGCTCCCGCAGCCTCGAAAACGCGGGTTGCGGGCGAATATCCGGTGCTTGCCATCGAGTCGCGGGCAATGTTGAGAACCGCCAGCGGGCTTGTGTTGAAGGCGTTATGGTCGCGCGTGTAAACATGGCCGATGTGACGGACGTTCGACGGCATTCCCTTTGTTTCCCAGCCATTGCCGCCTATCAGGAATTGACGGTCCGGGAGCTGGGCGGCGGGCTCCAGAAAGAACTGCTCCACACGAGCCTCGCGATCGGGCAGACGATTGCCGAGGAAGGACAAATCTGCCCGAAAGCGATCATCCGCCGGGACGGGATGATGGGTCGACGGATCGCAGGCATTGTAGATCGGGATGCACTGGCGGGCGCCGAAGCTCTCATAGGCGTCAATCACCGGCGGACCGCCGCCATAGGTCAGCACAAGATCGAGAGCCGGCATTGCGCGATGCAGCGGATGATCGGGGCTTCCGCGCAGTTCAGCGAGGGTTGCAGGCGCGTCAACATCCCAGAAGATGCGGATCGCGTCGGGACGAGACGCTGCAACGATCCCTTCCAGCAACTCGCTGTCGAAAACACCGACGCCGGAAGCCTTGACCACGACATCGGCCCTTGCCGCCTCCGACACGACTCCACGCATGGCCTCGACCGTCGCAGGATAAACTTTCACCTCCGCCCAGTCCGGCGGCTCGATATCCCGATGCTTCTGGCGGTCGAACGCATCCGGCTCGTAGAACGTGATGCTGTAGCCACGGCGGGCGAGGTCGCTCAGGAGACCACGATAATAGGTGGCGGCACCATTCCAATACGAGGACAGAAGGCTGGAGCCATAAAAGGCGATTTTCATGCGGACATCTCCATTGGCGACGCGGCGCCATGATCTGCGAGAAGAGAGAGGAGCTGTTCGGCGCGATGAGCACAGGAATGCCGGCTGCGAATGGCGTCGAGGCCATTCTCCACCAGCGACTTGCGCAGGTCCGGATCATGGAGAACCGCCTTCATATGGCGTTCCATCTGCGTCTCATTCTCGGCAACGAGGAAATCAGATCCGGGATTGAACAAGCCTTCGGAGTCGCGCCAGGGCGCGGAGATCAGCGGAATCCCGCAGGCAAGAGCCTCAAAGACGCGAATCGTCGGAATGCCTGGGAGCACCTCGACATAGAACCGCCGCGGTACGTGAACGGTCGCCACATGGCGCGCGAACACCTCGGGAGCCCGGGCGTTCGGCAGCCAGCCGCGATAGGTGACGCCATAGCGCGCCAGCATGCGCAGCGCCTCGTCAGGATACCGCACGCCGTAGATATCGAGAGGAAGGCCGACCGCCTGGGCGGGGCGGAACAGGAAGCTTTCGAGCTCCGCGCTTCGCTCGCCGTCACCCCAGTTGCCGATCCACACCAGGCCGTTCCGCCCCACGTCACGCGCAGGCGGGTGAAAGAGCCTTGTATCGGCAGCCTCGTGCCAGACATGGACCCGATCTCCCCAGCCCCAGCGTCGATAGACCTCCGCGAGAGTTTCCCCGAATGCGAGGACGCCGTCATAGCCGTCGAGATCGAACTGACGAATGGCATCGGGATCGCTGACGGCTCTGTGATGCGTGTCATGGAACAGGAGCGTGAACCGGCCGCCCTGCCGGCGCACTTTTCCAATCGCTGCGACCAGCCATGGTTCGTTCCATTCATGAACGATCACCACGTCGGCATCGGCAAGGGCCTCCTCGATGTCCAGGTCCGGGTCGAAGACGTCCGAGGACAATTCAGGGTAGAGGCTGCGATAGGCATCGAGCCCTGCATCTCCATGATCCTTGAGGAGGTTCTCGAGGCTCCAGGCTCCCCGTGGCTCGTAGGCGGCGACAGCATGCCCTCTATGAACGAGTTCTCGCAGGACGCCGCGCAGGAAATGCGCGTTGCCATGGTTCCAGCACGAGGCGAGGGAATGGGTGAAATACACGAACTTCATGCAGCGGCTCCCTCAAGGGGGGATCGCGAGGGCTTCGGTTCCAGGAGGGACCGATACGCGCTCAGAACCCCGGCACTCATGGCTTCGATGGTGTAGGCGTCGGCGCGTGCTCGTGCAGCGCTCCCTAGGACGCGGCGGGTTTCCGGATCCCGGACAAGGCGTTCGGTTGCCTCGATAACGGCGCTCTCGTCGTCCGGATCGACGAACAGCGCGGCATCCTTCCACAATTCCCGGAACGTCGGTATGTCGGAAAGGATCAAGGCGCATCCCATCTGGGCGGCTTCCAGAACGGCAAGACCGAAGGGCTCATATCGCGCCAGCGAGATGAAGATCGGCTTGCCGCTCAGGTGCCGGGCAACCTCCATGTCGCTCAACTGGCCGAGCACTCTGGCATGAGCGGCCTGAGCTTTCGCGCCATTGGGTCCTTGAACCGATCCGGCGGCGAGAACCGGTATGGCGAGACGGGATGCAAGGCGGTCGACGCCTGCAAAGTTCTTACCCTCGTCCCAGAGGCGCCCAGCCGTGAAGACGAAATCGCCGTTTGGCCCGCTTGCCGAGACCGGCGCGGGTCGCCTGCCATTTCTCACGACACTCGGGACCTGGGAGAGTTCATAGGCCTTCGCCGTGGCGTGAGCGAATGCGAGGGTCGGCGCCAGGAGGCGGCCGGCAGACGCATAGCCTCTCTTGACGAGTTCGGTCCGCCATACGAATTCCTCCGGCAGGGAGCCGCCTTTCACAGCCTGCCACCAGGTCGCAACGCAAGAGTGACACACGGCCACGACAGGAATGTCGAAGTTCGCGCGAGCAGCCAGCGCCGGCGCGTTGAGATGAACGAGATCCGGGCGAAGGTCCGCGGCGAGACGGGCAATCGCTTCGCCGGCTTCCTCGACCTCATGCGGGGATTGGGCGGTCCAGTCCAGCGAGAGGCCCGTCATCACAAGGGTCGCACCCGAGGCTTGAGCCGCCGCCTGCTGATCGGCCGATGGAGGAGGCCCGAGCACGGCGATCGTGGTGCTGACATCGTGTGCACGCAGACCATCGCTGAGATCGAGCGCGTATTGCCAGACCCCGCCGACCGCATCTGCTGTCATCAGCACATGCAGACCTGCTACACCGTCAGGCCATGCCATGGCGTCTCTCGTTGTCACGCAACCCGCAGGCAACATGGGTCCTCATGACAGAGCCTCGGCATTCTGAACGGAGGAAGGCAGAGAATTCGAGCGCGCGAGCCCATTCTCATCCTGCAGCCATGCCGCGAGAGCAGCCACGCCCGTGAGCCAGGAGATCGGTTCCTTCAGGCCGAGATCGCGCGTGGCGAGGCGGGTGTCCGAGACGTAGTAGCGCTGGTCGCCGGCACGCCATTCAGCGTAGATCGTCTCGACCGAACGACCGATGACATCCTCGATGTGGGTGATGAGCTGACGCAGGCTGATCGCGTTTGCCGGGCCTCCGCCGAGATTGAAAGCCCGCCCCTGAACCGTATCGATCCGCTTCCACGCCGAGGCGTATGCGGCAACCGCATCGGAAACATCGAGCACGTCGCGAACCTGGCAGCCGTCGCCGTAGATCGTGATGGGTTCGCCTTTGAGAGCGCGGATCAGGAAATGGGCGACCCATCCCTGGTCCTCCGTTCCCATCTGCCGCTGCCCGTAGATGCAGCTCATGCGCATGACGCAGGTCGGAATTCCGAAGGAGCGCGCGTAGTCCAGCACATACTGATCCGCCGCTCCCTTCGAGCAACCGTACGGCGTATGGAAGTCGAGAGGTCTGCTTTCGCCGATTCCCGCATTCCGGACTGCGGGGCTGCGCGGCTTGTAGGCGTCGTTCGTCTTCTCCAGCTCCACATCGGCAAGGTCGCCATAGACCTTGTTCGTCGAGGCGAAGATCAGAGGAACACGATCGCCGCGCTGCCTGAGGGCATCGAGCACATTCAAGGTTCCGCGGATGTTGATCTCGAAGTCAGCGCGAGGGTCCGTCAGGCTGGTCGTCACGGCAACCTGGGCCGCCATGTGGAACACGGCCTGAGCATCGCGTGTCGCCTCGGCAACGGATGTCTCGTCGCGGATGTCGCCGATCACGCTTGAGATCCTGCTCGGGTGCCGCTTCTTGAGCCATTCGAGATTACGTTCGACGCCGGGCCGAGCCAAAGCGTCGTAGATCAGAACATCGTGCCCCTCAGTGGCGAAATGGTCGGCAAGATTGGATCCAATAAAGCCGGCGCCGCCTGTCACCAGAATGGGACGGCGGCGAAGGACGGCCGGTGCGGCAGCCGATGCGTCTGATGCTTTCATGCCACGAGGCCCCGGGCTTCAAGCTCCTTGCGAGCTTCATTGACGAGATCCTTGGCTTCCTGCTTGGCGACCCATTCGGCGAGCTCCGCCAGGCCCTCGGTGAAGTCTTTTCGGGGCGCGTAGCCAAGTTCCTGCTGGATCCGACTGATATCGGCGATGCAGTGGCGGATATCGCCGATACGCGCCTTGCCGGCAATCTCCGGCGCCATCGGCCGGTTCATTGCTTCGGACAGAAGCTGCGCGACTTCGGAGACGGTACGATCCTGTCCGCTTCCGACATTGTAGACGCCGCCAGGCGCCCTCTCATGCTCCAGGGCCAGAACGAAGGCCTGCGCCACGTCTTCCACGTGAACGAAGTCCCGGCGCTGCTGACCGTCCTCGAAGATCATCGGAGGCTGGCCGTTGTGGAGCCGCGACGCAAAGATGGCGAGAACCCCCGTATAGGGGTTGGACAGGGCCTGCCCAGGCCCATAGGCATTCCAGAGCCGGAGAGCCACGCCTTCCATCCCGTAGGCCGGACACAGGGTCAGCGTCAGGCGCTCCTGGACATATTTCGACAGCGCGTAAACCGACGCCAGGGCCGGCTTCTTCCATTCGGGTGTCGGCACCGGGATGAGAGGCCGCCCCTGCTCATCCAGAGGATCCCACGGATCGTTCTCGCCTGCACGCGGCTTGCGGACGACATCCTCATGGATTCGGCCATCGACGTCGCGATAGAGACCTTCGCCATAGATGCTCATGGAAGACGCGACCACGACCCGCTTCACCGGATTGTCGATGAGCTGCTGGAACAGCACGGCCGTGCCGTAATCGTTCACGGAGACATAACGGTCGACCGCATACATGCTCTGACCGACGCCAACCTCGGCCGCAAGATGGACGACCTTCGTTACGCCCTTGAGCGCCCGCAGGAGCGCCGCCTCGTCACGGACGTCTCCGACAACGACCTCCACGTCCGGATCGAGCCCGTCGGCCTGGGTTCTGTCGCCATGGACCTGCTCGATGAGGCTGTCGAGCACACGAACCTCATGACCACGGTCAAGGCACGCCCGCGCAACGTATCGTCCGATGAAACCTGCACCACCGGTAATAAGGATCGTATCCGTCACGAGATGTCTCCAGATTTGTTCCTGGTCTGAGCGCCAATGGATCGGGCAGGAGACGACTGCCCAGTCCCAAGCTGGAGATGCGACGCAGAGCCGACGCATGGTCCAGTCCGAGAGCAGGCATTGCAGCAGGCCTCGCCAATGGCGGGCTGCGCCACATATCCCCTTCAGAAGCTTGAGATTGCGTTCAACAAACTCCGAGGGATCATCTTTGTTCCTTCCCTCAGGGCAGTAGTTTGGGCGCACAGCCGTGAAGACAAGAGTCACAGACGCGGTTTCCGGACGGAACAAGGAACCTTCTTCAAACGTTGGAGGCCAAGCTTAGGAGAAGGCCCAGGTCGGATGCCTGCGGCCGCATATATACTTTTGCCTGACAAGACAGCATCCGGCCGGCCATACATGGGAGATCCGTCATGAGTTCGAGGAAGGTCCGCGTCGGCATCGTGGGCGTCGGCAACTGCGCCTCGTCCTTCGTGCAGGGACTCTCCTACTACAAGGATGCGATCGGCAACGAGCCCGTGCCCGGCCTGATGAACGTGGAGCTCGGCGGATATCATATCAGAGACGTCGAAGTGTCTGCTGCCTTCGACGTCAATGCCTCGAAGGTCGGCCGCGACGTATCCGAGGCCATTTTCGCAGAGCCGAACAATACCCAGCGCTTCGCGTCCGTTCCACAGAGCGGGATCATCGTCAATCGAGGCAGGACGCTGGACGGGCTCGGCAAATATTTGCGCGAGACGATCGAAGAATCCTCTCACGACGAAGCCGACGTCACTGCGATCCTGCGTGAGTCCAAGACCGATGTTCTCGTGTCCTACTTGCCCGTGGGCTCGCAGAAGGCCACCGAGTGGTACGCTGAGCGGGCGCTCGAAGCAGGGTGCGCCTTCGTGAACTGCATCCCGGTCTTCATCGCCTCGAACCCCGAATGGCGCAAACGGTTCGAGGAACGCGGCCTCCCCATCATTGGCGACGACATCAAGAGCCAGGTCGGCGCCACCATCGTCCATCGCGTGCTCGCCAATCTGTTCCGGGAGCGTGGGGTGCGTCTCGACCGCACCTATCAGCTCAATTTCGGCGGCAACACCGACTTCCAGAACATGCTGGAGCGCGAGCGTCTCGAGTCGAAGAAAATCTCGAAGACGCAGGCCGTCTCGAGCCAGCTCGACGTTCCGCTCCCGGCAGGCGACATCCATGTGGGGCCGAGCGATCACGTGCCATGGCTCACCGACCGGAAATGGGCTTACATCCGTCTCGAGGGAACCACCTTCGGCGGCGTTCCGCTCAATATGGAGGTGAAGCTCGAGGTCTGGGACTCTCCGAACTCTGCCGGCATCGTGATCGACGCCGTGCGCTGCGCAAAGCTTGCCATGGACCGCGGGATCGGGGGCGCTCTCACGGGCCCGTCGAGCTACTTCATGAAGTCTCCGCCGCAGCAATTCACCGACAACGAGGCCCGCGACAGAACCCTCCGCTTCATCAGCGGCGATGGCGATTAGGGCGCGGGAGGGTCGCGGTGACCACCACGTTCTTCCTCGTCCGCCATGCCGCCCATGATCGGGTCGGCACCATCCTGTGCGGGCGCATGCCGAATGTGAAGCTCGGCCCGGTCGGGAAAGGCCAGGCCGAGCGCTTGGCGGAGTGCTTGGCGGAGCGTCTTGCGAGGGACGATGTGGCCTGCGTCTGCGCAAGCCCCCTCGAGAGAGCTCTGGAAACGGCCCAGCCCGTCGCGGCGAGCCTTGGACAGAGGCTTCACGTTCGTGACGCCATCACCGAAATCGATTACGGTCGCTGGACCGGCATGAGCTTCGATGCGCTGGGACAGGATCCGCTCTGGCTGTCCTGGAACTGCTCGCGCAGCACCAGCCGCCCTCCTGATGGAGAGACGATGCTGGAAGCGCAAGCGCGCATTGTCGGCGTCATGGAACAACTGCGCAGCCTTCATGCAGGCCGGGCGGTCGTTCTCGTGAGCCATGGCGATGTGATCAAGGCCGCCCTCCTCTACCACCTCGGCATGCCGATCGACGCCTATGACCGGATCGACGTGGAACCCGCTTCGATCTCCACTCTGGTCGTGGGCGACTGGGGCTCCAAGGTTCTACGCCTGAACGAGGTGGCAGGCCCATGAAATTCGTCGTCTTCGGTCTGACCATTTCGTCATCCTGGGGCAACGGCCACGCGACCCTGTGGCGCGGCCTGTGCCGAGCGCTCGCGAAGCGAGGGCACAGGGTCGTGTTCTTCGAGAAGGACGTGCCCTATTACGGCGCGAATCGGGACTTCGTCGAGATCCCGGGCGGTGATCTCATTCTTTATCAGGAATGGAACGACGTTCGCCGTCGGGCCGAGGAAGAAGTGAGAGATGCGGACGTCGCCATGGTCACGTCCTACTGCCCGGACGGAATCGTCGCCGGGACTCTCGTGCTGGCGAGCGCGCGCGCAACCCGCGTATTCTATGATCTCGACACGCCGGTGACATTCTCGCGTCTCGATGCGGGCGAGCCGATCAGCTACATCGGTCCACAGGGGCTCGCGGGCTTCGACCTGGTCCTGAGCTATACCGGAGGCCGGGCTCTCCAGAGGTTGAAGACGGAACTCGGCGCACAACGTGTCGCGCCGCTTTACGGCCATGTGGATCCGGACGTGCACCGTCCCGTGCTACGGGTCCAGCATTACGGTTCGGATCTGTCCTATCTCGGCACCTATGCGGCGGACCGCCAGGACACGCTGCAACGTCTGTTCATCGATCCGGCTGCCCGCCGCCCGGACCGGCGCTTCCTGATCGGAGGGGCACAGTATCCCGACGACTTCCCCTGGCAGCCCAACATCCATTTCGTGCGGCACCTTCCCCCGCCGGAACATCCGGCCTTCTTCTCGTCCTCGCGCCTCACGCTCAACATCACCCGGCAGGCCATGGCCGAGATGGGCTGGTGTCCATCCGGGCGGCTCTTCGAGGCCGCGGCCTGCGGGGCGCCCATTCTGTCGGACACCTGGGAGGGGCTCGACAGCTTCTTCCAGCCCGGCAAGGAGATCCTGATTGTCGGCCATATGGAGGATACGGTCGCGGCCCTCGACCTCACGGACGCCGAACTGGGCCGAATAGCCAAGGCCGGGCGGGACAGGGTGCTCGAAGAGCATACGTCGGAGCACAGGGCGCGAGAACTTGAGATCCTGCTCGGCGGCGCCACATCCCTTTCGCGCTCGACCGGCGGCCCGGCCGCCATGATGGAGGCGTGATCATGTGGGGAATCGTACCCGCGGCCGGGACCGGCAGCCGCATCCAGCCCCTGGCGTTCTCGAAGGAGCTTCTGCCCGTCGGAAGCCGGCTCGACAACGGCATCGAGCGCCCCTGCGCCGTGAGCGAGTACCTCGTCGAGCGCATGATCCATGGTGGAGCGAACAAGATCTGCTTCGTGATTTCTCCGGGCAAATCCGACATCATGGAATATTATGGCGCAAGCTACGGCAGCGCTTCCATGGCCTATGTGGTTCAGCCGCAGGCCAGTGGGTTGTGCGATGCAATCTTCCAGGCCGCGCCGCTCATTCCCTTGGACGAAAGCGTGATCGTCGGCCTGCCCGATACGGTCTGGTTTCCCGAGAAGGCCTTGGCGGAACTGCCGGACGACGTTCTCTCGTTTCTGCTGTTTCCCGTCGACAATCCCGACGTTTTCGATGCGGTCATCCTGGACGAGGAGAAGCGCGTCCGGGAAATCCAGGTGAAGCGGAGCGACGCCGGGTCGCGCTGGATCTGGGGGGCTTTCAAGATGTCCGGGCACATTCTGAAAGCCCTGCACGAGCTCTGGATTTCACGCGACCGCCAGGATGAGTATTTCGGCACGCTGGTGAATGCCTATCTGGCTCAAGGAGGCGAGGCTATCGGCGTGCAGGCCGGTGAATCCTATGTCGATGTGGGGACCCTGCACGGATATCGGGCCGCCATCGGCTTGCTGAGCGAGGCTGCCCAGCACGACACAATAACCGGCGCCCGGGTGGCCCTGGGCTGGCCGGCGGGGCGCCTGCCTCGGGGGCTTCACGACTTGAACAGGGAGTAGTCGCTACGATGAATGCCATCGATCCCACGCCGCCGGACGAAATCCGCCGGAAAGCCGAAGCGCTCGGGCCATGGTTTCACAATATCGAGCTGAAGGGTGGCGTCTGGACCGCTCCTGACCACTTCCTCGGCAATTATCCGGCCGTGAAATGGCGGCAATTCGCCGACGCGATCCCGCAGGATCTCACCGGCAGAACCGTGCTCGACATCGGCTGCAACGGCGGCTTCTACTCCATGGAGATGAAGAAGCGCGGCGCGGAGCGCGTCCTCGGCATCGATTTCGACGAAACCTATCTCGCCCAGGCCCGGTTCGCCGCCCAGACCATGGGCCACGACATCGAGTTCCGGAAGCTTTCGGTCTACGATCTTGGCCAGCTCGGGGAGCGTTTCGACGTGGTGCTCTTCATGGGCGTGCTTTATCATCTGCGCCACCCGCTGCTGGCCCTCGACCTGATCCACGAGCACGTCGCCAGGGATCTTCTGGTGTTTCAGTCCATGCAGCGTGGGTCCGCGGAGGTCATGCCGGTCGCGGAGAACTACACCTTCTGGCAGACGGATCACTTCGATGATCCGCGCTACCCGAAGATGCACTTCATCGAGCATCGCTATGCCGATGATCCGACCAACTGGTGGGCCCCGAACGCCGCCTGCGTCGAAGCCATGCTCCGCAGCGCCGGATTCGAGATCGTCCAGCACCCCGAAACTGAAGTTTACATCTGCCGCCGTGTCGACGCTCCGCCCGGTGCGGGCGCCGTCTATCCGGCCCAAGGGAGACAAGCATGATCGAAGCCGCGATGATCTGGAACGAGCCCAACAACAAGTCCCACTGGGATCCGGAGATCGACCCGGATTGGAAGCTCTTCTCCGAGATGGCGATCGTTGCGGGTCAGGCGATCAGGGCCGAAAACCCCAACCTGCCCCGCGTGCTCGGCGGCATCTCGCCCATCGACCCCGGCTTCATCAAGAAGCTGGAAGGCCATGGCGCCCTCGATGAGATCGATGTCGTGGCCGTGCACGGATTCCCGCTCGATTGGAACCTGTGGCAGATCCACGATTGGCCCGCGAAGATCGACGAGGTCCGCGCCGTGACGGACAAGCCCATCTGGGTGAGCGAGGTCGGAATCTCGACCTTCGGCGCCGAGGAGGTCCAGGCCTGGGGCTTGAACCGGACGGCGGAACTCCTGATCGGCAAGGTGCCGAAGATTCATTGGTACAGCCTCTACGATCTTCCCCGCGCCTGGGAGGCCACGACGCGCCATAGGGAAGCCGAAGGCTCGTCCTACTACCGGCACTTCTACATGGGTCTCCTGCGCGAAGACGGCACGCCGAAGCCGGCTCTCGAGGAATTCGCGAAATACACGCCGCAGATGGGCCTGTGCCAGTGGTTCCATTATGAGGACCATCGCCTCGACGAGGCGGTGACGTGGATGAAGCGGCTCGGCGTGAAATACCTGCGCACGGGCCTGTCCTGGGCGGACAGCTTCCGCCCGAACGCGCTCCAATGGTTCGACCGTCAGATGGAGGCGCTGGCGGATTTCGACGTCACCGTGACCTTCTGCTTCACGCCCGAGCACCGCGGGATCGCTCCGCATCACACCAGCGCACCGCAGGTCAAGGAGGAGTTCGCGGAGTTCTGCGCCAGCATGATCCGCCGCTATGCGCCGTCGGGACAGGCTGCTTCGCCGGGCAAGGTGTTGGAAGTTCTCTGACGCACGATGCGTCTCAGAATGTTGACACCCGTCACGTCATGGCCGGGCTTGTCCCGGCCATCCCGATCCGACGGGACCCGGCGTTCCGGATGTTCGGGATCACCGGCACAAGGGCCGGTGACGACCACGAGGGGATGACGGTGCACCGCTTCGTGCGATGGCCGTCAACGCCCATAAATCGAGTCGAGCACTCTCGCGACCCCTACCAAGTGCTCCGCAGCCGGATCGAACCGCTCGCCCGCGGCCAGGCGGGATGCCCAATCGGCAGCAGCGCGTCCACCCCACTCGTCGGGCGGCACGGCCAATGTCTCTCGGGATGTCCCGCGGTAGCGCTCCGCCGTGAAGTCGTAGAATGATCCGTTCACATTGCGCAGCGAAAGGCCTCCTTGCGTTCCATAGAACGTGGCGGAGATCATCGCGTCGCATCCGGCCTGGAGCCGCCAGGAGCAGGCGAGCTGCACAACGGCGCCCGTTTCAAGCGTCACCGTCGCGACGGCATAATCCTCGACCTGGGACGCGGGATCCTGCAGCGGCGCGCCGCCGGCGAAGAGCTTGCCGGTCACGCCCGCGACGCCGGGGCTGTTGAGGGTCCACAAGGCGAGATCGACCAGATGGACGCCGAGATCCATCACGCAGCCGCCGCCTGACAGAACGGGATCGTAGAACCATGGCTTGTCGGGGCCGTAAGCGTTGTGGAACACGAGATCGACGGCATAGATAGGTCCCAGCTCACCCGTGCCGATGACCTCGCGGATGCGGCGCATGCCCTCCGTGAACCGGTAAGAGAGATCGACGCCCAACAGCCGATCGGATCGGCGCGCGGCATCGACCACGGCCTGCACCTCCGCGGCCGTGCGTCCGAGCGGCTTCTGGCAGAACACGGCGACGCCGCGCTCCAGCGCCCTGATCGATTGTTCGGCATGCATGGCGCTCGGTGTCGCGATGACGACGCCGTCGACGCCGAGATCGAGAATCTCGTCGAGGGTCGCAACCTGTTGCGCCCCGGGGGCGGACTTGCCGGCCTCGGCGGCCATCGCCGGGGATGGATCCGCGATGGCCGCGACGTCGACGGCGCCGGTGCCGAGGATGGCCTGCATGCGGTGCCGCCCGATCCAGCCGACGCCGAGGAAGCCGACACGCGGACGCGCAGGCGCAGCTTCAGAACCCGTCTCGAGCACAGCCTGTTGCACCATCAATACGTCACCAGGGCCTTGAGAAAACCGTCCGGCCGATCGCGCGTGGCATCGAGCGCCTCGCCGAGTCGGTCCAGGGAAAAGCTGTGGGTGTACAGGGAGCTCGGATCGAGACGCCCCGACGCGATCGCATCCACCGCCTCGCGCATTCCGTGCACATAGATCTTGGGATCGCGCTCATGAGCGTTGACCACGTCGATGCCGCGCCAGTTCCAGAGCCACATATTGACCTGCCGCGGCCCGTCCTGATGGTATCCGGCCACGATGAGCTTGCCCCGCTCGCGCGTCAGCTCGCCGGCAAGATCGAGCGGCCATTGCTTGCCCACCGCCTCGATCACACGATCGCAGAACGTGCCGCCGGTCAGCTCCTTGACCCGTTCGATGATCGCATGATGGTCCTCCATCGCGATCGTCTCGGCTGCGCCCATGCGGCGGGCGAGACCGAGCGAATACGGCCGCCTCGAAATGGCGATGACACGCGCGCCGGCGTCGGAGGCGAGCTTGGTGAGCAGGGCGCCGAGAAAGCCGATCCCGATGATCGCGATGGTCTGTCCTGCCTCGATCTCGCTGCGCCGGAAGATGTTCATGGCGCATCCGAGCGGCTCGCCCGGGAAGGGCTGACCCGCGAGAGCGTCCGGCAGGCGAACGATCGCATCGGCCTCGGCCAGATCGTATTCGGCATAGGATCGATAGGAGAGCGCCACGACCCGGTCGCCGACAGAGAAGCCCTCGATGCCTGCGCCGACCGCGTCGACGAAGCCCCAGGCTTCATGCCCGAGCGCGCCCGGCTCGGTGGGGTACTGCATCCATTCCGGTCCTGCCCACGGCGTCAGGTTGGAGGCGCACACGCCGCACCCTTCCAGGCGCAGACGCACCTGACCGGGTCCCGGCTCCGGACGGGGGACCTCGCGGATCTCGATCTGCCCAGGCCCGGTCAGGACGGCCGCCCGCATGGTGTGCCCGGACACCGCGGGCCCATCCTTCCCATCGGCGGGAAAGCCGGAAATGTCGCTGCTCGCGCCGCTCTCGTTCAGCAAGTTTGTGCCTCCACCCTACAGCCCGAGCAACTAGGCACGGGCCAGGAGACGTCAAGCCAGGAGACGTCAAGGCAGGAGACGTCAAGGCTTGGCTATTGGGGCAGGCCGCCGGCGGGGCATGAAGACTGTGGCGCTTCAGCCGGCGCTCTGGGCGCTGACTTCGGCGACGTATCTCGTGCGCGCTGCGCTGTCGGGCTGGAGGCCCTGTTCCCGACACCATCGTGCAAAGGCGTCAGGCTCGAGCGTGACCCGCATGATCTGAAGACCGGCCTGGCGACCGACATTCTCGTTGTTCTCGGCCGCCGCCAGCCAGGCATCGTAGGTGGGTGCGAGGTTGTGCGGATCGATGATCATCTCACGGATGCGGGAGTAATCCTCGCGGGTGTACCAGGGCAGTCCGATCCGACGGGACGGCGCATCCGTCATTCGTTCGTCTCCATCCAACCGGCACCGGGCCCGACCGATCGCCGGGCTCGGCGCCGCAGCTTTCCTTCAGCTCAGCAAGTAGAACACCGCAGGGGCCGCCGTCAGCAGCCCTGCCGTCGTGAACAGCATGAGACGATGGTCGGGATTGGCGATGCGGTGGACCTTCCGCGCCGTGGTGCCGGCTTCCATGCTCCAGCCGTTCATGCAGGAGCAGAGAAGGCGATGGGAGGCTCCCTCGGACAGCTCGAAGAATTCCATGGCATCCCCGAGCGTGTCGCCCTTCAGGCCAGCCGCCCGCAGGACCGGATCCTCGAAAGCCACCGTGATGGGGGATTCGTCGGATCTCAGCTCGGGCCGCTTGTCCTTGGGAACGAACTCGATCTCGCCGAGAGACCGCAGGCGCCGTTTCGGCTGGCGCTCCAACACTTCGGCCCAACGCTCGAGGCGTTCGCGCCGTGACAGGAAACCTTGGCTCAACTCATGCACTTCAGCGACGCTACGCAGCTTCTCTACAGGCTTGTGTTCCATAGGTATTCTCCTGCAAGGGAGCCGACCCTCGAAACCAGGGCCGAGCCCAGGGGATCCTATGATCGCGTGAGTCCCTGGCTTTTTTGCGTCAAACGGGCGCATCGTACGGAAAGAAGACCCGTTTTTCCGCTGCCGACGATCCCGTTTTTTCAACCGGGAGGCATCGGGCCGGACCCGGCGTCCGAGCGGCTGCCGAGCCCGACGCCGAGGCGTCAGAAGAGCGTTTCGTGCGGGTGGGCAACGTGTTCCTGGAAGATCGCGCCGGTGGCCGGCTCCACCTCCTTCAGGACGACCGCATAGCCCCACAGATTGGCCACCATCTGGAGGACGCGCTGGGCATCGTCCTTGTGCAGCAGGGTGCGGTTGAGCACGTGATGGTGCAGGATCAGGCGCCGGTCGCCGGCGAGGTCCACGTCCACCACCTGGATGTCGGGATCGCTCCACCCGACGTCGTAGTGGCGCGACAGGGAGCGCCGCAGGCGCCGGTAACCGCGCTCGTCGTGGATCGCCTCGATCATGAGCTCCGGGCGGTCCGGATCGTCGACGAGGTGGAACATGCGCCACCGCCGGATCAGATGCGGGCTCAGGAACTGCGAGATGAAGCTCTCGTCCCGGTAGTTCGCCCACACGTCACGCAGCACCGCCATGGCGTCGCCGCCGCCGGCGATGTCGGGGAACCACTCCCGGTCCTCCGCCGTCGGCTCCGTGCAGATGCGCTCGATGTCCTGCATCATGCCGAAGCCGAGCGCGTACGGGTTGATGCCGCCGTAATGCGGATCGTCGAATTCCGGCTGCCGCGTGACGTTGGTGTGCGACTGCAGGAACTCCAGGAAGGCGCCGTCGCTGATCTGCCCGGTCTCGTGCAGCCGGATCATGATGCGGTAATGGCAATAGGTGGCGCAGCCCTCGTTCATCACCTTGGTCTGGCGCTGCGGATAGAAGTACTGGGCGATCTGGCGCACGATGCGCAGGATCTCGCGCTGCCAGGGCTGCAGGCGCGGTGCCGACTTTTCCAGGAAGTAGAGGAGGTTCTCCTGCGGCAGTTCGAGAAGGGCGCGGCGGCGCTCCTCGCTCAGCTGGGGCTTCGCGGCGGCGCCTTTCGTGGGCACCGTGCGCCACAGGTCGTTGAAGGTCTGCTCCTGATGCAGCTGGCGCTCGCGCTCCCGCCGCTCCTCCGAGCGCAGGTCGGGGCGCTTCTTGCGCGGGTAGCGATGAACCCCATGCGACATCAGCGCATGGGCGGCATCGAGGACGCGCTCTACGGCCGCGTGCCCGTAGCGTTCCTCGCAGCGCGTGATGTAGCCCTTGGCGAATTCGAGATAATCGAGAATTCCGTCCGCGTCGGTCCATTCCTTGAACAGGTAGTTGTTCTTGAAGAAGTGGTTGTGGCCGAAGGCCGCGTGAGCGATGACGAGGGTCTGCATCGTCGCCGAGTTCTCCTCCATGATGTAGGAGATGCACGGATTCGAATTGATGACGATCTCGTAGGCCAGCCCCATGAGGCCCTGGCGATAGCTCGATTCATGCAGGGCGAAGCGCTTCCCGAAGGACCAGTGCTTGTAGAACAGGGGCATGCCGATGGACGCGTACGCATCGAGCATCTGCTCGGCGGTGATCACCTCGATCTGGTTGGGATAGACGTCGAGCCCCAATTCGCCGACCCCGATGGCCTCGACGGCGTCATGGATGCGCTGGATGGTCCCGAAGTCCCAATCCGCCCCATGAAAGAGCAGGTTGTCGCGCCCGAGTATGCTCATGGCACCTTCGCTCCAGCATCCGCGTCCCGCCGGCGGAAGAGTTCGCGGAAGACGGGGTAGATCTCGCGACGGTGGTTCACCTTGCGCATGGCGAGGTTGGCCCCCTGCTCCTGGAGCGTCTCGTAGGTCTGCCACAGGGAGGTCTTGTGGTTGATGAATCCGGTCTGCATGCGGTCGCTGTCGCTGCCGACCTCGAGATAGGCATAGTACTGGCACACGGGCAGGATCACGTCGCGCAGCATGGCCGCGCTGGTGGTGCCGTCGTTCGGGGAATTGTCGCCGTCTGAGGCCTGGGCCGCGTAGATGTTCCACGCGTCCGGCGAGTAGCGCTCCTCGACGATCCGCTGCATCTCGCGCAAGGCCGAGGATACCACCGTTCCGCCGGTCTCGGGGCTGTTGAAGAAGGTTTCCTCGTCCACCTCCTTGGCCTCGTGAGTGTGGCGGATGAAGACGATCTCCACGTGCTTGTAGCGCCGCGTCAGGAAGATGTAGAGCAGCATGTAGAAGCGCTTCGCCAGATCCTTCATGTGCTCGGTCATGGAGCCGGACACGTCCATGAGACAGAACATCACGGCCTGCGCCACGGGCTTGGCCACGGGTTCGAAGCGGCGATAGCGCAGATCGATGGGATCGATGTAGGGAAAGCGCCGGCTGCGCAGCTGAAGCAGCTCCAGCTCCTGGCGCAGGGCGGTCAGGCGCTCGGACGGCCCCTCGCGCTCCTCCAGCCGGTCGATTTCCTCCTGGAGACGGAGCAGATCCTGGGATTTCGGCCGCCGCATGGCGATGCGGCGCGACAGGGCATTGCGCATGGAGCGCAGCAAGGCGAGGTTCACGGGCGACCCGGTGACCGTGTAGCCGGCCCGTCGCATCCCCTGCGTCTCCACGGTGGCGACCCGCCTCTTGGCGAGGTCGGGCAGTTCCAGGTCATCGAGGAACAGGTCGAGGAACTCGTCGCGGGTCAGGACGAAGCGGAAATCGTCCTCGCCTTCGCCGTTGTCGCCCCCGGCCGCGCTTCCGCCCCCGCCGGGCGGGCGTTCGATGGTATCCCCTTCCACGAAGCGCTTGTTGCCCGGAAGGATGTGGTCATGCACGCCGCCCTCGCCGGACCGCCGGAAGCTGGGCTCGCGAACACCATCGGCCGGGATCGAGACCTCCCCTCCCCGCTCGAGATCGGTGATGTCCCGATCGCCTGCGGTCTGGCGTACGGCCCGCTGGATCTGCGCCTTGGCTCGGCGAAGAAAACGTTGGCGGTTGGCCAGACTCTTGCCCCCTGGGTTGAGGCGCCGGTCGATGATGTACATAGGATCGCCTGATCTGCCTCCGTCTTCTGTCAGCCCGCCTGCTTCACACGCATGTACCATTCCACCAGACGCCGCACCTGGCGCTCGGTGTAGCCGCGGTCCATCATACGCGCCACGAACTCGCCGTGCTTCTTTTCGGTCTCGCTGTCCTTCTTGGACCCGAAGCTGATCACGGGGAGCAACTCCTCGACCTGCGAGAACATGCGGCGCTCGATGACGTCGCGGATCTTCTCGTAGCTGGTCCAGGACGGGTTGCGGCCATGGTTGCCGGCCCGGGCCCGGAGCGAGAACTTCACGACCTCGTTGCGGAAGTCCTTCGGATTGGCGATGCCGGCCGGCTTCTCGATCTTGGTCAGCTCCTGGTTGAGGAGCTCCCGGTTGAGGAGCTGTCCGGTATCGGGGTCCTTGAAGTCCTGATCCTCGATCCATGCATCGGCATAGGCCACGTAACGGTCGAACAGGTTCTGGCCGTAATCATGATAGGATTCGAGATAGGCCTTCTGGATCTCGTGGCCGATGAAATCGGCGTAGCGCGGCGCCAGCTCGGCCTTGATGAACTCCAGATAGCGTCGCTCCACGTCCTGGGGCAGCTGCTCGCGCCTCAGGGACTGCTCGAGCACGTACATGAGATGGACCGGATCGGCCGCGACCTCGATGGTGTCGTGGTTGAAGGTGGCCGACAGGACCTTGAAGGCGAAGCGGGTCGAGATGCCGTCCATGCCCTCGTCGACACCGGCCGAGTCCCGGTACTCCTGCAGGCTTCTCGCGCGGGGGTCGACCTCGCGCAGGCTCTCGCCGTCATAGACCCGCATCTTGGAATAGAAGTTCGAGTTCTCGTGCGCCCGCAGGCGCGAGAGGACCGAGAACCGCGCCAGCATCTCCAGCGTGGCGGGAGCGCAGGGCGCGCCGGCCAGCTCCGAGGTGCGGATCAGCTTGTCGTAGATCTTCTGCTCCTCCGTGACCCGCAGGCAATACGGCACCTTGATCACGTAGATGCGGTCGATGAAGGCCTCGTTGTTCTTGTTCGTTCGGAAGGTCTGCCATTCCGCCTCGTTGGAATGGGCCAGGATGATGCCGCTGAACGGGATGGACCCGATATTCTCGGTGCCGACATAATTCCCCTCCTGCGTGGCCGTCAGCAGGGGGTGCAGCATCTTGATCGGCGCCTTGAACATCTCGACGAATTCGAGGATGCCCTGATTGGCGCGGTTGAGACCGCCGGAATAGCTGTAGGCGTCGGGATCGGCCTGGGACAGGGTCTCCAGCTTGCGGATGTCGACCTTGCCGACGAGGGACGAGATGTCCTGGTTGTTCTCGTCGCCCGGCTCCGTCTTGGCGATGGCGATCTGCCTCATGCGGGACGGGTTGATCTTGACCACGCGGAACTTGGAGATGTCGCCCTTGAACTCGTCGAGGCGCTTGATGGCCCAGGGGCTGAGCAGATTGGTCAGGCGCCGCTGGGGGATGCCGTAACGCTCTTCCAGCATGGGACCCATCTGCTCCGGGTCGAAGAGCCCGAGCGGACTTTCGAAGACCGGGCTGATCTCGTCGCCTGCCTTGAGGACATAGATGGGATTGACCTCCATCAGGGATTTCAGGCGTTCGGCCAGGGAGGACTTGCCGCCGCCGACGGGTCCGAGCAGGTAGAGGATCTGCTTGCGCTCCTCCAGGCCTTGAGCGGCGTGGCGGAAGAAGCTCACGATCATCTCGATCGTCTCTTCCATGCCGTAGAACTCGGAGAAGGCCGGATACACCCGGATCGTGCGGTTCATGAAGATACGGCCGAGGCGTGCATCCTTTGACGTATCGACAAGCTGGGGCTCGCCGATCGCCGCCAGGATGCGCTCGGGAGCGCTCGCATACATCATGGGATCGTTGCGGCACCCTTCCAGGTAGTCCGCCAGGGACATCTCCGCCTCGCGGCGGGTCTCATAAGTCTTCAAGAAACTCGAGAACAGGTCGTCGGAATGAAGCATGGCGCCACCGAAATCCAATCCCTCTCAGAGACAACTATTGTGCACCGCTAAGGTTGCCCAGACCATGCGATACTATGATGCGGCCAAGATGATGCGGCGTACTCCTTTTGTCATGGCGGAGAAAAAGGCAGGTCGCGACAGGCTCGATTGTGTTCGGGTCGACCCGTGCGCCCTGAAAATATGCCCGCCCTCAGCAGCTAGCCTCGCGGATTGCGGGCGGGACAGCAAGTTAAAGTTTCTCGATGCCCCCTGAAATCCACTGTGCCGCATTGCCGCCGCCGGCAGCTGGCTGGCACCTCTCCGCAAGCCATCGCAGGACCTTATGAGAGAGTGGGAATGCCGGTCCGCAAATACCAGGAGCCGGCGAGTCAATTGAACGTGACCATGTGAAAAACTCCACATTCAGTGATGCCGGATCCAGACTGAACTTCCCTTGAACAAAGCGCATGCCGAGCCGTTGACGGCGGACCGATCGCGCCTATGGTCTTGGGTGCCCAGAAGGCCCGGCAGGATCCCTCCCAGGGCGAGCGGATCTGCACACTCAAGCCTTTCCCAACCGGAGAACACTCCCGTGATCAAAGCTTTCGGCTACGCCGCCCAGGATGCGTCCGCACCGCTTTCCCCCTTCCGTTTCGAGCGCCGCGAGCCCCGCGAAAGCGATGTCCAGATCGAAATCCTCTATTGCGGCGTCTGCCACTCCGATCTGCACACCGCGCGGGCGGAATGGGGTGGCACTCTCTATCCCTGTGTGCCAGGCCACGAGATCGTCGGCCGCGTCACGCACGTCGGACCGGGCGTTCAGAAGTTCAAGGAAGGCGATCTCGTCGGCGTCGGCTGCATGGTCGATTCCTGCCGCACCTGCCGGAGCTGCCGCGAGGGCTTGGAGCAGTATTGCGAGGTCGGGTTCACCGGCACCTATAACGGCCCCGAGCAGGGCACCGGTGCCAACACCTATGGCGGCTATTCCGACACCGTCGTGGTCGACGAAAGCTTCGTCCTGAAGGTGCCCGACGGAATGGACCTGGCCGCGGCGGCGCCGCTTCTGTGCGCTGGCATCACCACCTATTCGCCCCTGCGCCGCTGGCGCGTGCAGCCGGGGCACAAGGTGGGCGTGGTCGGCCTCGGCGGCCTCGGGCACATGGCCGTCAAGCTGGCACGGGCCATGGGGGCGCATGTGGTGCTGTTCACCACCTCGCCCAACAAGCGGGAGGACGCCCTCAAGCTCGGCGCCCACGAGGTCGTCGTGTCGCGGGATCCAGAGGCCATGAAGGCGCACCTGAACAGCTTCGACTTCATCCTCGACACCGTGGCGGCGCCGCACGATCTCGACGCCTATCTCGTCCTGCTCGCCCGCGACGGCGCCATGGTTCTGGTGGGCGCTCCGGCCGAGCCGCATCCGGCCACGACCGTGTTCAACCTGATCATGAAGCGGCGTCAGCTGGCCGGCTCCCTGATCGGCGGCATCGCCGAAACGCAGGAGATGCTCGATTTTTGCGCCCAGCACGGCATCACGTCCGAAATCGAGATCATTCCGATCCAGAAGATCAACGAGGCCTATGAGCGGATGCTCAGGAGCGACGTGAAATACCGCTTCGTGATCGACATGGCGTCGCTGAAGCAGGACGCGGCGGCGGCTTGAGCCCGGACGGGCCGTTCGATGCTGGTCTACGGGGACGTCGAGACGGAGGAGACGGTGGGGGCCCGGCAAGCCGCCATCGCCGACATCCTGACCAGGATGCAGGCCATGCCGCCCGGGATCGAGCGGCATGGCACTCTCGTGGCGGCCTTCATCGCGACCAGCGAACTCGTTCAGGGAATGATCGACGCGCAGTTCCACGACCATGGCCGTGACGTGCCGTCCGCGGTCCACGGGAAAGGCATGGAATGCCTCTCGATCCTTGCCCGCAGCATCGCGGGATCCTGGTGGAACGGGTTTCAGGGAAACGGCCCCGCCTCGACCTTCCTCGCGACGCTTCTCAGCTTCGATCCATCCCGGAGGATCCGCGTCAAGCAGGCGGAGGGCTATGCCTTCTACGCCCTCTATCCGGAAAGCTATCTGGAAGCCGCCAGGGCTTCGGGTCTGGATGCGAGGACTCAGGTCATCGGGATCCGCAGCATCGGCGCCGGTCTGAGCGCCCTCGTGGCCGCCGCCATCGACGCCCCGCCCCCGGTCACCCTTCGCCCGGTCGGCCATCCGTTCCGGCGCGAGGTGGCGGTGGATCCGGCTCTCGCCGCAAAGCTGACGGCGGAGCGGGACAGGGCCTTCGCCATCGTCGACGAAGGGCCCGGCCTGTCCGGAAGCTCGTTCGGGGCGGTCGCCGACTGGCTGGAGGCGGCCGGTGTCCCGCGCGAGCGGATTGTCTTCTTTCCGAGTCATCACGGTCCGCTCGGCCCCCAGGCCAGCGCCTCTCACCAGGAGCGGTGGAGCCGAGCGGAACGGCATGTGCGCGCCATGGACGATCTTCTGCTCGGCGGTTCACCCGCCCACCACCTTTCCGTCTGGGTACGAGACCTGGTCGGCTCCCGGGACGGGCCGCTCGAGGACCTGTCAGGCGGAGCTTGGCGATCGCGCCGCTACGGCGACGAGGCGAGCTGGCCAGCCTCCAATGTCCAGCAGGAGCGACGGAAGTTCCTGGCGCGGAGCAACGGCATCCCGTGGCTGGTGAAGTTTGCGGGTCTCGGGGAGGCGGGCGCCAGGAAACTCCGGATGGCCCGGCTCCTGCACGAGGCCGGATTTGCGCCGGAGGTCGCAGGCTACCGCCACGGCTTTCTCGTGCAACGCTGGCACGAGGATGCACCGAGCCTCGATCAGGTCCCGGTCGATCGCACCCGGCTGGTCGATCACCTCGGGGCCTATCTGGGATTTCGCAACCGCCATTGCCCTGCGGACGGGCAGCCCGGGGCATCGTTGGACGAGTTGCGGCGCATGGCGGTCTACAATACCGGGCAGGCCCTGGGAGACGCCGCAGCCTCGCGCCTGGAGCGATCCCTGCCGGACCCGGGGCACCTCGAGCGAAGGGTGCGCCGGGTCTGGTCCGACAACCGCATGCCTCCGTGGAAATGGCTGGTCTGCGGCGACCGCCTCCTCAAGACGGACGCGCTCGACCACAGCGCCGCCCACGACCTGATCGGGCATCAGGACATCGGCTGGGACATTGCCGGAGCGATCGTCGAGTTCGGCCTCACGGAGGAGGAAGCCGCCCGGCTTCGCGCCGTGGTCGAGCGGGAGGGCGGCCATCCGGTGCCCGCCGAACTGCCGGCGTTCCTGCTCGTCTGCTATTGCGCCTTCCAGCTGGGCGCCCACCTCATGGCGGCGAGCGCGCTTGGCGGCGAGGAAGCGATCCGCCTGCGCAAGGCCGCCGGCCGCTACGGCCGCCTTCTGCGGCAGCCCGATGCCGTGTCGCGCTCCCAGGAACAAGGGAAAGTTCCCATCCGTTAACGGCCAAGTCACACGCTTGCAATGATGGACCTTCGGGCCCGTCGGATCGGTCCTTGCATGTTTTCCGGCACATGGCGGCTCTTGAAAGTGGCGTTCGCGGGCTGGTGGGGCGACCGCGCCATGAGCCTGGGCGCCTCCATCGCGTTCTTCACCGTCTTCTCCCTGGCCCCCATGCTGCTCGCGGCCATTGCCGTTGCCGGGCTGGCCTTCGGACGGGAGGCGGCCCAGGGGGCCATCGTGGCCGAACTCGGCGGCCTGATCGGAACCAACGAGGCATCCGCCCTCGAGGCCATGATCGCGAGCGCCAGCAATGTGGGGTCGGGCATCATCGGCACCACGGTCGGGATCGTGACCTTTCTCCTCCTGGTCACCGGGGCGGTCGTCGAACTCCAGGACGATCTCAACATCATCTGGAAGGCGAAGCCGCCCGCGAGCTACGGCGTCCTGGACTTCGTCCGGACCCGGCTCGTCAGCTTCGCCCTGGTGCTGGGGATCGGCTTTCTTCTGCTCGTGTCGCTTGTCGTCGATACGGGTCTGACGGCCGTCGGACACTATCTGGAGGCTCATTTCTCGGGAGCCACGGTCATCCTGCGGCTCCTGAACAGCCTGGTGGCCTTCGCGGTCGCCACGCTCCTGTTCGCCATGATCTTCAAGCTCCTCCCGAACGTGGACCTGCGCTGGAGCGATGTCTGGACCGGCTCTCTGGTGACGGCCCTGCTCTTCACCCTCGGCAAGTTTCTGATCGGCTATTACCTCGGCAAGAGCAACGTCGCGTCGAGCTACGGGGCGGCCGCCTCCATCATCACAATTCTGCTCTGGATCTATTATTCGTCCCTGATCCTGCTCTTCGGCGCCGAATTCACCAAGGCCTATGCCGAGAGCCGCGGCAGCAGGGGTCTCGGGCCCGTCTCGGAGCCCGAACGCGAAACGAGCCGGGAGGTCCCGGCTCGCTCGCTCTAGGCTGTGTGGACACTTATCGTAACCATAGGACGATGGCGGCCAAGGTGACGACGGCGCGATAGTTTCGGGCCGTTTTCTCGAAGCGCGTGGCGACGCGGCGGAACTGCTTGAGCTTGGCAAAGCAGCACTCGATCAGGTGGCGCTGAGCGTAGAGGTGCTTGTCGAGCGGGTGCTTCCTGGCCCGCGCGGGATTGTTGGGGATCACCGCAAGAGCGCCCTTGTCAGCGATGGCCTGGCGCAGATGATCGGCATCGTAGGCCGTGTCGCCCAACACCGCCTGGGCGGGCAGGCCCTCGATCAGAGCCGCAGCCTG
>NZ_JAMXFJ010000020.1 GCF_025460805.1 Microvirga sesbaniae | reverse complement strand
CGAGAAGGTCGGGGATGCCGCGCAGGACGGTGGTGTAGCCGTCCGCCAGGCTGCGGATCACCACGTTGCCCCCGATCTTGCCCCAGGCCACCAGGGTGCCGACGATGGAGCCCGCGAGAAAGCCGCAAACGGACACGGCGATGGTCATGCCCGTCGCGGTGAGAAGAGCCCGACCCCACCCGGTCGGCCCGAAACCTATCAGAGTCAACGCTTCCAACATTGCCGTGCCCGCTCAGGCACTGACTGCGGCGAGCTTGCCCGGGCTTGCAGCACGCAACAGCATGCCGAACAGGTCACGCGGCTCGTCTGGATCGGCCAGGAGATCGAGTTCCTGATACAGGCCTGTCGCCTCAAGCTGGTCGCGCACGTAGCGCAGGGCCGAGAAATCCTCGATCGCGAACCCAACCGAGTCGAACAGCGTGATCCGGCGCCCGTCCGTGCGGCCCGCGACCCGTCCAGTGATCACCTGCCATAGCTCTGTCACGGGGTGATCGGCGGCGAGCTGCTGGATCTCGCCCTCGATCCGGGTCTGCTCGGGAAACTCGACGAAGATGTCCGATCGCAGGAGGATATCCCGGTGCAGTTCCGTCTTGCCGGGGCAGTCGCCCCCCACCGCGTTGATGTGAACCCCGGCGCCCACCATGTTGTCGCTGAGGATTGTCGCATTCTGCTTGTCGGCGGTGGCGGTCGTGATGATATGCGCACCTTCGACCGCTTCCTCCGTCGAGGCGCAGATGGTGACCTCAAAGCCCAGGCCGGCGAGATTCCGGGCGCACCTGCGGCTGGCGGAGGAATCGATGTCGTACAGGCGCAGCTTGCGCACATCCAGGATAGCCTTGAAGGCGAGCGCCTGGAACTCGGACTGCGCTCCGTTGCCGATGATGGCCATGGTGTCCGCTCCCTCCGGTGCGAGGTACTTGGCCGCCACCGCCGACATGGCTGCCGTGCGCAAGGCGGTCAGGATCGTCATCTCGGTCAGCAGCATCGGATAGCCGTTGCCGACATCGGCCAGGACGCCGAAGGCCGTCACCGTCTGCCGACCATCCCGCGTGTTCTTGGGATGGCCGTTGACGTACTTGAACCCGTAGAGCCGACCGTCACTCGTCGGCATCAGCTCGATCACGCCATCCGTACTGTGGGAAGCCACGCGTGGCGTCTTGTCGAAGAGTTCCCAGCGCTGGAAATCCTCTTCGATGTAGGCGGCAAGATCGGTGAGGAAGCGCTCCACGCCGATGGCGTTCACAAGTTTCATCATGTGGTCGACACTGACGAACGGGACGATGTTGAGCTTGGCGTCCATGGTCTCTGAATCCTGTTGCTTGTCGCGTGGTGCCGGGGAGCGCTGGTTTCGTTTGACGTGACTCTCAGGCCGCGCGGGACAGCCCTGCCGGCTGACGCTTGCGAAGGGAGATTGCCTTGCCGAACAGGCTGCCGACGAGGTCGACCATCAGTTCGGCGGTCTGTCCCCGGATGTCGCGCATCGGGTTGAGCTCCACGACGTCGAGGGAGCCGACGAGGCCCGAGTCATGCAGGAGTTCCATGATGTGGTGAGCCTCCCGGTAGTTGAGCCCGCCGGGAACCGGGGTACCGACGCCCGGTGCAAGGGAGGGATCGACGACATCGAGGTCGAAGCTGACATGCAGGTGGGTCGTCGCAGGATCGATCGTGCTCAAGACCTCCCCGACGATGTGCCGGATGCCATGCTCGTCCACGACCCGCATGTCGTAGCACCGGATCCCAGCGTCCGCGATCGCTTCCTTTTCCTCCTGGTCGATCGACCGGGCGCCGATCACGAAAACGTCCGTTGGCAGGATCGCCGGGAACTCGCGTCCGTGCATGAGTTGCATCAGATCCTCGTTCCCAGTGAGGAATGCGAGGCTCATGCCGTGCATGTTGCCGGAGGGGGAGGATTGCGGCGTATTGAAATCGGGATGGGCATCGATCCAGAGCACCGCCACGCGCTTGCCCTCCCGCGCGACGTGACGGGCCACTGCGCTGACGGAACCCATGGAGACGCTGTGATCGCCCCCGATCAGGAGGGGACGCTGCCCTTCGGCCAGGGCTGCGAGGGTCTCGTCATGGATCGCCTCGATCCATTGCGATACCACTTCGGCGTGGTTGCCCAGATGGGAGATATTCCGGGGTGACTGCATCTGTCGAAGCGTCGGTGCGACATGCTCACGGTCGACGACCCGATGACCGAGCCCGACAAGCGCGTCGGCGAGACCCGCGAGCCGCGCGGCGGCGGGGCCCAGTGACGTCCCCGGGACGCCGGCGGCGAGGCCGAACGGCGCACCGATCAGGCCGATCGGGCCCGGTGCATCGGGTTTTGAACACGGAGCGGTGGTGGACGGGAGGTGCATGCTCGGGAACTCGCTTCTTGATCAACAAAGCATGACCAAAAGAAATTCCAACAGGAAGCCAACTAAACGATAGAAATGGCGATATTTTTGAGCATACTGTCAGCCAAAATGACGAAATGGCAGGACCAATGCGTCTCGATGAAACCGACCAGCGTCTGATTGAACTCCTTCGAGGGGATTCGCGACTTCCGGCCGCCACCCTGGCCCGCATCCTGAATGTGTCCCGGGGCACCGTCCAAAATCGGATTGAGCGTCTCGTGCGGGATCGCGTCATCCAAGGGTTCACGTTGCGCCTTTCGGCGGAGGCGGAAGCTAACATCGTCCGTGCCATGACCGCGGTCGAGATCCGTGCCGGCGATGCACGCGCCGTTGTCGCCACGTTGAAACGCATACCCGCGGCGGTCGCGATCCACTCGACCAATGGACGGTGGGACTTGGTGATCGAGATCTCAACGACCGATCTTGCCAGCCTCGACCGCATCATCAGTCATATCCGGGAAATACCCGGGGTCACGCACTCCGAGACGAGTATCCTGCTGAATGAGCTGTAGCGCAGGAACCAACGGCCGGTGCGTGCAAGCACGATCCGAGGACGGTCACCCGGAAAGCCCTCCAATCCGGAGGGCCCGCAGCCAATGTTGCCGCGGGTTCAGTGCATGCTGGGGCGTCTACATCCGCTGCGCAGTTGCTCGAAAAGCTGCTCCTGAAGCGGTTCGTGGCTGGAACGGTCAAAGTGCAGGAGGTTCCAGACCGGGTAGCTGAAAGTTGTCGTCATTGCATTCGCAGGTCGGTTTCCGAGAGGGTTTCACCTTATCCGGCTCGCCAACAAAGTCAGCTTCGGGTCAACCCGAGCCGTTGAGCTTGGTCCTAGGAAGGTCAGCTGATGGATAAATCCGAGACTTTCAGTCAATCAGACATTGTGGCTCCCGAGGAAACCCTCCTCGAGAACGATGACAACTCTCCAGCAGCTTTCGCTTGATATCTTCCGTGCCGAGATGTCACGCGCCGCGGATTATTGCTTCGGCAGCGGCGGAACGCCGTTCTTCCACTCGGACCAGTTGGACACAATGTGATCGACCATCCGCCCTCCGACGACGGCAATATTGTCGACCGTCTCGGCAAAGCCGCCGGCAGTCTGGCCTGGAGCAGGATCGAGATGCTGGAGCGTGGTCTCGTTCGGATTGCCTTGGTCGAAGTTCACTGCGCCCCGGAGGCTCAGGAGCCTGCGATCGCCCAGCGTTCGCTGGATGACCTGGGCAATCGCAGCCGCCTCCATCTCCGTGATGAGGTAGTCGTCCGCTCCATAGAGCTTGGCAATGTACTGCGCCTGAGCTGACATGCCTGGGCCATGGAAGAAGGTGTCCCCCGTCATGTGGGTGCCGGTCTTCACCGCTGGGGACCGCCGAGCGGCCTCCTGCGGGTAGCGCAATCGGTAGGATTGCGCCGACTCCGAGTCCTTCAAGTCTGTCTTGCCCGTCACCTGCATGGCCCAGCCGACCAAATCGGGATTGAGCTGGAACAGCCGGACCTTCTCGTAGCCCTTGCGCGGCATGAATGTCGGGGCGCCCGGCTCCCCTTCCTCCGGCGCCCAGCGGTGGCCGAGATCATAGTCGATGAGCCAGGTCGCCCAACTCACGTCGGCAATGGTCCCCCGTCCCGGTGGGGTGCCGGCGACCCCGCTGATCACGAAATAGGCTTCCGACATGTCGAACTGCGGGTTCAGGATGATTGCCTGCACTGAGGAGGACGATGCAACCTTACCCATGCCCAGAACGGAGCCGCAGACCCCGTCGTCGTTGCAGTAGACCGGGTTCAGGGCGCCTTTGACGGGGATTGGCTTGCTCTGGCTGAAGTAGCGTTCGTACCAGTGCTGGAACTCGCCGGCCCGATCGCCGGTGTTCTGACCAATCTCGAACATCGCGCCGATGAAGGCTTTGACCTTCAGGGGCTCGTCCGCGGACGCTTTCGATCCTGGCAGAGCTGTGAAGGACAGGGCAGTGGCGACAAGACACGCGAGCTTTGCGAACGGCATCGAGACAACCTCCTTTACGGCAAGACGTCTGGATAAGCGGGTGTCTCGCGCAAGGCCAGAGCGAAGAACGAGCATGTGCCTGATCTTTGACCAAACGATAGCGGCACAGGCAGGAGCCGGGACTTCAGTGCCTCTCGGCCGATTTCCCCTCGGGGCGTTCGCAAGTGGCACCGCCGCCCTGGCCCCTAGAGACGTCGCCCCATCGACTGGAATCGCAGGGCGGGCCGGTCGCCATCGATGCTCCAGCACGCCTAACATTCCGACGATGCGCAGTGCGCAGGCCGAAGGCGTTCACGACCATTAACGAGTTGAAAAACTGTGCCTTGTAAGTTGCATCTTGCAACACTGACCAGCTTGCACGCCCGATCGGCTCACCTCGGCGCGTCTCACAACCCCGTTCGGATCACAGCGTTGGTTTCATCGTCTGATAGGAGCAGCGTCAGACGACTCACTGGCAAACGTCAAAAGCCGACGAGCAAGCTCCGGCTGTGAGACCGCAACACTTGGAACCGAACTTTAAGCGGGGTGCTGTTGCGCGAGAGATGCGATCCCGCGCAACAGATTTGAAACTAACCCAACATCCCGAGCGCCTGCATGTAGAGCTCGAGGATCGCCTCCTCCTCCTGGCGCTCAGCGTAGTCGCGCTTGCGCAGGGAGACGATCTTGCGCAGGACCTTGGTGTCGAAGCCGTTGCCCTTGGCCTCGGCATAGACGTCCTTGATGTCGCCCGCGATGCCGGCCTTCTCCTCCTCGAGGCGCTCGATGCGCTCGATGAAGGCCTTCAGCTGGTCGGCCGCGACGGATTCGGTGTTGAAAGCTGCGTCATCCATGAATGAAGCCCCTGATTGATGGCATTGGCGCCAGTGTTATGGTCATTTGGTTGAAGCCGTTTTAATGCCCAGACTTCGATTTCTCGAAATCGGCCCGCTGGGACGCCGAGGCCTCGCCCTGGTGGCGATCCTTCCATTCCTCGTAGGGCATGCCGTAGACATGGGTCCGGCTTTCCTCCTTGGACAGGGCGATTCCGCGCTCGTCCGCCGCCTCCTTCAGCCAGTTGGACAGGCAGTTCCGGCAGAAGCCCGCCAGGTTCATGAGGTCGATGTTCTGCACGTCGGTCCGCTCCCGCAGGTGCTCGACCAGCCTGCGGAAGGCGGCGGCCTCCAGCTCGACCTGCGTCTTCCCGTCGATATCCTTCATCGATCTATCCTCCGTGCTGGCGCAGGCGATCCCGGGTGCGGGTTCCGAAGATTCTCGGCTCCCGGAGCTCCGCCCGGCCGGCGAGCGGCTCGAGGAGCCGGGCGAAGCGCTCGGCCCATTCCTCGGCCCCTGCCTCCGAGGCGATCAGATCCTGACGGATCTCGATCAGCGCGTTGGCCAGCCCCCGGACGGTGGCATGCCGGTCGACCGTGTCGCCCGCAAGCGCCCCATCATAAGGCTCGTTGTTGCCGACGACGAGTCCGTCCTCGGCCGCAAGGCCCTCCAGCAGGGGCTTGGCGAACCTTTCGTCCGCGTCCCACAGGATCCCCACATGCCAGGGCCGCGGCCAGCCGCGCCAGACGGGCGTGAAGCTGTGGACCGTCACGACGACCGGCGGGTGGCCCGCCGCCATGGCCGTGTGGATCGCATCCGCGATGGCGTCGTCGTAGGGATCGTAGAACCGGGCGATGCGCCGCTGCACCTCGGCCTCGTCCACCCGGGCGTTGCCCGGCACCACCGCGCCGTCGGACAGGCGCATGACCAGGGTCGGATCGTCCCGGCCCCGGTTGGGATCGATGACGAGGCGCGAGAACCGGGTCAGGATGGCCGGAGCGCCCAGGCGGCGGGCGAGAGACCGGGTGACGGCCGCGGCCCCGATATCGTAGGCGATGTGGCGCTCGAATTCGGACGCCGGGAGGCCGAGATCGCCGAGATCCGGCGGCACCGCATTGGACGCGTGGTCGCACAGGATCAGGATCCCGGTCCTGATGGAGCCGGGAATCGTCTCGACAGGACAGGGCTCCAGGCGAGGATCGTCGAGCGTGAGCGCGGCGGAAGCAGGCATGGCGAGGAATGGATTTCAGACAGGGTGGATTGAACGGCGGACGAAAAGCCTTACCCTGCCCCTCCGACCCTGGCAACGCGACCTTCCGCGCAACACACTTTCACGACCTTCATGGCTTCTCCCTCCACAACGGCCCGCCTCGAGCCGGGCTTCGCCTCCGCTTTTGCCGCCCTGTGTCTCGGCGCCGTCGCCATGGGGATCTCCCCGATTTTCGTGCGCTTCGCCTCCGCCGGCATGGACGGGGCGCCGGCCGATGTGGGACCGTTCGCCAGCGCCTTTTGGCGCGTCTCGCTCTGCCTGCCCCTGCTCTATGCCTGGATGCGGATCGAGGAGAGGCGCGCGCCCGCCGGCGCCCCGAAGGTCCGATTTTCGAAGGCGAGCGTCTTCGGCGGCATCGTGTTCGCCGGGGACCTGTTCTTCTGGCATCTGGCCATTCTCAAGACCACGGTGGCGAACGCGACCTTCTTCGCCACCATGGCCCCGCTCTTCGTCGTGCTCATCGTCTGGCTCGTGCTCCGGCAGCAGGTCTCGCGGGGAACCTTCATGGGCCTCGCCCTGTGCCTGCTCGGCGGCGCGGCGCTGATCGGCCAGAGCCTCCAGGCGGATCCCGCCCGGATCGTCGGCGATCTCTACGGGGTCGCCACGGCCTTCTTCTTCGGCCTCTATTTCCTGGCCGCGAGCCGGGCGCGCAAGACGGCGGGCGCCGCGCGGGTGACCTTCGAGGCCGGGCTGATCACCTCGGCCATCCTCCTCGTCGTCGCGCTTCTCTTCGACACGCGGGTGGTGCCGCGGACCGCACAGGGCATCGCGGCCCTTCTCGCCATGTCCTATGTCAGCCATGCGGGCGGCCAGGGACTGCTGGCCATTGCCCTCGGGCGGCTGCCGGCCGTCTTCTCGTCGCTGGTGATCTTCCTGGAGGCGATCGCCGCAGCGGTGTTCGGCTGGGCGATTCTCGGGGAGGCGCTGACCCCTGTCCAGAGCCTGGGCGGCGCCCTCATCCTGTTCGGAATCTGGATCGCCAGACCCAGGGCCGATACACCCGGTGGATAGGATCCGGAGCCCCTTCAAATGGAGGGCAAAGCCCCTTTCCGAACCGCCCCTTCGTGTCGTAAAGGCCATGCAGCCTGCAAAATCTGCAGCATCCCTGCTGTAAACTCTTGCTCCGGCTGATCTTCTGGCCGACAACGATTCGACATAGTTCTCACCGCATTGTGCGATTTCATTCCTTTCGATTCGACCATACCGCACCCATGAAGGCCGTTTCTCTCACATCGTCTCCCCGCCGGCGGCGAAGCCTTGCGTTCGCGACATTTCTCGTCGGCGGCTGCCTTCTCGCGGCGGCGCCCGCCAAGGCGGACCTGCGCCTGTGCAACATGACGCCGAGCCGCGTCGGCATCGCGCTCGGTTACCGGGATGCGCAGGGATGGGTGACGGAGGGATGGTGGAATCTCAACGCCCGCGGTTGCGAGACCCTGCTCAAGGGACAGCTCGGCGGACGCTTCTACTATATCTACGCCATCGATTACGACCGGGGCGGCGAGTGGAGCGGACGCTCCTTCATGTGCACCCGGGAGCGCGAATTCACGATCCGTGGCACGGAGGATTGCCTCGCCCGAGGCTTCGACCGCAGCGGCTTCTTCGAAGTCGACACGGGTGAACAGAAGAGCTGGACGATCCAGCTCACCGAAACGAACCGGCCAGGGGGGCCATGACGATGAGACGCGAGAGGCGCACGAAGATCCTTGCAACCCTGGGACCGGCGTCCGAGAACCCGGAGATGATCGCCAAGCTGTTCCAGGCCGGCGCCGACGTCTTCCGTCTGAACATGAGCCATCTGCCGCGCGAGAAGCTGAAGGAGCGGGTCGAGATGATCCGCGCCATCGAGGCCAGGTTCAAGCGCCCCATCGCGATCCTCGCCGACCTGCAGGGCCCGAAGCTGCGCGTGGGAGCCTTCGAGGGCGACGGCGCCATGCTGGTGCCGGGCCAGACCTTCACGCTCGACGCGGACAAGACGCCGGGCACCAAGGACCGCGTGCACCTGCCCCATCCCGAGATCCTGTCCTCCCTCGAGCCCGGCCACACGGTGCTGATCGACGACGGCAAGCTGCGGCTGCGGGTGAAGAGCGTGAAGAAGGGATCGGCCACCACCTCGGTCGAGGTCGCGGGCAAGATCTCGAACCGCAAGGGCGTGAGCCTGCCCGACACCACGATCCCGGTCGCGGCCATGACCGACAAGGACCGCTCCGATCTCGAAGCGGCGCTCGATGCCGGCGTCGACTGGATCGCGCTCTCCTTCGTGCAGCGCCCCGAAGACGTCGCCGAGGTGAAGAAGGTCGCGCGCGGGCGCGCCCTCGTGATGTCCAAGCTCGAGAAGCCGCAGGCCATCGCGCGGCTCGACGAGATCATGGAAATCTCCGACGCGGTCATGGTCGCCCGCGGCGATCTCGGCGTCGAGATGCCGCTGGAAAAGGTGCCGGGCATCCAGAAGCGTATCGTCCGCACGGCGCGCCGTCTCGGCAAGCCCGTGGTGGTGGCGACCCAGATGCTGGAATCGATGATCACCTCGCCGGTGCCGACCCGGGCGGAGGTGTCCGACGTGGCCACCGCGGTCTATGACGGGGCCGATGCCGTGATGCTGTCGGCCGAAAGCGCCTCGGGCCAGTACCCGATCGACGCGGTCGCCACCATGAGCCGAATCGCCGAGGAGGTGGAGCAGGACCAGAACTACTGGTCGATCATGCGCACCCTCAACGCGGAGCCGGAGGCCACCGGATCGGACGCCATCGCGGCGGCCTCGCACCAGATCGCCGACACCCTCAACATCAAGACGGTGGCGGCCTGGACCTTCTCGGGCTCGACCGCCTTCCGCATCGCCCGCGAGCGGCCGAACTCCACGGTCATCGCGCTCACGCCGAGCGTGAACACGGCGCGGCGCCTGGCGCTGGTCTGGGGCGTTCATTCGATCCGCACGAAGGATGCCAGCGACATCGACGACATGGCGTTCCGCGCCTGCAAGTTCGCCCTGCGCGAAGGCTATTCGACCGTCGGCGACCGCATCATCGTCGTGGCCGGCATGCCGTTCGGGACGCCCGGCGCCACCAACATGGTACGCATCGCCTTCGTCAACCAGGAACACGCCGCTCAGGCTTGATCCGCCCCGACCCTGGCCGGCACGACGCGTCCGGCCAGGGCCTCGATGGCTTCCAGGACCGTTCTCTGATCGGCATATTGCGGCATGTGGCCGATCCCGGGCATCACGATGAGCTGTGCGCCCGGCACCTCGCGCGCGAAGGACCGGCTGTGAAGGTCCGTCCAGACGATCTCGTCCCGGTCTCCCGCCACCACCGTCACGGGCACGCGGATCTCCCCGTAGCGCGCGCTCTGCCGCAGCACCGCATGGTACATGACGGCGAAGTCCTGCATGTTGGACTCATAGGCGCGAGGCCGGAAGGCGAGCGGAATGAAGCCCTTCCTCACGATGCCTTCCGGGGCTGACTGGGGCCAGAACGTCTTTCTCTTCATCAAGGGCCGCAGCACGAGGAGAACCGGCACGGCCAGGGTGCGCAGCAGGAGCCAGCCCGCGCGGGAATCGATCAGGCGCCGGTACCAGCCGATATAGCCGCCGGGCCAGGGCGACGTGATGCCGGACAGGACCAGGATCGCCCCGGTCACATCCCCATGGTCGAGGGCGAGATGCGGCACGATCGTGCCCGACCAGGAATGCCCGACGATGACCGCATCGCGCACGTCCAGCTGCCTCAAGGCTCCGGCGATGAGCGCCGCCTGCCGGGCAGGTTCCGCTTCGCTCAGGCCCGGGCCGCGCTCGCTCCAGCCATGGCCCGGACGGTCGAACGCGAGAACGCGGTAGCGGCGCGAGAGGGCTCCGCCGATCCCCAGCATGGATTCGACGAGATTGGACGAGGCGCCGTGCAGCAGGACGACCGTCCCGAGCGGCTCGCCCGCCGGCCCCTCCTCCCGGTAATGGAGCCGGCGGCCCTCGACCGCGATGAACCGGCCGGTCGGCGGATATCGCCGTTCGATGGCCCAGGCATAGGCGTAGGTGAAGGCGGCTCCCAGGACGAGGAGCGCGAGCGGGACCAGGAGGACGAGGAGCAGGGACATCCCTGGTACGTGGCTTTAGAGATCCTGCCCGTCAATCTCCGGGCCGAGGCGGTTCACGATGGTCTTCACATCGGACATCTGCGGATTGATCGCGAGCACCTTGCGATAGGCCGCGAGGGCCCTCGCCTTGTCGTCGGACGCCATGAGGATATGGCCGAGCCCGGTCCAGGCATTGAAATGTCGGGGCTCGATCTTCAGCGCCCGGTGCAGATCGGCCATGGCCCCCACCGGATCGTCGAGCTGGTAGAAGACCGTCGCGCGCTTGTACCAGGCCTCCGCCCAGTTCGGCTGAAGGACGAGGACCCGGTCGATCAGTTCGATGGCGAGCGGATAGTCCTTCTTGCCGAAGGCCTCGGCGGCGCGGTTCAGGAGAAGGTCCGCCGTATCGGAGCCCGAACGGGCGAAGCGCCGCTCGATCAGGGACGAGATGCCTTCCGCCTCGCGCTCGGTCTGGGCCTTGCCCAGGCGCTCGAAGAGCTCGTCCAGGGTAGAAGCCCGGGGGCGCGCGTGAGGCGGCCGGGCCTGCTCCTTCGGGTCTTTGGGACGTGCGGGCTCCTGCGCACCGGCCGTGTGGGACGCGAGGCTCAGGGACAGGATCAGGATGGACGCGAAAAAGCGCATGCCGGGATTCTAGGATCCCGGCATGCGCGGTCAATTCAGATTATCGTGTGCGGCATTGCCGCACGCGCCGGCTTAGCCCTGGCGGGCTTTGTAGCGCTTCTGGGTCTTGTTGATGATGTAGACCCGGCCCTTGCGACGAACCAGCTGGTTGTCGCGGTGGCGGCCGCGGATCGACTTCAACGAGTTACGGATCTTCATATCCGGTCTCCTGCGGCCCCTCGGGAAGGCCGGAAAAAAGAAAATGGTGGGCGCGGCTGGGATCGAACCAGCGACCCCTACGATGTCAACGTAGTGCTCTCCCGCTGAGCTACGCGCCCGGGAAACGGTGATTTTGACGTCCCGCTTCGGCTGTGGGGGCGATATACCCACAAGCGGGCTCTGGCGCAAGCCTGAAGGCCGCCCTTTTTTAGGCAGCCATCATTTTATCGACTTCGCTCACCAGGTCGCGCAGATGGAACGGCTTCGACAGGACCTTGGCGTCCCGCGGGGCCTGGGAATCCGGGTTGAGCGCAACGGCCGCGAAGCCGGTGATGAACATCACCTTGATCTCCGGGTCGAGCTCGGTGGCCTTGCGGGCCAGCTCGATCCCGTCCATCTCCGGCATGACGATGTCCGTCAGCAGGAGCTCGAAGGGCTCCTCGCGCAGGCGGTTATAGGCGGAAAGGCCATTGTCGAACGAGGCGACGTCGTAGCCCGCGTTCTCGAGCGCCTTCACGAGGAAGCGGCGCATGTCGTTGTCGTCTTCGGCAAGAAGGATCTTCATCGGTTGCCAGTCCCGAATCGTGGCGGATGGTCTTATGCCCTTCATGACGGATCGAGGGTAAACAAGCCGTGAAAGTACGACGCAGCCTTGCTACGATATTGTCATGGACAGGCGTCAGGGCTGCCTTACACTGGCGCGACGATCCGCTTCCTTCCAACCTAGCCAAGATTTCTGATGCGGCCAGCCATCGTTGATGAGTTCGACCCTCCCTTCATCGTCACGGAGCCTTCGGCGCAGACGATCCCCTTCGTGTTCAACGTGCCGCATGCTGGAGCCGTCTATCCGGCCTCCTTTCTGGCCGCGTCCCGGCTCGATGCCGTTGCCCTGAGGCGATCCGAAGACGCCTTCGTGGACGAGCTGTTCGCCGCGATGACGGACCTCGGGGCTCCCCTCATGACCGCCCGTTTCCCCCGGGCCTATCTGGACCTGAACCGGGAGCCCTACGAACTCGATTCCCGCATGTTCGACGGCCGTCTGCCGCCCTTCACCAACACCCGCTCCATGCGGGTGGCCGGGGGCCTGGGGACGATTCCGCGCATCGTGGCCGACGGACAGGAGATCTACCGCACGCGCCTTCATGTGGAGGAGGCCCTCCAGCGGATCGAATGGCTCTACAAGCCGTATCACCGGACCCTGCGGCAACTGGTCCGCCACACAGCCCAGCATTTCGGCCACGCGATCCTGATCGACTGCCATTCCATGCCGTCCTCCAGCGTCAGCCGCGAAGACGGCGCCAAGGCCGATATCGTCCTGGGCGATCGCTACGGCACGAGCTGCGCCACCCTGCTGATCGACCTCGTCGAAGCAGCCCTTCGGGGACGCGGCTACACGGTGCTGCGCAACAAGCCTTACGCGGGCGGCTTCATCACCGAACACTACGGGGAGCCCGCTCTCGGGCGCCATGCGCTCCAGATTGAAATCAACCGGGCGCTCTACATGGACGAGCGCAGCATGCAGAGAAAACCCGGCTTCGCCGTTCTGACGGCGGACCTGACGCAGGCCTTCGCCCAGGTCATCGCGGAAATCGAGGGCGAGCTGACGATCCGGTCCATTGCGGCCGAGTGACCTCGACGCCCGGCCAATCCCCCTGCAGGCTAAAGCATCGGACATGAAAAGTGGACTTGCCCTTTTGGGATCCATCCGATGCTTTCTTCTCGAATGAGAGCATCGGTCAGAACGGACCCAGCGGGCCGCTTCGGCGAACAGCGCCGCGCCTTGTCATGCGGGCAAGACAGCATGCGGGCAAGAAAAAAGGCCACTGTTGCCAGCGGCCCGAAGTTTAGGGAGGAAACGCCCAAGAAGGGCTGCGATAAGGCGACGCCATCGCCATATCGCACTGCAATAATTACGCCGCATCGCACAAATTGCAACTAAAATCTTGGCTTTTGTCATGCCTTATTTGCATGGCTGCTGGGATGCGGATCGATGGCCCTGACGTAGAAGGCAAGGCTCAGCAGCAGCCAGGCGGCCAGGGCGGCAAACACGAGCCGATAGCCCTCGGGCCGGTAGAGGCCTTGGTCGGATCGCCCCATCAGGTCGATCAGCATTCCCGTCACGCTCTGGGACAGGAAGGCTCCGCCCATGGTGCCGATGTTCATGAGGGTGATGCCCCGGCCCGTCAGGGTCGCCGGGAACAGCGACTTTCCATGGCTGGTGAGGATCGGCGTATAGGCGACGCAGAGGCCGAAGAGCGGAAACCAGACCGTCGCGGAGGTCCGGTCGAGGGGCGCCAGGACGAGGACGCTCAGAAGCAGGATCGTCGTCGTGCTGCCGATCAGAACGGGCTTCTTGTAGCTGCCCCAGAACCGATCCGTCGCTCCCCAGAGCAACATGCCGCAGATCTGGGCCGTGGCGCCCAGGAGCAGGATGTTCCCTCGGGTCGGAAGATCGGCCCCGTGCACGTCCGACAGCCAGGGCCCGCCCCAGAGCCCGATCACGGAGGCGAAGCATCCATAGGTGGTCAGGTGCATGAAGAACACCGGCCAGAAGGACGGCACCTTCAGGGCGGCGGGCACGCCCTGGAAGGCGGCCGCCCAGGATTCTTTCGGCCTGCCCGTGCCGGAATCCCGCGGCACGATCCAGAGAATCGCCAGCACGATGACGACCGTCAGGGCGGCGACGGCGAGGAACGAGGAGCGCCAGCCGAAGGCGGCGGACGCGGCCGCCAGGGGAGCCGTTGCGGCCAGGGTACCGAGATTGGCCAGGCCCATCTGCAGGCTCGCGAGCCCGGCGAACCGCTCCGGCGGGAAGCGCCGGGCATAGATCACGAGGGGCGCCATGAAGAACGTGGAGCAGCCGAGCCCCATGAGGGCCCGGGCCGCGATGAGCCAGGAGGCGGAGGGAGCCAGAGCGAACAGCACGGTTGCGGCCACCGTGACCACGGCGGTCGCCACCATGGTGCGCTTCGGCCCGTACCGGTCGATCAGGATGCCGATGGGAACCTGGACCGCCGCGAAGGCGAAGAAGAAGGCGCTGGACAGGAGACCCGTCTGGGTGGCCGAGAGCTGAAGCTCCCGGGCCAGGTCGTTGGCGATGACGCCGATGGAATTGCGCAGGAACTGGCTGACCGCGTAGAGGGCGGCGAGCACCGCGATCAGGAAGAGCGCCGTTTCCGAGCGGGAGGTGCCAAGCCTGGGCGCAAAATTCATCGATGCCGTATCCCTTTGCGCAATCGCTCTCTTGCCGCGCGCCAAGCGCTTGATAAAAGCTGATCGCAACCGGGCCAAGGCTGCCCGCATTAGCCTTTAAGAGGATACCGCTCAGTCATGGGGCTCATCGACTTCACCCATTTCGTCAACGAGCTCGCGACCCAGTCGGGCCAAGCGATCCTGCCGTTCTTCCGCACGGCGATCGCCACCGAGGACAAGTCTCGCGGCGGCGCCTTCGACCCGGTCACGGAAGCCGACCGGGCGAGCGAGGCGACCATGCGTCACCTCATCAAGCGCAGCTTCCCCACCCACGGCATCGTCGGCGAGGAGTTCGGCGCCGAGCGCGAGGATTCGGACTACGTCTGGGTGCTCGACCCCATCGACGGCACGCGGGCCTTCATCGCCGGTCTGCCCACCTGGGGCACCCTGATCGGCCTCACCTACAAGCGCCGCCCGGTCTTCGGCATGATGCACCAGCCGTTTACCGGCGAGCGCTTCTTCGGCGACGGCGGCAGCGCGACCTATCGGGGCCCGGGGGGCGAGCGCAAGCTCATGGCGCGCCGCTGCGCCTCCCTGAAGGATGCCGTCATCTCGACCACGAGCCCGCGCCTCTTCGCCGGCGACGAGCTGCGCGCCTACGACCGCGTGGAGAGCGTCGCCCGCCTCGCCCGCTACGGCTGCGATTGCTACGCCTATTGCATGCTGGCGGCGGGCCATATCGACCTGGTGGTCGAGTCCGGGCTCAAGCCCTACGACATCGCGGCTCTCGTGCCGATCATCGAAGGGGCCGGCGGCGTCGTGACCACCTGGGAGGGCGGCTCAGCGGCCGAGGGCGGGCGCATCGTCGCGGCGGGCGACCGCCGGGTCCACGCCGCCGCCGTCGAGCTGCTCAGCCGTTAAGCCGACGGCTCCGAGATCGCGCTTCGTGCCCGCGTCCGGATCGGGAGAGCCCGGGATGAAGGCGTCGAAGGCGGCCCAGAACTGCTCCCGGATCGGATCCCGCTCCATCAGGATCTCGTGCCGGGCTCCCGGGATCACGATGACGGAGCCGGCCTTGAGCCGGGACGCGAAGCGCTCGGTGGCCGGCGTGGCGCAGACCGGATCGGCGCCGGCCGCCACGATGAGGGTGGGCAGGCGGATCTTCACCGCGTAGCGCGGATCGGCGAAGCGCTTCATCAGGCGGAAGGCGGCGTCGAGCCAGGCGACGGTGGGCGCCCCCACGGCTCCGGCCCCGATGGCATGGGCCGCCTCGGCATTGCGGGCATAGCGGACGGGATCGCCGGTGAGGCGGTTGCCCTTGAACGGCATGGTGGAGATCGACGTTTCGCCCCCACCGGGCACGAACATGCCGCCCATTCCGAGACATCTCAGGATCCGGGCGAAAAAGGCAGAGGTGCGGGTCCGCCTGACGATGCACAGCGCGATCATCGGCGTCGTGGTGACGAGGCGGCGGAAGGGCAGCCAGGTCTCGTAGGCGGCATTCAGCGCGATGGCACCGCCCATGGAATGGGCGAGGCCGAAATGCGGCCGGGGCATGTGCGGCACCAGGATCTGGTCGCGGATCGCCTCCAGATCGTGCCGGAAATCCGAAAAGCGCCGGACATGGCCCTTGCGCGGGTTGCCCACCTGGCGCCCGGACAGCCCCTGCCCGCGCCAGTCGAAGGCCACCACGGCAAAGCCCCGGTCGAGCAGCTCGCCCACCACCTCGAAGTACTTTTCGATGAACTCGGCCCTGCCCTGCAGGATGCAGACCGTTCCCTGCGGCTCCTCCGTCTCGGGCATCCAGGTGGCGGCCCGGATCTTGATGCCGTCACGGGCCGTGACCGAGACCAGCTTGGGGTCCCCGGGCACGGGATTGTCGGGGGTGGTGATGAATTCCACGGCGGGTTCCAACTCGAGAACACGAGCGCATCGTGCGGACCCGGTTTTCCGCTCCGAACGATGCGCGCTTGTAAGGGATGAGCATCGGACCCAAACCTGGGTCCACTTTCGGGTCCGATGCTCTAGCCTTTATAGGGCGGTTGGAGCTTAGGAAACGAGCCTCTTGAAAGCAATCGTATCGGTTCCCACATCGAGATCGTGCCGGCCATGACGGCGGCACGCCAACCCGGATCCAGCCGCTTCAGGTGGATCCCTATTCTGCATGTCGCTTCAAGCGGAGGATATGCCATGCGACAGTACGATCTTGCTCCCCTCTACCGCAACACGGTCGGCTTCGACCGTTTGTTCTCGATGCTCGACCAGCTCGTCAGCGTCGACGCGGCCCCGAGCTACCCCCCTTACAACATCGAGCGCACCGGCGAGAATGCCTATCGCATCTCGATCGCGGTTGCCGGCTTCACCGATCGTGACCTGACCATCGAGGTCAAGGAGAACACCCTCTCCGTCCGGGGCGACCGCAAGCCCTCCGAAGAGCCCAAGGTCGACGTGCTCCATCAGGGCATCGCGGCGCGCAGCTTCGACCGGCGCTTCCAGCTCGCCGACGGCGTGCAGGTGACGGGCGCGGCCCTCGAGAACGGCCTGCTCCATCTCGACCTCGTGCGCGAGATTCCGGAGGCCAAGAAGCCGAAGCTCATCCCGATTTCCTCGAACGGCGCTCGGACCATCGAAGCCAAGCAGGCTGCGTAACCGGATTTCGAGAGCCCCGAACGAAGAGCGCCCCGGTTTGTCCGGGGCGCTTTTTTATTGTCGGATCCTGGTCCTTGGTATCCCGCTGGGGCTGGAGGGGCCCCGTCGGTCAAGGGTCTCTGGCCACAAGCAATCGCGGGTGATTGCGGCAGGGTTAGGGCAATCACTCGGCGGCTTGGCGCGCTACCCCGGAAGAGGCGACCTCCAGCAGCCGTTTCACGTCCTCTTCCCTGGTGGCCCAAGAGGTCACGAGACGGATCAGCACCTCGTGCTCGGCGACCTGTTCGGCCTCCGGCAGGCTCAGCTCCGTCCAGGAATGATAGTGCATCCCGGCCGCCTTCAGCGCCTGGTCCAGAGCCTTCGGGATGATCGGAAAGACCTCGTTGGCCTGCGACGGCCAAGCGAGACGCACGCCCGGCAACTGCGAGAGCCCCTCCGACAGGATCCCCGCAATGCGGTTGGCGTGGCGCGCATTGGCGATCCAATGATCGTCCGCGAAATAGCCCTCGAACTGCGCCCCGATGAGGCGGCCCTTGGAAATGATCTGGCCGGCGCGCTTGGACCGGTAGTCGAGCGCCTCCGCCAGGTCCTTCCGGAACACCACGATGGCCTCGGCCATCAGGCCGCCGTTCTTGGTGGCCCCGAAGGACAGGATGTCCACGCCCTGCTTCCAGGTCATCTCGGCCGGGGTGCAGCCGAGGGAGACGAGCGCGTTCACGAATCGCGCCCCGTCCATGTGGAACGAGAGGCCGCGCTCGCGGCAGACCTGTCCGAGTTCGGCGAGTTCATCGAGCCCGTAGACGAGGCCGCATTCGCTCACCTGCGAGACCGACAGCGCCTTCGGGGGCATCTGCTTGACCGCCTTCGGCAGGCTTTCGAGATAGGACGCGACATCGGCCGCCGTCAGCTTGGCGCCGACGCCCGGCAATCCGGCGAGCTTTGCCCCGTGCATGAAGAATTCCGGTGCGCCGCACTCGTCATCGATGATGTGCGCCTCCCGGTGGCAGACGCACAGGCCGTAAGGAGGCACCGCGGCCGACAGGGCGAGCGCGTTGGCGGCCGTGCCGGTCGTGACGAAGAACACGGAGACCTCGCGCTCGAAGATCGCGTTGAACCGCGTCCGGACGCGGGCCGTGATCTCGTCATGGCCGTAGGCCGCCATAGCCCCGGCATTGGCCTGCATGATGGCCTGGAGAACGGGAGCGCTGGCTCCTACGATGTTGTCGCTGGCGAAATTCATGAATCGTTTCCTAGAGCATCGGACGTGAAAAGTGGACTTGCACTTTTGGGATCCATCCGATGCTTTCTTCTTGAATGAGAGCATCGGTCAGAACGGACCCAGAGGGCCGCTGGCGCGGCCCTTCGGCTCACGAGCGTGGCCCGCTGGGTCCGCCTCTTCCGATACGCCGTTCAAGATATGAGCATCGGGTCCGATGCTCTAGACCATTGCGACCGCCCGGGGAATGCCCGTTTTGGACATGGGCCGGATGCTTCCCCTGCTGGACGGAGACCGAAACGCTGCATCGCGGGCAACATGTCAAGATCGTTGACCCATCGGCGGAGACTTTCGTCCCTCCAGGGCCAAACCTGCTTTTGTTACATTCTGAGTCCCCGCCTTGTAACTTTTGTCTAAAATCTTTCCAAACCCTCTTGTGCACTGCGCTGATCTCTGGCACCTTGCCCTTATTAGGACAGCCATGCTGTCCCTTTCGGGGTGCTTTCACCCTGACGTTGCCCTGGGGTTTTCTTGATGCTTCGCCTGACGCGAACGAAACGAGATACCAAAAAAGCCGCCCGCAAAGCGTGGGCGGAACGGGCGACTCTGGGCTGACGACAGCCCAAAGGTGCCCGCGAGGTGCGGGCTCCCCTGCCGGACCCAACCCTCGGAACCCGAAGAAGCGGCGGGCGCCCGGACGATCCGATCATCCGGTGGGCCCAAAAGCCGCCTCAAAGAACAGCGCATCGTGCGGACAAGCGGACACGGTTTTCCGCGCCGAACGATGCGCAGGCGAGAAACGGGGCATCGGGTTGATCCCGAAAGTGGGCGCCACTTTCGGGTCCGATGCTGAGATGACGTGTTCGGATGTGAGGATCTGCCATGAGCGACGAGCCGACAAAGAGCCTGGAAGCACAAGTGCCAAGCCGTACGGCCACGATGGCGGATGCGGTCAAAGTGGTGCGCGATCCGGGCCTGCCGGCTGCCCAGGGGCTCTATGACCCCTCGAACGAGCAGGATTCCTGCGGTGTCGGTTTCATCGCCGACATGAAGAACCGCAAGTCGCACGCGATCGTCGAGCAGGGCCTGTCCATCCTGCATAACCTCGATCACCGCGGCGCGGTCGGGGCCGACCCCAAGATGGGCGACGGCTGCGGCATCCTGGTTCAGGTCCCGCACAAGTTCTTTGCCGCCGAATGCGCCAAGGTCGGCATCTGGCTGCCCGAGGAAGGGCAATACGGCGTCGGCCATCTGTTCATGCCCCGCGATCCGGAGGGCTTCCAGCTCGTCGAGGAGATCGTCACCAAGGCGATCACCGACGAGGGCCTGCAGGTTCTCGGCTGGCGCGACGTGCCGGTCGATTCGAGCGATCTCGGCGAGAGCGTGAAGGCCACCGAGCCGCAGCACCGCCAGATCTTCATCGGCAAGGGCAAGGGCATGGACGATGCCGAGACGTTCGAGCGCCGCCTGTTCATCGCCCGCAAGGTGATCTCCAACGCCGTCTACGACATGAAGGATGGGCGCACCGCCGGCTATTATCCGGTCAGCCTGTCCTCGCGCACCATCGTCTACAAGGGCATGGTGCTCGTCACCCAGCTGCGCGACTATTACCTCGACCTGCAGGACGAGCGCTTCGAGAGCGCCATCGCGCTCGTGCACCAGCGCTTCGCCACCAACACCTTCCCGACCTGGCAGCTCGCGCACCCCTACCGCATGGTCGCCCATAACGGCGAGATCAACACCCTGCGCGGCAACGTGAACTGGATGGCGGCCCGCCAGGCTTCGGTCGACTCGGACCTTTTCGGCAACGACATCTCGAAGCTCTGGCCGATCTCGTACGAGGGCCAGTCCGACACGGCCTGCTTCGACAACGCGCTCGAGTTCTTGGTGCGCGGCGGCTACGCGCTCTCGCACGCCATGATGATGCTGATCCCGGAGGCCTGGGCCGGCAACCCGCTCATGAACGACGACCGGCGCGCGTTCTACGAATATCATGCGGCCCTCATGGAGCCGTGGGACGGCCCGGCGGCCGTGTGCTTCACGGACGGCAAGCAGATCGGCGCGACGCTGGACCGCAACGGCCTGCGGCCGGCGCGCTACCTCGTGACGGACGACGGGCTCGTGGTGCTCGCCTCCGAGATGGGCGTGCTGCCGATCCCGGAGGAGAGGATCGTCGAGAAGTGGCGCCTGCAGCCGGGCAAGATGCTTCTCATCGATCTGGAGGAAGGGCGCATCGTCTCCGACGACGAGATCAAGCAGCAGCTCTCCAACGCGCACCCGTACAAGGAGTGGCTGAAGCGCACGCAGATCGTGCTCGAGGATCTCAAGCCCGTGCAGGCGCGCGAGTCCCGCACGGACGTGTCGCTCCTCGACCGCCAGCAGGCTTTCGGCTACACGGCGGAGGACCTCAAGCTCCTCATGCAGCCCATGGCCGTCACCGGCCAGGAGGCGGTCGGCTCCATGGGGTCGGACACGCCGATCTCCGCGCTCTCCGACAAGCCGAAGCTGCTCTACACCTACTTCAAGCAGAACTTCGCCCAGGTGACGAACCCGCCGATCGATCCGATCCGCGAGGAGCTCGTCATGAGCCTTGTGTCGTTCATCGGGCCACGCCCGAACATCCTCGATCTGGAAGGCACGTCCCGGCGCAAGCGCCTCGAGGTGCGCCAGCCGATCCTCACCAACGAGGACCTGGAGAAGATCCGCTGCATCGGGCATTTCGAGGACCGGTTCGACACCAAGACCCTCGACATCACCTATGACGCCGAGCTCAGCGCATCGGCTCTCGACGGCGCGCTCGACCGTCTCTGCGACCGGGCGGAAGCCGCCGTGCACGGCGGCTACAACATCATCATCCTGTCCGACCGCATGGTCGGCCCGGACCGCATTCCGATCCCGGCGCTGCTCGCCACCGCGGCCGTTCACAACTACCTGATCCGCAAGGGGCTGCGCACCTCGGTCGGCCTCGTGGTCGAGTCCGGCGAGCCGCGCGAGATCCATCACTTCGCCTGCCTCGCCGGGTACGGCGCGGAAGCGATCAACCCCTATCTCGCCTTCGAGACCATCGCGGCCATGCTCGAAGCCGGTGAGCTGCCGGAAGAGGTCGACGCCGACGAGGCGATCAAGCGCTACATCAAGTCCATCGGCAAGGGCCTGCTCAAGGTGATGTCCAAGATGGGCATCTCCACCTACCAGTCCTATTGCGGCGCGCAGATCTTCGATGCGGTCGGCCTGAAGTCCGAATTCGTGGCGCGCGATTTCTTCGGGACCGCGACCACCATCGAGGGCATCGGCATGGACGAGGTGGCGGAAGAGAACGTCCGCCGCCATCGCGACGCCTTCGGCGACGCCCCGATCTACCGCAACGCGCTCGACGTGGGTGGCGAGTACGCCTATCGCCAGCGCGGCGAAGTCCATGCCTGGAACCCGGACACGGTCGCGACGCTGCAGCACGCCGTGCGCCTGAACGCGCAGGACCGCTACCGCGAATATGCCCGCCTCGTGAACGAGCAGGACAACGAGCTCAAGACCATCCGCGGCCTCTTCCGCATCAAGAACGCGGACGAGACGGGCCGTGCGCCGGTCGCCCTGAGCGAAGTGGAACCAGCCCAGGAGATCGTGAAGCGCTTCTCCACGGGAGCCATGTCCTTCGGGTCGATTTCGAAGGAGGCGCACGAGACGCTGGCGCTTGCCATGAACGCCATCGGGGGCAAGTCCAACACCGGCGAGGGCGGCGAGGAGCCGGAGCGCTTCCGTCCTCTCTCCGACGGACGCTCCAAGCGCTCCGCCATCAAGCAGGTGGCCTCCGGCCGCTTCGGCGTGACGACGGAATATCTCGTCAATGCCGACATGATGCAGATCAAGGTGGCCCAGGGCGCCAAGCCCGGCGAAGGCGGCCAGCTGCCCGGCCACAAGGTTGACGTGAAGATCGCCCGCGTGCGCCACTCGACTCCCGGCGTGGGCCTGATCTCCCCGCCGCCGCACCACGACATCTACTCCATCGAGGATCTGGCGCAGCTGATCTTCGACCTGAAGAACGTGAACCCGTCGGCCGACGTGTCGGTGAAGCTCGTGGCGGAGGTCGGCGTCGGCACGGTGGCGGCGGGCGTCGCCAAGGCGCGCGCCGATCACATCACGATCTCCGGCTTCGAGGGCGGCACCGGAGCGTCTCCCCTCACCTCGCTCAAGCATGCGGGCTCGCCCTGGGAGATCGGCCTCGCCGAGACCCAGCAGACCCTCGTGCTCAACCGCCTGCGCGGGCGTGTCGCCCTGCAGGCCGACGGCGGACTTCGCACCGGACGCGACGTGGTGATCGCGGCGCTGCTCGGCGCCGACGAATACGGCTTCTCGACCGCGCCCCTGATCGCCGCCGGCTGCATCATGATGCGCAAGTGCCACCTCAACACCTGCCCGGTCGGCGTGGCCACGCAGGATCCGGTTCTGCGCAAGCGCTTCAAGGGCCTGCCGGAGCACGTCATCAACTACTTCTTCTTCGTCGCCGAAGAGGTGCGCGAGCTGATGGCCGAGATGGGCTTCACGTCCATCGACGAGATGATCGGTCAATCCGATCTCCTCGACAAGAACGCGGCCATCGACCACTGGAAGGCGAAGGGGCTCGACTTCACGAGGCTGTTCCACAAGCCGGACGTGCCTGCGAGCGTGGCGATCCGCCACCAGGAACGGCAGGTCCATCCCATCGCCAGCGTGCTCGACCGCACATTCATCGCGCAGGCCGGTCCCGCGCTGGAGAACGGCGAAGCCGTCACCATCGAGTCGCAGGTGAAGAGTTCCGACCGAACCGTGGGCGCCATGCTGTCCGGCGAGGTGGCGAAGCGCTACGGCCACGAGGGCCTGCCCGACGACACGATCACCGTGAAGCTCAAGGGCGTCGCCGGCCAGAGCTTCGGCGCATGGCTCGCGGCCGGCGTGACGCTCAACCTGGAGGGCGAGGCGAACGACTATGTCGGCAAGGGGCTGTCGGGCGGCAAGATCATCATCGCACCGTCGCCGGACTCGAAGGCTCTCCCCGAGCGCTCCATCGTCGTCGGCAACACGGTGATGTACGGGGCGATTGCCGGTGAGGCGTATTTCCGTGGCGTCGCGGGCGAGCGCTTCGCCGTCCGCAACTCGGGCGCCATCGCGGTTGTCGAGGGAACGGGCGATCACGGCTGCGAATACATGACCGGCGGCCTCGTGGTGGTGCTGGGACAGACGGGCCGCAACTTCGCGGCCGGCATGTCGGGCGGCATCGCCTACGTGCTCGACGAGGACGGCACGTTCGGAAAGCGCTGCAACCTGTCCATGGTCGATCTCGAACCCGTCGAGGAAGAGGAGGACCTGATGCGCCGCCTCCACCATCACGGCGGCGATCTGGAGACCAAGGGCCGCATCGACATCATGGCCAACATGTCCGGCCCCGATGAAGAGCGCCTGATGCAGCTGATCACCAACCACCACACCTACACGGGCTCGACGCGCGCCAAGGAGATCCTCGACAACTGGACGACCTACCGCACCAAGTTCGTGAAGGTCATGCCGGTCGAGTATCGCCGCGCGCTCCAGGAGATGGACCGTCTCCGGAACCTGCAGGCGGCGGAATAAGGATTAAGGGGCAAACCGATGGGCAAGGTCACAGGCTTTCTCGAATACGACCGGCAGGAGCAGAAGTATCAGCTCGCCGGGGAGCGCGTGCGCCACTTCCGCGAGTTCACGCTGCCGCTCGACGACAACGATCTGAAGAAGCAGGCGGGGCGCTGCATGGATTGCGGCATTCCCTTTTGCCACGGTCCGACGGGCTGTCCGGTGCACAACCAGATCCCCGACTGGAACGATCTGGTCTGGTCCGACGACTGGGAGGAGGCTGCGCGCAACCTTCACACCACCAACAACTTCCCGGAATTCACCGGACGCATCTGCCCGGCACCGTGCGAGGAAGCCTGCACGCTCAACCTCGAGAACCAGCCGGTTACCATCAAGACCATCGAGCAGGCGATCGCCGACAAGGCCTGGGAGATGGGCTTCGTGAAGCCGGAGCCGGCGGACATCTCGACCGGCAAGCGCGTGGCCGTGATCGGCTCGGGCCCGGCCGGCATGGCCGGCGCCCAGCAGCTCGCCCGCGCCGGTCACGAGGTGCACGTGTTCGAGCGCCAGGCGAAGCCCGGCGGGCTGCTGCGCTACGGCATCCCGGACTTCAAGATGGAGAAGTACCACATCGACCGACGCGTGAAGCAGATGGAAGCCGAAGGCGTGATCTTCCATTGCGGCGTCAATGTCGGCGTCGACAAGAGCTTCGCGTCGCTGCACAACGAGTTCGACGCCGTGCTCTTCGCCGGCGGCGCGGAGGATCCGCGCAACCCGAACCTGCCGGGGCAGGAGCTCGCCGGCGTGCACTACGCGATGCCCTATCTGGTCCAGGCCAACCAGCGCGTCGGCAACGAGGACGTCACCGCCGATCCGATCGTCGCGGCCGGCAAGCATGTGGTGGTGATCGGCGGCGGCGACACGGCCTCCGACTGCGTCGGCACCGCCTTCCGCCAGGGCGCGCTCTCCGTCACCCAGCTCGACATCCGCCCCAAGCCGCCGGAGCGCGAGGACAAGCTGACCGTGTGGCCCTACTGGCCGACCAAGATGCGCACCTCCTCGTCCCAGGCGGAAGGTGCGGAGCGCGAGTTCCAGGCGGCAACGCTCGGCATCGAGGGCAAGAAGGGTCGCGTCATCGGCGTGCAATGCGCCCGCGTGGACGAGAAGCGCCAGCCGATTCCCGACACCGAGTTCCTCCTCAAGGCCGACCTGGTCTTCATCGCCATCGGCTTCGCCGGCTCGGTGAAGGCGGGCCTGCTGGACGAATCCGGCGTCGCCCTGGACCGCCGCAGCAACGTGGTGGCGGACGACCGGAGCTACCGGACGTCGAGCGAGAAGGTGTTCGTGGCCGGCGACATGCGCCGCGGCCAGTCGCTCGTGGTCTGGGCCATCCGGGAGGGGCGCCAGGCCGCCCGCTCGATCGACACCTTCCTGATGGGGCAGAGCAGCCTGCCGGTGTGACCCGGCGGCCTGCCTGCAAAAGGACAAAGCGGTTCATGAGGAGTGAACCGCCTTTCTCGTGACGGAGATCGCGAGAGCATTTTTCGGTGAAGTGGATCCGGTTCACCGTCAAAAAATGCGGCTCGGCAAAGAAGAGAGATGATTCCACGTGAGTGGAAGCCGCTCTAGCGCTTCAAACAATCGGGATGGCCGGCACAAGGCCCGGCCATGACGTGCGGAGGGTGGCATCGCCGGACCACACACACACCACGTCATCACCGGGCTCGTCCCGGTGATCCCGCTTCTGAGAGGTGCTGCGCTTCACCGGATCGGGATGGCCGGGACAAGCCCGGCCATGACGTGCGGAGGGTGGCAGGACGGGCGGAGGGTGCCATGACGTGGGGAGGGTGTTCGCACCGGCCCGTTTCACCTCTCCACGTCATCACCGGGCTTGTCCCGGTGATCTCGATCGGAAGAGAGCCGGGCGCATCGTGCGCACGAAAGCGGGCCGCTGACGCGGCTCTCCGGGTCCGCCCCGAACAATGTGCTAGAGCATCGGACGGAAAAGTGGATCCGGTTTTCCGTCCTGACCGATGCTCTCATTCAAGAAGAAAGCATCGGATGGATCCCAAAAGTGCAAGTCCACTTTTCACGTCCGATGCTTTAGAGCCTCGGACGTGAATAGTGGAGACCACTTTCGGGATCAGATCCGATGCGTTCTCTTTAGATGAGAGCATCGTTGAGCGCGAAAAACCGGATCCACCTCACCGAAAAATGCTCTAAGGATTGGGCCAGCGGAAATCATCCGCGCGGCCGGGACGTGAGCCGGGGGCGATCCCCACCCGCAGCGCGCGCTGCACCGTGTAGGCGCTGTCCCCGGTCAGCTTCGGCGGGGCCGAAACCAGCGTTCCTCCGGGAGCCACGTCCTGGCGGGTCAGGGGCAGGACCGGTCCGACCAGCGGCTTCGAGGGCAGCGTGACCGGCACGGCGGCATCCGGCGGCGCCGGGATCGCCGCTTCGATGGAGGGCGCTGGGGACCCATCCGCCGGGGCGGTGTCGGCGGGTTTGGGCGCGGCAGCCGTCGCCGTTCCGCCCTGACCGAGAATCCGCTTGATCTCGGTATCGGCGAAGAAAGCGACCTTGCGCGCGCCGGCACGGGTGAAGAACACGCCCTCGTTGGTCCGCAGCTTGGCGGGCTCGCCGTCGACATCGGGCCCCTCGGCCGTGTAGCGGTTCTCGTCGTCCACGAAGCCCGGCCAGATGTCCACATAGGCGCCACCGCCGCGCTGGACGCTGTCCTTGTAGATCTCGTTGATGGCGACCAGATCCTCCGTCGCCTTGCTGTTCTTCATCGGCGGCAGGCCGATCCAGACGAAGGGGATCCTGCGCTCCCTGAACGTGTTCACGATGGCGTCGACGCGCTGGCGGTAGAGGTCCTTCCAGCGGTCGGACAGGGGCTCGACATTGTCCTCGCCCTCGCGGATCGCCTGCCGGTCGCTCGCGCCGAGCATGACGACCGCCACCGTGGCCTTCTGCCCGCCGTCAAGGGTCGCCTTAATGAAATTGGGCCAGTCGGACGGATCGGTCCGCACGAGGCTGACGTCCCGGGTTTTCGGCACGACCGCCACATCCTGGTTCTCGGAGAAATGCGCGTCGAGCCCCTGGCGGGCATAGCCGGCCAGGGCATCTCCGAACACCACCACCTGGGTGCTCGGATCGACCTTCGGCTTTTCCTGTTTCGCCACCGCGGCGGGTGGCGGGGCGGACCTGCGGGGGCGTGCGACGGGCGCGCGGGCGGCCGGCGGGGGTTCGTCGGGGACGCCGAAGAAGCGCCGCAGGCTGAAGCCCTGCTGCGGCTGAGGCTGCGCGGGCTGCACGAGCTTTCCCGGATAATAGCCCGGCGGATAGGCCCGCAGATCGCGCTGGCCGGGCTGCTGGTAATACCCGGATTGGGCCATGGCGCCCCCGCTCCCGGCGAGAAACAGGGCGAGGGTCGCGCAGCGAAGGATCGGCACCAGGGTCATAGGCGGTTCCACTTCATTCCGGACCAGCCTTGAGTATAGAGCCTGTTAGGAACTCCGTCAGCGGGTCGCGCGCAATTCGCGCAGGACCGCATAATCGGCATAGCCATCCGGGATCAAGCCACGGCGCAGCTGGAAGTTCCGAACGGCTTCCCGGGTCCTGGAGCCGAGCTTGCCGTCCGTGGTGCCTTCATAGAACCCGAGGCCGGCCAGCCGCTCCTGCAATTCCTGGCGCTGATCCTTGTCGAGCATGGGCTGATCCTTCGGCCAAGCCCCCTGGATCGGCAGCCCGCCCAGGACGCGGTCGCCGAGGTGGGCGACTCCCATGGCATAGGCGTCGGACGAGTTGTAGGCTTTGATGACGTCGTAGTTGCGGGTGACCAGGAAGGCGGGGCCGCCGGCGCCGCCCGGCAGGAACAGCGTGGCCTCGCCCGAGCGGGGCATCGCCTTTCCGTCGGCGCGCCGGACGCCCGCGGCCTGCCAACGGGCGAAGTCCTGCCGCAGATGCCGGTAGTCGAAGCCGCGCGGGAGCGCCACCTCGAAGCCCCAGGGCAGTCCCGGCTCCCAGCCGTGCTGCCGCAGGTAGTTGGCGGTGGACGCCATGGCGTCGGGCACCGAGGACCAGATATCCCGGATGCCGTCCCGGTTGCCGTCGACGGCGAACTTCATGAAGCTCGAGGGCATGAACTGGGTCTGGCCCATGGCGCCGGCCCAGGATCCGAGCATCTTGGAACGGTCGATGTGCTCGCCCTCAAGGATCTGAAGGGCGGTCAGCAGTTCCTCCCGGAAGAAGTCGCCCCGGTAGCCGGTATAGGCCAGGGTCGCCAGCGCCCGGACCGCATAGATCGACCCCGTGAAGCTGCCGAAATTGGTCTCCATGCCCCAGACGCCGAGCACGACCGACCGCGGGACCCCGTAGGTACGCTCGACCGCCGCCAGGGTCTTGGACCACTCGGCCGCCATGTCCTGCCCGCGCTTCAGGCGCTGGGCCGAGATGGCGCCGTTGATGTAATCCCAGATCGGCCGGACGAATTCCGACTGCTTCTTCGTGAGCGCGATGATCTTGCCGTCGGGCTCGACGCCCCGGAACGCCTCCTCGAAGGTCGCCCGTGACACGCCCCGCGCCTTGGCCGCCGGCCAAAGGCCCTGCACGAAGCGCTGGAACCCGGCCTGGGAGACTTCCTGCGCCTGCACGGGCAGAGGAATGCCGGCCGCACCTGCGGTGAGGCTCAGGCCGAGGAGGAGTGCGCCGGACATTCGGCGCACCAGGGACAGCGGCTGGCGCATGGACGTCGCTCACGGAAACAGGACAGATCTGCCCTGCCAATGCGACACTAAGCAGGTTAACAGGCGGTTGATAGCTCTCCCGTTCGAGAGTGCGTCCATATGTGCCGAGGGGCCGGCAACGGGACGTTAGAGCCTCGGACGTGAAAAGTGGACACCACTTTTGGGATTCATCCGAGGCTCCTTCTCTTGACCGGCGCATCGGATCAGGCGGACCCAGCGGGCCGCGCAAGCGACCCGAAGGGCCACGCTAGTGACCCGAAGGGCCGCGTCAGCGAATACCGGGTCCACTTTTCGCTGACGCGGCCCTCTGGGTCCGTCCGATGCGCTAGGGCCGGGCGCTCTCCTCAAAACCGCCTCTGTTGGCAGCTCAACCACGGGAACTCAGCGTTCGTTCAGGTCCTTAGCTGCAATGAGGCGCACGCGACAACGAAACCTCGGTAAAGCTCCGGCGTTGGAAGGTGCCGAAGCTTGACAATGACAGGTTCCCTTTTCCCCGTCCTGACTTAAATTACCCCTCCCTCGTGATGCTCAAGATGGCCCGATCAATGAAGCGTATCCGCAAAGCAGTCCTTCCCGTCGCCGGTCTCGGCACCCGGTTCCTGCCTGCCACCAAGGCCGTCCCCAAGGAGATGCTCTGCGTCGTCGACCGCCCCGTGGTGCAGCATGTGGTGGATGAGGCGCGCGCCGCCGGAATCGAGCACTTCATCTTCGTCACCGGCCGCAACAAGGCGGTGATCGAGGACCACTTCGACATCGCCTACGAGCTGAACCGGACGCTGGAGAGCCGCAACAAGACGAAGGAGCTCGAGATTCTGGCCAAGGACCAGCCCCAGGCCGGCCAGACGAGCTTCACCCGCCAGCAGGAGCCGCTCGGCCTCGGCCACGCGGTCTGGTGCGCCCGCGAGCTCGTGGGCGACGAGCCCTTCGCGGTGATCCTGCCCGACATGCTCAGCCGTGGCTCCATGGAACAGATGATCGCCGCCTACGACCGGCACGGCGGCAACATCATCGCCGTCGAGGAGGTGCCGGAGGATCAGACGCACCAGTACGGCATCGTGTCGGTCGGCCAGGAATTCGGCCAGACCTTCGAGATCACCGGCATGGTGGAGAAGCCCCCGAAGGGCACCGCCCCGTCCAACTACATCATCTCCGGCCGCTACATCCTGCAGCCCGGGATCTTCGACCTGCTCTCCACCCAGGAGCGCGGCGCCGGCAACGAGATCCAGCTCACGGATTCCATGATCCGCCTGATGAAGGATCAGCCGTTCTTCGGCATGAAGTACCAGGGCAAGACCTACGACACCGGCTCCAAGATCGGCTTCCTCATGGCCAACGTGGCCTATGCGCTGGAACGCGAGGAGCTGTCCGCCGAGTTCCGGCGGGAGCTCGAGGCGCTGCTGCGGCAGAAATAGGCCAAGTCCGCCGAAATAGGCCAAGGACCGCCGAGGGTTCCTCATGCCCGCCCCTCTGTGCTAGAGGGCGGGCATGGCACTTGCAAAACCAGCCCCCCATTCCCCCGATCCCGCCGTCGCCTCGGCCCTGCGCACGCTCGAAACCGAGCGGGACGGCCTGACGATCCTGATGGAGGCCATCGGCAACGGCCTCGGCCCCCTCTTCACGGCCGCGGTCGAGACGTTGTCCGCCGCCAAGGGCCGGGTCATCGTGACCGGCATGGGCAAGTCCGGCCATGTGGGCCGCAAGATCACCGCCACCTTCGCGTCCACCGGGACGCCGGCCCATTACGTGCATCCCGCCGAGGCGAGCCACGGCGATCTGGGCATGATCCAGACGGACGACGTGATCATCGCCCTGTCCTGGTCGGGAGAGACCGCGGAGCTTGCCGACATCATCGGCTATTCCCGGCGCTTCCGGGTCCCGCTGATCGCCCTCACGTCGAATGCTGAATCGACCCTCGGGCGCGCCGCCGACATCTGCCTGACCCTGCCCAAGGCCAAGGAAGCCTGTCCCAACGGGCTGGCGCCCACCACCTCGACCACCATCCAGCTCGCGCTCGGCGATGCGCTGGCGGTCGCCCTCCTGGAGAAGCGCGGCTTCACGGCGGAGCATTTCAAGGTGTTCCACCCCGGCGGCAAGCTCGGCGCCCGGCTCAAGCTGGTGCGCGACATCATGCACAAGGACGAGCGCCTGCCGGTCGTCGGCGTCGGCGCGCGCATGGACGAGGCGATCGGCGAGATCGGCCGCAAGGGCTTCGGGGCGGTGATCGTGGTGAACGACGACGGCACTCTCGCGGGCATCGTCACCGACGGCGACCTGCGCCGCAACCTGAAACCGGACCTCATGACCCTGCCGGTGACGGCGATCATGACCAGGACGCCGCGCACGATCGCCCCCGATGCCCTCGTGGCCACGGCTCTCGAGATGGAGGAGGCGTCCCGGATCACCGCCCTGATCGTGGTCGAGTACAACCGCCCCGTGGGCCTCGTGCACTACCTCGACCTGCTGCGGGCAGGCGCAGCCTGATCAGGAATCGTCGACCACCAGCGTCGCGCCCTCGACCCGGACGACGCGCACCTTGGCGCCGGCGAACCGGTCGGCGCCGGTCACCCGCCAGGAGCTGTCGTCCACCCGGATCCGACCCTCGCCGTCCTTGATCGGCGTCTCAAGGATGAAGACCCGCCCGATGAGGGATTGGCCGCGCTGATTGAGCGGCGTGGCCCCGGCATCCGGCTGCGTCTTCGAACGGGTGGCGTACCGCCCCAGGATCACCGCTCCCACGGACAGGAGGGCGAAGAGGAGCGCCGCGGCCTGCCAGGACAGGCCGAGCACCGCATCCAGCAGTCCCGTGGCGATGGCCGCCAGACCGAGCCAGAGGAAGAACGAGCCCGGCGCGAGAAGCTCGACCCCGATCAGGACGACGCCGAGGATGATCCACGCCCAGGCCCCGAGGCCGGTGAACGCGTCGGCGATCATGGGCGCTCGGCTCCGCCCGTGACCGTCGGGACGCTGCGGACAGGCTTGACCCCGGCCCCGCCCTCGCCGAAGACGGATCTGGTGAGTTCGGCGATGCCCCCGAGGGTTCCGGCGAGGCCCGCCGCCTCGATGGGCACGATCACCACCTTCTGGTTCGGCGCCGAGGCCAGCGCCTGGATCGCGTCAATGTATTTTTCCGCCACGATGAAGTTCGCGGCGGCGAGATCGCCCCGGGCGATGGCCTCGCTGACCATTCCGGTGGCCTTGGCCTCGGCCTCCGCCTGCCGCTCGCGGGCCTCCGCGTCCCGGAACGCCGCTTCCTTCCGGCCTTCGGCCGCGAGGATCTGCGACTGCTTCTGACCTTCGGCCCGCAGGATTTCCGCCTGACGCAGACCCTCCGCCTCCAGAACGGCGGCGCGCTTCTCGCGCTCGGCCTTCATCTGCCGGGCCATGGCGCCGGCGAGATCCTGGGGCGGGAGGATGTCCTTGATCTCGACCCGGGTGACCTTGGCGCCCCAGGGGGAAGCTGCGGCATCCACGACCCGCAGGAGCCGCTCGTTGATCTCGTCGCGATGGGAGAGAAGCTGGTCGAGATCCATGGAGCCCACGACCGTGCGGATGTTGGTCATGGTCAGGACCAGGAGCGCCTGGTTCAGATCCGCCACCTCATAGGAGGCCTTCGCGGCATCGAGCACCTGGTAGAAGGCCGCCGCATCGATGGTCACGCCGGCATTGTCCCGGGTGAAGGCCTCCTGGCTCGGAACGTCGAGCACCTGCTCCATGACGTTCACCTTTTTCCCGATCTGATCGATATAGGGCACGATCAGGCCGAGGCCCGGGGTGAGCGTGCGCGAGTAGCGCCCGAACCGCTCGACCGTATAGGCATAACCCTGGGGAACCGTCCGGATGCCCATGGCGATCGTCACCACGACGACGAGCACCAGAACGATGACGAAGATGTCGAAACCACTCAGCGGCATGAGCCCCCCGGGCAACCCCGTTGCAGAGGAGTCACGCTAGCGCAAACAGGCCTTGAGTCCTAGAGCGCTGCCGTGCGAGGAGGCTGCCGCCACCTTCAACCCTCCATGGGTCGCAGCCATCCCAGGTTATGGCCGGGCCTATCCCGGCCGTCCCGATGGCTTGAGGCGCCGCGCCTCTCGGAAGCGGGATCACCGGGACAAGCCCGGTGATGACGGCGGGGCGAACATCCCGCCAATCCGCGCAAGGGCTTGTCAGCCGATCAGATCCACCCCTGAAGCTCACGCTCGACGATGTGGTTGATGACCCGCATGCCGTCGTCGCTGTCGTTGAGGCAGGGCAGATAGGCGAATTCCTCGCCGCCGTTGTGCATGAAGATCTCCCGGTTCTCCCCGTTGAGCTCCTCCAGGGTCTCCAGGCAATCGGCCGAGAAGCCCGGGGCCACGATGGCCATGCGCTTCACGCCGCTCTTGGCGAGCGCCTCGACGGTCTTGTCCGTATAGGGCTGGAGCCATTCCGCCGTGCCGAAGCGGGACTGGAAGCTCATGCGGAACCGGTCCGGCGACCAGCCGAAGGCCTCCCGCATGAGGCGCCAGGTCTTCACGCACTGGCAATGGTAGGGATCGCCCTTCAGCAGGTATTCCTTGGGTACGCCATGGAACGATACGAGGATCACCTCCGGCTCGAAGGTGAGCTTCGCCAGTTCCTTCTTCATCGAAGCGACGACCGAGTCGATATAGACGGCGTCGTCGTGGTAGGGCGGCGAGACACGCACGGTCGGCTGCCAGCGCATGTCCATCAGCGCCCGGAAAGCCTGATCGCAGGCCGTCGCCGAGGTGGCGGCCGCGTATTGCGGGTAGAGCGGCACGAGAAGGATGCGGTCGCAGCCCTGATCGAGGAGCGCCTGGATGCGCTCGCGCACCTCGGGCTTGCCGTAGCGCATGGCCCAATCGACCGTGATCCTGTCGCCTGCGATGCGTTTCAGGTGCTCGGTGACCTTCGCCGCCTGGTTGCGGGTGATGGTCTTGAGCGGACCCTCGTCGCGCTCGTTGTTCCAGATCGTGGCGTAGTCGCGGCCCTTGGGGCCGGGGCGCTTGGTGAGGATGATCAGGTTGAGGATCGGCCACCACAGGAGGCGGGGCGTCTCGATCACGCGCCGGTCGGAGAGGAACTCCTTCAGATAGGCGCGCATGGGCCAGTAGCTGGTGCCCTCGGGCGTGCCCAGATTCATCAGAAGCACGCCGATCCGCCCGGTTCGTACGGCCGGGTGGTCCACCGGGCGCACGCCCTGGCGAAGGTCGGTCAGACTCACACTCTCGTTCATCGATAGCCCCTTGGCCGCAGGATCAGAGATACGGATCCTGCTCTTTCTGCCGCTTAGATAGAAGGTTCAGGCTGTTCCGCCAACAGGACGCCTGACCGCATCGTCGCGGCCGGCTGCAAACAGGCTTTGCACGCCAGCCGGGTCAGACGCCCATTTCCGGGAATCGCGCCTGCTTGAGCACGGCGTCGATGGCAACGCGCAATCCCGTCGGATTGAAATCGGTTTCCACCTTGGCGTTGAGCTGCGTGGCCAGCACCCGGTGCAGCAGGCGCGAGCCGAATCCCTGCCGGGTGGGGGCCGAGACGGCCGGGCCTCCCCGCTCCTCCCAGGTGAGCCTGAGCCGGGTCCCGTCCTCCGCCGGCTCGGCCTCCCAGGAAATGGCCACGCGGCCGCCGGGCGCCGAGAGTGCCCCGTATTTCGCCGCGTTGGTCGTCAGTTCGTGGATCGCCATGCCGATGGGCACGGCCGCCTCGGAGGGCAGGTCCACGGCCGGGCCGTCGAGGGTGATCCTTTCGCCCTGGGCATCGTTGTAGGGCCGAAGCTCCTTCTCCAGGATCTCGCGCAGGGACGCGGTCTGCCACACGGCCTCGGTCAGCAGCGAATGGGTGTTGGCGAGCGAGATGATGCGCCCGACGAAGGCCTGATAGAAATCGTCGATGCTCAAGGCGGAGCGCGCGGTCGCTCCCACCACGGCCTGGACCGTGGCCAGGGTGTTCTTCACCCGGTGATGGAGTTCGCGGATCAGAAGGGATTGCTGGGTCTGGGCCTGCTTGCGCTCCTCGATCTCGCCCTGCGCATTGCGGTAGAGGCGGCTGTTCTCCAGCGCGATGGCCGCCTGGGCGGTCAGGCCCGCCAGAAGGCGCTCCGCGCGGCGGTTGAACACGCCCGCCCTCTCGTGCCCGAAGACGAGAATGCCGTGGACGTCCCCCGTCCGCAGAACCACCGGTACGGCCAGGATGCTGCGGATGACCGGCGCGTCCGTCGTCGCATCCATCGTGAAGGGCGTGCCGTCGTGCCCCTGCTCCACGGCGATATTGTCGAGGCGAACCGTCTTGCCCTCCTGGAACGCCGCGGCGCAGATCTCCCGGATGTTCAGGAGGGCGAAGGCGTCGCGAAGTCCTGCGGGCTCGAACTTGCCGTAATGCTCCCTCCCCTCCTGGGAGGCACCGCAGAAGAAGGCGCCGAACTGTGCGTCGGTCAGCTCGATCCCGGCATCGACGACGCTCTCGATGATGCGGTCGATATCGAGTTCGGCCGCAAGCACGCTGCCCGTCCGGTTAAGGATCTCGAGCGCCGCGGTTTCCGTCCGCAACTCGCTTGTCCGCAGCGCCACCTGCCGCTCGAGCAGCGCCGCATTGGCGGCCTGCTCCTGGAACTGCTCGGACGCCAGCACGGTGAGCGCGAGCAGCGCCAGAAGGGCGATCAGCGCGAAGGCCCCGTAGAGCCGGGTCTGGATGAACCAGGGCGTCCAGTATGCATCTTCCGGCATGCTGACATTGATGTAGAGCGGCATCGCGCCCACCTGGCGATAGGCCCCGACACGCTCCTGGTTCATGCTGATGAAGGAATAGAGCCCGGCCCGGCCCGCCGAAGCGAGCGCCGCGTCGAGCGCCGCCTTGTCGATGGGCGCGAAGGAGAGGCCATCGGGCGGGGGCGGATGCTGCGCGATGACCGTGGCATCGGAGGCCCGCAACAGGGCGACCCGGCTGCCCTTCGGCAGTCGGATCTTCGACCAGTAATCGTAGAAGTAGGACAGGGAGACGGTGACCGCCGCCGTGCCGCCGAATTCCGTGCCGCCGTCCTGGAGACGGCGGCTGATCATGAAGGTCGGCGTCTTGGTGACCCGGCCCAGGATCGGCTCTCCGATGAACAATCCCTGGTCGGCGGCAACCTGAGCGTTGAAGACGTCCCGGCCGGACAGATTCGTTTCCGGGGCCGGGAACTGCGCCGACGTCAGGCGCAGTCGTCCGCTCGGATCATTGAGCCAGACGTCCTCGATATAGGGTAACGCCTCCTGAACCGCATGGATCTGCTGCCATAGGGCCGTCGAGCGTTCCACCTGGTCCCAGCTCTGTCCCTGCATGAGGGCGGTGGTCTGCTTCAGCGTCAGATCCGTCACCTCCAGGAGCCGGGCCGTGTGGTCCGCCAGAAAGAAGGCCGCGTTTCGAAGGTCGTCCTCGTTGCGCTGGATCAGGCGGTTGCGCTGTTCCCAGGCGATGTAGCCGAAGGTCAGGAGAATGAACGCGACACCGAACAGGCCCATGAACAGAGTGAGCCGCCCGCGCGCAAGGGAGCGGCGGCGCCGCTTCTGGGACAGGCTCATCGATTCGGGGCGCGTGTAGTACTGCAAGGGGAGATCGCTTTTGAGTGGGAGATTCGCCGTTGCGCGGCCAGAATGGCACAGCAAACGCCTTTGATGGAGAGGGAATTTACGGCTCGCCTTCCGGTTGACCAGAGGCAGGCGAACTATCGCGCTGCAGACCGGCGACAAATGCGCCCGAACGTCACGTCCGCTACAATGTTCAACGAAGAAGCGCCGGGGCTCGCATCAGCCCCGGCGCAGCAGCGATCGCCGACCGGATTCGATCAGCGCAGGACGACGCGGCCCTCGACCTTCGGGGCCACTTTCCCGGCCTTGGCCACGTAATCGATCACCTGGCTGGCCATCAGCTGGCTCGCCGAGACGTCGACCAGCGACTTGGCTTCCGTGAACACCCGGTAGCCGTCGCCGCCGCGAGCCATGAAGTCGTTGGTGGCGAGCTTGTAGGTCTTGGCGGGATCGAGCGGCTCGCCGTTGATCTTGACCGATTTCACCCGGCTGCCGACCGGCTCCTTCACGTCGACCTCCGCCACGATGCCGGAGACCTGCGGGAAGCGGCCGCCGAGCTCGCGCACCTGGCTGACGCCGTTCTCGAGCGCGGCCTTGATCTGCGCGCCCGTGACCTCGAGCAGCACCGTGGTGTTGCCGAAAGGCATCTCGGCCAGGATGTGGCGGCGGGTCAGCTTCTGGCCGGCCTCGTACTGCTTGTCGGCGCGCAGGCCGCCGCCATTGGTGATGGCCACATCGGCGCCGACCGAGGCCTTCAGGGCGTCGGCCACGAGGTTGCCCATGGCGGCCTCGCCTCCGCGCACGGTGGCGCGGCGGCTGTCGAGGGGCGTTTCCGTCACGCCGATCTCCACGTCGAGTTCCTTGGAAAGCTTGTCCTCGTAGCCCTTCACCACGGCCTCGATCTCCGGATCGGGCTTCACCGTGGCGCTGTCGACGATGCGGAAGTTCGGCGTCCAGGACACGGTGGTCTTGCCGTCCTTGGCGGCCTTCGTCACGGCGAGCTCCGTCACGACGACGTAATTCCCCTGGGACTCCGATTCGGTCAGCGTGACCTTGCCGTCGTAGAAGGCGAGCAGGTGCTCGTCATGGCCGCCGATGATCACGTCGACCCCGGCCGAGCGGGCGATGATCATGTCCACCTCGAGGGGCGTGTGGGCAACCGCCACGACGATGTCGGCCCCCTTTTCACGCAGCTCCTTGGCCTTGGCGCGGGCCGTGTCGATGGTGGAGGAGAACTTGATGGTGCCGGGGCTCGAGGCGATCGGCGTGTCCTCCGTGGTGAGGCCGAAGAAGCCGACCTTCACGCCCTGCACGTCGATCATCTTGTCCGGCTTGGTGTTGGCCGGAAGGCCGTTGCCGTCGACGATGTTGGTGGCGAGCACGTCGAACTTGGCCTCCGCCATGCGGGCCCGGAACGCGGCGTCGCCCAGGTCGAATTCGTGGTTGCCCGGCGCCATGGCGTCGACGCCCATCCGGTTCAGGATGTCGATGATGTGGGCGCCCTTGTCGAAGCCCGACAGGAGCGACGGGGAGATGGTGTCGCCCGCATGGATGAAGAAGGCATTGCCCTTGGCCTTCTCCTCCTTGATCACGGTGGCGAGCCTGGCGAAGCCGCCGCGGCCCTTCTCCGGGCTCATGCGGTCGATGTCGTTGGTCTGGACGAAGCGGATGGTCACGGCCTCCTGCGCCAGGGCCGTGCCCGACAGAAGCATGGACAATCCGAGAAACCCGGCGCGGAACGCAGCGGAAGGGCGGCTCTGAAACATCATGAAGGTCCTCGTAGAAGGTTGGAACCGCGGGTGTTCACCCTGGAACCTAGACCGGCAACGTGTCACAGAAGTAACATCCTGTCGACGCCCTCGGCGCCTGGTTCCGCGGCACGCCTGATGCCTTTTTCAGCGAACGCCGCGGTCTCGGTTAGCCGGCGCAGCAACCATGCCCCGCCCACCGGAAAGACGCGCCCATCCATGACCGGACCCATCACCCGAGCCCTCGCCGAGTTCCGCGCCAAGCCCACGGCCGCCGGGTGGCTGCAACTGCCCTTCTTTCAGGATGGGAGCGCCGAGGCGGTCGCCGCCAAGGTCGATGCGGTGATCGCCGCGGGCGCGCAGGTGCTGCCCCCGCCCGAGGCCGTGTTCACCAGCATCTCCCTGACGCCTCTCGAGGGGGTCAAGGTGGTCGTGCTCGGCCAGGATCCCTATCCGACGCCGGGCGATTCCCATGGCCTCGCCTTCTCCTATCGCGGCTCCCGGCGGCTGCCGGCCTCCCTGCGCACCATTCTGGCCGAGATGGCCGAAGACCTGGGCGTGCCGATGCCGACATCGGGCGACCTGTCGAAATGGGCCCGGCAGGGCGTGCTGCTCATCAACACGGCGCTGACGGTCGAGGCCGGGCAATCGGGCGCGCACATGAAATTCGGCTGGTCCGCCCTGGTCGACCAGGCGATCGCGGCGATCTCGGCACGGCAGCCCGCCGTCGTCTTCCTTCTCTGGGGCGGCCCGGCCCGCAAACGGGCGGCGCTGGTCGACCGGACGAAGCATCTCGTGATCGAGGCGGGCCATCCCTCCCCGCTCAACCGGCTCAACGACTTCAGAGGCACGAAGCCCTTCAGCCGCGCGAATGCCTGGCTCGTCCAGAAGGGGCTCGAGCCGGTGGATTGGCGGCTCGACCCTTGAGGCTCGACGAAGGCGCTTGCCGAGAGACCGCTCCAAGGGATAGGTCTCCCTCACGCGCAATGATGCGGTCGGGGCTGCCCGCCGCGACAGGCTTGGAGATCATCATGACGGAATCCCTGTTCGGACAGGTCGAGCCCTTCGCCGGCGACCCGATTCTCTCGCTCAACGACAGCTTCAAGGCCGATCCCCGGTCCGAGAAGGTGAATCTGAGCATCGGCGTCTACACGGACGAGACGGGCCGGCTTCCGGTGCTGGGCGCGGTCAGGGCCGCCCATGAGCGCGCCGGGTTCGCCGAGCGGCCATATCTCCCCATGGAGGGGCATGCGCTCTATCGCGAGGGCGTCCAGACGCTCGTCTTCGGCGCCGGTCATCCGGCTCTCGCCGACGAGCGCGTCGCGACGATCCAGACCCTCGGCGGCACGGGGGCGGTCGGCATCGCGGCCGATTTCCTCGCCAAGCACACCCCAGGCCGCACCGTGCTCGTCAGCGATCCGACCTGGGAGAACCATCACGGGCTGTTCCAGCGCGCGGGCTTCGAGACGGCCACCTATCCCTATTGGAACAGCGCCAGCCGGTCCGTGGACTTCGACGGCATGGTCAAGGCGCTCGAGGCGGCGGAGAGCGGCTCCATCGTGGTGCTGCAGCCCGTCTGCCACAACCCGACCGGCGTCGACCTCGACGAGCGCCAGCAGGCGGCCGTCACCGACGTGCTGATCGCCAAGGGCCACATCGTGGTGTTCGACATGGCCTACCAGGGCTTCGGCACCGGCCTCGACGAGGACGCCGCCTTCGTGCGGCGCTACGCGGAGCGCGCGAGCTGCCTCGTGGCCAATTCCTTCTCGAAGAACTTCTCGCTCTACGGCGAGCGCTGCGGGGGCCTGAGCGTCGTCTGCCGGGATGCCGGCGAGGCCGAGCGGGTGCTCGGGCAGCTGAAGCTCGCCGTGCGCCGCAGCTATTCGAGCCCCCCGATGACCGGCGGACTTCTCGTGGCGACCGTGCTCGGCAACGATGATCTGCGCACGCAATGGGCCGGCGAGGTCGAGACGATGCGCACCCGCATGGATTCCATGCGCAAGCGCCTCGCCGACGCGATCCGCGCCCTGTCGAACGAAGTCGATGTGGGCTTCCTGCTCAATCAGCGCGGCATGTTCAGCTACACGGGCCTCAGCGAGGCGCAGGTCCGCGCCATGCGCGAGCGCGACGGCGTCTATCTCGTGGGGTCGGGCCGCATGTGCGTGGCGGGCCTCAACGAGGCGAACGTGCCGAAGGTGGCGAAGAGCTTCGTCGAGGCCGCGCAGGCGACACGGGGCTGAGCCCCCGGGGCCAGCGACAGCAGGAAGGGGCGGGTCAGGCTGCTCCCTCCCTCGCGGCCTTGTCCGAAAAGCGCCGTCAGGTGCGCAGATTGCCGAAGCAGCCGGGCGGCAAGCCTGCCCCGCTCACCAGGATGGCGCCTTCGCGAAACAGCCGCCATCCCGATGCCCCGGCGAGGCGGATCACCACGAGCTCGCCGGTCCGATCCGTCCAGACGAGCTCGCCCTCGACGGACGCCACGGCCCTCATCACCTGCGCCTGGTCGGTTCCCGGCGCGAACAGCACCGTCGTGAACGCGCCGCCCTGAGTGTCCAGCGCCTGAAGGCCTGCGGCGGCGACCAGAAGGGCTACCGTCGCGCGTGCCGCCGTGGTCGACCGCGGTTCTCCGTCACCGTTGCGACCGGGCCTGCGCCCCATCGTCCATCCGCCGATCATCGGCACGAGACCGAAGATCCCGAACCATGCGAGATCCCAGACCAGGGGCCGGGGGCTGTCCATGCGGATGCGATGGATTCCGAGCGTCCAATGGGACAGGACCGCGTCGACCCCGTGCCACAGGCCGAAGCCGATCAGCAGGCCGGCCAGCAGGAGGCGGCCGGATCCCCGTTTCGAGGTTGCGAGCAGCCAGAGGCCCACGGCCGCGATCAGGTACATCAGCGCATGGAAGTACCCGTCCGCGGCAACCTGGAAGCGCAGGTTGTCCGGATCGATGGCGCTGAGAAGATGATGCCACTGCAGGATCTGGTGCAGCAGGATGCCGTCGAAGAACCCGCCGAGGGCGAATCCCAGCAGACATCCTGACCAGCGCGGGTCGCGCGGGCGCGGGTCGGCTCCAGGTGCCTCCATGCCCATCCTCCATCATGCGCCGGCCGCGTCGCGCGTGCGACCGCAAGGTGCCCGGCCCGGCACGTCAAGCCGGGCACCGGTCCGATGTTCCATGACGAGCGGCTCCGGCTGATCCGCCGGAACCGGAGGACGTTCACTCCGCGGCGATCGGCAGCGTTTGCGGGCCGGCGCGGAACTTGGCGAGGAGATCCGCCTCCTCGGCCTTCGCGGCTTCGAGATTCCGCTCCTTGACGTGGCCGAAGCCGCGGATCTTCTGCGGGATGCCCGCGAGCGCGATCGCCACGGCATGATTGCCGGCATCGAGCTTCGCCACGATCTCGTCGATCCGCTCCTCGAACTCGCGGACGAGCCGGCGCTCGGTGCGGCGTTCGTGGGTGTAGCCGAAGACGTCGAGCGGCGTGCCGCGCAAGGCCCTGAACTTGGCCAGAGCGCCCATGGCCTTGAGCATCCACGGGCCGAAGCTCATCTTGCGCGGCAGGCCGGTGACCGGATCCTTCTTGGCGAGGATCGGCGGCGCCATGTGGAACTCGTAGCGCAGGTTCTCGCCCTCGAACGCGGAGGCGACCTGCTTCTCGAAATCGCCGTTCGTGTAGAGACGCGCGACCTCGTACTCGTCCTTGTAGGCCATGAGCTTGAACAGGGAGCGCGCCACCGCGTCGGCCAGGGCGGTCGAACCCGGCACCGCCCTCTCCTCGGCCGCACGCACACGCTCCACGAGGGCGCTGTAGCGGCGGGCGTAGCGCCTGCTCTGATAGTCCGTAAGGAACGCCACCCGCCGCCCGACGACTTCGTCGAGCGTCTCGGAGAGCTTGCGCGACTCGGTCGGCGCCTTGAGCTCGCCCATCATGGCGGCGATCCGCTCCGGCTCGGCGGCCGCGCGGCGTCCCCAGGTGAAGGCGGCCAGATTCATCTTCACCGCCTCGCCGTTGAGCTCGATCGCCTTCTCGATGGCAGCCCCCGAGAGCGGGACGCGGCCGGTCTGATAGGCATAGCCCAGCATGAACATGTTGGCCGCGATGGCATTGCCCAGGAGCGCGGTGGCGATCGCCGTCGCGTCGACAAAGGACACGCCATCCTGCCCGGCCGCCGACTTGATCGCCCGCTTCAGGCGCTCGGTCGGCAGGGAGAAATCCGCATTGCGGGTGAACTCGCCCGGCATGACCTCCGCCGTGTTCACCACGAGCCCGGTCTGCCCCTGCTTCACGGAGGCCAGCACCTTCTTGGTGCCGGTCACCACGAGATCGCAGCCGAGCACGAGATGCGCGGACTCCGCGCTGACCCGGATCGCGTGGATGTCGTCCTGGTGGTTGGCGAGCCGCACATGGCTGTAGACCGCGCCGCCCTTCTGGGCGAGGCCCGCCATGTCGATCATGCCCAGCCCCTTGCCCTCGAGATGGGCGGCCATGCCGAGGATCGCCCCGATGGTCACGACACCGGTGCCGCCCACGCCCGTCACGATCACGTTGAAGGTGCGGTCGATGGCCGGAATGGCCGGATCGGGCAGCGGCTTGAACGTCATGCCGTCCGTCGCGGCGGCCTCGGGCACGGCCTTCCTGATCTTGGCCCCGTGGACCGTCACGAAGGACGGGCAGAAGCCCTGCACGCAGGAGAAGTCCTTGTTGCAGTTGGACTGATCGATCTGGCGCTTGCGCCCGAACTCGGTCTCCACCGGCTGGACGGCGACGCAGTTCGACTGCACCGAGCAGTCGCCGCACGCCTCGCACACGAGATCGTTGATGATCACGCGCTTGTCCGGATCCGGGAACTCGCCGCGCTTGCGGCGGCGGCGCTTCTCGGACGCGCAGGTCTGATCGTAGATCATCACCGTCACGCCCGGGATCTCCGCGAGCTGGCGCTGCACCGCGTCGAGCTCGCTGCGGTGGTGGATCGTCATGCCGGCCGGCCAGCGGATCTCCTTCGGGTACTTGTGGGGCTCGTCGGTCACGAGGGCGATGCGCTCCACGCCCTCCTCGCGCACCTGACGGGCGATCATGTCGACGGTAAGCCCGCCCTCGTGCTGCTGCCCGCCGGTCATGGCGACCGCGTCGTTGAAGAGGATCTTGTAGGTGACGTGGGTCCTGGTGTGGATCGCCCAGCGCAGGGCCAGGATGCCCGAATGATTGTAGGTGCCGTCGCCGAGGTTCTGGAACACGTGGCCGCGCTTGGAGAACGGCGCTTCGCCGATCCAGTTCGCGCCTTCGCCGCCCATCTGGGTGAAGCCCTCGGTGGAGCGGTCCATCCACTGCACCATGTAGTGGCAGCCGATGCCCGCATAGGCGCGCATGCCCTCGGGCACCTTGGTGGACGAGTTGTGCGGGCAGCCCGAGCAGAAATGCGGCACGCGGGTCGCCACGTCGCCGGTCGTCGCCAGCACGTCCTGCGCGTGACGAAGGCGGGCCACGCGGCCGCGCAGGTCGTCGTTGTTGTGGTACGCCAGCAGCCGCTCGCCGATGACGACCGCGATGTCGTTGGGATCGAGCGCGCCCTTCACGGGGAAGAGCCAGCGGCCCTCCTCGTCCTTCTTGCCGATGCAGAGCGGCTGGTTGGCGGTGCCGTAGAGTTCCTCGCGCAGCTGCACCTCGATGAGGGAGCGCTTCTCCTCGACGACGATGACCTTGTCGAGGCCGCGCGCGAAATCCGCGAGCTCGGCCTGGGACAGGGGCCACGGGCACGCGACCTTGTAGAGGCGAAGCCCCATGTCGTTCGCCTTGACCTCGTCGAGGCCGAGCTCGTCGAGGGCCTGGCGCACGTCGAGATAGGACTTGCCGACCGTGATGATGCCGATCTTCGGATTCCGGCCGCCGGACAGCACGATGCGATTGAGGTTGTTGGCGCGCACGAAGGCCAGCATGGCGTCGCGCTTGAAGTCCTGGAGCCGCGCCTCCTGGTCGAGGACGCCGTCCCGGTTGCGGATGTTGAGGCCGCCCGGCGGCATGGCGAAGTCATCCGGGATGACGATCTTCACCCGGTCGAGCGACGCATCGACCGAGGCGGTCGACTCGATGTTGTCCTTCACGCATTTGAACGCCACCCAGGTGCCGCAGAAGCGGCTCATGGCATAGCCGTAGAGGCCGTAATCGAGGATCTCCTGAACGCCCGCCGGGTTCAGGATCGGGATCATCACGTCGACGAAGTGGAATTCGGACTGATGGGCCACGGTGGAGGATTCCGCCGTGTGGTCGTCGCCCATCAGGGCCAGCACGCCACCATGTTTGGAGGAGCCGGCCATGTTGGCGTGGCGGAAGACGTCGCCGGAGCGGTCGACGCCCGGTCCCTTGCCGTACCACAGGCCGAAGACGCCGTCATATTTGCCGTCGCCTCGGATCTCCGCCTGCTGCGAGCCCCAGACCGCCGTGGCGGCGAGTTCCTCGTTCAGGCCCGGCTGGAACACGATGTTGGACGCCTCGAGCCATTTGCGGGCGCGCCAGAGGTTCTGGTCGAGGCCGCCGATGGGCGAGCCGCGATAGCCGGACACGAAGCCCGCCGTGCTGAGGCCCGCCAGCCGGTCCCGCTCGCGCTGCATGAGCAGCATGCGGATGACCGCCTGCGTGCCGGTGATGAACACGTGATCCTTGGACAGGTCGTATTTGTCGTCGAGCGTGACGTGACGGAGCGCGCCATGACCTTCGGTCATCATCCGTTTCCTCCTGGAGCCATGGCTCCGCTGCCGGTCTTCCGGTCTATTCTGGTGAGATATGTCAGTAATGCTGACATATCTTCCGGAGGCCGTCAATCGATGCTCCGGTCACGCCTTCGTTTCGCCTCTGTTAACCACGAAACCGGCATACCGCTCCCGGTCTCCGGGTTTTTGCCGGACGCGTCGCTGTTCCAGGGTCCCTGCATGACACTTCGTCTTGGTCTGAAATCCGCCCTGGCGGCTCTTATTCTGAGCGTCGCCTCGCCGGCCCTCGCCCATCCCCATGTCTGGGTCACGGCCAGGGCCGAGATCGTGTTCGCGCCCGACGGGAAGGTGACGGGCGTGCGCCATCACTGGACCTTCGACGAGGCCTATACGGCTTACGTGACCCAGGGTCTCGACACCAATGGCGACGGCAAGCTCTCCCCGGAGGAGCTTCAGGATTTGGCGAACGAGAACGCCGCCTCCCTGAACGAGTTCGATTATTTCACGGTCCTGAAGGCCCGCGGCAAGCCGCAGAGCTTCGATCCGCCGCGCGAGGCCCGGATGAGCATGGAGAAGACCCAGGTCGCCATGTCGTTCTTCCTGCCGCTCAAGGCGCCGGCGGCCCCCTCGGGCGCCGTCTCCATCGAGATCGAGGACCCGACCTTCTTCGTCTATTTCAGCCTGTCGGACGGCCAAGCGGCCATCGCGCTCGCCAATGCCCCGCAGGGCTGCGTGACGAGCATCGCCAAGGCCAAGCCGCTCGAGGCCTCCATGCAGCAGATCCTGCAAAGCGAAGGCGCGCTCCAGCCCCAGGATGTCGGGGTCGAGTATTCCAACCGGGCGATCATCGCATGTCCCTGACATCGGATGTCCCTGCCGTCCCGGGCGCGGGACCGACGCCCCTGCGCCGCCGCCTCGGCCTCGCGCTGGCGGCCGTGGCGATCGTCGCCCTGGCCATGGGGCTGATCGGCCTGTGGCTCGGCCCCGTCGGCAAGGCGCCGCCGCGCAACCCGTTCGGCATGGGCCTGCGCGAAGCCACGCCGTCGGGCAGCATCGGGGCCTGGATCCTGTCCGTGCAGTCGGGCTTCTACGGCAGCCTCCAGGCGGGCGTGCGGGCCATGAAGGAGAACGGCTCCGCCCTGTTCTCCCTGCTGCTCGTGGGCTTCGCCTACGGGGTCTTCCACGCGGCCGGGCCCGGGCACGGCAAGGGCGTGATCTCGGCCTATCTCGTGGCCGACGAGAAGGCCCTGCGCAAGGGATTCGCCCTGAGCCTGGCGGCCGCCCTCGTGCAGGCCCTGGTCGCCATCGCGATCGTGGCCGTCGTGAGCCTCGCGCTGCGCGCCACCGCGTCCACCATGAACAGGCTCGCCATGAACGTGGAGGTGGCGAGCTTCCTGGCCGTGGCCCTGCTCGGCGCTCTCATGACCTGGCGCAAGGCCGGCAAGGTTCTCGGCGTGATGGCCCTTGCCCGCAACCCCTATGCGGCCGTCGAGGAGGGTTGCGACCACGTCCACATGCCGCCGCCGCAGGAACTCAGCCGCCTGACCGGCTGGCGCGACATGGCCGGCGTGGCGGTCGCGGCCGGCATCCGGCCCTGTGCGGGCGCCCTCATCGTGCTGGTCTTTTCCCTGTCCCAGGGCCTCTTCGCGGCCGGTGTCGCGGCGACCTTCGCCATGGCGCTCGGCACGGCGCTCACCACGGGCGCCATCGCGGCGCTCGCGGTCTTCTTCAAGGCCATGGCCCTGAGGGTCGCGGGCGGACGCGGAGCCTCGGGCGCCATCGCCATCGCGGGCCTCGAGCTTCTGGCCGCCGCCTTCGTGCTCGTGCTGGGAGGAAGCCTGCTCTACGGCCTGTGGGCGGCGGGCTAGAACATCGGACGGCCCGCAGGGCCACGAGCGTGACCCGCTTCCGTCCGCAGAATGCGCTCGGCGGTGGTCCGATCGAGGTCACCGGGGCAGGCCCGGCGATGATACCCTCCGCACGTCATGGCCGGCCAGTCATGACCCACCTCTCGCCGGCCATCCCGATAAGGTGAAGCGCGGCGCCTCGAACAATCGGGATCACCGGGACAAGCCCGGTGATGACGTGGAGAAGATGGTCAGGGCCGGTGACAACACCCTCCCACGATCACTCCCCTGTCATGGCCGGGCTCGTCCCGGCCATCCCGATCGTCCGACGCGCTAGAGGCCGAGGGATCCGCCATCCGAGCGCGGATCGTGCACCGCCTCGACGCGGCCGTTGCGCGGGTGCTTCACCAGCAGGCCGGCATGGCCGAAGCGTCCCGAAGAGGCCTCCTCCGTCTCTTCGACCGCATGGCCGAGCCGTGAGAGGCCGCGGATCAGGCCGGGATCGAAATGGCTCTCCACCGTCAGCACGGCCTCGCCCCCGCGCATCCTCGCATCGAGCAGCCAGCGGGGCGCCTCCACGGCGTCGGCGAGGCCCATGCCGCAATCCGCATAGCGGGTGAAGATCTGGCTGAGGAATTGGGGCTGGGTTTCGCCGCCCATCGCGCCGAAGGACAGCAACCGCCCGTCGTCGAACACGGCCATGGCCGGGTTGAGGGAATGGAGCGGCCGATGGCCGGGCTCCAGTCGGTTGCGGCTGGCCGGATCGAGGGAGAAGGCGGTGCCGCGGTTGTGCCAGAGGATGCCGGTCGCCGGAAGCAGGCAGCCGGAGCCGTAGGCCCAGAACACGGACTGGATGTAGGACACGGCGAGACCGTCACGGTCGATGGCCCCCATCCAGATCGTGTCCCCGTCGATGGGGCGCGGCAGGGGAAAGGGCGCAGCCCGCTTCATGTCGATGAGGGCAGCCTCCCGTTCCAGCACCTGCGGCGTCAGGAAGGAGGCCGGGTCGTGGGCGAGGTTGCGCGGGTCCGAGACCACCCGGTCACGGATGGAAAAGGCGCGCTTTGCGGCCTCGATGAGCCCGTGATGGCGTTCCGGCGTCTCGCCTCCGAGCCCCTTGAGGCGTTCGACCATGCCCAGGATCAGCAGGGTGGCCAGCCCCTGGCTCGGCGGCGGCAGGTTGTAGATCGTGGCGCGGTTCAGCCGAACCGACAGGGGCTCCACCACGCGAGCCCGATAGGTCTCGAGATCCTTGCGGGTGACAGGGCTGCCGATCCGCTCGAGGTCGAGGGCGATCTCCCGCCCCACGTCACCCCGGTAGAAGTCGCCGAGGCCGGCATGGGCGAGCTGCTCCAGGGTGTCGGCGAGGCGCGGCGTCCGCCTCTGCGTGCCCTCCGGGGCTCGCTTCCCTTCGACCAGGAACGCTTCGGCGAAACCGGGAACCTCGTAGAGCGCCGCTTCCTCGCTGGTCTTGAACCACTGCTCGGAGCGGGAGACCGGGTAGCCGTCCCGGGCGAAGCGAACCGCGTCGCCCAGCAGGAGATCGACCGGCAGGGTCCCGCCCAGAGCCTTGGCGAGCTCCAGCGCCAGCCCCCATCCGGCCACCGCGCCGGCCACGGTGACCGTGGCATCCGGCCCCCGCGGCGGGATGGCGTCGTAACCCTTGTCCCGGTAACGCCTGATCGTGGCGAGCGCGCCGGCCGGCCCCGACGCATCGAGGGCGTGGACGCGGCCCTTCGGTTCCCGGACGAGCCAGAACCCGTCGCCGCCCAGGCCGTTCATGTGCGGGTAGACCACGGCGATCGTCGCCGCCATGGCCACCATGGCCTCGACCGCGTTGCCGCCGGCGGCGAGAACGGTCTGGCCGGTTTCGGCCGCAAGACGATGAGGGGCCGCAACGGCGGCCGTCGAGAAGACGGGGGTCTCGGGCATGGGCTCTTGAATGTGAGGCGCGACAGAATGAGATTCGGGCAGACCTTGCACCCGAGGGGGCGTTTAGGGTAGTCCCCTGTGCAACAAACTCAGTGAGGCGAAAGTGGCTCAGGCGAAAAGCACCAACTGGCGCAACGTGGTCACCATCATGAGCATCATGGTCCTGGTGGGCGCGGAAGTCTTCGGCGTCGCGATCGCCGCCGGCTGGGCCATCGCGGGCCTGTTCGAGCTCGGCGACTACGTGGGCTACGCGCTGATGGTCCTGTTCAGCCTGTTCGCCGTCTACATCCTCGTGAACCTCTGGCGCCGCTGCATCGCCGTCGAGCCCCTGACCGGGCGCGCCTGAAGCACCGGACGTGTCATCGAGCTCCCGCCCGATTCTTTAAGCTTCTGTTTTAAAACATCGTTTCACGCAAACCCGGTTCCCACTTTTGCGCCCGATGCATTTGGCTTTTGCTTGAGCATCTTTGCACGCAAAACCGGTTCCCACTTTTGCGCCCGATGCTCTAGGAGCCGTCGCACGCCTTCATGACGACCGGATCGGCTCCGGCGGGCAGATAGGCGTCCATCGGCTGGCATCGGCCCGCGATGCAGATCCGCCAATCGGCCGTCGCCCCCGAGCGGCGCATGGTCACCTGCGCCTGCGGCGGCAGGTTCGGCGCCCATGACCAGACCCCGTTGGCGAACCGCGCCTCCGGCGGGGGCTCCATGCCGGCCCCGGACCCGCGCACCCGCGCCTCGACGAGTTCGAGCCCGCGCGGGGTCGAGCGCCAATCCTCCTCCCAGAGGATTTTTTCGACCGAATGGGTCCAGGCGAGCGTGATCGCGCCCGCCATGAGGGGCGCGACCGTCGCGCCGGCGAGCAGGCAGATCATCAGCCGATGGCCGGCGTGGCGACCCGGCGGGTCTGCCAGACGTGATAGCCGACGAAGAGGCCCGCGAGCACAAAGCCGGCCTCGTCGGTGAGCGGGATCGCCGCCACGAGGAAGCCCGCCGCCGCCGCGGCCCAGAGGCGCTCCCACCACGCCACGGGCTTCAGACAATAGCCGACGGAAGCCACGCCCCAGAGAACCATCGCCAGCGACGCCTTGACGACGATGTAGGCGACCGCGAGCCAGTAGCCCACTCCCCCGAGCCCGGGCACCGGCTGCAGCATCAGGGTGGGGTCGTAGACGGCCATGTACGGGATGACGAAGCCGGGCAGCGCGATCCTGACGGCCTGGATGCCGATCTTGAGGCCCGATTCCTTCGCCATGGGGGCCGCCGCGAAGGCCGCGAGCGCCACCGGCGGCGTCAGGTCGGCCATGATGCCGAAATAGAACACGAACATGTGCGAGACGATGAGCGGCACGTCGAGCTGCAGCAGGATGGGAGCGGCCAGCGACGAGGTGATGATGTAGTTCGGGATCGTCGGGATGCCCATGCCGAGGATCAGGCTGAAGATCATGGTGAGCACGAGGGCCGCGAAGATGTTCTCCTTGCCGATGGAGATCATCCAGGTGCCCACGATGGTGCCGAGGCCGGTGAGCGTCATGGTGCCGATCACGATGCCGACGACCGCGCAGGCAAGACCCACGGGCAAGGCCTGACGGGCCCCGTCGGCCATGGCGTCGACGCAGGCCTGGAGGGTCGTGCGGCCGCGGCCCGAGAAGGCGTTCCACAGGGACAGGCCCGCCACCACGAGCACGACGAGCGTCACGGTCGAGGCGAGCGAATAGGCGGACAGGAGGGCGAGCCCAATCCAGAAGACGACCCGCAGGGCCGGCGTGGCGAAGCCGGCCACGATGGCCGTGCCGAGGATCAGCGCCACGGTGAGCGACAGGCCGACGGCCCCGGCGAAGAGCGGCGTGTAGCCGGTGAAGAGCAGGTAGACGAGAACGCCGAGCGGGGCGATGAGGAACCATTTCGTCCTCAGCTCGGTCCAGGCGTTCGGCAGCTCCGATTTCGGCAGGCCGCGCAGGTTGCGCTTGCCGGCCTCGAGATGCACCGCGAGATAGCAGGCGGCGAAGTACAGGATGGCCGGGATGATCGCCGCTTCGACGATCTTCGAATACGGCACGTCGATGGTCTCGGCCATGATGAACGCGACGGCGCCCATGACCGGCGGCATGATCTGGCCGCCCATGGACGAGGTCGCCTCGACGCCGCCCGCGAAGGCCGAGGTGAAGCCGAAGCGCTTCATGAGCGGGATCGTGAACTGGCCCGACGCCACCACGTTGGCGACGCCGGATCCCGAGACGGTGCCCATGAGGGCGGAGGACGCCACGCAGACCTTGCCGGGCCCGCCCTGCTTGTCGCCGAACACCGCCATCGAGATGTCGTTGAAGAAGTCGATGACGCCGGCCTTCTCCATGAAGGCGCCGAACAGGATGAACAGGAAGATGTAGGTCGCCGAGACCAGGGTGGGCGTGCCGTAGATGCCCTCCGTGCCGAAGGACATGTGCTCGATCACCTGCTCCAGCGAATAGCCGCGATGATCGAGGGGAGCCGGCAGGAGATGCCCGAACAGGCAATAGGACAGGAACAGGCCGGCCACGATGGGAAGCGCCGGTCCCATGACGCGCCAGACGAGGTAGATCAGGATCGCGAGCCCGGCGATGCCGACGACGAGATCGAGGGTGGTGAGTTCGCCGGCGCGAACGACCAGCTCCTCGTAGAGCGCCCAGTGATAAAGGCCCACCAGGAAGCTCGCGATGCCGACGATCCAGCCGAGGACGCGCTCGCTCGACGACCCGGACCGGTGATTGGCGATCATCGCTCCGGCCACGAGGCACAGGAATCCCACATGGACCGTGCGCACGACCTGGCTCGGCATGCTGCCGCCGAACCAGAGGACGAGCCCGAATGCGCCCGCGATGGCGACCCACGCGAGCGCGCCGTCGACGATGGGGCGGCGACGCACGGCGAGGCCGATCAGCCAGGCGGCCCAGACCGCCATGGCCACGGCCCAGAGATGCGTGAGGCTGAAGCCCGCGATGAAGGGCTGATCGAGCGGAATGCCGAAGGACGTGATGATCTGGAACGTGGAGAACGCGACGGCGATCCAGAACAGGACCCTGCCCGGAAGGCCTTCGCCGAAGCTTTCCGGCAGGCCGTGCTCCGGGTTCACGGTGTCAGCCGGCGCTTCCATCCGGGCGAGTTCGGAACCGTTCGTTCCCTGGTTCATAGCGCATCCTCAAGGTTTGTTCTTCTTGGCGCAAAAAAGCCGGAGCAGTTCACCTGCCCCGGCGGAGATGTAAATCGGCCGAAGGGTTTAGGAGCCCTGCTTCTTGATGCCCTTCTCGTCGAAGTAGCGCTGCGCGCCCGGATGCATCGGGACGGGCATGCCGGAGAGCGCGCTCTCGAGCTTGATGTCCTTGGCGGCCGCGTGGGCGGCGGCGAGATCCGGCAGGCTGTCGTAGATCGCCTTGGTCATCTGGTAGACGGTCTCGTCCTTCACGCCGGAATGGGTGACCAGGTAGTTCACCACGGCGGCCGTCTGAACGGGGGCGGTCTGGCCCCCATAGGTGTTGGCCGGGATCGTGGCCTTCACGTAGGGCGTGCCCACCTTGTCCACGACGCTGGCCGGGATCTCCACCACGACGATCGGCACCGAGGTGGCGAGGTCGCGGATGGACGACACGCCGAGGCCGGCCGATTGCAGGGTGGCGTCGAGCTGGCGGTTCTTCATCAGTTCGACGGATTCGCCGAAGGGCAGATACTCGACCTTGCCGAGATCCTTGTAGGTCAGGCCCGCGCCCTGGAGGATCGCCCGGGCGTTGAGCTCGGTGCCGGATTTGGGGGCCCCGACCGAGAGGCGCTTGCCCTTCAGGTCCGCGAGCGACTTGATGCCGGATTCCTGCGTGGCCACGACCTGGATGTAGTTGGGATAGATCGCCGTGATGCCGCGCAGCTTGTCGAGCTTGCTCTTGAACCCGGCCTCCTCGTCACCCGCCCAGCCCATGGCCAGGCTGTCCCCGAGGGTGAAGCCGATCTCGCCTTTGCCCTGCTGCAGGAGGGTGAGGTTTTCCACCGAGGCCTTCGTGGCCTGGACCGAGGGGCGGGAGCCCTGGACCTTGTCCGTGAACACCTTGGAGAGGGCGACGCCGAGCGGGTAATACACCCCTGAGGTGCCGCCGGTCAGGATATTGATGAAGTCCTGAGCCTGGGCCGGCAGGCTGGCTCCGGCGAGCGCAAGAGCGGCCGCAGCGCCGACGGCGCCGCGCATGACTTTTCGAAACATGGCGTACTCCCTATCTCATGGCGCAGTTATTCCTACGCCTGTGTGTGGGGTAACTTTGCCCGCTGACGAAGAATTCTCAAGAGGCTATGAGGGACTTAATCCTGCCACCTTGGTCGGTAGGGGTGCGTCCTTCCCAGAGATCACATGCGCTCATCCATGATCAATCGCCGCCGCTTTCTCCAAACCGCCACCGCCACGGCCGCCCTTGCCGCACAAGGTTTTTCAGGCGCAGCCCTGGCCCAGCAGTCCCTGAAGATGGGAGCCCCTGCGCCGTTCTCGTTCGAGGAGCTGAAGAAGCGGGCGCAGGACATGGCGCGCTCCCCCTATGTGGCGCCGCAGAGCCCCTCCCCGGAGGTTCTGTACCAGATCGACTACGACGCCCACGGCAAGATCCGCTTCAAGACGGACCTGGCGCTCTGGGCCAACGGCCCCAGCGAATTCCCCGTCACCTTCTTCCACCTGGGCCGCTTCTTCCAGAAGCCCGTGCGCATGCACGTGGTCGAGGGCGGGCAGGCGCGCGAGATCATCTACGACAGCGACTATTTCGACATGCCGGCGGATTCGCCCGCCCGCAAGCTGCCCGACAATTCGGGCTTCGCGGGCTTCCGGTTCCAGGAGGCGCGCAGCGGCAAGCTCGACTGGAGGAAGAACGACTGGGTGGCCTTCCTGGGCGCGTCGTATTTCCGCGCCATCGGCGAGCTGTTCCAGTACGGCCTCTCGGCCCGCGGCCTCGCCGTGGACGTGGCCGTCTTCGGGAAGAACGAGGAATTTCCCGATTTCACCCATGTGTATTTCGAAACGCCGCAGCCGGGCTCGAACACGGTCACGGTCTATGCGCTCCTCGACGGCCCGAGCGTGTCCGGTGCCTATCGCTTCATCATGCAGCGGGCAGCGGCGGTGATCATGGACATCGACAGTGCCATCTACACGCGCCAGGACGTGAGCCGCCTCGGCCTCGCGCCCCTGACCTCCATGTACTGGTACTCGGAGAAGGCGAAGACCACCGCCATCGACTGGCGCCCGGAGATCCACGACTCGGATGGCCTCGCCATGTGGACAGGAACCGGCGAGCGGATCTGGCGCCCCCTCAACAACCCGCCGCGCATCATCACGTCGGCGTTCACGGACGAGAACCCGAAGGGCTTCGGCCTGCTCCAGCGCGACCGGAACTTCGACCACTACCTCGACGGCGTCTATTACGACCGCCGCCCGTCCCTCTGGATCGAGCCGCAGGGCACCTGGGGCCGGGGCTCCATCCAGCTCGTCGAGATTCCCACCGACGACGAGATCCACGACAACATCGTGGTCATGTGGGTGCCGTCCGAGCCGGTGCGGCCCGGTCAGGCCATCGAACAGCGCTACCGCATGCACTGGTCGGCGGAGGAGCCCTACCCGACGCCGCTCGCCCGGGTGGTCGCCACCCGTCTCGGCAATGGCGGGCAGGCCGGCACGGCGCGCCCGAAGGGCGTGCGCAAGTTCATGGTGGAGTTCATCGGCCAGCCCCTGACCAGGCTGCCGAGCGGGGTGATCCCCAAGCCCGTTCTGAGCGCCTCCCGGGGCGAGTTCTCGAACATCCTGACCGAGGCCGTGCCCAACAACGTGCCCGGCCACTGGCGCACCCAGTTCGACCTGTCGGTCACCGGGACCGAGCCGGTGGAGATGCGCTGCTACCTGCGCAACGAGAACGAGGTTTTGAGCGAGACCTGGCTCTACCAGTACCACCCGACCTTCTGAGGCTCCGCTGCGGCGGCTCGGGGCCATAGCACATCCGACCTCCCCGTCATGGCCGGGACGAACCCGGCCATGACAGGAGGGCCGGAGCGGGCCGAGATCGCCGGCAACCCAAATCCCGGGATTGGGCTTGTAAACCATAGCTTTGAAGGCAGCGTATAAAATACTATACGCCCCTGGAAATCGCGTTCGGACCGGTCTATTTAGGAGGCCATGTCGCATGGCCACCACCATCACCACGCCCACGGGCATGAGCATGGGCACGAGCATCGGGCTGTTGCCGCCGCCCCGACGTTTTCGCTCCTGCGCCTCTCGGTCGGGCAGCGCCTGACGGGAACGTCCGTCGTGCTGGCCGGGTTGTGGCTGCTGGTCTTCAGCGTGATCGGGTAACGCATGTCCGCAGCATCGGCCGCCATCGGTTTCGACGAAGTCACCCTCGGCTACGGCCGCAGGCCCGCCGTCCACCACCTCGACGGCGAGATCCCGGCCGGCAGCCTGATCGCCGTGGTCGGGCCCAACGGGGCCGGCAAGTCCACCCTGCTCAAGGGCATCGTCGGCACGCTCAAACCCCTCGAGGGCCATATCCGCCTGAAGGACTCCTCGTCCGGCATCGCCTATCTGCCGCAGGCGGCGGAGATCGACCGGTCCTTCCCGCTCTCGGTCTACGATCTCGTGGCCATGGGCCTCTGGTCCCGCTCGGGCCTGTTCGGCGGAATCGCGCGGCGCGACCGGACGAAGATCGAGGAGGCCCTGGCGGCCGTGGGGCTCACCGGCTTCGAACGGCGCCCGATCTCGACCCTGTCCGGCGGGCAGATGCAGCGGGCGCTCTTCGCCCGCCTCCTGCTCCAGGACGCTCCCGTGATCCTGCTCGACGAGCCGTTCACCGCCATCGACGCCAAGACCACGGCGGATCTGCTCGATCTGGTGCGCCGCTGGCACACGGAATCCCGCACGGTGGTCGCCGTGCTGCACGATCTCGACATGGTCCGGCGCACCTTCCCGCAGACCCTGCTGATCGCCCGCGAGCCGGTGGCCTGGGGCGAAACGCCGGAGGTGCTGCAGCCTGAAAATCTCCTGAAGGCGCGGCGCATGGTCGAGGCCTACGATCCGCATGCGGATGTCTGCCACCGCACCGTCGCGTAAGGACGTCCTCTCATGCTCGACCTGATCTATGCGCCGTTTGCCGAATTCGAGTTCATGCAGCGCGCCCTCGTGGGGGTGATCGCCATCGCGCTGGGCGGCGGCCCCATCGGGGTCTTCCTCATGCTGCGCCGCATGAGCCTGACCGGCGACGCCATGGCGCACGCGATCCTGCCGGGAGCCGCCGTCGGCTATCTCCTGGCCGGCCTCTCCCTGCCGGCCATGACGGTCGGGGGATTGGTCGCCGGGATCGTCGTGGCGGTGGCGGCGGGCCTCGTGTCCCGCTTCACCTCCCTGAAGGAGGACGCCTCGCTCGCCGCCTTCTACCTGCTGTCCCTGGCGCTCGGCGTCACCATCGTGTCGCTGCGCGGCTCCAACGTGGACCTGCTCCACGTCCTGTTCGGAACGGTGCTGGCGCTCGACGACGACACCCTGCTGCTGCTCGCTTCCATCTCCACCATCACCGTGCTGGCGCTCGCCGTGCTCTACCGCCCGCTCGTCCTCGAATGCGTCGATCCGGTCTTCCTGCGCTCGGTGAGCCGCGCCGGCACGCCCACGCATCTGATCTTCCTCGGGCTCGTGGTCATGAACCTCGTCGGCGGCTTCCATGCGCTCGGAACCCTGCTGGCGGTGGGCATGATGATGCTGCCCGCGGCCGCCTCCCGGTTCTGGACCAGCGACATCACCATGATGATGCTGGTCTCCATCGCAATCGGCATCGCGTCGGGCGTGAGCGGGCTCCTGCTCTCGTTCCACGCGGAACTGCCCGCAGGACCGGCGATCATTCTCTCGGCCGGTGCCGTGTATGTCGCCTCCCTCGTGCTGGGGCGCGAGGGCGGCCTGCTGTGGCTCGCCTGGCCCGGCAGGCATCTGGAAGCCTGACCCTCTTCACAAGGACCGACACCCATGCTGACGCGAAGAGCTGCCGTCTCCCTTCTGGCAGGATGCCTCGCCCTCGCCGCCTCGACGCCGTCACTGGCGCAAGGCGCCGACCGGCTGAAGGTGGTCGCGACCTTCTCGATCCTCGGCGACATGGTGCGCAAGGTCGGCGGCGAGCGCGTCGCGGTGACGACCCTCGTCGGTCCGAACGGCGATGCCCATGTCTATTCCCCGACCCCGGCCGACGGACGGCGCCTGGCCGAGGCCGGGATCGTCTTCACCAACGGCCTGAAGTTCGAAGGCTGGATCGACCGACTCGTGAAGTCCTCCGGCACCAGGGCCGTGACCATCGAGGCGGCCAGGGGGGTAAAGCCCCTCAAGAGCGACGACGACGAGGGGCATGGCCACGATCACGGCCATGGCGGCTCAGACCCGCATGCCTGGCAGAGCATCGGCAACGCGAAGATCTACGTGGCCAACATCCGTGACGCCCTGATCGCCGCGGATGGAGCCGGCAGAGCCACGTACGAGGCCAATGCCGCCGCCTACCTCAAGCAGCTCGACGACCTGGACGCGGAGGTGAAGGGGCTTGTCGCCGGGATCCCGCCCGAGCGTCGCAGGATCATCACGTCCCATGACGCCTTCCGCTATTTCGAGGCGGCCTACGGCATCGATTTCGTCGCCCCCCAGGGGGTCTCGACCGAGGCGGAGGCCTCCGCCAGGGACGTGGCCCGGATCATCCAGCAGATCAGGCGCGAGCGGATCGCCGCGGTCTTCGTGGAGAACGTCTCCGACGCCCGCCTGATGGAGCGCATCGCCAAGGAGACCGGTGCCCGGATCGGCTCCCGGGTCTATTCGGATGCTCTCTCCGAACCGGGCGGTCCCGCCGGCACTTACATTGACATGATGAGACACAATATAAGGGCTTTCAGCGCGGCTTTATCGAGCTGAAAGCCCTGATCGCCGCGGCGTCTGGTGTCATTCCCGGCGCGCGGCGAGGGAAGGGAATCCAGGTTCGGATCGCGTCCGGAGCCTGGATCCCCTTCCCGGCCCCCCGGGGCCGCCGGGGATGACACCCACTCATTCTGGAAGCTCCGATGACCGACAAGATTCCCGTCACCGTCCTCACAGGCTATCTCGGCGCCGGCAAGACCACCCTTCTCAACCGCATCCTGACCGAGCAGCACGGCAAGAAATATGCCGTCATCGTCAACGAGTTCGGCGAGATCGGCATCGACAACGAACTCGTCGTCGGCGCCGACGAGGAAGTGTTCGAGATGAACAACGGGTGCATCTGCTGCACCGTGCGCGGCGACCTGATCCGCATCCTCGACGGGCTGATGAAGCGCAAGGGCAAGTTCGACGCCATCATCGTCGAAACGACCGGCCTCGCCGACCCCGCCCCCGTGGCCCAGACTTTCTTCATGGACCAGGACGTGTCCGACGCCGCCCGCCTCGACGCGGTGGTGACGGTCGCCGACGCCAAGTGGCTCTCCGACCGCCTGAAGGACGCGCCCGAGGCCAAGAACCAGATCGCCTTCGCGGACGTGATCATCCTCAACAAGATCGATCTCGTGTCCGAGGCAGAGCTGGACGAGGTCGAGGCGCGCATCCGCGCCATCAATCCCTATGCGAAGCTCCATCGGACGCAGAACTGCTCCATCCCGATCGCCGAGGTGCTCGACCGCAAGGCCTTCGATCTCGACCGGATCATCGAGCTCGAGCCGGATTTCCTGGAGGAAGGTCACCACCATCATCACGACGAGGAGATGCAATCCGTCGCCGTGCGTCTCGACGGTGAGGTGGATCCCGAGAAGTTCATGCCGTGGATCTCGAACCTGACCCAGGTCGAGGGGCCGAACATCCTGCGCTGCAAGGGCATCGTGGCGTTCCCGAACGAGCCGAAGCGCTTCGTCTTCCAGGGCGTCCACATGATCCTGGACGGCGACGTCCAGGGCGAGTGGAAGCCCGGCGAGAAGCACACCTCGAAGGTGGTCTTCATCGGCCGCGACCTGAACGAGAAGGCGATCAAGGAAGGCTTCCTGGCCTGCGCGGCCTGAATCCCGCCGAACGGCCTCGGGCTCGAGCGCATCGTGCGATGCGCCAGCCAAGAGTGGAGCATCGTGCGAAAAAGTGGTGCCGGTTTTTCGCATCGAACGATGCGCCAGCCAAGGGTGGAGCATCGGATCGATCCCAAAAGTGGGTCCACTTTCGGGTCCGATGCTCTAGCCCGGGGCCGCCTTGGCCATGCATTCGCGCACGTGGGCCCTGCGCGCGGCGATGATCTGGCTGCGCGTGTCCTCGGCCATGCCGATGCCCCGGCTGCTGGTGCGGTAGATCAGGTTGGCCTCCTGCTGACAGGCCGCCTTCCGGGCCTCCCTGGCCGACGGCGCCGCGCCCTGCTCCTGCGCGAGAACCGGCGCGGCAATCATGACGGCAAGGGCCAGGGCGGACAGTGGCAGGACTCGCATTCACTCACTCCTTCTTGAGTCGCGCATTGTGAAGCAGGCGCCCGGATCTGGCCAAAGTCCAAAAGGCCTAATCCCAGGGTCATTGGGGGATCACCCGCCGTTGAGAAAGTGGATATGCCCCTGCCCCCGATCGGATGATCCGTGCTATGGGCAGCCCGCATGAAGGGATCGCATCGATGAGTACTGGAACCGCACCGTCCTTGACACAGAGCGTGACGCCCGTCGCGGCGGGCGCGCATGTCACGGCCATCGGCTGGCTGAAGGGCACGGCCGCCTTCGGCCTCGGCGACGGCGGCGTTCTGCTGGCCCGGGACGGCGAGACCCACCGGGTCGAGGCTCACCCGGATGCGGGCGTGCTGGTGGCGGCGAGCGACGGGGAGCGCTTCGTCAGCGGTGGCGACGACGGCCGCGTCGCCGTCACGGGCCCCGACGGCTCCACGAAGACGCTGGCCGAGACGAAGGGCGCCTGGATCGATTCCCTCGCCGTCAATGCCGGCGGCGCCTTCGCCTACGGGGCGGGCAAGCGGGTCGTCGCCCGCGACGACAAGGGGCGGGAGAAGATGCTCGAGGTTCCCTCGGCGGCCCGAGGCCTCGCCTTCGCGCCCAAGGGCTACCGGCTGGCGATCTCCCACTACAACGGGGCGACGCTCTGGTTCCCGAACGTGGAAGCCAAGCCCGAGAGCCTGGAATGGAAAGGCTCCCATCTCGACGTGACCTGGTCGCCCGACGCCCGCTTCGTGGTGACCTCCATGCAGGAGAACGCCCTCCATGGCTGGCGGCTCGTCCCCGACAAGGGCCACATGCGCATGAGCGGCTATCCGTCGAAGACTCGCTCCCTGTCCTGGTCGAGCGACGGCAAGTGGCTCGCCACCTCGGGCGCCGAGGCGGCCATCGTCTGGCCGTTCGAATCGAAGGAAGGCCCCATGGGCAAGGCGCCGCGGGAATGCGGCGTCCGCCCGGCCAAGGTCAGCCGGGTGGCCTTCCACCCCAACACCCTGGTGCTGGCGGTCGGCTACGAGGACGGCTGCATCCTGCTCATCCGCCTCAACGACGCCTCCGAGCTCCTGGTGCGTCCGGCCGTCAAGGACAGCGGGATCACGGCCATGGCCTGGGACAAGGGGGGCAAACGCCTCGCCTTCGGCTGCGAGGACGGTCAGGCCGGCATCCTGACCCTGCCCGCGTGAGATCGCCCGTGGCCCTGTTCGGCGCGTTCCTGAGAGGGTCCTTCGGCCTGCCGAAGCCCGACAAGCCGGCCGTCGACCGGGTCAAGGACCTGGCCCGCATGGCCCTGCGGGTCTCGCCGGAGACCGCCTTCGCGGTCAACGAGATCGCCTGCAACGATCCCGGCTGTCCGGGCATCGAGACCGTGATCCTGGTGATGGAGCCCGGCCGGAAGACCCGCGCCCTGAAGGTGCGGAAGCCTCTCGACGAGGTGATGGAACAAGATATCCTTCAGGCCCTTGACTCGTAAGAAGAGGTCAAGCTTGCCCAGGATCACGCGCATCATCGCCTTCGGATTGGGCCTGTGCGGCGGCATCGTCGCCTCTCAGGGCCCCGAATTCGCCCAGCAGTACCGCCAGCGCCTCGGCGGCGCGATCGACGAATTGCGCCAGGTGATCGCGCGCTTCGACGCGGATGCCCAGGCGAGCGGCGAGACCCAGGCGAGCGCCATCGCGCGCCTGCGCTCCAACGCGGACGACTTCGTCAGCCGCCAGGGTGCCGCCATGCAGGCGAACGTGGAGCGCCTGAGACGCCTCGAGGCCCACCGGTCGACGATGGTTCAGGCCGGACCCTTTGGCCGCGTCGCCCTGATGGTGCGCGACGGCGACCGCGATGTCATGGAGGCGGTCTCCCGGGATTTCGAGCCGGCACTTCCGGTCACCGAAGAGGGCATCCTGGCGACGGCCGCCGGCTTCGTCGCCGTCTGGGGTGGCATCCTGCTTCTGGCGGGCTTCGTCCGCAGCCTGTGGCGGCGGCCGCGCTCGCGACGGAGCGCGGTGCAGGCCTAAAGCATCGGACCCAAAAGTGGACTTGCACTTTTGGGATCCATCCGATGCTTCCTTCTTGAATGAGAGCATCGGTCAGAACGGACCCAGCGGGCCGCGCCAGCGACCCGAAGGGCCACGTCAGTGAAAACCGGATCCACTTTTCGCTGACGCGGCCCTCTGGGTCCGTCCGATGCGCTAAGCGTCCCGCTCGGGCTTTCCGGCCAGCACCACGTAGAAGCCCAGGCCGTCCTGGCCCGGCAGGGTCTGCAGCCGGTCGATCCAGCCGCGCTTCTTGGCCTCGAGCAGGGCCTTGCCGACAGGCTGGAACAGGGTCTCGCCGCCGCCTTCCGGCGGCGGGTCGAGGCGGATGGCGACCGATTTCGGCGCGGAGAAGCGGCTGCGCTCCAGCATGTCCTGGATCGAGGCCGCGGCCTTCTCCCGCGAGGCGCCCCGCAGATCGAGCACGCTCTCGGCATCGGTGACGCCGAGGCCGCCGCGGAGCTTGTTGGCATAGAATTCCTCGAAATGGGGCATGTCAGCTCACTCCATGGGTCATGTCCGGCGCTCGCCGCCGGGCATGACATCCACCCCGTCACGGCCGGGCCCGGCCGGGCCATCCCGATCGTTCGAATCGCCGCGCTCTTCTGACCGAGAGCACCGGCACAGGGCCGGCGATGACGGGAAGAGCGTCCCCTTCCCGACCGTCATGGGACGGCCGGGAACGACGAGCGGGTCAGCGCACCAGCACGTTCCGGAACTGCCACGGATCGGACGAATCGATATCCTCCGGGAAGAAGCCGGGTCGGTCTGTGAGCGGGGTCCAGTCGGTATAATGGCCGTTCACCGGGCCGAGATAGGGCAGCTGCACTTCCAGGCAGCGGCGGAAATCCATCTCGTCGGCCTCGACGATGCCGGCGTTCGGGTTCTCCAGCGCCCAGACTATGCCGGCGAGCACCGCGGAGGTCACCTGCAGGCCGGTGGCGTTCTGGTAGGGCGCCACGCGGCGCGTCTCCTCGATGGAGAGCTGCGAGCCGTACCAGTAGGCGTTCCTGCCGTGGCCGTAGAGCAGGACGCCGAGTTCGTCGATGCCGTCCACGATCTCGTTCTCGTCGAGGATGTGCTGCTCCTCCTGGAACTTGCCGGCGCTGCCGAACATCTCGTGCAGCGAGAGCACCGCCTCGTTGCACGGGTGATAGGCGTAGTGGCAGGTCGGGCGGTACACGGCCCTCCCGTTCTCACGCACGGTGTAATAGTCCGCGATCGAGATCGACTCGTTGTGGGTGACCAGGAATCCATATTGCGGGCCCGGGGTCGGGCACCAGGTGCGCACGCGGGTGTTGGCGCCGGGCTGGAGCAGGTAGATCGCCTGCGCGTCGGGGCCGAGCGTTCCCGCATTCTCCGGCATCCATGTCTCGTGCGTGCCCCAGCCGAGCTCGGCCGGCTGCAGGCCCTCGGACACGAATCCGTCCACCGACCAGGTGTTCACGAAGGTGCCCATGGGCTTCTCGGACTTGGCCCGCTGGGTGTCGCGCTCGGCGATGTGGATGCCCTTCACGCCGACGCGTTGCATGAGACCGGCCCAGTCTTCGCGGCTCTTCGGCTCGTCATAGGCGATCCCGAGATCGCCCGCGATGTTGACGAGGGCCTGCTTGACGAACCAGGACACCATGCCGGGATTGGCCCCGCAGCAGGACACCGCCGTGGTGCCGCCCGGATTGCGCCTGCGCGCCTCCATGGTGATCTCGCGCAGGGCGAAGTTCGTGCGCGATTCCGGGCCCTTGCTCTTGTCGAAATAGAAGCCGGCCCAGGGCTCGTTGACGGTGTCGATATAGAAGCAGTCGAGCGAGCGGCACAGTTCCATGATGTCGACGGAGCCGGTGTCGACCGACAGGTTGACGCAGAAGCCCTGTCCGCCCCCGGCGGTGAGCAGCGGCGTGAGCAACTCGCGGTAATTGTCCTTCGTGACGGCTTTTTGGATGAAGCGGATGCCGCGCTCGTCGAGGAGCTCCTTGTGCTTCTCCTGCGGATCGATGACCACGAAGCGGCTCTTGTCGTACTCGAAATGGCGTTCGATGAGCGGCAGGGTGCCCTGGCCGATCGAGCCAAAGCCGATCATGACGATGGGGCCGGTGATGCGACCGTGAACGGGCCAAGTGGTCATCAGAGCTGTCTCCTTCGCGATAGCAGAGATGGAAAACGGTAAACGCCCGAGGGCGGGTTTGGGCGCATGTAGGAGTGAGGAGCCCCCTGGGTCAATGCCCGGAGCCCTCCCCCGGCCCCGCGGGGCACTTTCCCTGCGGATGGCGAAGGCCGGATGACAGCCGCGGCCCCGTCACGCTGATTTCATCCTCGACAACGTGCAACAGGGCTGCATGATGCGGCTTCCTTGTTGATGTCCCACTTGAAGACCGATGAAACTCCATGAACTCCTCATGCGCCACGGGCGCGTCATCGGCCTCGGATTTGCCCTGACCCTGCTGTCGTCTTTCGGGCAGACCTTCTTCATCTCCCTGTCAGGACCCGATATCCGCCATACGTTCGGGCTGACGCATGGCAGCTTCGGGTTGATCTATTCGGTGGCCACCCTCGCGGCGGGCCTGCTGATGATCTGGATCGGCGGCGCGATCGACCGGATCGATGTCGGCCTCTACGCGACCGCCGCCATGCTCGGCTTGGCGGCGGCGGCGTTCAGCCTGTCCTTCGCGCCCAATCCGGTGATGCTTGGATTGAGCCTTTTCCTCCTGCGCCTGTTCGGGCAGGGCATGATGAGCCACGCGGGCGTCATGAGCACCGCCCGCCTTCCAGAGGGCATTCGCGGCCGAGCCGTCGGCGTGGCAACCCTCGGCTTTTCAGCCGGGGAGGCGCTCCTGCCCGGCGTCGCGGTGGCCTTCATTGCGGCCCTGGGCTGGGCCGGGACATGGCGCGTGGCCGCACTCGTGCTGATCACGAGCCTCGCCATCGGCTGGCTGTGCGGCCTTCTCAGGAAATCCCGATCGTCGGAGGGCCTGGATGGAGCCTTGCATCCCGCAGCGGGCGAACCGGGACCGTCCTGGCTTCAACTGCTGCAGGATCGGCGCTTTCTCGCCCTCGTGCCCACCATGATGGGCTATCCGGCCATCATGACGGCCTATCTGTTCCATCAGCGTTTCATTGCCGAGACCAAGGGTTGGGCGGTTGAGCTTCTGGCAACCGGCATCACGGTTTTCGCCCTCGTTTCAGTGGCCGTCACAATGACTGCCGGCACGCTGATCGACCGGGTCGGAGCGATCAAGGTCAGCCATTTCTATCTTGTGGGGATGATCACGGCGTCGATCGTTCTGGTGACCGTGAGCGGAGCTTTCACTCCCCTCGTCTTCTTTGCCCTGATCGGCCTGACGACGGGCTGCACCAATGTGGTGATCGCAGCCACCTTGGCCGAGCTTTACGGGACGCGCCATCTCGGCAAGATCCGCGCGCTGGCAGGGGCGATCATGGTGATCGCCTCGGCCATCGGCCCCGTCGGGGCAGGCACGCTGTTCGACATCGGCGTGGGCGTGAACACGGTGGCTCTCGGCTTTGCCGCCTACATGATCGTTGCAGCGGGCATGACCTTCACCCTGCCCGATCCGAGGGTTGGGCGTTGGCAGCCCTCGGACGGGTAGGACAGCCTCAGAGCGAGCGGCGGAGACCCGCCAGCGCGCCCTGCGCGGCGGCCGCGACCAGCGCGCCGAGATCGGGCTTCTGCTCGAGCGCTCCCGTGGCGGATACGAGACCGCGCGCCCCCTCGAGGGCGCCGGCCTCGAGTTCGAGCGCCAGGAAGCGGCCGCGCTCGTAGGGGCCCGGCAGCCAGAGGGAGCCGGTCCTGTCGGCCGCGAAGCCGAAGCGCTCGTAATAGGGCGCGTCGCCCACGAGAAGCACCGCCTTGTGACCGAGATCGGCCGCGCGCTTCAGCGCCTCGCGCATGAGTTTGGCCCCGAGGCCGAGGCTCTGCACGGACGGATCGATCGCGATCGGGCCGAGCATCAGGGCGGCGCGGTTGGGACCGGCCGAGACGTGCCACAGGCGCACCGTGCCGATGATCTCGCCGTCCCGGTCGATGACCAGGGACAGGCCGTCGGCCGGCATCCTGCCCTCGCGCAGGCGTTCGCAGGTCTTCTGGAACCGGGCGGGTCCGAAGCAGGCATCGAGCAGCGCCTCGCGCGCCTCGACATCGCGGAAGGTTTCTTCGCGGATCGTGATCATGGCCGTGGCCTCCCAATACACGTGGGGTGAGCGACAGCCCTCGCACCTGCTCGAGCCGAGCAGGCCGTCCGGGACAACTCTGTGGGGTTGATGCCTGCCCCATGTCTCGGGGCAGGCGGGACGTGAGTTTCTAAAGTCGCATTCTCTTATCGCGAAACCGGCAAGCCGCTTTTGCGGAGAATGCTTTAGATCACGTAGGACTTGAGCGGCGGGAAGCCGTTGAACGCGACCGCCGAGTAGGTGGTCGTGTAGGCGCCCGTGCCCTCGATCAGCACCTTGTCGCCGATCTCCAGCGAGACGGGGAGCAGGTATGGCTCCTTCTCGTAGAGGACGTCGGCCGAGTCGCAGGTCGGACCCGCGAGCACGCAGGGCACCATGCGGTCCTGGTCGTGCTCCGTGCGGATCGGGTAGCGGATCGACTCGTCCATCGTCTCGGCGAGACCGCCGAACTTGCCGATGTCGAGATAGACCCAGCGCACCTCGTCCTCGTCGCGGCTCTTCTTCGAGACGAGAACGACCTCGGCCTCGATGACGCCCGCATTGCCGACCATGCCGCGGCCCGGCTCGATGATCGTCTCCGGGATGCGGTTGCCGAAGTGCTTCGACAGCGCCCGGAAGATCGACTCGCCATAGGCTTCGACCTGCGGCACCGTCTTCAGGTACTTGGTCGGGAAGCCGCCGCCGAGGTTGACCATCGACAGGTGGATGCCGCGGTGCGCGCATTCACGGAAGATCGCCGACGCGGACCCGAGAGCCTGGTCCCAGGCTTCGGTGTTGCGCTGCTGCGAGCCCACGTGGAAGGACACGCCGTAAGCCTCCAGGCCCTGACGGTAGGCATGCTCCAGCACGTCCACGGCCATCTCGGGCACGCAGCCGAACTTGCGGGAGAGCGGCCACTCGGCGCCGGCGCCGTCGCACAGGATGCGGCAGAACACCTTCACCTCGGACGCGTCGATGCCGGCCGTCGCAGCGGCCCGGGAGATCTTCTCGACCTCGGCCTCGCAGTCGACCGCATAGAGGCGAACGCCGAGCTCGAGGGCGCGCACGACGTCGCGCTCCTTCTTGATCGTGTTGCCGAAGGAGATGCGGTCGGGCGTCGCGCCGGCATCCAGCGCGAGCTGGATCTCGACCACGGACGCCGTGTCGAAGCACGAGCCGAGCTCGGCCAGGAGCTTGAGCACCTGCGGCTCCGGGTTGGCCTTCACGGCGTAGAAGACGCGCGTGTCGGGGAGCGCACGGGCAAACTTGGAGTAGTTGTCGCGCACGACCTCGAGGTCGACGACCACGCACGGGCCATCCTCACGTCGGTTGCGCAGGAATTCACGGATGCGCTGAGTCATGGCGCTCTCCCCACCAAAGGTTCAATGGAGGTCTTCAAGCCTCCGGATTGAAATTCAGACGATCAGGACATCCTGCCGTCCGGCGTCAGCGGGGAAAGATGGCATCCCGCTTCGTGCGATGGAGACACGAGAAGCGGCGATGGGCTCTTCACCCGACGATGCTGCCTTGGATTGGATGGGGATACTCCATCCGCACGCCTGGCAATGATAAACAAGCCTCTTCGGTGTTGACCTTTGGAGGGCCAACGAGACCAAAAAAGCCCGTTCGTCGTTGCTTTAAGTCGCGTCCCCCGTTGAGAACGAGGTGCGCCGGTTTTCGCCTCCGGCTGCCGGTTAGGGGTATCGAGAGCTAGGGCGCTCTCGGGCGGCTGTCCGGCCTCTTGTCCGGATGCCCACCAACCGGCACGCGACCACAGGCACGTGCGAAATTGGGCAGGGGTGAAATAAGCATATTCGCCAGGGATCACAAGAGCTTTTCGAACCCGGCCTGAGATTTTTTTAACCCTGCCGGGACCTGTGTCTTGCCCGCATCACCGTTCAGCCTCCATTAAGCGGGACAGGTACACGGAAGACGCTCCAGCCCCATATTCCAATCCCTTGAATTTCAGCCATTTTCCTCCTTCAGCCGAGAACGCCCCGCAGCCATGACGAACCTGTCCCGCCGTATCCTCCTGCAAAGCCTGCTCGCAGCCACCGCGCTGCCCGCCCTCCATTGCCAGGCCTCCGCGCAGCAGCAGACCGGCGTGCCAGCGCCCAATCCCTTCCGGTACGAGGACGTGGTGCGTCGCGCCCGTGAGCTGGCCGCCGTGCCCTTCGAGGCTCCTCCGACCCAGCTGCCCGAGCCCCTCAACCGGCTCAGCTTCGACGATTACCGCGACATCCGCTTCCGGCCCGACAAGGCCCTGCTGGGCTCCGGCAACGGGCCGTTCCGGATGCAGCTCTTCCACCTGGGCTTCCTCTACCAGCGCCCCGTGACCGTGAACATCATCCGCGACGGGGTGCCCACGCCCGTGCCTTATCAGCGGGAGCTGTTCGACTACGGCCGCAACAAGATCGAGCGGCCGCTGCCGGTCAATCTGGGCTTTGCGGGCTTCCGGCTCCACTATCCCCTGAACGACCCCAAGGTCCTCGACGAGCTCATCGCCTTCCTGGGTGCGAGCTATTTCCGCTTCCTGGGCGCGGGCCAGAACTACGGCCTCTCGGCCCGGGGCCTGGCAATCAACGTGGAAGGCGGCGAGGCGGAGGAATTCCCGCATTTCCGCGAATTCTGGATCGAGATGCCCCGGCCCAACGACGAGCGGGCCATCGTCTACGCCCTCCTCGACAGCCCGTCCGTGGCGGGCGCCTACCGGTTCGAGATCTACCCGTCGAAGGAAACCACCCTCGACGTCACGGCGACGCTGTTCCCGCGCCAGACCCTCGCCAATGTGGGCGTGGCGCCCCTCACGTCCATGTTCTTCGAGGGCGAGAACGACCGCAAGCCGACCGACGACTACCGCCTCGAGATCCACGATTCGGACGGGCTCCTCATGCAGTCGGGCGCGGGCGAGTGGATCTGGCGGCCGCTGCGCAACCCGGGCCGCAAGACGATCTCGTCCTTCAGCGACAACAATCCCCGCGGCTTCGGCCTGATGCAGCGCGACCGGGTGTTCGAGAACTATCAGGATCTCGAAGCCCATTACCACCAGCGCCCCGGCTACTGGGTCGAGCCCATCGGCCAATGGGGCGAAGGCTGGGTCGAGCTGGTCGAGCTTCCGACCCCCGACGAGACCCACGACAATATCGTGGCGTATTGGCAGCCGAGCCGGCCCTTCGAGCCCGGCCAGGAGGTCGTCCTGTCCTATCGGCTGCGCGCCGCATCGGCGATCGGCGCCATGCATCCGGGCGGGAAGGTGATCAACACCTTCCAGACCCCGCCCCGGGCGAGCGGATCGAACGCGCCGAGCGATGCCCGGCACCGGCGCTTCATCATCGACTTCGCGGGCGGCAACCTGCCCTATTATCTCGGCGCTCCCGAGCAGGTGCAGCTGGTGCCCTCCACGTCGGCCGGGCAGATCACCAACACGTTCATCATGCCCAACGACCACACGAGCGGCTTCCGGGCGGCCATCGACGTGAAGCTGGAGCCGGGACAATCGACGGACCTGCGCGCCTTCCTGCGCGCCGGCAACCGGGCCCTGACGGAGACCTGGACCTATCCCTGGTTCGTGGAGTGATCGTGCGGGCCAGCCTGCGGCCTCCCTGACACCCTCCCCGTCATGGCCGGGCTTGTCCTGGCCATCCCGATACGGTGAAGCGCGGCGCCTCTCAGAAGCGGGATCACCGGGACAAGCCCGGTGATGACGTGGCGGGTGGTGTGAGCGGGTGATGACACCCTCCCCACGTCATGGCCGGTCGGGATGGCCGGGACAAGGCCGGCCATGACGTGAGAGGGGCCGTTCGCAACGATTCCGGCCGGACAGGCACGGCGCCCCACAGCAGCGGGACCACCGGCACAAGCCGGTAACGACGGAGCGTGTCATGACCAGGCCGTCCACCCGGAATCACGAAGACCTTGCCAACCCCGGCCGAACCGCGCAGAAGCTGTGCCCGATGGCAGGGGCCTTGCCCTGCGGAGCGGAAGGTGAGTGTCGATGAGGCGGAGCGCCTGGATCGCAGGAGCGGCGGCAATCGGCCTGGGCACGGGCGCCTGGGCCCAGCAGCCGCTGACGGAGGTGACCTTCGGCACCAACTGGATCGCCCAGGGCGAGCACGGCGGCTATTACCAGGCCCTGGCCGACGGGACGTATGAGACATACGGCCTCAAGGTCACCATCGTGCCGGGCGGCCCCCGGGCCAGCAACCGCATGCTCATGACGGTCGGCAAACTCGATTTCTACATGGGCGGCAGCCTGATCCAGGCCTTTTCGGCGGTGGAGAAGGACATTCCCACCATCGTGGTGGCGGCCCATTTCCAGAAGGAGCCCCAGGTGCTCCTCAGCCATCCGGGCCAGGGGCTCGACACCTTCCTCGATTTGAAGACGTCGAACGACATCCTCCTGTCCAAGGACGGTGTCGCCACCTTCTTTCAATGGATGAAGGCGGAATACGGATTCAAGGACGAGCAGGTGAAGCCCTTCGGGTTCAACCCGGCGCCGTTCATCGCCGACAAGGCGGCGGTGCAGCAGGGCTACGTCACGTCCGACCCGCTGACCATCGAGAAGGCGGGGGGCTTCAGGCCCAAGGTGTTCCTGCTCGCGGATTACGGCTTCAGCACCTACTCCACCACGGTGGAGACGCGCCGCGAGACGGTGGAGAAGAACCCCGACCTCGTGCAGCGCTTCGTCGATGCCTCGACGATCGGCTGGTACCATTACCTCTACGGGGACAACACGAAGGCCAAGGAGCTCATCAAGCGCGACAACCCGGAGATGACCGACGAGCTGCTCGGCTACTCCCAGGCCAAGATGAAGGAATACGGCATCGTCGATTCCGGCGACACGCAGACCCTCGGGATCGGCGCCATGACCGACGCGCGCATGAAGGACTTCTTCGACAAGATGGTGAAGGCCGGCCTCTTCAAGCCGGATCTCGATTATCGAAAGGCCTATACGCTCCGGTTCGTGAACAAGGGCGTGGGGCTGACCCTGAAGAAATAAGACAGGAGAGCGACGCCGTCCCGCGTCCCCGCACCCATGACGCAGCTCCCGTCCGCGCTCGTGTCCCTGAGAGACGTCACGAAAGTCTTCCCCAACGGGGTGACGGCGCTCGCCGGCTTCGACCTCGACATCGTGGCGGGCGAGTTCGTGTCGCTGCTGGGGCCTTCGGGATGCGGCAAGTCCACGGTGCTGCGCCTGATCGCGGGTCTGGCGCAGCCGACGGAAGGGAGCATCGCCTGGCCGGGCTCGACGGGCGACGATCACCGCGGCGAAATCGGCTTCGTGTTTCAGGATCCGACCCTGATGCCCTGGTCCAGCACGGCGGACAACGTGTGGCTTCCCTTGCGCCTGCGCGGCGTGTCGAGGCGCGATGCGCGCGATCGCATCGCCGAGAGTCTCGCCCTCGTCGGGTTGAGCGACTTCGCGAAAGCCTATCCGCGCGAGCTCTCCGGCGGCATGCGGATGCGCGTGTCGATCGCCCGCGCCCTGTCCCTGAGGCCCAGGCTGCTTCTCATGGACGAGCCTTTCGCGGCCCTCGACGAGATCGCCCGCTTCCGGCTCAACGACGATCTGCTGCGCCTGCAGGCCGAGCTGCGCTGCACCATCGTGTTCGTGACCCACTCGGTCTACGAGAGCGCCTATCTGTCGAGCCGCATCGCGATCATGTCCGGGCGGCCGGGCCGCATCGTCGCCGAGATCCGGGGAGAGCGGCCCGGGGAGCGCCCGAAAGACTTCCGCACCAGCGCGCGCTTTGCCGAGTTGTCCGGACGGATCTCGCAGATCCTCCTCCAGCAGACGCCGGAGGAGCGACCGTGACGGCAGCGGCTCCCGGACCCACACGCAGGCAAGGCGATCCTTTGAAGATCGTCCTGCCGCTCGTCGTCTTCGCAGCCGCCATCGCGGCGTGGGAAGCCGTCGTGCGCATCGAAGGCATCCCGCCCTACATCCTGCCTGCGCCGAGCCTGATCGCCCGAACCCTCGTGACCGACTGGCCGCTGCTGTCAGCCTCGCTCCTGACGACCCTCGAGACGACGATCACCGGCCTCGTGCTGGCCGTCTGCGGGGGCGTGCTGCTGGCGGTCCTTCTGAGCCTCTCGAAGGTCGTCGAGTATTCGCTCTATCCGTTCGCCGTCGTCCTGCAGGTCACCCCCGTCATCGCGGTCGCGCCCCTGCTCCTGATCTACATGCCGCAGGACGTGGCCGTGCTGGCCTGCGCCTGGCTGGTCGCCTTCTTCCCGGTCCTGTCGAACACGATGCTGGGCCTGCAATCCGTCGACCGGAACCTCATGGAGCTGTTCGAGCTCTATGGTGCGCCGGCCTCGCGCAGCGCAGCGGCGCGCTTCGGAGCCCGGCTGAAAGCCCTCTGGTATCTGCGCCGCCCGGCCGCTCTGCCGGCCTTCCTGGCCGGCCTGCGGATTGCCGGAGGGCTTTCGCTGATCGGCGCCGTGGTGGCCGAGATGGCCGCGGGATCGGCCGGGGCCGGATCGGGACTGGCCTACCGCATCATCGAGAGCCAATACCGGCTCAACATTCCGCGGCTCTTCGCGGCCCTCGTGCTGCTGGCTCTGACGGGCATCGGGCTGTTTCTCATCCTCGCCTGGCTCAATCACATCCTCCTGCGCCGCTGGCACGAGAGCGCCCTCGCGCCGGACATCTGAACCGTGCGATTCCTTAGAGCATCGGACGGACCCAGAGGGCCGCGTCAGCGAAAAGTGGCCCCGGTTTTCGCTGGCGCGACCCGCTGGGTCCGTTCTGACCGATGCTCTCATTCAAGAAGAAAGCATCGGATGGATCCCAAAAGTGCAAGTCCACTTTTGGGTCCGATGCTTTAGCCTGTTAAATATATGCCGGCTTGTCATCGTACCGTCATGAGTCCGAGCCATGCTATGCTCGGAAAAGCTTCGAGGGCCGAGAGACGATGGATACCGACAACAAGCATCCGGGCGTCAAAAGCGTCGGGTGGGCTCTGGTTCAGGCTTCACGCCTGCATCGCAGCCGTACGGGCGACAAGCTCTCCGAACTCGGTCTCTTCGCCGGGCAGGAGCAGGTTCTCCAGGCCCTCGGCAATGCCGGCCCCATGACCATGGGCGAACTCGCGGCCATCCTGCGGGTGCGTCCGCCGACCGCCTCCAAGACGGTCTCCCGCCTCTCCAGCCTCAAGCTGGTGGAGCGCCATACCGAGCCGGGCGACGCCCGCGTGGTGCGCGTGAAGCTCACCAAGGAGGGCAAGCGCAAGGCGGCCGCCATCGACGCCCTGTGGGACGAGGTCGAGTCCGAGCTGCTTCAGGGCTTCGATGCGAAGGACCGCAAGCGCCTGCGCAAGCTCCTGCGCAAGGCCGCCAAGAACCTCGCGGGCCTCACGGGAGCCGATCAGACCGGGTTCGAGGCCGACGACGACGTGGACGGTCTTGAAGCCACCAGCGAGCCGGAGATGGCCGCGACGGCCTGACCATCACCCCTGTGTGCCGCGCACGAGGGCCGTGCGTGGCGGACATTCGCCTCGGGACGGCGGAGCGGCGAGAGCATCGGACCCAAAAGTGGACCCACTTTTGGGATCGATCCGATGCTCCACTCTTGGCTGGCGCATCGTTCGAGCGGAAAACCGGGTCCACTTTTCCGCACGATGCGCTAGCATCCCCGGCATGGCCGACACCGTCACGACGACCCCGCCCACACTTGCCGCCCAGCGTCAGAACCGCATGATCGGCATCGCCCTGATGTGTGCGGCGCTGTTCTGCTTTTCGTGCCTGGACGCGACGGCCAAATGGGTCAACCACTCGGTCGACCCGATGGTCACGGTCTGGGCCCGGTACATCTCGGCGGCGTTTCTCACCGTCCTGGTCATCAATCCCCGGACCCGGCCCGGGGCCCTTCGGACACGCCGGCTTCCCCTGCAACTCCTCCGGTCGTTCCTGCTCTTCGCCTCGACCCTGTGCAATTTCTTCGCCTTGAAGTCCCTGCAGCTGGTCGAAACGCAATCCATCATCTTCGCGACGCCCCTGCTGGTGGCCCTTCTCGCCGGCCCGGTCCTGGGGGAGCGCGTCGGCTGGCAGCGCATGGCCGCCATCGGGGTCGGCTTCATCGGCATCCTCGTCATCACGCGACCGGGCCTGGGCACCATGCATCCGGCAGCCCTTCTCTCGCTGACGGGTTCCGTAGCCTATGCCTTCTACAACATCGTCACGCGCATCCTGGCCTCGAGCGATTCCATCGCGACCACGACACTCTATTCGAGCGTCGCCGGCATCGTCTTCGTCACGCCCGTGCTCCCCTGGGTGTGGTCGACCCCTTCCTCGCCCCTCGTCTGGCTCCTTCTCGCGACGACAGGCTTCTACGGGGCGTTCGGCCACTGGCTGCTGGTCCTGGCCCATGCCCGGGCCCCGGCCGCGATCCTTGCGCCCTTCATCTACAGCCAGATCGTCTGGATGCTGGTCCTGGGTTATGTCCTGTTCGGCGATTGGCCGGATTCTTGGACCTTCGTCGGGGCTGGCATCGTCATCGCATCGGGGCTCTATTTGCTCTACCGTGAACGTGTGAAGCCCCGAAAGCCGGACCACTCCTCATGAGCGACGCCTCCATCGACAATCTGCGCGGGATCGGCCCGGTCACGCTCAGCCGACTGGACGACATCGGCATCCGGACGCTGGACGATCTTCGATCCATGGGATCGGTCGAGGCCTATCGCCGGCTCACATTCATGCTGCCCCGGCAGGTGAGACTCGATGCGCTCTACGCCCTGGAAGCCGCCCTGCGCGATTGCCACTGGCTCGATCTGCCCCAGGACGTAAAGGCGGTCCTCCAGCACCAGGGCAGGATCATCGACGAGGCCCTTCGCCGGGGCGGCGTCACACGCTGCGCTCTCTAACCGACATCGCCATAGGAAACGCCATGAGCCGAACCGACATCCTGATGACTGCGCCGATGATGCCGCTCGTGATCGACGCGCTGGACAAGGCCTTCACACTCCACCGACTGTGGGAGCAGGCGGACAAGGATGCCTTTCTCAAGGAAGCCGGACCGCGCATCCGCGGCGTGGCGACCAGCACGCTCTTCGGCCGCGTGGACGCCACCCTCCTCGACCGCCTGCCGCATGCGGAAATCATCGCGAGCTTCGGCGTCGGATACGACAACGTGGATGCGGCGGAGGCCGCCAGACGCAACATCGTCGTCACGAACACGCCCGGCGTCCTCGACGACGAGGTGGCCGATCTCACCCTCGGCCTCCTTCTCGCGACCCTGAGAAAGATCCCGCAGGCCGACCGCTATCTGCGCAACGGGAAGTGGCCGAAGGCGTCGTTTCCCCTCTCCGCAACCTTGCGTGAGAGGAAGGTCGGCATCGTCGGGCTGGGGCGGATCGGCAAAGCCATCGCGCGTCGCCTGGAAGGCTTCGATGTCAGCATCGCCTATCATGGGCGCACGCAGCAATCCGACGTGGCCTACCCGTACTATCCGACCGTGACGGGGCTCGCGGAGGCGTGCGACGTGCTGATCGTCATCACGCCCGGCGGCGCTTCGACGAGGCATCTCATCAACGCCGATGTGCTCAAGGCTCTGGGATCCGACGGCGTTCTGATCAACGTCGCCCGCGGCAGCGTCGTGGACGAGCAGGCCCTGATCGAAGCCCTCCGGTCGGGCACGATCCTGAGCGCGGGCCTCGACGTCTACGAGGACGAGCCGCGGGTTCCGCAGGACCTGATCGATCTGGAGCACGTGGTGCTCCTGCCCCACATCGCCTCCGCGTCGGTTCATACCCGCAATGCGATGGGCAAGCTCGTGGCCGACAACCTGATCTCATGGTTCGACGGGAAGGGCCCGCTGACGCCCGTGGCGGAGACCCCCTGGCCCCGAACGTAAGGGCTTTCCCTGGCCGGATGCGAACGCGCCAACGCAGCGGGTCGGCTCAGCGATAGATCGTTTTGGACAGGGTCTGGCGCGGCGAGACGCCGAAGGTGCGTCGGTAGAGGCTTGCGAATTCGCCCATGTGATTGAATCCGCAGCTGAGCGCGATCTCGGTCACCGTGGCGTGGGCTGGATCCGCCAGAAGGAGGGCTTCCTGGGCCCGCCGGAGCCGCAGGGTGCGCAGGAACGCCATCGGGGTCATGCCGCGAAAGCCCTGGAAGCCGTTCTGCAGGCTGCGGGCGCTCACCCCGGCATGTGCCGCGATGTCGGCCAGCGACAGGGGCTCGGCGAAATGCGCCTCGATGAAGGCCTCCGCCCGCTTCACGTAGAAGGGCGCCGCCGCCGATTGCGGCCGCAGCAGCGCCTCCGAGTAGGTATGGGAGTGCCCCAGCAGCAGAGACGTGAGGAGGGTCTGTTCGAGCTGTCGCTGCGCCTCGGGCAGCAGCTTCAGCATCGAATGCGGATCCTGCAGCTCGGACGCCACATATTGGGTCAGCCGCAGCCAGCTCTGCCCCGCCGCACTGTCGAGGGAGAAGTTCGTCTGGAAATCGATGGGTGTCTCGATGTCCCTCCCGAGCAGCTTCGCACAATACTCGGCGATTCTGCCTCGATTCATCAGCACGACGCGCGTCTCGCAATCCTCCGAATAGTGCAGGGTCTCACGGGGTCCGGAGGTGATCATCACCCCTTGGTTCCGCGAGATCCCGAACTCCTCCCGGTCCAGGAGAACCCGGCCCGTTCCCTCGTTGGCCATCACGAAGCCCAAGAGATCGCCGGCTTCGTAGTGCTCGAACTCGACGGCGATCTGAGAGCCGTAGCGGATGTCGAAGACCGCCAGGTTCTCCGCACCATGGAAACGGAACGTGCTGTTGACCGACCTGTCACGGCTCAAGGGAACAAGCTTGTGGGGCGTGATCTGCGAGCTGACCACGTGCTCGATCTCATCGAGCTCGAGAGACCGGTAGGAATGCTCGAGAATGGCTCCGCTGCGCTCCTTCCGGCCGCGAATCCGGTCCCGCGGGTCCGATGGCGGCCCTTCCCCGGATGCGTGCTTCTCCGCCCCGTCCATGATCACGCCGTCCTGCACGGAGTTTCTCCTGGAAGGTTCCTGGCACGGGCGTGCGGGCAGGCCCCGGTTCGTCCCGGATGTTCCCGTGCCATGCCAAAAGCCGCTTCCAGCGGAGGCTGTGGCTCGTCACGTGGGTCCAAGATCGGGACCGATGCACCGTGTTCACGTCTCGGTTCGTGTGTCCTTCGCACCATTGATGCCGCCCGGATTGTCAGAGCTCCGACGATGCGCCGACCGATATGAAATTTCGGCACATCTCTCGAATGCTCTTTCTGCAACATGATGACGTTATAATCAATACGGACCGAGAAGAGCCGTCTCAGGAGTGAGCCTGGGCGGGGGCCTAGCGCATCGGACGGACCCAGAGGGCCGCGTCAGCGACCCGAAGGGCCACGCCAGTGAAAAGTGGACCCGGTATTCGCTGACGCGGCCCTGCGGGTCACGAGCGTGGCCCGCCGGGTCCGCCTCATCCGATGTGCCGGTCAAGAGAGGGAGCCTCGGACGGACCCGGAGGGCCATGTCCGAGGCTCCAGCCCCTCCGCCCGTTCGAACCCTTCCATGCGGGCGGCTCCGGTCGGCGTGAGTCCGTCCCGGGGGCCCGTCGCGACGCCCTCCCGGTGCGAACACGGCTCGATCATGAGGTTTGCTGCGCAATTCCGATATGCCTTGCGCTTCTCCGATTTCCGCTAGGTAACCGACGTGAGATCGTTGGGACGACTTCATCAAGTCAAACAGATGACGAACATCCTATACCAGAGACGATACAACCAACTTTCGCGTGAGGCTTAAAATGATCACAACAACTGCAAGTCCGCGACAGTCAACCATGTCGATCCTGATCGACTTCATGTTCGGAGAAAAAGCACAGCAGGTACCTTGCTACAACTCAAGAGCATCCGATTTGACGACGTTTTTGGTGAAGTTCTATTTTGCACGAGGAATTATGTTGTATTGCCTCAGTCAGTATAGCGGCTCCATTCGGGACTTCAGTATCGTCCTGCGGATGGATTGGAGGCACCGTGGGGCGGCGGCATGGATTGCCAAAGCAGAGCGCGCCAACAGCAGAGCCGCGCGGGGGTAATGCCGATCAACCACAAGAAATAATCCGCCTATCCCAAACCACGGCAAACTGAAAAGGCAGGCTTTCAAGCCTGCCTTTTTTCCTTGGTTCACCCGTGACGGGAGCAGTGCGGGACCGGCGCTCGAAGCAACGACGGCTCAGAGCGCAAACCCGCCGTCGACGAGATGGATATGTCCCGTCGTGTAGCTGGCCTCGTCGGACGCGAGATAGACGGCAAGCGCCGCCACCTCCTCGGCCGTGCCGAGCCGACCCATGGGCTGACGGTCGACGAAGGCCTGACGCACGCTCTCCAGGCTCTGACCGGAACTCGCGGCGAGCGCGGCAATCCGCTCGTCGAGCGAGGGCGACTGGATCGTGCCGGGGCAGATGGCGTTGGCACGGACCCCGCGCTTGATGAAATCGGCCGCAACGGCCTTCGTCAGGCCGATCACCGCCGCCTTCGTGGTCCCATAGACGTATCGATTGGGAATCCCGCGGACGGACGAGGCGCCCGACGCGATATTGACGATGGAACCCCGGCCCTTCTCCAGCATGCCCGGCAGCACCGCCCGGATCGTCCGGTGCATGGACTTGACGTTCAGATCGAACGAGAAATCCCAGTCCCGGTCGGAGCATTCGAGGATCGTACCGTGATGAACGAAACCCGCCGCGTTGACGAGAACGTCGAACGGCCCCGCCTCGGCAACGAGCTGTTCAACGTCGGCGTTCGACAGCACGTCGAGCCTGCGCCGCTCGGCGCCCTCGAGGCCGTCGAGCTTGGCGACGTCCAGATCCGTCGCCCAGACCCGTGCGCCCTCGCGAAGGAAAGCTTTCGCGATGGCGCGTCCGATCCCCTGCCCGGCCGCCGTGACGAGGGCCGTCTTTCCGTGAAGTCTGTTCATGACAGCCCCCGCTCCTTTCGTTCAGCTCAGTGGTTGTCGCGCGGCACGCCGAAGGTCTGCGCGACCTTCTGGTACTTCACGGCCGGCTTCAGGGTCATGCCCTCGGAGAGCTGATCCACCATCGAGCGCTGGATCTCCTGCCAGGGAGTCTGGCTCGCCGGATAGGCATAGCCGCCCCGGGCTTCGAGATCGGCACGCCGCTTCTCGATCTCTTCCGGCGAGAGAAGGATATCGGCGCTGCGCTTGTTGAGGTCGATGCGGATCCGGTCGCCCGTCTGCAGCAGCGCCAGACCGCCGCCGATGGCGGCCTCCGGCGAAGCATTGAGGATCGACGGCGTTCCCGAGGTGCCGGACTGGCGCCCGTCGCCGATGCAGGGCAGCGAGAGAACGCCGCGCTTGATGAGCGCGCCCGGCGGCTGCATGTTCACCACCTCGGCAGCGCCCGGATAGCCGACCGGGCCGGCGCCGCGCATGATGAGGATCGTGTGCTCGTCGATGTTGAGGGACGGATCGTCGATGCGGTGGTGGTAATCCTCCGGCCCGTCGAACACGACCACCCGTCCTTCGAAGGCGTTCGGATCCTCCGGATTGTTGAGGTAGCGCTCCTGGAATTCCGGGCTGATCACGCTGGTCTTCATGATCGCGGAATCGAAGAGGGTTCCCTTCAGGTTGAGGAACCCGGCCTTCTCCTTCAGCGGATTGTCGTAGGACCGGATCACGTCGTGATCCCAGGTGAACTTGCCCTTGCAGGTCTCACCGATGGTCGTGCCCGTGCAGGTCAGCGCGTTCTCGTGGATCTTGCCGGCACCGATCAGCTCGGCCATCACGGCCGGCAATCCGCCGGCGCGGAAATACTCCTCGCCGAGATACTCGCCCGCGGGCTGGACGTTCACGAGGAGCGGAATCTCGAAACCGATGCGCTCCCAGTCGCCGTTGTCGAGCGGCACGCCGATATGCTTGGCGATCGCGTTGATGTGGATCGGCGCGTTGGTGGAACCGCCGATGGCCGCATTGGCCACGATGGCATTCTCGAACGCCTCGCGGGTCATGATGTCGGAGGGCTTCAGGTCCTCCCACACCATGTCGACGATGCGCAGACCCGTCTCATAGGCCATCTGGCCGCGCTCGCGGTACGGCGCGGGCACGGCGGCGGAGCCCGGCAGGGACATGCCGAGCGCTTCGGCGAGCGCGTTCATCGTGGAGGCCGTGCCCATGGTGTTGCAATGGCCGACCGAGGGCGCGCTCGAGCCGACGATGTCGATGAACTGCTGATAGTCGATGTCGCCGGCCGCATGGCGCTCGCGCGCCTTCCAGACGATGGTGCCCGAACCGGTGCGCTCCCCGTGGTGCCAGCCGTTGAGCATGGGACCGACGTTGAGCGAGATCGCCGGGATGTTCACGGTCGCGGCCGCCATGATGCAGGCCGGCATGGTCTTGTCGCAGCCGGTGAGCAGCACGACGCCGTCGAGGGGATAGCCGTAGAGGACCTCCACGAGGGAGAGATAGGCGAGATTGCGGTCCAGGCAGGCGGTGGGGCGCTTGCCCGTCTCCTGGATCGGGTGGCACGGGAATTCGAAGGGCACGCCGCCGGCCGCCGTGATGCCGTCGCGCACGCGCTTGGCAAGTTCGAGATGGTGGCGGTTGCAGGGCGACAGATCGGATCCGGTCTGTGCGATGCCGATGATCGGCTTCTTGCCCTGCAGCTCCTTCCCCGTCAGTCCGAAATTCAGGTAGCGCTCCAGGTAGAGCGCGGTCATGCCCGGGTTGTCCGGATTGTCGAACCATAGCCGTGAGCGAAGCTGATCGGGAGTGCGACGGTGAGGCCTCTCAGCCATTCTTCATATCCTTTCGGGCATCCGTAAACGCAGTGGCGGTATTTGATCCAGGTCAGGGGGCAAGATCAACCGTCCCCTGACTAAAGTAGCTGCCTTTCGGGCATGCGAAGAGGCGTCTTCACGCGACAGCGATCCAGAGGCATTCCACCAGGGCAAAGTTCGTGTTACATCGTTTCGGAGTCGGGAAGCGTCCCGGCGCACCGCCTCCTCGTCCAACAACGTCGGGTCGCCCCCCATGTTTCGACGCATTCTCCCTTTCGCCCTGACGATCCTCGCGTCTCCTGCCCTGGGGGACGATTGCCCGGGGGCCCGGACCGCGAAGCTGGGCTTTGTTCTCGAACGGCAGGGAACGGTTTCGGAAATCCGCCCCGCCTCGGATCACTTCGTCCACGTGGTGAACGCCTATCCGGGCGGGAAGAGACAGGACGTGATCTATTATCGCGGGTTCTTCCCGATCAGCCGTTTCGACGACACGGCCCGGAGCATCAACATTCCCGTATCGGATCTGCGGACGGTCTTCCCGCTCGAACCGAAGGCCCGCCGCGCCCTGACCTATGCGCCGGCGCAGCCCGACAAGGTCGGCGCCCTGATCTCGCTGGAGCTGACGGTCACGGGTCAGGAGCAGATTCAGCTCGGAACCTGCTCCTACGCGGTCCTGGTGGTGCGCAACCGCTTCCTGGATGGCGAGGGCAAGGTCACCTCGGAGCACACGGACCTGTACTCCCCGGAGCTCGGCTTCGTCCTCGGAAAGCGCTACGAGGAGCGGGGCGGCGCGCAGAGCACCGTGAGGTACCAGAGCATCCGGCCCCTGGGGCGGGTGTCACCCCTCTGAGAGGCGCGCCGTCAGCTCAGGCCGCCGGCCGTGTCGTCGATCTGCGCACGCATGGCCGGATCGAGATCCAGCGCCTGGGCCAGCTGGTGCAGGAACTCGCGCTCCTGCATCGTATCCGGATCGATGGCGAGGCGAGCGGCCGCATAGACCTGCGCGGCCTTGTCGGGGTCGTTGACGTTGGCGGCCAGCTCCTCGACGTCGGCCGGCGAGGCCATTTCCGTCTCCAGCCAGCGGCTCGCCTCCGGGTCGATTCCGGCTTCGGTCAGCCCTTTGGCGATCCTGGCCCGCTCGGCCTGGTCGATGTGCCCGTCCGCGGCGGCGGCCGCCACCATGGTGCGCAGGAACAGGAGCGCGTCGTCCTCGGTCTGCGAGACCGGGTGGAACCGCGACGTCTCCGGCAGGCTCAGGGCGGATTGCGCGACATCCTCCTCGGATCGGGCTGCGGGAGCGGAGGGCGCGGTCGTTCCGCCCGCTGACGCTCCCTTGGCCGTCTGCTGGTTCTGGTAGGCCTTGTAGGCTAGGCCGCCGATCACCGCGAGGCCGCCGAGCTTGACCAGATTGCCGGTCACCTTGCCCTTCTTGCGCCCCTTGAACAGAAGGCCCGCGAGGCTGACCAGGGCCGTCTGGGTGAGCCCGGGATGCTGGGCGGCGAAGTCCTTCGCCTTCTGCAGGAGCTGATCGGGCGTGTGACCGGCGATCTGGGTCACGCTCCTGCCGGCCTGCTGGCCCTGGTTCCCGGGACCGGATTGGTCGGGAGTGCGGTGATCAGGACGGCCGATGGCTCCCACGAACGCATCCAGAAGCTTCCTGTAATCGACCATGAGGCTCTCCCGTTGTCTTCGATCCAAGCAAAGAACAACGGGAGGATCGCCGAATGGTTCAGGTTGCGCGGCCGATCTTCAGGCAGGTCTCGGCACCATCGCGGCCCGCGCCCTCACGAGCTGCGACACGACCACGGGGCTCGCCATCACCAGTCCGATCAGAGTGGTCTCCACGTCGGGCGCGATGATCGGCAGCGCCGCGAGGCCGATGAGCCAGCGCTCCCAGGGCCGCATCAGCGTGAGCCCGTACCCGGCGAAAGCCGCCGACAGGAACACGATGCCGATGACGGCTCCGGCCGTCACGAAGAGGAAGCCCGGCCAGGTGAATTCCGGGGTGACGATCAGCATGGCCGGGCCATAGACGAACACGAACGGAACGAGGGCCTTGCCCAGGCCCAGCCGGAAGGCCGTGTTGCCCGTCCTGAACGGATCCGCCCCCGCCATGCTCGCCCCCGCATAGGCGGCGAGCGCCACGGGCGGCGTGATGTCGGCCAGCACCCCGTAATAGAACACGAAGAAATGTGCCACGAGGGGCTGGACGCCGAGGAGGCCCAGGGCCGGCGCCGCGACCGTGACCATGATGATGTAGTTCGCCGTCGTCGGCACGCCGCACCCCAGCAGGATGCACACGATGGCGGTCATCAGCAGGGTGAAGAACAGCGTCATGGCCTTCATGTCGGCGAGGCCCGCGGGCGCGAAGTCCATGAAGCCCTGGGCGAGCTGTGCGGCGAACGACGTGACGATGAAGGAGATCTTGAAGCCGACGCCGGTGAGCGTGACGATGCCCACGATGATGCCGACGGTCGCGGCCGCCGCGCCCACCCCGATGGCATATTTGGCCCCGACCACGAAGGCGTCGACGAGGTCGAGAACGATGGCCTTTCCGGCCTCGCTCCGCAGGAACGTGACGACGAGAAGCGCCAGCACCAGGGCCAGGAGCGGGACCACGAAGACCAGCTGGGTGAGCACCCCCATGGCGATGGCCCCGACGATGGCGGCCAGGAATCCGAGCGTGATGGCCGGAACGCGCGAGGCCCCGACCACCAGGCAGGCCGTGATGCCCCAGAAGGCCGCGAGATAGGGGGTGAAGCCGGAGAACAGCACGATCAGCAGCACGGCGAGCGGCATGATCGTCTGCCAGCCCTCGCGGACGACCTGGGCGGCCCGGGGCAGTTCCTCCGCGGGCAGCCCCTTCAGCCCGGAGCGCTTGGCCTCGAGATGGACCTGCATGAACACGCCGAAGAAATGCATGCAGGCCGGAACGACCGCCGCCAGGATCACCGTCTGGTACGAAACGTTGAGGAACTCCACCATGAGGAAGGCGGCGGCGCCCATGATCGGTGGGGTGATCTGGCCGCCGGTCGAGGCCGCCGATTCCACCGCCGCCGCGAAATGGCGCTGGTAGCCGACGCGGATCATGGCCGGAATCGTCAGGGAGCCGACCGTGACCGTATTGGCGATGGAGGAGCCGGAGATCATGCCGAACAGGGCCGAGCCGAAGATCGACACCTTGGCCGGGCCGCCCGCGTAGCGGCCCGCCACGCAGGTCGCGAGGTCGATGAAGAGCTTGCCGAGGCCGACCCGGGTCGCGAGCACGCCGAAGAGCACGTAATGGAACACGTAGGTGGCGACCACCCCCAGGGCGATGCCGTAGATGCCCTGGCTGGTCAGGTAGAGATGGTTGACGATGTTGGACCAGGAGGCGCCGGGATGCTGGAGGATGCCCGGCATGGAGGGGCCGAAATAGGCGTAGAGCATGACCCCGATGGCGATCACCGGAAGCGGCCAGCCCACGGATCGGCGGGTCGCCTCCAGGAGGACGAGGATCAGGATGGTCCCCATGACGACGTCCGTCGGCGACGGATTGCCGACCCGGAACGCGAGTTCGCTGAAGATCCAGGGGACGTAGAGGCTGGAGACGGCCGCCGCCACGGCGAGAGCCCAGTCGAGCAGGGAGATGCTGCCCGGCCGCCACCACGTGGAGGGAGCGATCCGGTCCTGATCGCTCTTGAAGGCCGAGAAGACGAGGAAGATCAGGCCCAGGACGAAAGCCATGTGAATGCCGCGATGGGTGGCTTCCCGCAGCAGCCCGAAACCGGCCGTGTAATAGTGGAAGAACGAGAGCGCCAACAGCAGACCGGCCACGAGCCAGGCGGTGCCGGGCGGCAGGGGCCGGAAGCGCATCTCGGGATCGAACTTCTCCTCGAGGCTGCGGTTCTCGATGATGACGCTGGGATCGGCTGCGGGCATGGGGGCTCTCGTGGCAGGCAAACGTGGCAGGCAAAGCACCTCCCGCGGCGTCGGCCACGGGAGGTCGAACGGGCGGATGGACGGGACGGATCAGCCCTTCGACAGGCCGGCTTCCTTGTAGAAGCGCTCGGCCCCGGGATGCACGGGGATGCCCGCGCCCGCCAGGGCGCTTTCCTTGCGGATGAGCTTGCCTTTGGCGTGTCCGGCATCGAGGGCCGCACGGGTCTTGTCGCTCCATAGACCCTTGACGACCTCGTAGACGACCGCCTCGGGCACCTTGGCGGAGGTCACCCATTGGGCGCCCACCGCGAGGGTCTTCACGGCAGCCACGTCCTTGTAGGTGCCGGCCGGGATCTCGTCGGCCGCGAAGAAGCTGTATTGCTTGCGGATCGCGTCCGCCTCGGGGCCCGAGAGCGGGACGAGATCGACGCCGCCGCCCGTCGCCGCGAGCTCCGTGATGGCGCTGGTGGGATAGCCGCCGACGAAGAAGAAGGCGTCGAGCCCGCTGTCGCGCATGCGCTCGGCCGCCTGGTTGGGCTTGAGGAAATCCGCTTTCACGTCCGATTCCTTGACCCCCCAGCCCGACATGATGATCCGGGAATCCACGAGGGTGCCGGAGCCCGGTTCGTCGAGCGACACGCGCTTGCCCTTGAGGTCGGCGACGGACTTGATGTTGGCGGATTTCGCCGCCACCAGATGGATGCTCTCGGGATAGAGGTTTGCGAGGAGGCGCAGGTCCTCGATCTTGCCCTTGCCCTCGAACAATCCGGTCCCCGTATAGGCCCAGTAGGCGACGTCGGCCTGGGTGAAGCCCGACTCGAGGGCACCCGACACGATGGAATTGACGTTGGCCACCGAGCCGTTCGACGCCTGGGCGGTCAGAACGAGCTGCGGCGGGTTCGAGACGGCATTCGCGATGAGGCCCCCGACCGGGTAGTAGGTGCCGGCCGTGCCGCCGGTGCCGATGCGGAAGAAGGCAGGTGCTTGTGCGAGGGCGTGGCGGCTCAGGACAGTGGCAGCCCCGAGGCCGAGGCCGATCTTCGCGAGGTCGCGGCGGGTGAATCTGACGGACATGGTGTTCCCCTGGTGAAGGATGTGACCGCTTGCAACACGGTTCTGCTTCACTCTAGCTGGAAACCGGTCCCCGTCCATAGGCGGTTCTGCTCAGTTCCAGGGATGTTGTTCTTTCCTGCGGACGAGATCAGCGCGCCAACAGGGAATGGATGCCCGCGACGGGTTGCCGGCTGGCCATTGTTCGACGCGGAGGCATATCGCCGGTCTGTCGAGCTCGAGAGGCAGGCCGGCGCCACGGCGTCGGATATCCTCGTCGGGTGTTCCGTGCGGTTCCGCCGAAAGGCCGACGGTCCTGGCCGTTGTCGTGCGAGGGCTTCGTCGCAGGTGGATCGTCGGACGAAGGTGAAGCCTACGACTGTTCCAAATCCCTGTGTCCAACCCATTTCATGGTGATCACCGCTGCGGACACGAAGGGACAGCGCCGTGTCAGGATCGTTCCAACGCGAATGTTATGTGCTGCCGATATAGGCCCGAACCAACGCAGCGAGTGAGGCACGGTTAGCGACGCCGACTTTATAGTAGGCATTGTACAGGTGGATCTTAACGGTGCCGTCCGAAATGTTGAAATGGCGCGCGATCTCCTTGTTGGACAGCCCGTCGGCCACCAGTAGAGCGATCTCCCGCTCACGGGTCGTAAGCGTCTCGAACTTGCCGACGTTCTGGCGCCGCTCGGATAGGCGCTCTGCCGCACTATTGATCAGTTCGCTGGAGAGCCACCGGGTTCCCTGAGCCACCTGCATCAGGCACTGCACGAGAGTGTCTGCGGCTGCCTCCTTCAGGACGATCCCCCAGGCTCCCCACTCGACCGCATCCAAAACATCCTGGTTGGTCAACGAAGCGGTGAGGAACACGATCCGGGTGGGCAGCTGCTCGCTGCTCGCAAGCTTCAGGACCTGAATGCCGGTGAGGCCAGGCATGGCCACGTCGAGAACGGCAATGTCGGGGGTGAGCCTGCGGATGCTCCCGATGGCCGATGTGCCGTCCGCGTCGACGCTGACGACATGGAACTCCTGCCGATCCCGAAGAAGCGCCTCCAATCCTCCCAGGAATACTGGATGATCATCGGCGATCGAAACCCGCAATGCTTGGATCATAATGGCAGTTCTACTCGGACCTGGGTGCTGCCTTTGCGGCTGGCGACGAAGAGGGTTCCTCCCATGTCGTCAACCCGCGAGGAGAGGGACACGGGAGCGGCTCGCGGACCGACCGCTTCCAAGGACCAGGCGAAACCGGCGCCGTTATCCTCGATGCCGACGACGAGACAGGAGCCTGACGCCTGAACGGAGACCTTCACCTCTGACGCCTGCCCATGGCGGACGGCGTTCGACACCGCCTCCATGAGAATGTGGCTGATGCCGGCGGCGATCGATGGCGCGACCGCGAGATCGTCCGGGCCCGCATCGAGCGCAATGCAACAGGCCCATTGCTGCGCCAGCCCATCGATCAGCCGGCCCAGCTCGGCAGCGATCCGCACGCTGCCGCGCTCTGCAGGCGGGCCCGATCGGGTCTCGTCCACGATCCGCCGGATGCGGCCGGCCTCGAAGGACAGGATCCAGCGCACTTGGTCAAGGTGCTTCTTGGCTTCACCAGACGATCGGCTGGCGCCAAGGCTCAGATGGAGGCTCGCGGCGGCGAGGCTCTGCAGGATGCTGTCGTGCAGATCCCGGGCCATCTGCGCCCGCTCGCGGCGCGCAGCCGCCGCCTCGTCCCTGGAACGGACCACATGATTCTCGAGTTCGATCCCGACCCGAAGCGCCACGAGCCTAGCGAGATCCGCGTCACCCTGGTTCCAGGACGCACGGCGCAGGATGAAGATCCGTCCCCGGCACGAGAGGCGCCGGAAAGGAGCCGTCACGGTGTTCTGGACCGGAAACGCGCGGCTCAGAAAGGGATCGAGCAGCGCGATGTCGCCCGACAGGAAACGGGTATCCGACAGGGGGTGATAGCGTGAGTGTGTTCCGGCCTCCGCAGCCTTATCGCGCCCGGCCGCGACCGGCCGCGCGACCGCATGCGGAGGCAGGGTCCAGGTCTGGTACTCGCCATTCGACCATAGGACGATCCGACGGCCCGGCTCGTCGTCATGGTCGCAGACGACGAGAATGTGAGCGGCCCCCATGATCCCTGCGGCGTGGGGGAGCAAAGCTGCAAGCGGCATGCCGCCCGAAAGGCTCCCCGGGGCCGGCCATGCGGCCATCTCCATGGCCGGCGCGCGGCGGCGACCGCAGCGGGCCGCTGCACCGGCCAGAAAGGCACGGCCCCGGGAGAACATCCGCTCGGCCGCCACCGCCGGACGAGCTTCCGGCCCAAGGCCGATCAAAGGCGTTCGAAGCATTGCCTGAGAAGTTTCGCCACGGTGGAGAATTGAAGCGAGGATGGCGTGCATAGAACTAGAACTTGAATGAAACTGTAGCTCGGGAACTTCCGCCAAGCTCGTTATTGCTAAGATTGGCGGGCGGATATTTTGTGTCGGCCATCAAGAAAATCCTCCTCGATGCTGATTTTAACAATCACAACAGGGCATAATACTCAAATTTGGGAGTATAAATTTCTCCAAAGGGGTTGCATGCCTGGAGCCAACGCGGATGGGCGGGGACGATCGTTCGCACAGGCATCACTTGTCCGGCGGCCGAGAAATGAGGCGCAGCGAAGCCTTTTATGACGCGAGGCTTTCAAGAGGCTGCTCCGCCGCTGCGGACCCTGGGAGCTTTTTCAGCGCGAAATTCATATTCGCCAGAACGCGGGATCTTTCCCCTGCGGGGATCCTGTCCTCCCGGAGAAGTCTTTGGGAGGCATCGAAGGAATCCTGATAGTGACCCGCCCAGTAGGCCGCGATCGAAAACTCGTCGAGCACGCCGTACTCGTAGACCCACGGCTGGACGAACAGACCGCCCGCAGGGTGCTGTAGGGTAACCGCATGCCGTCCGATCAGGTAGCTCTGGTGATGCTTGCCGGCGAGGCGGCAGTAGCGCATGGCGCCGTGAAGCGCCTCCGCGCGCCACGGACAGGCCTCGTAGGCGCGCAGATAGGCTCCAACGACTTCCGTATCCGGGCGCCCGAGTTGCTCAAGGATCTGTGCGGCGGAGTAGAGGCTAATGAAAGTCTCCTGATCCCAGAAGCCCAGCTCCGTGCGCTTGAGATACAGCGGCAAGGCCTTCTCCGGCCTACCGCTGTCCCTGTAGCTCTGCGCGAGATAGAACGTGTAGCGCGAGACCAGGAACGGGTCCGTCTCATGTTGCAGCGTGCGCTCGAGAACGGCCGCATCGTCCTCGTATTTGCGAGGGTTCTTGCTCCGGGCGCCGCCCCGCCCCGACAGCATGCAGAAGCCCTCGGCGGTGTCCGAGGAGTAGCCGCCGGGTGGGCCCTCGACAAATTCGTGCAGGACGCCGCGATAACGGAACTCCGCCCTGTTGCTGACGAGTTGCGGCCGGGAATACTCGATCGAATGCAGGCGGATCTTGATGGAGTAGAGATCCTGCGTCAGACCCTTCTTGAACGCCACCGCGTCGAAGCCCGGATCGTAGGCGATAACCTCGTCGGCATCGATCATCAGCGCGAAGTCCACATCCGTGCGCTCGCGCAGACGAGACAGGGCGAGGCTGCGATTGTGGGCGAAGTCCCGCCACGGCTCCTCGATCACCTCTCCGGCGATTCCCTCGCGGGCCAGGTAGCTCCTTATGAGTTCCTGCGTTCCGTCCGTCGAGCCGGTATCCTCGATGAGCATATAATCCGCCAGCGGCCGCACGCTCTCGAGGCAATCGATGATCACATGCGCCTCGTTCTTGACGATCATGCAAAGACCGATCCGCTTGGGCCTTTGGTCCGGTGCGGCACCGGGCACGAGTGCTGTGGCTGTCGCATCGACGCGCGATATCTGCATTAGGTAAGACCTTCCTGCACGTGTGGCACTTCCGCTTCGACGGGGACGCCATGCACTCCGCTCACCTGACGCTGCTGCTTCACGGATGATGGGTGCGAAGAGCCTCTCGAAAGACCGATTTCAGGCAGCATGCACAGAATTTAGTCGGCTGTCCCTACCCCCGAGGGATGGCACCGGAGGTCGCCTCCCGCTCATTCCGGCGTATTCCGCCGCAGACCCTTATCCGAGCTTAAGCAGGCCTCGGATGCGCCCTGGCAGGAGGCCGGAGGTCCCGACCTCGGAGCAGCTTGCCTCCCACTGATCGAGATAGCGCTCCACCGGAACGGCGCTGCGCTCGGGCCAGCGGTTCAAGGCTCCGAGATCGGCCACGAGGCTGCTGTCCCGCTCGAGTTCGGCCAAGAACCCGGACACGGCCCCGGCGGTCTTCGGTGCCACGCCGAGATCGCTGTCGAGTGCCTTCCGATGTGTCCGAAAGAAGGCTGCCAGATCGTCCTGCGCGCCCAGTTCCGCCGCACGCTTCCCGTACTTGGCGACGAGGTTGTCCCGGTACTGCCGGATCTTCCCGGCGAACGGCTCCTGACCGGCGAATGGAGCTTTGCGCTCCCAGCCGTCGGCCAGGAGGCCGAGGCCCCGGATGGAGAAGGCCTCGACGAGCGCCTCTTCCACCCATTGCGATGGCAGCTGGGGCTTGGCGAAGGCCTGCCAGCTGTTGCAGAACACGTGACCGAGCTCGTGCCCGAACTGATAGGAGAGCCGCGACCAGTCGCGCTCCCCGGCGGTGACGACGATCCAGGCCATCTGCGGCCGATCCGCATGAAGATGCACGGAGGGCTGCTCCGCCGGAGGCTGCGCCGGCGGGGACGTGGCGCCGCTGGCGGAGCGGTTGTCGACCAGAAGGCTTCGCGGCTGGCTGTCGGACCTCAAGGGAATGCCGGACAGGCACGCCTCGCGCATCCGGGCCACCACCTGCGCGGCCGCCTCGGCAGAGGCGCCCCAGTTTCCCGTCAATGTGACGGGAGCGGCGAGCAGGCTCGGATCGGGGGAAGCCGATGCGGGGGAAGGGACTTGCGCCATGCTGGTCGTCCTGAACTCTCGACTGAAAACGCAACCGGCAAACCCGGCGAGGACCGTGCGGCGCGTCGCCTGTCTGTGTCCGCACCTCGTCACGACATCACCTTCGGCTCGCCTCTTCTCGTACCGGCGGCGCCAGTTCGAAACGTTCGGGGCACGGGACCAGTTGCCTGGTCCCGTGCCCCAACACTCTGCCATCACGCGGCGACTAAGTGCTCTGCTTCCACACCCCGTGACCCGTCTTGGAGGGATCCTCCCAAGTCGGAGCCGGTGCGCCCTGGTTGGATCCATGCTGCGGGATGGTCCCTCCCACCGAAGGCTTGCTCTTCGGGGGCATCACACCCGCATGGGTCAGGTGATCCTTGAGCACGCTCTGCAGAAGACCCAGCAGGGACTTCGCGTTCAGGCCGCCCGCCTCGTGGCCCCAGCCGAAGCTTACGAGTGAAGCCGTGTGGCCCTTGACCAGCGGAGGCAGGGAATGGCTGCCGCCGTGATGGTGGTCCTTGACGAAGTGCAGCTTGCCATCGCCCGGGCACCACTTGTTCGAGCAGACAGGAACCTTGCTCGGCTTCGACGGGGTCTTCTCATGACCATGTCCCTTGTCATGACCATGTCCCTTGTCATGACCATGCCCCTTAACGTGGCCGTGATCATCCTTCGGACCCGGACCCTTGGGGCCGGGCGCGCCTTTCGGACCGGTGGCTCCCGCCGTCCCCTTGGGACCCGTGCCGCCGGTAGGACCGCCAGGAGCTGTGCCGCCTGTCGGACCTTTGGGACCCGTGCCGCCTGTGGGGCCCGTCGCACCCGTGCCTCCCGTCGGACCCTTTGGACCCGTGCCGCCGATCGGACCCGTCGCACCCGTGCCTCCCGTCGGGCCGCTTGGGCCTGTGGGTCCCGTCGGGCCGGTTGACCCGGACGGACCAGTCGCTCCAGTCGGACCTATCGGGCCGCTCGGACCCGTGGGACCGCTCGGGCCAGTCGCTCCGCTCGGACCGGTCGCTCCGGTTGGGCCAGTCGCTCCGGTCGCACCCGTGGCGCCGGTTCCTCCCGTAGGCCCTGAGGGACCCGTCGAGCCGCTGGGACCGGTGGGACCGGTGGCACCTGTCGGACCGCTTGGACCCGTCGGTCCCGTGGGACCCGTGCTGCCGGTCGGGCCGCTCGGACCCGTGGCTCCGGTTGGACCGGTTGCGCCCGTCTCACCCTGTGGGCCGGTCGGACCTGTTGGGCCGGTGGCACCGCTTGGGCCTGTGGGTCCTGTCGGTCCCGTTGCACCGGTGGCGCCGGTGGGACCTGTCGGACCTGTGGCTCCGGTCGGGCCCGTGGCACCCGTGCTGCCGGTCGGACCGGTGGCTCCCGTCGGACCGGTCTCGCCCGTGGGTCCGGTTGGACCTGTTGCCCCGGTGGCACCGCTTGGGCCGGTCGCGCCAGTCTCGCCCTGAGAACCGGTTGGGCCAGTCGCTCCGGTTGCTCCGGACGGACCGGTGGCTCCCGTCGGACCCGTCGCGCCGGTCTCACCCTGCGGGCCGGTTGCACCCGTAGCGCCGGACGGACCTGTCGCTCCGGTCGGACCCGTGGCGCCGCTCTCACCCTGCGGGCCGGTCGGACCTGTGGCTCCGGTCGGGCCGGTTGCACCGGACGGGCCGGTTGCACCAGTCTCGCCCTGCGGGCCGGTTGCGCCCGTCGCCCCGGACGGACCTGTCGCTCCAGTGGCACCGCTTGGGCCAGTCGCGCCACTTTCGCCTTGCGGACCGGTTGCACCCGTGGCTCCAGTCTCGCCTTGCGGACCTGTCGCGCCGGTGGCACCAGTCTCACCCTGCGGACCTGTCGCTCCGGTAGCACCGCTCGGACCCGTTGCTCCCGTTGCGCCGGACGGACCAGTCGCGCCTGTGGGGCCGACGGGGCCTGTAGCCCCGGTCTCGCCGCTCGGACCGGTGGCTCCGGTCTCGCCTTGCGGGCCCGTCGCTCCAGTAGCGCCGGTCTCACCCTGCGGCCCCGTCGCTCCGGTGGCACCGCTTGGACCCGTCGCTCCGGTTTCGCCCTGCGGTCCCGTCGCTCCAGTGGCTCCCGTTGGACCGGTCGCGCCGGTCTCGCCTTGCGAGCCGGTTGCACCCGTGGCACCTGTTTCGCCCTGCGGACCCGTCGCGCCGGTAGCACCACTCGGACCTGTTGCTCCGGTCTCACCCTGCGGGCCAGTGGCTCCAGTCGCACCGGACGGACCGGTGGCGCCTGTCTCACCCTGCGGACCAGTGGCTCCGGTGGCGCCGCTTGGGCCGGTCGCTCCGGTTGCTCCGGACGGACCTGTCGCTCCGGTCGGACCCGTGGCGCCGCTCTCACCCTGCGGGCCGGTTGCACCCGTAGCGCCGGACGGACCTGTCGCCCCAGTCTCGCCTTGCGGGCCCGTCGCGCCTGTTTCGCCGCTTGGACCCGTGGCTCCCGTTGCGCCGGACGGACCAGTCGCGCCTGTGGGGCCGACGGGGCCTGTAGCCCCGGTCTCGCCGCTCGGACCGGTGGCGCCGGTTTCACCCTGCGGACCGGTTGCGCCGGACGGACCTGTGGCTCCGATCTCGCCTTGCGGACCTGTTGCGCCAGTGGCTCCGGACGGACCGGTTGCGCCTGTGGCGCCGGTTTCGCCCTGCGGACCTGTCGCGCCAGTAGATCCGGACGGGCCAGTCGCACCTGTCGCTCCGCTGGGACCGGTGGCACCTGTTTCGCCCTGCGGGCCAGTGGCTCCAGTGGCGCCGCTTGCACCCGTGGCTCCGGTCTCGCCCTGCGGGCCCGTCGCTCCCGTGGCACCGCTTGGCCCGGTGGCACCAGTCTCGCCCTGCGGACCCGTCGCGCCGGTCTCACCCTGCGGACCGGTGGCTCCGGTTGCTCCGGACGGACCCGTGGCGCCAGTCTCACCCTGCGGGCCGGTGGCACCGGTTGCACCTGTCGCTCCGCTGGGACCTGTGGCCCCAGTCTCACCTTGCGGACCCGTCGCTCCAGTGGCACCGGTCTCGCCCTGCGGACCAGTGGCTCCCGTTGCGCCTGTCTCACCCTGTGGACCGGTGGCGCCAGTCTCGCCCTGAGAACCGGTTGGGCCGGTCGCTCCGGTTGCTCCGGACGGACCGGTGGCTCCCGTCGGACCTGTCGCTCCGCTCTCACCCTGCGGGCCGGTTGCACCCGTAGCGCCGGACGGACCTGTCGCCCCAGTCTCGCCTTGCGGGCCCGTCGCGCCTGTTTCGCCGCTTGGACCCGTGGCTCCCGTTGCGCCGGACGGGCCGGTCGCGCCTGTGGGGCCGACAGGGCCTGTAGCCCCGGTCTCGCCGCTCGGACCGGTGGCACCGGTTTCCCCCTGCGGGCCCGTCGCTCCAGTCGCACCCGATGGACCTGTTGCGCCGGACGGACCGGTGGCGCCAGTCTCACCCTGCGGACCAGTGGCTCCGGTAGCTCCGGACGGACCCGTGGCTCCCGTCGCGCCGGTCTCGCCCTGCGCGCCGGTGGCGCCGGACGGACCGGTTGCGCCTGTCTCGCCTTGCGGGCCCGTCGCGCCAGTGGCTCCGGACGGACCTGTCGCTCCAATCTCGCCCTGAGGGCCGGTCGCACCAGTCTCGCCTTGCGGACCCGTCGCGCCTGTTGCACCGCTCGGACCGGTGGCGCCAGTCTCGCCCTGCGGACCCGTTGCTCCAGTGGCTCCGGTGGCACCAGTTTCGCCCTGCGGGCCAGTGGCTCCTGTCTCACCCTGCGGACCGGTAGCTCCGGATGGGCCCGTTGCCCCCGTCGCTCCGGACGGACCAGTGGCTCCGGTCGGGCCTACCTCACCTTGCGGACCTGTCGCGCCGGTGGCGCCGGTCTCACCCTGCGGCCCCGTCGCTCCGGTGGCACCGCTTGGACCCGTCGCTCCGGTTTCGCCCTGCGGTCCCGTCGCTCCAGTGGCTCCCGTTGGACCGGTCGCGCCGGTCTCGCCTTGCGAGCCGGTTGCACCCGTGGCACCTGTTTCGCCCTGCGGACCCGTCGCGCCGGTAGCACCACTCGGACCTGT
>NZ_JAMXFJ010000002.1:73489-580697 GCF_025460805.1 Microvirga sesbaniae | reverse complement strand
CATCCAGGTCGAAGCGCAGGCCGCCGACCGTGATCGAGTCGTTCGTGTTCCAGCCGTAGCCGGCGTTCACACCCACGTAGAAGCCCGTCCAGGTGAACACCGGAACAGCAGCAACGATCGGAGCCGGGGGAGCGGAGCGAACCGGGAGGTCCGCAGCGGAAGCGGCTCCGGCAAAGCCGAAGAGAGCGACGCTGGCGAGAAGAATCTTCTTCATGGTTTCTCTTTCCTAATCGATGTCATGCGGGCTCGACCCAATTTTTGTTGGGTCACGCCAAGCACTGTCGGTTTATAGAGCGACAACCGGTCGAGGGCTGTGACCTGACAACCACAGCGGCCAAGAACCACCGTGGCAGGATTGTGGCGGCAATGTGTGAGTTTCCCCTTGTGTCATCGCCGGAGTCCATAACGCGCAGCTTGGCCGTTGGTTCGACCGCGAAGCGAAAAAGTGGCATTTTCTTGGCCACTGCTCAGATCTGTCGTGATGTCATCACATTTCAAGGGGTCAATCATGCCTAAGGCCGCTCTCGTGACCGGCGGTGCGCAACGCATCGGCCGTCGAATCGTCGAACGCCTCGCCGCCGAGGGATACGCGGTGGCGATCCATTGCCGGCGCTCGACCGACGAGGCGGACGCGATGGCGGCCCGCATCCGGGATCAGGGGGGGCAGGCTGCGGTCGTTCGGGCGGACCTCGCGGACGCGGATGCCGTCGAGCGTCTGGTCCCTGAGGCGGCGCGGGCTCTGGGACCGCTGACGCTCCTCGTCAACAATGCGTCCGAATTCGAGCCGGACGAGGTCGAGACGCTCTCGCAGGATCGATGGGACCGGCACTTCGCCGTCAACCTGCGCGCCCCGGCCTTCCTCGCCCGCGACTTCGCCCGCCAGGTGCCGGCCGAAGGGCATGGATGCATCGTCAACATCGTCGACCAGCGGGTCTGGAAGCTCACGCCGCAGTTCTTTTCCTACACGCTGACCAAGGCGGCCCTGTTCACCGCCACCCGGACCATGGCGCAGGCCCTGGCGCCGCGCATCCGCGTCAACGCCATCGGTCCCGGTCCGACCCTGTCGAACGTCCGCCAGGGCGACGAGGACTTCGCCAAGCAGAGCGAGGCTGTCCCGCTCGGACACGGCGGCACCCCGGACGAGATCGCCGATGCGGTGCTCTATCTGGCCGCGGCCCGCAGCGTCACCGGCCAGATGATCGCCGTCGACGGCGGTCAGCATCTGGCCTGGGAGACGCCGGACGTCGCCGGGATCAGGGAGTGAGCGCGATCGCCGAGATCAGCCGGCCGTAATCCGGCTCCCGGCGGTGGGTGGTGCGACGGTAGCTGAAGAACCGATCCTCGTCGGAATAGGTGCACAGGCCGAGATCCGTGAAGGCCGCAATCCCGGCCGCTTCCAGCCGTGCGCCGATGAAGCCCGGAAGGTCGAACATGGCGTGACCGGTCCTCTCGGCCTCACGGAAGAAGCGCTCGTGGCCCGGCGCCTCCCCGGCGAAGCGCTCGATGAAGTCCGGGCCGACCTCGTAGGCCTTCTGGCTGATCGTCGGGCCGAGGACGGCCACGATCCTTTCGCGCCTGGCCCCGAGCGTCTCCATGGCCGCGACCGTGGCTTCGAGCACCCCGGTCACGGCGCCGCGCCAGCCCGCATGGGCGGCCCCGATCACCCGCTCCTCCCCGTCGGCGAACAGCACCGGCCCGCAATCCGCCGTGGTGATGCCGAGGGCGAGGCCGGGCGTCGCCGTCACCATGGCGTCCGCCCGGGGCCGCTCGCCCGGCCAGGGCGCCTCCACGATGACCGCATCGGGCGAATGGACCTGATGGACGCTGATCAGAGCATCCGGCCCCACACCGACGGCCTCCGCCATGCGGCGACGATTCTCCCGCACCCTGGCGGGCTCGTCCGACGACCCGATGCCGCCGTTGAGGGACGCGTAGATCCCCTCCGAGACGCCGCCCTGGCGGGTGAAGAAGGCATGGCGGACATTCGGCTGGGACTCGAGGGCGGGCGCTTGGATCAACATGGCTCGATCTCAGGAGGAGGGGGAGAGGGCGGGCAATCCGGGGACGGCCTCGATCCCCTCATGTGTAACGGCCAAAACCTTAAACAGATCACCCATGCCGGTCGGGCCCTGCTCCGTCAGGCGCGCCAGCGCCCGGTCGATGTCCGCCGCCTGGGCGGGCGTGGCGCGGGCCTTCAGGGTGGCGGCGCGGGCCTGGATGCCGAGGCTCCGGAGGAAGCCGCCCTGGATGCCGGGGCCATGGGCCCGGGCCTTGCCGGCCACGGCCGCCTGGGCGAGGCGGTGGAAATCCACATGGGTCGTGAGATCCGCTTCGCCGGGGTCTTCCAATGGATCGACGGGCTTGTGCTTCCTGAGGGCCTGCAGGGTATCGCCGAAGGCCGGACCCCAATAGCCGTAATCGACGATCAGGGCGGCGCCCGGACCCCGCTCGAGCCGTCGGGCGAGTTCGCCCATGACATCGATGGAGGCTCCCGGCCATTCGAGGATGTCGCCGGGCTTCAGGGGCTTGCCGAGGGCGGGCTCCGGCTCCGGGCGCAGGCCGAAGATCAGGCGCTCGCCGTCGAGGCCCACGAGCCGCTCGCACCAGCCGCGCTCGGTCGCCACGAACTGACGCACCGGCAGGGCGTCGAAGAACTCGTTGGCGACCAGCAGGGTGGGGCCCGGGGGGACGTCCTCGACCCGGTCGTGCCAGGCGACGGAGAAGCCCGACGAGGCGAGAGCCGCCTGCTGCCTGCCTCTCAAGGAAGGGCTGGTCTCGACGAGATGCACGGTGGCGGCCGCCTTGAAGTCGGGCAGGAGCCTCGTCGACCGCAGCAGATCGGCCATCAGGGTGCCGCGGCCCGGTCCCAGCTCGACGAGCCGGCAGGCAGCGGGACGTCCCATGCCGTTCCAGACCTCCAGCATCCACAGGCCGATCAGTTCGCCGAACATCTGGCTGATCTCGGGAGCCGTGGTGAAGTCGCCGGCAGCGCCGAGCGGGTCGCGGGTGGCGTAATAGTGCCCCAGGCACAGGCTCATGTAGCGCTCGACCGTGATCGGCCCCTCGAGGGCGATCGTCTCGCGCAGCCTGTCCCGCAGCGGGCTCACGCGGCCTCAACCGCTTCGCCCGGGCGGGTCGAGCCGCGCACCGCCATGACGATGAAGCCCGCGCCGACGAGCGCCATGGGAACCGACAGCAGCATGCCCATGGTGATGCCGCCGCTCAATGCCTGCACCGAGGATCCGAAGAGGAAGCCGAGCTGCGCGTCCGGCTCGCGGAAGAACTCGCAGACGATGCGCGCGACCGCATAGCCCAGCACGAAGATGCCGCCGAGAAGCCCCGGTCGGCGGAAGCCGAAGGCGCGGGCCGCGACCGCCATGACGACGAAGAGGACGAGGCCCTCGCCGAACGCCTCGTAGAGCTGGCTCGGGTGCCGGGGCTCCGGTCCCGCATGAGGGAAGACCACCGCATACGGGAAATCGGGCGCGGGGCGGCCCCAGAGCTCGCCGTTGATGAAGTTGGCGATGCGCCCGAAGAACAGCCCGATGGGGGTGACCACCGCGGCCATGTCGAGCAGGGCCAGCGGATTGAGGCCCCGGGAGCGGGCAAAGAGCACGATGGCGAGCACCGCTCCGAGGAAGCCGCCATGGAACGACATGCCGCCGCGCCAGATGGCGAAGATCTCCAGCGGGTGGGACAGGTAGGAGGCGAGATTGTAGAACAGCACGTAGCCGATGCGCCCGCCCAGCACGACGCCCAGCGCCACCCAGACGATGAGGTCGTCCACGTCGATCGGCTTCGGCTGCTTGAGGCCGCTCCAGAGGTCGGCCTTCGCGGCCAGGCGCTTGGCATAGAACCAGCCGCCCAGGAGGCCGGCCACATAGGCCAGCGCGTACCAGCGGATCGCGAAGGGACCGATGGAGATCGCCACGGGATCGATGATGGGAAAGGAGAGAGGCATGGTCGGCCCTTGATCGAACGGTTGCCATTGGACCCGCAGGGCCCGCATCGTCAACCCTGTTGCAGTTTGCGGCGAATGCGCCCATGTGTGACGGATCAGGGCCTGCGGGCTCGCCGAACGCTGTGGATGTGAACCCATGACCCAATCGTCCAACCGGATCTTCGATGAACTCGCCCGCTTCGCCACCGATGCCGCGGGCGCGGCGCAGGGCGTCCGGCGGGAGGTCGAGACCGTGGTCCGCAGCCAGTTCGAGCGCCTGATCAAGGATATGGATGTGGCCACCCGCGAGGAGGTCGAGGTTCTGCGCGAGATGGTGGTGGCGGCCCGCGAGGAGAACGTGCGGCTGGAAGCCCGGGTCAAGGACCTCGAGGCGAAGCTGGCCTCCACGGCCGGCGTCAATCCCGCGACCCCTTGATCGAAGCGGGAATCCGATCTGCGCCCGACGCGGGCCTCCTGTTGTGGACAGGTGAATCCGGCGCATTGTGACGAGGGCCGAAATCTAAGACTGTCGATTCATAAGCTGATTCGAGGCGATCACGGCGGAAGATCGGAATATCGAAGGTATTCCGAGTACTTCTTTCGAGTAGTCTTCGAATCAACGCAATGGTGTTGCCCGATGTGTTTACCATCATCGGGCAGTCAAGCGTCCAGGATCGACATGTCGCAGATTCATCTTGAAATCGATCGTTCGGAACATCCTCTCGATGTGGTCGAGCGCCTCGCTTCCCTGCGGCACTGGATCTTCGACCGGGCCGAAGCCGACGAGATGTCCATCTCGGTGGCCGGCCGCTGGGCGGATTACGACATCGCCTTCACGTGGATCGAGGACGTGGAGGCCATGCACATGGCCTGCGCGTTCGATCTCAAGGTTCCCGAGCGGCGGCGCCAGGAGGTGCTCCAGCTCATCGCCTCGGTCAACGAACAGCTCTGGGTCGGGCATTTCGACCTGTGGAGCACGGAGAACGTGGTGATGTTCCGTCATGCGCTTCTGCTGGCCGGCGGGGCCGATCCCACGGACGGACAATGCGAGACCATGCTCCGGGTCGCCGTCGAAGCCTGCGAGCGGTACTTCCAGGCGTTCCAGTTCGTCATCTGGGCCGGCAAGTCGGCCCGCGAGGCACTCGATTCCGTCCTGTTCGAAACCGAGGGCGAAGCCTGAACCTAGCTCGACAGGGCAGGGCGCCCGTGAATAGAGTGCGGCCTTCCGCATCCCTTCCGTCAGGTTGAGCTCATGTCGCCGAACCCCTCGCATCTGCCGACGTCCCTCATTCTCGCCGGCGCCGGCAAAATGGGCGGCTCCATGCTCGAAGGCTGGCTCAAGGTCGGCATGAAGCCCGAGGGCGTGACCGTTCTGGATCCGCGCCCGTCCGACGAGATGGCGCGGTTCTGCCAAGCGAACGGCATCGCGCTCAATCCGGCCAGTCCCGCTCCCGCGGATGTGCTGGTCCTGGCGATCAAGCCGCAGATGCTCGATGACGCGGCTCCCGGCCTGAACGGATATCTCGGCCCTCAGACCCTCATCGTGTCCATCCTCGCGGGCAAGACCATCGGCGATCTGCGCGCCAGGCTTCCGGCCGCCGGCGCGATCGTGCGCGCCATGCCGAACCTTCCCGCCAGCATCGGGCGCGGAGCGACCGGCGCCGCCGCGAACGACGTGGTGAGCGAGGCGCAGCGCCTGATGGCCCATGCGCTGCTGAGCAGCAACGGCATCGTCGAGTGGCTGCCGTCCGAGGACCTGATCGATGCGGTCACGGCGGTGTCGGGTTCGGGCCCGGCCTACGTGTTCCACCTGGTCGAATGCCTGGCCGAGGCCGGAACGGCCGCCGGACTTCCGCCGGACCTGGCGCAGCGCCTCGCGCGGGCAACGGTCACGGGCGCAGGAGAACTCCTGTTCCAGAGCGAGTCGAGCCCCGCGACGCTCCGCCAGAACGTCACCTCGCCCGGCGGCACCACGGCGGCCGCGCTCGAGGTGCTCATGCGCGACCCGGACGGCCTGAAGGCGCTCATGCGCGAGGCGGTGGCGGCCGCCAAGCGGCGGGCGGAGGAACTCGCCGGCTAGCCTCGGGCCCGTTCAGTCTCGGGCCACTTGAGACTTGGGCTTCCTCCGATCCGTCCCTAGATAACCGTCAACGGCATATTTTCAGGAGATCGATCGTGACCGCTGACGGACCCACGGACAAGCGCAAGGCCATCGTCGAGGCGCTCATGGACCTCGCCGCCCGACGCTCCTGGCAGGAGATCGAAATCAACGACGTCGCGAAGGCCGCCGGCGTGTCGCTGGCCGAGTTCCGCGATCTCTTTCCCTCGAAGGGCGCCGTACTCGGCGCGCTCTCCCGCCAGATCGACCGGCAGGTGCTGGAGGGGACAACGGAGGACCTGGCGGGGGAACCCGCGCGCGAGCGGATCTTCGATGTGCTGATGCGCCGCTTCGATGCCCTGGAGCCCTACAGGCAGGCTCTGCGCCGGATTGTCCAGGATCTGCAATACGATCCTGCCTCGCTGGCCGCGCTCAACCAGGTGGCGCTCAACTCCCAGCGCTTCATGCTGGCGGCCGCCGGCATCAACACGGAAGGGCCGCTCGGAACGCTGAAGCTCCAGGGGGCGGTCCTCGTCTATGCCAACACCATGCGCACGTGGCTCGAGGACGATGATCCGACCCTGGCCCGGACCATGGCGCGCCTCGACCGCGAACTGCGCCGGGGCGAGCGCATCCTGGAGGGCGCCGAGGACCTGCGCCGCCTGAGCGCGCCCCTGCGCGCGGTCGGGCGGGCGCTGATGCAGGGGCGCCGGCCGAACCGTTCGGAGACACGCCGCGCGAGCGACCCCAACGGCGATGCGCAGAGTCCCGCGGCGGCGATCTGACAAGGAATCACAGGGGGCAACCATGGATCAGGCGAGTCCCGCAGCCGCGCCCATCACGTTCGACGATTTCCTGAAGGTCGACATCCGCGTGGGCCGGATCGTGACCGTCGAGCCGTTTCCCCAGGCGCGCAAGCCGGCGTTCAAGCTCACCATCGATTTCGGGCCGGAGATCGGCACCAGGCGCTCCTCGGCCCAGATCACGGTGAACCATGCGCCGGAGGATCTGGTGGGGTCGCTGGTGATGGCGGTGGTGAACTTCCCGCCGCGCCAGATCGGCCCGTTCATGTCGGAGGTGCTGACCCTCGGCGTGCCCGATGCCGACGGGAACGTGATGCTGATCCGCCCGGACCGCGACGTGCCCGTGGGGGGACGCCTGTATTGACGGGCCCGAGACCACAAGGTCAGGATCGCTCACTCAGGCTCACCCTTGTCATGGCCGGCCTTGTGCCGGCCATCCCGATCGGCAGAACGCGGCGCCTCGCATCATCGGGATCACCGGCACAAGGCCGGTGACGACGCCATGCTTCGAAGAGCCTACGCCGGCAGCCGCACCGTCGCGCGCAGGCCTCCGAGGGGGCTTTCTCCCAGCACGATGTCGCCGCCATGGGAACGGGCGACGTCGCGCGCGATGGCGAGGCCGAGGCCCGACCCGCCCTCGTCCTGGTTGCGCGCTTCGTCCAGGCGCACGAAGGGCTTGAAGACCTCCTCGCGCAGGGTGGACGGAATGCCCGGCCCGTCGTCGTCGACGTGCAGAACGAGCCAGCGCGTTTCGTGATTGGCCGTGATCTCGATCCGGTCCCCGTGCCGCGCGGCGTTGGAGACCAGGTTGAAGAGAAGGCGGCGGAACGCGTCGGGCCGCACCGTGATCATCGGGTCGCCGATGATGTCGAGCTCGGTCACGTGGCCCTGCCGCTCGGCGTCCGACTGCACCTCTTCCAGGAGCTGGCGCAGATCCGTTTCGACCGCCTGCTCGCCCGCGTCGCCGCCGTCACCGCGCGCGAAGGCCAGGTACCCCTCGAGCATGCGGCTCATCTCGTCCACGTCGCGCTTGAGATCCTCGATCTCCGGGGTCTCGCCGAGAAAGACGAGCGAGAGCTTGAAGCGCGTGAGGATCGTGCGCAGATCGTGGCTGACCCCGTTCAGCATCGTCGTGCGCTGCTCGATGTTGCGCTCGATGCGCCGCTTCATCTCCAGGAAGGCGTGCCCGGCCTGGCGCACCTCGCGGGCCCCGCGCGGACGGAACTCGATCTCGCGGCCCTTGCCCAGGGCCTCGGCGGCTTCCGCAAGCCGCAGGATCGGCCTGATCTGGTTGCGCAGGAACAGAATGGCGATGCCGAGGAGCACGAAGGACGAGCCGCCCATCCAGACGAGGAAGATGTGGGAGTTCGACGCGTAGGCCTGGCTGCGCCGGGCGAGGATGCGCATGACGTTGCTCTGATCGAGCTTGACGCGGACTTCCACATAGCTCGAGCGCCCGACCGTATCGATCCAGTACGGACGGTCGATCTGGCGCCGCAGCTCGTCGGTCAGGGTCTCGTCGAGAATGTCGAAGAACGGCTTGGGTCCGGGCGGCGGCAGGTCGGTGTTGCGCAGGATGTCGACATCGAGCTGCAGGCGCTCCGACGCGATCCGGGACAGGGTGCTGGCATCCTTGTCCTGCGGATAGCTCTCGTAGATGTCGATGAGCGCCGCGATATCCGCCGTCACGGCCGAGGACAGGCGTCGCGTGACGAGCTGATAATGCCGCTCCATGAACACGTAGGCGACGACGGATTGCAGCAGGATGACGGGCGCGATGATGATGATGAGCGCGCGGGCGTAGAGCCCCTTCGGCAGGAAGCGGCCGAACCAGCGCGCGGCATGGTCGAGGGGAGAATAGCGCAGGGTCGCCCCGATCTTCATCGATCGATCACGAGGCGATAGCCGATCCCCCGCACGGTCTGGAGGAAGATCGGATTGGCGGGATCGATCTCGATCTTGCGGCGCAGCCTGTTGATCTGAACATCCACCGTACGCTCATTGGCCGCGATTCCGTTACCCGCGAGGGCCTCGCGCGGCACGTTGTCTCCCGCATGGCTGCCGAGGATGGTCAGGATCTCGCGCTCGCGCTCGGTGATGCGCACCACCTCGTCGCCGCGCCGCAGCTCGCCGCGGTCGAAGCGGTACGAGAAGGGGCCGAAATGAATGACCTCCGGGACATCGGCGGCCGCCGCGCCCGGCCCGGGACGGGTGCGCTTGAGGATGTTGCCGAGACGCAGGAGGAGCTCGCGCGGCTCGAAGGGCTTGGGGAGATAATCGTCAGCGCCGATCTCGAGGCCCGTGACCCGATCGGAGGCGTCGGCCCGCGCCGTGAGCATCAGAATGGGCACCTGGGAGTGCTCGCGCAGGCTGCGGGCATAGTCGAACCCGGTTTCACCCGGCATCATCACATCGAGCACGAGGGCATCGAAGACGAAGTTCCCCGCCTTGGCCCGCGCCTCCTCGGCGCTGGCCGCCGCGGTCACCCGATAGCCGTTCTCCGTGAGGAAGCGGGTCAGGAGGTCGCGCAGGCGGCGGTCGTCGTCCACCACGAGGACGTGCGGGGCGTGGTCGGGAATGTCGATGCGTGCATCCATCGGGCTTCGAGCTGCTTTGTCGGGCCCTGCTTATCAGGTTTTGCCCGAGCCGAATACGAGCTGCTTCACATGGGTCCTGTCGTCCGGATCGATGAGGCGCAGGAGATAGCGGCTGACCGCTTCCTTCCCCTCGGGCTCCATCTCGGACAGGGCCCGCATGATGCGGCGGGTCTGCAGCTTGGCGAGCTTCAAGGCCAGATCGTGGCCCTGGGGGGTGGCGAAGAGCAGCCGCTGGCGTCGGTCCGAGGTGCCCATCCGGCTTTCGATGAAACCCTTCTCGATGAGCTCTTTCAGGACCCGGTTGAGGCTCTGCTTCGTGATCCGCAGGATGTCCAGGAGTTCCGCGATCGTCAGGCCGGGCTGCCGGCTGACGAAGTGGAGAACCCGGTGATGGGCGCGCCCGAAGCCGTATTCGTCCAGGATCCGGTCGGGGTCGCTGACGAAGTCGCGATAAGCGAAGAAGAACAGCTCGATGAGGTCGTAGGCCGGCTGTTCGGACAGGATGTCCTTGCCCGTTTCCTTGCCGGATTGCTGCGCTTTCAAAGCCGGAATTGCGTCTGGCACCGTCTGTTCCCAATTTTTATGTCAGCCTTGTTGACATATCTCAGGACGATTGTTACTCGTCAAGCCGCTTCCGCGAAATGAATGATATTGAAATCGCCGGGAAGCGAACCGGAAATTACACGGCCCCGGTTGCCACCAAGGTCGGCATTCAAGGAGAAGAACGATGTCCGCGACCCCCTTCGATCAACGTGATGGATGGATCTGGTACGACGGGCAGATCGTACCCTGGAAGGATGCCCAGCTCCATGTCCTGTCGCACGGGCTCCACTACGGATCCTCCGTGTTCGAAGGCGAGCGCGCCTATGGCGGCGAGATCTTCAAGTCGACCGAGCATTCCGAGCGCCTGAAGAAATCGGCCCAGATCCTCGATTTCGAGATCCCCTACACGGTGGCCGAGATCGATGCGGCCAAGCGCCTCGTGCTGGAGAAGAACGGGCAGAGGGACGCCTATCTGCGGCCGGTCGCCTGGCGCGGCTCGGAGATGATGGGAGTCGCCGCGCAGGACAACAGGATCCACCTCGCCATCGCGTCCTGGGAATGGCCGAGCTATTTCGACCCGGCCCAGAAGATGAAGGGCATCCGCATCGACATGGCGGAATATCGCCGTCCCGATCCGGCCACGGCCCCGTCGGCCGCGAAGGCCGCCGGCCTCTACATGATCTGCACGATCTCCAAGCACAAGGCGGAGCGGAAGGGCTATGCCGACGCGCTCATGCTCGACTGGCAGGGCCGTGTCGCCGAGTGCACCGGCGCCAACGTGTTCTTCATCCGCGACGGTGTGGTCCACACGCCGATCGCCGACTGCTTCCTCGACGGCATCACCCGCCGCACGGTGATCGACCTCGCCAAGCGCCGCGGCTTCGGGGTCGAGGAGCGCCGGATCATGCCGGAGGAGCTGTCCAGCTTCAACGAGTGCTTCATCACCGGAACGGCCGCGGAAGTGACGCCGGTGTCCGAGATCGGTTCCTACCGGTTCCAGCCCGGCAACATGACCAGGGTGCTGATGGAGGATTACTCGGCCGAGGTTCAGCCCAGGAGCAAGGCGGCCTGAGGGTTCCTCGCCTCCCATGAACCGTCACGCGATGCCCGGCCTTGCGCCGGGCATTCATGTTTCCGGCGCGCTTCAAAAATCCTCCGCGTCGGGAATGCGGTTGAAGGCGATCTTCGCCCCGGCGTACCCGCCCGGGATCGTCACCCAGGGCCCCCAATGCAGCAGCGTCCTGCGGTGGGTCACGTTGAGCTGGTCGGCCAAGGCCGACAGGTGCTCCATGCGGCGCTTGAGCTGCGCCTCGGGCGTGTGGCCGAACAGATCCTCCTCGATATCCGCCACGGGCACCAGGTCGTGCAGGGCAACGTGCACGCTGCGGCTGCGGTTCATCTCCTCCCGTTCCGCCAGGAGAAAGAGGCGGCTCAAGGACGCCAGAAGGGATGGATCGTCCCGGGTCGGCCGGAAGCGTTCCTCCCCGTGCCAGCCCGCGCTGGTCCGGTCGGTGAGCCACAGGGCGAGCGCCCGGGCCGAGAACCCGGCCCGGCGCATCCGGGCCGAGGCCTTGGCCAGCAGAACCCGGGCCGCCGCATGGGCGCCGTCCAGGGAGCGCCACTCCGCCGGCAGGACGCGCCCATGGCCGAACATCCGCCGCCGGGTCTCGGGGCGCTCCACCGTGTAGCCGTGCAGCCCCATCCAGAGCCGCTCCCCCTCCACGCTGCCCCAGAGGCGGCGCAGTTCCTTGGGCTGGAGCCGCCAGAGCGCCGCCATGTCGCCGACGCCCGCACGGGCCAGGCGCGCGGCGTTGCCCCGGGCGATGCCCGGGACATCCGTCAGGTCCAGGGCGAGCAGGCGGCCCGGCAGGTCGTCCGGGTGAAGCGCCACGAGGCCGTCGGGCTTCTCCATTTCGGCCGCGATCTTGGCCAGGAGATCGTTCGGGCCGAGGCCCACCGAGCAGGTGAGGGTAGGGCCGATGTCGCGGGCCACGGCCTCCTTGACGCGCTCCCCGATGCCGAGGGCCTGCGGCCACTCCGCGGGCATGAGGGCGCAGAGCATCTCGTCGATCGAGCACACCGCCTTGACCGGAACGACCGTCTCGATGGCCCGAACGATGGCGTGGTGCAGCGCCACATAGGCGTCGTGCCGCGCGGTCACGAGAACGAGGTCGGGACATTGCCTGCGGGCCTCGTGCACGAAGGTGCCGCGTTTCACGCCCTGGGCCTTCGCCTCGCGGCTGACGGCGATGAGGCCCGTATGCTCCGAATCGACCGGGATCACCCCGATCGGCCGGCCGCGCAGATGCGGCCGAAGATGCTGCTCGGCGCTCGCGAAGAAGGAATCGAAATCCACATAGAGCCGCTCCAGGCCCGTCGGTTTGCGCATGGGCGTGACCTGCTCTCCGTCATCGGAACGAAGCAGGAACATAAGCTTGGCGGCATGTCGAGGGTGAAATCTGTGGATAACGGGGAATAATCTGCGGGAGTAATCCGCCTTTCCTTGAGGAACCAAGGCTCTGCGGGCGTGTTCATGTTCTAGAACAAAAAGCGAACAATAGGAGTCCCGCATGTCATCGCACGGTAAAGCCACGACCCGTCCTGCCGTTAACCATAAGCCTTCCGCAGAGGCAGCCAACCCGAAGGTCAATCCCGACCCGTCCGACAACCAGATCAAGGATCCGGATGAATGGGTGTCCGGCGACGAACCGATGACGGGCGCTCAGGCGTCCTACCTGAAGACCCTGTCCGAGCAGGCGCACGACCCGAAGGCCTTCGATCCGGATCTCGACAAGGCCGAAGCCTCGAAGCGGATCGACCGGCTGAAGCAGAAGCAGGGTCATTGACGGCGCGTGCGCCGTCGGACGCTCCCCGGCTCCGGCATCGTCACCCGTCATGGCCGGCCATCCTCCACCCTTCCTGCCACCCTCCCACGTCATGGCCGGCCTTGTGCCGGCCATCCCGATAAGGTGAAGCGCCGCGCCTCACAGAAGCGGGATCACCGGGACGAGCCCGGTGATGACGTGGAAGAGCCGATGGGAGGCCGGGGGAAGCCACGGACGGACGCCTCATGGCTTGGCCGAAATCGAACGGCCATGCCCTTCCGCAACCCCGGGCGCATCACCACATTATCCCCGGGAGCATCGTGCTCCGAAGGGATGTAACGAAGACGATGATGAATTTTGCTTCTCGCCGCAGCCGAGTGATGGTCGCCCTGGCGGCTGCCCTGGTCCTCGCCGGTAGCGCGGCGGAGGCTCGTGTCGGGCGCGGGAGCGGCAGCTTCGGATCGCGCGGCGCACGCACCTATACGGCCCCGCCGGCGACCCGCACGGCGCCGGACGCCGCGGCTCCGATCCAGCGCTCGCAGATCCCGAACCAGGGCCCGACCATGGCCCGTCCCGGCGCCCCGGCTCCGAACGTGGCGCAGCCGCGCCGCTTCGGCTTCGGCACCGGCCTGATGGCGGGCCTGTTCGGCGCGGGCCTGCTGGGCATGCTGTTCGGCCACGGCTTCTTCGGCGGCCTCGGCGGTCTCGCGTCGATCCTGGGCCTTCTGCTCCAGATCGGCCTCGTGGTCCTGGTGGTCTCCTTCGCCATGAAGTGGTTCCGCCGGCGCCAGCAGCCGGCCTATGCGGGCCCCGGCCCGAACGGCGGCCAGGGCTATGCCCGGTCCATGGGCGGCAGCGTGCCGCCGACCGGCGGGCGGCCCATGGGGGGCGGCTCGGGTAATGGCTTGGGTAATGGCTTGGGTAATGGCTTGGGCGGCGGGCTCGCCGGCGGTCTCGGCGGTGCCCTTGGCGGCGCTCTCGGCGGCCGGCCGCAACAGGCCCGTCCGGGCGTGCGTGACGAGATCGGCATCGGCGAGAAGGATTACGCGGCCTTCGAGCGGGGCCTCGTCGAGATGCAGGACGCCTATTCGCGGGAGGACGTCGCCAAGCTGTGGCAGCTCGCCACTCCCGAGATGGCGGGGTACATCCAGGAAGAGCTCAACGACAACGCAGCCCGCGGCGTCGTGAACAAGCTCTCCAACGTGCGCCTCAACCAGGGCGACCTGTCGGAGGCTTGGCGCGAGGGTCCGACCGACTACGCCACCGTGGCCATGCGCTTCGGCATCACCGACGTGATGGCCGACCGGGCCACCGGCCGGGTGGTTGAAGGCGATCCGAGCCGGGTCGAGGAGGCGACGGAGCTCTGGACGTTCCGTCGCGACCAGGGCGGTCCCTGGAAGATCTCGGCGATCCAGCAGGCCTAGAGCATCGGACGTGACCCGGAGGGCCGCGTGAGCGACCCGAAGGGCCACGCCAGTGAAAAGTGGTCCCACTTTCGCGATCGATTCCGATGCTCGACCCCTTGAGTGGCGCACCGTTCGGGACCCTGTCTTGATCGCTCGGCCGATCCACCACCCCGTCATCACCGGGCCGTCCAAGCCACCACCACGTCATCACCGGCCTTGTGCCGGTGATCCCGATTGTTCGAGGCGCGGCGCTTCACCGCATCGGGATGGCCGGCACAAGGCCGGCCATGACGGGGAGAGGGTGTTCGCATCGCCTCACACAACCCACCACGTCATCATCGGCCTTGTGCCGGTGAACCCGTGGAGCGGTCTCGAGAGGTCGGCGGCGGAAGGCGCCGGTTACTCGGCGGCCTGGCGGCGGCCGGCATGGGAGCCCTCGCGCACCTCCTCGATGATCTTGCTCACGAAGGCGTCGAGGTCGCCCGGGTTGCGGCTGGTGACGAGGCCCTTGTCGGTCACCACGGTCTCGTCGCGCCATTGTCCGCCCGCATTGATCACGTCGGTCTTGATGGAGTGATACGACGTGCATTGCCTGCCCTTGATCACGCCGGCCTCGATGAGCAGCCAGGGCGCATGGCAGATGGCGGCAACCGTCTTGCCCGAGGAATAGAACGCCCGGATGATCTCGAGCGCCTTCGGCTCGACGCGCAGCTTGTCGGGGTTGATCTGGCCGCCCGGAAGGACGAGCGCGTCGTAATCGGCCGGGTTCACGTCGTCGATGTCCTTGTCCACCGATACCGTCTTGCCCCAATCCGTCTTGTCCCAGCCGTAGATCTTGCCGGACTTCATGCGCGATTTCGGAGCGGCGACTTCGACCGTCGCGCCCGCGTCCGACAGTTTGTCCTGCGGGACCGTCAGCTCCGATTCCTCGAAGCCGTCCGTGGCCATGATGAGGATCTTGGCCTGTTTGATGTCAGGCATGGTTGTCTCCGTCGTTGAGGGGAAATCACACGGAGAACGGACGGACAGGAGAGGGGTTCCGACATGCGGCGACGCGGAACCCTGACGCCGCGGCCCTGTTGACCCGATCAATGATTCCCACAAAAGAGGAAGACGCGATGGTCAATCCGGGTATGCCGACGAACGATCCCGTGCCGGGCGGCAACATTCCGAGCGAGGTGCCGCCGGGCTCCGTGCCCGACGAGGAGCCGGATATCGGTCCGACCGGACCCCGGACGCCCTATCCGGTCAACGATCCGGGCATCACCGATCCGAAGGGGCCCGGCTCCGAGCCGGATTACCTTCCGGGCAACCCGACCGATCCCGGCACGCGGTTCTGAGGCGAACGACCCTGATCCGCCACGAGCCGGCGGGCTCGGCGCCGCCGGCTCAGATCTCGATGATCGCGTAGGGCCGTCCGGTCGGCTTCTCGATGTGCTTGGCGACATTGTAGACCGGCTGCCCGCCGGGCGTGCGGCCCTCGAAGCGGCCGCGATGGGCGTGTCCGTGCACGATGGCGTTGACCTTGAAGCGGTCGATGGTCTCGGCCAGCCGCGACGAGCCCAGGAACGGATAGATCTCCAGCGGCTCGCTTTCGATCGTTTCGGCGATGGGGGCGTAGTGGAGGATGACCATGGAGCGCTTGGCGCGGACGTGGCGCATGGCGTTCTCGAGCCGCAGGGTCTCGTTCATGGTCTCGTTGACGAACTGCTTCATGGCCGGCTCGCCGAAATAGCCCAGCATGCGCCGCCCGAAGCCGCCGGCGAAACCCTTGACACCCACGAAGCCGACGCCGTCGATCTCGATCGATTGTCCGTCGAGCAGCTTCATGCCCGCATCGCGCAGGATCTGGGCCACTTCCTCGTGCGCGCCGCATTCGTAATCGTGGTTGCCGAGCACGCCGACGACCGGGATCGAGCAGGCTTTCAGATCCTGCGCCAGAAGCTCCGCCTCCTTGGGCTTGCCGAGATCGGTCAGATCGCCGGCGAGCACCAGCACGTCCGCCTCCCGGGAGATCTCCCCGAAGAGCTCGCGGTAGGATTCGGCATTGTCTTCACGAACGTGAAGGTCGCCCATGGCGGCGACCTTCATGGCCTGCTTTGGTTCGTCACTCATTCCGCCATTCACCTTCGCCGCCCACATCGGCGAAGCCCCATTGCTTGACATCGATCTCGTAATCGATGCGGGAGAACATCCGCCCGCGGCAGACCTTCATCTGCGGCGGCGGAAGATCGAGCTGCTTGGCGAGCCTGTCGAGAAGCTCGTCCATGACCCAGCGCGGAACCTTGTCGCGCTCGGACGGGTAGATCCAGCGGAAGTTGAGAAGGTGCATGAGCAGCACTTCCCAATGCACTTCCATGTAGGCGAGCAGGGCGTGCCAGTCGATCTGGTCGTGCGCCTTCAGGATCGTGTGCGCCACGTCGGCGCCGTCGTAGCGGTGGCGCAGCTGGATGAAGCATTTCGACCAGACGAGTTCGGTCGGCCCGACGATGCGCACGGGCGAGCCGAAGACCTCGATCTGGCGGGCGCGCTCGAACCACTGGTCGCCGATCGGCATCGTGCCGTTCGACGAGGCGAAGATCACGTCGAAGAAGTACTGGCCCTTGAAGACCTTGCCGAGCCAGCGGTCGTCCTCGATCTCGACGGAGTAGCCGATGCTCTTGAAGTGGGACAGGACGCGCGTGTAGTCGCCGGCCTTGCAGAAGATGTCGAGATCCTTGGTCGGACGGGTGATGCCCGTATAGGCGGACAGCGCATAGGTGCCCGCCAGCAGGAAGGGCAGTCCGAGGTGGTTCAGTTCCCGAAGCGCTTCGGCATAGAACGCTTCGGATTCTGGATATTTGAGGGTCGGCTCCGCCTTGGCGTCCATCATGGGAACGCCCGGGTGAGCGCCGGAAACGAGATCGGGATCGTGAACTGCCATGGCCTTGTCCAAGCGCGGCCGAGAATGCCCCGCGTTCGACAACAGAATGGCCGTAATGAAGTTCCTTACCGGCCGAGCTGAATGCCGGAAAGGCTCAGGTGCCGCGCGGACCGGCCCCGGTCCTGCGCTTTCGTGAGGGGACGAGGATCCCGGCCCGACCGGATCGGGGTCAATGATCGCCGTGCGAGACCCTGACATCTCGCGGAGAATTGAGGATCTCGAGCAGGCTCTGGGCGATGTGGCGGGCTTCGTCGTCCTTCAGGCGCAGCAGGAAGGGGGGCATCATGCCGGCCTGGAGGGCCACCACGGCCATGCCGTTCTCGTCCATGCCGATATCGATGGTCTGGGACGTCACGTCGACCATTTCTTCCGGCATCTCCTCACTGTCCTCGCCGGTCTCGCCGATGGCGGCGAGCAGCTGGCTCACGGCCCTGACCAAGGAGCGGGCGGCATGGGGGTCCATGACCACGGCGGTCGATTGCTCGCCCTTCTGGAATGCCAGCTGAATGTTGTCGCCTTCGAGCGTGACGGAAATACCTGCCATGAGCGTCCTCGTCTTTCCCGTCCCCATATGGGGAGCACCTGCTTCGAGGGAAAGGCAAAGGCCTTGGTACGACAGATGCGCCTCGCCCCCAAGGGAAGAAGCGCATCCTGGTAAACCGGCGGTATGAGCCTCGGCGTCAGGTGCCGCCGCCCGAGGACCCGCCGGTGCGCCGGCGGGTCGTGCCGACCGTCCCGGCGCCTGCGGTCTCCGGAAGGCCGGTGCTGCCGGCGCCCGCGGCGCCCGCGCCCGACATCATGGTGCCGGCGATGCCCGCATCCGCCTGCTGCTGGATGCGCAGGTTGTTCTGCACGTGGGATACCCCGGAGATCGACTCCGCCAGGTCCTCCGCGTGGCGCTTCTCGAAGCGGCTGTTCACCGTGCCCGTGAGGGTGACCTCCCGGTTCTCCACCCGCACCTCGATCTCGGAGGCATCCAGATGCGGATCTTCGGTGAGCCGGTCGTTCACATCCTCCAGGATGCGGGCATCGGAGCGCTGATAGCCTTTCGGCCCGCGGCCGCGATGCTGGCCGGCCTCGCGCATGTCCCTGTCGCGGCGGCGCTCCGCATCCTCGTCCCCGAACCAGGACCGGAGCTCGTCGCCGGCCCGCTCGAGGAGGCCGCGATCCTCGTTGTAGTCGCGCGAGCCGCGCCCGAAGCTCTCGGAACGATACCGATCCTGGCCGGTGCGGTCGCGGCCGTAGCGGTCCTGCCCGAACTGATCCGGGTCGCGGCGGCGGTCGGAGCCGAAGACCCGGCGCTCGGAGCCGATGCGATCGTCGCCCACCACGTCGTGCCAGTCGAGGGCCGATCCGCCGGTGCCGTAGCCGGCGGAATCCCCGTAATCGCGCTCGCGGACGTCCCGCTCCAGCCGCCAGCCGTCATCCTGGCCGGAACGGGGGCCGCTGTCGTATCCCGCGCGGCGGTTGCCGAAGCCGCGGCGGGCGATGTAGCCGTCGTCCTCGCGGTCGCGCTGGTCGAAATCCGGATTGCTGTAACGGCGGTCGTTGGCCATGGGAGCGCTCCTCGTCCTGGGTGGCCCGAGGCCACCGGCTGGTGGTTTCGAGCCACCAACGTGAAGGCGCGGGCGAGTGTTCCTGGCGAGTGTTCCTGGCGAGTGTTCCTGGCGAGTGTTCCTGGCGAGAGTTCCTGGAAACCCGGATCGCCGCTCGTCGCGGTTTTTTGACCGCGGCGGTTGAACGGTCGCGCCGGGTTTGCATTGACCGGAACGGGATGTCCCGACGAACCGAGGTTGAACGATGGCCGATCTGTCCGGATTGAGCGACGAGGCGCTGGCGGTCTTCGCCTTCGCGGCCTATCACGAACTGTCGAGCGGCCAGCGGGTCCGCAGCGTGGTCCAGAAGGACGGCACCGGCCACCGGGCGAGCGACGGGGCCGTGGACGAACTCGACGGACGCGGCCTCGTCAAGGCGGACGGCCGGGAGATCGTCTTCACGCCGGCCGGCGAGGACGCCCTGCGGGACATCCTGGCCGGCATCCGGGGGAGCCGCTAGATCGGCCCGGAAATAGCCGGAATTCCAACCGAATTGCGGTCCGGCGCGAAAAGAGCCTTTGCCTTGTAATTGCCCCATCCGTGCCTTAGGTACTGCCCATCGACATTTGGCCGGACGACTGGGCTTCCCGCTTTGGCACTGCCGGGCGCACGTTCCTTCTCTACCATCTATCGACTAGCGGGTGACTGGCCTTGGGGCCCTCATCCACGTGCAATCGACAGTGAAAAAGGATTTCCCATGGAACAGGGAACCGTGAAGTGGTACAATGAAACCAAGGGTTATGGTTTCATCCAGCCCGACAACGGCGGCAAGGATGTGTTCGTTCATGCGACCGCTCTCGAGCGCGCCGGCATGCGCGGCTTGCGCGAAGGCCAGAAGATCTCTTACGAGCTTCAGACCGACCAGCGCACCGGCCGCACCTCTGCAGTGAACCTGCAGAACGCGTAAGGTTTGATGCCGGAGGACGTGCCTGCACGTCCTCTTGCATATGGCCGTTCCGATTCAGGGGCGGCTTTTTTGTTATGAGGAAGGCTTTGCATGGCAAAGGAAGAACTGATCACCTTTGAAGGACTTGTGACCGAGATTCTGCCCGACGCGCGCTACCGCGTGCAGCTCGACAACGGGCACGAGGTCATCGCCTATACGGCCGGCAAGATGAAGAAGAACCGCATCAAGACCCTGGCCGGCGACCGCGTGACCGTCGAGATGTCGCCCTACGACCTGGAGAAGGGCCGGCTCATCTTCCGTCACAAGGATTCGGGTGCCTCTTCCGGTCCGCGTCCGCCGCAGCGCGGCAACCAGCAGTTCCGGCGTCGCTAGAGCCTCGGACCCAAAAGTGGGCACCACTTTTGGGATTCATCCGATGCTCTCTTCCGATGCGCTAAAACAGCAGGCGCCCCTCTGGGCGCGCCTGTCGATCAAGAAAGCCCCGACGGTCCAAGGCCCGTCACGCGACGGCGTGCATCACCGACAGGGTGACGCGGTCGGGGCCGAGATCCTCCTCCATGTCGGTGAAGTGCATCAGCTCGGCCAGCCGGTTGCGGGCGCGGTTGACCCGGCTCTTGATGGTGCCGACCGCGCAGCCGCAGATCTCTGCCGCCTGCTCGTAGGAGAAGCCCGAGGCGCCCACCAGCAGCAGCGCCTCGCGCTGGTCGTGGGGCAGACGGGCGAGCGCCTTCTGCAGATCCTCGAAATCGAGATGGGGCATCTGGTCCGGCTGAACCGAGAGGGCGGCCGCGTACTTGCCGTCCGCATCCTCCACCTCGCGGCGGCGCTTGCGGTATTCGGAATGGAACAGGTTGCGCAGGATGGTGAAGAGCCAGGCCTGCATGTTCGTGCCGGGCTGGAAGCGATCGATGTTGGCGATCGCCCGCATCAGGGTTTCCTGCACGAGGTCGTCGGCGCGGTCCACGTTGTTGGTGAGGGAAATGGCGAAGGCGCGCAGGTTCGGCGTCGCCTTGAGCATGGAGTCGCGCAAATCGATGTCGATACTCATGACTGCTGCTTCTCTCCCTTCGCGCCGTCGAGCCGGTTGATGATCTCGATGAACCGGTCCGGCACCGGCTGCTCGCCCAGCGCCAGGGCATCGTAGAACTGGCGCAGGCGCTGGCCGATCTGGGCCTGGACCGAGGGGCTCAGGGCGGGGGAATCGGATTTTCGGAGGCCAGGGATTGGTTCTGGAATGTCGTGGGGCATCGCGTTCGGGTTCTTTTTCTGCATCGGGCTGTCCTGGTCCATCGAAGCGGCGACCTCCCGCAGGGGACGCGCTGACGGCGGCACCCCATCGCCGTGGAGCTAACGTCAAGCCAGGGTGATCGTTCCGCCCCGGAACCTACCCCGTCGGGGCCATCCACAGGCAAAAGAGGCGGGAACTTTTTCTCTTACGGCCAAGTTTCCCTGGATGAACGCCGCCATTGCGCGGCGGGTCCGTGTAGAGGGAGTATTTCCATGGCAATCAGCACCATCCTGCTCATTCTCGTCATCCTGCTTCTCATCGGGGCCGTTCCGGCCTGGCCCTACAGCCGGGGCTGGGGCTACGGCCCGAGCGGTCTCCTCGGCGTGGTCCTGCTCATCCTCATCATCCTGCTGCTGATGGGACGGCTCTGACGCTTCGGATTCCGGCTGCGACGTGAAGAGGGCGGCCGCGAGGGCCGCCCTTTTGCGTCGTCGGAAGCGGGAGATGGCGGCCGGGTCGTCGCGGTGCGGGGCCGGGGGCGGCGCTTCATGGCGGCGCGAGGGCGGACCGGGGAAAAGCCGAAAAGGAGCGCCAGGCCCTCGGGCCGTGGCGCTCCGGCAGGCTCAGGATCAGAAGTAGTGCGGGTGGCTGTTGTCGACGAGCGTGTCGCTGTCGTTGATGCTGGCGACCTGGGCCGAGGTCGCGTTGCCGAACACGGCGGTGTTCGTCGCCACCTGGTCGATGGTGTTGTAGGAATCCTGCATGTTGACGCCGCCGAAATAGTCGTGGCTGCTGTCGAGCAGGGTGTCGGCGTCGACGATGTTGCCGACCTGCGCCGAGGTGGCGCTGCCGCCGAAAGCGGTGTTGTAGGCGTCCTGGAAGATGTCGTTGTCGGAGAACTGGTAGTTTTCCATGGGTATGTTCCTCTTCGTTAAGCGTTGCTCTCAAGACCGCCTGAGATGCTCTCTCCGTTGGCGATGATGGGACTTTGCCTGACGTTGCGGAACGTCGCTGTGAAGCGCTTCACACCCGAGACATTCTTCGAATTTTTTGTGAGGGCCGCGGGGCGGACGGTCCGGCGGCCGGGCGGAAACGCTCTGGCGGGCCGCTCCCGAAGGGCCTACAATGGCCCATCGCCGGCAAGGACGTCCGGGCGCCGGCGGCTGAGGGAGATTCGGGCCCCCGCCGGCAACCAGGGGGAGCGCCATGCCCCTCGACATCTCGTATCAACCCATCGACGTCCTGATCGACGGCCATGACAGCGAGGGCCGGCTCGTCCTGGCCGGCGGCCAGCTCGCCGCCGTGATCGTGCGCCTCGACGGCGACGCCCACGAACCCGAGCACAAGGGCCTCTGGCACCTGGAGGCCGGCTTCGGCAAATGCGACATCGGCGGCGCGCCCCTGTTCGCCACGCAGGAGGAGGCGGGCGCCTGGGTCGAGCGGGTCCTCACCGACCAGCTGCCGTGATGCATGGAAGCGCACGGGCGGGCGACGCGCCCGCCGACCGGTTCCATCGTTTCTTCCATGCCTCGTTCCATGCAAGCCTCGCCCGACGCAGCCCCGAACCCTACCGCCCCCCATCACGTTCTCCCCATCCACCGGAGAACGTTTCATGCCTATGGTCATCCAGGCCGGTCTGTGGGGTCTGCTCAGCGGGTCCGCTCTCGTGCTCGGGGCGCTGATCGGGACCTTCGTCAAGCTGCCGCAGCGGGTCATCGCGGCCGTGATGGCGTTCGGGGCCGGGGTGCTGATCTCGGCGCTGTCCTTCGACCTCATGGACGAGGCGTACCGCACGGGCGGCATCGCGTCGACGTCGCTGGGATTTCTCGCCGGCGCAGCCGTCTATACGGGGGCGAACATCGTCGTGACGCGGCGCGGCGCCAAGCACCGCAAGCGCTCCGGCACCGCCCCGGATGCGCGCCAGCCCTCGCACGACCAGGAGGGCAGCGGGCTCGCCATCGCGCTCGGCGCGCTCCTCGACGGCATCCCGGAATCCATCGTGATCGGCGTGAGCCTGCTCGCCGGCCAGGGGGTGAGCCTCGTGGCCGTGGCGGCGGTTTTCCTGTCGAACCTGCCCGAGGGGCTGTCGAGCGCCGCCGGCATGCGCCGGGCCGGGCGCTCCAGGGCCTACATCTTCGGCATCTGGGGCGGCATCGCGCTCGCCTCGGGGATCGCGGCGCTCCTCGGCTACGCGGTCTTCGCCGAGACGGGGCCGGCCACCATCGCGTTCGTCACCGCCGTGGCGGCCGGGGCGATCCTGGCCATGCTGGCCGACACCATGGTGCCGGAAGCCTTCGAGACCGCCCACGAATATGCCGGGCTGATCACCGTGGCGGGGTTTCTCGCGGCCTTCACGCTCTCGCGGGTGCTGGGCGGGTAGGGGAGCGCTCTTGGCGCCGCCCCTTCACGTCATGGCCGGCCTTGTGCCGGCCATCCCGACCCCGTGATGCTCCGTGCCTTTCCGATCGGGATCACTGGCACAAGGCCGGTGATGACGGGGAGAGGTGGGACGAGCCCGTGATGACGCGAGGGGCGGGCCCTTTATGCGGGGAGCCGCCGGGCGTAGTCCTCCTTCAGCCGGCTCCAGTTCTGCCAGAAGGGCTCCGGCTCCCGGCCGGCCATGCGCGCGGCCAGGATGTCGAGATGGGCGTGCCAGCCGGAGCTGACGTTGAGCAGGGTCGCCCGGTCGGACACCCGGCGGTGGACCAGGGTGAGCAGCACCTCGGAGCCCCTGCGCTCGAGCTCGAAGGAGACGCCGCCGGTGGACCCCCAGGTGATGGCGAGCCGGTGGGGCGGGTCGAGCTCGGTGATCCGGCTCTCCATCCGGTGCTCCTCGGCAAAGCCCGGCGGGCGCTCGCCGGGCGGGTCGGTGAGCTCGTGGTTGCGCCAGACGAACTCGACCGGGGCGCCGACCTTCAGCTCCATCTCGCCCGCCGCGAGCCATTGCCGGCGCAGGTCGCTCTGGGTGAGGTAATCCCAGACCCGCTCGATGGGCCCGGGCAGCAGGCGCTGGATCGTCAGGGTGGCCGGGTCGGTCAGCACCCCGTAGGGGCTGCGTTCCGCAAGATCCGTGGTCGCAAGGTCGCTCATATGTCGTCTCCTTCGGGGGTTTCGGATGTCCGGGCATCCTCCTCGCGGAGGAGCCGTTCCAGCACGTCCAGACGGTCGGTCCAGAAGCGTTCGTAGATGCCGAGCCACGCGTGGGCGCTGGCCAGCGGCCCGGGGTCGAGGCGGCAGACATGGGTGCGGCCGCGGATCTCGCGCCGCAGGAGGCCGGCATGCTCCAGCACCTTGATGTGCTTCGAGGCGGCCGCGAGGGAGATCGAGAACGGCTCGGCGAGCTGACTCACCGTGCGCTCGCTCCCGGCGAGGTCCCGCAGCATCCGACGCCGGGTCGCGTCGCCCAGGGCGTGGAAGACGGTGTCGAGCTGAGATGTCTGTAATTCAACCATGTGGTTGAATATAGCTGTGTCGATCAGGATAGTCAACCGTTTGGTTGAATGACTTGCCTCGTCCTCGCGGGTCCGGCCATGAGGGGGAGGGGCGCACGATCGGGTGTGCGATTCTCACGTCACCACCGGGCTTGTCCCGGTGATCTCGATTTTCAGGACGCCGCGCCTCACCGGACCGTCATGGCCGGCACAAGGCCTGCCATGACGGGAGAGGATGTGGGAGCGGGATGGCCGGACGAGACCGGCCGTGACGGGGGAGGGTGCGAATGGCGTCTGCGCCTGGCATGCGGGGTGCAGCGTCGCGCCGGCCCCGGCAGAGGAGCATTCCGGCCTCGTGCCAAACCCTGTACATTACGTTACGGAAGCAAAAGGGACACGAACGGAAGCGGGAGGAGTCAGAGAGGACCCGATGCCCATATTCCTGGACCGGCACGACCTGAAGGGCCTGACCGCCGTCGACATCGCCGAAGCCCATCGCAAGGACCTGGACGTCCAGGGGCGCTACGGGGTGCGGTTCCTGACCTACTGGTTCGACGAGACCCGCGGCACCGCGTTCTGCCTCATCGACGCGCCCGACATCGAGACGGCCGCGCGGGTGCACGACGAGGCCCATGGCAACATCGCCCGCGACGTGATCGAGGTCGATCTCTCGGCCGTCGAGGCGTTTCTCGGCCGCATCTCCGATCCGCAGCCGGCAGGAGCCTCCAGGGCGGAGATCGATCCGGCCCTGCGCACCATCATGTTCACCGACATCGTCGAGTCCACAGCCATGACCGAGCGCCTGGGCGACACCCGCGCGGTCGAGATGGTGCGGGCGCACGACGCCATGGTCCGCCGGGCCCTGCACGACAACGGCGGGCGCGAGGTCAAGCACACGGGCGACGGGATCATGGCGGCCTTCGCGGACGCCACCGCCGCCGTGGATGCGGCGCGCGCCATCCAGCGGGCCTTCGAGGCCTTCAACCTGGCGAGCCGGGAGAAGCTCCGGGTGCGCATCGGCCTCGATGCGGGCGAGCCGGTGGCCGACCACAACGACCTGTTCGGCGCGACCGTCCAGATGGCGGCCCGTCTGTGCCAGAGCGCCGAGCCCGACACCATCGTGGTGTCCGGGGCGGTCACCGGGTCGCTTCCCACCCGCCTGCGCCTCGTGGATCTCGGGAGCCGGAGCCTGAAGGGTTTCGCGCAGCCGGTCGCCGCCTACGAGGTGGCGTGGCGGTGAGGGGCGGGCCCTGTCGTCCGGGCGCCGCCACGAACGCCGGCATGGCGGCGTTGTCCCGGGACGGATGGGCGCGGAGCCTCGGGTGATGGTCAGGGGTCTGGTCTGGTTCGTGCTGTTCGGGGCCGCGTCGGTGGCGTTCTACCGGGTCAACGACCGGATCGTCTGGGACGTGTGCCGCCGCGAGCGGCGGCCCTATCCGCCGGCCTGGACCCTCTCGCCCTACTGGCAGTGGCGCACGATCGCGGGCGGCTGGTACGCGGATGCGCGCCGGGCTGGCCTTCTGGTGCCGAAGGTGGCCGCCACGGCGGCCATCCTGGCCGCCAGCATCGGGTCCGTGGTGACCGGCATCCTGGACGCCATGCCGGGATAGAGCATCGGACGTGAAAAGCGGACCCACTTCTGGGTCCAATGCACATTCCTTGACGTGACGCATCGTGCGGCCCGCTTTCGTCCGCACGATGCGCAAGGCGCGTCGCCTTACCGCCCCTTGCGTCCCTTGTATTTCGGCTTCTGCCCCGCGAACCCTTGCGTCGAGCGAGCGGCCGGGCGTTCCCGGTAGTTGAGCGGGACCTCCCGGTCCGTACCCGGGCCCATCTCGTCGAGGCCGGGCTTGCGGACCCGGGTGCCCTCGTCGGACCGCCCCTTGCCGGTCGGCCCGTAGGCGTCGGTCTCCTCGTCGCCCGCCGTGGCGCCCTCGGGCGAGGGCGGCAGGCCCTTCGGCGGCAGGTTGGCGCTGCGGCCGTATTTGCGCGAGCCGCCGTACCGACCGGCTTCCCGCTCCACATCGCTCTGGCGCGCCATCGGGTCGTCGCTGATGGCGAGCTCGGTCGCCTGCAGGCGCTTGAGCTCGTCGCGCAGGCGAGCCGCCTCCTCGAACTCCAGGTTCGCCGCAGCCTCGCGCATGCGTTTCTCCATGTCGGCGATGACGGCCTTGAGGTTGTGGCCGACCGTCTTGTCGGCGAGGCCCGTGTCGACCGACACGTGGTCGCGCTCGTAGACGCTCTCCAGGATGTCCGCGATGTTCTTCTTCACCGATTGCGGCGTGATGCCGTGCTCGGCGTTGTAGGCGAGCTGCTTCTCGCGGCGGCGGTTGGTCTCCGCGATGGCGCGCTCCATGGAGCCGGTGATCTTGTCCGCGTAGAGGATCGCCTTGCCCTCCACGTTGCGGGCGGCGCGGCCGATGGTCTGCACCAGCGAGGTCTCGGAGCGCAGGAAGCCTTCCTTGTCGGCGTCGAGAATGGCGACGAGCGCGCATTCGGGAATGTCGAGGCCCTCGCGCAGGAGGTTGATGCCGATGAGCACGTCGAAGGCGCCGAGACGCAGGTCGCGGATGATCTCGATGCGCTCCAGCGTGTCGATGTCCGAGTGCATGTAGCGCACGCGGATGCCGTTCTCGTGCATGTACTCGGTGAGGTCCTCGGCCATGCGCTTGGTGAGCGTGGTCACGAGGGTGCGGTATCCTTGAGCGGAGAGCTCCTTCACCTCGTGCACCAGGTCGTCGACCTGGCTTCGCGCGGGCCGGATCTCCACCACCGGGTCGACGAGGCCCGTCGGGCGGATGACCTGCTCGACGAAGATGCCGCCGGTCTGCTCCATCTCCCACTTGGCGGGCGTCGCCGATACGTGGATCGATTGCGGCCGCATGGCGTCCCATTCCTCGAAGCGCAGCGGACGGTTGTCGAGGCAGGACGGCAGGCGGAAGCCGTATTCGGCCAGCGTCGCCTTGCGGCGGAAGTCGCCGCGATACATGCCGCCGATCTGCGGCACGGTCACGTGGCTCTCGTCGGTGAACACGAGGGCGTTGTCGGGCAGGTACTCGAACAGGGTCGGGGGCGGCTCGCCGGGCTTGCGGCCGGTGAGATAGCGCGAATAGTTCTCGATGCCGTTGCACACGCCCGTGGCCTCGATCATCTCGAGGTCGAACTGGGTGCGCTGCTCGAGCCGCTGCGCCTCGAGCAGGCGGCCCATGCGGGCGAGTTCCTGCAGGCGGTGCTGCAGCTCGTCCTGGATGCCCTTCACGGCCTGCTGCAGGGTCGGGCGCGGGGTCACGTAGTGCGAGTTGGCGTAGACCTTCACGAATTGCAGGTCGTTGGTCTTCTTGCCGGTGAGCGGATCGAACTCGACGATCGACTCGATCTCGTCGCCGAAGAGGCCGATGCGCCAGGCCCGGTCTTCCAAGTGGGCGGGGAAGAGCTCGATCACGTCGCCGCGCACCCGGAAGGTGCCGCGGGCGAAGTCGCTCTGGATGCGCTTGTACTGCAAGGCCACGAGATCCGCGATGAGCTGGCGCTGCTCGATGCGCTCGCCCACCTTCACGGAGAAGGTCATGGCCGTATAGGTCTCGACCGACCCGATGCCGTAGATGCACGACACGGACGCCACGATGATCACGTCGTCACGCTCGAGCAGCGCGCGGGTCGCCGAGTGGCGCATCCGGTCGATCTGCTCGTTGATGGAGCTTTCCTTCTCGATGAAGGTGTCCGAGCGCGGCACATAGGCCTCGGGCTGGTAATAGTCGTAATACGAGACGAAATACTCGACCGCGTTGTCCGGGAAAAACGACTTGAACTCCCCGTAGAGCTGCGCGGCCAGCGTCTTGTTCGGCGCCAGGATGAGGGCGGGGCGCTGCGTCTCCTCGATCACCTTGGCCATGGTGAAGGTCTTGCCCGAGCCCGTGACGCCGAGCAGCACCTGGTCGCGCTCGGCCCGGCGCACGCCGTCCACCAGCTCGGCGATCGCGGTCGGCTGGTCGCCCGAGGGGGTGAAGTCGGACTTGATCTTGAACGGGATGCCGCCTTCCGATTTCTCGGGGCGGGGCGGGCGGTGCGGCACCCAGGCCTTGCCGTTCTTGAAGCGCGGATCGCCCTCGGTCAGGAGCTTCGACAGGGCGTCGACCGTGGCCGATACGCCGGAGCCCGGGGATAGCTCGCCCAGCTCCTCGGCCACGTCCGGCCCGTCGTCGGGCCCCTTCAGGCCGAGCTTCTTGGCGAGCGCCGGGTCGACATCCGCGATGTCGCCGTGGATGAAGGTCTCCTGGGCCCGCTCGGCGAACCCCTCGGCCGCCTCCCGCTCCCGGTTGACCGCCGGATTGAGGAGATCGGCCAGATAGGGATCCAGCGGCTTGAGCTCAGGCTTGGACGCCTTCCCGGTGGAAAGCTTGGGCTTCTTGGGTGATTTGGCCATAGAACGAATATGGTACGAACGGCCGGGGAATGGAAGAGCGGCATGCGTGACCCATGCTGTTACGAATCGGTTCGTTCCATCTTCGTCACCGCTTCATGGACGCTCAGCCAGAACCGCACGGCATCGTCATCACCGGGCCTGTCCCGGTGATCCCGATCGTTCGAGGCGCCGCGCTTTTCCGATCGAGATGGCCGGGACAAGCCCGGCCATGACGTGGGGAGGGTGTTCGCACCGGGTCACACACACACCACGTCATCACCGGCCTTGTGCCGGTGATCCCGATCGTCTGAAGCGCCGAGCGCATCGGACGCCGCGGCAAGGGCCGAGGACTGGAAGAGGAGAGGCGGTTACACCGTAGGCTTCTCGGCCTTCCGGCTGCCGCCCCTCACGGCCCTCGCGAGCGGCACGGCGACGAAGTGGACCAGCGGGATCAGCACGGCGCCGAGCACCAGGCCGAACAGGCCGGAGGCCGCGGCCGAGACGAGCCACTCCACCAGGCCCCCGAGTGCCGGGACCGCATGGCCGGCCGCCACTGCCAGTGCGTGGATGGCGTGGCCGAGGCCGGCGAAGCCGTAGCCTTCGAGGCCGTGGACGATGATCCCGCCGCCGACCCAGATCATGGCGGCGGTGCCGATGATGGCAAGACCCTTCAGCAGGACCGGCATGCCCTTCACCAGGCCGCGTCCGAACGTGGTCGTCACGGGAGCGAGCAGGCGGTCGGTATGAAGCGGCGTGCCCTCGGGTCCGCGCCGCAGGAGGCGCGAGACCGGGCGGTCGGTGCGGGCGAGCGCCACGCCGGCATCGTCCGCCTTCACGATCAGGGCGACGCCGCCATAGACCAGGGCCGTGATGCCGATGCCCACCACGGCGAGCACGACCGCCTGCATCCAGGTCGATCCGGCCGGCAGGCTCGCAAGCGTGATCGCCATGATCTCGGCCGAGAGGATGAAGTCGGTCTTGATCGCGCTGCTGACCTTCTCGTCCTCGAGATTGCGGGCCGCATGGGTGGCGGCGCCAACCGCGGCCTCGTGCTCGTGGGCGCCGTGCGGCGACAGCGCCTCGAACACCTTCTCCGAGCCCTCGTAGCAGAGATAGGCGCCGCCGATCATGAGCAGCGGCGTGATCGCCCAGGGGGCGAACAGGCTGAGGAGGAGGGCGGCCGGAAGCAGGTAGATGAGCTTGTTCTTGAGGGACCCCAGGGCGATCTTGCCGACGATGGGCAGCTCCCGCGCGGCGGAAAAGCCCGTCACGTAGCGGGGCGTCACGGCGGCGTCGTCGATCACCACGCCGGCCGCCTTGGCGCCGGCCTTGGCCGCCTGGGCGGCCACGTCGTCGAGGGAGGCGGCCGCGACCTTGGCCAAGGCCGCAACGTCGTCCAGCAGGGCGATCAGCCCGATGCTCATGAGGGCTCCTGTCGAAAATGGGGCGAGCGTGACCGCGGCCCGTCGAGGCACAGCTATCGCGCGGTTCCGGTCTCGACAACGTCCGACGCGAGGATTCGGTGCACAACGGCTCAGGTTGTCCCGCCGTTCCGCCTGTCATCCGCCTGTCATCCGCCTGTCATGGGCCGGGCGCATGAGGATCCGGCTAACCTTGACCGTCTCGCGGGAGATCCCATGCACCGTTCCTTCGTCGCCGCCTCGCTGGCGGCCGCTCTCCTCTCCGGCACGGCGCTCAGCGCCTCCGCGGCGGAGTATTTCGACCGCATCGCCAGCTTCCCCATCACGGCGAACCTGGCGAAGGACCAGGACCAGAAAGGCGACACGGTCGCCGAGATCATTTCGGCGAGCGAGGACGGCCGCCTGCTGGTCTATACGGACAGCCCGCGCAAGGAGCTCGGCTTCATCGACATCGCCGATCCGGCGAACCCGAAGGCCGGCGGCACCCTGGCGCTGGGCGGCGAGCCGACCTCGGTGAAGGTCGTGGGCGGGCGGGCCTACGTGGCCGTCAACACCTCCGAGAGCTTCACCAGCCCGAGCGGCAAGCTGGTCGCCGTCAGCCTCGCCGACCGGACGATCGCGGCCGAATGCCCGCTCCCGGGCCAGCCCGACTCGGTCGCCGCCAATGCGGGCGTGCTCGCCGTCGCGATCGAGAACGAGCGCAACGAGGAGGTCAACGAGGGTGCGCTGCCGCAGTTGCCCGCCGGTTCGCTGGTGGTCGCTTCGCTCAACGGCGATCAGGTCGATTGCGCGGCCCTGAGGACCGTGAGCCTGACCGGCCTCGCGGCTGTTGCCGGCGAGGATCCGGAGCCGGAATACGTGGATGTGTCCGACCAGGGCAAGGTCGTCGTGACCCTGCAGGAGAACAACCACATCGCGGTGGTGGACGGGAAGACCGGCACGGTCGAGGCGCATGTCTCCGCCGGCACCGTGGACCTCAAGGCCATCGACACCAGGAAGGACGGCAGGATCGAGCTCACCGGCTCCATGGAGAAGGTCGAGCGCGAGCCCGACGCGGTGCACTGGATCGACGCCAACCGATTCGTGACGGCGAACGAGGGCGATTGGAAGGGCGGATCGCGCAGCTTCACCATCTTCAACCGCGACGGCAGCGTGGCTTACGAATCCGGCGCGAGCCTGGAGCACGAGATCGTCTCGCTCAGCCATTACCCGGACAAGCGCAACAAGAAGGGCGTCGAGATCGAAGGCGTCGAGACCGGCCGCTTCGGCAACGACATGCTGATCTTCGTGGGCTCCGAGCGCGCCTCGGTCGTCGGCGTCTATCGCGATACGGGCGCCGCGCCGGAGCTCGTGCAGGTTCTGCCGACCGGCATCGGGCCGGAGGGGCTGCTCGCCATCCCGTCGCGCAACCTGTTCGTGGCCACCAGCGAGACCGACCTGCACGGGGACGGCGGGGCCGCCCCGCACGTGATGATCTACCAGCGCGCCGAGCGCGCGGCGCCCGCCTATCCGACGATCCGCTCCGCGAAGAACCCCGGCGGCCTGCCCATCGGCTGGGGCGCGCTCTCGGGCCTTGCGGCGGACAAGTCGCAGGCCGGCAGGCTCTATGCGGTCACCGACAGCGTCTATGGCGCGGCTCCGCGCATCCTCACCATCGACGCCACAAAGAAGCCCGCGCTCATCACCGCCGAGACCCTCGTGACCCGCGGCGGAGCCGCCGCCGAGAAGCTCGACCTCGAGGGCATCGCGCTGGCCCGCGACGGCTTCTGGCTCGCCTCCGAGGGCAACCTGGAGAAGGGCGTGAAGAACCTCCTCGTCCGGGTCGACGCCAAGGGGGCGATCCAGGAGGAGATCACCGTTCCGGCGGAACTCGAGAAGGGCGCGAAGAACTACGGCTTCGAGGGCGTCACGGTGACGGGGTCGGGCGCGGACGAGACCGTGTGGCTCGCGGTGCAGCGCGAATGGGCGGACGACGGCAGGAACGCCGTGAAGCTCCTGGCCTACAGGCCGTCCGACAGGAGCTGGAAGGCCGTGCGCTATCCGCTCGACGCCACGCAGGCCGGCTGGATCGGCCTGTCCGAGATCACGGCCGCGGGCGAGCGCGTCATCGTCATCGAGCGCGACAACCAGATCGCCGAGAAGGCGGCGGTGAAGAAGCTCTACGCGGTGTCCCTCGCGGACATGAAGCCCGCGGCGCTCGGCGGCGAGCTGCCGCTCGTCCAGAAGACGCTGGTGCGCGATCTCCAGCCCGACCTGAAGGCCGCCCGGGGCTACGTGCTCGACAAGGTCGAGGGCTTCGCGGTCGACGCCGCGGGCAACGCCTACATCGTCACCGACAACGACGGCGTCGACAATTCCTCCGGCGAGACGCAGTTCCTCAAGCTCGGGAAGCTGTGAGCCTGCGCGAACGACAGGATCGAGGACAAGGGCCGCCCCCGGGCGGCCCTTTTTGCCTTCAGGTCGAGGGTGTCACGCCGCCCTGCGGGCGAGGTAGCGGCCGTCGTCCGTCATCGTGATGCGTCCGTAGCGGACCAGGGTGGTGAGCGCCTGTTCGATCCGCGGCTCGATGCGCTTGCCGCCGCGCCTGAAGCCGCGCGCCAGCGCGGCCGCATCCATGGGGCACCCGGCGGCGAGAAGCGCGTGCTCGACGGCGAGCGAATCCTCGTGCCGGTCCTTGGGGAAATCGGGCAAGGAGCGGTCGATGGCCACCACGTTCGTCCCGAGGTCGAGTTCGCCGGTCTTCGCGGCAGCCGCGCCCTTGGCGAAGCGCGGGATCTGGTAATCGGGCCTGAGCCAGCGCACGAGGCCCGACGCCTCCTCCCTGGCCCGCTCGGCGTTGAGCGCGACGAGCCGTTCCAGGATCTCCTCGTCGGAGAGATCGTCAGGCCAGCCATATGCCTGGAACACCAACCGGTCGAGGCGCTCGTGCAGCTCCTTCAGGACGAGGATCAGCCCCTCGTCTTTGATCCGCTCCTCATCGGGCGTGAGCACGACCCTCCCGCCGTCATCCCCGGCCCCGTGCCGGGGATCCCGATGGCTCGAGGCGCCGCGCTCCTCCGATCGGGATGGCCGGGACGAGCCCGGCCATGACGGAGAGGGTGACGCCGCCTCCATCGCCTTCAGCTTGTCCAGCACGTTGTACATCTGCGTCAGCGTGAGCTTCGGATGCTCGGCCTGACGGCTTTTCCGGAACGCGTCGAGTTCCTCCGCGGCAGCGCGGATGTCTGCCTTGAGGGACTGGGGTGGATCGGGGAAAGGGAAGGGGTCGAAGACTTTGGACTTGACATAAACGGAGTCATTGCCAACGCCAAGCCAACCGCCAGCGTGGAGAGACCATAAGATGTGCGGACTTGAACTCAAAACGCCTAGTGCGAATGCGTCTTCAATTGCAATTGCAACAAGCTTGTTGTCAGGAAGAATGGTGTTGTCGAGGAATTGAAGTACGCGATGCTTGGCTGTTTCAACAGTCGCAATGTAGCGAACTAGGACTATGAGTCCAGACCGCAAATCGGTGTTGCGGCGGCCGAAAAGCCACCAGTGAGTTCTTCGATATTCCTCATTGTTTTGATCTCTCTCAGGCTTCACTCTCGCAAGAAGATGCTGATAGACTTCTGGATGCCGCATGCGAACTTCTTGTGCACTTAATCCATCAAGATCAATGACAAGAACACCACGTGACACCGCCATGAGGTCACGTCCATTTCGATAGGGTCGAATATGTTTGTCAAGGCCTGAACGTTTGCCGAGTCCAAGGTGCTCGGCTTCTAGTTCCGTCAAAATAAATCCTGCTCCGTGAAGTGCGACTCCACGTGAACAGAGAACTCCATTGGCGAGAAGCGGTGCAACCGAGCCGATATCCACCCCCACCGTCAAATCCGAATTGATCCGTCCTATGCGCCTCGTGAGTTCAACCACAGGCTCATCCGTATCGAGCCCATGCTCGCTGACAACCTCGCACAACACACCATCCCGCTCGCCCTTCTCCGCCACCGTCATGGCGATGCGCACCGCTGCCGCATCCGCCGCCGCCTTCGTCCAGGGATGATCCGGGATCGCCATGACGAGCGACACCGGAATCCTGCCCTCCATGCGCTTCTTCATCACGCGGCGGGAGAATTCCTGCGTGATCGAGTTGGTGGTGACGAAGCCGAAGCGGCGAAGGGGTGAGTTCTTCGCGGTGAGGAAGTCCGCCGCGCGGTCCCACCAGGACATGACGAAATCGGCCGAGCCGTTCATGTGCCCGTGCGCGGACCAAAGCGCTTCCGTGTAGGCGTCACCCAGACGGGCGCGCAGATCCTTGCCGCCGATGAACGGCGGATTGCCCACGATGAACTCCGCGTCCGGCCATGCGGGCCGGCGCGCGTTGGGATAGGTCTCGACGCGTTTACCGTCCTTCTCCGCCACCTGCGGTACGGGATAGCCGTCCCAGGTGAGCACGGCGTCGTAGCCCTGGCGCCGGCCAAAATTGATGTTCTCGAAGGCGCGCAGGATCGGCTCGGACGGGTGGCCGGTGCGGTTGCGGTAATGCTGCTGCAGATAGCCGATCCACACGACGAGCTCGGCGATGGCGGCGGCGCGCGGGTTGAGTTCCAGGCCGAGGAACTGATGCGGGTCGACGGTCTCGCGGTCGAGGCCCATGCTCTCGGGCTCGCCGAGCTGCGCCAGGGTCTCCAGGACCTCGCCTTCGAGCATCTTCATCAGCTCCAGCGACACGTAGAGGAAATTGCCCGTGCCGCAGGCGGGATCGAGCACGCGCGTGGCGCAGAGCTGGCGGTGAAACGCACGCACGATGGCGATCGCCGCCGTCTCGTCGCCCGTCTCCTTGGCATGCTCGGCCTTGCGCAGGGCGTTCTGCCAGTCCTCGCGCAGGGGCTCCATGACGGTCGCATCCACGAGGCGCTGCACATAGGCGCGCGGCGTGTAATGGGCGCCGAGCTTTTTGCGCTCCCGCTTGTCGAGAGCCTGTTCCAGCAGCGTGCCGAAGATCGCCGGATCGACTTCGGTCCAGGAATAGTTCGCGGCGGACAGCAACTCGCCGATCTCTTCGCGGCCGAGCGGGAACACCGTGATGTCCCTGAACAGGCCGCCGTTGAAATGGCGCACGCGGGTCTCGACCACGTGGCTGAACTCGTCGCCCTTGTCCATCTGCTGCCAGAGCGCCTTGAGCCGGTGCGGGAAATGCGCCGGATCGTCGACGCTCTTCTGCAGCAGCGCCTTGAAGCTGTCGGGCGGGAGGAGCGACACGTCCTCGGCGAACATGGTGAAGAGGCAGCGCATGAGGAAATGCGCCACGTCCTGCGCGTCGCATCCGCGCTCCTCCAGCGCCCTGCTCACCCCTGCAAGGCGCCTGGCGATGTCGCGGGTGACGCGGGCCGCCTCCTTCGACGGATCGAGCGCACGCGGCTCCTGCCACACGCGCGCGAGAAGAGCGCGCGTCTTCTCCTCACGCAGGTCGTGGAGATAGATGCGAAAGCTGTTTCGGTCCGGGAAGTGGCTGTAGGCCCGGCCGGTGCCGGTGAAATCCGCGTAGAGCTCCAGGCAATGGCCCACGTCGCAGACGATGATGAAGGGCGGGGCGGGGTGATCCGCGTCGAGCAGGAGCACATAGGATTCCGCCTGCCGGCGCGCGTTCTTCATCATGACGTCCCAGCCGCGGCTGATGCTGCGCCGGCCCATGTCGGGCAGAGCGTCCGACACGGGGGCGAGTTCGCCTCGTTCGACCTTTCGTCCATCGGGCAGCCGCGACTGCTTGGCCTCGAGGATGAAGGCGTTCTTCCTGTAGAGATCGATGCGCTTGGGCGCCGTCGCTGCGTCGCTGTCGCGGGGGCGGACGGCGCGCTCGAACACGTAGTCGTTCCGCTCTCGCGCTTGGCCGGACGGCTCGGGGCGCGGGACGCCGATGATGTCGCAGAGTTCCGACAGGAACATCTGGTAATTGGCCCGTTCGGCACCGCCGTCCGAGGCGGTCCATCGGGTGATGAAGGCATCGACGGCGTCGGAAGGTATCGCGGGAGATCGCATCGTCTACGTTTCTTGATAACGTAGCACAACCATCGCGGGAAGACTTCTGGCGCAATTGTATTTTAGAACAATATCCTAAGGTAAGACGCTATTCCAGGCGCCATGGGGCCGTCCCGCAGGACGGCCGGACCTCACGCCTGGGCCGCTGCGCAGTCGGGTCTATCCTGCCGTAGGGACGACGTCGCGCATCATGCCGATGCGGCAGACGATGGGACAGTCGGGCTTGGGGAAAGGGGCTCTTTGGACAGGAGGCGGAAGGGGTTGCCTCCAGGGCCATCGCCCTGCGTGAGGGCTGGACGCAGGGCAGGCGGGGCAGGGTCAGGCGGTGAACGCCGTCGGACCCCTCAGATAGGCTTCGATGCGGTCGATCTCGACCTCGGTCTCGTCCGGCGACGGGACCGCAGGCTCGTCGGGCTTCGCCTCGGCGAGGGGCAGGTTCTCCACCGGGTCGGTGATCGGCGCGAGATCGTTCAGGGCCCTGTGCACGGCCTGGAGCAGTTCGCTCTGCTCATCGTCGTCCGGGTTCTCCGGGGGCAGGCGCGGAGTCATGCGATCCTCCTTTGGGATTAGGCCGAAGTATTAGCCCGATCCATGTCACAATTAGGGCGTCGTCGCTGTTCGGGCGATGCCGATCCACAGGGAAATGTCCCGTCCGGGGGCCTGGCCGGACGGCCTCGCGGAAAGGTGATGCGGGGCCCCTTCAGGCGCAGCTGCGCCCCATGGCGTTGAGGCCCTCGTCCAGAAGGTCGGCGAGGTTCGGGATGCCGATGAGCCAGTCGGCCGTGGAAAGCGAGCTCGCTTCCTCGCGCTCCCGGGCGAGCCGGACGGCGGCGCCCCATTCCTCGGGCTCCATGTCGCCGCGGCCGATATACACGAGGGCGATGAGGTCGGCGCGCTCGTCGTCGTTGAGGCCCGCGATCACGTCGCGCAGCTCGTCCTCGGTGGCGTCGTCCGGCGAGGAGGTGAGGGAATCGATGCTGCCGTCGTCGATCGGGTTCGAACCCGACGCCGGATCCGTGATGCCTTCCTTCACGTCGATGGCCCTGACCCGGAGAATGAGTTCGCAAACCTTGTCGAGCGCGATATCCATAAAACCCTCGTTGTGATGAATCCGGGGACGAATCTTGACGGAACTGACAGGGAAACCCGGAAGAGGGCATTCGGTTCAGCCGGATCGGCCCCTCTGGCGCACCGTGCGAACAGTGGACCCGGTTTTTCGCGTCGAACGGTGCGCCGCTCAAGAGGTTGAGCATCGGATTGATCCCAAAAGTGGATTCCACTTTTGGGTCCGATGCTCGAGCGCACCGTGCGAGAAGTGGACCCGGTTCTTCGCGTCGAACGGTGCGCCCCTCAAGGGGTTGAGCATCGGATCCGATCCCGAAAGTGGGTCCACTTAGGGTCCGATGCTCTGGCGCTGAAAGGATGTTGCGCCTAAGCTGTGGGAGATCTGGGGTGGTTTCATGCGTCGGTTGATCGCTTCCTGCATGCTCGGGCTTCTCGTCGCCCTTGGCGGGGCCATGCCGTCCCTCGGGCAGACGGCCGGCCTCGCGCCGCAGCGTCCGGGCCGGACGGACGTCTATGTCCTGTCCTTCGGGCTGTGGGGTCCGCAGAGCGTGTTCGACAGCGAGGCCCGGGGCGCGGCGCGCATCCTCGAGGCGCTGTTCGACGCCAAGGGACGCTCCGTCGTCCGGTCCAACACGAAGCGCCGGGCCGGGGCGACGCCGCAAACCCTCATGGCGGCCGCAGCCGCCGCCGGGCAGGTGCTCGATCCGGCCGAGGACGTCGTGGTGCTCGTGATCACCTCCCATGGCGGCCCGGACGGCATCGGGCTGGTGACCGGGCGCGACGCCCGCCTCGTCACGCCGGGCGACGTGCGGCAGCTCCTCGACCGGACCCGGGCGCAGAACCGGGTGCTGATCGTCTCGGCCTGCTATTCGGGCATCTTCGCCCGGGAGCTGGCCGATCCCCGCACCCTCGTGATCACGGCCGCCGCCGCCGACCGGCCGTCCTTCGGCTGCCGCGATGGGGCAACCTGGACCTATTTCGGCGATGCCTTCTTCAACCGCGCCCTGCGCGGCGAGCGCCGCCTGGACGTCGCCTTCGACCGGGCCCGCTCCCTCGTGACCGAGCGCGAGCGGCGCGAAGGCTTCACCCCGTCCAACCCCCAGATCGCCGGAGGCGAGCAGGTGCTGGGCCGGCTCAAGGAAGCCTGCAGGGACACTCCGTTGCAGCAGGTCGGACGAATCGCGGCCTGCTGACGATGCGGCGCTGAGCCTTCCGATCGCCGGCGATTCCGGGCGGCGCCATCGGCTTTGCACGGCTTGACAGCCCCGCTGAGACGACTAGAGCATCGGACGGAAAAGTGGCCCCGGTTTTCCGTCCTGACCGATGCTCTCATTCAAGAAGAAAGCATCGGATCGATCCCAAAAGTGCAAGTCCACTTTTGGGTCCGATGCTTTAGGGCAGTGCGCCCAAGCCCGATCGCTAATCCGGAACTCCCATGAGCCCCCATACGACGCCCGTCCTGATGCTGATCGCATCGAACGTCTTCATGACTTTCGCCTGGTACGGACATTTGAAGTTCAAGACGTCGCCCCTCTGGATCGCCGTCATGGCCAGCTGGGCCATCGCCTTCGTCGAGTACTGGTTCGCCGTTCCAGCCAACCGGATCGGCTCGGCGGTCTATTCGGCGGCTGAGCTCAAGACCATGCAGGAGGTCATCACCCTGGCGGTCTTCGCGGTCTTCTCGGTGCTCTACCTGAAGGAGCCGCTCGGCTGGAACCACCTCATCGGCTTCGCCCTCATCGCCTCGGGGGCCTTCTTCATCTTCCAGGGACGCTGACGGAGCCCGTCTCCGTCCCCGCCGTCATCACCGGGCCTGTCCCGGTGATCCCGCTATGGACAAGCGCCGCGCCTCACCGGATCGGGATGGCCGGCACAGGGCCGGCCATGACAGGAGAGGGTGGCAGGAAGAGCGGAGAATGCCATGACGGGGGAGGGTGTTGTCACCGGCCCTGACCACCTTCTCCACGTCATCACCGGCCTTGTGCCGGTGATCCCGGTCGGAAGAGCGCCACGCTTCGGACAATCGGGATGGCCGGCACAAGGCCGGCCATGACGTGGGGAGGGTATCATCACCGGGTCACGCCACCCGCCATGTCATCACCCGCTCTCACCATCCTCCCACGTCATCACCGGGCTCGTCCCGGTGATCCCGATACGGTGAAGCGCCGCGCTCTTCCGATCGGGATGGCCGGGACAAGCCCGGCCATGACGCGGGAGGGTGGCAGGCGGAGGGTGTCAGGAAGGGCGGAGAGGGCCATGACGGGGGAGGGTGATCGAGGCCGGCCTTAGAGCACGAACCAGCCCTTGTGCAGGTCGAGGGCGCCCTTGAGCTTGATCACCGCCTCGGCGGCCTTGTCGCTGTCGGTGTTGAGAAGCACGTAGGTGGCGCCCTTTACCGTCTCGGTGCGCACCTGGCCGGCTTTGCTGAACGCCTTCGTGCCGATGAAGCTGAAGGCCTGGTCGCCCGCGCGCTTCGTGTTGGCGTCGACCGCCCGCAGGTCGAGGCGGTCGCCCTGCCGGCCCGAGAAGTCGGTCACGACATCGGCCCGGCTCTTCGCCGCGCCCGTGTCGCGGTCGTCGAAGGCGAACACGTCTTTTCCCGCGCCGCCCGTCAGGCTGTCCTGGCCGAGCCCGCCGTTCAGCACATCCGCGCCCGCCCCGCCGGAGAGCCGGTTGGCCCCGGCATTGCCGGTGAGCATGTTGGCGAGCCCGTTGCCGGTGAGCGCGAGCCCGGCCGTGCCCTCGGCGGCGGAAAGGTTCTCGACCTCGGCGAATGCCGCGAGCGAGAAGCTGCTGCTGGCGATCACCGTGTCGGTGCCCCCGCCCGCCGCCTCGACGATGGTGTCGAGCCCGTCGGTGACATAGGTGTCGTCGCCCGCGCCGCCGCTGAGCATGTCGGCGCTGGCGCCGCCGTCGAGGCGGTCGTTGCCGGCGCCGCCGTTGAGGATGTTGGCGAAGGCGTCGCCGGTGAGAGTGTCGTGGCCGGCGCCGCCGGAGAGCGTGTCGAACACGGCGGTGTTGCGCACCATCGCCCCAGCCGCGACATCCACATGATGCGCCACGTTCCAGGTGAGCGCGCCCTCGACCAGGGTGACGACCGCATCCTTGGCGCCGGTGGTCGCATAGGCATGGGCGAGGCTGACCTGGCCGGCGACGGGCGTGGCCGTGGAGGTGGTGCCGTCGCCCCAGGCGATGCTCACGTGCGACGCGGCGCCGACGCCGAGCGTGGCCTCAAGGAAGCGGCCCTCGGCAATGGCAGCGGCGTTGACCTTGTAGAGCAGGTCGACGACGAAGATGTCGCTGGCATTGTTGCGGTCGCCGGCGACAAGGTCGGGATCGTCGCTCTGGAAGGTCACGAAGCGCCCGTCGGGGCTGAACTGGGCATTGTAGCTGTCGAGAGTGGTGCCCGATCCATCGGCCGCGATAGAGAGGCGCGTGATTTCCTTGGTGTCCAGGTTCTTGAGAAAGATGTCGGGTTTGCCGTTGGTGTCGCCGGCGACCAGGTTCGAGGCCTCGCTGGTGAACACGACGTGGTGTCCGTCCGGGCTGATCCGGGCGTTGTAGCTGTCGCCGTTGGCCTTCGTTCCGTCTTGAGCCTTGGACACGCAATTGACAGCGCCGTTCGGATCTTGGATGTCCTTGACGAAGACATTCAGGTACCCGTCTTCGGTGTCCGTCTCATTGGCGGTCAGGTTGGTGGCATAGCTTTCGAACACGATGAAGTGTCCGTCCGGGCTGAACTGGGCATTGGAGCTCCCGTTGTTCGCCTGTGTTCCGTCCGCCGCTCTGGACAGGAGGGTGATGCCTCCGGTCGAGTCCCTGAGGAAGATGTCGGACCTATTGTTGCCGTCGCCGGACACCAGATTGTTCGCCTCGCTGGTGAAGATGACGGGGTGCCCGTCCGGACTGAACTGCGCGGCGTAACTGTCGAAGTTTCCGAAATGTCCGTTGGCCATGGACAGGCACTCGACCTTACCGGTGCTCAGCTCCCGGCGGAAGATGTCGGATGCCTGGTTGTCGGGACCGGATACGAGATTGGACGCGTCGCTCTCGAAGATCACGAAGCGGCCGTCCGGGCTGAACCGCGCGTCATAGCTGCCGTTGTTCGCTTCGAGTTCGTTCGGCGCAACCGAGAGGCGCGTGATCACCCCAGTGGTCAGGTCCTTCTTGAAAATGTCGGTTCGCCCGTTCCTGTCGTTGGCCACCAGATTGTCGGCGAAGCTCTCGAAGATCACGAAGCGGCCGTCCGGGCTGAACCGGGCATAGTTGCTGAATCCGTTGGCCTGCGTGGCGCCGGCCGCCGTGACGCGCGTGATCGCGCCGGTGATCAGATCCTTGATGTAGATGTCGGACGTGTGATTGTCGTCGCCGGCGACCAGGGCAGCGTCGGACCTGAAGACCACCGAGCGTCCGTCCGGGCTGAACTGGGCGTTGGAGCTGCTGCCCGGCCTCTCCGTGCCATCGGCCGCGGTCGACACCCGCGTCAGAATATCGGCGCTCGTCGGACGGACGACGGACAGCACGGACAAAAGCATGGACAGCCCCAGGAGATCAGAACACGCAGCCCCCCAGCCGCGCGCGAACGATCCTGCTTAGCAAGCAACTCTTCCCTTGGGCTACTCTCTGAACGAAGGGTTCTGGCACAGAATTCGGTGCTCGGGCCGCGGCGCGGCGGGATTCGTGGGCTTCGTCGCCCGGCCGCTCAGGTCGCGGGCTTCATGCGCAGGATGCGGCCGTTGCGGGAATCCGTCAGGAGATAGACGAAGCCGTCCGGGCCCTGGCGCACGTCTCGGATGCGCTCGCCGAGCTGCTGCAGCATGCGCTCCTCGCCGGTGACCCGGTTGCCGTTGGTCTCGAGGCGCGAGACGAGCTTGCCGGCCAGCGCCCCGACCAGGATGCTGCCGCGCCAGGCCGGGAACTGGTCGCTCGTGTAGAAGGCCATGCCGGAGGGCGCGATGGACGGGTCCCAATAATAGACCGGCTGCTCCAGGCCGGTCTTGCGCGTGCCTTCGCCGATCCTCTGGCCCGAGTAATGCACCCCGTAGGAGATCACCGGCCAGCCGTAGTTCCGGCCCTTCTGCGGGATGTTGACCTCGTCGCCGCCGCGCGCGCCGTGCTCGACGGTCCAGAGGTCGCCCGTCGCCGGGTGAAGGGCCGCCGACTGCACGTTGCGATGGCCTGACGACCAGATCTCCGGGCGGGCATCCTCGCGGGCCAGGAACGGGTTGTCGGGCGCCGCGCCGCCGGCGGGCTTGATGCGGACGATCTTGCCCAGGTGGTTGTTGAGGCTCTGGGCCTGATCGCGCAGGTCGTTGCGCTCGCCGAGCGTCACGAAGAGGTTGCCGTCCCGGCCGAAGACCAGGCGCGATCCGAAATGGTGGGTGCCGGCATAGGACGGCTCCTGGCGGAAGATCACCTCGGTGCCCTCCAGCGCCGTGCCGTCCTGGCTGAGGCGTCCGCGCGCCACGCTCGTGCCGTTGCGGCCCTCGCGGCGATCCTCGGCGAAGCTCAGATAGACCAGGCGGTTCTGGGCGAAGGCGGGATCGAGCGCCACGTCCAGCAGGCCACCCTGGCCACGGACGGACAGTCGGGGAAGGCCCGTGATCGGCTCGGACAGGGTGCCTTCTCCATCGACGATGCGCAGGCGGCCGGACCGTTCCGTCACCAGCATGCGGTTGTCGGGAAGGAAGGCGAGGCCCCAGGGGTTCTCGAGATTGCGCGCGACCGTCTCGACGATCACCTCGACCTTGTCGGTGCGAAAGCGCTGAGTGTCCTGGGCGAGCGCAGAGGAGAGGGCGGAGAAGGAGGCGCCGAGCGCGAGGGCGCAGGCCAGGGCGGTTCGGGGGCTCAGCATCTGGGATTCTCTCCGTCGGTCACGATGCCGGAGAGCTAAACTCCTGGGACGGGCCGTCAACCGTGACGCCGTTCACTCACGCGTTATCGCGGAGAATAGACGTGGACGGTCTTCGGGTCTTGGGCCGACAGGCTCTGGGTGGTGGCCATCACGGAGAGCGTCGCGAGGCCCAGCAGCATGACCAGAGCGAGCGAGCAGCGGCTCTCCTGACGCGGGTCCAGACGGTGGACCCGGGAGGAAACGTGATAGGCGTTTCTTGACCGGAAAGTTTTCATTGGTCCAATCCCCAGCAGCCAAACGAGGCTGCGGGAGAAAAACCTGTGCGATTCAAGAAAGTTCCAGGCCTGTCCGAAAGTGTCGCATCCGGTTTCTCGGCTAAGTGTCGGCGTTAACTAATTATTAACGATTGTGGCAGAGCGAGCTTACGGTTTCGGCGTGACGATCACGGATTCCGCAGAGCGCTCGGCCGGCCCGTGATGCACCGCCTCGATATTGTGGCCGTCGGGGTCGAGGACAAAAGCGGCATAATAGCCTGGGTGATAGGAGCGTTCTCCCGGCCCGCCGTTGTCGCGGCCGCCCGCCGCCAGGGCCGCCGCATGGAAGGCGTGGACCGCCTCCCGGTCCCGGGCCTGGAACGCGAGATGGACCCGCGAGACCGGTCCGTCCGCCCGGTCGACCCACAATTCGTCGCAGGCGAAATGCTCCGGGCTCTCCGAGGTGAACGCGCGCCCGACGGCCTGCAGGACGGCCCGGTAGAAGCGCCGGCTCGCCTCGAGGTCCGAGACGCGCAGGTGAATGTGGTCGATCAGGCGGCCCTGGTGACGCTGCATGGGTGTTGCTCCTCCCTCGATGTCATCACCGGGCTCGTCCCGGTGATCTCGATTGCGTGGAACCCCGCGCCCTTCGCATCGGGATGGCCGGGACAGGCCCGGCCATGACGGGGTGGGGGGCATCCCAGGCCGGGGGCGACGCCGGAGACCCTCACTCGGCCTTGATGCCGGCCGCCCTGATGATCTCGGCCCAGGTCTGGATCTCCTTGGCGAGATAGGGCCTGAACGCCTCCGGGTCGCGCACGTTCAGGGTGAAGCCGAGCTTGGTGATGCGCTCCTTGACGTCGGGCTTGTTGAGGATCGCGATGATCGTGCCCGACAGCTTGTCGAGGACCGGCTTGGGGGTGTTCACCGGGGCGAAGAAGGCGGCCCAGGATTCCGCGTCCGCATCGGTGATGCCCTGCTCGCGCAGGGTCGGAACGTCGGGCGCCTGCGGGTTGCGCTGCGGGCTCGCGATGCCGATGGCGCGCATCTGGCCGGCCTGGAACTGGGACAGGACGCTGGGCAGGGTCGAGTTCGACACGTCGATGCGGCCCGCCATGATCTCCGTCACCAGCGGGGCGGCGCCCCGGAACGGCACGTGGGTCATCTTGGTGCCCGTGCGGGTCATGAACAACTCGGTGGCCAGGTGCGAGCCGGAGCCCACGCCCGTCGAGCCGTAGTTCAGCTTGCCGGGATCCTGCTTGGCGAGCGCGATCAGCTCCGGGATGGACTTCGCCGGCAGGTCGTTCCGGACCACGAAGACGTGCTCGAACGCGCCGGCGCCCGCGAGCGGCGCGAAGTCCTTCACGGCGTCGTAGCCCGGCTCCTTCAGCAGGAACATGTTATTGCCGTGGGTCTGGTTGTTGCCGAACACGATGGTGTAGCCGTCGGGCTCCGCCTTGGCGACCGCCCGGGTGCCGACCGCCCCCGAGGCGCCGGCGAGGTTCTCGACGATCACGTTCTGGCCGAGATCGCGGCCCATCTCCTCGGCCACGATGCGGGCGATCACGTCGGTCGGCCCACCGGCCGGGTAGGGCACCACCATCTTGATGACGCGGGTCGGGAAATCCTGGGCGGAGACGGCGGCGCTGGCCACAAGGGCGGCGCCGGCCATGAGGCCGAGCGCGAGGCGGCGGGTGACGGATCTGGACATCGGAAAAGGCGGCTCCTCGAAAACCGGCCCGGGACAGGCCGGTCCTGCTTGCTGTTTTGCTTGCTTGGGCGGCTTGGCCGCTTTAGAGCATCGTGCGGAAAAGTGGATCCGTTTTTCCGCATCAACGATGCTCTCATTCAGGAATAATGCATCGGGTTGGTTCCTAAAAGTGGATTCCACTTTTGGGTCCGATGCATTAGGGTCCGCCGCCGTCACGGTCCTTATCTAACGCCCCGATCGGAGGATTCCCATGGGCTTTTTGTCTGATGCCCTTTCCCGCATCAAGCCGTCTGCCACCATCGTCATCACGCAGAAAGCGCGGGATCTGAAAGCCCAGGGGCGGGACGTGATCAGCCTTTCCGTCGGCGAGCCGGATTTCGACACGCCGGACAACATCAAGGAAGCGGCCATCGCGGCGATCCGCCGGGGCGAGACCAAGTACACGCCGGTCTCCGGCATCGTGCCCCTGCGCGAGGCCATCGCCCGCAAGTTCAAGCGCGAGAACGGCCTCGACTACAAGCCCTCGCAGACCATCGTGTCCACGGGCGGCAAGCAGGTGATCTACAACGCGCTCCTCGCCACCCTGAACCCGGGCGACGAGGTCATCATCCCGGCGCCCTACTGGGTGTCGTACCCGGAGATGGTGGGCCTGTGCGGCGGCAAGCCGGTCTTCGTCGACTGCACCATGGAGCACGGCTTCAAGCTCCAGCCCGAGCCGCTCGAGCGCGCCATCACGCCGAAGACCAAGTGGATCATCCTCAACTCCCCGTCGAACCCGACCGGCGCGGCCTATACCCGGGCCGAGATGAAGGCGATCACCGACGTGCTCATGCGCCATCCGCACGTGTGGGTGCTCACCGACGACATGTACGAGCACCTGACCTACGGCGATTTCGAGTTCGTCACGCCCGCCCAGGTCGAGCCGAACCTCTACGAGCGCACGCTCACCATGAACGGCGTGTCGAAGGCCTATGCCATGACCGGCTGGCGCATCGGCTACGCGGCCGGCCCGCAGCACCTGATCAACGCCATGGACTTCGTGCAGGGCCAGCAGACGTCGGGCGCCGCCTCGATCTCACAATGGGCCGCCGTGGAGGCCCTCGACGGCCCGCAGGATCACCTCGCGGTGTTCAAGCGCGCGTTCCAGGAGCGCCGCGACCTCGTGGTGTCCATGCTCAACCAGTCGAAATACCTGAAGTGCCCGATGCCGGAGGGCGCGTTCTACGTCTATCCGTCCTGTGCCGAAGCGATGGGCAAGACCGCCCCGTCGGGCAAGGTGCTGGAGACCGACGAGGACTTCGTGTCCGAGCTGCTGGAAGCCGAAGGCGTCGCGGCCGTGCACGGCTCCGCCTTCGGCCTCGGCCCCAACTTCCGCATCTCCTACGCCACGTCCAACGCGGCGCTGGAGGATGCCTGCCACCGCATCCAGCGCTTCTGCGGATCGTTGCGCTGAAGCACACCGATCCCCAAGGCGTCAGGCCGGCCGGTCATCCCGATGCTGTGGAGCGGGGCGTTCCCAACGATCGGGATCACCGGCACAGGGCCGGTGATGACGTCGAGGGTGGTCCGGGCCGTCGACGACACCCTCTCCCGTCATGGCCGGGCTCGTCCCGGCCATCTCGATAAGGTGAAGCGCGGCGATGGTTCGTATCGAGATCATCGGAACAAGCCCGGCGACGTCGCAAGAGCGGCCGGCAATGCGGTTGACGAGGTGAGCGTATGACGAACGACCGTCGAGGACTGCGCCGATGAACCTGCCACGGACCTTCCATCCCGATCCTGCGGCACAGCCCTACCAGGCCGATCCCGCCTCCACGCACCGGGTGAAGTTCGATGCCCGCGTCGACTTCACCAATGGCGGCCATGTGGAGGCGAAGGACTTCCTCCTCGACATCGCGGGCGACAGCGTCACGCCCGAGCGCCTCGCCGAGATGATCGTGTCGGCCATGAACCTCCTGCGCGCGGGTCCCGTCACGATCACGGCCATGCGCGTCGTGCGGCGCGGCGAGCATCAGGACGGCTGACGGGCACTCGCTCCCTCACGTCGTCACGTCTTTACCGGCCAACACCATCCTCCACGTCATCACCGGCCCAGACCACCTCTCCACGTCATCACCGGGCTTGTCCCGGTGATCCCGATGCGAGAGGCGCCGCACCCTTCCGATCGAGATGGCCGGCACAAGGCCGGCCATGACGTCGAGGGTCGGGCGACGCGGGCGGATCCAGGCTCGAGACGGGCAGGAGCGCGGGGGGCAGGGGCGCGACGGGCCGGGTTCCCCGTCACCTCGTCCGGGATCGCCGGCCGGTCCATGGAACGGGCGCCGCCCCTGCGCCGTTAATCGCTAAGCTTCATCAAGCCTGGGAGATTTGTCCATGCGTCGCGCCGCTCTCTCCGTTGCCGCTCTCGCCGTGCTCGCATCCCTCGGGGCCACGGAGGCTCAGGCCCAGAACCGCGGGCGGGCCGGAATCCTGTCCTGCAGTGTGTCGGGCGGGATCGGGCTCATCGTCACGTCGCAAAAGACCACCCTGTGCACCTTCAACCCGCGGCGCGGGCCCAACGAGCGCTATGTGGGGTCGATCCGCCGGTTCGGGCTCGACATCGGGGCGACGCGCGGAGGCATCCTCACCTGGGCGGTGCTCTCCCGGGGCAGCGTGGCGCCCGGGTCGCTCGCCGGCAGCTATGTGGGCGGGGCCGCCGAGGCCACGGTCGGGGCCGGGGCGCAGGCGAACGTGCTGGTGGGCGGCTCCAACCGGAGCATCTCGCTCCAGCCCCTCTCGGTCGGCGGCCAGACCGGCGTCAACCTCGCCCTCGGCGTGGCCGATTTCGAGCTGCGCCGGGCCCGGTAGGGAGGCTCTCCTGTCGTTCCCGGCCCGGGGCCGGTGATCCCAGCCGGACGAGCGCCGCGCTTCACCGGATCGGGATGGCCGGCACAAGGCCGGCCATGAGATGGGTCCAGTGGCCGGGAGGGTGACGGAGCGGCCCGTTCCGCCCGCCCGGCGCCCTCAAAAGACCTCTTGCCAACTCACCATCCGAGGCAGAGCATTCACGGTAAAGCGTCCGTGAAGAGAGCGTCGGAAGAGAATGTCCGAAGTGGGGGCAGGGAGGATGAACCCTATGGCACCCAACGGCAGACTAGGTTCGGGCCCGCGATGCATCGCAATCGTCGGCCCGTTTCAGAGCGGCAAGACCACGCTCCTGGAAGCGATCCTGGAGCGCACCGGTGCGATCTCGCGGGCGGGCCGCGTGTCCAACGGGGACAGCGTCGGCGATGCGAGCGCGGAAGCCCGCGCCCACGCCATGAGCATCGAGCCCAACGTGGCCACGGTCGAGTTCCTCGGCGAGAGCATGACTTTCGTGGATTGCCCCGGCTCGACGGAATTCCTGCACGAGATGCGCAACGTGACGCCGGTCTGCGACGCGGCGGTCGTCGTCTGCGAGGCGGACGAACGCAAGATCCCGGCCCTCGAGATCATCCTTCGGGAGCTGGAGGAGGCGGACATCCCGCGCTTCCTGTTCATCAACAAGATCGACACGGCCACCCAGCGCATCCGCGAGACCCTGGCGCTGCTCCAGCAGGCTTCGCGCACGCCGCTGCTCCTGCGCCAGATCCCGCTTTGGAAGGATGGCATCGCGATCGGTTTCATCGACCTCGCCCTGGAGCGCGCCTTCATCTACCGCGAGCATGCGCCGAGCGAGATCGTCGACCTGCCCGAGGGCGAGCTGCCGCGCGAGAAGGAAGCGCGCTTCGCCATGCTGGAACGCCTGGCCGATTACGACGACGAACTCATGGAGGAGCTGATCTCCGAGATCGAGCCTCCGCGCGACCAGATCTTCGACGACCTGTCGAAGGAGCTGAGGGAACGGCACGTGGTGCCGGCCCTGATCGGCTCGGCGGAGCGCGGCAACGGCATCACGCGGCTGCTCAAGGCGCTGCGCCACGAGGCGCCCGGCCTGGCGCAGACCCGGGCGCGCCTCGGCCTGTCCGACGAGGGAGCGCCGCTCGCCCAGGCCATGAAGACCCTGCATATGGGCCAGGGCGGGAAGCTCACCCTCGCCCGGATCATGCGCGGCGCGTTCCGCGAGGGCGACACTGTGGTCGGGTCCCGGGGCGCGGAGGCGCGGATCGGCAGCCTCGCCACCCTGGTCGGCTCCGCCATGAACCGCAAAGCCGAGGCCGCCGCCGGCGAGACGGTCGGGTTCGGCCGCCTGGAAGGGATCGCCACCGGGGACGCCTTCGCGGCCGGCAAGGCGCGCCCGGAGGCCATCGTGTCGCCGGTGCCGCCCGAGCCGGTCTACGTGCTGGCCCTCAAGGTGAAGGACCGCAAGGACGACGTGCGCCTGTCGAGCGCGCTCGCCAAGATCACCGAGGAGGACCCGTCGCTCGCCGTCGAGAACCGGCCCGAGATGGGCGAGATCCGGCTCCACGGCCAGGGCGAGATGCACCTGCGCGTGGCGGTGGAAAAGCTCGCCTCCCGGTTCCAGGTCGGGGTCGAGACCGCCAAGCCGAGGGTCGCCTATTGCGAGACGATCAAGCTGCCGGCCTCCGCCCGCGGGCGCCACCGCAAGCAGACCGGCGGGCACGGCCAGTTCGGCGACGTGATGATCGAAATCAAGCCGCTGCCGCGCGGGGAGGGGTTCGCGTTCCAGGACCAGATCACCGGCGGCGTGGTGCCGCGCCAGTACATCCCGTCCGTGGAGACCGGGGTTCGGGACGCGCTCAGGGCCGGGCCCCTCGGCTTCCCGGTGGTGGATCTCGCGGTGACCCTCACCGACGGCTCCTACCACACGGTGGATTCCTCCGACGCCGCCTTCCAGGCCGCCGCCCGGCTCGCCCTGGCCGAGGCGCTCCCCAAGGCGAAGCCCGTGCTGCTGGAGCCGGTGCTGTCGGTCGAGATCACGATCCCGTCCGAGGCCCTGTCCAAGGCGACCGCCCTGGTGACCGGGCGGCGCGGGCAGATCCTGGGCTACGACGAGCGGCCCGGCTGGTCGGGCTGGCAGGTGCTCAGCGCCACGATTCCGGAATCGGAGATCGGCGACCTCATCGTCGAGCTGCGCTCCGCGACGGCTGGGGTCGGATCCTTCTCGACCCGGTTCGACCACATGGCGGAACTGAGCGGCCGCCCGGCCGAGATGGTGCTGCAGAAGGCGCATTGAGACCAGACGGGCGCGCACGGGGCCGGCAGTGCGGATCCGCGTCTCCCGTGCGAGGCCCGGGCCAACAGTGGGAGACTCGGACCCAAAAGTGGTGTCCACTTTTGGGTCCGAGTCTCTAGACGATCGTTCAGGTCTAAACTACTCCCGTCGACAAATGGACTTGCCCGCGCCAAGTTAAGCTTTGACGGAGACGCCATCTCCCATGAAGCCAACCTGCCGCGAAGCGGAGACGATGATGAATGCCACGACCCCGGCGCCGGCCACGGCAGGCGCTTCGGATCCTTCCGCCGCCCGCCCCTGGCTCGCCTCCTATCCCGCGCAGGTTCCCAAGACCATCGACGAGGCCCGTGTCGGCACTCTCAACGACATGTTTCTCGGGGCTGTGGCCGATTACCCGAACCGGGCCGCCGTCGAGAGCTTCGGCACGCGCATGACCTACGCGGCCCTGGGGCGCCAGGCCGATGCGGTCGCGTCCTGGCTGCAGGGGCAGGGGCTGAGGAAGGGCGACCGGGTCGCCATCATGCTGCCGAACGTGATGGCCTTCCCGGCGATCCTGTTCGGGGTGCTGCTCGCCGGCGGCACGGTGGTCAACGTCAACCCGCTCTACACCCCGCGGGAGCTGACGTACCAGATCAAGGATTCCGGCGCCCGGTTCCTGTTCGTTCTCGAGAACTTCGCCGCCACCGTCGAGGAGGCCCTGCCGGACCTCGCCCTGGACCGGGTCGTGCTCGTCACGCCGGGCGACCTGCTGGGTCTGAAGGGCGCCATCGTCAACCTGGTCTCGCGCCATGTGAAGAAGGCCGTGAAGCCCTTCAGCCTGCCGCGGGCCGTGGCCTTCCGATCGGTCGTGGCCGAGGGCGCCAGGCGGAAGGCCGAGCCCATTGCGGTCTCGCCCGACGACATCGCCTTCCTGCAATATACGGGCGGCACGACCGGCGTCGCCAAGGGCGCGACCCTGCTCCACCGCAACGTCGCGGCCAACGTGCTCCAGTGCGAGGCCTGGATGCGGCCGTTCTTCGGCGACCGGGAGGATCACGTGATGGTCACGGCCCTGCCGCTCTATCACATCTTCGCCCTGACGGTCTGCGCCATGCTGATGACCCGGATCGGCGGCTGCCAGCTTCTCATCGCCAATCCGCGCGACATCCCGGGCTTCGTCAAGACGCTGCAGAAGAGCCGCATCACGCTGATGTCGGGCCTCAACACCCTCTACAACGCGCTGGCCAACGCGCCCGGCATCGAGAAGGTCGATTTCTCCCAGATGGTCTTCGCGGTCTCCGGCGGCATGGCCACCCAGGAGGCGGTGGCGAAAAAGTGGAAGGAGGTGACGGGCCAGCCCATCGTGGAGGGCTATGGCCTGTCCGAGACCTCGCCCGTGGTCTGCGCCAACCGGCTCGACATCGAGGCGTTCACCGGAACCATCGGCTACCCGCTGCCGTCGACCGACGTGTCCGTGCGCGCGAACGACGGGACGGTCATGCCTCCCGGAGAACGGGGCGAGCTCTGCGTGAAGGGCCCGCAAGTCATGGCGGGCTACTGGCAGCGGCCCGACGAGACCGCCAAGGTCATGACCCCGGACGGCTGGTTCCGGACCGGCGACGTGGCGGTGATCCTGCCCGACGGCCAGGTCAAGATCGTCGACCGGATGAAGGACATGGTGCTGGTGTCCGGATTCAACGTCTATCCGAACGAAGTGGAAGACGTGATCGTCAAGCATCCAGGCGTCATGGAAGCGGCTGTCATCGGCCTGCCGGACGAGCATTCGGGCGAGGTCGTGGTGGCCTATGTGGTCCGCCGGGATCAGGCGCTCACCGTCGAGGAGCTGCGCCAGTTCTGCCGCGAAAACCTGACGGGCTACAAGGTGCCTCGCCGCATCGAATTCAGGCAGACCCTGCCGAAGACCAATGTGGGCAAGGTCCTGCGCCGGGCGCTCAAGGAGGAAGTGGAGCAATCCCAGGCCCGCTGAGCGGATCCTCCGGGCGTGACAAGAAAAAAGCCGGGCACAGGGCCCGGCTAAAGTAGAGGTCCGACAAAAGTCAAAACCTTCCAGAGGGAACGGCCGACACGGCAGCGCCGGGAGGAAGAAAGCGGTGCCGCGTTGAAATCAGCCACTGGTGATATCGGGCGCATGGCGCTTATTTGCAATGCAGCATGCCTCATAAAAGGGCTGCGCCAGGTGCATGGCTTTGTCACGGGAAGGACACGATTCCGAAACCATCAAGCTTGACCGGGGATTCGGCGGCCGGAGACTCGGACCAAAAGTGGACCCGCAGCGGGTCCGATGTTTTAGAACGTCCAGCGCTGCGCCTTGGAGATCAGGAAGTCCCGGAAGGCCTGGACGCGGGCGACCGAGCGCATCTCCTCGGCATAGACGAGATAGCTGTCGAGGGAGGGCATTTCCACGTCCCGCAGAATCTGGATCAGGTCCGGATTGCCGACGACCGCATAATCCGGCAGCACCGCGATGCCCGCGCCCGTCTCGACGGCCAGTTTGAGCGCCGTGATGTTGTTGACGACGTAGTGGTACTGGCGCGGCTCGCGGCCCTCGCGGCCGGCGGTCGACAGCCAGTGGACGGCCATCAGATAGGAAGGCTGGTCGCCCCCGAAGGAGACGATCCGGTGTTCGTCCAGATCCTCGAGGGTCTTGGGCTCGCCGAACCGCTTCAGGTAATCCGCCGAGGCATAGACGTGGAAATGCACGGTGAAGAGCCGTCGCTGGATCAGGTCGGGTTGGGCCGGCCGGCGCAACCGGATGGCCACGTCCGCCTCGCGCATGGCGAGGTCGAGCTCCTCGTTGGACAGGATCAGCTCGACCCGGACATCGGGATAGAGATCGAGGAACTCGGCGATGCGCTGGGCGAGCCAGATGGAGCCGAGACCGACCGTCGTCGTCACCTTCAGCTCGCCCGAGGGCCGTTCGCTGGTCTCGACGAGCCGGGCCTTCGTGGTTTCGAGCCGCATGCGCATGTCGCGGGCGGCCCGGAACAGCAGGTCGCCCTGCTCGGTCAGGATCAGGCCCCGGGCGTGGCGGTGGAAGAGAGGGGCCTTCAACTCGCGCTCGAGGGCGCTGATCTGACGGCTGACCGCCGACTGGCTCAAGCCCAGATCGTCTCCGGCCCGCGTGAAGCTTCCTGCCTCTGCGACCGTATAGAAAATCCGGATTTTATCCCAGTCCACGGCATTCCCCTCATGCCCCGCATGCTCCTGACGCAAGGCAACTCTTATCTCTTATGAGCCGAGGGTCCGACGCAACAGGAAATCGCCCCGAGACCTAACCAGTTGTTAATAAACTTTATTCGGCAGCTTCCTGGGTGGCTTCGAGGGCCGCGAGATAGCGCTCCGCATCCAGGGCCGCCATGCAGCCCATGCCTGCCGAGGTGACCGCCTGCCGATAGATGTCATCCGTGACATCGCCGGCCGCGAAGACGCCCGGGATGTTCGTCTCCGTCGAGCCGGGCTTCGTCAGCAGATAGCCGCCGGACTTCATGTCCAGCTGACCGGTGAACAGCTCGGTCGACGGCTTGTGGCCGATGGCGATGAAGACGCCGTCCGTCTTGAAGTCCGAGGTTTCGCCCGAAACGATGTTCTTCAGCCGCACATGGGTGACGGAGGAGGGGTTCTCGCTGCCGCAGATCTCCTCGACGGCGGAGTTCCAGATCACCTCGATCCTGGGGTGCTTGAACAGGCGGTCCTGCAGGATGCGCTCGGCGCGCAGGCTGTCCCGGCGATGGACGAGCGTGACCTTGGACGCGAGGTTGGCGAGGTAAAGCGCCTCCTCGACGGCGGTGTTGCCGCCGCCCACCACCACGACCTCCTTGCCGCGATAGAAGAAGCCGTCGCAGGTGGCGCAGGCCGACACGCCGAAGCCCTGGAACTGGCCCTCGGACGGGAGGCCCAGCCACTTGGCCTGGGCGCCCGTGGCGACGATCAGCGCGTCGCAGGTATAGGTCGCGCCGGAATCGCCCTCGAGCCGGAACGGACGCTGCTTCAGGTCCACCTTGGTGATGTGGTCGGAGATCATGTGCGTGCCCACGTGCTCCGCCTGCATGCGCATCTGCTCCATGAGCCACGGCCCCTGGATCACGTCGGCGAAGCCCGGGTAGTTCTCCACGTCGGTGGTGATCATGAGCTGCCCGCCGGGCTGGAAGCCGGAGATCATCACGGGCTCGAGCAGGGCGCGGGCCGCATAGATCGCTGCCGTGTAGCCGGCCGGTCCCGAGCCGATGATGATGAGCTTGGCGTGAGAATGAGCCATCAGGGGGTCTCCAGTGACAGGGCGATATCCGGCAGGCCGAGAGCGCGGCGGTGGCGGCTCAAGCCCTCGGCTATGGCCTCCGCGACCTTGGGTGTTGAATTTAGGGGTTCATAGGGCCGTCCTTCAAGACGACCCTCGAAGGGATGCACAACTCCATGGTCCTTAAGGGCCCGCAAGTAAACATCCAGTTTCGGGTGTCCCCCGGAGGGTTCGAAGACCAGGATCGGCCGGCCGGTCACCGCCGCTTCGCCGATCATGTTGAAGGAATCCGCCGTCGCCACGACGAAGTCGGCCAGGGCGAGGAGGTCCACGTAGGGGTTGGCGCCCGCGCCGTCCCACAGGAATCCGCCCTGTTCCACCGTAAGCGCCATGAGAGCCCGCCTCAAGGCGGGCGGCGTGCGGCGCGACACCGTGACCATGAGGCCGGCTCCGGTCCCGGCGACCGCGCTCAGGTGCCGGAGGAAGCGGGCGATATCCTCGTCCGAAAACCGGTGATGGCGGCTGTTCCCGCCCGCCAGCACGGCGACGCGCGGGCCGGGGAGACGCGACAGGCGAGGATCGGGCCGGGCCCGCGCCTCCTCCAGGCGCCGGGCGGACACCCGGTGGGGCGGGGTCAGGGTGTTCAGGATGTTCGGCCCCCGGAGACGGTCATAGATCGGCGACCAGATGAAGTCGGCGGCCTTCGGGCCCGTCCGGGGGTCCTTCAGGAACACCGTATAGGCCCGCCCGCCCGTGGCCTTCTTCAGGTAGCGCAGATAGGCGACGGCCCGACGGCCGGACGCGATGACGAGGTCGGGAAAGGGCGGCGCAAGCGGACTGTCAGAGGAGCCCGGCCGCTCCCGCGGATCGACCGGTCCCCACGGCATCAACCAGCTGAAGGGCGCCTTCGGCCGGACGCGGCGGATCTCGGGGGTCAAGCCGAGGGCCTCGGCGACGCTCAGGACCTGCAACTCGTCCCCGGCCTTGCCGTCGGTCAGCGCCCAGGTGATAAGGCCGGCATCAGCGCGCAACATTCGATCAACGAGCCTGTGGAGTTCATGAAGTTCGTTGCGACTTAATCGCCCGTCCTCCTTGTGCGGAACCATTATACGGTCTAGTCAGCCAAGACGAGAATTTTTGACCAGATGCCGCAGGACGAGGCTGACCGATCGGTCCCCGGCCTTGTCATGCATGAGCGGAGTTACCGTGCGCGGACGCCTCGATTCCATCGACTGGGCCATCCTGAAGGAACTGCAGGCCGACGGCAGCATCACCAATGTGGAGCTCGCCCGCCGGGTCGGCCTGTCGGCTCCGCCGTGCCTGCGGCGGGTGCGGGCGCTGGAAAGCGCCGGGATCATCAAGGCCTACCGGGCCATCCTCGACCCAAAGAATCTCGGCTTCGAGATCGTCTGCTTCGCCATGGTGCAGCTCGACATCCAGGGCAAGAAGGAGCTGCAGGAATTCCAGCAGCGGGTGAAGGATTGGTCCATGGTCCGCGAGTGCTGGACCCTGTCGGGCGATATCGACTTCATCATGAAATGCGTGGCCCCGAACCTGGCGTCCTTCCAGGGCCTCGTGTCCGAGCTCACCTCCCTGCCGAACGTCCGCAACGTCCGCACTGCCCTGACCCTCGACCTGATCAAGGACGAGCCGCTGGTGCCGATCGAGGATGTGGCTGAAGCCGAGGGCTAGCCCCGGCGGTCACACGGGCAAAGGTCCCGGCGGGTCAGATCTGCCGCCTGAGCCAGCGCACGTAATGCTGAGCCACCGCGACGGCGCGGCCCTGCTCGTTCGGCGTAAGGGGACTCGTATTCACGTCGAGCACGGCCAGCATGGGGTGGCTCGCCAGGACCTCGCCCCGGCGGCCGACGGCCAGGGCCTCGCCCTCCAGGGCATCGTGCCCGCTGTTGCCCCCGCCGCCTCGGCCTTTGTATCCGCTGCTGTTGTCCGGGAAGGCCGTCATGGTGACGCTCGTCAGGCGGAGCACAAGCCGGGGACCGCGTGAATCGACGCGGTCGGCGAAGGAGCGCCGCAACTCGTCGAGGGCGGCCGCGCCCACGAGGTCGGCGAAAGGCCCCAGACCCTTGTCCTTGAGGGCACTCACATCGACCGAAAAGGACGAGAAGGCTTGCGGGAAGCTCTGGGCCCGGGCCGCCATGGGAAAGCCCGCGCCGGCTAGGCCGGCGCAGGCGAGAGCTTTCAGGAGAGTGCGACGGGACGCGGGGGACGTCATGGGATTTCTCATCGTTCGTGCCCCCTTGTTCCGTTGATCAGGCGCTGAACTGGACGCCGACGACCTCGTAGGATTTGCCGCCGCCAGGGGTCGAGACCTCGACCGTGTCGCCGATGGTCTTGCCCATCAGCGCGCGGGCGATGGGAGAGGCGACCGACACACGGCCCGAGCGGACATCCGCCTCCGGCTCGCCGACGATCTGATAGGTCTTCTCTTCCTCGGTGTCCTCGTCGACGAGCTTCACCGTGGCGCCGAACTTGATCCGGTCGCCGGAAAGCTTGGCGATGTCGATGACTTCGGCCCGGGAGATCAGGCTTTCGAGTTCAAGGATCCGGCCTTCGTTGAGGGATTGGGCTTCCTTGGCGGCATGGTATTCGGCGTTTTCCGACAGGTCGCCAAGCGCGCGGGCTTCCGCGATCGCCTGGATGATCCGGGGGCGTTCAACCTGCTGCCGTTGCTTGAGTTCTTCCTCGAGCGCCGCAAAACCCTTGATCGTCAGAGGGACCTTGTCCATCGTGTGTCTCGTCCAAAAAGAGGTACGAGGCCGCTGTTGCCAGCGCCCTCGCATGTCAACGAAAACTTACCAGAAGCTTCGCAGTTCCAATGTGAGGCCGGATGCCTCAGGCAAAGTATTCCTGAAGCGCCCGGACTTCGAGATCGCCGCTGAGGTATGCCTTGATGCCCTCGGCCGCGGCGACCGCTCCTGCAAGAGTGGTGTAGTAAGGTATCTTATGCAAGAGGGCAGCTTGTCGTAGTGAACGGGAATCCGAGAGGGCGCCCGCTCCTTCGGTGGTATTGAAGACGAGCTGGATGTCCCCGTTCTTCATGGCGTCGACCACGTGCGGCCGGCCTTCCAGAACCTTGTTGATCCGCCGGGCTTTCACGCCCTGGGCCTCGAGGTACTTCTGGGTGCCGGCGGTCGCCACGATCTGGAACCCGACCTCCTCCAGCATCCGCACGGCGGGCAGGATCCGTTCCTTGTCCGAGTCGCGCACCGAGACGAACAGGGTGCCGGTCTTGGGCAGCTGGCTGCCGGCTCCGAGCTGGCTCTTGGCGAAGGCGACGCCGAAGCCCCGGTCGAGCCCGATGACCTCGCCGGTCGAACGCATCTCCGGCCCGAGCAGCACGTCGACGCCCGGGAAGCGGTTGAACGGGAAGACGGCCTCCTTCACCCCGATATGCGGCAGTTCCTTCGGGGTCAGGCCGAAGGTGGCGAGGCTCTCGCCCGCCATGATCCGGGCGGCGATCTTGGCGATGGGCTCGCCGATGACCTTGGCCACGAAGGGGACCGTCCGCGAGGCTCTGGGATTGACTTCCAGCACGTAGATCGTGCCGTCCTTGATGGCGTATTGCACGTTCATCAGGCCGCCCACGTCGAGCGCCAGGGCAAGAGCCTTCGTCTGGCGCTCCAGCTCGGCGATGATCTCCGGCGACAGCGAGCGGGGGGGCAGGGAGCAGGCCGAATCGCCCGAGTGGATGCCCGCCTCCTCGATATGCTCCATGATTCCCGCGATGAAGCTGTCCTTCCCATCGCAGAGGCAGTCGACGTCCACTTCCACGGCATCCGAGAGGTAGCGGTCGAACAGCAGGGGGTTCTTGCCCAGGACCGTGTTGATCTGGCCGGTCTTGTCGTTGGGGTAACGGGCCTTGATGTCCGACGGGATGAGGCTCGGCAGGGTGCCGAGCAGGTAATCCTCGAACTGGGCCTCGTCGCGGATGATGGCCATGGCGCGGCCGCCGAGCACGTAGGAGGGGCGCACCACGAAGGGGAGGCCGAGATCGGCCGCGATCAGGCGGGCCTGCTCCACGGAATAGGCGATGCCGTTCTTCGGCTGCTTCAGGTGCAGCTTGTCGAGCAGGCGCTTGAACCGGTCCCGGTCCTCGGCGAGGTCGATGGCGTCCGGCGAGGTGCCGAGGATCGGCACGTCGGCTTCCTCGAGGGCGCGGGCGAGCTTGAGCGGCGTCTGGCCGCCGAACTGCACGATGACCCCGTGGAGCGTTCCCTTGGACCGCTCGGTCTCAATGATCTCCAGCACGTCCTCCTGCGTCAGCGGCTCGAAATAGAGCCGGTCGGAGGTGTCGTAGTCGGTCGAGACCGTCTCCGGGTTGCAGTTGATCATGATGGTCTCATAGCCCGCATCCTTCAGGGCGAAGCAGGCATGACAGCAGCAATAGTCGAACTCGATGCCCTGGCCGATCCGGTTCGGCCCGCCGCCGAGGATGATGACCTTCTTGGCCTCGGACGGGTTGGATTCATCCACGGGCGCCCCGGCGAAGGGCGCCGCATAGGTCGAGTACATGTAGGCGGTCGGCGACGCGAACTCGGCCGCGCAGGTGTCGATCCGCTTGTAGACCGGGCGCACGGCGAGCGACCGGCGCAGCTCCCGCACCTCGGCCTCGGTCTTGTGGGCGAGCACCGCGAGGCGCGCGTCCGAGAAGCCCAGCGCCTTGAGCTGGCGGAAGGCGCCGGCGGTCTGCGGCAGCCCGTGGGCTTTGACCTTCGCCTCCATGTCGACGATGGTCTGGAGCTGCTCCAGGAACCAGGGGTCGATCTTGCAGGAGGCATGGACCTCGTCATGGCTGACGCCGAGGCGAAGGGCCTGGACCACCTTGAGGATCCGGTCCGGGGTCGGCGTGCCGATGGCGGCCTTGATGGCGTTCTTGTCGTCGCCCTTGCCGAGGCCCTCGATCTCGATCTCGTCCAAGCCCGTCAGGCCGGTTTCGAGGGAGCGCAGGGCCTTCTGGAGCGATTCCGGGAAGGAGCGGCCAATGGCCATGGCCTCGCCGACCGACTTCATAGCCGTGGTGAGGGTCGGCTCGGCGCCGGGGAACTTCTCGAAGGCGAAGCGGGGGATCTTGGTGACCACGTAGTCGATGGTCGGCTCGAAGGAGGCGGGCGTCGCGCCCCCCGTGATGTCGTTGGCGATCTCGTCGAGGGTGTAGCCGACGGCCAGCTTCGCCGCCACCTTGGCGATGGGAAAGCCCGTGGCCTTGGAGGCCAGCGCCGAGGAGCGCGACACGCGTGGGTTCATCTCGATCACGATCATGCGCCCGTTCTCCGGGTTGATCGCGAACTGCACGTTCGACCCGCCGGTCTCGACGCCGATCTCGCGCAGGACCGCCAGGGAGGCGTCGCGCATGATCTGGTACTCCTTGTCGGTGAGCGTCAGGGCCGGCGCCACGGTGATCGAGTCGCCCGTGTGCACGCCCATCGGGTCGAAGTTCTCGATCGAGCAGATGATGATGCAGTTGTCCGCCTTGTCGCGGACGACCTCCATCTCGTACTCCTTCCAGCCGAGCACGCTCTCCTCGATCAGCACCTCGTTGGTCGGCGAGGCGTCGAGGCCCCGCTCGACGATGTCGAGGAACTCCTCGCGGTTGTACGCGATGCCGCCGCCGGTCCCTCCCATGGTGAAGGAGGGACGGAGGATGGCCGGCAGGCCCACTTCGGCCAAAGCCAGCAGGGCTTCGCCCATGGCGTGCTCCTGGTAGCGCTTGCGCCGCTCGTTCTCGCCGGCATCCCACTTGAGCTTGTAGGCGGCGATCATCCGCTTCTTGTCGCCCGGATGGATGTCGAGGGCTTCCATGCGGGCGAGTTCGGCCAGATAGGCGTCCCGGTCGGCCTTCTTGAGGGCCGAGGCGTTGGCAAGACGCGATTTCGGGGTGTCGAGGCCGATCTTGGTCATGGCCTCACGGAAGAGCTGCCGGTCCTCGGCCTTGTCGATGGCTTCCGCGGTCGCGCCGATCATCTCCACGTCGAACCGGTCGAGCACGCCCATCTTCTTGAGCGACAGGGCGCAGTTGAGCGCCGTCTGGCCGCCCATGGTGGGCAGGATCGCGTCGGGGCGCTCCTTCTCGATGATCTTGGCCACGATCTCCGGCGTGATCGGCTCCACGTAGGTGGCGTCCGCGAGGTCGGGATCGGTCATGATCGTCGCGGGATTCGAGTTCACCAGGATGATGCGGTAGCCTTCCTCCTTCAGGGCCTTGACGGCCTGGGTGCCCGAGTAATCGAACTCCACGGCCTGGCCGATGATGATCGGCCCGGCGCCGATGATGAGAATGGAGGAGATGTCTGTCCGCTTTGGCATTGGGCCACCCAGGCGTGTCCAGCCGCGCGGCCGTAAAGCTACGGCGCTTCGAGCGCAGCCGGGATGTGATCGGATTGTAGGTTGAGAGAGGCTCTTACACGCACCTTGAGCAAATTCAAAGGGCTGAGCCATGATTTCGACAGTCAATGCCCATGCGGTATGGTCGGCCGGACGCCGCCGCAAGGGGGAGCTGGGAAAAGATGGCCACGATGGAAGAGCCGCGCTGGACGCTGATCACGGGAGCATCCAGCGGGATCGGCGCGGAGCTGGCCCGCGTCTTCGCCGAGAGGGGATATCCCCTGGTCCTGGCGGCCCGGCGGCACGAGCGCCTGGTGGCGTTGGGCGCGGAGATCCGGCGGAATCATGACGTGCCGGTCGAGAGCCTGGCGATCGACCTCGAGGACCGGGAGGCGCCGCGGGATCTCCATGACATGCTCCTGGAGCGTGGAATCGCCGTTCATACCCTGGTCAACAATGCCGGGTTCGGGTTGCGGGGGTATTTCGCCTCCCTGCCGCACGAGAGGCAACTCGCCATGATCGACCTCAACGTGATGGCGCTGACCTCTCTCAGCCGCCTGATGCTTCCCGGGATGATCGAGCGCAGGCGGGGAGGGATCCTGAACGTCGCGTCCCTCGCGGCCTTCCAGGCCGGGCCCTAGATGGCGGTCTATTACGCGACGAAAGCCTTTGTCCTGTCCCTGTCCGAGGCGCTGCACGACGAGGCGAGACCTCACGGAGTGACCGTCACGGCCCTCTGTCCGGGGCCGACCGAGAGTGAGTTCTCCGACACGGCGGGCCTGAAGGATTCGCGGCTCTTCCGCTCCGGGGTCATGTCCTCGGCCGATGTCGCCCGCATCGGGGTGGACGGCTACGAGGCCAGGCGGGCGATCGTCGCCGCCGGGGCCCGGAACCGGGTCGGGGCCATCGGGGCGAAGTTCGCCCCGCGCTTTCTGTCCCGCAGGATTGCCGGACTTCTGCAGGGGATGAGGTGACGGGCTCGTGGGAAGCAGCTATCGAGAGGGCGTGACCACCTCTCGTCCCCTTCAGCGCCTGATCCGTCAATTCACCGCTTTCTTCGGAGTGGGCCTCGCGGCTGCCGTGGCCCATTACGGCGTCCTCATCGCCCTGGTCGAAGGCGGAAGCCTTCATCCCGTGCCGGCGACGCTCGCCGGCTATGTGGCCGGGGGGCTCGTGTCCTACCTGCTCAACCGCAAGCACACCTATGAGAGCGAGCGTCCCCACCGCGAAGCCACGTGGCGCTTCGCCCTGGTGGCCTTCGTGGGATTTCTCGTGACCTGGTTCCTCATGCACGCCTTCACGGTGTGGCTCGACGGACCCTATCTCCCGTCGCAGGTCATCACCACGGGCGTCGTGATGCTCTGGAGCTTCATGGCGCACAAAAAGTGGACATTCGCCTGAGCGGCGGCCGCTAGAGCATCGGATCCAAAAGTGGGTCCACTTTTCGCTGACGCGGCCCGCTGGGTCCGCACGACGCGCTATCGGAGTTCCGGAACGACCTGCCCGAAATTGAGCGCGGCCACGAGGGTCACGCCGCCCAGGACATTGCCGATGAGGGTCGGCAGGAAGAAGCGCAGCACGTAGTCCGCCCAGGTGGCCTGACCCGTTTCCACCAGGTAGAACCCGTCGACCGAGCCCGCGATCAGGTGCGAGAAGCCCCCGATGGCCACCACGTAGGTGATGATGAGGATCACGAGGAGGCGTGCGGAATCGGCTCCCGGCAGTAGCCAGACCATCAGGGCGATGAGCCATCCGGCGAAGATGGCCTTCAGCACGGTGGTTCCGAAGGGCGAGGCGACCACCTTGTGGCTGATTTCGCCGAAAGCGTGCTTCACCTCGGGCGCGAACAGGGAGGTATGCGCAATGACAGCCGCGAAGATCCAGGTCGCCACGATGTTGGCCGCCAAAACGATCGCCCACAACTTGACGACCCGCAGGAGCGTGCGTCCGTCCCGGTTGTGCAGGAGGGGCAGGATGGGCGTGAGGGTATTTTCGGTGAAGAGCTGCTGCCGGCCGAGCACGACGATCAGGAAGCCGATCGTGTAGCCGAAGCTGCTGACCAGGGATTTCCAGGATGCGTCCGGCAGATGGGCATGCAGCAACCCCTCCACCGTCAGGGAGAACCCCATGGACAGGCCGGCGGCCAATCCGGAGAGGAGGAGGGCCGATGCGGTTCGGTCGAGTTCGCTTTCGCCCTCGGCCCGGATCGTCTCGTGGATGAGCGCCGCATTCGGCCGGCTTTGGGCCTCGATGGTCTTCCTTTCCTTGGGCGACAGGTCCGGGGTCTTTTCGGCGGGGTTGAAGCTGTCCCGTTGCTTCGATCCAGCAGGTCTGTCCGGTGAGGCGACGGTCATGAGGCTGCCTTGCGGTTCGGGTCTGCTAATAAGGCCGTGACCCGGTGCTTGTTCCAGGTTCCCGAACCCGATCATCCCGCAGCGCATCCCTGACCTGCGTCCTGGCCTCTCCCCGAATCCTGTTGCGCCGCAATATGAAGGTGCGCTGACGTGCCGGCGGCTGTCTCGGCATTTCCAAACCAATTGATGACTCGAGCAGCTTGGGGGCTCCATGTCCGACATGGCCGTTGTTGAGAACGCCGGCGCCATGCCGACGAATGACGCTCCTTCTGTCCCGCGCTCCCGCCTGGCCGTTGGGCTGATCGAACTGGCGCTCGCGGTCGGGAGCTTCGGCATCGGAACGGGCGAGTTCGCGATCATGGGATTGCTGCCCAACGTCGCCCAGGAATTCAACGTCACGACCCCTGAGGCCGGCTACGCGATCAGCGCCTATGCGCTCGGGGTCGTGGTGGGAGCGCCCATCATCGCCGTGATGGCGGCAAAGCTGGCGCGCCAGACGCTGCTCCTTCTGCTGATGGCCATCTTCGCCGTCGGCAATGCCGTCAGTGCCATAGCGCCGAGCTTCGAATCCTTCGTTTTCCTGCGCTTTCTCACGGGTCTGCCCCACGGCGCCTATTTCGGCGTGGCCGCCCTCGTGGCCGCCTCCCTGGTTCCGCCGAACAAGCGCACCCAGGCGGTGGCCCGCGTCATGATGGGGCTTACGGTCGCGACCCTGCTCGGCACGCCGGTCGCCACCTGGTTCGGGCAGATCCTGACCTGGCGGATCGCTTTCGGGGCGGTGGGCTTCATGGGGGCGCTGACCGTGCTGCTGATCTGGCTCTTCCTGCCGAAGGACAAGGTCCAGGAGGGCGCGAGCCCGATGCGGGAACTCGGGGCCTTCCGGCGCAAGCAGGTCTGGTTCACGCTGGGCATCGGCGCCGTGGGCTTCGGCGGTCTCTTCTCCGTCTTCTCCTATATCGCCTCGACGGCCACGGAGGTCGCAGGCATGCCGGAGAGCGCCGTTCCCGTGATGATGGCCCTGTTCGGCTCGGGCATGATCGTCGGCAATCTCGTGGGGGCCTGGTTCGCCGACCGGAACCTGATGGGGACCATCGGCGGCGTGCTCGTCTCCAGCGCCGTGGTGATGACCGTGCTCTGGCTCACGGCCGAGAACCCTTACCTGCTCTCGGCCTGCGTCTTCCTGGTCGGCTGCAGCGTAGCGATCGGGCCCGCTCTGCAGACCCGTTTGATGGACGTGGCGGCGGATGCCCAGACCCTGGCGGCGGCCCTCAACCACTCGGCCTTCAACATCGCCAACGCGCTCGGCGCCTGGCTCGGCGGTCTTGCGATCGCCGCCGGCTACGGGTTCGCCTCGACCGGCTGGGTCGGCGCGGTCCTGGCTGTCGCCGGGCTCGGGGTGTTCGGCCTGTCGCTGGCGAGCGATCAGCGCTCGGCGGGATCGTCCGTCTCGCGCGCCTGAACAGGCCTTGCCAGATAGGTCATGCGCGCCTGGTTGTGCCCGAGGTTCCGCGCAGCACGCTCGGCTGAGAATTCTGCGTCCTCCAGGAGATCGATGATCTCCTCGTCGCTGTACTGCGCCAAGCCGACCTCCTCACGGATCGTGCGGTATTCCGAGAAGGCAGTGCGGGTGAGGCTCGCCACCGCCGACCGCAGGAAACCGCCCCGCCACGCGAAGGCGAGGAGCGCTTTCGCATCGGTCAGCGGGCTGATGTCGGGCGGGATGACATCGCCCAGAACCAGCCTGCCGTCGGATCTCAGCTTCCTGTGCAGGAGCCTCAGGAGGCTCCGGAACTCGTCGAGGGAGAGATACTGAACGAGCGAATTCACCACGATCAGGTCGAGCGAAGCGTCCGGAAGATCGGCCACGTCGTCCGTCGACAGAACGGTGATCCGCCCGTTGTCGCGAAAGCGCCCGTTCAGGCGCTCCCGGACGAGCGGTGCGGCATCGCTGAGATAAAGGCGTCCGCATCGGGCCGCGACCTTGTCGGCGAACAGCGCCTCGCCGCAGCCGTAGTCGAGCGCGATGGCGTCAGAGGACGGGATGAGGCCGATGATGTCGTTGGCGATCAGGCGGTAATGCAGGAGCTTGTGCCGCTCGCTCGCATAGATCGGCGTGTCCTGGTTCCAGTAGTCGCGCCAGTTCATCAAGACAGCCATCTCCCCGTCGGCTCAGGACTTCGCCGAAACTGCCGCCGAGTCATGAAGCCTGCCGCGCAGTTTCGCAACCTCCTGGGTGAAGGCGCGGACCTCATCGAAGGATAAGCCGAGCACGCAGCCGACCTGCCTGGGGATCTCTTCCGCTTTGTCCCGCATGGTGCGGCCCGTCTCGGTCAGAAGGACCCTGACCTGCCGCTCGTCCTTCCTGTCGCGCGTGCGGCGGATGTGGCCGGCGGCTTCGAGACGCTTCAGCAGGGGCGTCAGGGTGCCGGAATCGAGGAACAGCCGGTCGCCGATCTCCTTGACGGTGAGATCATCCTGCTCCCACAGGACCAGGAGGACCACGTATTGCGGATAGGTCAGCCCGAGCGGGTCGAGGAACGGCCGGTAGGCGCGGCTGAAGGCATGCGAGACGGAATAGAAGGCGAAGCACAGCTGATTGTCGAGCGCCAGCATTTCGGGCTTCTTCGTCATCGTCGCCTCCGTTTCGGGCATCCTATGAAAAAAATAGGTTGCGCACAATTCATTTCGGCCGTATAGGTGGATTTAGATTGTGCGCGATTAGATTGTGAGCGCACAGTTGATCGGTCGGGCTGTCCGGCCCGACGCCTCAAGGAGCTTTCCGATGACCCCTCTCTACACTGCCCATGCCTCAGCCCGCGGCGGCCGCGAAGGCGTTGCCGCATCCGACGACGGACGGCTGGAGGTTCGCCTCTCCACCCCGAAGGAACTCGGCGGCGGGGGCGGCGAGGGGACCAACCCGGAGCAGCTTTTCGCGGCCGGCTACTCGGCCTGCTTCCTCGGCGCGCTGAAATTCGTCGCCGCGCAGGACAAGGTCGCGCTTCCGGCCGACGCGTCGATCGAGGCCAAGGTCGGGATCGGCAAGCGTGACGACGGGGCAGGCTTCGGGCTGGTGGTCGAACTGAAGGCCAACCTTCCCGGTCTGACCCGGGAGCAGGCGACCGACCTAGTGCACAAAGCCGATGGGGTCTGCCCGTATTCGCACGCGATCCGCGGCAACGTGCAGGTCACGCTGTCGGTCTAAAGCATCGGACCCAAAAGTGGAGTTGCACTTTTGGGATCCATCCGATGCTTTCTTCTTGAGTGAGAGCATCGGTCGGAACGGAAAACCGGATCCACTTTTCCGTCCGATGCTCTAGATCATAACGATAAGCCGTAGGGGCAAGGGCCTCCTGCCTTCCGGGGCAGGGGGCCTTATCGCGTTCAGGTCCACAGCTTCACGAGCGGTCCGTCGGAGCCGTCGACCGGGTCGGAATCCGGCAGGGGCACCTGGGCGATGCGCTGCTGAGACGCCGCGAGGGCCTGGGGATCGTCCCGGACGGTGTCGTAATCGACGCCGCCCGGATAGGCGCCGACGACGGAAAAGTCGTCGCTGGCGTTGATGCGGGCATGGGCGACGCCCGCCGGGATGACCACCACGTCGCCGGCGCTGACGACCACGAGATCGCCGTCCTCGCCGCCGAAGCGGACCTGGGCCGAGCCGGACACGATCCCCAGCACCTCGTGGGTGTTCGGGTGGTAGTGGTGGTAATCGTGGATGCCGTCGAGCCAGGCGTTGGTCCAGCCGTTCTTGGCGAAGGTCGTCTTGAAGGTCCTGACGGCGTCGTGTTCGGAGGGGGAAATCGCCCCGCGCCGGACGATCAGCGGCAGGGACGAGTTCGGGACGATGCCGTTGCTGCGGAACACGTAGGTCTCCGTGCCGAGCGGCGTGTTGTAACCCTGCGGATCGCCGTAGCCTTTCGCCTGAGCCATGCTTCTCTCCCTTCAAATCCGGGAGGGAACGCGCGGTTCAGGCGAAAGATCGAGCGAGGCCGTGCAAAACCCCGTCGGGTCTCACATGCCGATGAGCATGGCCGCGACGGCGCGGTCGATGGACAGGTAGAACATCCCGAAGGCGACGGCGGCCGCGATGGCGAACTCGACGATCTGGTTCTTGAAGATGCGGAACTGGGCGAAGAGGTTGTGGCCGAAGATCGAGATCAGCCAGGCGGTCGTGAGCACCACGGGGAAAATGAACAGATACGACCAGGTGCTTTCGACCGGGCCCACGTTGGCGGGATCGATCAGCGGACGGATGTTGCGCACCCAGGGCGCGTAGAGCGCAGCGTAGAGCGACGTCAGCCAGGCGAGCGTGACGGCGATGCCGAGGTGGAACGTGAAGAGGTTGTGCAGCCGGCTGAATTCGCCGGAATCGTCATCGAAATCCATGGAAACACCCCCAAAACAAGGCCCGGAATCATTTTGTCGTTATGGTTAATGATCCGTTACCGTGATTTGGGCGGCTGGCGCAACCGACGCGTTTGTCGCGGCGCCAGCCTTCACGATCGCGTCAGGTCTGGGCCTTCTTCCGGTCCATCAGCTCGACGAAGCGGTCGAACAGGTAGTGGCTGTCCTGCGGGCCCGGCGAGGCCTCCGGGTGGTACTGAACCGAGAAGGCGGGGCGGTCGGTGAGCGAGATGCCGCAATTGGAGCCGTCGAACAGGGACACGTGAGTCTCCACGGCGTTCTGCGGCAGGGTCGCCGGATCCACCGCGAAGCCGTGGTTCATGGAGGTGATCTCGACCTTGCCGGTGGTCTTGTCCTTCACCGGATGGTTCGCCCCGTGATGGCCCTGGTGCATCTTCTGGGTCCTGGCGCCGACGGCCAGGCTCAGCATCTGGTGGCCGAGGCAGATGCCGAAGGTCGGGATCTTCTCGTCGAGCACCTTGCGGATCACCGGCACGGCGTATTCGCCGGTGGCCGCCGGATCGCCGGGGCCGTTGGACAGGAACACGCCGTCGGGCTTGAGGGCCAGCACGTCCTCGGCCGAGGCGGTCGCGGGCACCACGGTGACCTTGCAGCCGGCGCGGGCGAGGAGGCGCAGGATGTTCCGCTTCACCCCGTAGTCGATGGCGACCACGTGGTGCCTCAGGTCGCCGCTCTGGTGGCCGTAGCCTTCGCCGCGCGTCCAGGTGGTCTCGTCCCAGTCATAGCGCTGGGCGCTGGTCACGAGGGGCACCAGGTCCTGGCCGTCCATGGAGGGCAGGGCGGCGGCCCTGGCCTTCAGGGCATCGAGGTCGAACCGGCCCTCCGGATCATGGGCGATGACCGCGTTGGGCATGCCCTTGTCGCGGATCAGTGCGGTGAGCGCCCGGGTGTCGATGCCCGAGAGGCCGACGATGCTGCGGGCTTTCAGCCAGGCATCGAGGTCGCGGGAGGCACGCCAGTTCGACGGCTCCGTGATGGTCGCGGCCAGCACCACGCCGCGCACCCCCGAGGACGAGGCGGCGTTGACGCTCTCGATGTCTTCCTCGTTGGTGCCCACATTGCCGATATGCGGGAACGTGAAGGTGATGATCTGGCCGGCATAGGACGGGTCCGTCAGGATCTCCTGGTAGCCGGTCATGGCGGTGTTGAAGCAGACCTCGCCGGTCGCTTCGCCCACGGCGCCGATGCCGAAGCCTTCGAGAACGGTTCCGTCCTGGAGTACGAGAACCGCAGTCGCGCGCGGCTCGGCCCAGCCACCCGAGGAAGCCCCGGTGGTGTCTTTGTCTTGCAGCATCGTCATGATCTCTTGTAAGTCCGGGGCCAACAGGCCGTGCTTGAGCAGGCCGTACCCGGGCCGCCCTTGAACTACCCCCGAGACTTAAGGGGCCGTTCGCGTTCCGTCAACGCTCAAGCGATTTATAACCAAGGAGAACTCCATGCTGCGCGAACGATTCACCGCCGAGATGAAGGAAGCCATGAAGGCCGGCGACAAGGGCCGGCTCGGCGCCATCCGGCTGATCCAGGCGGCCCTCAAGGACAAGGACATCGAGGCTCGCGGCAACGGCAAGGACCCCCTGTCCGACGAGGAGATCCTGGCCCTCCTGCAGAAGATGGTGAAGCAGCGCCAGGAATCGATCGCCATGTACGAGCAGGGCGGCCGCACCGAGCTCGCCGACCAGGAAAAGAACGAGGTCGCGGTGATCTCGTCCTATCTGCCCCGGCAGATGGACGAGGCCGAGACCCGGGGCGCCATCGAGGCCGCCATCGCCGAGACCGGCGCCGCCTCCATGAAGGACATGGGCAAGGTCGTGGCGGCCCTTCGCGCCAAATACGCCGGCCGCATGGACTTCGCCAAGGCGAGCGGTCTCGTGAAGGACATGCTGCCGAAGGGGTGAGGCGCTGCCCTCGGCCGTCTCGGGATGGCGGGGCGCGGCGCTTTTCCGATCGGGATGGCCGGCACAAGGCCGGCCATGACGTGGGAGGGTGTCGGCCCTGGCCCTGACCACCTTCTCCACGTCATCACCGGGCTTGTCCCGGTGATCCCGATGGCTTGAAACGCCGCGCCTTTCGGATCGGGAGGGCCGGGACAGGCCCGGCCATGACGTGGCGGGTGTTCGGGCAGGCAGCGTCACGCTGCAACGGGAGGGTGCTGGTCTGTGTCGATGTCAAAGAGCCAGCACCTGTGGGCCCGCAGCCGTGGGGCTGCGAGCCAAGGAAGAGCGATATCCTCCACGTCATGGCCGGCCCTGTGCCGGCCATCCCGATAAGGTGAAACGCCGCGCCCTTCCGATCGGGATCACCGGCACAAGGCCGGTGATGACGTGAGAGGGGGAGAGAACGGGCGGAGAGTGACGGAACGGCCGGGCGATAGCCGGCCATGACGGGCGGTGTCGGCCCGAAGCAACATTCTGCTCGGGCCTGGACGGTCCGTCGTGCTAAGCATGGTCCCGGCGGCCGCATCCGGCGATGCGCCGCACGAACGAGCGTCGGTGCCCCATGACCCTTGAACTCTGGCTGATCTACCTGATGGCCGCGATCGGCCTCTCGCTGACCCCCGGCCCGAACGGCCTGCTGTCGCTGACGCATGGCGTCTGCTACGGGTTCCGGCCCACAATCTGCACGGTGCTGGGCGGGGCGCTCGGGTTCTTCGTCCTGATCGCGGCCTCGCTCGCCGGCATGGGGGCGCTGCTCGCCGCATCGGAGCGGGCCTTCACAATCGCCAAGTGGATCGGCGCCGCCTATCTGGTCTATCTCGGCCTGCGCATCGGGCGCTCGCCCGCCTCTGTGCTCGACGTGGCGCGACCGGACGATGGGCCGCGCCGGGCGCGGCCGCTCTGGATGTTCAACCAGGGTTTCCTCGTGGCGGTGTCGAACCCCAAGGCGCTGATCTTCTTCGCGGCGTTCCTGCCGCAATTCATGGTCCCGGGCGTGTCCTTCCCGGTCCAGCTCGCCCTGTTCGGCGGCACGTTCGTGATCGTCGAGATCGTCTACGAGCTTCTTCTCGCCGTGATGGCGCAGCGGATCGCCCCCTGGCTGACCCGGCACGGGCGATGGTTCAACCGCCTGGCCGGAGCGACCTTCGTGGGCATCGGGGCGGCGCTGACGACGGCCAGCCGCTGACGGCGCCCAGGCGCCGTCATCGAACGAAAAGCCAGCGCGGCCGTTGTTCTTCTACAAACCTTGCCGGACGCGCCATGGACAAAGTCTTCGCCAGGTTCGCCAATGCCACGGCCCGCGTCGCGGGAAGCCCGACGGCCTTCCTGATCTGCGTCCTCATCGTGTTGGCCTGGGCGTTCTCCGGTCCCTTCTTCGGCTTCTCGGAGGACTGGCAGCTCGTGATCAACACGGGGACCACCATCGTGACCTTTCTGATGGTCTTCCTGATCCAGAACACGCAGAACCGCGACGGCGCCGCCCTCCAGACCAAGCTCGACGAGCTGATCCGGACATCCAATGCGGACGACGCGTTCATGGGGATCGAGAAGCTGACCGATCGGGAGCTCGAGGCTCTCCACGAGCAATGCGAGCAGATGGCCAAGCAGAGCCATGCGGCTCTGGAGAAGACGAAGGCCGAGCGCGAGAAGCGGGCCAAGCGCAAAGGCGCGAGCCGTCTCAGCGCCTGAGCGCACCCAGGCCTGAGACGGCGCGCTCGTCAGGATCGCCCGTCCGTGAACGGAACGAGGCCCGACAGGTTGCCAGGGAGGTCCTCGAACACGGCCGCGAGGCCGCACGGCGCGTGCTTCGGCTCGCGGATGACCGTGATCCCGACCTCGAACATGGGCTGGCGGGGCCATCCGCGCACGTGTATTCTCGACCTATCACCAGCCGATCCGAACCCGTAGGCGCTGGTGGCCGAGAGAGACGAGTGCTCCCGCCTGCAGGGTCGAGGAGGCGCCTCATGACCAATCTGCAACAGGAACGGGAACACCTGGTTCTGGCGGATCGGCACATCGTCGAGGGCAGGCGACGGGTGGCCGATCAGACGAAACGCGTCGAGACGATGGCCCGGAACGGTCAGGATACGGTCATGGCCGCGAGGCTGCTCCGGACCTTCGAGGAGACCCTCGAGGCCTGGCTGGCGCACCGGCGAAACATCCTCAGGGCTCTCGACGGCCGATGAGGCCTCCTGGACCGGAGCCGCGGAACGCCTGGCCGGATCCGCACGATGGGTCAGGGCGTCAGGCGCAAGGCTCGCATGAACCCGTCAATGCGGGAAGCGATCGACGCAGTCGTCGTCCAGGAGGTCGTGAAAGCTGATCCGGATCCGGCTGGCGTGATGACGCGGATCGGCCGCCGCCCCGAGGCCCACGAGGGTGTTCATCTCGCCCACGAGGCACCCGCCATCGTCCGATCGGAGCCGGACCCGGCGGTGGCGGACCCGCGCCTCGAAGTCGTTGAGGAGGAACAGGGTTTCCGGGTCGATGTCGATGTCGACGTGGCCCGTGCGCCTGCCTTCCTCGCAGGTCGCGATCTGAATGTCCGTCAGAAGATGCCGAAATTCGTTCGGCCATTCGACGATGGGGCTCTGAGTGAACGGCATGGATTCATCCGATACCTGCCAGATCCTTTGCCAGGACAAGGCTTCCATCGTGTCAAACGCGGCCGCGCGCCTCGGTTCCGCCGGTTCCTCATGGCTCAGGTTCCGCGACGGGGCATCGAAGGCAGCCCTGTGGATTGCGGGCACAGACAAGCGTGGCTTTCGGGTTATTAACTTCGCCGCCACCGCTCTAGTTTATGGAGCAGGTTTGGAGAAAACCGCCTCGTGCGCTACCCGCCCCAAGTCCTGGAAGAGATCCGCGCCCGGCTGCCGACCTCGGCGGTCGTGGGCAAGCGCGTGCGCCTGAAGAAGGCCGGGCGGGAGTGGAAGGGTCTGTCGCCCTTCAATGCCGAGAAGACGCCGAGCTTCTACGTGAACGATCAGAAGCAGTTCTACCATTGCTTCTCGTCCGGCAAGCACGGGGACATCTTCACCTTTCTCATGGAGACCGAGGGACTGTCCTTCCCCGAGGCCGTGGAACGGCTGGCCGGGGAGGCCGGGGTGCCCCTGCCCAAGCTCTCCCGCGAGGACCGGCAGGAGGAGGTCAAGCGCAAGAACCTCCACGACGTCATGGAGCTGGCGGCCGAGTTCTTCGAGTCCTCGCTCCAGGAGCGCTCCGGCGCCAAGGCGCGGGACTATCTTGCCGGCCGGGCCCTGGGACGGGAGGCCCAGGCCCGCTTCCGCATCGGCTACGCGCCGTCCGAACGCTATGCCCTGCGCGATCACCTCGCCGGCAAGGGGGTGCCCGTCGAGATGATGGTGGAGGCGGGGCTCGTCCATGCGGGCGAGGAGGGTAAGATCCCGGCCGACCGGTTCCGCGACCGGGTCATGTTCCCGATCTGCGACATGCGCGGCCGGGTCATCGCTTTCGGCGGCCGGGCCATGAGCGCCGATGTGCCGGCCAAGTACCTCAATTCCCCCGACACGCCGCTCTTCAACAAGGGCCGGCTCCTCTACAACTACCATCTCGCCCGCCCGGCCGCCCATGACCGCGGCACCGTGATCGCCGTGGAGGGCTACGTGGACGTGATCTCGCTCACCGTGGCGGGATTCCCCCATGCGGTCGCGCCGCTCGGCACCGCCCTGACCGAGGACCAGCTCACCCTGCTCTGGCGCCTCGCCGAGGAGCCGATCCTGTGCTTCGACGGCGACAAGGCCGGGCAGCGGGCCGCCTACCGGGCGCTCGACGTGGCCCTGCCCAACCTGATGCCCGGCAAGTCCCTGCGCTTTGCCATGCTGCCCGAGGGGCAGGACCCGGACGATCTCGCCCGCGCCGGCGGAAGCGCCGCCGTGGAGCGGGTGCTCGCGTCGGCCCGGCCCCTGGTGGACGTGCTCTGGACCCGGGAGCTGGAGGCCGGGCCGCTCGACACCCCCGAGCGACGGGCCGCCCTGGAGAGGCGCCTGCGCGAATCACTCGCCCTGATTCGCGACGAAACGCTCAAGAAATACTACCGGGAGGAGATCCAGAGCCGTCTCGCGGGCCTGAATCCCGATCCCCGGCCGGGCCGTTTCAACCGCCAGGGTGGGGGCGGGCGGCGGGACTTCCAGAAGCCCCAGCCCATGACGCCGAGCTCCCGGCTGAGCGTGTCGCCGCTCCTCGCCCGGAGCCCGCTTTTCGCCGGCGGCGCGGCCGAGAGCCCGCGGGAGGCCATGATCCTCTGCACCTTCCTGGTCCACCCGGAACTCGTTCAAAATCACGTAGAAACCCTTGCAGATCTTGAACTTGAGAGCCGGGCAACCCAAATGGTGCGCAGTCTCCTGCTCGATGGAGCGGCGAGCGGCGAACCTGCCGACCCCACCGTCATGAAGGCCCGTCTGGAACGGGCCGGACTGGCGCAGGCGGCAGACAGGCTGACGGCTCTGGTCCGTCCCGGCGACCGGTGGATGCTGGATCCACATGCGGATCCCTTGCGGCTTGAGGACGCATTGAGGCAAGCCATCACCTTGCATCGCCGCGCACGCACGTTACATAGCGAACTTCGGGCTGCCGAGCGCGCCCTTGCCGAAGAGGACAACGAGGCCAATCTCGCCTGGCTGCGGGAGGTCCAGAACCAGCTGTCCTCCGTCGAGGGTGCCGAGGCCGACATCGACAGCGGAGGGCTCCCCGGGGGCCACTGATGTCTCGCACGACGGGAGGGCGGCAGGCGTGGCGGCTGCGGCACTCCGGACGGGGGATGGTTAACGGTTAGTCAAGCGATTGACTGTTTATGGATTGGAATGAATTTCAGGTGGCGGAGCCTCGGGCCTCGGCCACCCATTCGCGCATCGCAGGTCCTGTAGGGGGGATAGGCGGGCGCTGGAGTTGAGCAAAGCATGGCGACGAAGACAACCGGCGGCGACGAAGGCGATACGACGACGACCGAGCAGCAGACCGATGGACCGCTGCTCGACCTGAGCGATGCCGCCGTCAAGCGGATGATCAAGCTCGCGAAGAAGCGCGGGTACGTCACGTATGACGAATTGAACGAGGTTCTGCCTCCGGAGGAGTTCTCCTCGGAGCAGATCGAGGACGTTCTCGGCCAGCTCTCCGAGATGGGCATCAACGTGGTCGAGTCCGAAGAGACCGACGAGAACGCCCAGCCGGAGGCCGACGAGGAAGAGGCGGACGGCGGCGACCTCGTGGAGGCGTCCCAGACCCGCGCCGTCGCGGTGCGCGAGACGACCAAGGAGCCGACCGACCGCACGGACGATCCGGTGCGCATGTACCTGCGCGAGATGGGCTCGGTCGAGCTTCTCTCCCGCGAGGGCGAGATCGCCATCGCCAAGCGCATCGAGGCCGGCCGCGAGGCCATGATCGCCGGGCTCTGCGAGAGCCCGCTGACCTTCCAGGCCATCATCATCTGGCGCGACGAGCTCGTCGAGGGCCGGGTGCTCCTGCGCGACATCATCGATCTCGAGGCCACCTATGCCGGCCCGGACGGCAAGGGCGCGCCCAAGGTGGATGCCCTGGGCGAGGGTGAGGGCGAGGAAGAGGCCGCTGAGACCGAGGAGGGCATGACCCCGCCCGAGGGCGAGCTCGACGACGACGACATGGAGAACAACGTGTCGCTCTCGGCCATGGAGGCCGAGCTGAAGCCGCGCGTCCTCGAGACCTTCGATTCCATCGCCGACAACTACAAGAAGCTGCGCCGCCTGCAGGTCGAGCATGTGGAACAGCGCATGCAGAACAAGCAGCTGACCCCGGCCCAGGAGCGCAAGTACAAGGAGCTCAAGGCGGACATCGTGGCGGCGGTGAAGTCCCTGTCGCTGAACAACAACCGCATCGAGGCTCTGGTCGAGCAGCTCTACGACATCAACAAGCGCCTCATCTCCCATGAGGGCCGCCTGATGCGCCTGGCCGAGAGCCACGGCGTCGCCCGTGAGGAGTTCCTCAAGCACTACCAGGGCTGGGAACTCGATCCGAAATGGGTGCTGCGGGTCTCCAAGCTCGGCGGCCGGGGCTGGAAGGACTTCGTCGCCAAGGCGAAGGACGGCATCCACGACCTGCGCGAGAACATCCACAACCTCGCCAGCGAGACCGGCCTGGAGATCCAGGAGTTCCGCCGCATCGTCATGATGGTGCAGAAGGGCGAGCGCGAGGCCCGTCAGGCCAAGAAGGAGATGATCGAGGCCAACCTGCGCCTCGTGATCTCCATCGCCAAGAAGTACACGAACCGCGGCCTGCAGTTCCTGGACCTGATCCAGGAGGGCAATATCGGCCTCATGAAGGCGGTCGACAAGTTCGAGTATCGGCGCGGCTACAAGTTCTCGACCTACGCCACCTGGTGGATCCGGCAGGCGATCACCCGGTCGATCGCCGACCAGGCCCGCACGATCCGCATCCCGGTGCACATGATCGAGACGATCAACAAGATCGTGCGCACCTCGCGCCAGATGCTGCACGAGATCGGCCGCGAGCCGACCCCGGAGGAGCTGGCCGAGAAGCTCGCCATGCCGCTCGAGAAGGTCCGCAAGGTCCTCAAGATCGCCAAGGAGCCGATCTCCCTCGAAACGCCGATCGGCGACGAGGAGGATTCGCACCTCGGGGACTTCATCGAGGACAAGAACGCGATCCTGCCCATCGACGCGGCGATCCAGTCGAACCTGCGCGAGACCACGACCCGCGTCCTCGCCTCGCTCACCCCGCGCGAGGAGCGCGTGCTGCGCATGCGCTTCGGCATCGGCATGAACACCGACCATACCCTCGAGGAGGTCGGCCAGCAGTTCTCGGTGACCCGCGAGCGCATCCGTCAGATCGAGGCGAAGGCTCTGCGCAAGCTCAAGCACCCCTCGCGGAGCCGCAAGCTCCGGAGCTTCCTGGACAACTGAGCACATTGAGAAGGCGGGCGTCAGGCCCGCCTTTTTCGTTCATTACCGATCGTCATGATCATCAGCCTCACCATCATTCTCCTGTGCCAGCTCCTCGGCGAGGTGGTCGCGCGCGGGTTTGGGTGGCCGGTGCCCGGACCGGTGCTCGGCATGCTGTTCCTGCTGGCCTTCCTGATGCTGCGCGACCGGATCCGAAGGCGGGTGCCGGAATTCGGCCGCGCCCTCGATTCGACCGGCAGGGGCCTGCTCGCCCATCTCTCGCTCCTGTTCATTCCGGCGAGCGTCGGCGTCGTGCAGAGGCTCGACGTGCTGGCGGAATACGGCGTCGGGCTCATCGTGGCGCTGGTGGTCTCGACCTTCGTGACCCTCGTCGTGACGGTGGTGACCTTCGTGGGCGTATCGCGCCTGAGCGGTTCGACCATGGAAGCGGCGGACGATCCGACGGCAGGGGAGAAGCCATGAGCGACCAGGCCTTTTTCCTCTGGGTCTACCTCTCGCAGACGCCGCTGCTCTGGCTCGTGGTGACGCTCGGAGCCTACGTGGTCGCCGACCGGGTCTCGCAGGCCTTCCGGCGGCATCCCCTGTGCAATCCGGTGCTGATCTCGGTCGTCGCGGTCGGGCTCGTGCTGTGGGCGACCCGCACGTCGTATCCGGTCTATTTCGAGGGCGCGAAATTCGTCCACTTCCTGCTTGGGCCGGCGACCGTCGCGCTGGCCGTTCCGCTCTACGAGAACAGGCGCGTGGTCCTGCGCGCCATCGTGCCCATGGTGGTGGCGCTGGTCGTCGGTTCCGTGACGGCGATCGTGTCGGCCGTGAGCGTCGCGAAACTGTTCGGCATGCCGACCCCGATCCTCATCTCGCTGGCGCCGAAATCGGTCACTGCTCCCGTGGGCATGGGTATCACGGAGGCTCTGGGCGGCGATACGGCGCTCACCGCCATCCTGATCATGCTCACCGGCGTCGTCGGGTCGATCATGGTCACGCCGCTGATGAACGCCCTGCGCATGAAGGACTGGCGCGCCCGCGGCTTCGCGGTCGGGCTCGCCTCGCACGGCATCGGCACGGCGCGGGCGTTCCAGGTCCATTCGCTGGCCGGCACCTTTGCGGGCATCGCCATGGGACTCAACGCTCTCGTGACGGCGCTGCTCCTGCCTCTGGTGCTCAAGCTTCTGCTCGACTAGGCTCGCCTCCCAGGGCTGCACCCGGAGGGCCGCCTTCCCCTGACGAGCGAGAGCAACCATGACGACGATGACGAGGGATGCGCAGGACGCGAACGGAGGGGCCTCCGCGTCCCGGCTGATCGATGCCAGGATCGCGGAACTGGGCGATTGGCGCGGCGCCACGCTCGCCCGAGTCCGGATGCTGATCCGGCAGGCCGTTCCCGACGTGGTCGAGGAGGTGAAGTGGCGGGGCGTCCCGGTCTGGTCGCAGGGCGGGATCATCTGCACGGGCGAGACCTACAAAGGCATCGTGAAGATGACCTTCGCCAAGGGCGCCTCGCTCGCGGATCCGTCGGGCCTCTTCAACGCCAGCCTCGAGGGCAACACCCGGCGCGCCATCGATCTCCGTGAGGGCGACAGGATCGACGAGGAGGCCCTGAAGGCACTCGTTCGCGCGGCCGTCGCGTTGAATAGGGCGAAACCGGCGAGAGCACGCCCGGCCCGTTCGAAGGCTGTCGCGCCAAGCGGGACCTCATCCTGATCGCGTCGGTGAGATCCTCGACGTCATCATCGGCCTCGTGCCGGTGATCTCGATCCGAAGAGCGTTGCGCTCAAACCGATCGGGATGGCCGGCACAAGGCCGGCCATGACGGGCGGAGGGTGGCAGGAAGGGCGGAGGGTGCCATGACGTGAGAGGGTGTTCGCACCGCCTCACACCTACACCACGTCATCACCGGCCTCGTGCCGGTGATCCCGACACAGAGAAGCGCCGCGCTCTCAGCAATCGGGATGGCCGGGACGAGCCCGGCCGTGACATCCAAGGGCTCACGGTCGAAGACGGACGTCTCAAGCATCGGACCCAAAAGTGCAAGTCCACTTTTGGGTCCGATGCTCTAGAGCGGCTTCTCCGGCCCCGGCTCGTTCGCGCCTATGCTGCCGGTCGTGTCGCCGGGCGTCGGCAGGAAGGCCTGCACGATGCCGTCGGCCACGAGGGCGTGCAGCTGCCCGATATAGTCGTCCTCCCGCGACGGCTCGGTGGAATCCGACGTGATGACGACGGTCAGGCCCAGGCTTGGAACGACGTAGAGCATCTGTCCGCCGAACCCCCAGGCGTAATGGGCCCTGTGCCCGTACATGTCGCGCATGAACCAGCCGTACCCGTAGGCATCCCCGGTGAAGGGCGAGGAGGTGCGCGGCGTCCACGACTCACGGATCCAGTTCTCCGACACGACGCGCCGGCCGTCGACCGTTCCACCTTGCCGGTACATCTCGCCGAAGCGCAGGAGCGCGCGCGGCGAGAGCGCCATCTCGTTGCCGCCGAGATAGATGCCCTGCGGATCGCGGGTCCAGGGCGCGACGGTGATGTCGAGCGGCTCGCCGAGCCAGTCGCGGGCCAGATCCAGTGTGCTGCGCTTGGAGGCGCGTGTCAGTGCCGCCGAGAGGAGATGCGTGCTGCCGGTGGAATAGAGCATGCGTCCGCCGGGCTCGTCCACGAAGGGGCGCGAGAGAGCGTAGCGGACCCAGTTGCCGCTGCCGATCCAGGCCCCGTAATGGCGGCCCGAGGTCCGCTCCAGCCCGGCCTGCATGGACAACAGATGGCCGATGGTGACCTGCCGGATCCGGGGATCTGCATCGGGGGGAATGCTCGCGCCCAGGATCGATGCCACCGGCTGCTCGACGCCCTGCAGGACGCCGCGCTCGATGGCGATGCCGACGAGGGCCGATAGGACGGTCTTCGATGCGGACTTGATGTTGGTGGGGCGGTCGAGCCGCGCGCCCCCGAAGGCCCGCTCGGCGATAATGCTGCCGTTGCGGGACACGATCAGGGTGCGCAGGTTCGGAAGCTCGGCGGCTCGCCCGACCGTTCCCGCGATCAGCCGTTCGGGGTCCGCCGGAAGCGGGGAGGTCGGCTGGGCCGTCGCGCTGACGGTGCCGGTCAGCAGGGCGACCAGTGTCAGGGCGGCGGTCTGTCGGGCGAAGCGTGAGAGGATGCGCATGAATCCGTCTGAGATGGGTTTGCCGTCGGATGAGACCCGAGATGGAAAGCCGTTCCCGTGGGGCAACCGGCTCACACGCCATCGTGAGCGCCAGCCTTCCATGCGGCATTCCGCTCCCAGACCTGCGCGCGGGGCATTTGTGCTTTCTTCGGCAACGGCTTATTTGCATTCGCATTCGTAAATACAAGGCAATCCACATGTTGAAATCGTGGTTTACGCGCCCGCTCTGGCAGCGGGTCGCCGTGGGCTTCGCCCTCGGCATTCTCGCCGGCGTGCTGGCGGGCGAGCAGGCCGCCGTCTGGTTCAAGCCCCTCGGGGATCTCTATCTGAACCTCGTGCGGATGATCGTGATCCCGCTCGTGTTCTTCACCATCACGTCCAGTGTGGCGAAGCTCGCCGAGGCGGGCAACGTGGCGCGCCTGGGGCTTCGCACCCTGTTCTGGTTCATCGCCACCTCGGCGATCGCCGTCCTGGTGGGCATCGCGTTCGGCCACCTCATCGATCCCGGTCTCGGCCTGTCCAACCTGCCCCTCGGCGAGGTGAAGCCGCGCACGATCCCGACCCCGCTCGAGGTGCTGATCGGCATCGTGCCGACGAACCCGATCAAGGCCATGGCGGATACCAACGTCCTGCAGGTGTTGTTCTTCGCCGGCATCGTCGGGGCAGCGCTCGTGTCGCTCGGCGAGAAGACCGCCGGCATCCGCAATCTGGTCGATCAGGGCGCCACGCTGGTGTTCCGCATCACGCGCTGGGTGCTGCAGCTCACGCCCATCGGCACCTTCGGCCTGATCGCCTGGGTGGTCGGGCGCTACGGCCTCGCCTCGCTCCTGCCGCTCGGCAAGTTCATCGCCGCCATGTACCTCGCCTGCCTGTTCCACATCCTCGTGGTCTATGGCGGCCTCCTGAAGCTGCACGGCCTGAAGGCCGGGCGCTTCTTCCGCGGCGCGGCGCCCGCCATGCAGATGGCCTTCGCCACCTCGTCGAGCCTTGCGACCCTGCCCATGTCCCTGCGCGTCGCCGTCGAGAAGCTCGGCGTGCCGCAAAGCTATGCGAGCTTCGCCGTGCCGCTCGGCGCCAACGTGAAGATGGACGGCTGCGGGGCGATCTACCCGGCCATCGCGTCGATCTTCATCGCGCAGTATTTCGGCCTCGATCTGTCGCTGACCCAGTACGTGCTCATCGGCCTGACGGCGGTTCTGGGCTCGCTCGGCACCGCGGGCGTGCCCGGCACCTCCATCGTCATGCTCACCCTGACCCTGAGCACGGCAGGCCTTCCGCTGGAAGGCATCGGCTACATCATCGCCATCGACCGCGTGGTCGACATGATGCGCACGATGACCAACGTGACGGGCCAGATCCTCGTGCCGGTGATCGTCGCCAAGGAGGAGCGCGTTCTCGACCAGGCCGTCTACGACGGTGCCGTCGAGACGCCCGTGCCGGCCCGCGAGGCGGTGCTCGTCGCCGCCGAGTGAGGATGCGCGGCCGGCCGGAGCAAGCCGCTCCGGCCGGCTTCCCGTCCCGTGAAACAGAAGCCATGCTCCGTCGTTCTGCTCCCATCGGAGCATCGGCAGCATGGCGTCCCAGCACTCCTCCAAGAAAGTCGTCTATGCGGCGCTGGCCGGCAATCTGCTGATCGCCGTCACCAAGTTCGCCGCGGCGGCTTGGACGGGAAGCTCCGCCATGCTCAGCGAGGGCGTGCATTCCCTGGTCGATACGGGCAACGAGCTGCTGCTGCTCCACGGTCTGCGGCGCGCCTCCCGGCCGCCCGATCTGGCCCATCCCTTCGGGTACGGCCGCGAGATCTATTTCTGGACCTTCATCGTCGCGCTGCTCGTCTTCGCTCTCGGCGCGGGCGTGTCCCTCTATGAGGGCGTGCGCCATATGCGCGATCCTTCGCCGCTCGAGAATCCGACCGCCAACTACGTGGTGCTGGCCCTCTCCTTCGCGTTCGAGAGCGGATCCTGGTGGGTGGCGATGAGGGAGTTCCGGCGGGCGAAGGGATCGCTCGGCTATCTTCAGGCGGTCAGGGAGAGCAAGGACCCGACGACCTTCACGGTGCTGTTCGAGGACAGCGCGGCCCTCATTGGCCTCGTCATCGCCTTCGCGGGCATCTTCGCCGCGCATGCCCTCGAGAGGCCCGAGCTGGACGGTCTCGCGTCGATCGGCATCGGCCTCGTTCTGGCCCTGACCGCCCTGATGCTGGCACGGGAAACGAAGGGTCTGCTGCTCGGCGAGCCGGCGCATGCCGACGTGCAGCGATCGATCCTCGCGGCCGCTCAGGCCGATCCGGCCGTCGAGCAGGCCAACGGCGTGATCACCGTGCATCTCGGCCCGCAGCAGGTGGTCGCCGCCCTGAGCGCGGATTTCGTCGACGCCCTCTCGACGGCCGACATCGAGACATGCGTCACTCGCCTGGAGGCCAGGATCAAAGCCCTCCATCCGGAGATCACGATGCTCTTCATCAAGCCGCAGACCACCGGCACCTACCGGCAACGGCGCCAGGCCATGGTCGAGGCGTCGGACGGTCCCTGAGGCGGGCTCCAAAGCCCGCCGTCGATGGAATGGCTCCCGCTCAGAACAGGAAGTCGGACGCGCCGATCAGCGCGAGCTTCACGTTGAGCAGGGTGATCGACTGGCCGTCGGCCTTGATCACCACGTCGTCGGCCCTGCCGTCGCTGTCGGCGTTGAAGCGGCTGATGGCGAGGTCCCGGAAGCTCAGATCGTTGCCGCGCAGGTCGATGTGGTCGTGGCCGTCCTGGAAATCGACGATCTTGTCCTTGCCCCACTGGCCCGAGAATCGGAACGTGTCCGCCTCGGCGCCGCCTTTGAGGATGTCGTTGCCGCTGCTGCCGTTCAGGGTGTCCCTGCCGCCCTCGCCATAGAGACGGTCGTTGCCGGCATTGCCCGTGAGCGCATCGTTCCCGATCCCGCCATAGAGCTTGTCGTTGCCGCCGCCGCCGGAGATCTTGTCATTGCCGCCGTCGCCCAGGATGGTGTCGGCCGCGGCCGTGCCCTTCAGGGTGTTGTTGCCCGAGGTGCCGCTGATCGTGGTCGAGGAGGGCGTGGGCGTCGTGCCCGTCGTGCCCGTCGCCGGATCCATGAGATCGAGCTTCACGTTCGAGGCGCCGATGGTCACCTGCCGGGTCACGGGGGCGAAGCCGCCGCCCGAGAAGGTGACTTCGTACGTGCCGGCCGCAAGCGCCAGGCCGTAGCCGCCGGCGCTTCCCGTGGTGGTGCTGTAATGGGCGCCGCCTGCGCCGACAGCGGTCACCGTGAGCCCGCCGAGACCTTCGCCGACGTCGTAGAAGCGGTCGCCGTCGCGGTCGTCGAAGCTGACGCCGGTGACGAACACGGACGGGCCGGACAGGGAGAAGTTCTCGGTCACGAAGGCTCCGTTCCATGACTGGTACGGGCCCGTGTCGAAGCCGATGCCGATCTCGCGAAACGTCCCGTTGAGGATGTTGGCCTTGTGCCCCGGGCTGTTCATCAGGTTCGTGTGCAACAGCTCCACCTCGTCCTGAAGACCTTCGGGAGCCCGGATGCTGGCCCAGGCGATGTTCTCCGCGGACGCCCAGGATCCGGTGAAGGCGTAGCCCGCCTGGGTCATGCGCTGGGTCGGGGTCGAGCCGCCCGATCCGGTATGGGAGAACGTGTCGGTGGCGATCATCCAACTGGTGTGCGCATCGGCCGATTCGTTGAGATCGCCGTTGAACGCGAGCGGCTGTGCCCCCGTCTTCGCCCGTTCCCGGTTCACCAGTTCGAGCATCAATTGCTCGTAGGACGTGGCTTGCGACATGAAAGACCCCTTGTTGCTTATGAATTTGGCCCGTGCCCGGGCGAATGCCTTGGGCCGGGGCTTAGGGGCCAAATGGGAAAAAGTTGTGGCTTGTCAGCAACATGGTTGTGCGGTGGGCCGATCGGGTCGGTTCAGGAGGAAACTTGCCCTACCGGGGTCGTAACCCTGACCTGCAGCATGAGAGGGAGATCGGGAATGCGATCTCGTCTATAGCAGACCCTGGAAACGCCTCAAGGCCGAGCTTCGCCGCAAGCTTGGCAGCATCACGAAGAACAACGATGACCAACCAGACGTCTGCCCTGTCTGCCGCGCCCCGGCCCGTGCCCGTGGAGCGCGTCGCCGTTCCGATCCTGGCGGCGATCAGCGTCTCGCACATGCTGAACGATCTGATCCAGTCGCTGCTGCCGGCGATCTACCCGATCCTGAAAAGCAGCTTTCATCTCGACTTCGGGCAGATCGGGCTTCTGACGCTCACATTCCAGCTCACGGCGTCGCTGCTCCAGCCCCTCGTGGGCAATTTCACGGATCGCCGGCCGCAGCCGTTCTCCCTCGTCCTGGGGATGGGCTTCACCCTGATCGGCCTGCTGACGCTCTCGCGGGCGGGCTCCTATCCGGTCCTGCTGCTGGCCGCCGCCCTCGTGGGCATGGGCTCCTCGGTCTTCCACCCGGAATCCTCCCGCGTGGCCCGGCTCGCGTCCGGCGGGCGGCATGGACTGGCGCAATCGGTGTTCCAGGTCGGCGGCAATGCCGGAACGGCGCTCGGGCCGCTGCTTGCCGCCTTCATCGTCGTCCCGTTCGGGCAGCCGAGCATCGCGTGGTTCTCCGTCGTGGCGCTCCTCGCCATGGTGATCCTGTTCGCCATCGGGCGGTGGTATCAGGCGAAGCTCGCCGACATGCGCGCCAGGCCCCGGGCGGCCGAGGCGGGATCGCTCGTCTCGCGGCGGCGCATCGCCGTCTCGCTGGCGATCCTGATCCTGCTGGTCTTCTCGAAGGATTTCTACGTCGCGAGCCTCACCAACTATTTCACCTTCTACCTGATCTCCAAGTTCCAGGTCTCCGTCCAGGACGCGCAGATCTATCTCTTCGTCTTCCTCGGCTCGCTCGCCGTCGGGACGGTTCTCGGCGGCGCCGTCGGCGACAGGATCGGGCGCCGCTACGTGATCTGGGGCTCGATCCTCGGCGTCCTGCCGTTCACCCTCGCCATGCCCTACGCCAACCTGTTCTGGACGGCGGTCCTGAGCGTCACCATCGGGCTCGTTCTGGCCTCGGCCTTCTCGTCGATCCTCGTCTACGCGACGGAGCTCGTGCCCGGACGCGTCGGCACCATCGCGGGCCTCTTCTTCGGCCTGTCCTTCGGCATGGCGGGCCTCGGCGCCGCGCTCCTGGGGCAGCTGGCCGATGCGACGAGCATCGAGACCGTCTACCGGGTCTGCTCGTTCCTGCCGGCCATCGGCCTCCTGGCCTATTTCCTGCCGAAGATCGAGAAGAAGCGCCTCTAGCGCATCGGACGGACCCAGAGGGCCGCGCCAGCGACCCGAAGGGCCACGCCAGTGAAAAGTGGACCCGGTTTTCGCTGGCGCGGCCCGCTGGGTCCGTCTCATCCGATGCGCCGGTCAAGAGAAGGAGCCTCGGATAAATCCTAAAAGGGGTGTCCACTTTTCACGTCCGAGGCTCTAACGTTTCGCCCATCGGGCGTCATGGCTCGCGACGTCGTCACCGGCCTCGTGCCGGTGATCCCCATGGGCAGAGCGTCGCGCTTTTCCGGATCGGGATGGCCGGGACGAGCCCGGCCACGACGGGAGAGGGCCCGAGCCTGTCGCCGGCCGCGCTCCCTCAGATCAGGGCGGCCCGCGCGGCCTCCTCCAGGGCTTTCATCGCCATGCGATAGGGGCCCGGTCCATGGCTGATGCGGGCGACGCCGAGCTCGGCGAGCCGCGCGGCCGCCGGGGTCCGCCCGCTCGCCATGATGTTCACCGGCAGGGTCGAGCCTTCGACGATGCGGGCGATCAGCCTCTCGTCGGCAAGGCCCGGCACGAAGAACCCGTCGGCACCGGCATCCGCATAGGCGCGGGCGCGGTCCAGAGCCGTTGCGACGAGGCCCTCGTGCTGATCCGCGGACGCGATCAGGAACACGTCCGTGCGCGCATTCAGAAAGGCCCGGACCCCGAGCCTGTCGGCCGCCGCCCTGGCGCCCTTGAGCCGGGCCGCCTGGTCGGCGGCGTCGCGCAGGGTCGATTCGCGGAACCCGTCCTCGAGATTGCAGCCGATGGCGCCGGCCCGCACGGCGCGGGCGACGTTCGCCCCGACCTCGTCGGGACCGTCCCCGTAGCCGCTCTCCAGATCGATGGTGACCGGCAGGTCGGATGCCGCCACGATGCGCTCCAGGTTGGCGATGGCGAGGTCGAACGGCATGTGCTCGCCGTCGTCGAAGCCGTGGGCTGCCGCGACCGACCAGCTCCCGGTGGCGAGCGCCTTCGCGCCGCTCACGGCCACCGCCTTGGCGCTGCCCGCGTCCCAGACGTTGAACAGGATGACCGGCTGTCCCCGAACGTGAAGAGCCTTGAACGTCGCCGCTTTGGTGATTTGATCCGCCATGTCCTTACCCCTTGGAGATCGTTGCCGTGATCCGTCGCTCGTGCTCGAGCAGCCATTGCTTGCGCCAGATCTTGCCGCCATAGCCGGTGAGCGAACCGTCGGCGCCGATCACGCGATGGCAGGGAACGACGATCGCCACCTGGTTGGCTCCGTTCGCCCGCGCCACCGCGCGGGGCGCGTCGGGTCGATCGATGAGCCTGGCGATCTCGCCGTAGCTGCGCGTGTGTCCGGCGGGAATCCGCCGCAGCGCCTCCCACACCGTGGTCTCGAACGGCGTGCCCTTCTGAGCGATCGGAACGGTGAAGGAAGCCGAGCGGCCGGCGAAATACGGCTCCAGCTGCCCGGCGAGCGCATCGAGCATCGGGTGCCGCCCGAAGGAGATCGGCCCGACGCGCCTGCGCAGCCGCGCGATCTCGGTCGGAAGCGCCTTGCGCTCGGCGAATTCGAGCAGGTGCACGCCCGCGTCGTCGGCCACGGCCAGCATGGCCCCGATGGGCGTGTCGATCCATTGCGCGGTCAGGATCTGCCGGGCCGGCATGCGGATCGGCGCATCGCCGATGAGCCGGCTGATCGCGTCGCGAAACCCGCTGCCGGATTCGTAGCCGGCATCGAGCTGGGCCTCCATCACCGAGCCTCCCTGCTGCAACGTGCTCACCGCGCGTCCGAGCCGCTGCGAGCGCGCATATTGCACGAACGTCACGCCGTATTCGCGCTGGAACGCGCGCCGCACGGTGGAAGGATCGTAGCCGAGAGCCCGCACGTCCTCGGCGCTCCACCGCCGCTCCGGTTCGGCCCTGATCCGGTCCCGCAAGGGGTCGAGCGCGCCGCTCGTCGGGCGCCTGAGGTCGAGGGGCCTGCAGCGCAGGCAGGGACGAAAGCCTGCGTCCTGGGCGGCATCCCGGCAGGAGAAGAACACCACGTTCTGGCGCTTCGGCTTCCGGGCCGGGCAGGTCAATCGGCAGAAGATCCCGGTCGTCTTCACGCCCACATAGGCGAACCCGTCATAGGACGGATCGCGGGCGATCAGGGCGGCAAAGAGAGTGTCGTCGTCGCGGAGCATGGGCATGACCCTGTTCTAGCGCAGCCTTCGGGGCCGTGTCGCCGGAAACGAGGCGTGTATTTCTCATTCCGTCGGCGCGTCCTCAGCGGGACTGGGCCACGTCCACGCTCAGGCGCATTTCCGGGTGGATGCCGCAGATCACGTCGTAATGGCCGGGCTGATCGAACCCGATCGTGACCGTATCGCCCGGGTTCTGGGCGTCGGAGCTGAAGCTCTTTCCCGGCCCGTCGAGGCGCACGTTGTGGACGCGGGTGTCGTCGTTGAGAATGCGCAGGGCCTCGCCCAGCTTCAGGAGGATGGCGCCCGGCGTGAAGCGCCGGTCCTTCTGGCTGACCGTGGAGGCCGGGACCGCATCGGCAACATCACCCAGGGTCATCGTCCGCGCCGGCAGGCTCGCCGGGCGGGGAGGGTCGTCGCTGGACAGGGTGTTGAGGAACGCGACGAGCTGCGCGCGTTCGCCCTCGCTGAGCGCGATCCGCCGTGGAATGTCGGCCGAGAGGGTGGGGCGCTGCACCACGTGCCCGGCATAATGATCGATCACATCCTCGAAGGTCGCCAGCGAGCCGTCGTGCATGTAGGGGGCCGACCAGACCCGCTCGCGCAGGCTCGGCGTCTTGAAGGCATGATCCGCCGCGCCGACGCGGAGAACGGGTCCGCGGCCCTTGTCCTCGCTCGCCAGGCCGATGTCGTGGAAGGCTTCATCGGTGAAGCGCCAGCCGTGGTGGCAGGCCACGCAGCCGGCTTTTCCGACGAACAGGGAGAAGCCCGCGAGCTCGTCGGGCTCCAGCGCCGCATCGTCACCCTTGACCCAGCGGTCGAACCGGGTTTCCGGCGAGACGAGCGTGCGCTGGAAAGCCGCCAAGGCCTTGGCCAGATTGGCCTGCGTGACCGCCGGATCATCCGGGAAAGCCTGCGCGAATCCCTGACGGATCTGCGGATCGGCGGACAGCGTGCGCAGGGCGGTCTGCAGGTTGCCGGCCATCTCGCGCTCGTTCTCGATGGGCACCATGGCCTGCGCCTCCAGGCTCGGAGCCCGGCCGTCCCAGAACAAGGACAGGCCCCAGGCCAAGTTCCAGAGAGGGGGCGTCCGCCGGTCGAGGGGCTGCCCGTCATGACCGACATGGCGGTCGACGCCGTCGGAGAAGGACAGCTCGGCCTGGTGGCAGCTCGCGCAGGCCACGTCGCCGGCGCCCGACAGGCGGGCATCCTCGAACAGCTTCGCGCCGAGCGCCACCTTCTCCGGGGTGGCCGGATTGCCGGCCGGGTTCGGCGCGTGGTCCGGACGCGCAAAGGCCTGCCGCCAATGGGCGATGTCGAGCGGAGCGGATGTGTCGGCCGCTCCGCCGACGAGGACCGCGAGCGCAAGGCCTGCGAATCCTCGGCCGGTCCTGGCGAAGCCTTTGCGCAGCATGAAGGTTAGTGGAAGTTTCCGAGCTGCAGCTCGAACTTCGAGACGTCGCTCAGGAACTGGCTGATATCCTTGACGGCCTGCTTGGGCGGCGTCACGGCCGGGAAGGTGGCCTTCAGGTCGTCGAGGCTCGCCTGCAGGGCCTTGGCGGCGTCGGCGCTCTTGGCCGAGGCGGCGGGCATGACCGTCCCCACGAGGCGATCCACCTCCAGCACGAAGCCCCGCGCATCCTGGTACTCGACCACGTTGGCGATGCGGCCCTTCTCGACCGCCTCCTCGTACTCGTCGGCGGCCTGCTGCAGAACCTCGAGAGCCGTTTCGAGCACGAAATAGGTGCCGTTCTCCTGCTTCGCCTTCACGGCCGTCTCGGCGGCGGCCAGACGCTCGTCGATGGCCGCGCGGGCGCGGGCGTAGGCGTCCTTGTTCTTCGCCTTCACGGTCTGGGACAGGGATTTCAGGGCCGCCTGGAAGGGGGCGATGTTGAAGGTCTTCAGCTGATCGCGGATGCTGCCGTAGATCTCTTCCTCCGGATGCAGGAAGTGGGGCAGGGCGTCGGCCCAGCGGCCCGCCTCGATCAGCTCCGCGCCGACCAGGAGATGGCCCCGGATCATCTCGATGCCGCGATAGACGTGGATGGGCGCCGGCAGCTGGGCGGCACCGCCGCCTTCGCCCTCTCCATCGCCGCCCGCCGTCGCGGCCGGTGCCGCGTGGCCTTGATGCTGAGCAAGCTGGAGCAGGGTCTGGTCGGCCTTGGCCTCGATCCCGGCCTGGGGCTGGACGTGCAGGGCCGTCGCCTGCGCGGCGGCCGGCGCAGCAGCCAGGACGGCGGAGCTCAGGCCCGCCCAGATCTTCCGTTTCTTCATGGTTTCCCCTCGGCGCGGCAGCGACTGCCGGCTAGTTTAGAACGACTAAAAACTGCGTGTCTTTACAAGGGCTTAGCTACCGAATATGGGGATTCCTGGCAAGCCCGAAGGTGCCCATCATGCTCATCACGATCGCGGACATCCTCCCTCCGGCCGACCTCGAGGAGGTTCGGGCCACTTTGGGCGCCATGCGTTTCGAGGACGGCCGCGCCACGGCCGGGTGGAGCGCGAGGCTCGTCAAGGACAACGAGCAGGCCCGTGAAGGCGCCGCGCTCACGCTGCTCCGGGACAAGGTCTCGACGGCAATCCTCGGCAACGAGGTCTTCAGCCTCGCCGTGCGCCCGAAAGTGCTGACGCCGCTGACCTTCGCTCGATACGGCGAGGGCAAGGCCTACGGGTCGCATGTGGACAATCCGCTGATGAACGGTCTTCGCACCGATGTGTCCTTCACGCTCTTCCTGGCCGATCCGGAATCCTATGATGGCGGAGAACTCGTGATCGAATCGGTCTCCGGCGAGGAGGAGGTGAAGCTGCCGGCCGGTCACCTCGTCGCCTATGATTCGACGAGCCTGCACCGGGTTGCGCCCGTCACCCGCGGCGAGCGGGTCGTGGCCGTGGGCTGGGCCCAGAGCTATGTGCGCGACAGCGCCCGGCGCGAGCTTCTGTTCGATCTGGAGACGGCCAAGCGCAGCCTCTTCGCCCAGTCCGGCAAGACGCCGGAATTCGACCTCCTGGCGAAGAGCAGCGCCAATCTGTTCCGGATGTGGGCGGAGGTCTGAGGGGCGGCCCGACGGGGATGTCCGAACCCTGACCCGGCGCTCGACCGGAAGGTCCCCACCGTCGTCATCACCGGCCATGAGGGTCAGAGCGCTTATGGACGGTCAGTGCGCCTGTCGACGGAGGCCACCCGACCGACCAAGTCCCGCGGACGAAAGCATCGGACGTGAAAAGTGGACCCGCTTTTGGGATCGATCCGATGCTCAATTCCTGAAGCGGCGCATCGTTCGGCCCTTCGGGTCGCTGACGCGGCCCTCTGGGTCCGCACGATGCGCTGACAGCCCCTACTGCCAGGAATAATTGAAGCTTACGCTGATGCGCTCGCTTTCGGCCTCGTTCAAGGGCACCTCGTGGCGCAGCCAGCTTTCCCAGAGCAGGACCGTCCCGGGGACCGGCTTCATATAGGCGAACTGCCGGTTCTCCGGACGCGCCTTGGCCTTGCGCGGCGGGGCGGCCATCATGAATCCGAGGCGCGGATCCTCGAGCTTGAGCGCGCTCGCGCCTTCCGGGATCGTCACGTAGTAGGTGCCGCTGATCACGGAATGCGGGTGGATGTGCGAGGTGTGGATGCCGCCGGGCGGGAGGATGTTGATCCACAGGCTGTCGAGCACGAGCTTGCGGCCCTGGAGATCGAATTCGAGCTCCTTGGCGAAGGCCGCCACGTGCTTGTCGAGGTCCTTCAGGAGCTCGCCGAAGACAGGCACCCGCCAGGGCAGGTCATTCAGGGACGCGTAGGACGTATAGCCCGGATAGCCGTGCTTGTCGCACCAGCGCTGGCCGGCCTCGTCGTCCTCGGCGATGGACAGGCAGGCCGCCTCCAGCTCCGCGTTGCGACGCTCGGACTTGGCGCCCGTCATCTCGGCGCGGTAGACTTTGGTGACGAAAAGCGGTTCGATGCTTGCCATGGCTTGGCTCTATTCCGGCGGCCGGCTTCTGTCAAAGCCATTGCCCTTTGGTGCCGGGGATCCCAGCTTTGATGATGGAAAGTTTTCCCGCGGCTTGAAGGATCCGCGGGGGCAACACACCTTGGCCATATGATGTCACCCTCGCTCCCTTCGATCTCCTCGGACGACCTGCTGACGATGGCGCGAAGCCTCGACGCCGAAAGCCTCGCGCGCGTCATCGCATTACGGGACTGGCTGATCACGGTCGCCGGCCAGATGGAGGATCCCAACGAGGTGCTGTCGGGCTTCCTCGACCGGCTGATCGAGCTCGGCCTGCCGATCGACCGGGCGGTCTCGGCCATCGAGACCCTGCATTCGGAATATGCCGGCATCGGGCGCTTCTGGACCCGGGAGGAGGGGACTGTGGTCCGCTACCTGCCCCATGGCGACCGCCGCGAGACCGTCTACCAGACGAGCCCCTTCGCCCACGTGAACCGGACGGGCCAGTGGCTCGTCCTGGATCTCGCGAACACCCCGGACGACCTGTTCCCGATCATCCCGGAGCTGAAGGAGGCGGGCTACCGCCACTACGTGACCATCCCGATCCGCTTCACCAACGGGGCCGAGAACGCGATCTCGTTCGCGACCCGGTCGGCGCAGGGATTCGGCACACGGGAGCTGACGATCCTGCGCATGGTCATCCCGTCCTTTGCCCTCGTGACCGAACTTCGCGCGACGAGCAACCGGCTCGACGAGGTGCTGCGCATCTATGTGGGCGACGATCCTCACAAGGCGATCCTGTCGGGCGCCATCCAGCGCGGGCAGGTGACGCGCATCCGCTCGGCCATCCTGTTCGCCGACATGCGCGACTACACGCATATCTCCTCGACCCTGAGCCCCGAGAGCGCGGTCGATCTCCTGAACAACTATTTCGACTGCCTCGTGCCGCCCATCGAGGACGAGGGTGGCGAGGTGCTGAAATATCTGGGCGACGGGCTTCTCGCCATCGTGCGGGACAAGGGCGACGATACGGGCGGGGCCGCGCAATCGGCGCTCACCGCGGCCACGAAGGCGCTGCGACGCATCGAGGCGGCCAACAACGAGGGCCGCTTCCCGGTGCCGATCAACGTGGGCTTCGCGCTCCACCACGGCGACGCCGCCTACGGCAATGTCGGATCGGGCCAGCGCCTGGATTTCACGGTGATCGGCCGCGACGTGAACCTCGCCAGCCGCATCGCCGAGCTGAACAAGAGCCTCGGCGAGCCGCTGCTCATGTCGAAGCCCTTCGTCGAGCATCTCTGGGGCAATCCTTCGCCCCTCGGAGCCCACGAGGTCGAAGGATTCGCCGAAGCGGTCGAGATCTACAAGCCTTGAGACTTCTCGCGACCGTGCGGCGCGTCGAGGTCGAGAATCGGTCCGGCCGGCACGATCCCTGCGGGATTGATGGTCCTGTGGCTCTCGTAGTAATGCCCCTTGATGTGCGCCATGTTCACCGTCCCGGCGATGCCGTCCGTCTGGTAGATGTCGCGCAGATAGCCCGAGAGGTTCGGGTAGTCGGCGATTCGGCGCAGGTTGCATTTGAAGTGCCCGACATAGACCGGGTCGAAGCGCACCAGGGTCGTGAACAGCCTGATGTCGGCCTCGGTCAGCCGGTCGCCGCAGAGATAGCGGCGGGAGGAGAGGCGCTCGTCGAGCCAGTCGAGGGTTTCGAAGAGCGGGCGCACGGCCTCCTCGTAGGCCTGCTGCGTGGTCGCGAAGCCCGCCTTGTAGACGCCGTTGTTGACATTGTCGTAGACGCGGGCGTTCAGGCTGTCGATCTCCTCCTTCCGGTCCAGCGGACAGTAGTCTCCCGGCGTGGCGCCGATCCCGTCGAAGGCCGCGTTCATCATGCGGATGATCTCGGCGGATTCGTTGTTCACGATCGTCCCGGTCGCCTTGTCCCAGAGCACCGGCACCGTGACGCGGCCGGTGTAGTCGGGCTGCGCGGCCGTGTAGACCTGATGGAGATAGCGCGCCTGACGGATCGGGTCCGGGATGACGCCGGGACCTTCCTCGAAGGTCCAGCCATGCTCGAGCATGCGCCAGTGCACGACGGAAAGGCCGATCATCCCCTCCAGGCCCTTGAGCCTGCGCATGATCAGGGTGCGATGGGCCCAGGGGCAGGCGAGCGACACGTACAGATGATAGCGTCCTGCCTCCGCCTTGAAGCCGCCGTCTCCGGTCGGACCCGGCGAGCCGTCGGCGGTGACCCAGTTGCGGAAGGCCGATGCCTTGCGCACGAAGCGTCCGCCGGTGCTCTTGGTGTCGTACCACTGGTCCTGCCAGACGCCGTCGATCAGCAGCCCCATCCTGTCCTCCCTGTCCTGTCCGGCCCGGGCGATCCGATTCGGCCATGAAAGCAGACAGATGGCCGAACCCGGCAGGGGTCAAGAGGGCTCCCGGTTTCAGAGCCGTCGAGGGGTCATGCGACAGCCGGCCCGGTCAGGCCCGCGCGAAACCGGCTTGACGGCTTTTGAGATGTATTACAGGAACATGATCGGTCCCGATCCGGGACCGCTCCTCCCGTCGGGACTTCGGGCCCGGACGAGAGCCACGCCTTCCGCCATGCAAGGGGTGACGGACGGCTTTCCTTCCCTTAGAGGTTCCCTTGCCTTCCTCGGAAGGGCCTGTAGCTCAATGGTTAGAGCCGGCCGCTCATAACGGTCTGGTTGCAGGTTCGAGTCCTGCCGGGCCCACCATCTCCTCGCCAAGGCTCCGCTTTTTCAACGGGTATCAGCCCGCGGTCCATGCCCTGGAGCATTTTCCGGTGAAGTGGATCCGGTTCACCGTCAGACGATGCGGCGAGGCCAAGAAGAGAGATGATTCCACGTGAGTGGAAGCAGCTCTAAAGCATCGGACCCAAAAGTGGACTTGCACGTTTGGGATCCATCCGATGCTCTAAGGGGCAAGGTTGAACGCCTGCTTGATGCCCAGGACGATCCCGTTCACGGCCACGCTGGCGAGAATGAGCCCCATGACCCGGCTGATGACGCTGGCGCCTGCGTCGCCGATGAACTTGATGATCCGAGACGCCATCAGCATGAGCGCCAGCGTGACGAGCAGGACGAGGGCCATCTGGGCGACCGTCTCGGCCTGTTCTGAGAGGTCGAACTTGCTGTTGTCCGTGAGCGATACGACCGCCAGCATGGCGCCCGGACCGGCGATGGAGGGGATGGCCAGCGGGTAGATCGAACGGTCCACATCCGAGGTGACGATATCTTTTTCTTCGGATTCCGCCTTCGGCTCTCCGAAAATCATCGTGAGGGCAAACAGGAAAAGAACGATGCTGCCGGCGATCTGGAAGGCGTCGAGATTGATGTCCATGGCCTGAAGCAGCACCTGTCCGGCCACCACGAAGAACAGGAGGACGAAGAAGGCCGCCACCGTGGCCCGCAGAGCCGTTCGCCGGGCGGTCGCGGCACTCATGCCGGCCGTGACGGCAAGAAACACCGGGAGGGTTCCGATCGGGTCGATGACGACCCACAGGGTGATCAGGTCGGTGAAGAACTGGCTCATCGGCACGCGTCCTCGATGGAGTCGAATCAGTAAAGCCCGCCCTGGTCACAAAGCCAAGCTCGTCGGAACCGCTCGTTGTCTCGTGAGTGCCGCGTCCTGCGATGGGCACCGCCGTCACTTGCGCTCCCGATCTCCCATCGTGGTAGTCTCCCGGTCGACGACAGGAGCATCCGATGACGGGTCGAGCGGAAAGCCACAAAAGCCCTGTGCGGGGGCTTCAGTGCCCCAATGCCGAGAAGTCGATATCGCTGGCGCTCCAGGGCGGCGGCGCGCACGGAGCCTTCACCTGGGGTGTGCTCGACTATCTTCTCGAGGACGGGCGTCTCACCATCGAGGCGATCACGGGGGCGAGCGCCGGCTCCATGAATGCCGTCGTGCTCTTCGAGGGATGGCTCGAAGGTGGACGGGACGGCGCCCGCGAGCAACTGCGCACGTTCTGGAAGCGGGTGAGCCTCGACGGCGTGCTCTCGCCGCTCCAGCGGTCCCTGTTCGACCGTCTGCTGAGCTACTGGAGCATGAACGAGTCCTCCCATCTCTGGTTCGATGCATGGTCCCGGGTCGCAAGCCCCTACGATCTCAATCCCCTCGACATCAATCCCCTGCGCGATGCCCTGACCAGCCTGATCGATTTCGAGCGGGTCAGGGCCTGCAAGGATGCGAAGCTGTTCATCGCAGCAACCAATGTCTGGTCCGGGAAGATCCGGATCTTCAAAGGCCCGGAACTGACCGTCGACCACGTGCTGGCCTCGGCCTGCCTGCCGATGATCTTCAGGGCCGTCGAGATCGACGGGGAGCCGTACTGGGATGGCGGCTATACGGGCAATCCGGCGCTTTTTCCGCTCTTCTACGAAACGATGTCGGACGACATCCTGCTGGTCCAGATCAATCCGATCGAACGCCGCTCGACCCCGCGGACCGTGCAGGAGATCCAGAATCGCCTGACCGAGGTCACCTTCAATGCCAACCTGCTGCAGCAGTTCAGGTCGATCGAGTTCGTGACCCGGCTCATCGACGAGGGCAAGCTTTCGACCAAGGACTACAAGCGGGTCTTCATGCACCGGATCCATGGAGGTGAAAAGCTCGACGAGTTCACCGCCGCGTCGCGGCTCAGCGCCCAATGGAGCTTCTTCAAGGAGCTGAAGGACCTCGGCAGAAGGGCCGCCCGCACATGGCTCTCCGACAATTACCGTCACATCGGGCAGAAAAGCACCCTCGACCTGCGCGACGCCTACACCTGACCACCTAGCCAAGCGGCTAGGTGGTCGCCGGTCTGGGGTGTTCCCACAATACGGTCTCGGTTCCTTTCGTTCGAATCTCACGAGGATGGTGTCGATCCACGTGGCGGAGGCAGGCTTCGCAATCCCGCCGTTTCGATGTTGCGCATCTTGTCAGGCGCGCAACGATGTCTAGTATTGCATCGCAACAAGAACAGAAGCTCTCCCGCGCGCCATCGCGTACAGGGCCATAAGCTGACATTCGGAAGTCCAGTGCTGCGTCGATAATGCCGCTCAGGAGGTTACGCATGCGCTTTCCTCGGTCCTTGGTTGTTTCCAGCGTTCTGTTGTCGTGGATCGCATCGGCGAACCTGGCCCTGGCTCAGGGCGGCCCCGCGCAGCCGCCCCCGCCGGTGACGGTCGCGAAACCCGTCGTGAAGGACATCGTCGAGCGGACCGACTTCATCGGACGGTTCGAGGCCACCGATCAGGTCGATATCAGGTCACGGGTGTCCGGGTACCTCGACAAGGTTCATTTCCAGGACGGCACCTTCGTCAAGGCCGGCGATCTCCTCTTCACCATCGATCCTCGTCCGTACCGCAACACGCTCGAGCAGGCGCAATCGGCCGTCACGTCCTCGCAGGTCCGCCTGGAATTCGCTCAGAGCGATCTGGACCGCGCCGAGCAGCTGCGCCGGACCGGCAACATCGCCGACCAGCTGTTCGACCAGCGGCGGCAAGCCTTTCTGACCGCGAAGGCCGAGCTGGACCGGGCCCAGGCGGCCCTGCGGCAGGCCCAGCTCGACGTGGAGTTCACTCAGATCAAGTCACCCCTGTCGGGACGCATTTCGCGCAAGCTCGTCTCCGAGGGGAACCTGGTCAACGCCAACGAGACGATCCTGACCAACGTCCTCTCGCTCGATCCGATCCAGTTCTACTTCGATGTGGACGAGCGTTCGTATCTTGCCTATTCACGCCAGGCGAAGGGCGGGACCAAGACATCCGCCAATGGCGAGACGAACGAGGTCGTGCTCACGCTGACGGACGAGCGCCTCGGACAGCGCAAGGGGCTGCTCGACTTCGTGGACAACAGGCTCGACGCGGCCAGCGGCACGATCCGCCTGCGCGCCGTGTTCGAGAACAAGGACATGTTCCTCACCCCCGGACTGTTCGGCCGCGTGACGGTCGGCGCATCCGATCCCTATCAGGGCATCCTCCTGCCCGACGAGGCCATCGGCAGCGACCAGGACCGGCGGGTGGTCTACGTGGTGGGCGAGAACAACATCGTCAATCTCAAGCCCGTGCGGATCGGTCCGCGGATCGACGGCTACCGGGTCATCCGTGACGGACTGACCGGCAATGAGACGGTGGTCGTGAACGGCCTCGTCCGGGTCCGGCCCGGCGCGCCGATCACGCCGCAGATGACGACCCTTCCCCCGGTCCGGGAACGAAACGGCAGCTGAACCTACGCGAGGAGGGCGCTTCCATGCGCTTTGCCCATTTCTTCGTCGACCGTCCCATCTTCGCGACAGTCCTGTCGGCGCTCTTCCTGATCATCGGCGGGATCGCCTACTCGACCCTGCCGGTCGCGCAGTATCCGGAGATCGCGCCGCCGACCGTCGTCGTCCGGGCGAGCTATCCGGGAGCCGATGCTCAGACGGTCGCGGCAACGGTCGCCACGCCGCTCGAACAGCAGGTCAACGGTGTGGAGGACATGCTGTACATGTCCTCCTATTCCACCGGTGACGGCGCCATGGCGCTGACGATCACGTTCAAGCTCGGCACCGATCTCGACAAGGCGCAGGTGCTCGTCCAGAACCGGGTGGCGATTGCGACGCCGCGCCTGCCCGAGGAGGTGCGCCGCCTCGGGGTCACGACCCTCAAGAGCTCGCCCGACCTGATGATGGTCGTGCACATGCTCTCCCCGGACGGCTCGTACGATCAGCTTTACGTCTCGAATTATGCCCGCAACTATGTGCGTGACATCCTGCTGCGCCTCGATGGCGTAGGCGATCTCATCATCTTCGGGGAGCGGCAATACTCCCTGCGGATCTGGCTCGACCCTGAGAAGCTCGCCTCCTACGGCATGACGTCGAGCGAGGTGGTGCGCGCCATTCAGGAACAGAACGTCCAGGTCTCGGGCGGCGCCCTGGGTCAGGAGCCGACGCCGACCGATGCGGCCTTCCAGCTGACGGTGACCACCCAGGGGCGCTTCGAGGATCCGCGCCAGTTCCGGCAGATCATCGTCCAGGCCCGCGACGGGCGTCTCGTGCGCCTGCAGGATGTGGCCCGCATCGAGCTCGGGGCTCAGGACTACGTGACGAATTCCTATCTCAACGGCAGGCCTGCCGTCGCCCTGGGAATTTTTCAGCGGCCCGGCACCAATGCGCTCGCCGCGTCGGAGCAGATCATCCGGACCATGGAAGAGCTCAAGGCGAATTTCCCCCCGGGGATCGCCTATGAGATCGTCTATAATCCCACGGAATTCATCGCCGAGAGCGTGAACGAGGTCTACAAGACCCTCTTCGAGGCCACGGCCCTCGTCGTGATCGTGGTGTTCGTGTTCCTGCAGAGCTGGCGCACGGCGATCATCCCCATCGTGGCGATTCCGGTTTCGCTGATCGGCACCTTCGCGTTCATGGCGGCCCTCGGCTTCTCGATCAACACGCTGACCCTGTTCGGCCTGGTCCTGGCCATCGGCATCGTGGTCGACGATGCGATCGTCGTGGTGGAGAACGTGGAGCGGAACATCGCCCTCGGGATGTCGCCGCGGGATGCCGCGCACACGACCATGGACGAGGTCGGAACCGCGCTCGTGGCCATCGCGCTGGTCCTTGTGGCGGTGTTCGTGCCGACGGCCTTCATTCCGGGCATTTCCGGTCAGTTCTACCGTCAGTTCGCCCTGACGATCGCCGTGTCGACGGTGATCTCGGCCTTCAATTCGCTGACCCTGTCGCCGGCCTTGGCGGCATTCCTCCTGAAGCCGCACAACCCGGAGCATTCCAGGAACCCGGCGGCCCGGCTCGGGAGATCGCTGGCCAACGGGTTCAACCGCGGCTTCGACGTGACGTCGAACGGCTACGCCCGGGCGGTCGGAGCGTTCGCCCGTCACAAGCTGATCGTGCTGCCCATCTATGTGGGACTTTTGGCCGGCACCGTGTGGATCGCCAATCACGTGCCGCGCGGCTTCATCCCGGTGCTCGACCAGGGCTATGCCATCGTGGTGATCCAGCTGCCGGACGGCTCATCCCTGTCGCGCACCGATGCGGTGGTCCAGAGAGCCTCCAAGATCATCCAGGAGACGCCCGGCGTGCGGAATGCGGTCGCCTTCGCGGGCTTCTCGGGTGCGACCTTCACCAACGCGACCAACGCTGCGGCGATCTTCGCGGCGTTCAAGCCTTTCGACGAGCGCATCGAGGCCGGGGAATCGGGGACGAAGATCATCGGCGACCTCTTCGCCCGCATGCAGCAGATCGAGGAGGCGTTCATCATCGCCATCCCGCCGCCGCCGGTCCGCGGCCTCGGCAATTCGGGCGGATTCAAGGTCCAGCTTCAGAACCGGACCGGCGACGACGTGCGCGGGATCCTCGCGACGGCCTACCAGCTGATGGGGCAGGCGCGGCAGAACCCGAATCTGGCCGGCGTCTTCACCACCTTCTCGGCCAACTCGCCGCAGGTCTATCTGGAGATCGACCGGCAGAAGGCGAGCATCCTGAACGTGCCCATCCCGAACATCTTCGAAACCCTCCGCATCAACCTCGGCACGGCCTATGTCAACGACTTCAATGCCTTCGGCCGCGTCTATCAGGTTCGCGCGCAGGCGGACCAGCGCTTCCGGATCGACCAGGAGGACATCAACCGGCTGCGGGTCCGCTCGTCGACGGGCGCTCTCGTGCCGCTGGGCACGCTCGTCGAGATGCGGGAGGTCTCGGGCCCCGACCTGATCCAGCGCTACAACATGTTCACCTCGGTGGCCCTGCAGGGGAACGCCGCGCCCGGCGTCTCGTCGGGCGAGGCGCTCGACACCATGGAGTCGCTGATCCGGCAGAGTTTGTCACCCGGCATGGGCTTCGAGTGGACGGAACTGGCGTTCCAGGAGCGCCAGACCGGCAACACGGCGGTGTTCATCTTCGCCCTGTCGGTGCTGTTCGTGTTCCTCGTGCTCGCGGCGCAGTACGAAAGCTGGTCCCTGCCCATCGCGATCATCCTGATCGTCCCGATGGGCGTTCTCTCGGCGCTGATCGGCGTGATGATCCGGGGGCAGGACAACAACATCCTGACCCAGATCGGCCTCGTGGTTCTCGTCGGCCTCGCGGCGAAGAACGCCATCCTGATCGTGGAATTCGCCCGGCAGGCGGAGTTCGACGGCAAGACCCCCGTGGAGGCGGTCGTCGAAGCCTGCCGGCTCCGGCTGCGCCCGATCCTCATGACGGCGTTCGCGTTCATCCTGGGCGTTCTGCCTCTTGCCATCGCGACCGGGCCGGGAGCCGAGATGAGGCAGGCGCTGGGAACGGCGGTGTTCGCCGGCATGCTCGGCGTGACCGTGTTCGGACTGTTCCTGACGCCGGTCTTCTATGTGGCCGTGCGCACGGTGGTCCTGCGGATGTTCAAGCGCCGGGCCGCGAAGGCCGCTGCGGCGACGGGAGCTCGCCCGTCGCCGGCCGAATAGCTGGCGGGCACCCCATCGCTGAAGGGCGCCCGCCTTTGACCGGCCACCCGATGTGCTGTCATGGATGGCCGGCAGAATCGCCGTGAAAGGACCCCCATGGACTCAGCCGGGGCAGGAAGGATCGCGAAATGGGTCACCGAGGCCGGGCTGACCGGCATGTCGGAGCTCGAGCTCCTGAATGGCTTCTGCGATCGCCTGATCGCGGAAGGCATGCCCGTTTCGGGCGTGAACATCGTCATCGACACGCTGCACCCGATCCATGAGGGACGGGTGTTCCGCTGGCGTCGCGACGACCAGGAGGGCCTTGCCCCCGTCGTGGAATACGGCCGCACCAACGTGGAGGGGCAGGCCGCGGAGAACTGGCGCCGGAGCACCTATTATCACCTTCACGTCAGCGGCGAGGACTTCCTGCGGCGGCGCCTCGGGCCTGGTCACCCCGATGACTTCTCCATTCTCAAGGACCTGCGCGCCGAGGGCCAGACGGACTATCTCGCGCTGATCCATCGCTTCGCGGCGGAGGGCGCCATCGGCGAGATGGATTCGTTCTACTCGTCCTGGATGACCGATGCGCCGTCGGGCTTCAGCGACGATGAGATCACGTTTCTGCGCGAACTGGCGTCTCCCCTGATGCTCGCCATGAAATGCGCCTCGCTCGCGCGCATCGCCAAGACGCTCGTCGAGACCTATCTCGGCCGCGATGCGGGCCGGCTCGTCCTCAATGGCCGCATCGCCCGCGGCGTCACCGACCGGATCAAGGCCGTCCTGTGGTTCAGCGATCTGCATGGATCCACTCACATCACCGAGACGGCCGAGCCCGAGCAGATCATCCCGTTCCTGAACGATTATGCCGAGGCGATCATCTCCTCCATCTACGAGGCGGGCGGCGATGTGCTGAAGCTGATCGGAGATGGAACGCTCGCCATCTTCAGGGACGAGGATCCGAGCGACGCCTGCCGATGCGCTCTCAAGGCGGAGCGTCTGATGCAATCCAGGATCCGGGCTTTGAACGAAGAGCGACGGTCCTGCGGCCTGCCGGTCACGAGCGCCTATCTCGGCCTCCACATCGGCGAGGTCTTCTATGGCAACATCGGCAGCCAGGATCGCCTCGATTTCACCGTCGTGGGGCCGGCCGTGAACGAGGTCAGCCGGATCGGCGCCCTGTGCCGCTCCGTCGAGCGGGACGTCCTCGTGTCGTCGGCCTTCTTCTCGACCGCCGCCGAGGACGATCGGACATGTCTGGTGTCGGTCGGTCGCTACGCCCTGAGAGGCGTCGCCCGGCCGCAGGACCTGTTCACGCTCGACCCTTCCTGGCTGGAAGAGGCGGACCTTCAACCGGACAAGGACTAGCGCGTCGGACGTGAAGAGTGGACCCGGTTTTTCGCGTCGAACGGTGCGCCGCTCAAGGGGTTGAGCATCGGACAATCGGGATGGCCGACCATGACGGGGAGAGGGTGTCATCACCGGGCTCGTCCCGGTGATCCCGATGGCTTGAAGCGCCGCGCCTTTCCGATCGGGATGGCCGGCACGAGGCCGGCCATGACGTGGGTGGGTCGTGGGAAGGGCGGAGGCTGCCATGACGTTGAGGGTGTTGTCACCGGCCCTGACCACCGTCTCCACGTCATCACCGGGCTCGTCCCGGTGATCCCGCTTGTCTGTGGCGCGGCGCTTTTCCGCATCGGGATGGCCGGCACAAGGCCGGCCATGACGTGGAAAGGTTGTGCGGTCCGGATGTGTAATTCTCACGTCATCACCGGTCTTGTCCCGGTGAACGCGATCGGAAGACGGCCGAGCGCATCCTGCGGACGAAAGCGGGCCGCGATCAACGATGCGCCGGCCAAGAGTGGAGCATCGGATCCGATCCCGGATCTGGGTCCACTCTTCCCGTCCGATGCTTTAGGCAGTCGGTCTCCGCTCGAGACCCCTGATCGGGGTCACTCCGGACGAGCGGCTTTGGTCCTGCGTTCCACCGGCGTGATCGTCACGGTGTGCATTTCGCCCTTCTTGAGAAGGACGAGCTCGACGACGCGCCCGATCCGCTCGCCGTTCAGCAGGCGCACGAGATCGTCGACGCCGCCGACCGGCTCCCCGTCCAGGGAGAGGATCACGTCTCCCTGTTCGAGATGCGCCTTCTCCGCAGGGCTGCCCGGTTCCACGGCCGCGATCACGACGCCGAACGTTCCCGCCAGCCCGGCCGCATAGCTGACGCGCCGTGGGACCGGCACCGTCTGTCCGGCGATGCCGATCGAGGCTCGCCGGACACGCCCGTGGCGGATCAGCTCCGACACGACGAAGCTTGCCGTGTTGCTCGCGACGGCAAAGCAGATGCCCTGCGCACCCATGATGACGGCGGTGTTGATGCCGATCACCTCGCCGGTGCTCGCGACCAGCGGCCCGCCGGAATTGCCCGGGTTCAGGGCGGCATCCGTCTGGATCACGTCGTCGATGAGGCGCCCGGACTTGGCCCTCAGGCTTCGTCCGAGAGCCGAGACGACCCCGGCCGTCACGGTCGACTCGAATCCGAGCGGATTGCCGATGGCGATCGCGATCTGGCCGCGCTTCAGGCGCTTGGAGTCGCCCAGGGTGGCGAAGGGCGGCCGGTCGGCGTCGGCGCGCAGCAGGGCCAGATCCGTGTCCGGATCATCGCCGATGACCCGCGCCGCGATGGTGCGTCCGTCCGAACCGGTGAGCTGCGCCTCCCGGGCGCCCTGCATGACGTGGCTGTTGGTGAGCAGAAGCCCGTCGGGCGAGATGAAGACGCCGGACCCCATCCCGGCCGTTCGGCCCGAGACCTGCGGCTCGACCCGCACGACCGCGGGACCGATGCGGTCCACGACGCCGGTGACGGCATGGGAGTAGGAGTCAAGCAGCACCGCATCGTTCCGGTCATCGGAGGTCGATGACGAGGCTGAAGCTGAACTCTGGGGATGAAGGAGAAAGGTTGGAGTGCGATCGAGCATGGGGCCCTCCAGGGATAACGCTATTTCACATCATGTGGTGATGCGCGGCGCGGGAACCAAGAGCCTGAGCAGATCGCCAAGGATGACAGGATCAATCCTCACAGGAGGATGAGGCCCAGACGGACGGCCTGCGCGACGGCATCCGTCCGTCCCGTCGCATCGAGCTTCGCGGCGATCGAGGCGACGTGGAACTTCGCGGTGTGGAACGAGATCCCGAGCCTGCGGGCGATCAGCTTGTTCGAGGCGCCTTCCGCCAGGAGGCGCAGGACTTCGAGCTCCCGCGCCGTGAGCAGATCGTCCCGCGGCGGATCGGTCGGGACCGGCGGAGCTGGATCCTGCCCGCTTCCGGCGGCGCCGCGCGGCATGATGACGAAGCCGCGGCTGACCGCCTCCATGGCGAGCCGGAGATCCGGGGCGGTGACATCCCGCGGGAGAATTCCGCCCACGCCGGCCCTGATCGCCGCGGATCCCTGCGGTGCGTCGCTCAGGACGATCGCCGGAATCGGTCCAGGCGAGGGCCAACGATCGGTGATCACCACGTCGGGCCCCGCGTGGGGCAGGGTGTCGATGTCGGCGTCGTCCGCCAGGATCGTGGCGATGCGGTCGAGGAGGGCCGCATCGTCGATGTGAAGAGCCACCTTGCGCAAAGTCTCACCCCATCGGCGCCGGCGCCTATCAAGGCTTCGGACGCTCCCTGACCTCGATGGCAAGGGTCATATGTTCACCCGCCCTCACGATTCCCAGGTCGACCGACCGGCCTACGCTTTCAGGGCCGAGAAGCCGGTAGATGTCGCGGACGGACGGCACGGGGTCGGCGTTCCACCGTGTGAGGATGTCGCCCTGGCGGATTCCCGCCTTCTGTCCAGGGCCGTCCTGATCCACGCTGATCACGATCAGGCCGCGGGGCTGCGCGAGCCCGGCCACATCGGCGGCCGCCTGGTCGAGGCGGACCGGCTGGAGCCCGAGGCCGAGATAGCCGCGGGCCACATGGCCCTTCTCGAGAAGCTGCGGGGCCACCCGCCCGATGGTTTCCGACGGGATGACGAGAACGCGCCCACGGGGGCCCAGCACGGTCATGCCCAGGATCCGCCCGCCCGTGTCCAGGGCGACGCCGCCTTCCGATTGAAGGTCGAGCCTGAGATCCAGATGGATCCTGCGGTCGATATGCCCGCCGCGCAGGCTTCGCCAGGGACCGCCCGCGAGGGCCACGATCCCCATGGCGGCGCTCAGACCGTCCGCCTGGCGCCCGGCGGCGAAAATGAGATGACCTGGCCGCAGCCGGTCGGTCGGATCGAGCGCCATGTCGGCCAGAGGCTGCTCCTCGACCCGGAGAAGGGCGATGTCCGTGCTCGGGTCCCGTCCGACAAGGCTCGCGGAGACCCGGCTTCCATCCGGTCGCGTGACCTGGATATCCTCGTCGGCTTCCAGCGCCTCATCCGCGGTGATCACGAGGCCGGGGCGCCAGATGAAGCCGGTCGATGTTCCTCGCCTGCGGCCATGGATCGTCACGAGCCGGGGAGCGATACCATCGAGCAGGTCGGCGGTACGATCCGAAAACGTTCCAAGCGAAAAGCCGGCGGGATCTGGCATGACAAGCCTCCTCGGTCATCGTCGCGACGATCCTGCCGGCAATCGGCAGTCTTCGATACTGACCGGGAGGCTAGGTGCGCCGGTGGCCGCGAAAGAAGAGGCCCCGCCTTAGAGGCGGGGCCGGCCTTCGTCAGCTGCGCTTCGGCGGCGACGCGGGCCAGCTCTTGATGAGCGTGTCGTAATCGACCGTTTCGCCCTTCGGCTTTTCGTTGGCGAGCTTGGGCTGCGGCGCGATCGTGCCGGCAGCGGCGGCCTTCTTGATCCAATCCTCGGCCGAGGTCTTCGGGTTCAGCTTGGGACCGCACTCACCCTGGACATTGGCGCGCTCGAGACGTCCGAGTACTTCGTCCTGTGCTGCCGCCAGAGAATCCATGGCCTGCTGCGGGGTCTTCGCGCCCGAGGCCGCATCGCCGATGTTTTGCCACCAGAGCTGTGCGAGCTTCGGATAATCCGGCACGTTGTTCCCGGTCGGGGTCCATTGCACGCGCGCCGGCGAGCGGTAGAACTCGACCAACCCGCCGAGCTTCGGCGCCCGCTCGGTGAAGCTCTTATCCCAGATGTCGCTCTCGCGGATGAAGGTGAGGCCCACATGGCTCTTCTTCAGCGAGACCGTCTTCGAGGTGACGAACTGCGCATAGAGCCAAGCCGCCTTGCGGCGGTCGACCGGCGTGGACTTCAGGAGCGTCCAGGAGCCTGCATCCTGGTAGCCGAGCTTCATGCCGTCCTTCCAGTACGAGCCGTGCGGCGAGGGCGCCATGCGCCATTTCGGCGTGCCGTCCGCGTTCACGACAGGAAGTCCGGGCTTCACCATGTCGGCGGTGAAGGCCGTGTACCAGAAGATCTGCTGGGCGATGTTGCCCTGTGCCGGAACCGGTCCCGATTCGGAGAAGTTCATGCCCTGCGCCTGCGGCGGAGCATATTTCTTCATCCAGTCGAGATATTTCGTGATCGAGTAGACGGCCGCCGCGCCGTTGGTGTCGCCGCCGCGCTCGACCGATGAGCCGACCGGACGGCAGCCTTCCATGCGGATGCCCCACTCGTCGACCGGCAGACCGTTCGGGATCCCCTTGTCGCCGTTGCCGGCCATGGAGAGCCAGGCGTCGGTGAAGCGCCAGCCGAGCGAAGGATCCTTGCGGCCGTAATCCATGTGGCCGTAGACCTTGACGCCGTCGACCTCCTTCACGTCGTTGGTGAAGAACTCGGCGATATCCTCGTAGGCCGACCAGTTCACCGGGACGCCGAGATCGTAGCCGTATTTGGCTTTGAACTTCTCCTTGAACTCCGGACGCTGGAACCAATCGTAGCGGAACCAGTACACGTTGGCGAATTGCTGATCCGGCAACTGATACATCTTGCCGTCCGGCGCTGTTGTAAACGACTTGCCGATGAAGTCGTTGATGTCGAGTGTCGGTGAAGTGACGTCCTTGCCTTCGCCCGCCATCCAGTCGTCGAGCGGGATGGCCTGCTTGTAGCGGAAATGGGTTCCGATGAGGTCGGAATCGTTGACCCACGCGTCGTAGATGTTGCGGCCCGACTGCATCTGCGTCTGGATTTTCTCCACCACGTCGCCTTCCTGGATCAGGTCGTGGGTGAGCTTGATGCCGGTGATCTCGGAGAAGGCTTTGGCCAGGGTCCTGGCCTCGTATTCATGCGTGGTGATGGTCTCGGACACCACGTTGATTTCCTGACCGACGAAGGGCTTGGCCGCGTTCACGAACCATTCCATCTCCTTCAACTGCTCGTCCTTGGAGAGAGTCGATGGCTGGAATTCGTTGTCGATCCAGCGGCGGGCTTCTTCCATTCCCGCGAGGGCGGCGCTCGTGCCGAGCGCCATGGCCAGCACGCTCGTCGAGATGAACAGTTTCAGGTGCCGGTGAGATTGAGTGACTTTCATTCGTTCCTCCCAGTGAATGCCCTGGCCGGCTTGTGCGCTGGTCTTGTTCCCTCCGGTCCGGGCAAACCGGAGGACATTCTTGAGCCGTTCCCTTCTAGACGTAGCGAAACACGGCGGCTGCGTAGAGCAGGGAAAGGCCGGAGGCCCACCACAGGTCCGGGCCGACGAAGCCCAGCCAGGCGAGGTGGATGAAGGCCGCACCAAGGAGCGAGATGAAGAGGCGGTCGCCCCGGGTCGTCGGGATGCGCAGGACGCCGACACGTTCCGTCTCCGGACGGTAGATCGCCAGCGCGGTCATGACGAGCAGAAGGCTTGCGATGGCCGCGAAGAAAAGGCCGGTCTGCCATGTCCAGGCCATCCAGGCGAGATCGGGCATGAAAGACTCCTCAGACCCGGCCCAGGGCGAAGCCCTTGGCGATGTAGTTGCGGACGAACCAGATCACGAGGGCGCCTGGCACGATGGTGAGCACGCCGGCGGCGGCGAGCAGCCCCCAGTCCATGCCGGCGGCCGAAATGGTCCGCGTCATGGTGGCGGCGATGGGCTTGGCGTTGACCGATGTGAGCGTGCGGGCCAGCAGCAGCTCGACCCATGAGAACATGAAGCAGAAGAAGGCCGCGACCCCGATGCCGGAGGCGATCAAGGGCATGAAGATCTTCAGGAAGAACCTGGGAAAGGAGTACCCGTCGATGGCGGCCGTCTCGTCGATCTCGCGCGGCACGCCGGACATGAACCCCTCCAGGATCCACACGGCCAGGGGCACGTTGAACAGGCAATGGGCCAGTGCGACCGCCCAGGGCGTGTCGAAGAGGCCGATGGCCGAGTAAAGGTTGAAGAACGGCAGGGCGAAGACCGCCGGCGGCGCCATGCGGTTGGTCAGAAGCCAGAAGAACAGGTGCTTGTCGCCGAGGAACCTGTAGCGCGAGAAGGCGTAGGCCGCCGGAAGCGCGAAGGAGATCGACAGCACCGTGTTGATCACCACGTAGGTCAGCGAATTGATGTACCCCGAGTACCAGCTCGCGTCGGTGAAGATCTTGACGTAGTTGTCGAAGGTGATCTCCCGCGGCCAGAGCGTGAGACCGGACGTGATCTCCATGTTCGTCTTCAGACTCATGTTGAGAAGCCAGTAGATCGGCAGCATCAGGAACAGGAGATAGAGGGTCATCACCACGACACGGCCGCTGACGCGCGGACCGGACAGGGCGCGGTTGGCCGCCATGGGTGCTGCAATCGGTTTCGTCTCGGAGGCGCCGACGGCCATGGTTCCGGTCATGCTTCGACCCTCTCGCGTTCGGCGTCCACGTTGGTCATGACGGTGTAGAAGAGCCAGCAGATGGCCAGGATGATCAGGTTGTAGACCAGCGACATGGCGGCCGCCTTGCCGAGATCGAACTGGCCGAGCGCCAGCTTCACCAGATCGATGGACAGGAACGTGGTGGCATTGCCCGGACCGCCGCCGGTGATCACGAAGGGCTCCGTGTAGATCATGAACGAATCCATGAAGCGCAGCAGCACCGCGATCAGCAGCACCCGCCGCATCTTGGGCAGCTGGATCGTGCGGAAGATCGCCCAGCGCGAGGCGCCGTCGATCCGGGCCGCCTGATAATAAGCGTCCGGGATCGATTTCAGCCCGGCATAGCAGAGAAGAGCGACGAGGCTCGTCCAATGCCACACGTCCATGACCACGAGGGTGACCCAGGCATCGAGGGAGTCGTTCGTATAATTGTAGTCGATGCCCAGGTGATTGACGATCCAGCCGAGCAGGCCGATGTCGCTCCGGGCGAAGACCTGCCAGATCGTGCCGACCACGTTCCACGGGATCAGAAGCGGCAGGGCCATGAGAACGAGGCAGAGGGCCACCGGCCAGCCTTCCCTCGGCATGGAGAGCGCCACCGCGATGCCGAGCGGGACCTCGATCATGAGGATGATCGCCGAGAAGAGGAGCGTCCGCCACAAGGCGTCGAAGAATCGTCCACCGAGCTCCGTCGACGGATCGAGCAGTTCCTGGAACCAACCGATCCCGTTCCAGAAGAACTGGTTGTTGCCGAAGGTGTCCTGGACCGAGTAGTTCACCACGGTCATGAGCGGCAGGACGGCGGAGAAGGCCACGATGGCGAAAACTGGCAGAACGAAGAGCCAAGCCCTGTTGTTGACGGTCTTCGTCATGCCCTGTGTCCTCCGATCGGCTCGCCCGAGACGAGATGCCCGTCGGCATAGATGTGGATGTGGCGTGGATCGAGCGCGAGCGCAGCCTCGCTCCCTTCGATGGAAAGACCTTCGGGAACGCTGGCGGCCAGGGGCCGTCCGCTCATCTCGACCCGGGCGATGCGGGCGCGGCCGATATCGTCGATGCGTCGGACTTGGACCGGCAGCCCCGATCCTTTCTGCTGGAGCCGCACGAATTCAGGCCGGATCCCGAGCTCGATCCGCTCTCCGCCCGAGGGAACGCGGTAGATCCGCTGCAGGTCGATGGTCTGATCGCCGATGACGGCGGTGGCGCCTTCGACCCTGCAGGGCAGGATGTTCATGCCCGGCGACCCGATAAAATGGCCCACGAAAGTGTGCGCCGGACGCTCGAACAGCTCGTCGGGCGTCCCGGTCTGCACCACCGCGCCGTCGTGCATGACCACGACCTTGTCGGCGAAGGTGAGCGCCTCGGTCTGATCGTGCGTGACGTAGATCATCGTGATGTCGAGGGCGCGGTGAATCTCCTTCAAGGTGGAGCGCAGCTGCCATTTCAGGTGCGGATCGATCACGGTGAGCGGCTCGTCGAACAGGATCGCCGCCACGTCGGGGCGGACCAGGCCGCGCCCGAGGGAAATCTTCTGCTTCATATCCGCCGTGAGGTTGCTGGCCTTGCGGTCGAGCACGCGGGTGAGGTCGAGAAGCCGTGCGATCTCCTCCACCCGTTGCGCTGTCCTGTCGCGCGGCACGCGCCGGTTCTTGAGCGGAAAGGCCAGGTTCTCCCGCACGCTCATCGTGTCGTAGACCACGGGGAACTGGAACACCTGGGCGATGTTGCGCGCTTCCGTCGGGAGATCCGTCACATCGAGGTCGTCGAAGAGGACGCGCCCGCGCGTAGGGCGCACCAGGCCGGAAATGATGTTGAGCAGGGTGGTCTTGCCGCAGCCCGAGGGGCCCAGCAGCGCGTAGGCGCCGCCCTGGCTCCACACATGGTTGATCTCTTTGAGCGCGTAATCGTCCGGCGTCCGGGGATCGGCCTTGTAGGCATGGGCGAGATGATCGAGGGTGATGCGGGCCATCCGTCTCTCCTCACGCCGCCTTCTGAGCGGAATCGGCAGCGGCGAGACGGCCCTCCGCATCGAACAGGAACAGATGTTTCGGATCGATATAGGCCGTGACGGCCGATTTCGGCTCCAGCCGCCGCACGCCTGGGACCAGCGCGATGAGCCGGTGCTCCCGGGCATCGAGATGGACGTAGCTTTCCGAACCGGTGATCTCGGACACGGACACCACGGCCGGAATCGTGATCTCGTCCGTCCCGGCGGGCTCCAGGCCGAGGTGATGGGCCCGAAAGCCGATCGTATAATCCCCGTCCGGAACCATCGCGAGAGGGCCGCTGGCCCGGATCTCTCCGCCGGTGCTGAGGGTCGCGCTGCCACCGGTTCTGCGGACTTTCAGGGTGTTGAGCGGCGGGTCGGAGAAGACCCGGGCGGTGGTCAGATCGTGGGGGCGTCGATAGACCTGCGGCGTCGGGCCGAACTGGGTGACCCGCCCTTCGAACAGGGTCGCCGTGTTGCCGCCGAGGAGAAGGGCTTCGGACGGCTCCGTCGTGGCATAGACGAAAATCGCCCCCGAGGCCGCGAAGACCCGCGGCAGCTCCTCGCGCAGTTCTTCCCTGAGCTTGTAGTCGAGGTTGGCCAGCGGCTCGTCGAGCAGGACGAGATCCGCCCCCTTGACGAGGGCCCGGGCAATCGCGGTGCGCTGCTGCTGGCCGCCGGAGAGGTTCAAGGGCTTGCGGTCGAGATAAGGGTCGAGCTTCAGGAGTCTGGCGGCATCGCGAACACGGGCGTCGATCTCGGTCTTCGGCAACCCGGACACGCGCAGGGGCGAGGCGATGTTTTCGTAAACATTGAGCGAGGGGTAGTTGATGAACTGCTGGTACACCATGGCCACGCTGCGACGCTGGACGGGCCAGCCGGTCACGTCCTGCCCGTCGACGAGAATCCGGCCGCTCGTCGGCGCATCGAGACCGGCCATGAGGCGCATGAGCGACGTCTTGCCGGCCAGGGTGGCTCCGAGCAGGACGTTGAGGGATCCGCGCTCCAGGGTCAGGCGGACATTGTCCACATGAACCGCTGCCCCGACCTTCTTAGAAACGTCTTCGAGAGCGAGAGTCATCGGCCGCATCCCCTGCGTCGGACCAGGCCGGCAGTCGAGACAGAATGCATCGTCATGTTCGTGGCGCCAGTTCCCGCCACGTTACGGGCCATGCCGCGTCCGTATGCGCTACCACTCACCGCGACGCCGGACGTCGCCGATTCTTGCGGACTCAAGAGCGCTTCTCCCGGCTGCAGACCCGTCGGGGCCTGAGCTTTCTTATGTCGTTATGGTGAAGGTATCTTGCCCCCAGGGCGAAAGCAACTGTTCGGGACCGGCGCGACACTGGTCTTCGACTGGACTGAGCGGGCACGGCGCCGCTGCCTGCCGGACGAATATTGAACTGAAGCGCGCTTCACGAGTTCAAGCACCACATGCCGGTTTCGCCTTCCCCTTCACCCATCGCCGGCTCACCCCGATTGCCCGTTGGGAGCATACCATGTCTGACACTGCAAAGCCTCTTGCCATCGTGACCGGGGCCTCTTCCGGCATCGGCTATGAACTCGCGAAACTCTGCGCCCAGAACGGCTACGATCTGCTGATCGCCGCCGATCAGGCGGCGATCCACGAGGCAGCCGAGGAATTCCGGACGCTCGGAGCCGATGTCGAGGCGGTCGAGACCGATCTTGCCACCCTCGAGGGGGTCGACAAGCTCTATGCGGCGGCCAAAGGCAGGTCCGTCGCAGCGCTCCTGGCCAATGCCGGACACGGACTCGGCCATGCTTTCCTCGATCAGGATTTTCGGGATGCCCGTCATGTGATCGACACCAACATCACCGGCACGCTGTATCTGATTCAGAAGGTCGGCCGGGACATGCGCGCCAGGAACGAGGGGCGGATCCTCATCACCGGCTCGATCGCAGGATTCATGCCGGGCACGTTCCAGGCCGTCTACAACGGCACGAAGGCCTTCATCGACTCGTTCTCCTTTGCGCTCCGGAACGAGCTGAAGGACACCAACATCACGGTGACCTGCCTCATGCCCGGCGCTACCGAGACCGAATTCTTCGAGCGGGCCGGCATGGAGGATACCAAGGTCGGCCAGGACAAGAAGGACGACCCCGCCTTCGTGGCGAAGGTCGGGTTCGACGCCATGCTGAACGGCGAGGGCGACGTGGTCAGCGGATGGAAGAACAAGTTCACCACCATCCTGGCCAACGTGACGCCGGCCGGCATGCTCGCCGAACAGCACCGCAAGATGGCCGAGCCGGGCTCGGGCAAGCGCTGACTGAAACTTTGCTGCGCGTCCTTGCTGACGAGTCCCTCGCGGATGCCGCGTTGACGATCGCCTGCTGATCGGTCAGGAGCGATGGTCGAAACCGTGAGGGATTGTCCGATGACCCAGCCGATGGATCTGCCGCAGCGCTTGACGAGCCTTCTCGGCCCTTCGGCCGTCATCGCCGAAGGGCCCGATCTCGAGCCTTACGCGGTCGACTGGCGCAGGCTCTTCCCGGGGCGGCCGGCTTGCGTCGTCCGCCCGGCCTCGACCGATCAGGTTGCCCAGGTCGTGCGGATCTGCCGCGAGGCCGGTGCGGCCGTGGTCCCGCAGGGCGGCAATACGGGGCTGGCCGGCGGCGCGGTGCCGGATGCGTCCGGCACCCAGGTCGTCCTGTCCTTCAACCGCATGGCGGCCATCCGCAGCGTCGACCCTGTCGGCCTGACCATCGAGGCCGAATCCGGCTGCATCCTCAAGGTGGCCCAGGATGCCGCGGCCGCGGCCGGGCGCCTGCTGCCGATCAGCCTTGCGGCGGAAGGCTCCGCCACCATCGGCGGCGTGGTGGCGGCCAATGCGGGCGGCGTGAACGTCCTGCGCTACGGCATGACCCGGAGCCTGGTGCTCGGTCTCGAAGTGGTCCTGTCGGACGGAACCGTCATCAACGGCCTGCGGAAGCTGCGCAAGGACAATGCGGGCTACGACTGGAAGCAGCTCTTCATCGGCAGCGAGGGCACCCTCGGGATCGTCACGGCCGCCGTCCTGCGGCTTCTGCCGCGGCCCAAGCACTCGGTGACCGCCTTGCTCTCGGTGCGCGACCCGGCAGCAGCCCTCCGGCTGCTCGAGCTCGCCCAGGACGAACTCGGCGATCAGGTCTCGGCCTTCGAGCTGATCTCCGCAACGTCCATGCAGCTCGTCGCCAAGCATGCCGGCCTGAGGGCCCCCATTGCCGAAGGCGAGTGGTTCGTGCTGATCGAGGCGGCCTCCAGCCTCTCGGGCTTGCGGGAGGCGGCGGAGGCGATGCTGGGCTCGGCCTTCGAGCGGGGGCTCGCTCTCGATGGCGTCATTGCCGAGTCCGGCGCCCAGGCGGCCCAGCTCTGGGCCCTGCGCGAGCATGTGACGGAATCCGAGGCCCGGGAAGGCAAGAGCGTCAAGCACGATGTCTCGGTGCCCTTGACCGAGGTTCCGCGCTTTCTCGCGGAGGCCGGCGAGGCGCTGGCCGCCGGAGCCCCGGGCGCTCGGGTGAACGCGTTCGGTCACCTGGGCGACGGCAATATCCACTACAACGTGCTCGTGGATGCGGACCATGACGCTTCCGTGGTGAACCGCATCGTGCACGACGTGGTCGCGGCTTTCGGCGGCAGCATCTCGGCGGAGCACGGGATCGGGCAATACCGAGTGGGCGAGCTGGCGCGCTACCGCGCGCCCTCCGAGATGGAGCTCGCCCGCAGGCTCAAGCACGCCCTCGACCCCGACAACCGCCTCAACCCGGGCAAGGTGCTCCTGGCCTAGTGCATTTTTCGGCGAAGTGGATCCGGTTCGCCGTCAAAAATGCGGTACAGCAAAGAAGAGAGGTGATTCCACGCCAGTGGAAACAGCTCTAGGAAGCCAAGCCTCGGCCGAGCGCATAGAACTCGTCGTTCGGCCGCATGCTGGTGACGTTGGCGAGACGGTTCGACATGGCGAAGAACGCCGCAATCGCCGCGATGTCCCAGACGTCGTCCTCCGTGAAGCCGTGGGCGTTCAACGACGCGATGTCCGCATCGCCGACGGAATAGGCCTCGAGAGCCACCTTCATGGCGAAATCGAGCATCGCCTTCTGCCGGGGCGTGATGTCGGCCTTGCGGTAGTTGATCGCAATCTGGTCGGCGATCAGAGGGTTCTTGGCCCGGACCCGCAGGATCGCTCCGTGGGCGACGACGCAATACTGGCACTGGTTGGCATTGCTCGTCGCCACCACGATCATCTCGCGTTCGGCCTTTGTGAGACCGCCGGGCTTCTCCATGAGGGCGTCGTGGTAGGCGAAGAACGCGCGGAACTCGTCCGGGCGATGGGCCAGCACCAGGAACACGTTCGGCACGAAGCCCGACTTCTCCTGAACCGCGAGAATGCGCGTGCGGATGTCCTCCGACAGGTCGGAGATCTCCGGCACGGGAAAGCGGCTGATCGGCGGCTTGTTCACGAGAAACACCTCTTCTGTCGGACCCCTGGGGCGACGTTTCTCAAGGGCCGTATTGCCAGATCGAGCTTATTCGGGTTGGATCCTGCGAACAACGAGGAAGAAGCCGTCCGGAGGACAGGCCCATGGATGCCCAGAACGCTCTTGCCGAGGACAAGGTTCTGCTTCGCGAGGATCGCGACGGGGTGGCGACGCTCACCCTCAACCGCCCGGCCCAATTCAATGCCCTGTCCGAGGAGATGCTGTCGGCCCTCGAACGAGCGCTCGCCGGTCTCAAGGAGGACGACGCCGTTCGCTGCGTGGTTCTCGCCGCCGCCGGCCGGGCGTTCTGCGCCGGGCACGATCTCAAGCAGATGCGGGCCAATCCACGGCAGGACTATTATGAAAGGCTGTTCGCACAATGCAGCCGGGTCATGCAGGGCATCGTGAGCCTGCCGGTTCCGGTGATCGCCCGGGTTCACGGCATGGCCACCGCCGCGGGATGCCAGCTCGTGGCGTCCTGCGATCTGGCCGTTGCGGCGGACAGTGCCACCTTCGCCGTATCCGGCATCAATGTGGGGCTGTTCTGCTCCACCCCGGCCGTGGCGCTCTCCCGCAATGTCTCGCCCAAGCAGGCGTTCGACATGCTGGTGACGGGACGCTTCATCTCATCCGCTGAGGCGCTGGCTTTCGGTCTCGTCAACCGCGTAGCGCCGGATGGGGAACTCGACCGGGCGGTGGCCGCGCTCACGGCGGACATCTGCGCAAAAAGTCCGGTGGCGATCCGCACCGGCAAGGCCATGTTCGGCCGCCAGCGCTCCATGAGCCTGGAAGAGGCTTATGCCTATGCGGGCCATGTCATGGCCTGCAACATGATGGCGGAGGATGCCGCCGAGGGCATCGATGCCTTCATCGGGAAGCGCAAGCCGGAGTGGAAGGGGCGCTGATCGAGCGCTCTTTCGTCAAGCTCTGGCCCTGTGGGCCCGTGCCATCTCGCGCAGCTGGAATTTCTGGATCTTGCCCGTGGATGTTTTCGGGAGTTCCGTGAAGATGACCGTGCGCGGGCATTTGTAGGACGCGAGCTGCTGCCGGCACCAGGCGATGATGTCGTCGGCGGATGCCGACTGATCCGGCTTCAGCTCCACGAAGGCGCAGGGCGTCTCGCCCCACTTCTCGTCCGGCATCGCCACGACGGCCGCCGCCTGGATGGCCGGATGCTTGTAGAGGGCGTCCTCCACTTCGATGGAGGAGATGTTCTCGCCGCCGGAGATGATGATGTCCTTGGAGCGGTCCTTGAGCTGCACATAGCCGTCGGGATACTTGACCCCGAGATCCCCCGAATGGAACCAGCCGCCTTCGAAGGCCTTAGCCGTTCCGGCCGGGTTCTTGAGATAGCCCTTCATGACCACGTTGCCGCGGAACATGACCTCGCCGAGGGATTTTCCATCGGCGGGCACCGGCTGCATGGTGTCCGGATCGAGCACGTCGAGATCCTCCAGCACGGGGTAGCGCACACCCTGCCGGGCCTTCTTCGCAGCATAACTGCCCGGGTCGAGCGCATCCCATTCCTCATGCCATTCGTTGACCACCGCCGGGCCGTAGACCTCCGTCAGGCCGTAGAGATGCGTCACGTCGAAGCCCGCCGCCTTCATCGCGGCGAGCACCGCTTCCGGCGGCGGCGCGGCGGCCGTCATGAATTTGACCGTATGGGGCAGGGGCCGCTTGTCCGATCCCGGGGCATTGAGCAATGTCGACATGACGATGGGCGCGCCACACAGATGCGTGACCTTCCGATCGGCCAGCGCCTCAAACATGGGCTTCGCCCGGACGGCCCGCAGGCAGACATGGGTTCCCGCGACGATCGAGAGCGACCAGGGAAAGCACCAGCCGTTGCAGTGAAACATGGGAAGCGTCCACAGATAGACAGGATGCTGCCCCATCCCGGCGGTGAGGATGTTGCCCATGGCGAGCAGGTAGGCGCCGCGATGGTGATAGACCACGCCCTTGGGATCGCCCGTGGTGCCGGAGGTATAGTTCAAGGTGATGGCGTCCCATTCGTCTCGCGGCGGGCTCCAGGCGAAATCGGGATCGCCCTCGGTCAGGAACTCCTCGTATTCCGTGGATCCCAGCCGCTCGCCGGGACCGGTGAATTCCGGATCGTCGTAGTCGATGACGAGCGGGGTGGCGGAGGTCAGTTCGAGGGCGGCCCTGATGGTGGCCGAGAACTCCCGGTCGGTGATCAGCACCTTGGCCTCGCTGTGCTCCAGGCAGAAGGCGATGACCTTGGCGTCGAGCCGGGTATTCAGCGTGTTGAGCACGGCGCCGGCCATGGGCACGCCATAATGGCACTCGAGCATGGCGGGCGTGTTGGGAAGCATGACCGAGACGGTGTCGCCACGCCCGATTCCGCGCCGGGCAAGGGCGGAGGCGAGACGCCGGGAGCGCGCATAGAAGTCGCGATAGCTGCGCGTCAGGGGGCCATGGACGAGAGCCGTGCGGTCCGGGTGGACGACGGCGGCGCGTTCCAGGAACGAGAGCGGCGTCAGAGGCTGGTAATTCGCCTGGTTCTTGTCGAGGTTCGTGTCGTAGATCGTCGAAGCCACTGTCGTTCCTCCCCTGGCGACGAGTATCGCCAGAGGCGGGGATGCTGACAACCCTCCGAGAGGTCAGCCGCCAAGCCGCAATGCGGTCAATCCTTCACGGACATGACGGCGCGCTGCGCCTTCGCGGTGATCTCGCCCCAGGCCTGGGCGCGAATGTCGGAGGTCTGGCAAACCCAAGACCCTCCCACGGCCACCACGTTCGAAAGGGCAAGCCAGTCCCGGGCGTTCTTCTCGTCGATGCCCCCCGTCGGGCAGAACCGCGCCTGCGGGAAGGGACCCGCGAGGGCCTTCAAGGCAGGAATGCCGCCGGCTGCAACGGCCGGGAAGAATTTGACGACCGGGAAACCATGGGCGAGAGCCGCCATGAGTTCGGACGCGGTCGCGATCCCCGGAATGAACGGCAATTCGCTCCCGCTCGCGGCTTCGAGCAGGTCGGGTGTGGCGCCGGGGCTCAAGGCGTAGCGGGCCCCGAGGGCCTGAGCACGCTCCAGATCCTTCGGCGTCAGAACGGTCCCGATGCCGACGATCGCCTCGGGCACATCCTGGATGATGGCCGCCGCGGAATCCACGGCGGCAGGCGTCCGCAGGGTGATCTCCAGCAGGCGCAACCCGCCGGCAACGAGGGCTCGGGCGAGAGGAACCGCATCCTCCACGCGGTCCAGGGTGATGACCGGGACGATAGGGCCGGCGCGGAGGATGTCGGCCAGCGTCCTGCTGCGGGCGGCGGCGAGATCCTTCAGGTCTTGAGGCATGGCAGGAACTCCTTGAATGGCATCGATTATGGCATCGCGTCGCGCGGGATGATCGCGCCGCGATAGCGCACGACCTGGCCGGCGAGGCGATGTCCTGCCGCCGCGGCGGAACGGGGGCTCTCGCCGGACAGTCGCGCATGAAGGTAAGCCGCCGCGAAGCTGTCGCCCGCCGCAGTGGTGTCGACCACGTCGTCCACGGGCGTGCCGGGGACCACGATGTCACCCCCTTGCCCCAGAACGCGGCATGTCAGATCAGGGTGCTTGAGGACGATCTCGGCCCGGTCGGAAAAGGCCAGCAATTCGTCCGCGCCGCCTGCGCCGAACAGCAGGTCGAGATCCTCCGTCGAGGCGAGAATGATGTCGGCACAGGCAAAAGCCTCACGGAAGGCGGCGCGCGCGACCTCCGGATCGGTCCAGCCCCGCGGACGGAAATTCGTGTCGAAGGCCACGCGCCTGCCTTTGGCTCGTGCGTCCCGGAGCACGGCGAACAGGCGTTCGCGTCCCGTTTCCCCGTAGAGGGAAAGAGAGATCCCCGACAGATAGATCAGATCATAGGCGGCAATGGCCGCGATGACGGGCTCGGCCTCCGGCGCCTGGAACAGAAGGCGCGCGGCGGCGGTCTCGCGCCAGTAGGAGAACCGGCGTTCGCCCTTCGGATCCGTCTGGATGATGTAGAGCCCCGGCAGACGTCCGGGCAGGCGCAGCACTCGTTGCGTCCCAACGCCTTCCCGGGTCCAGGCCTCGATCAGCTCGTCGCTCCAGCTGTCGTCTCCGAGCGCGGTGATATAATCGGTCTCCGTTCCCAGGCGGGCAAGATAGACGGCGGTGTTGAACGTATCGCCGCCATAGCCGCGTGAGAGCCGGCCGTCGGCCTCCTCCCTCAGCTCGATCATGCATTCTCCGATGCAGGCAACCCGTGTCATGCTTTCACCGTGGCGCTTCCCGAATATGGTGAGCTCAAGCTCTTTGTCGATCCAATACCGTCAATACTGCGATTTTGCGACAGGGAAAGTGCCGTCCGCTCGTCCATGGGCGTCTCGTTCGATGACGGCCGGGAGAGATCATGCCCCACCGGATCCCGCGGACGGGCGCCGAAACCCGCATGGCCGTCGCCTCTTATCGGATTTCCGGCCGCTTGCCGTCCGCCTGCGGCCCGCATGCGAGGCGGGCTTCAGGCACCGCGCAGCGAGCATTCGGCCGGCCGTTGACGAGAAATCGACAAGTAACCGTTACTATTGTGCGGATAGCGAGCGATCGCATCTTTAATTCTTGGCTGAAAGCGTTATTGAGAGTCTGCTGTCTTACGCATTCACCATCTACAAAGGAGTTTCTGATGGCCAAGACTGCAACCAAAGTTTCAAAGAAGGCCCCGGCCAAGAAGGCCGCGGCGCCTAAGGCTGCAGCAAAGGCATCGTCGAAGGTCGCCAAGGCGCCTGCAAAGGCCGCCAGCAAGGCTGTAGCCTCGAAGGCTGCCGCGTCCAAGGCCCCGGCGAAGAAAACGTCGGTGAAGAAGGTAGCGAAGGCTTCCTCCACGACGACGTCTCCAATCCTGACGCTGCGCCACATCGCGGAGAAGCTTTCCGAACTGCACGAGCTTCCGAAGCGCCAGGCCAACGAGATGCTGACCCAGGTCGTCGACATGATCGCCAAGAGCCTGAAGAAGGGCGACAAGATCCGCCTGACGGGCCTCGGCATCCTGCAGGTCCGCAAGCGCGCCGCCCGCATGGGCCGCAATCCTCAGACCGGCGAGCCGGTGAAGATCAAGGCATCGAAGAAGATCGCCTTCCGCGCCGCCAAGGACCTCAAGGAAGCCATCTGATCCTCCATCCCATGAGCCCGTGCTCGCCCCTCGCGGGTGAGCCGGCAGCCCTCCCGGGCAACGAGCAAGGCGGACCGTCCGCCTTGCTCTTTTTGTATGAAGGCGGCGCCCGATGCCGGCGATGAAGAGCTTCCGATTGGACGCGTCTCGATCGGTCCTCGACTGGTTTGGCAGCGGATGGGCTCTAAAGCATCGGACCCAAAAGTGGACTTGCACTTTTGGGATCCATCCGATGCTTTCTTCTTGAATGAGAGCATCGGTCAGAACGGAAAACCGGATCCACTTTTCCGTCCGATGCTCTAGAGCATCCCTGGACGTCGCCCGAGACGCATTTCGTTGCGCCCGCCGGCCCGCGAGCAGTCCGGACAGGACGTGGCGCGTGGCGCGCATCTCGGTCCGCATGCCTGCCGCACATCAATCATCGCTGCCAGGATCGTCGCGGCGAACCTGCGACCGCCCATGCCATCCACGTTGCAGGGTTCGTGCTGGCGGATAGACAGCAGGTCACCGTGTGGACCGACTCGAGCATCGGACGTGAAAAGTGGGTCCACTTTTGGGATCGATTCCGATGCTCAAGTCTTTGAGCGGCGCACCGTCCGACGCGAAAAACCGGATCCACATTTTCGCACGGTGTGCTCGATCGGAGGCCATTCACGGCGATCCGCCTTTCTCCGCGCGCTCAGAGATGGAGCCTGCGAAGTCTTCGATGTGGTGCTCAGCCCCGACTCCAGTGAGGTGCACCACGATCATCTTCATGTCGACATGGGCTCTCACAGGGCCCGTCGATGAGAGAAGGACGGATCGCGTCCTTCGACCGCAGGCGGGAATCAGTTGAAGGCGTAGCTCGGAGACTCGCCCATCTCGGCGGCCCTGGCGGCAAGCAGCAGCGCCTGGCCGAGTTCGCGTGCATGCTCCGGCGTCATCGCGATCGGCATCTGGCGGCGGATGCCGCTCTCGTATTCCTCCGGCGTGGTCGCGAGTTCGATCACCATCATCGCGTCGCAGCCATCGAGGGTGCCGACGGAGAAGCTGGTGAGTGCGCCGATCAAGTCCATATCTGGTTTCATGGCTGTGCCCCTTGCGTAGCGTAAGAAATCATTACCGAAAGACCGGCCCCCTGTCTGCTCTGCGTATAGAGAGTGGATTTTGTTACGTCTCCGGAGGGCCAGATCGGCAGGGGCCGGCAGGGGAGCGGAAGCGACCCGGCGCTCCCACGAGGTGTCGCGAGCGTACGCCCGAGAAGGGTGCCGCGCCGATTTATCGGTCACGCTTGCGTACCAAATCCCCGGCTGAAGCGTTGACAGACAGCAATCTTGGCAGCCGTCGGCGGATGGGGAGCCAGGAGCGGAGGTGGTCATGGTCAACAGGCTCCTGGGTGCTCTCGCACTTTTCCTCCTGGCCGGTGACGTTCTTGCGGCCGGCCCCAGCCTCTCGGACGCACAACTCGACGTTGCCCTGGTCATCGCGGTCGACGTATCGTCCTCCATGGAAAGCGAGGAGCAGGGGCTGCAGCGTGAGGGCTTCATCGATGCCTTCCGCTCGTCCCTCGTTCATGAGGCCATCGAGAACGGCGTCAATGGACGCATCGCGGTGACCTATGTCGAATGGTCCGGCGTGAAGGATCAACGGGTCATCATGCCGTGGACGCTGATCGACAGTCCCGAGAGAGCGGTGTCCTTTTCCAATCAGCTTGCGTATCAGCCGCTTCGCCAAGCCGGGATGACGTCGATTTCGGGCATCATCGATTACAGCCGCAAGCTCTTTGAGCAGCTGGGCGGCGCTCCTGTCCGCCGCGTCATCGACGTGTCCGGCGACGGCCCCAACAACGACGGCCGCCACGTCACCTATGCGCGGGACGAGGCCGTTGCGGACGGCATCATCATCAACGGCTTGCCGATCATGTTCAGGCGGGCCGCCGGCAGCACGGAGATGGCGGATCTCGACCTGTATTTCAGAGAGTGCGTCATCGGTGGCGTTGGCTCCTTCGTCCTGCCTCTGCACGACCCCGAGCAGTTCGCCATGGTCGTCCGGACCAAGATCATGCGTGAAATTGCCGGGATCGGTGTCGGACGGCCGCGGGTCATCCCGGCTCAGCAGGGCAGCATGAACTGCGTCACGGGCGAAAGACGCAAGCAGGAGGATCTGCTGAGCCAGGAGAAGAAGCCCTGACCGGCCCGAGCGGGAGCCAAGCCGTCATCGGGAGCTTCAGCGGAGTTCGGGCTTCCAGAGAATCGGACGTGAAAAGGGGACCCAGGTTTGGGATCGACCCGATGCTCACATCCTGAAGCGGCGCATCGTCCGGGACCCTGTCTTGATCGCTGGACCGGATGGGCACCCCTCGTCATCACCGGGCTCGTCCCGGTGATCCCGATTGTCCGAGGTGCGGCGCCTTTCCTGATCGGGATGGCCGGGACGGGCCCGGCCATGACGTGTGGAGGGTGTCATCACCCGCTCGCACCACCCTCGACGTCATTACCGGGCTTGTCCCGGTGATCCCGATTGTCTGAGGCGCGGCGCTCTTCCGCATCGGGATGGCCGGCACAAGGCCGGCCATGACGTGGAGAGGGTATCATCGCAAGGATGCTCCACCCTTGGCTGGCGCATCGTTCGGGCCACGTCTGTGACCTGCCGGGTCCGCACGATGCGCGGAAGGCCGTGAGGCTATCCTCGATCGCCAGGCCTCACTTCATCAGTCCCGCCGCCCTGAGCGCCTTCGTGATCACGGCGCCGATGTCGAGTGGCGAGGAAGCCGATGGTCCGTCCTGCTGCGGCTTGCGGGCGGCCGCATCCTGCTTCGGGGCTGCCGGTGCAGCCTGGAACGGTCGAGGAGCCGCTTCCACGACCTTCGGGGTCTCGCGGGTCTCGCGGGCCTCGGGCCGAAGCCCGGCCCTCGCCTCGAACGGCTCCGTCAATCCCCAGAAGGCGGCAATCCGGTAACTCGAGGAAATACCCACGTCGAGAAGGAAAGGACCGGCTGCTCCATAGCTGTTCTCGTCGTTGCCGACCGCCAAGGGTGTTCCATGCGCCATGCCGGTGATGACGTATTCCTCGATGATCTCGTTCCCCGCCGCATCGGTCCAGGCGCGGCGCGGGTATCCATCCACGGTATCGCTGCGACCCGGGGCAGCCGGCACGCCGTGGACGTTCGTCCACTGCTTGATGATCTCGCCCGCATTCATCGGCTTGACCGTCGCGTCGGCACTGCCGTGCCACACCGAGACTTTGGGCCAGGGCCCTCGGTGGGACGAAGCGCCACGCACGAGGTCGCCCCATTCGTCCGCCGAGCGCGTCTGACCCTGGAACATGCACTCGAAGGCTTCCGGAACGCTGGTCGCGCAGCGATAGGGAAGCCCCGCGATGATGGCCCCGCCGGCGAAAACATCCGGGTAAGCCGCCAGCATGGTCGATGTCATGGCGCCGCCAGCCGACAGGCCGGTGACGAAAATGCGGCCGCGATCCACGCCGTGCTGTCGAACGGCATGCTCGACCATCTGGCGGATCGAGAGGGCTTCGCCGCCGTCGCGCTCGATGTCGCCGGCTTGAAACCAGTTGAAGCAGCGCTTCGGGTTATTGGCGTCCTGCTGTTCGGCGTAGAGCACGAGGAAGCCGTAGCGATCCGCGAGCGCGGACCAGCCCGACCCGTGATCGTACCCGGCTGCGGTCTGCGTGCATCCATGCAGGACGACCACGAGAGCCGGGGAGGCAGGGGTATGGTCCGGAACGTAGGTCAACATCCGGAGATTGCCGGGATTGGAGCCGAAACCCGTGATCTCGGTCAGCCGGCTCGGCACCGGCGTGGCATCGAACGCGGTGGCGGCGGCGTTCGACGCCTTCATCACGGTTTCCCACTGGCGGCGGTAACGGGCCAGTTGCCGAATCATCGTCCCTAAGCGTTGCATTGTCATGGGCCCTTCCGGGTAAGGAGTTGTCCTGAAACCAACTCACCATATGGGGGCAATGTTGCGTCGCACAATACCTTTGCTGCAATGCAGCATCAACGGCCGGATGTCGGCACGACGAAGATGCAAGCTTGGCTTTTCTGGATAGGGATCGATGCCGGGGGCCCGAACGCCACGCGGGTGGCGTCTCATCGGAGGAGGGGAAATCCGAAGCGTGTCGTCCTCGCGGCGATCGACTCTCCTGCAACAGGCCAGGGATTTGGGAAGCCCCGGCCTGTTCCGATCGCGTCGTCAGGGGCGCTTGTCCGACGAGCGCTCCTTGGTCTTCGCGCGCTTGCCGTCCTTGGGGCCCCGGCTGTCCTTCTTCTTGTGCGGGGGAGGGCCGCCCCTGTCCTTGGGGCCATGGCCCTTCGGCCGGTCCCACGGCTTGCCATCGCGGGGCTTCGTGTCGCGGAGTTTGCCCGGTCCGGCATCGGCCGGCTCGATGCGGATATCCTCGTCGTTCGTCTTGCGCACGGCGGAAGCGAATTTCGGCGCGTGTGACTTGACGATCTCGAACTTGGTCTCACGGTCGAAGATCTTGATCGAGCCGATCTCCTTCTTCGTCACATGGCCCAGGCGGCAGATGATCGGCAGCAGCCAGCGGGGGTCGGCGTTGTTGCGCCGCCCGACGCTCATGCGGAACCACACCATGTCCTCGGACGAGCGCTCGAATCCGCCCTCGGATGAATCCCGTCCCTTGTCCTTGAAGCCGCGCAGGCGCTCTTCCTGCCGCTCACGCTTGTCCTTGCGCTGACGGGGCTCGCGGTCGGGACCCGTATCGACGATCTCTTCCGGTTCGGGCAGGCGCGCGCGATGGAAGCGTACCAGGGCGTTTGCGATCTCCTCGGCCGAACGTTGCGCCAGGAGCGCCCGCGCCATGGCGAGATCCTCTTCGGTCGTCTCTTCCGAGAAGATCGGGTCCTGCATCAGTCGATCCCGGTCCCGCAGGCGGATCTCGTCGGCCGATGGCGGACCGGCCCAGGTCACGTCGACGCCCGCCATGTCGACGAGACGCTCGGCCTTGCGGCGGCGCGTGTAGGGCACGAGCATCACGCAGACGCCCTTGCGGCCTGCACGGCCCGTGCGGCCGCTGCGGTGCAGGAGCGTCTCATGATCATTGGGCAGATCGAAATGGATCACGAGGCCGAGATCCGGAAGGTCGATGCCGCGGGCCGCCACGTCGGTGGCGACGCAGACGCGGGCACGCCCGTCGCGCAGGGACTGAAGGGCGTTGCTGCGCTCGTTCTGGGTCAGTTCGCCCGAGAGGGCAACGGCCGCGAAGCCGCGCTCGATCAGGCTGGCATGCAGGTGTCGCACGGCCTCGCGGGTGTGGCAGAACACCATGGCGCCGCGGCTCTCGTAGAAGCGCAGCACGTTGACGACCGCGTGCTCCACCTCGTTGGGCGCGATCCGGAGGGCGCGGTACTCGATGTCCCCGTGCGGTTCGTTCTCCACCAGCGTATCGACACGATGGGCGTCGCGCTGATAGCGCCGGGCAAGGGCGACGATGTTCTTGGGCAGCGTGGCGGAGAACAGGAGCGTGCGGCGCTCCTCCGGGGTCGCATCCAGGATGAACTCCAGGTCCTCCCGAAACCCGAGATCGAGCATCTCGTCGGCTTCGTCGAGCACCACGACGCGCATCTTCGATGTGTCGAGGCGACCGCGCTCCAGGTGGTCGCGCAGGCGACCCGGGGTGCCGACCACGATATGGCAGCCATCGTCGAGCGCCCGCTGCTCCCGGCGCACGTCCATGCCGCCGACGCAGGAGACGACCCGCGCGCCGGCCGGCCCGTAGAGCCAGATGAGTTCCCGATTGACCTGGAGAGCAAGCTCGCGGGTCGGGGCGATGATCAGAGCCAGCGGCTCGCGCGGGGTTTCGAAACGCTCGCTGTCGCCCAGCAGGGTCGACGCCATGGCGAGGCCGTAGGCCACGGTCTTGCCGGAGCCGGTCTGGGCCGACACGAGGAGGTCGCGATCGAGAGCGTCCGGCTGCAGCACGGCAGCCTGGACGGGCGTCGGATCGTTGTAGCCTCGGTCGGAAAGGGCGCGCTCGAGGCTGGGGTTGGTCTTGGGAAAAGGCATGTGAATAAGGCTGAACCGTGTCTGGGGAGCCTGCGAGGGCTCCGATAAGGATGATCAGCCGGAGGCAGCGGCGTCGTCAATTTCGTCGATGGACACCAGGAACACGACATCGATATCGAGGTCGTCGTCATAGTCTTCGTCGTCTTCGTCGACCTCGTCCTCTTCGTCCAGGGCTTCGTAGAAGGCATCGATCTCGTGTTCCGATGCGGGCCGTGTCGTCAAGGCAGCTGAGCCGTCCCAGAGGGAGCGGCCCTCGCTCTTAAACGACTTTAGGTCATCTTTAAAGCTCTCGCTGAGAAAGAGTTCGCGGGCTTGATCCTCGTCCGCGTTCGTCACGGCAGTCGCCTTGCCGTCGATCTCCAGGGTGACCATGGCTGTCCCTTCGCCTCAGGGTTCATCAAAGCACTAACGCCCAAGCCCGGGATTCGATCAAACCGATCCGGAGCAAGGCCTTTGATCCTCCGGAAGGATGTTAAAAGCCGTTAAGACCAGTATGGACAGCAGGCAACCAATATGAGACCAGTTAAGCCGTGAACGAGACCAGCCCCATCCCCCGCTTCCGGCCTTTGGACCGGCTGTCCCTGCCAGGCTCCCGTGTCAACGAGGACGGGATCGGCCTGTCCGGGCCTTTCGCCTGGGTGATCGACGGTGCGACCGGCCTGTCCGAGGAGCAGCTCACCTCCGCGGGCAGCGATGCCGCGTGGCTCGCCGGCCTGGTCGGCGACAGGCTCACGGGTCTCGCCGCGGAAGGAAGCGCCGACTCGATCCTGAACCGCCTCGAACCCGAAGTTTCCGCGGCCTTCCAGGGGGCCACCGCCCATGTCCGGACCGTCGACGATCACCATGCCCCTTCCGCCTGCCTCGGCCTGATCGAGGCCCGGTCGGGGAGGGACGGGCGGATCGACATCCATGGCCGCTTCCTGGGCGACGTGATCGCCCTGGTGCCGACCGAACAGGGGATCGTGCGCTGGAGCGACGAACGGGCGAAGCCGTTCGAGAGGAAGACGCTGGCCGCCCTCGGCGCCCGCGAGCATGCGCCAGGCTCCATTCCGGAGGCCGCAAGACGCCAGATCCTCGAAAACCGCGCCCGGCTCAACCGGCCTGACGGCTACTGGGTGGTGAACCCGTTGCGGCCCTGGGCCGGACAGGCCCTGCGTTTCGACGCTCAAATAAAATCGGGCGACCCCATCGTGCTTGCAACCGACGGTTTCATGCGTCTCGTGGATGTGTTCGAAGCCTATTCGGACCGCACCCTTCATGCCCGGCTGGCCGCCGGCCGGGGCGCTGATCTGTTGCAGGAGTTGCGCGACAGGGAGCGGAGCGACCTCATGGCAGGCACCTATCCGCGTGTTAAAACCCATGACGACGCGACGTTTCTCGTTATCGCAGCCGAGCCGTATGGCTGAAGAAATCCCGTGAGGCATGACCGAGGATCATGCCCCGCGGTGGGAGGACAAGGACTTCAACAATGAGGGAACCGACAATGACGCTGACCCGACGCATTCTGATGGCTGCCGCCGCCGGCAGCATGCTTCTTTCCGGCACCGCCGCCATGGCCCAGACCGAGCTCACCTTCTGGAGCTGGCGCCAGGAAGACAAGGCCTTCTACCAGGACATCATCAAGAAGTTCCAGGCCAAGGAGCCGGGCATCACGGTGAGGTTCGAGACCTATGCGCCCGAGAACTATCAGACGATCCTCTCCACCGCGCTCGCGGCCGGCCGCGGCCCGGACGTGATCCAGGTCCGCGCCTACGGCAACCTGGAGACCATCGCGACCCCCGGCTACCTGCTCGCCCTGGATCAGCAGAACGTGCCGGAACTGGCGAACTTCCCGGAGCCGGCGCTCGCGGCCGAGACCCTGCGCTCGGACGGCAAGGTGTACGCGGTTCCCTTCGCCATGCAGGCGCAGCTCGTCGTCTACAACAAGAAGATCCTCAAGGATAACGGCCTCAATCCGCCGAAGACCTGGGACGAGATGATGGCGCTTGCCCAGGCGCTCAAGGCCAAGAACATCAACCCGTTCTCCAACGGGACGGCGACGGCCTGGCAGAACGAGACCATCGTCGGCGGACTGCTCTCCTCCATGCTGGGCAAGGAGTTCGAGGCAGACATCGTGTCCGGCAAGGCCAACTTCACCGACCCGCGTTTCGTCAATGCCCTCGCCAAGCTGAAGGACGTCAGCCAATATTTCGCGCCGAATTTCACCGGCGTCGATTATCCGTCGTCTCAGCAGCTCTTCGTGGCGGGCCGCGCGGCCATGTTCGCGGGCGGCTCCTACGAGGTGGCGAACTTCAAGAACCAGAACCCCACGCTGGATCTCGGCGTGTTTCCCGCTCCGGTCCTGAAGGCGGGCGACCAGGCGCTGATCGCCACCTATTACGATGGCGGATATGCGGTGAACGCCAAGACCGAGAAGAAGGACGCCGCGCTCAAGTTCGTGCGCTTCCTGGCGACCCCCGAATACGGCACCGCCTTCACCAACACGCTCAAGAACCTCTCGCCGATCAAGGGCATCAAGATCGAGGATCCGATCACGCAGGAGGTGGCGAAGCTCGCCGAGAATTCCATGTCCTATCTGATGCTCGTGCGCTTCCGCTACCAGGAGCCGAGCGGCTCGGTGCTTCTGCAGTCGAACGTGCAGAAGATGCTCGCCGGTCAGCAGAGTCCTGAGCAGGCCGCGGCCGAGATCAACAAGGGCATCGCGACCTATTACAAGCCGTTCCAGAAGTAAGGTTCCGACGAAGGGCGGCGGGCTTCATCGCCCGCCGCCCATCCTGAAGGCATTTGATTCCATGCATGTCTCGCGCCAGCAGCCCCGCACGCTGAAGCACCGGTTATGGGTGGCGTTCCTCGTCGTCCCGCCCATCGTGTTCATGTCGCTGTTCGTGGTCTATCCCATCCTGTCGGCCTTTGCCTATGCGTTCTACGAATGGCAGGGACTGGCGCGCGGCGAGTTCGTCGGCCTGAAGAATTTCAGGGAGGTGCTGTTCGGCGCCACCATGGCGCCCGTGGTCTGGAACGCCTTCCTGCACAACGTCTATGCGCTCGTCGCCCTGATGATCATCCAGAACGGCGGCGGGTTCCTCCTGGCGTGGCTTCTCTACAAGGAACCGTTCGGCTTCCGCTTCCACCGCATCGCGATCTTCGTCCCGGTGGTGCTCTCGACCATCATCGTCGGCTTCCTGTGGAAGCTCTTCCTGAACCCCAATTTCGGCATCATCAATCAGGCTCTGTATTCCCTGGGTCTCGATGCATGGGCCAAGCCCTGGCTCGGCGATTCCTCCACGGCGCTCGGGGCGCTGATCCTCGCCAATGCCTGGCATTTCGTGGGCTTCCCGGCGCTCGTCTATCTCGCCGGCATGCAGCGCATTCCCCCGGAGGTCATCGAGGCGGCCCGGCTCGACGGCACCAACGAGTGGCAGCTTCTCAAGACCATCGTGTGGCCCCTGGTGGCGCCGAGCACCACCATCCTGTTCACCCTGCTCTTCATCGGCGCCTTCAACTGGTTCGAGATCCCTTACGTGATGGTGGGGCTCGACGGCTCGCCCTTCGGCTCCACCGACGTGCTGGGCCTCGTCTTCTATCGCACGGCTTTCGGCAACCAGAGCGCCAGCATCCAGAATTTCGGCATGGGCTCCGCGCTCGCCACGCTCCTGTTCCTGTTCATCGTCGTCTTCGCGTCCATGCTGACCCTGTGGCTGCGCCGTCGGGAGATCCAGTTTTGACCGCCGTCACGTCCGATACGCCGGCAACCCGCCAGGCTGTCCCGTTCGTCCTGCTCGCTCAGGTCATCCTGATCGCGAACTCCTTCATCATGCTCTATCCCGTCGTCGTGATGGTGCTGTCCGCCTTCAAGACGACGGGCGAGATCTTCGAGCATCCCTTCGCCCTGCCGGATTTCACGCAGATCGGGAACTTCGCCAAGGTGCTCGGCGAAACCGCGATGCCGGTCTATTTCGTCAACTCGGTCCTGGTGACCGGCACGTCGATCCTCCTGATCCTGGTGCTCGGCACCATGGCGGGCTATGCGGTGGCGCGCTACGAGTCGCGCACCAATACCTTCATCCTGCTGTTCTTCCTGGCCGGGCTGATGCTGCCCCTGAAGCTCGCCGTCATCCCGCTCTTCATCCTCCTGCGGGATCTCGGGCTTCTCGACAGCCGCTGGAGCCTGATCGTCACCTATACGGCCATCGGCCTGCCCTCGACCGTGTTCATCATGGCGGGGTTCCTGCGCACCCTGCCGGCGGAGCTCGAGGATGCGGCGCGCATCGACGGCGCCTCGGAGCCCCGCATCATGTGGTCGATCATGCTGCCGCTGGCGCGTCCGCCCATGGCGATCGCCGCCATCCAGAATGCGGTGCCGATCTGGAACGACTTCTTCTTCCCGCTCGTCTTCATCCAGACCGATGTCCGCAAGACCCTGCCGCAGGGGCTGACCACCTTCATGGGCGAGTACACCACCGACTGGGGCATGCTGTTCGCCGGCCTCACCATCGCGGCGGCGCCCATCACGCTTCTCTATATCGCCCTGTCGCGCCAGTTCATCCAGGGCATGACGGCCGGGGCCGTGAAGTAGGAGCCGACATGCTGATCCCGAAAGGCGCTCTCGTCGTCTCCTGCCAGGCCCGTGCCGACAACCCGCTGCACGGCCCGGTCTACATGTCCGCCATGGCGCAGGCGGCGGAGGCGGGCGGTGCCAAGGGCATCCGCGCCAACGGCGAGGGCGATGTCGCGGCGATCCGCGCCGTGACCGGGCTCCCGATCATCGGGATCGCCAAGGTGTGGGACGACCGCTTCCCGGTCTACATCACGCCCGGCTTCGCGCAGGCGGCCCAGATCGCAAAGGCCGGGGCCGACATCATCGGCCTCGATGCCACCCCGCGCGCCCGTGACGGCGAGCCGGTGGCGCGGTTGATCGACCGCATCCGCACCGATCTCGGCCGAGAGGTCTTCGCCGATATCGCCACCCTGGAGGAGGGGCGCGCTGCCCATGCGGCCGGCGCCACCTATGTGGCGACGACGCTGTCCGGCTACACGGACGAGACGGCCTCGCGAAAATCCGAGGGGCCGGATCTGGAGCTCCTGTCGGCTCTCGTTGCCGAACTCCCGGTTCCTGTCGTGGCCGAAGGGCGCTTCGATACGCCGGATCTTGTTGCGGAAGCCTTCAGGCGAGGGGCTCATGCGGTGGTGGTCGGCACCGCGATCACCAACCCGCGCGAGATCACGCGGAAATTCGTCCAGGCCACCGGAAAAAGATAGCTTGTAACGCAAACGTGAGAGCACCTCTGGCGTTCTCGGGTGTACCCATTCACAATGGGTTCTCAACGAGGTGATGCCGTGCTGATCCGCCGCCCTGCCGATGTCCTGCCCTCCGAGATCACCCCCCGGGAGGTCTATCTCAACCGCCGCCAATGGATGGCCGGGGCCGCCGGTCTGGCCTTGTCCGCGGCCCTGCCGCTGGGCCTGGAGGCCGCGCCCCTGTCGGCCGCCAAGAGTCCCTTCTCCACGGACGAGAAGAAGACCAGCCGCGAGGACGTCACGAGCTACAACAACTACTACGAGTTCGGCACCGGCAAGGAGGATCCCGCGGCGCATGCGGGCACCCTCAAGACCGCGCCCTGGACCGTCAACGTCGACGGGATGGTGGGCAAGCCTGCCTCGTTCGCCGTCGAGGAACTCATCAAGTCGTCGGCCCTGGAGGAGCGCATCTACCGCATGCGCTGCGTCGAAGGATGGTCGATGGTCATCCCCTGGGTCGGGTTCCCGCTGGCGGACCTGATCAAGCGGGTGGAGCCCTTGGGCAGCGCGAAATACGTCGCTTTCGAGACCGCCTACCGGCCCGAGGAGATGTCCGGGGTCCAATCCATGTTCCCGGTGCTCGACTGGCCCTATGTGGAGGGTCTGCGCCTCGACGAGGCCATGAACCCCCTGGCCATCCTGGCCGTGGGTCTCTACGGCGAGACCCTGCCGAACCAGAACGGCGCGCCGATCCGGCTGGTCGTTCCGTGGAAATACGGGTTCAAGGGCATCAAGTCGATCACCCGGATCAGCTTCGTCGAGAAGCAGCCGGAGACGTCCTGGAACAGGCAGGCTCCCGGCGAGTACGGCTTCTACGCCAATGTGAACCCGAGCGTGGACCACCCGCGCTGGAGCCAGGCCACCGAGCGGCGCATCGGGGAGGGCGGGCTGTTCGTGAAACGCCGTCCGACACTCATGTTCAACGGCTATGCCGACCAGGTGGCCAGCCTCTATACCGGCATGGACCTGCGGAAATTCTACTGATGGCGGGACGAGCCTCCGTTCAGGGCGAGAAGAAAGGCTTCGCTCTGCCCCAGGTGCCGAAGATCGCCGTGTATCTCGTCGGCTTCATCCCGGCCGTGTGGCTTTTCTATGCGGGCGTCACGGATCGGCTCGGGGCCGATCCGATGCGCTACCTGGAGCAGGGTCTCGGCCTCTGGGCCCTGCGCTTCCTGATCGCCACCCTGGCGATCACGCCCCTGCGCCAGCTGTTCAGCATCAACCTGCTGCGCTACCGCCGGGCTCTGGGGCTGCTCGCCTTCTATTACGCGGCCCTGCACCTCCTCACCTATCTGGTGCTCGACCAGGGGCTCGACCTCCCGGCCATCGTGGCCGACATCGTGAAGCGGCCCTACATCACCATCGGCATGGCGACGTTCGTGATCCTCGTGCCTCTGGCCGTCACCTCCAACAACGCCGCGATCCGGCGCATGGGCGGACAGGCCTGGGCGAAGCTGCATCGCCTCGTCTACGCGGCGGCCATCGGGGCGGCGCTTCATTTCCTGCTCGTGGTCAAATCCTGGCCGCCCGAGCCGATCGTCTATGCGGCCATCGTCGCCGTGCTGCTCGGCTACCGGCTGATCCGATCCAGCGTGAAGAAGCCGTCGGCGCGCCGTCGACCGGCTTGATGGCCGGTCGAGGATCGGTAGGATGCCTGCACCAATCAGGACAGCCCAGCCGGGAGGAACGAGATGCGTTCGGCACGACATTCGACCGGGAGGCTTGCGACGGTGGGCCTCTTCGGTCTTCTCGCCATGGTCGGCGCCATGTTCGCGCTGGCTGGCGGAGCGGGAGCGCAGACCCGGGACGTGGTGGTGTTCGCGGCGGCCAGCCTGAAGAATGCCCTCGATGACGCAAGCGCCGCCTGGACGCGGGAGACCGGGAAGCGGGTCACGGTCTCCTATGCCGCCAGCAACGTCCTGGCCAAGCAGATCGAGGCCGGCGCACCGGCCGATCTCTTCTTCTCGGCCGACCTGGACTGGATGGATTACGCAGCCTCCCGGGGACTGATCAAGCCCGAGAGCCGGGTCAGCCTGCTCGGCAATTCCCTGGTCCTCATTGCGCCCAAGGGCTCGCCGATACAGGTCGCGCTCCGGCCCGGAATCGATCTCGCATCCATCCTCGGCAGCAACCGCCTGGCCATGGGGCACGTGGATGCGGTGCCGGCCGGCAAGTACGGCAGGGCGGCGCTCGAGTCTCTCGGGGCGTGGGCCGGCGTGAAGGACAAGGTCGCGCAGGCCGACAATGTCCGGGCCGCTCTCCTGCTCGTCTCCCGCGGCGAGGCACCGCTCGGGATCGTCTACAAGACCGATGCCGTTGCCGATCCCAACGTGAGCATCGTCGCGACATTCCCGGAAGAGAGCCATCCGCCGATCGTCTACCCGGTAACGCTCACGACGGACTCGACCCATCCCGACGCCGCGGCGTTCCTTGCCTTCCTGCGCACGGAGAAGGCCAGGCCCTTCTTCGACCGGCAGGGCTTCACGGTCGTCGGCAAGGCGGCCTCCGGTTCGTGACCGACTGGCTCTCCCCGGAAGAATGGACGGCCGTCCGTCTCAGCCTGAAGGTCGCCTTCGTGGCGATGACGGCGAGCCTCGTGCCGGGAATCGCGATCGCGTTGCTGCTCGAGCGCGGGCGTTTCTGGGGCCGGCAGGCTCTTGACGTGATGGTACACCTGCCCCTCGTTTTGCCACCGGTGGTCGTCGGCTGGTTCCTGCTCATCGGGTTCGGGCGGCGCGGACCCATCGGGGCGTTTCTCGCCGAGCAGTTCGGCATCGTCCTGTCCTTCCGCTGGACGGGGGCGGCGCTCGCCTGCGCGGTCATGGGTTTCCCGCTGCTGGTGCGTGCGATCCGCCTGTCCATCGCATCGGTCGACCGCAGGCTCGAGGACGCAGCCGGCACCCTGGGCGCCCATCCCGTGTGGGTCTTCGCCGCCGTGACGCTGCCGCTGATCCTGCCGGGCATCATCGCCGGCATGGTCCTGTCCTTCGCGAAGGCGATGGGCGAGTTCGGCGCGACCATCACCTTCGTGTCCAACATCCCGGGCGAGACGCAGACCATCCCGACGGCCATCTATGCCTTCACGCAGGTGCCGGGAGGCGAGGGCGGCGCGATGCGGCTGACCCTCGTGTCCGTCGCCATCTCGGTTGCGGCGCTCTGGAGCTCCGAATGGCTGGCGCGACGGGTCGGACGGCGGGCTCACGCGTCATGAGTCTCGATGTCGACGTCCGGCACGAGCTGGGTGGATTTGTCCTGGACGCACGCTTCCGATCGGACGGAAAGCTCACCGCGCTGTTCGGTCCGTCGGGCTCCGGCAAAACGACCATCGTGAATGCGATCGGCGGGCTCATCCGGCCTGAGCAGGGGCGGGTCGCCGTGCAGGGACAGGTGCTCGTCGATACGGCGCAGGGCATCTTCGTTCCCAAGCACCGCCGGCGGATCGGCTACGTCTTCCAGGAGGGACGTCTCTTCCCGCATCTCACCGTACGGCAGAACCTGCTCTTCGGGCGCTGGTTCACGCCCAGGCAGCAGAGGAAGACGAGCTTCGACGGAGTCGTCGACCTTCTCGGCATCGGCCATCTGCTCGAGAGGCGGCCGTCCACATTGTCGGGCGGCGAGAAGCAGCGCATCGCCATCGGGCGGGCCCTTCTGGCGGATCCGCGCTTGCTGCTCATGGATGAACCGCTGGCCTCCCTCGACGAGGCGCGAAAGGCCGAGATCTATCCCTATCTCGAGCGGCTGCGCGACGAAGGCGGGGTGCCGATCGTCCTGGTGAGCCATTCCGTGGCCGAGATCGCAAGGCTCGCCACCGCCGTGGTCGTCCTGTCCGAGGGGCGTGTGACGGCAGCGGGGCCCGCCTCGGAGATCCTCCGGCATTCCCATCTCTTCGTGCCTATGGGCCTCGCCGAAGCGGGTGCGCTGATCGACGCCCGGGTGCTGCGGCACGAGGATCCCTTTGCTCTCACGGTCCTGCAGGCCAGAGCCGGGACCTTGACGGTGCCGCGCCTGAACCATCCTGTCGGAACGGTCCTGCGCGTGCGCCTGCGTGCTCGCGACATCATGCTGTCTCTGCACAGGCCGGCGGGAATGAGCGCCCTGAACGTCCTGCCCGGACTTGTTTCCTCGATCGAGGACTCCGAGGAGGCGAGCGTCGATGTGCAGCTCGATTGCGGCGGCGACGGCCTCGTGGCGCGCGTGACCCGCAAGTCGGTCGCGGAGCTTGGCCTGAGGCCGGGCATGTCCGTCCATGCCATCATCAAGAGCATCGCTTTCGATCCCGAGGTTCTCGGCGCGGTCAAGCCACCGCATTCATGAGATTTTTCCCCATCGAGGTTGCGCCGGCGTCTGAGCCGTGTAGCCTCTCCGGCCATCATTTCTGCTTCGAGAGCCCAAGACCATGAACGAACAATTCCGGAATCCGACCGATGCCGCGTCCCACGCCAAGCTTCTCGATCGTCTGGGGGAAGTCGCCGTCCGGGTCGGATTGGGGCTGAAGCCGGGCCAGGAACTGGTCGTGACCGCGCCTCTCGATGCGATTGCCCTGGTGCGGCGCATCACGGAGCACGCCTACAAGGCCGGCGCTTCCCTGGTCACCACGATCTTCTCCGACGAGGAAAGCGCGCTCCTGCGCTTCCGGAATGCCCGGGACGAGAGCTTCGACACGGCTCCGGCCTGGCTCTACGAGGGCATGGCGGCGGCCTACAAAAATGGCGCTGCCCGGCTGGCCATCGTGGGCGAGGATCCGTCGCTGCTCGCCAAGGAGGATCCGGAAAAGGTCTCGCGCGCCAACCGGGCCCGCTCCAAGGCCTATATGCCAGCGCTCAACATGATCGCGGGATTCGACATCAACTGGACCATCGTGTCCGCCGCGACACCCGCCTGGGCCAGGACGGTGTTCCCGGACGACTCGGAAGAGGTGGCCGTGGCCAAGCTCTGGCAGGCGATCTTCTCGGCCTCCCGGGTCGATATGCCGGATCCCATCGCCGCGTGGGAAACCCACAACGCGACCCTCCAGGCGCGCACCCGGACGCTGAACGAGAAGAATTACGCGGCGCTTCACTTCCGCGGCCCCGGCACGGATCTCCGCGTGGGTCTCGCGGACGGGCATGAGTGGAACGGCGGTTCGACCAGGGCGAAGAACGGCGTCGTGTGCAACGCCAACATCCCGACCGAGGAAGTCTTCACTACGCCGCACAAGGACCGGGTGGAGGGCATCGTGTCCAGCACCAAGCCGCTGTCCTACAACGGCACCCTCATCCAGGACATCCAGGTCCGGTTCGAGGCCGGCCGCATCGTCGAGAGCAAAGCGCGCACGGGAGAGGCGGTGCTGAACAAGGTGCTCGACACCGACGAGGGCGCGCGCCGCCTCGGGGAAGTGGCGCTGGTGCCGTTCTCGTCGCCGATCTCTCGCAGCGGCCTTCTCTTCTTCAACACCCTGTTCGACGAGAATGCCTCCAGCCACATCGCCCTTGGCCAGGCCTACAGCAAGTGCATCCGCAACGGCGGAACGATGAGCGAGGAGGAACTCGCCTCCCACGGCTCCAACAAGAGCCTGATCCATATCGACTGGATGATCGGATCCGACCAAGTGGACGTGGACGGCATCACCCAGGACGGGCGGGCCGAACCCCTCATGCGCGGCGGCGAATGGGTAACGCCGTAACAGGCGCGCTGGCGTTTCCTTGTGACTCGGATCTATGATCCCTGCGATGGCCTGATCTGACGCAAACAGTGCTTGACGGACTGGTTCGCTAGCTGTGATGGATGACAGGTATCATAAAGGTACTGGCCCGGCGTTCCGCTGGGTCAGGGCCGGCTCACGAGCGTGGATGGATGTCGGATACTGCCAATCGTAGGTCTCAGGACCAAGCTCTCCTGTCGGTTCGCTCCCTGTCGGTGGAGTTCGGCACGGGGAACGGAGCCTTCAAAGCCGTCAGGGATGTCAGCTTCGACGTGCGGCCCGGCAGAACCCTGGCGGTGGTGGGCGAGTCGGGATCGGGAAAATCCGTCACCTCCCTGGCGATCATGCGCCTGACCGACTACACGGGCGGGCGCATCACCGGAGGGCAGGTGCTGTTCCGCCCCGATGGGGGCGAAGCGATCGATCTCGTCAAGGCCTCCGACAGCCGGCTTCGGGAGATCCGCGGCAACGACATCGCGATGATCTTCCAGGAGCCGATGACGTCGCTCAACCCCGTCTTCACGATCGGCAATCAGATCTCCGAGACTCTCATCCTGCATCAGGGTTTGAACGGGAGGGACGCCCGTCTGCGGGCCAAGGAGCTGCTCCAGAAGGTGCGCCTGCCCGATGCGGACAAGCTGCTCGACCGCTATCCGCATCAGCTCTCGGGCGGCATGCGCCAGCGCGTCATGATCGCCATGGCGCTCGCCTGCAACCCGAAGCTCCTGATCGCCGACGAGCCGACGACCGCGCTCGACGTGACCATCCAGGCGCAGATCCTCAACATCATCCGCGACCTGCAGCAGGAGATGGGCACCGCCGTCATCTTCATCACGCACGACATGGGCGTGGTGGCCGAGATGGCCGACGACGTGGTGGTCATGTGGAAGGGCGAGAAGGTGGAGCAGGCGCCGGTGCGCGACATCTTCGCCGCACCCCAGCATCCCTATACCAGGGCCCTTCTTTCCGCCGTGCCGCGCCTGGGCAGCCTCACAGGGCAGCCCTTGCCCAAGCGCACCCCCGTGATGGTGATGGACGGCGGCGTCGCCAAGGCGGTCGGCGATACGCACGAGCAGAACACGGCCGATTACACGAAGCCGATCCTGCAGGTGGACAAGCTCACCACACGCTTCGACGTGGGCAAGACCTTCTTCGGGCGCGTGACCCACCGGGTCCATGCGGTCGAAGCGGTGAGCTTCGACATCTATCCCGGCGAGACCCTGGCGCTGGTGGGTGAGTCCGGCAGCGGCAAGTCCACCATCGGGCGCACCCTGCAGCAGCTCGTCGAGCCGACCGGCGGAACCGTGCGCTTCGACGGGCGCGACATGGCAGCCATGAGCCAGGGCGAGCGCCGGCGCCTGCGCCAGGAGATCCAGTACATCTTCCAGGACCCCTTCGCCTCGCTCGATCCGCGTCATACCGTCGGCTACAGCATCGCCGAGCCCATCATCGTCCATGGCCTGATCAACGACAGGAAGGAGCGCGAGCGGCGCGTCCACGAATTGCTGGAGCAGGTCGGCCTGCAGCCGCAGCATGCCAGGCGCTACCCGCATGAATTCTCGGGCGGCCAGCGTCAGCGCATCTGCATCGCACGGGCGCTCGCGAGCAATCCGAAGCTCGTGATCGCGGACGAATCCGTGTCCGCCCTCGACGTGTCGATCCAGGCGCAGATCGTCAATCTGCTCATGGAGCTTCAGGAGAGAAAGCGGCTCTCCTACCTTTTCATCACCCACGACATGGCCGTGGTGGAGAAGGTCAGCCACCGGGTCGCGGTGATGTATCTCGGTCAGATCGTCGAGCTCGGATCGCGCCAGGCGATCTTCGAGAACCCGCAGCATTCCTACACCCGCAAACTGCTCTCGGCCGTGCCCATTGCCGATCCGCAGCGCGAGCGGGCCAAGACGCGGATCGAGGGAGAGATCCCGAGCCCCGTGCGCCCGGTCGGGCAGGAGCCCGCCATTCACCGCATGCGCGAGGTCGAACCCGGACATTGGGTCGCGATCGAGTCCGATCCGCTCCGCGGGGCCGCGTGAGAGACGATTTTCCAGAGGAGACATCACAATGACATTCTCAACCACCCTGAAGGCGCTGGGCCTGATGGCCGCAGTCGCCGCGGCGCCGCTGATGGCGTCCGGAGCTCAGGCGGCCGGAACGCTGACCACGGCCGTCGCCATCGATCCTGGCAGCTGGGACCCCATCGACACCTTCCTGGTCGATTGGTCGTCGGCCGCCAACAACATCTTCGACGGCCTCACGGCTCGCGGCGCCGACATGAAGCTCAAGCCCGGCCTCGCGACATCGTGGGAGTTCCTCGACAACAACAGCCGCATCCGCTTCAAGCTGCGCCAGAACGTGAAGTTCCACAACGGCGAGCCGTTCAATGCGGCGGCCGTGAAGTTCACCTTCGACCGTCTCCTCGGCGAGGAGGGCAGGAAGGGGCCGCAGCAGTCCAACTACAACACCATCGACCATGTGGAGGTCGTCGACGATTCGACCGTCGATTTCGTCATGAAGCAGCCGGATCCCGTTCTGCTCACGAAGCTCGCCGGCTATGGCGGCATGATCGTGCCGCCCCGATACATCCAGGAGAAGGGTGACGCCTATTTCAACATGAACCCGGTCGGCACCGGGCCGTTCAAGTTCGCGGAATACAGCCCGAAGGTCAGCCTGACCCTCGAGGCCTTTCCCGAGCACTGGGGCGGCGCCCCGAAGCTCGACAAGGTCGTGACTCGGTTCATCTCGGAGGCGAACACCCAGGTGGCCGAGCTCCAGTCGGGCCGCATCGACGTCGCCACCCTGATCCCGTTCGGCCTCGCTCCGACCGTGGAGAAGAGCCCCAATCTGAGCCTTCTGAGCATCACCGGCCCGACCGTCGTCGCCCTGCGCCTCAACACCCGTGACGGCATCACGAAGGATGTGAATGTCCGCAAGGCGCTGATCATGGGGATCGACCGGGACGCGATCATCAAGGCGGTCCTCCTCGGACACGCCAAGCCGATCGCGAGCTTCCAGTCGGACCTGTCGTTCGGCAACGATCCGAGCCTGAAGCCTCTGCTCTTCGATCTCGCCAAGGCGAAGCAGATGCTGCAGCAGGCGAAAGTGCCGGCCGGCGCGCCGGTGAGGATCGACTTCCGCGGCAACGACGCCACCTTCCGCGAGGTCGCGCAGGCGGCAGCCGGCTTCCTCCAGGCGCTCGGCCTCAAGCCCTCGCTGCAGCCGCATGAGCCGCCGGTTCTGCTCAACGACATCATTCCGAACGGCAAGACGGGCGAGGCCTGGCACAATGCCTGGGGCGGCTGGACCTTCGACTACGACAATACCGCTTACCTGATGTATCACTCGGGCGAGAAGTGGAACCCCTACGACAACGATCCCAAGCTGAACGCCCTGCTCGAGAAGCAGCGCACGATGTATGACGTGAAGGAGCGTGAGAAGGTTCTGCAGGAGGTCGCGCGCTACGTGGCCGATCAGGCGCTCGAGATCCCGCTCTACAACCAGAACACGCTCTACGGCGTCAACAAGCGGGTCAAGAACTTCGACGCGCCCGCGGACCGCCGCTTCCGCTTCACGGAAACGACCGTCGAGTGACGGACCGACCAGGACATGGACCCTCGCGGCCATGTCCGGAGCGAAACATAACGGAAGGCCCCGCGCGAGCGGGGCCGTTTTTCCAAGAGCAAGAAGGATCTCAGGATGGCGGGCTTCATCCTCAAACGATTGTTGCAGGCCGTTTTCGTGGTCCTCGCGGTGACCTTGATCGTCTCCTTCGCGATCCGCCTGTCGGGCGATCCCGCGATCATGCTGATGGGCGGCGGCAACGTCACCGAGCAGGACCTGCAGAACATCCGGCAGGCGCTCGGGCTCGATCGCCCCTTCTACGTGCAGTATCTCGCCTTTCTCGAAGGCATGGTGCGGGGCGATTTCGGCAAGAGCTTCATGGGCGGCACGTCTGTCTCCATGCTCATTGCCAACGCTCTCCCGGCCACGCTCCTTCTGGCCTTCGCGTCTCTTCTCGCGTCGATCGTCCTGTCGGTGCCGCTCGGCGTCTACGCGGCCGTGAACCGGGGGCGCTGGCCGGACCAGGTGATCCGCATCCTGTCGCTGGTGGGCCTGTCCTTCCCGAACTTCTGGCTCGCCATCATGATGGTGCTGCTGTTCTCCATCGTGCTCGGCCTCCTGCCGCCGAGCGGCATGGAAGGCCCTGAGAGCTTCGTCATGCCGGCGCTCACCATGGCGATCATCCTCACGGCCACCAATGTGCGCCTCGTGCGCACCTCCATGCTGGAGACGCTCTCGCAGCAATACATCATGGTGGCGCGCTCGAAAGGCCTGCGCGACCGCGTCGTCCTTTACAAGCACGCCCTGCGCAATTCCGCCATTCCGCTCGTCACCTATATCGGCCTGCAATTTGGCGGCCTCATCGGCGGCATCGTCATCATCGAACGGGTGTTCAACTGGCCCGGCATGGGCACGCTCGCCTTCGACGCCATCTCGAACCGCGACTACCCGGTGCTCCAGGGCACCATCACGGTGCTGGCGCTCTTCATCGTCCTCATCAACCTTCTGGTCGACATCGCCTACGGGCTGATCGACCCGCGAATCCGGACGGAGTAGGACCCATGGCTGCCGCTCAGGCTGTGTCGTCGGCGCGCCGACACTTCAGGTCGCTCGAACTCGTCCTCGGTCTCCTGCTCACGGCGAGCATGGGCCTGGCCGTTCTGTTCTCCGGCTTTCTCTTTCCCGACGGCGGCGAGAGCATGGACCTCATGGCCCGTCTCACGCCGCCGTTCCAGGATCTGGCTCATCCCCTCGGGACCGATCCCCTGGGCCGCGACGTGCTGGCGCGCGTGATCGTCGGCGGCAGGATCTCGCTCACGGTCGGCGTCCTGTCGGTGATGGGAGCCGTCGTCGTCGGCACGATCGTCGGCCTCGTCGCCGGATACTATCGCGGCATCGCCGAGATCCTGCTGATGCGCTTCGCCGATATCCAGCTGGCGCTCCCGTTCATCCTGCTGGCCATCATGTTCCTGGCCATTCTCGGAACCGGCGTCGACAAGATCATCTTCTTCATGGTCGTCGCGCAATGGGTCCAGTATGCGCGCCTCGTGCGAGGCTCCGTGCTGGCGCTGCGGGACCGGGAGTTCATCCTCTCGGCCCGGGCCATCGGGGTCGGCAACGGGCGCATCATCTTCACCCATATCCTGCCCAACGTGCTGGGACCCATCGTCATCCTGATGACGCTCAACGTGGCCAACAACATCCTTCTCGAGAGCAGCCTCACGTTCCTGGGACTGGGCGTCGATCCGCTGATCCCGAGCTGGGGCGGCATGCTGGCCGACGGACGCACCTATCTGCAGACGGCCTGGTGGGTGAGCGTGTTTCCCGGCCTCGCCATCATATTGACCGTGCTCGGCCTGAACCTTCTGGGCGACTGGCTGCGCGACCTCCTCGATCCGACAGGACAGACATCACGATGACCACATTGCTAGACGAGCGCATCCCGCGCACTCTCGATTCCCTGGTGCGGGACTGGACCGGCAACAATGATCGCGGCCTGACGCTCGAGGCCTGGCTGTTCGAGGACGAGGCGGCGCGCCGTGCCGCGGAGGCGGACCTGGCGGGAGCCGGTATTCATGCGCGGATCCGCAGCGCCTACAAGCCGCTCGTCCATGCCTTCCTCGAGGAGATCGACACGGCCAGCCTGAAGCGCGTGGCCATTCGCTATCCCGTGCATGAGGAGGCGGATCGGCTGCGCTTCCTCTCCGAGGCTTATCCTCTGGCGGCCTTGCTCGAGGGGGTCGAGACCGTCTTCGAGCCCGGTCCCGCGGATCTGACCTACCAGGTCGCGCTCGAATACCAGGACGGGCGCGCGGCGGAGCATAGGGTTTTCGCGCCGAACCGCCTGCGCACCAACCATCTCGATCAGGTGGATCTCACGCCGACCGGCTGGCTGAGGGTGACCGGACGATCCGACGCCTCGGACCTCGACGAGCCGCTCGAGACCGAGTTCGAACAGGTCTATCGGAAGGTCATGGCAAGCGTTGCAGCCCATGAATGGCCCGAGGCGGAGCCCTATGCGGAAACCCTCGCCATCGACGTGACGATCCCCGGCATCGAGCGGTCGCTGGATTACGGCGACGAGGTCATGAGCACCCGCGAGGCGCTGCACGAGGATTTCTATTTCTCGCTGCTCGAATTCTTCAAGCGCAGGTCCGGCCGTCCTCCTGAGGACAGGAGCGTGCAGCCGGGTCAGATCGTGCCGGATATCCGGGCCGGCAGCGCAGACGCGCATGTGCGGGTGACACTGCGGGCCTTCGGTGAGCCGCAGGATCCGGAGAAGCCGGAGCAGGACATCGAGACAGCCGATGCAGCGCCCGGTCTCGCGCAGATCTACCGTGAGCTCGCGACGCTGCCCGGAGAGACCTTCGAGGGGATTTCCCGTGAGGGACGGCCCGTACCGGGGATCTATCGCGCGGGCTCGCGTCCGGCGGTTCTCGTCACCAGCGGGCAGCATGCCAACGAAACCTCCGCTCCGGTCGGAACGTTGCGGGCCGTGCGCCGGCTGCTCGCCAATCCCGACGCCAACATCGCCTATATCCCGGTCGAGAACCCGGACGGCTATGCGCTGCATGGGCGCCTGTGCGAAGCCAATCCGCGCCATATGCACCATGCGGCGCGCTATACCTCGCGCGGCAACGACCTGGAATACGGCCAGGGCGAGCCGGTCTACGAGATCGGCGCCCGCCACCAGGCGCTGGCGCTGTCGGGCGCCCAGCTGCACCTCAACTTCCACGGCTATCCGGCCCACGAATGGACCAGGCCGCTCACCGGCTATCTGCCGCGCGGCTTCGAATTGTGGACGATCCCGAAGGGATTCTTCCTGATCATGCGGCATCACCCGTCCTGGAGCGAGACCGCGAGGACGCTGATCGAAGCCGTGACGACGGGTCTGTCGGCCGTGCCGGGACTCGCCGCGTTCAACCGCCGTCAGATCGAGATCTGCGCGATCCATTCCGGGGGAACGCCTTACGAGATCATCAACGACGTTCCATGCCTGATCACGGCGGACGAGCGCCATCCCTCGCCCTTGACCCTCATCACGGAGTTCCCGGACGAGACCATCTACGGCGACGCCTATCGTTTCGCCCATACGGTGCAGATGGCGACCGTCATCGCGGCCGAGGAAGCCTACGCGTCGATCATGGCGAGAGTGGCCTGACGCTCGGTCCGACAGCGGCCCATCTTGGCCGCTCTGCGCGGAATTGCGGCTCCGGAGGAGACGCCGGTGCACGTTCCTTCCTGGAACAAGCCGAGTCCCGCCATCGTTCTCCGGCGGAACCGGCATGCAAGGTGCCGGTCCCGCGGAGTGAGGATCATGGCCCGGCTGTCCTGGAAGCAGAATGAGAACGACGCCTCGATCAGGGAAGCGGTCGATCTCGTGCGCGAGCACGGGGAGGTGCTGCCGTCGGTTGCCGACGAAGAAGCCTTCGGCGCCTTGTTCGATCGCTTCTCCGACGCCAAGGTCGTGCTCCTGGGAGAAGCCACTCATGGCACCTCGGAGTTCTATCGGGCGCGGGCTGCCATCACCAAGCGTCTGATCGAGCGGCACGGCTTCTCCATCGTGGCCGTGGAAGCCGATTGGCCGGATGCGGCGCGGATCGACGCCTATGTGCGTCATCGCCCCATCCCCGACGGAGAGGATGAAGCCTTCGAGCGGTTCCCGACCTGGATGTGGCGCAACGAGGAAGTCTATGACTTCGTCAACTGGATGCGCGAGCACAACAAGGACAAGCCGGAGGACGAGCGCGCCGAGTTCCGCGGCCTCGACGTCTACAGCCTGAACGCGTCGATCCGCTCCGTTCTCGACTATCTGGACCGGGTCGATCCGGAGAAGGCCAAGGAGGCGAGGGGGCGCTACGGCTGTCTCAGCCCCTGGCAGTCGGACCCGGCCCGCTACGGCCGCGCCGTCCTGACGGGACAGAAGAAGCCCTGCGACGAGGCGTTGCTGCGCCAACTCCAGGACATTCTGGACAAGCGCATGGATTATCTTCAGGCGGAGGGCGGCGAGGCCTTCTTCGATGCGGTTCAGAACGCCAAGATCGTCCATGCGGCCGAGCATTACTACCGGATCATGTACGAGGGCGCGACGGAATCCTGGAACCTGCGCGACCGGCACATGTTCGAGACCCTGCAGAGCCTGCTGGCCCGGCGCGACAACGCCAAGGCGGTCGTCTGGGCGCACAATTCCCACATCGGCAACGCCGCCGCCACGGCCATGGGATGGCAGGGAGAGTTCAATATCGGCGAGCTTTGCCGGAAGACCTACTGCGACCAGGCCGTACTGATCGGTTTCGGCACCGATCGGGGCACCGTGGCCGCCGCCGACGACTGGGACGAGCCCATGCAGGTCAAGACCGTCCGTCCGGCCCGGCCCGACAGCCACGAGCGCATCTTCCGGGAGACGGGCCTCGGCTGCTTCCTGAGCGACTGGCGGGAGAACGGCCAGGCCGACCTGATGGACGCTCTCTCGCGGCCGCGCCTGGAGCGGGCCATCGGCGTGGTCTACCGGCCGGAGACCGAACTCTACAGCCATTACTTCGAGGCGGTGCTGGCCGAGCAGTTCGACGCCTTCATCTGGTTCGAGGAGACCAAGGCAGTGACCCCGCTCACCCACGCCCATGGAAAGGGCATGCCGGAGACGTATCCGTTCGGACTTTGACGCGAGGGCATCCTCCCACGGCCACCCTCCGCCCGGTCTGTCCCCCTCCACGTCATCACCGGCCTCGTGCCGGTGATCCCGATCGGAAGGGCGCGGCGCTTGTCCGGGTCGGGATGGCCGGGACAGGCCCGGCCATGACGTGGAGGGTGAGGGTGGGGGGTGCGCGCGAGGCGCCGTCCGGCGCTTCCATCCCCATGAGCATCGAGCCGGACCGCCCGTCGCGCCACCCGCGATCCCACCCCAGGCTCGCAGCCCCCCGGCTGCGGACCTCAAGGTGCGGGCTTCCTGGAACTCCGCTGGCGAGACACGCCTGCCTTGTCCCGGTCGCCTGCTCCTGCTAACTGACGGCCAACTTCATTCACATCTCGATCAAGCAGGGCTTTTTCCGTGTCCCGTCAATTCATCTACCACATGCGTGGCCTCACCAAGACCTATTCGGGCGGCAAGAAGGTCTTGGACAACATCCATCTCTCCTTCTACCCGGATGCCAAGATCGGCGTGCTCGGCGTCAACGGCGCCGGTAAGTCGACCCTGCTGCGCATCATGGCCGGCACCGATACCGACTGGACCGGCGAGGGCTGGGTCGCCGAGGGCGCACGGGTCGGCTACCTGCCCCAGGAGCCCCAGCTCGACCCGTCGAAGAACGTCCGCGAGAACGTCATGGAGGGCGTGGCGGCCAAGAAGGCGATCCTCGACCGCTACAACGAGCTCGCCATGAACTATTCCGAGGAGACGGCGGACGAGATGACCCGCCTCCAGGACGAGATCGAGGCGAAGGGCCTGTGGGATCTCGATTCCCAGGTGGATCAGGCCATGGACGCCCTGCGCTGCCCGCCGGACGACTGGGCCGTGGACAAGCTCTCCGGCGGCGAGCGCCGCCGCGTAGCGCTCTGCAAGCTGCTTCTGGAGCAGCCGGAACTGCTCCTCCTCGACGAGCCGACCAACCACCTGGACGCCGAAACGACGGCCTGGCTGGAAGGGCACCTGCGCAATTATCCGGGCGCGATCCTGATCGTCACCCACGACCGCTACTTCCTCGACAACGTGACGGGCTGGATTCTCGAGCTCGACCGCGGCCGGGGCATCCCCTACGAGGGCAATTACTCGTCCTGGCTCACGCAGAAGCAGAAGCGGCTGGAGCAGGAGGGTCGCGAGGACGAGGCGCACAAGCGCACCATCGAGCGCGAGCGCGAGTGGGTGTCGGCCTCGCCGAAGGCCCGCCAGGCCAAGTCCAAGGCCCGTATCCAGCGTTACGAGGAACTCGTGGCCAAGGCCAACGAGAAAGGTCCGACCACCGCCCAGATCATCATCCCGATCGCCGAACGCCTGGGCAACAACGTCATCGAGTTCGACAACCTCAAGAAGGCCTTCGGCGACAAGCTTCTCATTGACGGCCTGTCCTTCAAGCTGCCCCCGGGCGGCATCGTGGGCGTCATCGGGCCGAACGGCGCGGGCAAGACCACCCTGTTCCGCATGATCACCGGCCAGGAGCAGCCGGACGAGGGCTCGATCAAGATCGGCGAGAGCGTGAAGCTCGGCTATGTGGACCAGAGCCGCGACTCGCTCGACGCCAACAAGACCCTGTACGAGGAGATTTCGGGCGGCAACGAGGTGCTCTATCTCGGCAAGCGCGAGATCAATGCCCGCGCCTATTGCGGCGCCTTCAACTTCAAGGGCTCCGACCAGCAGAAGAAGGTCGGCGTGCTCTCGGGCGGCGAACGCAACCGCGTGCACCTCGCCAAGATCCTGAAGTCCGGTTCGAACGTCCTGCTCCTCGACGAGCCGACCAACGACCTCGACGTGGATACCCTGCGGGCGCTCGAAGAGGCGCTGGAGGATTATGCGGGCTGCGCCGTGATCATCTCGCACGACCGCTGGTTCCTCGACCGCATCGCCACCCATATCCTGGCCTTCGAGGGCGACAGCCACGTGGAATGGTTCGAGGGCAACTTCGCCGATTACGAGGAGGACAAGAAGCGCCGCCTCGGCACGGATTCCACGATCCCGCACCGGATCAAGTACAAGAAGTTCTCGCGGTAATCTTTTCGCGCGAACGCCACCTCCGTGACGGAGCAGAGCGCGGGATCGGGCAGGAACTCGCCCGCGTTCTCCTTTTCGGAGCTTGCCCATGCCTGGCGCGGGCAGCCCGCCGTTGAACGGAAACCTTAACGAGACCTTCAGGCCAAGTTCATATCGGGCGGATTAGACTTCCAGTCAGAATAGGGCGGAAGGTGTTCATGAGACGTGATCTCCTGGCCTTTGCCCCATGGAGGTTCGCATGGTGTGCATGAAGCGTGTTCTGACGGCTGGGGCCACCGCTTTGGTCCTGAGCGGTTCCCTCTTGGCTGCCGCTCCTGCGACGGCGGGCGAGAGCACGGGCCGTTGGCGCGATGGATCCTATGCCACGCCCTATGGGGTCGTCCGCCCCTACCGCGACTACGGCTATCGGCCTTACCGCCGCCACGGCTCCAATGTCGGCGGCGCGGTGGCCGCCGGCGTGGTCGGCGGCCTGGCGCTCGGCGCATTGGCGGCCCGTCCCGCCTATTCATATCCGGCCTATCCCACCTATTACGGCTCTCCGGCTTATGATGCGCCGTCCTGTTATACGGTACGCCGTCGCTTCGTCGATGACTGGGGCCGCGTCGTCATCCGCCGCGAAGAGGTCTGCGAATAGGTCCAAGTCCGGGAGCGACCTCAGGAATGCCGGATTCCTCCGGCATTCCGTCGGGCCGACGCTGCACCGCTCGCCGGGGAGTTGGGTTCTGCCCCAAAACGGTGTATGACCCTTGAGGCACGAGACATCAGAAGAGAGTCCACGTGCCAGCCGATCACATCTCCACATTCCAATCCGTTGCCACGCCTGAAGAAGCCGTCGACCGGCTCATCGCGCTTCACGACAGCGCCATCGAGGCGCAGCGCCAGGCTCTCGAGCATTTCTTCTCCACCGGAACGCCGCCCACGCCATTCGAGCGGTCGCGCTTCCGCTATCCGGAGCTGCGCCTCGATTACCGGTCGACCTCTCTTCCACCGGTCAAGCAGCGCGCCTATGCCAAGTTCCAGGGCCCGGGCGTCTACGCCACCACGATCACCCAGCCCGCGTTCTTCCGGAACTACCTGCTGGAGCAGCTGAACTATCTCGTGCGCGATTACGGCGCCACCATCGAGATCGGCGTCAGCGACCAGGAAATTCCCTATCCGTATGTCTTCGAGCGTGGGGACGAACTGGGCCGAGGGGCCCACTCGGCGTCGGAGCTCGCGCAGCATTTCCCGACGCCGCTCCTCGCCAAGGTGGGCGACGAGATCGCCGATGGAACCTGGGTCTTCCATGAGAACGAGGCCCGGCCCCTGGCGCTCTTCGATGCGGCCAGGGTCGATTATTCGCTCCGCCGCCTCGTCCATTACACCGGCAGCGACTGGCGCAGCCTGCAGCCCTGGATCCTGCTCACCAACTATCACCGCTATGTCGACCAGTTCATCCGCTGGGCCGTGAAGGAGATGGCGGATCCGGACGGGCCCTATACCAGGCTCCTGCTGCCCGGCGGCATCAGCATCGAGCGGGGCCTGGACGAAGCCGCCGTCGAGGACCTCATCGGGTCCTCGCCCTGGCACCGGTTCCAGATGCCGGCCTATCACCTGATGCGAAAGGACGGCCAGGGCGTGACCCTGGTCAATATCGGCGTCGGACCCTCGAACGCGAAGAACATCACCGATCACCTGGCGGTGCTGCGGCCCCATTGCTGGCTCATGGTCGGCCATTGCGGGGGGCTTCGCCAGTCCCAGTCCATCGGCGATTACGTGCTGGCCCACGGCTACCTGCGGCGCGATCACATCCTCGACAGCGCCGTGCCGCCTGAAATCCCGATCCCGGCCCTGGCCGAAATTCAGGTCGCCCTGCAGGATGCCGCGGTTCAGGTTACGGGCGAGCGCGGCGAGGAGCTGAAGCGGCGCCTGCGCACCGGCACGGTCGTGACCTACGACGACCGGAACTGGGAGCTGCGCTGGAGCCAGGAGCGGCGCCAGATCAACCTGTCCCGGGCCATCGCAGTGGACATGGAGAGCGGCACCATCGCGGCCCAGGGGTACCGCTTGCGGGTTCCCTACGGCACCTTGCTCTGCGTCTCGGACAAGCCGCTGCACGGGGAGATCAAGCTGCCGGGTGCGGCCAACGCCTTCTACGAGCGCGCCGTGAGCGAGCATCTCATGATCGGCCTGGCGGCGCTCGACATCCTGAAAGGGCAGCGCTCCTCGCTGCATTCCCGCAAGCTGCGCAGCTTCGACGAGCCGCCGTTCCGTTAGGCGGTTCCAGTCGGGAGCCGACTGGCACCGGCTGCCAAATGCTCTGGTCGATCCGCACGCCCACGGGGCGCACACCCACGGGGCCGCGCTCGCCGCGGCCACGCTCGCCGTATGGAAACCATCGCCGGGGACGTCCGGAAGGCCGGCCCAGAGATGAGGTCCATGACATCGCTTGCTCTCTCGTCAAAATACATATAAACATATCTTTATATGTAGGAGCGAGAATTGGCCGTGCCCGACACCCTGTCTCCATCACTGGATCTGACCCTGGATGTCCTTCGGGCCGCCGCCGAGGAGACGCGCCTGCGGATCCTGGCGCTGCTGACCGAAGGTGAACTGTCCGTTTCGGACCTCACGGACATCCTTGGGCAGTCCCAGCCGCGCATCTCCCGTCATCTCAAGCTTCTCGTCGAGGCGGGTCTCGTGGAGCGGCACCGGGAAGGGGCCTGGGCGTTCTTCCGGCTCACCGACCGGGGCGTCGCCTTGCGAATCATCCGCCCGACCCTGGAGAGCCTGGACCGGTCGGACCCGCAACTTCTGGAAGACAGGACCCGCCTCGAAGCCGTGCGGGCCCAGCGCTCCCAGGCCGCCCAGGCCTTCTTCTCCCGCCTGGCGCCGGATTGGGACCGGATCCGGTCCCTCCACGCGCCCGAAGCGGTGGTCGAGGCATCCGTTCTCGATGCTCTGGGCCCGGCCAGGATCCGGAACCTCGTCGACCTGGGCACGGGCACCGGGCGCATGCTGCAATTGCTGGCCCCCCGGGCCAGCCGCACCGTGGGGCTCGATGCCAGCCACGCCATGCTGTCCGTGGCGCGGGCCAACCTCGAGAAGGCCGGCCTCAGAGGAATCGAGCTGCGCCAGGGCGACATCTATGCGCCTCCATTCCCCCGCGACACATTCGATCTCGTCATCATCCATCAAGTGCTGCACTACCTCGACGATCCGGCCCGGGCGATCCGGGAGGCTGCGCGCCTGGTGGCGCCGGGCGGACGCATCCTGGTGGTCGATTTCGCCCCGCACAACCTCGAGTTCCTGCGCGAGGCTCAGGCCCATCGCCGCCTCGGCTTCGCTCCCTCCCAGGTCGCCGGATGGCTCGACGAGGCGGGGCTCGACTGCACCCTCACCCGGGAGATCGCTCCGTCGAGGACAGCCGACGAGCAGTTGACCGTATCCCTTTGGCTTGGCCAGGATCGCCGTGTGGTGACGGATTGGCCCTTGAGTGAACCCGACAGAGAGGTCGCCTGATGTCACCGCTTACGCTCCGCCCCAGCCGGCAGGTCGCCCGTCCGATCAAGGTGTCCTTCGAGTTCTTCCCGCCCAAGACGCCCGAGATGGAGCAGACCCTCTGGGCGTCGATCCAACGTCTGGCTCCGCTCAATCCGCAATTCGTCTCCGTGACCTACGGGGCCGGCGGCTCCACCCGTGAGCGCACGCACGCCACCGTGTCACGCCTCGTGCAGGAGACGCACCTCAAGCCGGCCGCGCATCTCACCTGCGTGGCGGCCACGAGGGCAGAGGTCGACGACGTCGTCCGCTCCTACTGGGATGCGGGCGTGCGCCACATCGTGGCACTGCGCGGCGATCCCGCGTCCGGCATCGGCACGGCCTACGAGCCGCATCCCGGCGGCTATGAGCGGACTTGCGATCTCGTCGCCGGCATCAAGGCCATCGGCGATTTCGAGGTCTCCGTGTCGGCCTATCCGGAGAAGCATCCCGAGGCGGCCTCGCTCGACGCGGACATCGATGCTCTGAAGGCCAAGGTCGATTGCGGCGCGGACCGCGCCATCACGCAGTTCTTCTTCGACAACGATCACTACTTCCGCTACCTCGACCGCGTCCGCGCCCGGGGCATCGACATTCCGATCGTGCCCGGCATCGTGCCGGTGCAGAACTTCAAGCAGACGGCGAACTTCGCGTCGAAGACCGGTGCGAGCGTGCCGGACTGGCTGGCCGCCCGCTTCGAGGGGCTGGAGAGCGACGTGGAGACCCGCAGGCTCGTCGCCGCGGCCGTCGCGGCCGAGCAGGTGATCGATCTCGTCGATCGGGGCGTCGACGAGTTCCACTTCTACACCATGAACCGCGCCGACCTGGTCTATGCCATCTGCCATCTGCTCGGCCTGCGCGACCAGAGCGTAAGGGCCGCGGCCTGAGTTTCCGATGCCCGGCTCGGCCGGGCATTCACATCCGCATCATGAAACGAGAATCGTCGGCCGGCGAGACCTCGGCCACGATCACGAGAGAACAGACCGAATGACCGCGTATACTCCTCGCCCCGCCAACGGCGCCGACGTGATCAAGGCGCTTCGCGAAGCCGCCTCCAGGCGGATCCTCGTGCTCGACGGCGCGATGGGAACGGAGCTGCAGCGCTCCCGCTTCACGGAAGAGGATTTCCGGGGCGAGCGCTTCAAGGACTGGAAGCAGGACGTCCGCGGCAACAACGATCTGCTCATCCTCACGCAGCCCGATGCGGTGCGCAACGTGCACCTCGATTATTTCCGCGCGGGCGCCGACATCGTCGAGACCAACACCTTCTCCGGCACCTCCATCGCCCAGGCCGATTACGGCATGGAAGAGATCGTCTACGACCTGAACTTCGAGGGCTCGCGGCTCGCGCGCGAGGCCGCGCTGATCGCCGAGAAGGAGGACGGCCGCCGCCGCTTCGTCGCGGGAGCCATCGGTCCGACGAACCGCACGCTGTCGATCTCACCCGACGTGAACAATCCGGGCTATCGCGCCGTGACCTTCGATCAGGTTCGCGACGCTTACGCCGAGCAGGTGAGGGGGCTCGTCGACGGCGGCGCCGAGATCATCCTCATCGAGACGATCTTCGATACCCTCAACGCCAAGGCGGCCATCGTGGCGACCCATCAGGTCTTCGCCGAGAAGGGCGTGACGTTGCCGATCATGGTCTCGGGCACGATCACGGATCTGTCCGGCCGCACGCTGTCGGGCCAGACGCCGACGGCGTTCTGGCATTCGGTGCGTCATGCGGAGCCGTTCTCCATCGGGCTCAACTGCGCCCTCGGCGCCCGCGAGATGCGCGCCCATATCCAGGAGATCGGCAAGGTTGCCGACACGCTCGTCTGCGCCTATCCGAATGCCGGCCTGCCCAACGAATTCGGTCTCTACGACGAGCGCCCCGAGGCGACGGCCACGATGCTGGCCGAGTTCGCCGATGCGGGTCTCGTCAACGTGGTCGGCGGCTGCTGCGGCACGACGCCCGACCACATCCGGGCGATCGCGGAGGCCGTTGCCGGCAAGGCCCCGCGCGCGGTGCCGAAGGTGCAGCCGCTCATGCGCCTGTCGGGACTCGAGCCCTTCGTCCTGACCTCGGACATTCCCTTCGTGAACGTGGGCGAGCGCACGAACGTCACGGGTTCGGCCAAGTTCCGCAAGCTCGTCACCAACGGCGATTACGCCGCCGCCCTCGATGTCGCGCGCGACCAGGTGGCGAACGGCGCCCAGATCATCGACGTCAACATGGACGAGGGCCTGCTCGATTCCGAGAAGGCCATGGTGGAGTTCCTCAACCTCGTGGCGGCCGAGCCCGATATCGCCCGCGTGCCGGTGATGGTGGATTCCTCCAAGTTCCACGTGATCGAGGCCGGCCTCAAGTGCATCCAGGGCAAGGCCATCGTGAACTCGATCTCCATGAAGGAGGGCGAGGCATCGTTCATCGAGCACGCCAGGATCTGCCGCTCTTACGGGGCAGCCGTCGTCGTGATGGCCTTCGACGAGCAGGGCCAGGCCGATACGCTCGAGCGCAAGGTCGAGATCTGCACCCGCGCCTATCGGATCCTCACGGAGCAGGTCGGCTTCCCGCCGGAGGACATCATCTTCGACCCGAACGTGTTCGCGGTCGCCACCGGCATCGAGGAGCACAACGGCTACGGGGTCGCCTTCATCGAGGCGACCAGGATCATCCGGGAGACGCTGCCGCACGCGCATATCTCGGGCGGCGTGTCGAACCTGTCGTTCTCGTTCCGCGGCAACGAGCCCGTGCGCGAGGCCATGCACTCCGTGTTCCTGTTCCATGCCATCAAGGTCGGCATGGACATGGGCATCGTGAATGCCGGCCAGCTTGCGGTGTACGACGAGATCGATCCGGAGCTGCGCGAGCTGTGCGAGGACGTGGTTCTCAACCGCCGTCCCGACGCGACGGAGCGCCTGCTGGAGGCCGCGCCCCGCTTCAAGGGCGATGGATCCGGTGCCGCGAAGACTGCCGATCTCGAGTGGCGCTCCTGGCCCGTCGAGAAGCGGATCGAGCACGCGCTCGTCAACGGCATCACCGAGTTCATCGAGCTGGACACGGAGGAGGCCCGCCAGGGCGCCGAGCGCCCGCTGCACGTCATCGAAGGCCCGCTCATGGCCGGCATGAACGTGGTGGGCGATCTCTTCGGCGCCGGCAAGATGTTCCTGCCGCAGGTGGTGAAATCCGCCCGCGTGATGAAGCAGGCGGTCGCCTATCTGATGCCGTTCATGGAGGCCGAGAAGGAAGCCTCCGGCGTCACCGAGCGGTCCGCCGCCGGCAAGGTGCTGATGGCGACCGTGAAGGGCGACGTGCACGATATCGGCAAGAACATCGTCGGCGTCGTACTCGCCTGCAACAACTACGAGGTCCTCGACCTCGGCGTCATGGTGCCGGCCCAGAAGATCCTGGAGACGGCCCGCCGGGAGAAGGTGGACGTGATCGGCCTCTCGGGTCTCATCACGCCCTCGCTCGACGAGATGGTGCATGTGGCGAGCGAGATGGAGCGCGAAGGCTTCGACATCCCGCTGCTCATCGGCGGCGCCACCACGAGCCGCGTGCACACGGCGGTGAAGATCCACCCGAACTACAAGAAGGGGCAGGCCGTCTACGTGACCGACGCCAGCCGCGCGGTGGGCATCGTGTCCTCGCTGCTGTCGTCCGAGATGAAGGACGGCTACGTGGAGACGCTCCGTTCCGAGTACCGCAAGGTGGCCGAGGCGCATGCCCGCTCGGAGGCGGACAAGCAGCGCCTGTCCCTCGAAAAGGCCCGTGCCAACAGGCTCGCGCTCGACTGGGCGTCCTATCAGCCGCCGAAGCCCACCTTCACCGGCGCGCGCGTGTTCCGCAGCTACGATGTGGGCGAGCTCGTGCCCTATATCGACTGGACGCCGTTCTTCCAGACCTGGGAGCTGAAGGGCCGCTTCCCGGCGATCCTCGAGGACGAGAAGCAGGGCGAGGCCGCGCGGCAGCTCTGGGAGGACGCTCAGGCCATGCTCAAGCAACTCGTGGACGAGCGCTGGTTCAATCCGAAGGCCGTCATCGGTTTCTGGCCGGCCAATGCGGTGGGCGACGACATCCGACTCTACACAGGCGAGAGCCGCAAGGAGCAGCTCGCGACCTTCTACGGCCTGCGCCAGCAGCTCTCGAAGCGGGACGGAAAGCCCAACATCTGCCTGTCCGATTTCGTCGCCCCGGTGGAGAGCGGCAAGCCCGACTGGGTCGGCGCCTTCGTGGTGACGTCCGGCATCGAGGAGGTGCGCATCGCGGAGCGCTTCGAGCGCGCCAACGACGATTACCGTTCGATCCTGGTCAAGGCTCTTGCCGACCGCCTGGCGGAAGCCTTTGCCGAGCGCATGCACGAACGCGTGCGCCGGGAGTTCTGGGGCTATGCGACGGACGAGAACCTCAGCAACGAGGGGTTGATCGGCGAGGAGTACCAGGGCATCCGCCCAGCGCCCGGCTATCCGGCGCAGCCCGACCATACGGAGAAGGCGACCCTGTTCAGCCTGCTCGGGGCCGAGCGCAGCATCGGCGTGACGCTCACCGAATCCTACGCCATGTGGCCGGGTTCGTCCGTGTCGGGTCTCTACCTGTCGCATCCGGACGCCTATTACTTCGGCGTCGCCAAGGTCGAGCGCGATCAGGTCGAGGATTACGCCGCCCGCAAGGACATGAGCGTCACCGAGGTCGAGCGCTGGCTCGCCCCGATCCTCAACTACGATCCGGCGCGCTACCGCGTGATGGCGGCGGAATAAGGCTGCTGCGACCCTGCTGCGTCATGGTCGGCCTCGTGCCCGCCGTCCCATGGTCTCACCGACACTCTCCACGTCATGGCCGGCCTCGTGCCGGCCATCCCGATCGGAAGAACGCCCCGCCTCGAACAATCGAGATCACCGGGACGAGCCCGGTGATGACGCGCGTGAGCGGCGTCCTCACTCCCGCCGCAAGGCTTCGATGGGGTCGAGCCTCGCGGCGCGTTGCGCCGGGTAGAACCCGAAGAAGATGCCCACCAGGGCCGAGAAGCCGACCGCCACGATGATGGCATTGGTGGACACGAGCGAGGGCCAGCCGGCGAGCTGCGCCACCAGATAGGCGGCTCCGGCGCCGAGGCCGATGCCCAGCGCCCCGCCGATGGTGGAGAGCGTCGTCGCCTCGATCAGGAACTGGCTCAGGATGTCGCGCGGCCGTGCGCCGACGGCAAGCCGCAGGCCGATCTCGCGGGTGCGCTCGGTGACCGAGACCAGCATGATGTTCATGATGCCGATGCCGCCCACGAGCAGGGACACGGCGGCCACGGCGGCGAGCAGCATGGAGAGCGTGTTGGCGGAGGCGGACGCCGTGTTGGCGATTTCCGTCAGGTTGCGGATCGAGAAATCGTCCTCCTGCTCGCCCGTGATGCGGTGACGCTGGCGCAGCAGCTCCGTCATGCTGGCGATGCCGGGCTCGATGTCGCTCTCGTCGGCGAACTTCACGAAGATCGAGCCGACCGATCCGTCCTTGGCGTAGTTGCGCCCGATCACACGGCGGCGGCCCGCGTCGAGGGGCACGAAGACCACATCGTCCTGGTCCTGACCGAAGGCCGATTGCCCTTTCGACGCCATGACGCCGATGACCCGGAAGGGCACGTTGCGCACGCGCACGATCTGGTCGATGGGATCGTCCTCGCCGAAGAGGTTGCGGGCGACCGTCTGGCCCAGCAGGATCACGATGTCGCCGCGCCGGACCTCTTCCGGATCGAAGGTGCGGCCGGTGGCGACGTCCCATTCGCGGGCGGAGAACCAGTCCCGGTCGATGCCGTAGATGCGCGTCGCCCAGTTGCTGCCGCCGGCCACCACCTGGGCGCCGCCCTGCACGAAGGGCGCGGCCGCCACCACGCCGTCGACCTCTCGACGGATCGCGTGCGCGTCGTCGTCCGTGAGGGAGGAGGCCGCACCGGCGCCGAGGCGTGCGCCGCCCTGGGTGACATTTCCGGGCGTCACGATGGCGAGGTTCGCGCCGAGCGAACGGATCTGTTGGTCGACGAGATTGCGCGCCCCGGAGCCGATCGCCACCATGGCGATGACGGCCGCGACCCCGATGACGATGCCGAGCATGGTCAGAAGACTGCGCAGGGCATTGGCCGCGATGGCCGAGAATGCGGACCGGATGGCCTCGATCAACCTCATTCGGCGGCCTCCCGGGCGAGGGCGCGCGCATCGACCGGGACTTGGCGGTGATCCTCGGTCACGCGGCCGTCCCGGAAGCGGATCAGCCGGTGCGCGTGGCGTCCGACCTCGGCATCGTGCGTCACGAGCACGATGGTGACGCCCTCGCGGTTGAGCTCCTGGAACAGGGCCATGATCTCGTTGGCCGTGCGGCTGTCGAGGGCGCCGGTCGGCTCGTCGGCGAGGAGCAGGCTCGGGCCGTTGACGAGCGCGCGTGCGATGGCGACGCGCTGCTGCTGTCCGCCGGAGAGCTGCATGGGGCGGTGATGCGCCCGCTCGGCGAGGCCGACGCGGCCGAGCGCATGCAGGGCGCGCTCGCGCCGGGTCCTGCGGTCGAACCCCGCATAGACCATCGGCAGCTCCACGTTGCCGAGCGCGTCGACGCGGGGCAGGAGGTTGAACTGCTGGAAGACGAAGCCGATCTCGCGGTTGCGAAGGCGCGCCAGGCCGTCCGCGTCGAGGCGCTCGACCGCCGTATCGGCCAAGCGGTAATGGCCGGTGGTCGGCTTGTCGAGGCAGCCGACGAGATTCATGAACGTGGACTTGCCCGAACCGGATGGGCCCATCACGGCCACGAAATCACCCTTGTCGATGTCGAGCGACACGGAATCCAGAGCCACGACCCGGCCGGCGTCGAGATCGTAGACCCGTCTCAGGTCGCGTGTTTCGATGAGAGCCACGGGGCACTCCACTAGAACATGCGCGGGGGGCGGGGGCGGCGGTTCGAGGCCGGGCCGTTCGCATCCTCCCCGGCATCCTGGCGCTGGGCCCCGACGATGATGGCCGCGCCCTCCTGCACGTCGCCGCGCAGGATCTCGGTATAGGTTCCGTCCGTCGCGCCGAGCCGCACATGCACGGCCTCGGGCCGGCCGTCCTGGGCGACCCGGTAGATGCGCCCGTCCGCACCGTCCTCCGGCTGCGCCGGCGCATCGCGGTCGCGCGCGCGCCGCCGCGGCGCCTGGCCGTTCGGCTCGCTCGACGCGACGGCGATCGGCGGGCGGAAACGCAGGGCAGCGTTGGGAATGCGCAGCACGTCTTCCCGCTCGTCGGTGACGATCTGGAGGTTTGCCGTCATGCCGGGCAGGAGCGCCTGATCGAGGTTGCGCACGCCGATGACGGCCGTGTAGGTGACCACGTTCTGCACCGTCTGGGCGGACAGGCGCACCATCCTGACGCTGCCCTCGAAGACGCGGTTCGGATAGGCGTTCACCGTGAAGGTCACCTTTTGGCCGTCCTTGATGCGGCCCACGTCGGCCTCGTCGATATTGGCGTAGATGTCGATCTCGCGCAGGTCCTGCGCGATGGTGAAGAGCGTCGGGGCCGACAGGGAGGCGGCGACGGTCTGGCCGAGCTCGATGTCCCGCTTCACCACGACGCCGTCGACGGGCGACTTGATCTCCGTGCGGGCGAGGTCGATCTCGATGTCCTTGAGCTTCGCCTGCCGCTGCAGGATGATCGCCTCGGCGGATTTCACCCCCGCCTCGGCGAGGGCGAGGTCAGCCCTGAGCCCGTCCGTCTCGGCCCTGTTCGACGCGATCTGCGCGTCGGCCGAGACGAGGTTCGCCTTCTGGATGTCGACCTGCGTTCCGGCCTGCTCCAGGGCCGTCTGGGTTCCCACCGCCCGGGTGGTCAGCTCCTTCTGCCGGTCGAGGGTGCGCTGCGCGTCCGCGAGCTGCGCCTGCGTGCGGTCGCGCTGGGCCGCGAGATCGTTCGCCTGCGCCTGCGAGCGCTGCAGCGCCGAACGGGCCTTGTCGATCTGCGCGCGCTTGGTGTCGAGATCGGCCTTCGCCTGGGCGAGGTCGGCGAGCGCCGCGTCGCGTCGCGACTTGATCTGCTCGGCATAGAGGCGGGCCACCACCTGGCCTTCCTTCACCGGGGTGTTGTAGTCGGCCAGGATCTCGACCACCTGGCCGGAGAGCTGCGAGCCGACCAGCACCGTCGTGACCGGGTTGAGCGTGCCGGTCGCGCGCACGCTCGCCGTGATCGGGCCGCGATCCACCGCGCCGAGGCGGTAAGCCTGATCGGACGCGTTGCCGCCCGTGGGCGTCCACAGCACGAAGCCGGCGGTGCCCGCCACCAGGACGATGCCGATCAACCACAACCAGACGCGACGCACCGAAAAGCCCTCTCCACCACATGGACTGTCATGAAGGGCGATTGTGGCCGATTTTCCGGGACGTTACGAGTTAACTCTTTGTCATGCGGCGCCCTGCGGCCGCGCGGCGATCAGGTTGCGCAGGGTCATGATCGTCGAGGCATCCGCCACCCCGTCGACGCGCTCGGGCCGGAAGTGACGCTGGAAGGCCGCGACCACCTTTTCGGTGTCCTCGTCGAACACCCCGTTGATCCTCACCCCGTAGCCGTACATGGCGAGCATCGCCTGCAGGGCCTCGATGGGCATGCCCTGGTCTCCCCGGGAAAAGAAGCGGCCGTCGCTCGTGGCCGAGGGCGCGACCCAGTGGCCGACGCCAGCCTCGTGCAGGCGCTGCCAGGGAAAGAGCTCGCCCGGGTCGACCTTGCGGCCCGGAGCGACGTCGGAATGGCCGAGCACCCGCGTGGCCGGAATGCGCCAGCGGGCGACGATGTCCCGGGCCAGGGCCGCGACGCTTTCGATCTGCGCGTCCGGGTAGGGCGGCAGGCCGCCCGGATGGCCCGGATTGGCGATCTCGATGCCGATGGAGCAGGAATTGATGTCGTTGTCCCCGTCCCAGGAGGAGAGCCCGGCGTGCCAGGCCCGGCGCATCTCGGGAACGAGCTGCAGCACGCGCCCGTCGCCGAACACGAAGTAATGGGCGGAGACCTGCGAGACCGGATTGCACAGCCATTGCAGGGCCTCGCTCTCGTCCGGCATGCCCGTGTAGTGGAGGATCAGCATGCTGGGGCGCTGGCCGTCCTTGCGCTCCCCGTGATTGGGCGACGGGAACACCTTGCCGGCGACCGGGCTTTCCGGGGCGAGAGCGCTCATGCCGTCACCGGAGGTTCCGCTCGGCCGCGATGCGTTCCCAGGCTGCGTTGATGGCGGCCACGCGTTCGGTCGCGATCTTGACGGCTTCCGGCGGCAGGCCGCGGGCGATCTCCCGGTCGGGATGGTTCTCGGCCACGAGCCGGCGGTAGTGGCGCTTGAGCTCCTCGTCGCTCATGCTCCGGTCGGCCTTGAGGATGAGGTAGGGATCGTCCGGGCGCCTGACGTGCCGGGCCGCGACGCGCTCGAAATCCTTGTCGGAGAAGGCGAAGATCGTCGCCACGTCCCTCAGATAGGCGTATTCCGCCTCATGGATCGCCTCGTCGGCCTTGGCGATGTGGAACAGGCCGTCGAGCACATCCTCGAGCAGGGCGGGCTCGTCCTTGAACGCGTCGCCGATCTGACGGGCGTAGGACTCGAAGCCGTCCGAGGTCTGCATGGCGAGGTTGAACAGGCGCTCCACCTTGCCGTGTTCGCTGTCCGGCACGTCCACGATCTGCTCGAAGGCCCTGACCTCGACATCGACCACGACGCCGTCCGCCTTCGCCATCTTGGCCGCGAGCGCCACGAGACCCATGGTGAAGAGCACGTCGCGCGGCGGCTTCCCGAAAGGAGCGCCCTCGCGGTCAATGAGAACGTGGCCGGCCACACCACCCAGGAGGGCTCCGATCGGCCCGCCCAACGCGAGCCCGATACCGGCGCCACCCAGCTTACCCCAAATCGACTGAATCATCGTGCGACTAGTCGTACGCTCAAGTGCGGGCAAAAGGAAAGGGGCCGGGAATGTCCCGACCCCTGAAATCCAACCGTGGACGCGCGATCAGCGGCAGTAAACGTTGCCGTAGACGTCCTGATAAGTACCGTAGGGGCAGGCCGGGCGGGCCGGGGCGGTCGATGCGCCGACGATCGCGCCACCGGCGGCACCGATGGCCGCGCCCGCCAGGGCGCCGCTGCCACGACCCGTGGCTGCACCGCCAATGGCCGCGCCAGCAAGGCCGCCGATCGCAGCGCCGCCCACTGCGCGCTCGCCCGGGGTGTTGCAGGCTGCCATCGAGAGGGTGAGGGCACCGGCGGCAATGGCTGTCATGATCTTCTTCATGGAGGCTTCCCTGTTGTTGAGCGGGCGGTAGGCTGCCCGGTCCTGTTTAGCTTGACCTTACGCTGTCGCCAACTCCTGGGCGGAGAAAGAGTTCCTCCCCGTTCCGCATAAGCGGAGGAAAATTCTTGCCGTTCGCCTGAGGCTAGAAACGGCCCGCAAAGCCAGGAGTCCTCAAGGTTACACAGCCAAGCTTGAACGTATTCTGAACAAATATGCGGCTTGATGTGCCACATCTTCGCCCTAATTGGCCTCCACCGACCGCACCTTCCGATTTGTGCCGGCTGGAGTTTCGGTTTGACTTGGCAACATCTGCTCAGAACCCTTGCAATTGCCTCTGCTGGAGCTGCGGCCCTGCTTCTGGCCGCCGAAGCTCGGGCCGAAGGAGGTCATGATGGTGCGGTCATTTCTCCCGACAAGGCCGCTGAGTTCCTGAGCGCGGCCGCCGCCGAGGCGACAGCCGCCGCGGAGGAGGCCGTCGAGGCGGCCGAGGCGCAGAAAGGTTCGAAGGCCGTCAAGGGAGCGAGCCGGAGGAAGGCGAAGGAAGCCGCCGCTGCCGCCAAGGCTCAGGACGGCAAGGTTCCGGACGCCAAGCCGCTGTCCCGGATGGCCGTGGAGGCGGCCGCCCTGTCGGAGGACGAGACCGCATCCGTTCCCGCGACGCCCGTGGACGCCGCGCTGAAGCTGCGGTCATCGGACTCCGCCCGCGGCACCGCTCTCCGGCCGATGATCGTCCGCTATGCGTCCGAGAACGGCCTTCCCTACGAACTCGCGGATGCCGTCGTCCGGCTCGAGAGCCGCTACAATGCCGGCGCGCGCAACGGCCCCAATTTGGGCCTCACCCAGATCAACGTCCGCACGGCGCAGTCGCTCGGCTATCAGGGGCCGGCTGCCGGCCTGCTCGATGCGGAAACCAATCTCCGGTATGGTTTGAAATATCTCGCCCGAGCCTACAAGCTTGCCGGTGGCGATACCTGCGGCACCATCCTGCGCTATCAGTTCGGACATCGCGCGCAGACCATGACCGGCGCGTCGCGCGCCTATTGCGCCAAGGTGAAGGTGATCACCGCCGCGGCCGACTAGCGCACCGGCCGCTCGGCATCATGCGCAATGCCCTTGACGGGCAGGGGCATTTGGCACCACATCCTCACCGTCAGCTGGCCGGGCGGCCGCTTCGAGTTCGCTCGGGGAGGAAAGTCCGGGCTCCATGGAAAGCAAGGTGCCGGATAACGTCCGGCGAGGGTAACCTCAGGGAAAGTGCCACAGAGAGCAGACCGCCCCGCGAAGGTTCTCGGACCTCGGGGTAAGGGTGAAAGGGTGCGGTAAGAGCGCACCGCGGACGCAGCAATGCGCACGGCAGGGTAAACCCCACCAGGAGCAAAACCGAATAGGGACGACAGGCGTTCGCGCCAGGCCCGCTTCCAGGCCCGTCGTCCGGGTTGGTTGCTTGAGGCGGTCAGCAATGACCGTCCCAGAGGAATGGCCGCCACGTCCAAGGTCTTAGACTTTGGGCCCTACAGAACCCGGCTTACAGGCCGGCTGACCCCATCTTTCCACAGGCGGAATTTTGCAGGAAAGCGGAGCAAACCATTGCTCCGCTTACGATTCATTAACCGTAAATGCGTCTCATGGGGAATGCATGCCGCGACGCATGTCCCCCACCTCCGTTCCGTTGACGCCCATATTATCCCATGTTATCCCAAACCATCCCGTCGACGGTGTCTTCCGAAGGGAGCGTCAAGCACTCAAGAAATGCTGGCGTTCAGCTTCGGGAAGTAGCGTCACCACCGGCTGCGGGAGGCGGATCCTCAAGGTCCGCCGGGGGGCTGACAATCAGGAGCGTGCGAGCTGCGGCCAATGAACCGCTTCGTGTCCAATTTCACCAACAAGTTGGATTCGAAGGGTCGCGTCTCGATCCCGGCATCCTTCCGGGCCGTATTGGCCAAGGATGGATTCGAGGGGCTCTACGTTCATCCGGCGCTGGACGCGCAGGCCCTGGACGCAGGCGGCAACGTGCTTCTGAACGAGATCGATGCGTTCTTGTCGACGCTGTCGCCCTATTCGGACGAGCGGGATCAGCTGTCGACGGCGTTGTTCGGGACCAGCGAGATTCTGAAGGTCGATCCGGAGGGGCGTGTCATCCTGACGGATACGGTAAAAGTTCATGCCGGGATTGGCGATACGGTGACGTTCGTCGGACTCGGTCACAAGTTCCAGATTTGGGAGCCCGAGCGCTTCCGTGCGCACTTGGAGGAGGCGCGCACGAAGGTCCGAGACCTGAAGAAGGCATTGGGAAGCCGGATTGCGGAGCCAAGGCTAGTGCAGAATACCTCACCAGGAGTACGGGAACGATGATGGGACGCGGCGACGGCCCAGGAGCCGGAGCCGCTGGCGGACCGTCCCGTCACGTTCCTGTGCTCCTGGAGGAGGTTGGCGCAGCGCTCGACGCGAAGCGCGGCGGTGCTTTCATCGACGGAACGTTCGGTGCCGGCGGCTACACCCGGGCCATTCTCGATGCCCATCCCCAGAACAAGGTCATCGCCATCGATCGCGATCCGGATGCCATCGCGGGCGGGGCGTCTCTCACGGCGAAGTTCAAGAAGCGCCTGATCCTCGTCCCAGGACGGTTCGGCGACCTCGACGAGATCGCGCACGCGCAAGGTTTCGAGAGCGTCGACGGCGTCGTGCTCGACATCGGCGTGTCGTCCATGCAGCTCGATCAGGCCGAGCGCGGCTTCTCGTTCCGCAACGACGGTCCGCTCGACATGCGCATGGAGCGCAACGGTCCGAGCGCGGCCGATCTCGTCAACGAATCCAGCGAGGCGGAACTCGCGGACATCTTCTATCATTACGGCGAGGAGCGGCGCGCGCGCGCCGTGGCGCGCGCGGTCATCGAGATGCGCCGCCGCCAGCCTTTCGAGACCACGCGCCAGCTGGCGGATCTCGTCGCCTCGCTGATCCGGCAGGAGCCCGGCGGCATCCATCCGGCCACGCGCGTGTTCCAGGGCCTTCGCATCGCGGTCAACGACGAGCTCGGCGAGCTGGTACGCGCCCTGCACGCGGCCGAGCGCATTCTCAAGCCCGGGGGCCGCCTCGTCGTCGTCACGTTCCACTCGCTCGAAGACCGCATCGTGAAGCAGTTCCTTGCGGTCCGCACCGGGCGCGCGGCCACGGGCTCGCGCCATCTGCCGACGGCGGCCGCGCCCGAACCAACCTTCGAGGCGATCACCAGAGGTCCCGTCGGACCGGGTGACGACGAGCTGGCGCGCAATCCGCGGGCTCGGTCGGCCAAGCTGCGGGCCGGCGCGCGCACGGACACGCCGCCGCAGGAGCCATTGAGCGCCATCACCATGTTGGCCGAGTTGCCGCAGACGGCTGAAAAACGGGGAGGGCGCCGATGATCCGGCTGCTCCACATCATCGCGATCTCTGCTCTCATCGCATCGGCAGGCTATGCCTATTCGATCAAGTACGACACGCTGTACTATGCCGAGCAGGTGGCGAAGCTGAAATCCAAGGCGCAGCGCGAACGCGAGGCCATCGCGGTTCTGCAGGCCGAATGGCAGTATCTCGATCGCCCCGACCGACTTCAGGAGGCGGTCGACAAGCATCTCGATCTTCAGCCTCTGAAGATCCAGCAGCTCGCGCGTCTGTCCGACCTGCCGAACCGGCCTTCGCGCGAGGACGAGATCGGCCGCAAGCTCGAAGCGCTCGGTCTTCTCGAGCCGACGTCGACTCCGAAGGACAAGAATTCGGACGCCCGCACCCCGACGACCCAAACTCCGAAACGGTGAGCCTCGTGTTGCAAGAGCCCCAAACCGAATGGCAGGGTACGAGCCTTCCTGATCCCGCGGCGGACCCTGCGGCGGATTCCGCCCTTGGGATCGGCCAGTCCATACATCCCGATGGCGCACCTGCGCGGCATCCGGGACGCGCTCCCTTGTCCGCGCGACGCGTCGGACGCGGCGTGCTCGGCCATGCCCGCGAGCTGTTTCGCCTGCGCCATGACAAGAGCACCTCGCGGGTGGGTCTCGCAGCCGCCTGCTTCGTCGGCCTGTTCAGCCTCATCGGAGGCCGCCTGATTTTTCTTGCGGTGACGAGCGAGAACACGAGCGAGGTGCGCCGCGCCGCGTCGTCCGAAATTTCCGCAGCCCGTCCCGACATCATCGATCGCAACGGCGAGATCCTCGCCACCGACGTGAAGATGGTGTCCGTCTTCGCCGAGCCGCGCAACATCGTCGACAAGGACGAGGCGGTCGAGCTGCTCACCGCCGTCTTGCCGGACCTCGACGCCACGGACCTGCGCAACAAGCTCAGCACCAAGAAGGGCTTCGTCTGGGTCAAGCGCGAGATCACGCCGCGCCAGCAGGCGGAGGTGCATCGCCTCGGCATCCCGGGCATCGGCTTCCTGCCGGAGAACAAGCGCGTCTATCCGAACGCGGAGGCCGCCGCCCACGTGCTCGGCTTCGCCAACGTGGACAACGTGGGCATCGCCGGGATGGAGAAATACATCGACAGCATGGGCCTGCAGGATCTCAACGGCGCGGGGTTCAACATCTCGGCGGCCGACCTCAAGCCCATCCAGCTGTCCCTGGACCTGCGCGTGCAGCATGCGCTGCGCGACGAGCTCGTCAAGGGCATGGCCAAGTACAAGGCCAAGGCGACCGCGGGCGCGATCCTGGACGTGAACACGGGCGAGATCATCGCCCTCGTGTCCCTGCCGGACTATGATCCGAACAATCCCGTCGATGCGCTCGACAAGGACCGGATCAACCGCATCAATGTCGGCGTGTTCGAGATGGGCTCGACCTTCAAGGCGCTGACCGTCGCGATGGCGCTCGATTCCGGCAAGTACAACATCAACTCGACTTTCGATGCGCGCTCGGGCCTGCGCTACGGCAAGTTCACCATCGGCGACTACCACGCGACGCACCGGGTGCTGAGCACGCCGGAGGTGTTCGTCCACTCGTCCAACATCGGCACCGCCCGCATGGCGCTCGGCATCGGCGTGGAGGGGCACAAGGCCTTCCTGCGCAAGATGGGCCAGCTCACCCGCCTCGAGACGGAGCTGCCGGAAAGCGCCCTGCCGATCGTTCCGCCCCGCTGGGGCGAGCTCAACACCATGACCATCGCGTTCGGCCACGGCCTCGCGGTCGCGCCGCTGCAGGCGCTCGCGGCGGTGGGCGCGCTGGTCAACGGCGGCGTGATGATCAAGCCCACCTTCCTGAAGCGCGATCAGGAGGAGGCGCGCAAGACCGCCCTTCAGGTGCTCAAGCCCGAGACCAGCGAGGCCATGCGCTATGTGATGCGCCTCAACGCCTCGGTGCCGGAAGGCTCGGCGAGCGCCGCCGCCATCGCGGGGTTCTTCGTGGGCGGCAAGACCGGTACGGCCGAGAAGGTGATCAACGGCCGCTATTCCAAGAACAAGAACTTCACCACCTTCACGGCGGTGGTGCCGGCCGACAAGCCGAAATACGTGTTCCTCACCATCATGGACGAGCCGCAGGCCGTGGAAGGCACCTACGGGTTCTCGACCGCCGGCTGGAACGCCGGTCCGGTGACCGGAAACGTGGTCGAGCGCGTGGCGCCGCTGCTCGGCGTGCCGCCGCGCTTCGAGCCGCCGCAGCAGCCGTTCCCGCTCATGTCGCGCCTCGGCGCCTGGGGCAGCAACCGATGAGCGCACGCACCATGCATCTCGGCGACCTTCTCGATCTGGCGCAGGGGCATGACCATGCCCCTCTCGCCGTCTCAAGGATCGCCTCGGACAGCCGCAAGGTCGAGCCCGGCACCCTGTTCTTCGCCGTGCCCGGCACGAAGGTGGACGGCATGAGCTTCGTGCCGCAGGCCGTGGCGGCTGGCGCCGTCGCCGTGGTGGGCGAGGCCGCGCGCCCATCCGATCTGCCGGCCTCCGTGGCTTATGTCCAGGTCGGCGACGTGCGCCGCGCCCTGGCGCTCGCGGCGGCGCGCTTCCATCCGAACCAGCCCGAGAAGGTCGTGGCCGTCACGGGCACGAGCGGCAAGAGCTCGGTGGCCGACTTCACGCGCCAGCTCTTCGCGCATCTGGGTTTCAGGTCGGCGAGCGTGGGCACGCTCGGCATCATCACGTCCGACGGCGCGGCTTACGGGTCGCTCACGACGCCGGATCCGATCTCCCTGCACGAGGGCTTCGACCGCCTGGCGAAGGACGGCGTCACGCGGCTTGCCATGGAAGCCTCCTCGCACGGCATCGACCAGCGTCGCCTCGACGGGGTGCGGCTGCACGCGGCAGGCTTCACCAATCTCGGCCGCGATCACCTCGACTATCACGCCACTACCGAAGCCTATGCCAAGGCGAAGATGCGCCTGTTCGACACGCTTCTGCCCGCCGATGCGCCGGCGATCGTCAATGCGGACGGTCCCTATGCGGACGTGTTCCTGAACGGGATCCGCGAGCGCGGCCTCGAGGTCCTCACCACGGGCCGCGCGGGCGAGACCCTTCGTCTCGTCGAGGCGCGCGCGGACGGCTTCACGCAGGCCCTGATCGTCGAGGCCTTCGGGAAGACGCTCCGGACGGTGCTGCCGCTCCTCGGCGCCTTCCAGGTCGAGAACGCCCTCGTGGCCGCGGGCCTCGTGCTCGCCGTCGAAGGCGAGGGCAGGGTCGAGGACGTGTTCGAGGGCTTCCGGACCCTCAGGGGCGTGTCCGGGCGCCTCGAGCAGGTGGGCGAGGTCGACGGCGCCATCTGCATCGTCGACTACGCGCACAAGCCCGATGCGCTCGCCCATGTGCTCGACGCCCTGCGCCCCTTCGTGAAGGGGCGCCTCGTGTGCATCGTCGGCTGCGGCGGCGACAGGGACAAGGGAAAACGTCCGCTCATGGGACGCATCGCCTCCGACAAGGCGGATATGGTCATCGTGACGGACGATAATCCTCGCTCCGAGGATCCGGCGGCGATCCGCGCCGAGGTGCTGCAGGGCGCGCCCGGTGCCCGCGAGATCGGCGACCGCGCCGTGGCGATCCGCACGGCCGTGAGCGAGCTTCGAGCGGGCGATATTCTGGTCGTGGCCGGCAAAGGTCATGAAACGGGCCAAATCATCGGCGACCGGACCCTGCCGTTCTCGGACCACGACGAGGTCCGGGCGGCCATTGCGGAGAGGCAGGGATGAATTCGCCCCTTTGGACATCGGACGAGATCGCGGCCGCCACCGGGGCCCGCATCGGCGCGGGCTTCGCGCAGGGCACGGGCGCGTCCATCGATACGCGCACGCTCGAACCGGGCGATCTCTACTTCGCCATCAGGGGCGATGTGCATGACGGCCACGATTTCGTTCCGGCGGCGCTCGAGAAGGGCGCGTCGGCCGCCGTCGTGTCCGAGGAGAAGGCCAGCGCCTTCGCGGATTCCGATAGGCTCGTCGTCGTGCCGGACGTGCTCGAGGCCATGCGCCGGTTGGGCCGCGCGGCCCGGGCCCGCACGGATGCGAAGATCGTCGCCATCACCGGGTCGGTCGGCAAGACCGGCACCAAGGAGGCGATGCGCCTCGCGCTCTCCCGCCAGGGCGCGACCCATGCGTCGGTCGCCTCCTACAACAACCATTGGGGCGTGCCGCTGACCCTCGCGCGCATGCCGCGCGAGACCGATTTCGGCGTGTTCGAGATCGGCATGAACCACGCCCACGAGATCCTGCCGCTCACCGGCATGGTCCGTCCGCACGTGGCGGTGATCACCACGGTCGAACCCGTGCATATCGAGTTCTTTCCGTCGCTCTGGGGCATCGCGGACGCGAAGGGCGAGATCTTCTCAGGGCTCGAGCCCGGCGGAACCGCGGTGATCAACCGTGACAACGCGTATTTCGAGCGCATGCGCGCTCATGCCTCCGCATCCGCGGCGGGCCGCGTCGTCACCTTCGGCGAGCACGAGGCTGCCGACATCCGGGCCCACCGGATCATCGTCAAGCCCGATCACTCGGTCGTGGACGCTACGGTGTTCGGCCAGCCCCTGACCTACCGGATCGGCACGGCGGGCCGGCACATCGCGCTCAATTCCCTGAGCGTGCTCGCGGCCTCTCACGCGCTCGGCGCGGATCTCGCCCTGACGGCCCTGTCGTTCGCCGAGATGAAGCCGCCCGTGGGCCGCGGCGAGCGGACGATGCTCGCCATCGGCGACAGCGAGGCCCTGCTGATCGACGAGAGCTACAACGCCAACCCGGCCTCCATGCGGGCGGCGCTGGCCAATCTCGGCGCGGTCGAGCTCGGACGCGGGGCGCGGCGCATCGCCGTTCTGGGCGACATGAAGGAGCTCGGCGAGACGGGCCCGCGCCTGCACGCCGAGCTCGCGGAGGCCGTCGAGGCGAACAGGATCGATCTGCTGTTCGCCGCCGGCCCGCTGATGCGAAATCTCGTGGACGCCCTGCCGAAGGCCAGGGTCGCGGCTCACGTCCAGACCTCCGCCGAGCTGGTCGACGGGGTCGTGTCGGCGGTGCGCTCCGGCGACGCCGTGACGGTCAAGGGCTCGCTCAGCATGAAGATGGCCCTCGTCGTCAAGGCCTTGAAAGAACGTTACGGCGCGAGCCCCACCGGCCACGCGCTGAAAGGATGACCGATGTTAACCTGGTTGGCTGAGCTCAGCCCCTATTTCAGCCCCTTCAATATCTTCCGCTACATCACGTTCCGCACCGGCGGCGCGACCGCGACCGCCTTACTGATCGTGTTCCTGTTCGGACCCTGGATGATCTCGCTGCTCCGCCTGCGCCAGGGCAAGGGACAGCCGATCCGCGAGGACGGGCCGCAATCGCATCTTCTGACCAAGCGCGGCACGCCCACCATGGGCGGCCTGATGATCCTGGCCGGCGTGCTGATCTCGACCCTGCTCTGGGCCAACCTCGAGAACCACTATGTGTGGGTCGTGCTGTTCGTCACGGTGGGCTTCGGCGCCATCGGGTTCTACGACGACTACCTGAAGGTCACGAAGCAGTCGCACAAGGGCTTCTCCGGACGCTCGCGCCTCGCCATCGAGGCGCTGATTGCGGCCGTCGCGTGCATCGCGATCTCCTACATGGCGACGCCCGGCCTCGCCAACAAGCTGGCGCTGCCGTTCTCGAAGGACCTGATCTTCAATCTCGGCTGGTTCTACATCGTCTTCGCCGGCTTCGTGATCGTGGGCGCCGGCAATGCGGTCAACATCACCGACGGCCTTGACGGTCTCGCCATCGTGCCGGTGATGATCGCGGCCGGCACCTTCGGGTTCATCGCCTATCTCACCGGCAACGCGGTGTTCTCCAACTACCTGCAGATCCATTTCGTGCCCGGCACAGGCGAGCTCGCCGTGATCTGCGGGGCGCTCATCGGCGCGGGCCTCGGGTTCCTCTGGTTTAACGCGCCGCCCGCCCAGATCTTCATGGGCGACACGGGCTCGCTCGCCCTCGGCGGCCTGCTCGGAACCATCGCGGTGGCGGCCAAGCACGAATTCGTCCTCGCCATCGTGGGCGGCCTCTTCGTGCTGGAGATCATGTCCGTGATCATCCAGGTGAGCTCCTTCAAGCTCACCGGCAAGCGCGTGTTCAAGATGGCGCCGATCCACCACCATTTCGAGCAGCTGGGCTGGACCGAGCCGCAGGTGGTGATCCGCTTCTGGATCATCGCGGTCGTGCTGGCGCTCACCGGCCTCGCCACCCTCAAGCTGCGGTAAGGCGCATGATCCCCGTCTCCATCTTCGCAGGAAAAACCGTCGCGCTCTTCGGCCTCGGAGGCTCGGGGCTGGCGACGGCGCTGGCCCTGAAGGAGGGCGGCGCGCACGTGATCGCCTGCGACGACAATCCGGCCAAGATGGCGGAAGCCGGCGCGAAGGGCATCGAGACCGCTGATCTGCGCAAGGCCGACTGGTCGCGCTTTACATCCTTCATCCTTTCGCCGGGCGTGCCGCTGACGCATCCCGAGCCTCACTGGTCGGCAAAGCTCGCGCGCGACGCGGGCGTCGAGATCATCGGCGACATCGAGCTGTTCTGCCGCGAGCGGGCGAAGCTCGCGCCGGACGCGCCGTTCGTCGCCATTACGGGCACCAACGGCAAGTCGACCACGACGGCGCTGATCGCCCACATCCTGCGCGAGGCGGGCCGCGACGTGCAGATGGGCGGCAATATCGGCACGGCGATCCTCTCCCTCGACCCGCCGTCCGACGAGCGTATCCATGTGATCGAGTGCTCGTCGTTCCAAATCGATCTCGCGCCCTCGCTCGCCCCCACCATCGGGGTTCATCTCAACCTCTCGCCCGATCACATCGACCGGCACGGGACGATGGAGCTCTATGCGGCGATCAAGGAGCGGCTGGTGGCGAAGGCGGGGCTCGCCGTCGTGGGCATCGACGATCCGATGAGCCGGGCGATCGCCGCGGCCTGCGAGGCGAAGGGCATCAACGTCGCCCGCGTCTCGGTGGAGCCGCTGGACGGCAAGGGCGTCTTCGCGGACGGCGAGACGCTCGTCGGCGTGACGGCGTCCGATGCAGCGCCCATCGCGAGCCTGGCCGGGATCGGCGCCCTGCGCGGCGCGCACAACGCGCAGAACGCCGCTGCGGCCGTCGCGGTGGCCCTGGCGCTGAACGTGTCGCCGGAGACGATCCGCTCCGGCCTCCGGACCTTCCCGGGTCTGCCGCACCGCATGGAAGAGGTCGGCCGGATCGGCGAGGTGCTGTTCATCAATGATTCGAAGGCCACCAACGCGGATTCCACAGAAAAGGCCCTGAAGTCTTTCACGGACATTTTCTGGATCCTCGGCGGCAAGGCGAAGGAAGGCGGCATCGAGCCGCTCACGTCCTACTTCCCGAAGATCCGCAAGGCCTATCTCATCGGGGCCGCGGCGGATGAATTTGCCAGGACGCTCGGATCCGACGTGCCGCATGTCCACAGCGGCACGCTCGACACGGCCGTGGCGCAGGCGGCCGCCGATGCCGAGGCGCGGAGCGGACACGCCGTGGTGCTGCTGTCCCCGGCCTGCGCGTCCTACGATCAGTTTGCGAATTACGAAGTGCGCGGAAACCATTTCCGCGATCTGGTCCGGGCCTTGCCCGGCCTTGAAGCCAGGGGGGCTTGAAGATGGTGTCACGCGCGGAACGCTCGGCCTTCGGCGATTGGTGGTGGACTGTCGACCGCCTGCTCCTCGCCGGTCTCGCCATCCTCATGCTGGCGGGCCTCGTCTTCCTCATGGCGGGAGGCCCGCCCGTGGCGGAGCGCCTCGGGCTCTCCACGTTCCATTTCGTGAACCGGCAGGTGATGTTCCTCATCCCGGCGCTGTTCATCATGATCCCCGTGTCGTTCCTGTCCCTGCGCCACATCCGGCGCCTGGCCCTGCTGGTCTATGCGATCGGCATAGGGCTGATCCTGCTGGCCTTCCAGTATGGGCCGGAGATCAAGGGCGCCCATCGCTGGATCATGATCGGCCCCCTCGGCCTCCAGCCGTCGGAATTCGTGAAGCCCGCCTTCGTGGTGCTGTCCGCCTGGGCGTTCTCGGAAGGCGCGCGCCGCAAGGACGTGCCCGGCACGCTGCTCGCCTTTCTCCTCCTGCCCGCCACCATCGTGCCGCTGATCCTCCAGCCGGATTTCGGCCAGACCATGCTGGTCACCATCGTGTGGTGCGGCCTGTTCTTCATCGCCGGCCTGCACTGGTTCTGGGTCATGGGTCTCGGCGGCGCCGGTCTTGTGGGCATCGTGGCGGCCTATGAGTTCCTGCCGCACGTACGCGCCCGAATCGAGCGCTTCCTCGACAAGGATTCCGGAGACACCTTCCAGGTCGACACCGCGATGGAATCCTTCTCCCGCGGCGGCTGGCTCGGTCGCGGCCCGGGCGAGGGCACGGTCAAGCGCATCCTGCCCGATGCCCATACGGACTTCATCTTCGCCGTCACGGCCGAGGAGTTCGGAATCATCGTGTGCATCGCCCTGCTGGTGGTCTTCGCCTTCATCGTGCTGCGCGGCCTATCGCTCGCCCGGCGCAACGAGGACACGTTCTGCCGCCTGGCGGCCACCGGACTCATCTTCATGTTCGGCCTGCAGGCCTGCATCAACATGATGGTGAACGTCCACCTCATGCCGGCCAAGGGCATGACGCTGCCCTTCATCTCCTACGGCGGCTCCTCGCTTCTGTCGCTCGCGCTCGGCATGGGCTTCCTCATCGCCCTCACGCGCCGCCGGCCCCGGGCCGAGATGCTGGACAACCTCAATCAGGACTGGCCGCGCGGATGACCGCTCCCCTCATCCTCCTGACCGCCGGCGGAACCGGCGGTCATCTTTTTCCGGCCGAAGCGCTGGCCAATGCTCTGAAGGCCTCCGGCGCTTCAGTGGCGCTCGCCACCGACAAGCGCGCCAACGCGTATGCGGGCTCGTTCCCGGCCGACGAGATCGTCGAGATCCCGTCCGCCACGCCCTCGGGCCGCTCGGTGCCGCAGATGGCCAAGGCGGCGCTGCTCCTCGGGCGAGGAACGATCAAAGCCGCCTCCCTCATCCGGCACATAAAGCCGGCCGCCGTGGTCGGCTTCGGCGGCTATCCCACGGTCCCGCCCGTTCTCGCCGCGTCGTTCCTCAAGGTCCCGACGGTGATCCACGAGGCGAATGGCGTCATGGGCCGCGCGAACCGGCTGCTCGCCCGCCGCGCCAGCGTGATCGCCACGGGTTTTCCTGTCACCAAGGGCGTACCGGCGAACGTGCCGGGCCGGGTCATCCATACGGGCAACCCGATCCGGCCCGCGGTGCTGGAGGCGGCGAAGCTGCCCTATGCGGGCCTGCAGCCCGATGGAAAGCTCCGTCTCCTCGTGGTGGGCGGCAGCCAGGGCGCCCGGGTGATGAGCGACGTGGTGCCTCCGGCCGTCGAGCGCCTCTCGCCGGATCTGCGTGCGCGCCTTTCCGTCACCCAGCAGGCGCGGGGCGAAGACCTGGAGCGGGTCCGGGCGCATTACCGGAATCTGGGTGTGGAATTCGAAGCAGAGCCCTTCTTCAAGGACCTGCCGCATCGTCTGGCGCAGGCCGGTCTGGTGGTTTCGCGCTCGGGCGCCTCGACGGTCGCGGAACTGGCCGTGATCGGCCGGCCCTCGATCCTCGTGCCCCTGCCGGGCTCCCTCGATCAGGACCAGGCGGCCAACGCCAAAACGCTCGGAGATCTGGGCGCTGCCATCGTTTGTCCGCAATCGGACTTCACCCCTGAGCGGCTGGCAAATGAAATTCAGCTCTTTTTTCAAGAGCCTGACCGCTTGACCAAAGCCGCCGCCGCTGCACATAGCGCCAGAATCACGGATGCGGCGGAGCGTCTCGCTCAGGCCGTTCTCACCCTCATTGCATCGAACAATAACGGAAAAGCCTCATGAAACTGCCGCCGAAGCTGGGTCCCATTCATTTCATCGGTATAGGCGGCATCGGCATGTCGGGCATCGCCGAGGTCATGCACAATCTGGGCTACACGGTGCAGGGCTCGGACGCCGCCGACAACTACAACGTGAAGCGCCTGAGCGACAAGGGCATCAAGACCTTCATCGGCCACAGGGCCGAGAACGTGGAGGATGCGGAGATCGTCGTGGTGTCGACCGCGATCAAGCGCGACAATCCGGAGCTGAGCGTTGCCCGCGAGAAGCGCCTGCCGGTCGTGCGCCGGGCGGAAATGCTCGCCGAGCTCATGCGGTTCAAATCCTGCGTGGCGGTGGCCGGCACCCACGGCAAGACCACCACCACGTCCCTGGTCGCCACCCTCCTCGATGCGGGCGGGCTCGATCCGACGGTGATCAACGGCGGCATCATCAACGCCTACGGGACCAATGCCCGCATGGGCGACGGCCAGTGGATGGTGGTGGAGGCGGACGAATCCGACGGCACCTTCCTGAAGCTGCCGGCCGACGTGGCCATCGTGACCAACATCGACGCCGAGCATCTCGACCATTTCGGCACCTTCGACGCCATCAAGGATTCCTTTCACTCCTTCATCAACTCGATTCCGTTCTACGGCTTTGCCGTGATGTGCATCGACCATCCGACCGTGCAGGACCTGGTGGGGCGCATCGAGGATCGCCGCATCATCACCTATGGCGAGAACCCGCAGGCCGACGTGCGCCTGATGGACGTGGATTCCCGCGGCGGCCAGAACCGCTTCCGCGTGATGATCCGCGACCGGCGCCCCGGCTTCCGTCTCGAGCTTGAGGATCTCGTCCTGCCGATGCCCGGCGCGCACAACGCCCTCAACGCCACGGCGGCCATCGCCGTCGCCCACGAGCTCGGCGTCACGCCGGATGCGATCCGCAAGGCGCTCGGCGGGTTCGGCGGCGTGAAGCGCCGCTTCACCCGCACGGGTGACTGGAACGGCGTCACGGTGTTCGACGATTACGGCCACCATCCCATCGAGATCGCCGCGGTGCTCAAGGCCGCGCGCGCCTCCACGGACGGCCAGGTGATCGCCGTGGTGCAGCCGCACCGCTACTCGCGCCTGTCGTCCCTGTTCGATCAGTTCTGCACCTGCTTCAATGACGCCGACGCGGTCATCGTGGCGCCGGTCTACGCGGCGGGCGAGCAGCCGATCCCGGGAGCGGACCGCGACAGCCTCGTGTCGGGCCTCAAGGCCCGCGGCCACCGCAACGTGATGGCGCTCGAGCGGTCGGAAGACCTCGCAGGCCTCGTGAAGGGCATCGCGAGGCCGGGCGACTACGTGATCTGCCTCGGCGCCGGCAACATCACCCAATGGGCCTATGCCCTGCCGGGCGAACTCGACGCGCTGGGCGAGAAAGCCGCGTGATGTTCGCCGACATCGTTCCCGACCTGAAAGCCCGCATGCCGGACCTGCGCGGCAAGCTGGAGGCGAACGCCCCGACCGCGCCGCTGTCCTGGTTCCGCACGGGAGGGCCGGCCCAGGTGCTGTTCACCCCGGCCGACCAGGACGATCTCGCCTCTTTCCTGCGGGGGCTCGACCGCACCGTGCCGGTCCTCGTGGTGGGCCTCGGATCGAACCTTCTCGTCCGCGACGGCGGATGGGAAGGCGTCATGATCCGCCTGGGCAAGGGCTTCGCCGAGGTGTCGGTGGAGCCCGGACATCGCGTGCGCGCCGGCGCCGGCGCCCCCGACGTGAAGGTGGCGCGCGCGGCGGCGGAGGCCGGCATCGCCGGTCTGTCGTTCCTGCGCGGCATTCCCGGTGCGGTCGGGGGAGCGCTGCGCATGAACGGCGGCGCCTACGGGGGCGAGACGAAGGACGTGCTTGTCGAGGCGAAGGGCGTCACGCGCACCGGCGAGGCGGTGAGCTTCACCAACGCGCAGATGGGCTTCACCTATCGTCATTCGAGCGTGCCGGACGACGTGATCTTCACCGAGGCCCTGTTCGAGGGCCGCCCGGGCGACCCGGACGAGATCCTGGCCGAGATGAACGCCATCACGGAGGCGCGCTCCTCGACCCAGCCGGTGAACACCCGGACGGGCGGATCGACTTTCAAGAACCCCCCGGGCCGCAAGGCATGGGAGCTGGTGGACGCGGCGGGCTGCCGCGGGCTTCGCATCGGCGACGCGCAGGTCTCGGAAATGCACTGCAACTTCCTGATCAATCACGGCTCCGCCACGGCGGCCGAGATCGAGGGGCTGGGCGAGGAGGTGCGCCGCCGGGTCCGCGAGACGTCGGGCGTCGAGCTCGAATGGGAAATCAAGCGGGTCGGCATCGCGAAGGCCTGATCCGAATCACGTTCAATTCCCGGTGTCGCCGGGGCGCATGACAGGGGAAGATCCATGGCGAAGCACGTTGCCGTTCTCTATGGCGGCTGGTCGGCCGAGCGCGAGGTGAGCCTCAATTCCGGCCGGGCCTGCTGCCGGGCCCTCGAGGAGCAGGGCTACAAGGTCACCCCCATCGACGTGCAGCCCGACATCGCCACCGTTCTCCAGGCGGTCGCGCCCGACGTGGTGTTCAACGCCCTCCACGGGCGCGTGGGCGAGGATGGGACCATCCAGGGTCTGCTCGAAATCTTAAGGATTCCCTATACCCATTCCGGTGTCCTCGCCTCGGCGCTCGCCATGCAGAAGGACAAGGCCAAAATGGTCATGGCGGCCGCCGGCGTGTCGGTGCCGCAGGGGAAAGTCGTTAACCGTTTGGAGGCGGCGAAAAGCCACGTCCTGCCGGCGCCCTACGTGGTCAAACCGATCAGCGAGGGCTCGTCGGTGGGCGTCATCATCGTCCGCGAGGACCGCTCCCATCCGCCCCAGGAGCTGACCCGGGACGATTGGGCCTTCGGCGAGCAAGTCCTTGTGGAATCATACGTTGCGGGCCGGGAACTCACCTGCGCGGTCATGGGCGACCGGGCGCTCGGGGTCATCGACATCCAGCCTGCCACCGGGGTCTTCTACGATTACGATGCGAAATATGTGAAGGGGGGCTCCATTCACGTCCTCCCGGCAGAAATTAAACCGAATATTTACCAAAAGGTCCAAGAGTTGGCGTTAACGGCGCATCAAGCGCTCGGCTGTCGGGGAATCAGCCGCGCCGACTTGCGGTACGACGACACTCCTGGGGGAACCGGGGAACTCGTCGTTCTTGAAGTCAACACGCAACCCGGCATGACCGAGACGAGCTTGGTGCCAGAACTGGCAGCCCACGCGGGCTATTCGTTTGGCGAGCTTGTGCAATGGATGGTGGAGGACGCTACCTGCAACCGATGACGGCCTACCCGGCCGGATTCGACGTTGCGCGCCCTGCCTCCGCGGGGTGGGGGAGCGGGGGCGCTCCCGTCAGGAAGCCCTCGCGAATCACGAAGCTCTTCGGTTCTTCGCGCGGCGTCCGCCGTCGCCGTCGCTCGGCCGGCATGCCCATCGAGCAGCGCCTTCCGCGTTTCCTCGGGAGCGGCCTGGCGCTCGGGTTCTTCGCCACCGTGGTGGGCTTCGGCCTCTGGCAGGGCGGTCATATCGACGGTTTCATCCGTGACTACGGCGAGCCGCATCATGCCCTCGCGCGCGCCGTGGGCCTGGGCCTCGACCAGGTGACGATCTCCGGCATCTCGCAGATGAGCGAGGGCGAGGTCCTGGCTGCGGCGGGAATCAATTCCAAGCAGTCGCTGGCCTTCCTCGACGTGAACGATCTACGCGAGCGCCTGGAGCGCGTTCCGATGATCAAGTCGGCCACGGTGCGCAAGCTCTATCCGAACGAGCTCGTCATCACGCTCACCGAGCGGGAGGCGCACGGGATCTGGCAGAACAACGGCGAGCTGTTCGTCATCGCGGCCGACGGCACCGTGATCGACCTGATGCAGGACGAGCGCTATGTCGATCTTCCCTTCGTGGTGGGGGAGGGCGCCAACACCCGCAGCAAGGAATATCTCGCGCTGCTCGACGCCGCGGGCCCGCTCAGGGGCCGCATCCGCGCCGGCACCCTCGTGGCCGGGCGCCGCTGGACGCTCAAGATGGACAACGGCATGGACGTGCGCCTGCCGGAGCTGAAGGCCGCCGACGCGCTGGCCCGGCTCGTGAAGCTCGAGAACGAGCAGAAGATTCTGGAGAAGGACGTTCTGGCGATCGATCTGCGCATGGCGGATCGCGTCGTCGTCCGGTTGACGGAAGAGGCAGCCCTGGCCCGCGCCGAGGCGCTCAAGAAAAAACCAATGCGCGGCAAGGGGGTCGACACATGAGTCTCTCGGGTCACGGTTTGACGCCACGCTTGAAGCCGCTGTCGGCGCGCAAGAGTGCCATCCTGTCGGTCCTGGATATCGGCACGAGCAAAATCGTCTGCGTCGTGGCGGAACTGAAGCCGGCCGACGAGGTCGAATCCCTGCGCAGCCGCACCCATGTGGCGCGCATCCTCGGCATCGGCCACCAGCGTTCCATGGGCCTCAAGGGCGGCGTGGTCGTCGATCTCGAAGCGGCCGAATCGGCGATCCGTCAGGCGGTCCATGCCGCCGAGCGGATGGCGAAGGTCGAAATCCAGTCGGTGATCGTCAACCTCACCGGCGGGCGCCTCGCGTCGGAGCATTTCGAGGCGCACATTCCGGTGCGCGGGGCCGTCGGCCCCGGGGACGTCCACCGCGTTCTCGATGCGGCGTCGAGCTACGATCTGCGCCGCGGCCGGACCGTTCTTCACGCTCTGCCCACGGGCTTCTCGCTCGACCAGCAGCACCACATCGTCGATCCCGCCGGCATGATCGGCGAGCGGCTCGGCGCGGACCTGCACGTGGTCACGTCGGAGGCCGCGGCGGCGCGCAACCTGATGCTCGCCGTCGAGCGCTGCCATCTCGGCGTCGAAGCCGTGATCGCGACGCCCTACGCGGCCGGTCTCTCGGCGCTCGTCGACGACGAAGCCGACATGGGCTGCGCCGTGGTCGACATGGGCGGCGGCACCACGAGCGTCGGCATCTTCTCCAACGGGCATCTGGTCCACACCGATGCCATCGCGGTCGGCGGCCATCACGTGACCATGGACATCGCGCGCGGTCTCACGACCCGCGTGTCCGCCGCCGAACGGCTCAAGACTCTCTACGGCTCCGCCATCACGTCGAGCGCGGATGACCGGGACATGATCGCGGTGCCGCAGGTCGATGAGGACGAACGCGACGTTCCGAACCATCTGCCGAAGTCGCACCTCGTTCGCATCATCAAGCCGCGGGTCGAGGAAGTTCTCGAACTCGTGCGCGACCGGTTGAAAGGCGCGGGCTTTGCGGCCCAGGCCGGACGGCGGGTCGTGCTGACGGGCGGCGCAAGCCAGCTCGTCGGGCTGCCGGAAACGGCGCGTCGCATCTTGCAGGGCCAAGTTCGTGTCGGGCGTCCGCTCGGCATCAAGGGCCTGCCCGAAGCGGCAAAGGGCCCCGCCTTTTCGGCGGTGGTCGGCCTCCTGGTTTATCCCCAGGTGGCGCATATCGAGTATTTCGAGCCGCGGTCCAGCGGCTTGTTTCAGAGTACGGGAACCGACGGCTACTTCTCGCGAGTGGGCCGGTGGATTCGCGAGAGTTTTTAAGTCGAGTAACGCGTTGGCGCGGCGGGCCATCGTGATGAGTTCAAGTCAACAAGGGTCAGCGTCCGCCAAACGCTCATCAGTATAAGGCCAGAAGAGGCACAGGTCATGGCTATCAATCAGCAAGCTCCGGACATCCGGGAACTCAGGCCGCACATCACGGTTTTCGGCGTCGGCGGTGCCGGCGGGAATGCCGTGAACAACATGATTGAATCGGGTCTTGAGGGCGTCGAGTTCGTGGTGTCGAACACCGACGCCCAGGCTCTGGCCTCCTCCAAGGCGCAGCGCGTGATTCAGATGGGCGTCCAGGTCACCGAGGGCCTCGGCGCCGGGTCGCAGCCGGAAGTCGGCCGCGCGGCGGCCGAAGAGGTGATCGACGAGATCCGCGATCAGCTCGCCGGTTCGCACATGGTGTTCATCACCGCCGGCATGGGCGGCGGCACCGGCACGGGCGCGGCTCCGGTCGTAGCCCGGGCGGCCCGCGAACTCGGTATACTGACGGTCGGCGTCGTCACGAAGCCGTTCCAGTTCGAGGGCGTGCGCCGCATGCGTCTGGCGGAAGCCGGCATCAACGAGCTGCAGCAGGCGGTGGACACGCTCATCGTGATCCCGAACCAGAACCTGTTCCGCGTCGCCACGGAGAAGACGACCTTCGCGGACGCCTTCGCCATGGCCGACCAGGTGCTCTATTCCGGCGTCGCCTGCATCACCGACCTGATGGTGAAGGAAGGCCTCATCAACCTCGACTTCGCCGACGTGCGCTCCGTCATGCGCGGCATGGGCAAGGCCATGATGGGCACCGGCGAGGCTTCCGGCGAGAAGCGCGCCATCCGGGCGGCCGAGGCGGCCATCGCGAACCCGCTCCTCGACGACGTGTCGATGAAGGGCGCGCGGGGCCTGCTCATCTCGATCACGGGCGGCAACGATCTCACCCTCTACGAACTGGACGAGGCCGCGACCCGCATCCGCGAGGAGGTGGACCAGGATGCCAACATCATCCTCGGCGCGACCTTCGACGAGAGCCTGGAAGGCATCATCCGCGTGTCCGTCGTGGCGACCGGCATCGACCACGCCATGCTCGAGAACGGCGGCGATCTGACGGCCACCGAGCAGCGGATCTCCGAAGTGGCCGAGCGCCTGCGCGCCGAGGCCCGGGCCCGTGCAACCTCGACCCAAGCCACGCCGACCTTTCGCTCCGCCGCCCAAGCCGAACCGGTGAAGGCGGCTCCGACCCTGTCCCAGAGCGCGGCCGCCCTGGCTCCGGCCCCGGTCGCCGCGGTTGCTCCCATGGCGGTCGCCCAGCCGGTCGAACCGGCTCCGCAGCCCGTGATTCGCGACGACGTGGTCCTCACGCCGGCTCAGCCCCGCCAGGCCCTGGCCTACGAGGCTCCGGCTCCGCAGCAGCCGATCTACGAGGAACCGGTGGAGCAGGGGGCCTTCATCCCGCCGCAGGCGGAGCGCGCCATGCGGCCGGCCCGGATGCCGAGGATCGACGAACTCCCGATGCCGGCCCAGAACCAGATCCGGGCCAGCCGCGGCGAGGAGGCGGCCCACGAGCACAAGCCGTCCCTGATCCAGCGCCTCGCCACCATCGGCTTCGGCCGCCGCGAGGAGCCCCAGCACGCGCCTGTCGAGGCACGCCAGGAAGCGCCGCGCCAGCCGATGTCCTCGGTCCATGCGGAGTATGCCCGCCGGCCGGTTCCGTCCCAGGCCCAGCGTCCCGCGCAGGCCCCGATGGCCCAAGCTCCCCGGGCTCACTCGGAGGACGACCAACTGGAGATTCCCGCCTTCCTGCGCCGTCAGGCCAACTAACTTGACCTAAAGCATCGGACCCAAAAGTGGACTTGCACTTTTGGGATCCATCCGATTCTTTCTTCTTGAATGAGAGCATCGGTCAGGACGGAAAACCGGATCCACGTTTCCGTCCGATGCCCTAACGTAACATTAGGAATTGTTACAGAAGGCCCCCAGCCGGATGCGGCTGGGGGCCTTCTTTGTTAAAAAACCATTAACATCAACGACTTGCGAGTTATCCCAATTGTAACACAAAGTAAGAAAGCGTGATTTGGCCTAGCCTGGCAGGGGGACTAAGGTGCCCACACATCAAAGGGGCAGCGCTAATGAGAAGCCTGCCGGTCGGAAGTCACAAAGCAGCAAATGCAGCTTCCCCGGCGAAACAGGCTCAGTTTGGCGACAAGGGTAGTTGAGGTTCAGGACTAATGAAGCAAAGCCAGCAAACCACGCTTCGCGCCGCCGTGACCCTCGTTGGGACCGGAGTCCATTCCGGGGATGAAGTGAAGATGATCCTTCATCCGGCCGAAGCGAACCATGGCATTGCTTTCCTGCGCACCGGCCTGTCCGGTGGCCTGGACCGACTGATCGACGCTCGGCATCTGGCGGTGACCGCCACCGAGCTCTGCACGGTGATCGGCGACCGCGACACGGGCGCGGTCGCCACCATCGAGCACCTCATGGCGGCTCTGTCCGGCCTCGGCATCGACAACGTGCTCGTCGAGATCGACGGGCCGGAGGTTCCGATCCTGGACGGCAGCTCGGCCCCGTTCATCGATGCGATCGACCAGGTGGGCATCGCGGTTCAGGGCGCGACGCGTCGCTACCTCAAGGTGCTCAAGCCCGTACGCGTGACGCAGGGCAAGGCCTTTGCCGAGCTTCTTCCCAACGACCGCGCCTTCCGCCTGGACGTGGAGATCGATTTCCCCACCCCGGTGATCGGCCGCCAGCGCAAGGCCATCGACCTGTCACCCTCGGTCTTCCGCCGCGAGATCTCCCGCGCCCGCACCTTCGGCTTCATGCGGGACGTGGAGAAGCTCTGGAGCGCCGGCTTCGCGCTCGGCGCCTCTCTCGAGAACACGGTCGCCATCGGGGACGACGGCATCATGAACCCCGAGGGCCTGCGCTACGCGGACGAGTTCGTCCGTCACAAGCTGCTCGACGCGGTCGGCGACCTGTCCCTGGCCGGACTGCCCCTGCTCGGCACCTACCGGTCCTATTGCGGCGGTCACCGCATGAACTTCTCGGTGCTCGAGGCCCTGTTCTCGAGCCGCTCCAACTATGCCATCGTGGACGCCATTCCGCGGCGCGAGACGGGCTATGCCGAGATCGGCAGCATGGCCGCCTCGGTTCTCGCTCCCGAGATGCACTGAGGCGACCTCCGGCGGCCCTGTCCTTCCGCTCCAGGAGGCAAGCGCCCATTGGCCGCATGATTTCGTGCAGGCTTTCTTAATTCCTGTTGGGTAAACCATCACGTATGGGCTTGGCTCTGGCCCCATGCTTGGGCTAAAGAACGCTCGGTGCATCGTTAAAACATCGGGCACGGTTTTTGGAGGACCGCGAGGCATGTCGTTCGCGAAGGCTTATGCAGGTATGAAAGGCGCGTCCGCCCGCGCTCTGATCCTTGGCGTCTGCGCCTTGGGGCTCGCGGGCTGCGAATCCCTTTCGTCGCTCAATCCGTTCGACAAGAGCGAGACCTACAAGCCCGAGATCGTCACGGGGGCCCCGGCGGAAGAGATCTACAACGACGGTCTGGCCCGGGTGCAGAAGGGCGATTTCAACGGCGCGGTGAAGAAGTTCAGCAGCCTCGACAAGCAGTTCCCGTATTCCGAATGGTCCCGCAAGGGCCTGATCATGGAGGCCTACGCCAACTACGAGGGCGGCTTCTATGAGGAATCCATCACGGCGTCCAAGCGCTACCTCCAGAGCTATCCCAACACGTCGGATGCGGCCTACGCCCAGTACCTGATGGCGTCGTCCTATTACGATCAGATCCCGGACATCACCCGCGACCAGGAGAAGTCCGAGCGCGCCATTCTGGCCCTGCAGGAGCTGATCCAGCGCTATCCGACGTCCGAATACACGGCCGACGCCCGCAAGAAGCTCCAGGTGGCCAGCGACCAGCTCGCCGGCAAGGAGCTGGAGGTCGGGCGCTTCTACCTGCAGAAGCGCAACTATGCCGGTGCCATCAACCGCTTCCGCACGGTGGTTGCGCGCTACCAGACGACCCGCCACGTGGAAGAGGCCCTCGAGCGCCTCACCGAGGCCTACATGGCCATGGGCATCGTCAACGAGGCGCAGACAGCAGCCGCCGTTCTCGGCCACAACTTCCCTGACAGTCCCTGGTACAAGGACGCCCACGCTCTGCTGACCAAGGGCGGCGTCGAGCCGCGCGAGGATTCCCAGTCCTGGATCAGCAAAGCCTTCCGCGGCGTTCCCCAGGTCAGTCAGCGCACGGGCTAAGCCTCACCCTCCATGCTCATCCAGCTGGCGATTCGCGATATCGTCCTCATCGACAGGCTTGAGCTTCACTTCCATGAGGGCCTGAGCGTCCTCACGGGTGAGACAGGCGCGGGCAAGTCGATCCTGCTCGATGCCTTCGCCCTGGCCCTCGGCGGCCGCGGCGACGGCAGCCTCGTGCGTCATGGCGAGAACCAGGGGCAGGTCACGGCCGTGTTCGACTGCCCGCTCGACCACCCGGCCCGCCGCATCGCGGCCGATGCCGACATCGATGTCGACGGCGATCTCATCCTGCGCCGCGTGCAGGTGGCCGACGGGCGCACCCGCGCCTTCGTCAACGACCAGCCCGTGAGCGTGCAGGTGCTCAAGGCCATCGGGGCGACCCTAGTCGAGATCCACGGCCAGCACGACGACCGCGCCCTCGTCGATCCCGCCACGCACCGGGCCATCCTCGATGCCTTCGGCGGCCTTGCGGGCGACGTCCAGGCGGTGGCCGAGGCCTCGCGCCGCGCCCGCGAGGCGCGCCATGCCCTCCACGAGCACCGCGGCCGCATCGAGAAGGCCCGCAAGGAGGCGGATTTCCTGCGCCACGCGGTCGAGGAGCTGACCACCCTCAATCCGCGGGCCGGGGAGGAGGAAGCTCTGGCCGAGCGGCGGGTCGTCATGATGCAATCCGAAAAGGTCGCCCAGGATCTCAACGAGGCCTACGAGGTGGTCGCCGGCAACACGTCGCCGGTCAACGAGCTCTCGGCCGCCGTCCGCAAGCTCGAGCGCCGGGGCACCCAGGCGCCGGCGCTGGTGGAGCCCAGCGTCAAGGCGCTCGACGCCGCGCTCGTCGCCATCGACGAGGCGAGGGCGGCCCTTGAGGAGGCGATCCGCGCCACCGAGTTCGACCCGCGCGAGCTGGAGCAGGCGGAGGAGCGTCTCTTCGCCCTGCGGGCCGCCGCGCGCAAATACGATGTTCCGGCCGATGAGCTCGCCGCTCTGCGCACGCGCTTCGAGGAGGACGTGGCTGCCATCGACGCGGGCGAGGAGCAGCTGGCCGGCCTGGAAAAGGCCCTCAAGGAGGCCGACGACGCCTATGTGAAGAGCGCCAAGGCGCTCTCCTCCGGCCGGAAGAAGGCCGCCCAGGCGCTCGACGCCGCCGTCCAGGCCGAGCTGCCGCCCCTCAAGCTGGAGCGGGCCCGGTTCATCACCGACATCCAGATCGACGAGACCAGCCGGGATCCCTCCGGTTTCGAGCGCATCGAGTTCTGGGCCCAGACCAATCCCGGCACCCGCCCCGGCCCTCTGATGAAGGTGGCGTCGGGCGGCGAATTGTCCCGTTTCATGCTGGCCCTGAAGGTGGTGCTGGCGGACAAGGGCTCGGCTCCGACCCTGGTCTTCGACGAGATCGACACCGGCGTCGGCGGCGCGGTGGCGGACGCCATCGGCCAGCGGCTCGCGCGGCTCGCGCGCAAGGTCCAGGTCATGGCCGTCACCCATGCGCCCCAGGTCGCCGCCAAGGCCGGCAGCCACTTCCTCATCGCCAAGGAGGGGGTGCGCGGAGCCGAGGACCGGGTCGCCACCCGGGTGATCCCGCTCGAAGCGACGCCGCGCCGCGAGGAGATCGCCCGGATGCTCGCCGGCGCGACGATCACCGAGGAGGCCCGCGCGGCCGCGGCCCGGCTGCTCGAGGCGGCCGCCCACTGAGGGACCGCCATGGTGGGCTGATCGATCCACCGGAACGTCGTCACCGGCCCTGTGCCGGCGACCCCGATCGGACAAGCGCGGCGTTTCACGCAGTCGAGATGGCCGGGACGAGCCCGGCCATGACGCGGCAGATGGTCCCCGGCGCACGGCGTGCGGGAAGGGATCCCCTGCTCAACCGTGCGCTATCGATGATCGTCCCTTGTCACACCCCGTAGTTCAGCTTCGGGTACCAGTCCGCGCCGCGCCCCTCGGGGGTCATGTCGAGCATGGTCCACAGGGGCGCGAGATCGGGAGCGCCGCGGGGGTCCTGGCCGGGATCGGCGGAATCGCCGGTCATCTCGCCGCTCCAGAAATGCCGGATCGTCCCGTCCCGGCGGGTGAAGACGTTGAGGCCGGGGATTTCCGTGCCGTCCGGCAGCACCCCGTGATAGTCGCGGGAATAATGGCCGTCGAGGTCCGAGTAGAGCTTCAGGTTCGACCAGCCGCGCTCTCTCTTCCAGGCGACGAGCCGCTCGATCGGCGAGCGTGCCACGACCGCGAGCGCCATGCGCTGCTGGATGTCGGCGCCGTTGCCTTCGAGTCCGCCGAGCAGGTTGGTGCACATGGGGCAGGGGCGCTCTCGTTCCGGCCCGAACATGTAGCTGTAGACGGCGAGCGTCGGCTTGTCGCCGAAGAGGTCGGCGAAGCCCGCCGGCCCGTCCTCCCCCTCGAAGCGGTAATCGCCAGTCACCTCGCCGCCGGGCGGAAGCGCGCGGCGCTGGGCGGCGACGCGCTCCAGATGGCGGCGCAGTTCGATCTCCTCCGCCAGCAGGGCCGTGCGCGCGGCGCGGTACTCGGGGCTTTCATTCGGAAAGCGGACCGGCGAGCGGCGCGCGAGGTCCGCCGCGGGAACGAGCGTCTGGGACATGGAGGGCTCCGTCGTGAGGTCCATTCAGGCTTGCCGGGATGTCCTGGTCAGGCGGTCGCGGGCGCGTTCTCGCGAAACGGCTGCAACTGCGCCTCCAGGGCTTTCTTGAAGGCCGGCCGCCCGGTGCAGCGGCCGACATAGGCGCCGAGACTGGCGTAGCGCTCCAAGAGCCCGGTCTCGACCAGCTCGCGCAGGACCATGGCCATCATCAGGTCGCCCGCCGTGAAGCGGTCCTCGAGGAAGTCCCGGTCACCCAGCCAGGCGCCGAGAGAGGCCAAGCGCTTGCAGAGCATGGCCTCGGCCTGCGGCCGGCGTTCCCTCGCCCAGGCCTCGCCGGCGTGGAAGACGTCGAGCTGAACCAGGTTCTGCACGAAGGGCTCAACCGAGTTCAGGGCGGCGATCACCCAGGTCATGACCCGAGCCCGGCCCGCTTCGTCTGCCGGCGCGAGGGCCTCGGACCGCATCGCGAGATGCAGCACGATGGCGCCGGATTCGAAGATCTCCACCGCCTCGTCCCGGTAGGCCGGAACCTGCCCGAAGGGCTGCCATTCCCGATAGGCCGTGGTGGCCTGGATGGCGGGGTCGATCAGGGTCGCCTCGTAGGGGAGGCCGGCCTCCTCGAGGGCCCAGCGCACGCGAAGATCGCGCACATAGCCTTGCGCGAAGGGCGGCACCCACTTGAAGGCCGATACATGGATGGTCATGGCATTGCCTCCTGGGTTCATGCCTTGCGCGGGCCGACGAGGCCGAACAGGGCTCCCTGCGGGTCGCTGGCCACGATGATGAACATGCCGCCCGGCACCTCGGCGGGGCCGTAATGGATCGCGCCGCCGTTGCCCGAGACGGCCTGTGCCGCGACGTCGATGTCCTCGACGCCGAAATAGAAGGTCCAGGCCGGCGGCGGCCCGTCGGGCGTGCGCCTCATCACGGCCCCGATGGTGCGGCCGCCATGGTCGATGAACTGGTAGTCGCCCATCTCGCCCATCGGCATGGCGCCGCCCTTCGTCCAGCCGAAGCGGGCCGTGTAGAAGGCGAGCGCCGCCGCGGGATCGCTCGTGGCGAGCTCGTTCCAGTGGCAATGGCCGGGCCGGCTCTGGTCGAAGGCCGTGCTCGTCCCGTCCACGGCGCCGCGCATCACGTAGACCATCACGCCCTGCGGGTCGGACAGCATGGCGAAGCGGCCGACGCCCGGAATGTCGGTCGGCGGCATGTGCTGGGTACCGCCCGCCCGGACGATCTCGGCCGCCGTCGCATCGACGTCGTCGACAGCCACGTAGCCGAGCCAGGTGGGGCGCATCCCCGCGCCTTCGGCCCCGGCCGGGAAGGGCATCAATCCGCCCACATCCGTGCCCCGGATCCCGAAAACCCGGTAGCCGCGGTCGGAGCCCTCCGCGGGCCGCTCCTGCCACCCGACCACCGCGCCATAGAAGCGCGCGGCCGCGTCGGCCTCTCGGGTGATCAGTTCATACCAGATAAAATCGCCGTGCTGATTGGCCATGTCGCACCTCCATGCGCATCACCGATGCGCTCATCGGGAAAAGGAGCATCGGATCGACCCCAGAAGTGGTGTCCACTTCTGGGCCTGATGCTACACGTCGAGGATCGGCATGAAGCCGCCGAAGATCATGCGCTTGCCGTCGAACGGCATCTGCTTGCCCATGGCCTCCATGCGCGGATCGGTCATGATCTTGCGGTTGGCGGCGTCCCGGATCTCTTTCGACGGATACTCGATCCAGCTGAACACCACGATCTCGTCGTCCTTGGCCTGCACCGAGCGACGGAAATCCGTGAGCTTGCCGTCCGGCACGTCGTCGCCCCAGCACTCCACCATCCGGGTGGCACCGAACTCCTTGAACAGGGGCGCGGCCTCGGCGGCGTGGCGGCGGTATTCGTCCTTCTTGTCCGCCGGCACGGCGAGCACGAAGCCATCGACATATGTCATTGCGCATCTCCCTTGAGACTCCTGGAATCGGAGCCGGATCCCGCGGCGCTTCCCGCGCCTGTTCTTCTTGACAAATAGGTTGATATCAACATAATTAAGCCATGTCAAACCCCCGTGACGTGCCCTACGAGACCACGCATCTGATCCGCGACGCCTGCTTGTGTCTGCACGTCCAGCGCGCCGCCCGCGCCCTGTCGCGCCTGTTCGACGAGGCGCTGCGCCCTGTCGGGCTCACCTCCGGGCAGTTCTCCCTGCTGAACGCGCTCAACCGCCCCGCGCCCCCTTCCATCGCCCCGGTGGCGCAACTGCTCGCCATGGACCGGACGACGCTGACGGCCGCCCTGAAGCCCCTGGAGCGGGACGGCCTGGTGGCTATCGCCCGGGATCCCGAGGACCGCCGCAATCGCCTCCTGCGCCTCACCGACAAGGGCAGGGAGGTCCTGGCCTCGGCCGTCCCGATCTGGCGCGACGTTCACGGGGCCATCGAGAATGGGATGGTGGAGATCGCGCCTGATGCCCTACGAGAGGCGCTAAAGGGCCTGTCACGCCCGACGCCGACCGGGACGGTTCGAGGCTGACGCCGGTCGTTCGGCCACGCTCTCGTATGGACCCCTCCCGTGTCATGGCCGGGCCTGTCCCGGCCATCCCGATCGGAAGAGCGACGCGCCTCAAGCCGTCGAGATCACCGGCACAAGGCCTGTGATGACGTGGACGGGAGACCGGAAGGCCCGCCGCCGATCCGGACCAGCGCCATGCCGCCGCAACATCGTCATCACCGGGACAAGCCCGGCGGCAATGAAGGAGCGTCGAGGAAGGTCCGAATCCGGTGCACCGTTGGCCTCCACCCTCTGGAGACTCCGCTCCGGAGCGCTATGGTTCAAGCACCCTCACACACGATTCGATCATGCCCCCACGCAGAACTGCCTCCGAGACACCTGTCGATCACCTGACGCCCGATCAGGCGCGGACCGAGCACGAGGCGCTCGGCGCCGAGATCAGGGAGCACGACCGGCGCTATTACGAGGAGGACGCCCCGACCGTCTCGGACGCCGAATACGACGCCCTGCGCAAGCGCTACGAGGCTCTGGAGGATCAGTTCCCCGAGCTGAAGACCCCCGAGAGCCTGACCCAGAAGGTCGGCTCCAAGGTGTCGGAGAAATTCGGCAAGATCCGTCACCGGGTGCCGATGCTGTCGCTCGCCAACGGGTTCGCCGACGAGGAGGTGGAGGAATTCGTCGAGCGCATCCGTCGCTTCCTGCAATGGAAGCCCGACGCGCCGCTCGCCTTCACGGCGGAGCCGAAGATCGACGGTCTGTCCCTGAGCCTTCGCTACGAGAACGGCAGGCTCGTGTCCGCCGCCACCCGGGGGGATGGCCAGGTGGGTGAGGACGTGACGAACAACGCCCGCACGGTCGGCGACATCCCGCATCGGCTCAAGGGCTCGCAGGTTCCCGACATCCTCGAGGTGCGCGGCGAGGTCTATCTCTCGCACGAGGATTTCGCCGCCATCAACGCCAGGCAGGAAGCGGCCGGCAAGGCGCTCTTCGCCAACCCGCGCAACGCGGCGGCGGGCAGCCTGCGCCAGCTCGACGCGTCGATCACCGCCTCGCGCCCCCTGCGCTTCTTCGCCTACGCCTGGGGCGAGGTGAGCGCCATGCCGGCGACGACGCAACACGGCATGATGGAGTGCTTCCGCAGCTTCGGCCTCACGGTCAATCCGCTCACGCGCCTCTGCGCGAGCGTCGCCGAGATGCTCGAGCACTACCACGCCATAGAGACGGACCGCGCCAATCTCGGCTACGACATCGACGGCGTCGTCTACAAGGTCGAAGAGCTGAGCCTGCAGCAGCGCCTCGGCTTCGTGTCGCGTTCGCCGCGCTGGGCGCTCGCGCACAAGTTCCCGGCCCAGAAGGCCGTGACGGTGCTCGAAGACATCGAGATCAACGTGGGCCGCACGGGCTCGCTCAATCCCATCGCGCGCTTGAAGCCGGTCACGGTCGGCGGCGTCGTGGTGTCGAACGCGACCCTGCACAACGAGGATTACATCAAGGGCATCGGCGGCAACGGCGAGAGAATCCGCAACGGGATCGACATCCGCATCGGCGACGCGGTGGTGATCAACCGGGCCGGCGACGTGATCCCAAAGGTGCTCGACGTGGTGTTGGAGAAGCGCCCCGCCGACGCGAAGCCCTATGCCTTCCCGACCACATGCCCGGCCTGCGGGAGCCATGCGGTGCGCGAGGTCAATCCGCGCAGCGGCAAGGAGGATGCGGTGCGCCGCTGCACCGGCGGCCTCATCTGCCCGGCGCAGGCCCGCGAGCGCCTGAAGCATTTCGTCTCGCGCAACGCCTTCGACATCGAGGGCATGGGCGAGCAGCGCATCGACGAGTTCTACGAGGAAGGCCTCGTCCAGCGCCCGCAGGACATCTTCACCCTGCAGGCCCGCAATGCCCGCAGCCTCAAGCGGCTGGAGAACCGGGAGGGTTGGGGCGAGACGAGCGCGCGGAACCTCTTCGCGGCCATCGAGGCGCGCCGCGCGATCGCGTTGAACCGCTTCATCTTCGCGCTCGGCATCCCGCATATCGGCGAAACCTCGGCGCGGTTGCTCGCGCGTCATTTCGGCACCTTCGAGCATCTGCGCGAAACCGCGAAGGCCGCGGCCGATCCGGCATCCGACGCCCATGCGGAGCTGACCGCCATCGGGGGCATCGGGCCCGTGGTGGCGGAGGCGGTCGTCGAGTTCTTCAAGGAGCGGCACAACGAGGAGATGCTCGATGCGCTGCTCGCTCAGGTGACCGTCGAGGCCATGGAGGCTCCGGCCACGGCGAACTCCCCCGTGGCGGGCAAGACCGTGGTGTTCACCGGCTCCCTCGAGCAGATGACCCGCGAGGAGGCCAAGGCCATGGCCGAGCGCCTCGGCGCCAAGGTGGCCGGCTCCGTGTCCAAGAAGACCGACATCGTGGTGGCAGGCCCAGGTGCTGGCTCGAAGCTCGCCAAGGCGGCCGAACTCGGGCTCCAGGTCATGGACGAGGACGGCTGGTTCGCCCTGGTCGGGCGCGGGTGAGACTTCTGTCCAAGACTTGGGCGCCACGATGTGGCATGGTGGCCCCATGACGGTGATCACCCCCGAGGTCTCGCTCGATCCGGAACGGGTCGGAGCGGGGGACGTGACGCATTTCTGGCGAGTGCCGCGCTACCGCGACCTCGACTGCCTGCGCGCGACCTTCCGCCGTCACGCCTATGCCCGCCACAGCCACGATACCTATGCCATCGCGGCCGTCTTGGCCGGGTGCGAGACCTTCTTCCACCGCGGCGAGCAGCACTATGCCCCGGCCGGTTCCGTCGCGGTCGTGTGCCCGGACGAGATCCATGACGGGGAGCCCTATGGCGGCGGATTCGAGTATCGCACCTTCTACCCGTCGGCCGAGCTGATGCAGGAGATCGCCGAGGACGTGGCCGGGCGGCCGCTCCCCCGCGCGCCCTGGTTCCCGCGTTCCGTGATCGCGGATCCAGAGCTGTTCCAGGCTCAGGTCCGGCTCCATGCCTGCCTGTGCCGGGACGAGGGCTGGTCGTCCGAGATGGAGCAGGATACCCGGCTCATCGGTTTCCTGAGCCGCCTGATCGCCCGCTGGGCCGATCTCGACGCCCTGCCGGCCCTGCGCTACGGCTCCAAGGGCATCCTGCGGGCGCGGGACTATCTCGACGCCCATATGGGCGAGGAGGCGGACCTCGCCGATCTCGCCAGGCTGGCCGGCCTCTCGCGCAGCCATTTCATCCGCGCCTTCGCCAAGGAGACCGGCCTCACGCCGCACGCCTATCTGCTCGACCGGCGCTTCCGCGCGGCCACGAAGCTGCTGAGCCAGGGCCAGGCTCCTGGCGACGTGGCGGCCGCCTGCGGGTTCTTCGACCAGAGCCATCTCAACCGCGTCTTCAAGGCCCGCATGGGCGTGACACCGGGCGCCTACCGGGCCGCCTGACACAGCACTTTCATCCAAGACGGCAGGCCATCCGTCCTGCATAAGGCGGGAAAACGAGCATGGTCATGGATCAAGCAAACCCCTTCGCCGTCAGCTATCGCCGCGAGATCCGAGCAGGTCTGCGCGACATCGCACCCGTCGTCGTGGCGGCCATTCCCATCAGCCTGCTGTTCGGAGCGGTCGCGGCCGCCAAAGGGCTGTCGCCCCTGGAAGTGACCGTGATGTCGGCCCTCGTCTTCGCCGGCGGAGCGCAGTTCGCCGCCATCGAGACGTGGATCCATCCCGCGCCCATCCTGACGCTCGCGTTCGCGACGCTGCTGATCAATGCCCGCCACGTGCTGATGGGCGCGTCGCTGTCGCCCAAGGTGCAGATGTCGCAGGTCCAGCGATTCCTCTCGTTCTTCTTCCTCACCGACGAGGCCTGGGCCCTGTCGGAACGCCGCGCCCTGGAGCGTCCGGTCACGACAGCCTACTGGGTCGCCATGGGGGGCGTGCTCTGGGCGAACTGGACCTTCTTCTCCGCCCTCGGCGCGGTGCTCGGCTCGTTCCTCGGCGACCCGGAGCGGATCGGGGCGGATTTCGCCTTCACGGCTCTGTTCATCGGTCTCGTGGCCGGTTTCGGACGAAGCCGCGTGACCCTGATCACGGTGGCGGTCAGCGCCGGCGTCGCGGCCCTCGTCCATCACTTCATCGGTGCCCCATGGCACGTGGCCTCGGGGGCGCTGGCCGGCATCGCGGCCGCCTCTTTGGCCGCTCCCCAGGACGCTCCCCAGGACGCTCCCCGGGAGGCGCGCTCATGAGCCTCGACACGACGACCCTGCTCGCCATCCTGGCCATGGCGGTCGTGACCTATGTCACCCGCATCGCGGGCCTGTTCGTGGCCGACCGCCTCGTGCTCACCGGCCGCGCCAAGGCGGCGTTCGACGCCATCCCGCCGGCCGTCCTGGTCGCGGTCATCGCGCCGACCGCCCTCACCACCGGATGGGCGGAGGCCATCGCGGCCGCCGTCACGGCCTTGGCGGCGTTCCGGCTCCCGCTCCTCGGCACGGTGGCGGTCGGCGTGGTGTCCGTCGTGGTGCTGCGGAGCCTGCTCTAGCCCATTGTGCGGATCCAGCAGGCCGCGCTCGTGAAAAGTGGCCCCGGTTTTCACTGCCGTGGCCCTTCGGGTCGCTGGCGCGGCCCTTCGGGTCCGTCCGATGCTCTAAAGCATCGGACCCAAAAGTGGACTTGCACTTTTGGGATCCATCCGATGCTTTCTTCTTGAATGAGAGCATCGGTCAGAACGGAAAACCGGATCCACTTTTCCGTCCGATGCTCTAGCCGACCGGCCGCGTCGCGTTCTCCAACCAGGTCCGCGTCTCGGCATCGAGCCGGGGCCCGATCTTCTCGCGTACCGCGGCATGATAGGCGTCGAGCCAGGCGATCTCGTCGGCCGTCATGATGGCCGGCTCGACGAGGCGAAGGTCGATGGGGGTGAAGGTGAGCGTCTCGAAACCCATCATCTCGCGGTCGCCGCCGGGAATCGTGCGGGGCTCCACGAGGATCAGGTTCTCGATGCGGATGCCGTAGGCACCCGGCTTGTAAAAGCCCGGCTCGTTGGACAGCATCATGCCGACTTCCAGCGGCGTATGCCCGGTCTTGGCGATGCGCTGCGGGCCCTCGTGCACCGAGAGATAGCTGCCGATGCCGTGCCCTGTGCCGTGGTCGAAGTCGAGGCCAGCCTCCCACAGGGGCTTGCGGGCGAAGGCATCGATCTGGGCGCCCGTCGCTCCCTTCGGGAACACGGCCTGCGCGATGGCAATATGCCCTTTCAGCACCCGGGTGAAGCGGTCCTTCATCTCGGCGGTCGGCTCGCCCACGATGACCGTGCGGGTGATGTCCGTGGTGCCGTCCTCGTACTGCGCGCCGGAATCGATCAGGAAGATCTGGTTCGTCTCGAGGGGGCGGTTGCTCGAACGGGTGACGCGGTAATGGGGCAGGGCGGCGTTGGGGCCCGCGCCCGAGATGCTCGGGAACGAGACGTTCTGCAAGGCGCCCGTCTCGATGCGGAAGGCCTCCAGCGCCTCGACCGCGTCGATCTCCGTGAGCTTGCCCGACGGCGCCTCGCGGTCGAGCCAGGCCAGGAAGCGCGCCATCGCCACGCCGTCGCGCAGATGCGCCGCATGGGAACCTGCGATCTCGGCCGCGTTCTTGACCGCTTTCATGAGGGCGATCGGATCGGCCCCGACATCGACCGTTCCGCCGGCCGCCTCGATGCGCCGGATCAGCGCGACGGCACCGGTGGCGGAATCGACGCGGATCTTGCCGCCCGTGCGGCCCAGGGCATCGAGGGCAGTCTGGAACGACGCGATGGGGACGAAGTCGGCCAGGTCGCCCACGGCGGCGCCGGCCTCGTTCGTCACCTTGGCCGGGTCGAAGAAGAGGCTCGCGCGTCCCTCCTTGGGCAGGACGGCATAGCCGAGGGGCAGGGGCGTGTGACCGACGTCGCCGCCGCGCAGGTTGAACGCCCAGGCAAGGTTGTGCGGATCGGAGATGACGAGCGCGTCGATCTTCGCCTCGGCCATCTTCCTGCGGATCCGCTCCAGCTTGGCGGGCGCAGCCTCGCCCGCGTAGTCGAGGGGGTGCGGCCGGACGGGAGCCTGCGGCGGGGCCGGGCGGTCGATCCAGATCACGTCGACCAGGTTGAAGTCGACCGGGCAGAGCTTGCCGCCGGCGCGGCTCACCGCCTGCTCGAGCTTATTCAGACCGTCGCTCGTGTGAAGCCAGGGATCGTAGGCCAGGGTGCCGCCCTGCGGCAGGTGGGCGGCGATCCAGTCCTCGGGCGTGGCATCGGCGAGCTGGACGGGCGTGATGACGGAGGTGTCGACCTGCTCGGCGGCCTGCACGGTATAGCGCCCGTCCACCACGAGGGCGGCTTCGTCCCGAAGGATCACGGCCGTGCCGGCGGAGCCCGTGAACCCGGTCAGCCACGCCAGGCGCTCCGCGCTCTTCGGCACGTACTCGCCCTGATGCTCGTCGGCGCGCGGAACGATGAAACCGTCGAAGCCGCGCCGCGCCAGCTCGGCCCGCAGCTTGGCGATGTGCTGAGGGCCTTGGGCCGGGGAGGTGGTATCGTCGAAGAACTGGAACTGAGCCATGGAAAGCAGCACCGAAGGGTCCGGAAGGAAGAGGGCGACACGCTAGTGCATCGGACCCGGCGGGGAAACCACTTTCGGCACCCGACCGATGGCGAACCGGCTGCCGGGCCGTCTAGGACCAGGGTGGCGCGGCCTGCGGCACTCCGCCTGGGAAATATGCGCCATATGCCTGGAATGGCGGCAACTTCGCCTTTGCTCTGCAATGGACGCATGACGAACATGTGATCCTATGACTTCTACTAAAGTCGGACCGGGCTTATCTTCCTGACAACGACAACAGAGGAACGCTGAAGGGTCTCAGCACCACTCTGATGGAGATGAGCCCATGATCGCAGCAATCTTTTCCACCGTTCTCTTCGGCACGTCCGAGAAGCCGTCCCGTCTTTCGCGGGTCGCGGCGCGCATCGCCGAAAGCCGCGCCCGAAGCGCCGCGCAGGAGCTGCGCCGCCACGAGGCGTACATTCAGGACCTGAGCCGCCGGCAGGACCATTCAGCCCTGTTCCTCGACCAGGCCGAGCCGCTGCCAGCCAAGATCTGACCGAAACCATCCTAGAGCGAGACGATACCATGATCATCATCACCGCCATGAAGGCCATCCGCGACGTCTGGGCCGAGACCCTCGAGCTCCGTCGCGAACTCGCCAAGCGCTATCCGGGCGTCCTGGCCGAGTAATTTTCGCTTAGGGGCGGGGCAGCGGACGAGCGTTGCCCCGCTTCAGCACCAGCGCCGCCCAGCCTTCCAGATCGTAGCGGCGCCGCAGATACCATCCCTGATGGGCATAGGTGGACAGCACGCCGGCAACGTCCCGGGCGAGCAGGCCCGACAGGATGATCGTTCCGTCCGGGCTCGCCACGCGCGCCAGCGACGGCGCCAGCATCCGTAGGGGCTTCGCCAGGATGTTGGCGAAGACCAGATCGAAATGGCCTGAGCGGTCCGCCTCCGCATGGCGGATGCCGGGGCCGACATAGAGCTTCATGAACGCTCCGATCCCGTTCAGCCGCGCGTTCTCCCGCGCCACGCGCACGGCTTCCGGATCGATGTCTCCGGCCACCACGGGCCGCTTCAGAATCTTGGCCGCCGCAAAGGCCAGGATCCCCGTGCCTGTTCCGACATCGAGCACGTGGCGGGGCGTACGCGTCTTCAACTCATCCACGAACGCAAGCAGGCAGCCCTTCGTGGTGCCGTGATGACCCGTGCCGAAGGCGAGCCCGGCTTCGATCTCGATCGCGATGTCGCTCGGTCGCCGTTCGTGCCGATCGTGCGAGCCATGGACGAAGATGCGGCCCGCACGGACAGGCTTGAGCCCCTCCAGCGATGCCTTCACCCAATCCTTCTGCTCGATCGGAAGAAAGATGCCCTTGTCCGCCTCCGGGCCGACGAGAGGGCGCAGCAGGTCCCGGATTGCAGCCTCGTCGGGCTGATGGGCGAAATAGGCCTCCAGCATCCACGGTCCGCCATCCTCCGTCTCGAAGGATGCGACGGCTGTTTCGGCCGGATCGAAAATCTCCCCGATCATGTCGGTCATAGCGCGGGCGGAGCGCTCGTCCGTGGTGATGCGGAAGACGTGGGTAGGGCGGTTGGGATGAAGACCTTCGAGCATGACCTCGCCTTAGCACCCCTTGCCCTGCAGGTCACCTGTCCGTGAGATCGAGCATTTCCGGGAACCGTCGGAGTGGCGTTCCGTTGTGCCCTCACCTGAGGCGGCTGCGGCTCGTGGCTCACGGCCTCGCTTGTTCCCTTCCCAGGAGATCCCCATGCCCGGACGTCTTTTCGACAAGGTTGCCATCGTGACGGGTGCCGGCACCGGCATCGGCGAGGCCATCGCGCTCAAGTTCGCCCAGGAAGGCGCGCGCCTTCTCCTCGTCGGCCTGCCCGATGATCCGGTGGACGACGTAGCCCGCACGATCAACGGAGCGGGCGGATTCGCCGAGGTGTATCTCGGCGACATCGCCGAGGAGCGTCACGCGCAAGCGGCCGTGGAGACCTGCGTGAGCGCCTACGGGCGCATCGACGTCCTGGTCAACAACGCGGGCGTTTTCCTGGCGGTCGCCGAGACCCAGGATTACCCCATCGACAAGTTCGACGAGACCTTCCGCTCAAACGTGCGCTCGGTTTTCCTCATGACCAAGTTCGCCTTGCCTCATCTGCAGGAAACCCACGGCAACATCATCGCCACGGGCTCCGAGGCCGGCATGATCGGTCATCCCAAGAACACCCCCTATGGCGGCACGAAGGCCTTCATCCACTCCTTCATCCGCGGCGTGGCGGCCGAGCAGGTCCCTTACGGCGTGCGCGCCAATTGCGTGTGCCCCGGCCCTATCGACACCGCCTGGACGCACAAGTCCACGGGCCCGATGGACGCGGAACTCGCCACGATGATCACGCAGGCCACCCCCATGGGCCGGCGCGGCACCCCGGAGGAAGTCGCGAACGTGTTCTGCTTCCTCGCCTCCGACGAGGCGAGCTTCGTCACGGGTGCGCTCTACACGGTCGATGGCGGCATCACGATCTCCAAGGGGCCGGTCGGCGCCAAGGCCTCGTCGCATTTCAAGAAGCAGCCGAAAGGCAAGCTGCCGACGCGCCATTCCCATGACGGCTTGAAGAACAAGGACTACGAGACCCTGACCTGAGCCCCTCGCCCCCGGAGCCGATCATGACCATGCTGTTCGAAACGGGCCTGTCCCGGCGCTTCTTCCTGCGCGGCACGGGCGGAGGACTTCTCTTAGGCTCCGCGTTGGGGGCCGCAGGGCCGAGCTTCGCGCAAAGCACCGGCGCGAGCGGGGGCGGCGGTCCGGCCCTGCCTCCCGATGGGCCGACGGGGCGTCCCATGCCGGAGATGGAGAAGGCTATGCCGGAAGCGCCCGGCAAGCGACTTGGCTACGCTATCGTGGGACTGGGGCAGTTCGCCCTGAACCAGATCATTCCCTCCTTCGCGGAGAGCAAGTCGTCGAAGCTCGTGGCCTTGGTCTCGGGCAACCGGGACAAGGCGCTTCAGGTGGCCGACCGCTACGGGGTCGAGCAGGCGAACATCTACGACTATCAGAACTTCGACCGCATCGCGGACAACGACGAGATCGACATCGTCTACATCATCCTGCCGAACGCCTTGCACGCCGAATATACCGTGCGGGCCTTCAAGGCGGGCAAGCATGTGCTGTGCGAGAAGCCCATGGCGGTGACGGCGGATGAATGCGAGACCATGATCCGCGCCGGCCGCGAGGCCGATCGCAAGCTCATGATCGCCTATCGGGCCCAATACGAGCCGTACAACATGGAAGCGATCCGCATGGCGCGGGAAGGCGAGCTGGGCAGGATCCGTCTCGTCACCAGCGATCACGGGCGCATTCTCGATCCCAAGGTGCCGGCCGATCAGTGGCGCATGGTGAAAGCGCTCGCCGGCGGCGGATCGCTCTACGACATCGGCATCTACTCGCTGCAGGCGGCCCGCACCATCACGGGCGAGGAGCCGGTGGAGGTCTCCGCCCATATCTCGAGCGACAGGAGCGATCCTCGCTTCAGGGAAATCGAGGAACTCGTGGCGTTCCAACTCCGCTTCCCGTCGGGAGCGCTGGCGAACCTGACCTCGTCCTACTCCACCGCGCCGGTCAAGCGCATCCAGGTCTTCGGCTCGAAGGCGTCGCTTGTGCTCGATCCCGCCACTGAATACGAGCGCCACCAGATGATGGTGAAGACCGAGAAGGAGGAGCGGCGGGTGCAGATCCCGGAGGGCAACCAGTTCGCCGCCGAGATGGATCACATGGCGAAGGCCGTGCTGGAAGAACGGGAGCCCAAGACGCCTGGCGAGGAGGGCCTGCGCGACATCCGGATCATGCAGGCCATCTATCAGGCTGCCGAGCAGGGGCGGCCCGTGTCCCTGGAGACGACGGGCTCGACCGCGAGATAGGTGCAATCGTGCCGTCTGGCCGGACGCTCAGCCGGCCTGCAAAACCTTCTCTGCAGGCTGCAGCACTTGCAGTTTCGCGGCCTCCTCGGCCTTGTACGCGCGCTGGGTGTCGGTGATGTAGTCGCGCACGATCGGCGCGGCATCGCGCTTGCGGGCCAGCTGCATGTGGAACACCAGCTGGCTTCCGGTCGTGAACATGGTCTCGGCGCTGATGAGATAGAACTCGAACATCCGGCAGAAGCGCTCGTCGTACATGGCGGCGATCTTCTCCCGGTTGGCTTCGAAGCGCCGATGCCAATGGTTGAGCGTCTTCGCGTAGTGAAGGCGCAGGAACTCGAGATCCGTCACCCACAGCTGATTCTGCTCCACGACGGGGAACACCTCCGACAGGGCAGGGGAATAGGCGCCCGGGAAGATGTACTTGCGCAGCCAGGGGCTCGCGGTGCCGGGAGGGCTCATCTTGCCGATGGAATGCAGCACCATCAGTCCGTCATCATCGAGCAGAGCGTTGATCTTGGCGAAGAACTCGCCGTAATGGTGCACGCCGACGTGCTCGAACATGCCCACGGATACGATGCGGTCGAACTTCCTGTCGACCTTGCGGTAATCGAGCAGCTCGAAGCGCACGCGATCCGACAGGCCGGCGCGGCGCGCCTTTTCATTGGAGAGTTCGTACTGCTCCTTCGACAGGGTGACACCCGTGACGTCCACGTTCTCCATGGCGGCGAGATAGAGCGCGAGATCGCCCCAGCCGCTGCCGATGTCGAGGATCCTCAAGCCGGGCTTGAGCTGAAGCTTCGAGGCGATGAGACGCAGCTTGTTCTGCTGCGCCTCCTCCAGCGTGTCGTCGTCGTTGACGAAATACGCGCAGGAATACTGCATGCCCTTGTCGAGGAAGAGCTTGTAGAAGTCGTTGCCGAGATCGTAGTGATGCGCCACGTTCTGCTGCGCCTTGCCCACGGGGTTCGCCTGCTGAAACCGCTTCACGGTGCGCGAGATGCGCTTGAGCACGCTCTGCAGCGGGTAATTGGCCAGCGTCGAGCGGTTCATCGAGAAGAGATTGAGGAAATCCCGCAGATTCGAGCCGTCCTCGAAGCTCAGGCGCCCGTCCATGTAGGCTTCGCCCGCGTGCAGCTCGGGATTGAGGAAAAGCTTGTGATAGAGCGAGCGGTCGGTCAGCCGCATGGTGACGCTTGGTCCCGGCTTGTCCCCGCCGAAGACGTGAACGCCGCCCTCCGCGTCGATCACCTTCAACGTTCCGGCGCGTACGAAGGATTTCAGCATGTGGGACAACGGGAACATCGGCACCTCTGATGGTTAGTCGAGCGGGCCGAATGGTTCCACAGTTGCAGGCGGGTGGCTAGAGGAAAATCCCGCAGATCAGAACCTATCTAAAGTACAGGAAAGACAGCCTATTCGGGGAACAAGCAAGAGTCGCTCTTGTTGGAAGGCTGAACCCTCGTGGGGGCACGAGTCGCCACTCGATCCATCGAACAGGAGCAGCCGATGTTCTTCCGCCAGAAGCAGATGGCGTATCACGCCAGGCCCGAGAAACCCGATCCGCTTTTCGCCAAGATGCTGCAGGAGCCCCTCGGCGGCCAGTGGGGCGAGATCAGCGTGATGATGACCTACCTGTTCCAGGGCTGGAACTGCCGCGGTCCGCAGAAGTACAAGGACATGATCATGGATATCGGCACCGAGGAGATCGGCCATGTGGAGATGCTCGCCACCATGATCGCGCGCCTGCTCGAGACCTCCCCGATCGAGCAGCAGGAGGATATGGCCAAGAATTCGGTGGTTGGCGCCGTGATGGGCGGCGCCCGGGTGGAGGACGCGATCGTCGCGGGGATGAACGCGCAGCACTACATCGTGGCCGGTCTCGGTGCGCGGCCCTCCGACAGCGTCGGCAATCCTTGGACGTCGGCCTACACCATCGCGAGCGGCAATCTGCTCGCGGACTTCCGCTTCAACGTCACCGCCGAAAGTCAGGGCCGTCTCCAGGTCGCGCGCCTCTACAACATGACTAACGACACCGGCGTGCGGGACATGCTTTCGTTCCTGATCGCCCGCGACACCATGCACCAGAACCAGTGGCTCGCCGCCATCCGCGAACTGGAAGAAGACGGGCTCGAGGAGACGCCGGTGCCGTCGAATTTCCCGCAGGATCTGGAGAAGGGCGAAGTCGCCTATCAGTTCCTCAACCACTCGGAAGGCATGGAAAGCCAGGAGGGCCGCTGGGCGCAGGGCCCCGCACCGGACGGGAAGGGGACCTTCACCTATGTGGACCGTCCGCCGGCCTACACGGACGACGAAGGCCAGCTCAACCCGGTCGATCCGCGCACCTACGGCACGCCGCCGGCCCCGGTGCCGCCCGCTGCCGCAGAGTGATCAGAGCCGATCCGAACGCGAGCCACGTCATGGCCGGGCTTGTCCCGGCCATCTTGTCTCTGAAACGTCTCGTGCTTTCGATCGGAATCACCGGCACAGGACCGGTGAAGGCACTGCGGGATCCTGCTAAAGCATCGGACGTGAAAAGTGGACTTGCCCTTTTGGGATCCATCCGATGCTTTCTTCTCGAATGAGAGCATCGGACGGAAAACCGGATCCACTTTTCGCTGGCGCGGCCGTTCGGGTCACTGGCGTGGCCCTTCGGGTCGCTGACGCGGCCCTCTGGGTCCGTCCGATGCTCTAGCCCAGGGCCTCGACGAAGCTGTCCAGCACCATCTTGCGCCCGGCCTTGTCGAACGCGACGGTGAGCTTGTTGCCGTCCACCGCTTCGATGGTGCCAGGGCCGAACTTGGTGTGCAGGACCCGTCCGCCCACCGCAAAGCCCGAGCCGCCGGTGGACTTGGCCACCAGTTCGCCTTCGATCAGCATCGGTCCGCGCCGGTCGCCGGAGCGGCGGGCGGACGAAACGCCGTCATCCGCCGTGGCGCGATGCGCCTGGGCGCGCTGCCAGCCCGGGGTCTGGTAGGAGGAGCCGCTGAAGGGTTGCATCCGGTCGAAGCGCGAGCCGCCGCCATACCCCCCGTAGGAGAAGTTCGCCGGGGCCTCGACGATCTCCACGTTCGCCTCCGGCAGATCGTCGACGAAGCGGCTCGGAACGGTCGAGTTCCACAGGCCGTGGATGCGCCTGTTGGACGCGAAGTAGATCTTGGCGCTGCGCCGGGCGCGGGTGAGGCCCACATGGGCGAGGCGGCGCTCCTCCTCGAGGCCGGCGCGGCCGCTCTCGTCGAGCGCCCGTTGGTTGGGGAACAGGCCTTCCTCCCAGCCGGGCAGGAAGACGGTGTTGAACTCCAGGCCCTTGGCCGCATGGAGGGTCATCAGGCTCACGCGCTCGGCGGTGTCGCTCTCGTTGGCCTCCATGACCAGCGAGACGTGCTCGAGGAAGCTCTGCAGGTCGGGGAATTCCTCCATGGAGCGGACGAGCTCCTTGAGGTTTTCCAGGCGCCCCGCCGCATCGGCCGATTTGTCCTTCTGCCACATGTCGGTGTAGCCGGATTCCTCCAGCACCGTCTGGGCGACTTCCGACTGCGTCAGGGTCTCGGACAGCTTCGACCAGCGGCCGAAGGAAATCAGGAGATCGCGCAGGGTGGCGCGCGGCTTGGGCTTCAGCTCGTCCGTCTCGACGATGAAGCGCGCGGCTTCCACCAGCGGCACGCGCGCCGCGCGGGCATGGTTGTGCAGCACCTGGATGGTGGCGTCGCCCAGGCCGCGCTTGGGCACGTTCACGATCCGCTCGAAGGCGAGATCGTCCGCCGGCTGGTTGACGACGCGCAGATAGGCCAGCGCGTCGCGGATTTCCGCGCGCTCGTAGAAGCGCGGGCCGCCGATGACGCGATACGGCACGCCCAGCGTCACGAGCCGGTCTTCGATCTCGCGCATCTGGGCGGAGATGCGCACCAGGATGGCGATCTCGGAGAGCGGGTGCTTCTTGGCATGCAGCGCCTCGATCTCCTCGCCGATCAGTCGCGCCTCGTCCTCGGAATCCCAGGCGCCGGTGATTGTCACCTTCTCGCCGGCCTCATCCTCCGTGCGCAGGGTCTTGCCCAGGCGGCCCTGGTTCTTGGCGATCAGCCCGGAGGCCGCGGAGAGGATATGGCCCGTGGAGCGGTAGTTGCGCTCGAGGCGGATCACGGTGGCGCCGGGAAAGTCGTGCTCGAAGCGCAGGATGTTGTCGACCTCGGCGCCGCGCCAACCGTAGATCGACTGGTCGTCGTCGCCGACGCAGCACAGGTTCTTGCGCGCCTGGGCCAGCAGCCTGAGCCAGAGGTACTGGGCCACGTTGGTGTCCTGATACTCGTCCACCAGCATGTAGCGGAACCGGCCCTGGTACTGCTCCAGGATGTCCGGGTGCTCGCGCCACAGGCGCAGGCATTCGAGCAGGAGGTCGCCGAAATCCACGGCGTTCAGAACCTTCAATCGCTCCTGATACGCCCGGTAGAGCCGGCCGCCCTTGCCGTTGGCGAAGGCTCCGGCCTCCCCGGCGGGCACCTGGTCGGGCCCGAGACCCCGGTTCTTCCAGCCGTCGATATGGCCGGCGAGCTGGCGGGCCGGCCAGCGCTTCTCGTCGATGCCTTCCGCCTCGATCACCTGCTTCATCAGGCGGAGCTGATCGTCCGTCCCCAGGATGGTGAAGTCGGAGCGCAGTCCCACCAGCTCCGCGTGGCGGCGCAGGATCTTGGTGCCGATCGAGTGGAAGGTGCCGAGCCACTGCATACCCTCCGCCACGGGACCGATCACGGAGGTGATGCGCTCGCGCATCTCCCGGGCGGCCTTGTTGGTGAAGGTCACGGCCAGGATCTGGGACGGGTAGGCCTTGCCGGTGGCGATCAGATGCGCGATCCGGGTGGTGAGCACGCGGGTCTTGCCGGTGCCGGCGCCGGCCAGAACGAGAACCGGGCCTTCCGTGGCCTCGACGGCGGCGCGCTGCTCCGGGTTCAGCCCGTTCAGATAGGGCGATTGCGGCGTCACCGCCGCGCGGGCGCGGGCGCTCAGGGAACCGGACGCCGGCTCATGGGCAAGGCCGTCCTGCGGGTCGGGTCTGGGATCGGACTGATTCATCGGCGGGACCATGGATCAAAAGGCGAACGGCGTCGAGCCTGAATTCCCGGTCGATCCTGCCGCAGGCTCGAACTTGCAGGCTTCGATTCCATTGTCGGGAAGAGCATTCATCGCCATATGGGTATGGCAGGCCCGAAGAGGAATGTCCCATGCGTATCGTGGTGGCCCTTGCCATCGTGTCAAGCCTTGTCCTGGCCGTGCCGGCCGAAGCTCAGACGCGCCTGCCGCGCACGAGCCCGGCGGAACGGAGCACGGATGCGATCAACCGGCGGATCCAGGAGGATCAGCGGATCCTGGGCGTCGAGCAGGACATCCAGAGCAAGAGCAACCAGATTCGCCAGAATGTCGACCGCGACCGCCTCTTCGCTCCCCGCTATCTCCCCTCGGTGCCGCGGGCCGGCTGCGGGCGGGGAAGGGTCTGCTAAAGCATCGGACGTGAAAAGTGGACTTGCCCTTTCGGGATCCATCCGATGCTTTCTTCTCGAATGAGAGCATCGGACCCAAAAGTGGACACCACTTTTGGGATTCATCCGAGGCTCCTTCTCTTGACCGGCGCATCGGATCAGGCGGACCCAGCGGGCCGCGTCGGCGAATACCGGGTCCACTTTTCGCTGACGCGGCCCTCCGGGTCCGTCCGATGCGCTAGTGGCGGGTGCCTGACGCCGACAGGGCGTCCCGGATCTCGGCCTTGTGCGGGATCCCGATCACCCGGCCCAGGGCCTGCGGCTTCGTCAGCCGGGCATGGGTCGCCCTCATCACGGCGAGGTTGGCCGCGATGTCGTCCGGGAAAGGGCAGACCTTCCGGGTCTCCATGTCCACATGGAGGGACAGCCCCTCCATCGACGCGGCCACCCAGCCCTCGGTGGCGTGGCGGATCTCCAGATAATAGTGGATGCGCTTGTCGTCGAAATCGACCAGCTGGAGCGTGACGCGCACGCGGTCGTGCATTTTCAGCTCGCGCTTGTAGACCGTGTGGATCTCGGCGGCGAAGAACGATGCCCGGCGGTTCTCCAGGTAATCGTGGCCGAGCCCCACGAGGCTGAAGCCTTCCTCCACGGCCCGGTCGAAGAGCACATGATAATAGGCCATGTTCATGTGCCCGTTGTAATCGATCCAGGCAGGTTCGACCCGCATCGTCGAGGAGACGAAGGGCGCAAAGAAAAATACCGGGGTGCGCTTGTCCATGGTCAGTGCCGTCCCTCAACACCGCTCAGGCGAGCAATCCTGTCCTGACGAGACAGGAATGTTAGCACATTCAGACGGGTTGCGCAGCAGGGGTGCGGCATCTTTCTCATCCGGAGTGTTGCCTTCGCAACGGTTCTGATAGCTATGGGAAGAACGAGCATCACAACCGGATCTGAAGCCTTCATGAACACCTTCCAAGCGACCGCCCGTCAGAAAGCCACGGACGCCTCCGTGGCTGCTGTGTCATCCGCCCTGTCCGGGCGTTTCGGCGACAGGGTCGCGACCTCGGCCGCCGTGCGCGAGCAGCACGGACATACCCTGACCTGGGTGAAGAACCAGCCGCCGGACATCGTGGTCTACCCGCGCACGACGGATGAGGTTTCGGAGATCGTCAAACTCTGCGCCGAGCACGAGGTTCCGATCATCCCCTACGGGACCGGCACGTCCCTGGAGGGCCATGTCAACGCGCCCTATGGGGGCGTCTCGATCGATCTCAGCCTGATGAAGCGGATCATCGCCGTCCACGACGAGGATCTGGACTGCGTGGTCGAGGCGGGCGTGACCCGCAAGGAGCTGAACGAGTTCCTGCGCGACAAGGGCCTGTTCTTCCCCATCGATCCGGGGGCCGACGCGTCCATCGGCGGCATGGTGGCGACCCGGGCGTCCGGCACCAATGCGGTCCGCTACGGGACCATGAAGGACGTGGTGCTCTCGCTCACCGCGGTGCTTCCCGACGGGGAGATCGTGAAGACGGGAAGCCGCGCCAAGAAGAGCTCGGCGGGCTACGACCTGACACGGCTGCTCATCGGGTCCGAGGGGACGCTCGGCATCGTCACCGAGATCACCCTGAAGCTCCACGGCATCCCGGAGGCGATTTCCGCCGGCATCTGCCCATTCCCGTCCGTGAAGGCCGCCTGCGATGCGGTCATCATGACGATTCAGACCGGCATTCCGGTGGCCAGGATCGAGCTGCTCGACGAGGTCCAGGTGCGGGCGGTCAACCTCCATGCCAAGCTCTCCCTGCCCGAGAGCCCGCTGCTGCTCCTGGAATTCCACGGGTCCGAGGCCGGGGTGCAGGAGCAGGCCGAGCGCTTCGGCGAGATCGCGGCCGAGTTCAGCGGCGGCCCGTTCGAATGGGCCACGAAGCCGGAAGAGCGGTCCCGGCTCTGGCAGGCCCGGCACGACGCCTACTGGGCCGCCAAGGGCCTGCGGCCCGGGGCCCAGTCGGTCGCGACCGATGTCTGCGTGCCGATCTCGCGCCTCGCCGAATGCGTCGACGCCACCAAGCAGGACATCCTGGCCAGCGGCCTGATCGCTCCCATCGTGGGCCATGTGGGCGACGGCAACTTCCACGTCCAGCCGCTGGTGAATACGGATGATCCGGCGGAGATCGAGGCCTGCGAGGCCTTCGTGGACCGGCTCGTGCGGCGGGCGGTTGCCATGGAGGGAACCTGCACGGGCGAGCACGGCGTGGGGCAGAAGAAGATGAAGTACCTGGAGCTGGAGCATGGGCCGGCCGCCCTTGCCCTCATGCGCGTCTTGAAACAGGCGATCGATCCTCACAACATCATGAACCCGGGCAAGATCATCGCGGTTTGACGGTGGAACACGCGGAACGGCGCTCCCGGTCCTCGTCGTCATGGGGTAGGACGTGTCACGGTAACGGAGAAAAGGCGGCCTCTTGCGCGATATCCTGACGATCATCGCATCCATCGTGATCCTGATCCTGGCGATCGCCGTGGCGGCGCCTCCCTTCGTCGACTGGGAGGCCCACCGCGACACGATCGACCGGATGATCTCGCGCGCGTCGGGCACGGAGGCCCGGACCGAGGGCGACATCGGCATCCGGCTCCTGCCCGAGCCCCGCGTGACCCTCGGGCGTCTGAGGCTCGGCGGCAAGACGCCGGATTCGCCGGTTCTCACCGCCGACGGGGTCCGGGCCGAGGTGGCCCTGACCCCGCTGCTCCGAGGTGAGGTGCGGTTCACCGAAACGCGGGTGGGCCGGGCCGACATCCGCATCCCGGTCTCCGGGGACGGCGACTGGCGCCTGCCCCCCGATCTGGTCTCGGGCAGCGGCCGCGGCCGCGAATGGGCCATCGAGAACCTCACCGTGGCCCAGCTTCTCGTCACGACGCAGAGCGCCAGCACGGGGCGCACCAACCAGGCCTTCGCCGAGAACGTCTCCATCGAAGGCCAGAGGCTGATCGGCCCCTGGCGGATCGAGGGAACGACCTCCGGGGTGCCGTTCCGGCTCGTCACGGGGGAGCTCGCCGAGGACAAGACCGTCCAGGTCAAGCTCTCGGGGGGCGGCGACAATTACCCGCGCTTCGACATCGACGCCCGGCTGGGCCTGAACGAGGGAAGCGGCGAGGCCGCGACCCCGCAGGTCGCCGGCAAGGCCAAGATCCTCTTCGGCCCTCCGGCGCAGATCGCGGCCGCCGGCATACCGATCCCGATCGCGGTCGAGACCGAGTTCAAGACGGTGCCCGGCGCGGTCGAGCTCAACCCGGCCAGCCTCGAGGCCGGCGAGGGCGGGGCCAGCCTGCGCATGACCGGGCAGGGCCGGATCGGCCTCAACGATCCCCGCATCTCCCTGAAGCTCGAAGGCCGCCGGCTCGACGCGGACAGCTTCATCCTGTCCGGAAACGGGCAGGATTTCAAAAGCCGGCTGCAGGGATGGTCCCTGCCGCTGATCCGGGTGCCGATCGACCTCGACCTCAAGATCGACAGCATCGGGCTGGGCCAGGAGGACCTCTCGAACGCGGTCCTGCGCCTGTCGCTCGACACGGGCCGGGCGACCCTCGACCGAATCGAGTTCAATGCGCCCGGCGAGACCAGGGTGGCGATCGAAGGACAGCTCGGCTTGACCACCCGGGGCGGCATCAACGGCAAGGTGGCGCTGGCCTCCAACGCGTCCGACCGCCTGGCGCGCTATCTGGCCCGCATCGGCCTCAATTCGCCGCTGCTCAGGGTGCTCGACGGACGCCCCGTCGAGGCCTCTTCGGAGATCGCCTTCTCGAACCCCGTCCTGTCCTTCAACCGCCTGCGGCTGAAGACGGGCGAGTCCGTCCTGACCGGGAACGCCCGCTACACGGCGCCGGAAGCCAGCGAGCGCGGCAAGCTGGAGGCCCAGGTGGCGATTCAGGGCCTGAACCTCGACGACCTGCCTCAGGTGTCGAGCGTCTTCCAGGCGACCGAGAACCTCGATGTCGGCTTCATCCTGGACGCCCGCGGCGTCAGCGCGGGCAAGAGCCCCGCCACGGGCCGGATCTCGGCCCGCATCCTGTCGGACGGGCCGGCGCTCCTGGTCGAGACGCTCGACATCGTCGATCTCGCCGGCGCCAATGCCCGCGTGCGGGGGCGCATCGCCCCGGACGGCTCGGGGCAGATCACCGGCAAGGTCACGGCGCAGCGCGCCAATCCCCTGGTCGACCTCTTGGGGAGCGTGTGGATCGGCGGAATCTCGAAGCTCGTGCCCACGTTCGTGCGTGAGGGCGCCCTCGATCTCGACGTCACGTCGGAGCGCGTCGCGCCGGCGCCCGGGTCGACTGAGCTGCGCCTGCGCACGACCGCAAAGGGGCGGGTGGCCGGAGGGCCGTTCGAAGGCCAGGTCGATTCCCTCGACGGACGGACCGAGAGCCTCACCATCGCGCTGTCCGCCGACAATACGGGGCGCTGGGTCAACCGGGCCACCATGGCCGGGCTGAACCGGCCCTCCAGGGTCGATCTCCGGGGCACCCGGGTCGGGTCCGGATTGTTCAACGTCACCCTCGCGGGGGACATTGCCGGCGCCAAGGTCGCGACAACGCGTCCCTTCGCCCTGAGCGAGGCGGACGACGTGGTGGACAGCGGCGAGGTCGAGATCGCGACGCCCGACATCACGCCCTTCCTGCTTCTCCTGGGCGACGGGGCCGGGGTCGCTCCGCCGGTGCCCGTGTCCGGCCGCGTCACCCTGGGCCGGGAGCGGGGCGCGACCCTGCTCGACATCAACGGCAAGGTCTCGAACGATAACGTGCAGGCCCGCCTGGTCGCGGCGTCCCGGTCGGACATCAGCGGCGACATCTCGCTCGGCCGGCTGTCCCTGCCATGGCTCGTGGCCGCCCTGTCGCTCAACGTGCCCGGAGACCAGAGCGCCACGGCGATCTGGTCGACCGCCCGCTTCGGGCAGAGCGGGCGCCTCGTCTCCGGCGGGCAGGTAACGATCCGGGTCGGGGCCCTCGAACTGGGCCGCGGCCTCCAGGCGAGCCGCGCCTCCTTCGTGCTCGGAGCGCAGTCGGACGGGATCTCCATCCGCAATCTCGACGCCACCATCGGGTCGGGCCGGATCACGGGCTCGGCCACCATCACGCGGCAGGAGGGCACGGCTACCATCGTGGGCGAGGGCGGCCTGGAGAAGGTCCCCCTGTGGGCCCTGACCGGGGCCTCGCCGTTCGAGGCGGTCCTGTCGGGTCCGCTCCGGTTCGGCGCCGTGGGCACGAGCCTGTCCGAGCTCGTGGCCAATCTCGGCGGCGCCGGCGACTGGCAGGTCACCAATCTTCGCCTGCCCGCGGCCGACCCGACCGTGTTCGACAAGGCGCTCAAGCGCGCTCTCGCCGAGACCGATCCCCTGGTCGAGGGCAAGGCGGAAGCGATCCTCGGGATCGAGCTCGGCCGGGCTCCCTTCAATGCGGCGCCGATCAAGACCTCGGCGGCGCTGGTCGGCGGCCTGCTGCGGCTCTCGCCCTTCGTGGCCGAGAGCGGGTCGGCCACGTGGCAGGGCGCCGTCACCTACGATCTGAAGACCCTGCAGCTCGATGCCCGCGGGGCCCTGACCGCCAAGTCATCGCCGCCGGAATGGGTCGGCGCGCCGCCCTCGGTCGGGCTGAACTGGCAGGGCTCCCTCGCGGCCCCCGTCCGTCAGATCGACGCGGGCCCGTTCCGCAATGGACTGGCCGCCATCGTGCTCAAGCGCGAACTGGAGAAGATCGAGGCGTTCGAACGCGCAGCGGCCGAGCGCCAGCGCCAGATCGACGCGCAACGCGAGGCCGAGCGGCAGAGGGCCAAGGCGGCCGAGGAAGAGGCTCTCCGCCAAGCCCGAGCCCGGGCGGAGGCCGAGCGCGCCCGCCGGGACGCGGAGCGGCTGCAAATGGAGCAGCGGAACCAGCCGGAGCAGGAGGCGGCGCCGTCGCAGACCTCCGCGCCACCCTCCGCGCCGCCCCTGACCCCGCCGGTGCAGATCGGCCCGCCGCCCTCCGTCTACGGGACGCCCACGCGCTAGCGCACCGTGCGAAAAAGGGGACCCGGTTTTTCGGCTCGAACGGTGCGCCAGCCAAGAGAGGGAGCATCGTGCGGACCCTCTCATGGCCGGACCGTCCCGCCCTGAGCGATACCCTCTCCCCGTCATGGCCGGGCTTGTCCCGGCCATCCCGATCGGAAGGGCGCGGCGCTTCACCGTAGCGAGATCACCGGGACAAGCCCGGTGATGACGTGGCGGGTGGTGTGAGCAGGTGACGACGTCGAGGGGGAGAGACGGCCATCCCGATCCGAAAAGCACCCGACCTCATCCACCGGAGATCACCGGTACAGGATCGGCGAGGACGACGGACGGCCCCTCGGGCCGTCTCCTATGGCTGAGCGGCGTCCGGCGACGCTGTGCCCAGCCGTCGGCGCAGGTCCGTCAGCACGAAGACTCGGATCGCCGAGGAGAGGTTCTGGTCGCCCCGGTCGGCATCGATGAGCCCGATCAGAGACTGGACGGACATTCTGTCCCGTTCGGCGATCTCCCTCAAGCCTTCCCAGAAGGGCTGCTCGAGGGAGATGCTGGTCCGGTGGCCGGCAATGGAGACGGATCGCTTGACGATGCGGAAGCCCATTCACGGCTGCTCAGTGTCGTCGCGCTTGTGGGCGTCGAGGCGGCTCTTCGCCAGATCCCGTTCGGCCTTCGTCAGGGTCTTCTCGGCCTTGGTGCGGCCGAACGCGATGCGGTTCTCGTCGGCGCGGGCCTCCTTCTCGGCCCGCGCCTTGTGCTTGCGCGCCCGGCGCAGATTGATGATCTCTGCCATGGCGCGAGTGTAGCCTATTCGCCCGGCTGAAGCATCGTCTCGGGGCGCACGACGGCGTGGAAATGGTCCTCCGCGACGCCGGCCTTGAGAGCCTCTTCCTTGAGGGTCGTGCCGTTCTTGTGCGCCGACTTGGCGATGGCGGCCGCCTTGTCGTAGCCGATGGACGGAGCAAGCGCCGTCACGAGCATCAGCGAGCGCTGCATGAGCTCGTTGAGGCGCTCCCGGTTCGGCTCGATCCCCACCACGCAATTGTCGGTGAAGCTGACCGCGCCGTCCGCGATGAGCCTGATCGATTGCAGCACCGCATTGACGATCACCGGCTTGAACACGTTGAGCTCGAAATGACCCTGGCTGCCGGCGAAGGTCACCGTGGTCTGGTTGCCGGCCACTTGGCAGCACAGCATGGTCATGGCCTCGGCCTGGGTCGGATTGACCTTGCCGGGCATGATCGACGAGCCGGGCTCGTTCTCCGGCAGCGAGATCTCGCCGATGCCCGACCGGGGACCGGAGCCCATCAGGCGGATGTCGTTGGCGATCTTGAACAGGCCGGCCGCGAGGCTCGCCAGGGCGCCGTGCGTGTAGACGAGGGCGTCGTTGGAGGCGAGCGCCTCGAACTTGTTGTGCGCCGAGGTGAAGGGGAGGGCGGTGAGCTCCACCACCTTGGAGGCGAAGCGGTCGGCGAATTCCGGATGGGCGTTCAGACCCGTCCCGACGGCCGTGCCGCCCTGCGCGAGGGCGTAGATGCCCGGAAGCGTCTGCTCGATGCGCGCGATGCCGAGCTGGACCTGCGCGGCATAGCCGGAAAATTCCTGGCCGAGCGTCACCGGGGTGGCGTCCTGCAGGTGGGTGCGGCCGATCTTGACGATGTCCTTGAAGGCCTCGGCCTTGTCGTTCAGGGCCTTGTGCAGGTGCTTGAGGGCGGGGATCAGGCGGTCATGGACCTCGCGGGCGACCGCGATGTGCATGGCGGTCGGGAACGAGTCGTTCGACGACTGGCCCATGTTCACGTGGTCGTTCGGGTGAACCGGCTTCTTGCTGCCGCGCTCGCCGCCGAGGCGCTCGATGGCGAGGTTCGAGAGCACCTCGTTCATGTTCATGTTGGACTGGGTGCCCGAGCCGGTCTGATAGACCACGAGCGGGAACTCGTCGTCGTACTTGCCCTGCACCACGTCGGCCGCGGCCGCCGCGATGGCATCGGCCAGGCGCGGCTCCAGCCTGCCCAGATCCTTGTTCACGAGGGCAGCGGCCTGTTTCACGATGGCCAGCGCATGGACCAGAGGCAGCGGCATCCGGTCCGTCCCGATGCGGAAATTCTGGAGCGAGCGCTGCGTCTGGGCGCCCCAGAACTTGTCGGCGGGAACGTCGATGGGGCCGAAGGTATCTGTTTCGATGCGGGTTGAGGGCGACATCCTGACCTCTTTCGATGGAGTTGCGTGTTCTTATCTCAAATGATGGCGCTCGCAACTGCGAACGCGCATGGAGGCCTTGTAAAATCGCATGAGCGACACCCTGGAAGCGCCCCTGTTCCGCCCGCCTCACCCGGCGCCCCGCACCGAGCCCCTCGGCATGGTGGCCTTCCTGAGGGCGGTGCGCGAAAACCCTCTGAACACCTGGATGGAGACCCATTTCGAGGAGCCGATCATCACCGGCGAGGGGGCGCTCGGCCGCATGACCGTGGTGAACGATCCCGCGGTGATCCGGCACATCCTCCTGGACAACGCCCCCAATTACCGCAAGGACGATCTGCAGATCCGGATCCTGGCGCCCGGCCTGGGCCGGGGGCTCGTGACCGCGGAGGGCGACGAATGGCGGCTCCAGCGCCGCACCATCGCGCCGCTCTTCACGCCGCGCCATGTGGGCAGCTTCTTTCCCGCGATGGTCGAGGCGGCCGACCGCCTCGTGCGCCGCTGGCAGCGGCGCCCGGAAGGGCGCGTGGTCGATGCCTCCCTCGACATGACCCGCGTGACCCTGGACGTTCTGGAGCGGACGATCTTCACGCAAGGAGTGCCGAAAGACCCCGATGCGCTCGGCCGCGCCATCACGCGTTACTTCAACAGCCTGGGCCGGGTCGATCCGCTCGACATCTTCGGGTTCCCCGATTGGGTGCCCCGGATCGGCCGCCTGCGGGCGCGGCCGTCGATCCGGTTCTTCGAGGAGACGGTCAACGCGCTGATCGATGCGCGGAAGGCGCTGCTGGCCCGCGGCGAGCCGGCGCCCCGCGACCTGCTGACCCTGCTCCTCGAGGCGGCCGACCCCGAGACCGGGAAGGGGCTGAGCCACATCGAGGTGCGCACCAACATCGTCACCTTCATCGGCGCCGGACACGAGACGACGGCCAACGCCCTGACCTGGTCGCTCTATCTCCTGTCCCAGGACGAGCGGGCGCGGACCCGCCTTGAGCGGGAGGTCGACGCGGTGCTGGGAGAGGGGCCCCTGGAGCCCCGTCATCTGGACGAACTCGTCTACACCCGGGCCGTGATCGACGAGGCGGTGCGTCTCTATCCGCCGGCTCCCTACATGAGCCGCACGGCGATCGATGCTGATCGGATCGGAGACCTGGAGATCCCGGCGGGCTCGATGGTGGCGATCGCCCCTTACGTGCTGCATCGCCACCGCCGGCTCTGGGACGAGCCGGATGCCTTCCAGCCCGAACGCTTCCTCCCGGAGAACCGCAGCCGGATCGACCGCTTCGCCTATTTGCCGTTCGGGGCCGGGCCGCGGGTCTGCATCGGGGCGAGCTTTTCCCTGCAGGAGGCCGTGATCGTCCTGGCGACCATCGCCCGCTCGGTGCGGCTCGATCTGGCGGAAGGGCACGAGGTCGCGCCCGTGCAGCGGATCACCCTGAGGCCGCGGGGCGGCCTGCCGATGCGCCTTACGCGGCGCGCGCCGCGGGAGGCGCCGGCAACGGCCTGACAACGGGGACGGGAGGGAGACTCAGTTCTTCTTGCGGAAAGCGTCGAGGCTGACGACCTCGGCGCTGCCCGGCGCCCCGGATTCGGGCGACTCGGTCTTGTCATCCGTCTCGGCTTTCGCCGCGGGCGCTCCTTCGGGAGCAGGCGTGGTGTCCGCCGCGGGCAGGGGCCTGCGGGGCTGCTTCAGCTCGACCGGCTCGGACGCGCTGCCTCGGATAGGCTGCGGTGCGGCGGTAGCCTCCTCCGCGTCGTCCTCCTCGTCCTCCTCCTGGCTGTCGAACTTGAGGCCGAACTGGACGGACGGGTCGAAGAAGCCCGTGAGGGCATCGAAGGGGATGAGCAGCCGCTCCGGGATGCCCGAGAAGGACAGCCCGACCTCGAAGGTGTGTTCGGTGACGTTCAGGTCCCAGAACTGGTGCTGGAGGACGATGGTCATCTCCTGAGGGTATTTCTCGCGCAGGCGGTTCGAAAGGCGAACCCCGGGGAAATCCGTCTGGAAGGAGATGTAGAAATGATGTTCGCCCGGCAGGCCGTCCTTGGCATCGATCAGAACCTTGCGCACGACGCCCTTCAACGCGTCCTGCACCAGAAGATCGTAGCGGATCAGGTCTTTACCACCGGCCATAAGCGAGCCCTTGCAGAAACAAAAGTGGAGGCTTCTGTTGCCAGGTGCCTCCGGACCCCGCCTTACGGTGCTACCCGCAAGGGCTTTGATTCGGCTTTAGGGACCGCTTACGCAGCCACTGCAACCGGAGCATAGTTGTCGTTGGCAACTATAGATTCGGCCCGATAACGGCGGAACCATGCCGAGCGAAAGTCCACCCTTTACGCCCTCGTCGATCCTATTTCGCCCCCGCCGAAACCCAGGCTGAGCCTGGGCTTTGGTGGAGGCGCCGGGTACCGCCCCCGGGTCCGATGGGTTTATTCCGATAGCCGTTTATCGCCATAGTCGGTCTCGCGACCGACACCCTCAATATAGGTGCCACGATCGGATTTTGAAAGAGAGGGAACCGCCGGGTCGTCCATGAAAATGTGACAGAGACACCGGCGCGCCCGCCTGGTCGCCTGTGGCCCTCAGGGGGTTAACCGATTCACAGGAATGGAAAAGTCCCGACTCGGCGGCGGCGCTGCGCTGCCCTATGATCAGGCGAGGAGCACCCCATGCAAGCCTATCTCGATCTCATCCGCCGCATCATGGACGAGGGCGTCCGCAAGGACGACCGGACCGGAACCGGGACGATCTCGGTCTTCGGTCACCAGATGCGCTTCGATCTCAGCCAGGGCTTTCCGCTCGTCACCACCAAGAAGCTCCATCTGCGCTCCATCGTCCATGAGCTGCTGTGGTTCCTCAAGGGCGACACCAACATCGGCTACCTGAAGGAGAACGGCGTCTCGATCTGGGACGAGTGGGCCGACGAGAACGGGGATCTCGGTCCCGTCTACGGCAAGCAGTGGCGCTCGTGGGCCAAGCCCGACGGCGGCACCGTCGACCAGATCCGCTGGGTGCTCGACGAGATCCGCCGCAATCCCGACAGCCGCCGCCTGATCGTTTCCGCCTGGAACCCGGCGGATCTGGACAAGATGGCGCTCGCGCCCTGCCATTGCCTGTTCCAGTTCTACGTCGCGGAGGGGCGGCTCTCCTGCCAGCTCTACCAGCGCTCGGCGGACGTGTTCCTGGGCGTTCCGTTCAATATCGCGTCCTACGCCCTGCTCACGCACATGATGGCCCAGGCCACGGGCCTGCAGCCCGGCGACTTTGTCCATTCCTTCGGGGACGCGCATCTCTATCTCAACCATCTGGAGCAGGCGCGCCTCCAGCTCTCCCGGGAGCCGAGGCACCTGCCGAAGCTGCGCCTCAACCCGTCCGTCCGCTCGCTCTTCGATTTCACCTATGACGACATCGCCATCGAGGATTACGACCCGCATCCGGCCATCAAGGCGCCCGTCGCGGTCTGACGCGGCATGAGCCGGCGCGAGGCCATCGAGGGCGCGGTCCGCATCCTGGCCCCGCGCATTCCGCGGCACGAGTTCGAGGCCGTCACCGACCATGCCCTGGGCAGCCGCGGCCTGCATGGCGCTTCGCCCGAGACGGCCGCATGGCTGTCTCTCACGTCCTATATCCGCCACAGGCTCACGGATTACGACGATCTGCTCAACGACGGCTACGACCAGGAGAGCGCCCGTTTCTTCGTCCTCGACGACATGAACGCCGTTCTGGCGGAATGGGGCTCGCCCCGCCGCGTTCAGGCGGACGACGAAGCCGAATAAGCTCGACAGCAAGGATCACTTGCGACACAACAGCCGCATGAGTCTCGTCATCCGCAAGGCCGAAGAGCGCGATGCTCCGGCGATCTTCAACTTCATCCGCGACCTCGCCGAATACGAGCGGCTGGCCCACGAGGTCGACGCGACGCAGGCGGACATCGCGAAGGCGCTTTTCGGCCCCGCCCCGCGGGTCTTCGCGGATATCGCGGAATGGGACGGGGAGGCGGCCGGCTTCGCCCTCTGGTTCTACAACTTCTCGACCTTCCGCGGCCGGCACGGGATCTATCTGGAGGATCTCTTCGTCCGGCCGGCCTTCCGGTCCCGCGGAATCGGAAAGGCGCTGCTGAGGCATCTTGCCCGCCGCTGCATCGACGAGGACTTGGCGCGCCTCGAATGGTGGGTCCTCGACTGGAACGAGCCGGCCCTGCAGGTCTATCGCTCCATCGGGGCCGTTCCCATGGATGAATGGACCGTGCAGCGGGTCACGGGCGAGGCCTTGCGACACTTGGCGGAGGAGCCATGACCCTTCCCCTTATCCTCGTCGTCGCGGTCGCCGAAAACGGCGTGATCGGGCGGGACAATCATCTCCTGTGGCGCATCAAGACCGATCTCGGGCGCTTCCGCAGGCTCACCATGGGCAAGCCGATGATCATGGGGCGCAAGACCTTCCAGTCCATCGGCAAACCCCTGCCGGGGCGCGAGACGATCGTGCTGACCCGCGATGCCGGCTTTTCCGCCGCGGGCGTGCACGTGGTCCACACCTGGGAGGAGGCGGTCGCCAAAGGCGCCGAGATTGCTGCCAGGATGGAGGCCGAGGCCATCGCCGTGGTCGGGGGCGCTGAAATCTATGCGCTCGCCCTGCCGCACGTGCAGAGCATATTCCTGACGAAGGTTCACGCCGCCCCGGAGGGCGACGCCGTCTTCCCCGAGTTCGATCGATCACGGTTTCGCGAGACGAGGCGGGAGGATCACCCGAAGGCACCCGACGACGAGCATCCGTTTACCTTTATTGATCTCGAAAGGCGTCCCTGACCTTGTCCAAGGTTGACGAAGCTCCCTTTAATCCCCAATTCGCAGGCTTGACAGGCGGAAGAGGCAACACCCACAACCGTCTCGGGATCTCAACGGCTGTGTCGGCCGGCCAATCATAAGTGAGGAAAGGCGTCCTATGCCTTGGAGCAACCAAAGCGGCGGCGGCGGCCCCTGGGGTCAGCGCGGCGGATCGGGAGGCGGCAAGAGCCCTTGGGGCTCCGGGCCGCAGGGCAATGGAACGCCCCCGGACCTGGAAGATATTCTGCGCCGCAGCCAGGATCGCCTGAAAGACTTCATCCCCGGAGGCTCCATGGGGGGCAGGGGCCTGATCATTCTCGTTCTCGGCGTGATCGCCGTCTGGCTGCTCACCGGCTTCTATACGGTGCGGCCCAACGAGGTCGGCATCAACATGATCTTCGGGAAGTACACCCGGACCTCCGGTGAAGGTCTGCGCTACAACTTTCCCTATCCGATCGGCCGGGTGATCAAGCCCAACGTGACCGCCCAGCAGAGGGTCGAGGTGGGTTACCGCTCCACGCCGACGGGGCAGGGGCGCGCCCGCGACGTGATCGAGGAAAGCCTGATGCTGACCGCCGACGAGAACATCGTCGACATCGATTTCGATGCGGTCTGGCAGATCAACCCCGCCCGTCCGCAGGATTACGTCTTCAACCTTCAGAATCCCGACGGCACCATCAAGTCCGTGGCCGAGAGCGCCATGCGCGAGGTCATCGGCCGCCGGAACATCCAGGCGATCCTGACCACGGAGCAGGCCAGCGTCGCTCAGGAAGTCCGCCAGATCATGCAGGAGGCGCTCGATGCCTATGGCGCAGGCGTCCTGATCAACGTGGTCCAGCTTCAGGCCGTCCAGCCTCCGTCCGAGGTGCGACAGGCCTTCTTCGACGTGAACGCCGCCCAGCAGGACGCTGTGCGCGTCCAGAACGAGGCGGGAGCCTTCGCGAGCCGGGTCGTTCCCGAGGCCCGAGGCGAGGCGTCGCGCACGGTGCAGCAGGCCGAAGCCTATCGCGAGCAGTCCGTGGCCGACGCGACCGGTCAGGCGGCGCGATTCCGCCAGGTCTACGAGGAATACCGCAAGGCTCCCGACATCAGCCGCGAGCGCATCTTCCTCGAAACCATGGAGCGGGTCTTCGGCGGGCTCGAGAAGATCATCGTCGACCAGAACGGCCAGGGCGTCGTGCCCTTCCTGCCTCTCAATCAGCAGATCCAGCGCCCGCAGCCGCAGGGCAATGCCGCCAACCCGCAGGGAGCCACGCGATGAACGCTTCGACTCTTCGCACGGTCGCCCTGATCGGCCTGGTCCTCGCGGCCATCGTCCTCTACAGCGCGACCTTCATCGTGCAGCAGACCCAGTATGCGCTCGTGCTGCGTTTCGGCGCGGTGCAATCGGCCATCTCGGAGCCTGGCCTGAAGTTCAAGCTGCCGCTGGTCGACACGGTGACCTATTTCGAGAAGCGCGTGCTCGATCTCGACCTGCCGGTCCAGACCATTCTGTCGGCCGACCGGCAGAACCTTGAGGTCGACGCCTTCACCCGATACCGGATCGTCGATCCGCTGCGGTTCTACCAGGCCGTCGGCAACATCGCGCTGGCCAACCAGCGCCTGCAGAGCTTCACCAACTCGGTCATGCGTAACACGTTGGCGAGCGCGTCCCGCGACGCCATCGTGCGCACCGAGCGTGCGGATCTGATGAACCGCATTCAGGCGGACGTGAACCGTCAGGCGGCGAGCCTCGGCATCGAGATGATCGACGTGCGCCTCACCCGGGTCGATCTGCCGGCAGCGAACAGCCAGGCGGTCTACCAGCGCATGCGCACCGAGCGTGAGCGCGAGGCGGCCGACCTTCGCGCCAATGGCCAGCAGCAGGCGCAGACCATTCGGGCCAAGGCCGAACGCGAGGCGACGATCATCCGGGCCGAGGCCAATCAGCGGGCCGAGGAGCTGCGCGGCCAGGGCGATGCGGACCGCAACCGTATCCTGGCGGAGGCTTTCGGGCAGGATCCGGAGTTCTTCTCCTTCTATCGTTCGATGCAAGCCTATGAAGCGGGTCTGAAGTCGGGCGATACCCGGCTCGTGTTGAGCCCGGATTCCGATTTCTTCCGCTATTTCAACGACCCGGCCGGTCGACGGAACGGCGGAGGCGCCACGCAGCCCGCCCCCGCGCCGGCCCAGCCGGCTCCAGCCCAATGATCCCTGATGATGGACTTGATTGCAGCCCTCGGCCTCGCTCTTGCGGTCGAGGGCATCTTGTTTGCGGCCTTTCCTGACGGCATGCGCCGGGCCATGTACGAGGCGGCCCACAGCCCGAGCGATCAGATGCGGATCGTCGGGATCATATCGGCCGTCATCGGGCTCGGGGTGATCTGGCTGGTGCGGCAATTCAGCTGAGAGCCCGGGCCGTGGCGTCCCGGGTCGGCGAAACGGGGCGGCTCGCTCCCGACGGAGGATCCGATCGGTTCCGAAAGTGGAATCCCTTGTCGGATCCGTGGCTTGAGGCCAAGCTTCCGCCGCAATATCCGCTTGAATGGCGGGGCCAAATACCAATCTATATGGCTATTCTCCGAGAGAGGGTTTTCGATGAACACAGCCACGAATGCGCTGGCGCCTTCCACGACGGCGCTGCCCCAGCGTCCCCTGCGCCGGTTGGCCGCGTCCTGCTTCGCGGTCTTCACGGTTGTCGCGACGGCCGCCATGCCGCTGCCCGCCTATGCGCGCGCGACGCCCGAATCCTTCGCCGATCTCGCCGATGAGGTGACCCCGGCCGTGGTCAACATCTCGGCCTCGACCACCGTGGAGGCCCGCAACCGGACCCTTCCTCAACTGCCGCCCGGAACCCCGTTCGAGGACCTCTTCGAGGAGTTCTTCAACCGCCGTGGGCAGGGGGGCAACGGAGACAGCACTCCCTCACGACCGCGCAGCTCGAACTCCCTCGGCTCCGGCTTCGTGATCGATCCGTCCGGCATCGTGGTGACGAACAACCACGTGATCGGCGATGCCAACGACATCAGCGTGATCTTCCCTGACGGCACGCGCCTGAAGGCCGAGATCGTCGGCAAGGATTCCAAGGTGGACCTCGCCGTTCTGAAGGTGAAGTCCGACAAGCCCCTGAAGGCCGTCAAGTTCGGCGACTCGGAATCCATCCGCCCCGGCGACTGGGTGATGGCCATCGGCAATCCCTTCGGGCTCGGCGGTTCGGTGACGGCCGGCATCGTGTCGGCCCGCGGCCGCAACATCGAGTCCGGCCCCTACGACAACTACATCCAGACCGATGCCTCCATCAACAAGGGCAATTCCGGCGGCCCGCTCTTCAACATGAACGGCGAGGTCATCGGCATCAACACGGCCATCCTCTCGCCGACCGGCGGCTCGGTCGGCATCGGCTTCGCCGTGCCCGCCTCGACGGCCGTTCCGGTCATCGATCAGCTGCGCCAGTTCGGCGAGACCCGCCGCGGTTGGCTCGGCGTGCGCATCCAGAACGTGGATGATGCAACCGCCGAGGCGTTGAACCTCGGCACGGCCCGCGGCGCCCTGATCGCCGGCATCGACGACAAGGGTCCCGCCAAGCCGGCGGGCCTCGAGGTCGGAGACGTGATCGTCCGCTTCGACGGCAAGGAGGTCAAGGATTCCCGCGACCTGCCGCGGATCGTGGCTTCGACCCCGGTCGGCAAGGCCGTCGACGTGGCCATCGTCCGCAAGGGCCAGGAGATGACCAGGCAGGTGACCCTGGGCCGGCTCGAGGATACCGAGAAGCAGGCCAGCCTGCAGCAGCCTTCGACCGAGCCGCCGACCGCGACCCGTCAGGCCCTCGGCCTCAACATGTCCGGCATGACGGACGAGCTTCGCCGTCGGTTCAGCCTGAAGGACGACCTCAAAGGCGTGGTCATCACCCGGGTCGACCCGAACTCGAATGCGTCGGACAAGCGGATCCAGGCCGGCGAGGTTATCGTCGAGGTCAACCAGGAGCCGGTCACGAGCCCGGCCGACGTGACCAAGAAGATCGACGACCTCAAGGCCCAGGGCCGCAAGTCCGCCCTGCTCCTGGTGGCAAACGCCCAGGGCGAGGTGCGCTTCGTGGCCCTGTCGATCGAGTAATCCAGCCCATCCGATCTTTTGGAAAGGCGGCCCGTGCAGGCCGCCTTTTCTTTTGTCATGGCAGTAATGTTCTGAATAACGAACAAAACGATTGACTAAAAGGACCATTCGAAGCATCTGACGGCGCGACTTCTCCGCTTGTCCCGGCTCTTGCCGAGCCAGAGTTCCAGAGACCAAGCCTCCGATGACACAACCCGTTTTCTCCGTTCCCGCCGCCCTGAAATCGAGCGCCCATGTGGATGCGCAGGCTTATCAGGATCTGTATCGCCGCTCCCTCGACGACCCGGAGGGCTTCTGGCGCGAGCAGGCGCAGATCCTCGATTGGGGGAAGCCCTTCACGAGGGTGAAGAACACGCATTATTCTGCCGGCGACGTCACCATCGAATGGTTCGCCGACGGAACGCTGAATGCATCCTTCAACTGCCTCGACCGCCACGCCCGCGACCGCGGCGGCGATGCCGCCATCCTGTGGGAGGGCGACACTCCGGGGGACACCCGGACAGTCACCTGGAACAATCTGAAGCAGGAGGTCTCCCGCCTGGCCAACGCCCTGAAGGCGCTCGGGGTCAGGAAGGGCGATTTCGTCAGCGTCTACCTTCCGGTGGTGCCGGAGGCCATCGCCGCCATGCTGGCCTGCGCCCGGATCGGCGCGGTGCACTCGGTGGTGTTCAGCGGGTTCTCGGCGGAGGCGCTGGCCGGGCGCATCGAGGATTGCCGCTCCCGGGTTCTGATCACGGCGGACGAGGGGTTGCGGGCCGGCAAGCATGTCCCGCTCAAGCGGAACGCGGACGCGGCGCTCGCAAGCCTTGCCTTCGTGGAGCATGTGCTCGTGGTGCGCCGAACCGGGCGCGACGTTCCCATGATGGCCGGCCGTGACCGCTGGTACGACGAGGCTCTCGCCGAAGCCTCGGCGGATTGTCCCCCGGTCGAGGTCGGTGCCGAGGATCCGCTGTTCGTGCTCTATACCTCGGGATCGACCGGCAAGCCGAAGGGCATGCTCCACACCACCGGGGGCTATCTCGTCCATGCGGCCTCAAGCTTCCGGGCGATGTTCGACTACCACCCCGGCGACATCCATTTCTGCACGGCGGATGTGGGCTGGGTGACGGCCCATACCTACCTGATCTACGGGCCGCTGGCGAACGGCGCCACCATCGTGCTGTTCGAGGGCGTCCCGACCTGGCCGGACTCCTCTCGCTGGTGGCAGATCATCGAGGCCTACAGGGTCAACATCTTCTACACCGCACCGACCGCCATCCGCTCTCTCATGCGCGACGGGGAAGGCCCGGTGCGCAGGCATGACCTGTCGTCCCTGCGGGTCATGGGCTCGGTGGGCGAGCCGATCAATCCGGAAGCCTGGCTCTGGTACCACGAGGTGGTCGGAGGAGGACGCTGCCCGATCATCGACACCTATTGGCAGACGGAGACCGGTGCCGTCCTCCTGTGCCCGCTGCCGGGCGCCACGGACCTGAAGCCTGGGTCGGCGACGAAGCCATTCTTCGGCGTACGGCCCGTGCTGCTCGCCAGCGACGGGACCATCGTCGAAGGCGAAGGCGCGGGCAATCTGTGCTTCGCCGATTCCTGGCCTGGACAGGCCCGCACGATCCTGGGCGACCGCGAGCGCTTCCTGAAAACCTATTTCAGCACCTTCCCGGGATATTACTTCACCGGCGACGGCGCCCGGCGCGATGCGGATGGCGACTATTGGATCACCGGCCGCCTGGACGACGTGATCAACGTCTCGGGCCACCGGCTCGGCACCGTCGAGGTCGAGTCCGCCCTGGCGTCTCACCCGTCGGTCGCCGAGGCCGCCGTGGTGGGCATGCCGCACGAGATCAAGGGGCAGGGCATCTTCGCCTTCGTTACCCTCAAGGAGCGGGTTGCCGAGAGCGACGAGCTTCGTCGCGAGCTCGTCCAGGTCGTGCGCACCCGGATCGGCCCGATCGCCACGCCGGACAGGATCGAATGGGCGCCGCAATTGCCGAAGAACCGTTCGGGCAAGATCCTGCGCCGCATCCTCACGCGCATTGCCGCCGGCGATTACGAGAACCACGGCGATACCTCCACGGTCGCCGATCCGGCCGTGGTGGCGGAAATCGTCAGACGGGTCCGGTTGCCTAAAAGCTGAGCGGCGCCCTTCCTTGTCATAGAGGGTCCGCCTTGTCAGAATAACCTGTGTGAAGAATCGCCGGGGACGTTCCATCCCTCCGGCGATCAGGTTGCGTCTTCCCGTTCCGGTTTCAGTATCCCGCATCCGGTGTGTTGCAAAGCGAAGGGGCCATCGCCGTCGGCCACGCCGCCGTGCGCGCGACAATGAAGCCCGATTCCAGTGGGGCGTCAGGAGCAAGCCATGAGCACGATCAAGACAAGGGACGGCACCGAAATCTTCTACAAGGACTGGGGCTCCGGACAGCCCATCGTCTTCTCGCACGGGTGGCCGCTCGATGCGGATGCCTGGGACGTGCAGATGATGTTCTTCGGCGAACGCGGCTATCGTGTCGTCGCGCATGACCGGCGCGGTCATGGACGCTCGGCCCAGACCTGGACCGGCAACGACATGGACACCTACGCGGACGACCTCGCGGCCCTCATCGAAGAGCTCGACCTGCGGGACATCATTCTGATCGGGCATTCGACCGGCGGCGGCGAGGTCACCCGCTATATTGGCCGGCACGGAACCCGGCGGGTCGCCAAGATCGTGCTGGTCGGGGCCATCCCGCCCCTGATGCTGAAGACGGAGGCCAACCCGAAAGGCCTGCCGATCGAGGTTTTCGACCACATCCGCAAGAACACCTACGAGAACCGCTCGCAGTACTTCTACGATCTCAGCATGCCGTTCTACGGCTACAATCGCCAGGGTGCCAAGATCTCGGAGGGAATCCGCATGAACTTCTGGCTGCAGGGCATGCTGGCCGGAATCAAGCCTGCCTACGACTGCATCAAGCAGTTCTCGGAGACCGATCTGACGGAGGATCTGAAGAGGTTCGACGTGCCGACGCTCATCGTCCACGGGGACGACGATCAGATCGTTCCGATCGTCGCGTCGGCGATGATCTCGTCGAAGATCGTGTCCAATGCGACCTTGAAGGTCTATGCCGGCGGTGCGCACGGTCTGGCGCAGCTCGAGGCCGAAAGGTTCAACAACGACGTCCTGGCCTTCATCCAAGGCTGATCCGGACGGTCGCGGCACTAGAGCATCGGATCCGATGCTCTAAAGCATCGGACGTGAAAAGTGGACTTGCCCTTTTGGGATCCATCCGATGCTTTCTTCTTGAATGAGAGCATCGGTCAGAACGGACCCGGCGGGTCGCTGACGCGGCCCTCCGGGTCCGTCCGATGCTCTAGGCGTTCCTGTCATTCTGGCGTCGCAGCGATCTCGTCCGCCCGATATCCCTGCACATAAAGAAGCGCCGACAGATCCGCATGGTCGAGCCGGGCGTGGGCTGCCGCCGCAACGGCCGGTTTGGCATGGAAGGCGACGCCAAGACCGGCTTCTTCCAGCATGGCGAGGTCGTTGGCGCCGTCCCCCACGGCCATGGTGTCGTTCGGCGCCAGGCCGAAGCGCGTGCGCAGCTCGATGAGGGTCGCAAGCTTCGCCTCGCGCCCCAGGATCGGTTCCTCGACGGTGCCGGCGAGCGTCTCCCCGTCCAGGATCAGATGGTTGGAGCGGTGCTCATGGAAGCCGATCTTGGCCGCGATCGGGCCGGTGAAAAGGGTGAAACCGCCCGAAACCAAGCAGGCATAGGCGCCATTGGCCCGCATGGTCTGGACGAGGCTACGGCCGCCGGGCGTCAGGGTGATGCGTGTCCCGATGATCTCGTCGACCACGTTGACCGGGAGGTTCTTCAGCAGCGCCACACGCTCGCGCAGGGCCGGCTCGAAGGCGATCTCGCCGCGCATGGCCCGCTCGGTGATCTCGGAGACTTCCCTTTTCAACCCGACGTAATCGGCCAGCTCGTCGATGCATTCCTGGCCGATCATGGTGGAGTCCATGTCGGCCAGGAACAGGCGTTTGCGGCGGTTCGCCAGAGGCTGCACCACGATGTCGATAGGCTGCCCTTCGAGGGCTTGGCGCAGGGCGCCCTCGACCGCTTTGGCCTCCGCCGGAGCCGGAACGATCAGGTCGGCGGCGATTCCCCTTGCCAGGACGGAGCGTTCCGTCTCATGTCCGATCGACGCGGCACCGAGCGCCACGACCTCGTCCGTGAGCACAGGTCGAGACGGGTTGGCGATGAGGGTCGCGACAAGGGTATTCGGGGAAGACGCCATTGGAAGACCTGGCTGTGAGTGGGTTGAAGGTCGGCGCGGTTCTCATCGCAGGGCCGACCGCATCAGGCAAGTCCGCATTGGGCATCAGACTGGCTCAAGAGCTCGACGGCGTCGTGATCAATGCCGATTCCATGCAGGTCTACAGGGACCTCCGGATCATCACCGCGCGCCCGACGCCGGACGAGGAGGCTCAGGCGCCCCACCGGCTCTACGGCCATGTGGACGCCGCCGTGAACTTCTCCGTCGGGCGCTACGTGGCCGACGCCGTTGCGGCGCTCCGGGAGGCCGGGGGCCGGAAGCTGCCGATCCTCGTGGGCGGGACCGGGCTCTACTTCAAGGCCCTGACCGAAGGCCTGTCCGACATGCCCGCCGTACCCGACGCCGTCCGCGAGCAGGTGCGCCGGGACAGCGAGGGCATGGAAACACCCGACCTCCACCGTCTCCTGTCGGAGCGCGATCCGGAAACGGCCCGGACCCTGCGACCCTCCGACCGCCTGCGCGTCCAGCGGGCGCTCGAGATCTTCGCCGCGACCGGTCGGCCGCTCGTGTCCTTCCATGGAGACCGCCAGCCGGGGCCTCTTTCCGATGGGCCTGTTCTCAAGCTCTTTCTCGCCCCCGACCGGGACGAGCTGCGACGGCGCATCGACGCCCGGTTCGTCACCATGATGGATCAGGGCGCGCTGGAGGAGGTGCGGGCTCTGGGCGAGCGCGACCTCGATCCCATGCTGCCGGCCATGCGCGCTCATGGCGTGCCGGGCCTTCTGGCCTATCTGCGCGGCGAGATCACGCTCGACGAGGCCATCGCCAGAGGACAGGGCGATACGCGCCGCTATGCCAAGCGCCAGTTCACCTGGTTCCGACACCAGCTGCCCGATTGGCGCTGGGTCGAGCCGGAGCGGGGCTTCGAGGCCGCGATGGACCGGATCAGTGCCCCGGAGCGCCGGTCGCCATCTGATAGAACGTGATGACAATCTCGAACACGATCAGGATGACGATGATCAGTTCGAGACGCAAGGATCGTTCCGTGTCGATGATATCGGTCAGCGCCTGGGCGGTGTCGCCCAGAACCTCGAGCTTGCGGTGGAGCGCCGTGGCACGCTCCTTCAACTCGTATTCATCCTCCAGGCGGGCATAGAGGCGCTCCAGGTCCGGCCGGTCCCACAGGACGTCAGGCTTTTCCTCGACGGCTACGCCGCCCGACATGCGCTGACGGACCAGGAGCGCCTGGCCGACCTGCTTGAGGATCCTGCGTCGGTCCCGGGGGCGCCGGCCCCTCTCCGCGAGATGCTGGACCGAGGGCTCCACCAGCTCGAAGGCGGCCGTGGCCTCCCGCTCGTCACGGGCGAGGGTCGCGCTCTTGGACAGGGCATCGGCGATGACGATCAGTCGCTCGGTCGAGAGCTGCTTGATGTAGATCGGCCCGCCCGGCGGGATCTGGTCGTCCCGATCCGGGGTGATTTCGATGATCGCGGTCTCTTCCTCGTGCCGGGCGAACTCACCCTGAATGCGCTGGCGAAGGCTGCGGATGACCTCGTCCTCCTCGAGCGGCGTGAGGCCCACGAGAACGGCGACGCCGTAGCGGAAGAGGGCGACGAACCCGTCCTGTCCGGCCCGGAAGGCGAGGGGGGTGGTGGAGAGCACGTCGCTCCGCTCGAGCCCGGCCACGTCGAGCCGGTCGCCCAGGAGCAGGGCGCGGGCGGTGAGGCGCAGGTTCTGCGTGGTCGCACCGGTCGGTGGGATAGGATCGGACATGGTCATACGACTAAAATAGGGGGCTTCGCGCAAAAGCTAAGCCGCTTCCAAGCAAGTCCCTCCCGCTTGACCGAATGAAACGGATCGTTTAGCGTCGGCGCAACTTTTGAACCGAGAGCTGCCCCCATGCGCAAGCTTATTCTCGTAGTACGAGCGCCATCGACGGAGCGGGATTGACCCGCAGGTCCGGCGATGGCGCACAGGCCCCCTCAGGGGCCTTTTTTATTGCCCGAATTCCAAGACAGTGATGCGAAAGACCCCAGGGAGCGAGTGAGATGAGCGAGACGATGACGGGAGCCGAAATGGTGATCCGAGCCCTGCAGGATCAGGGAGTTGAGCATATCTTCGGTTATCCGGGCGGCGCGGTGCTTCCCATCTACGACGCGCTCTTCCACCAGGACAGGGTTCGCCACGTGCTCGTCCGCCACGAGCAGGGGGCGGTCCACGCGGCCGAGGGATATGCCCGCTCGTCCGGCAAGCCCGGCGTCGTGCTGGTGACGTCGGGTCCCGGAGCGACCAACGCGATCACGGGTCTCGCGGACGCCATGATGGATTCGATCCCCCTGGTCTGCATCACCGGCCAGGTGCCGACCCATCTCATCGGCTCCGACGCCTTCCAGGAATGCGATACGGTCGGCATCACCCGCCACTGCACGAAGCACAACTACCTCGTCAAGAACATCGAGGATCTGCCGCGCGTCCTGCATGAGGCCTTCTACGTGGCCCAGAACGGACGACCGGGACCGGTCGTGGTCGACCTGCCGAAGGACATCCAGTTCAAGACCGGCTCTTACGCCCGCCCCCTGAGCAACCAGCACAAGACCTATCGACCGACCGTCAAGGGTGACCTGGACCATATCCGCGCGGCCGTGGAACTGATGGCTAAGGCCAAGCGCCCGGTGTTCTATACGGGCGGCGGTGTGGTCAATTCAGGTCCTCACGCGTCCGCCCTGCTGCGCGAGCTCGTGCAGCTCACGGGCTTTCCCATCACGTCGACCCTGATGGGGCTTGGCGCCTTTCCGGCCTCCGGCCGCCAGTGGCTCGGCATGCTGGGCATGCACGGCACCTACGAGGCCAATCTCGCGATGCACGAATGCGACGTGATGATCAATATCGGGGCGCGCTTCGACGACCGGATCACGGGCCGGCTCGATGCCTTCTCGCCCTTCTCCAAGCGCATCCACGTGGACATCGATCCCTCGTCGATCAACAAGACCGTGAAGGTGGATATCCCGATCGTCGGTGATTGCGCGCATGTTCTGGAGGATATGCTGCGCCTGTGGCGGCAGAATGCCCATCAGCCGGACAAGGCCGCTCTCACGGAATGGTGGGGAAAGATCGACGGCTGGCGTGCCCGCAACTGCCTGGCCTTCCGCAATTCGACGGAAACCATCAAGCCGCAATACGCCATCCAGCGCCTGTACGAACTGACCAAGGATCGCGAGACCTACGTCACCACGGAAGTGGGCCAGCACCAGATGTGGGCAGCGCAATACTTCAAGTTCGAGGAGCCGAACCGCTGGATGACCTCGGGCGGCCACGGCACGATGGGCTATGGATTGCCCGCGGCCGTCGGCGCGCAGCTGGCGCATCCCGACGCGCTCGTGATCGACATTGCCGGCGAAGCCTCGATCCAGATGATGCTGCAGGAGATGTCGACCGCCTTGCAGTACAGCCTGCCGATCAAGGTCTTCATCCTCAACAACGAGTACATGGGCATGGTGCGCCAGTGGCAGGAGCTGCTGCATGGCGGGCGATACTCCCACAGCTACTCGGAATCGCTGCCCGATTTCGTGAAGCTCGCGGAAGCCTATGGGGGCGTCGGAATCCGCTGCGACAAGCCCGGCGACCTCGATGCGAAGATCCTGGAGATGATCAACGTGAACCGCCCGGTCATCTTCGACTGCGTCGTCGACAAGACCGAGAACTGCTTCCCGATGATCCCGTCGGGCAAGGCGCACAACGAGATGCTGCTCAACGACTATCTCGGCGAGACCGGAGCCGATATCGGCTCCGTGATCGACGAGAAGGGCAAGATGCTGGTGTGATGAGGAGGGTCTGAACCGTGCCTACTCTCGTCATCGCCAACAAGTGCTACTCGTCCTGGTCGCTGCGCCCCTGGCTGCTGATGAAGCAGCTCGGCGTCGCCTTCGACGAGATCACCATTCCGCTCGATCTGCCGGACACGAAGGCGCGGGTCCTGAAGCACTCGCCCGCCGGCAAGGTCCCGATCCTGATCGACGGCGATGTGACCGTATGGGAATCGATCGCCATCATGGAATATGTGGGTGACGCCTTCGGCGCGCCCGTATGGCCGGAAGACCGGAAGGCTCGAGCCATGGCCCGCTCGATCGCAGCGGAAATGCATTCCGGATTCTCCGCCCTGCGGTCCGCATGCCCGATGAATCTCGGCAAGAAGTTCGCCCGAAGGGACCGCGGCGAGGCCGTGGATCGTGATGTTGCGCGCTTCAGCGAGATCGTCCGTCAGTCGCGTGAGCGTTTCGGCGCCGGCGGTCCGTTCCTGTTCGGGGCCTTCTCGGCGGCCGATGCCATGTATGCGCCGCTCGCGACCCGTCTCGACACCTACTCCATCGCGCTCGATGCCACCACGCAGGCTTATGTGGACGCGATCCTGTCGCTGCCGGCCTTTGAAAGCTGGCGCGCCGCCGCCATGACGGAGGAATGGGTCGTCACGGCCGACGAGGTCGACGAGGAAGCCATCGAAAACTACCGCAGGGCGGCTTGAGGCCAATCAGAATTCGGGAAACCAGACCATGCTGCAGATGAAAACCCATTATCCCGATGCGACCCGCGTCGAGCCCTCGAGCCGGCATACGCTCGCCATCGTGGTCGACAACGAGCCCGGCGTCCTTGCGCGCATCGCCGGCCTGTTCTCCGGTCGCGGCTACAACATCGAGAGCCTGACCGTCACCGAGACGGAGCACGAGGCGCATATCTCGCGCATCACCATCGTGACCACGGGCACCGACAGCATCATTCAGCAGATCAAGAGCCAGCTCGAGCGCCTCGTGCCCGTTCACCGCGTCGTGGACCTGACGCTCACCGGCGAGGCCGTCGAGCGTGAGCTCTGCCTTGTCAAGGTCGTCGGCAAGGGCGATCACCGGGTGGAGGCGATGCGTCTCGCTTCGGCGTTCGGCGCCCGCACGATGGACGCGACCCTGACCTCGTTCGTCTACGAGCTGACCGGCACGACCGACGAGGTCGAGCGATTCATCAAGCTGATGACCGCAGTCGGACTGGTCGAGGTTTCCCGCACCGGCGTCGCCGCCATGGCGCGGGGCGCGGAAGGGATCAGCTGAGGCGTCACCCCCTGAAGTCGTTCTCCTGCAGGAACGCTTCCTCCTCGGGCGTCGTCTCGCGGCCGAGGATGGCGTTGCGGTGCGGGAAGCGGCCGAAGCGGGCAATGATGCCGTGATGGTGGCGCGCCCACTTGATGGAGTCCTCGCCGAGGGCTTCGTTCAATGTCACCGAGCGCTCCTGATGCCTGAGGGACTCGGAGTGCATGAAGGGAAGGTAGAAGAACCGGCGGAACTCAGGTTCCACCCGATGGTCGAATCCGCGCTCGATGGCCCGGTCCGCCGCCATCAGGGCGACCGGGTCGGTTTTGTAGGTTTCGCGCTTTCCCCGGAACATGTTCCGGGGAAACTGGTCGAGGAGGAGAATGACGGCGAGCGCGCCCTCCGGGGTGAGTTCCCACTCGTTGAGATCGCCCCGGGCGGCAGCCTCATAGGTGGGGAGGAAACGGTCGCGGCAGACCTGGTCGAAGGTGTCGTCCTTCGAAAACCATTTGTCAGGACCGGCTTCGCGCCAGAACGAGATGACTTCGTCGGGAGTGGCAAGACGCTGCATGCGGCGTTGTCCTTCTCGGCAAAAGGGATGAAGGCCAATCTAGAGCATTGGGGAGCCTTTTGAACTCTCCAGGCTCGGATCGTTTGATGGCAGAAATAGCCGGGCTTTGCGCTCCATGCAGGCCAAGTCGGCAGTTTTGCTACAAACAACACCTTGTCAGCGCAGTTTTATTCGCTAAAAGCGGCGCCTGACAAAACAATTGTTGCGTAGATCCTGAGGATCGCGCGGCGGCTACGAGGACGGGGGAAAAGCCCCCCTTTGAAAACAAGGGACCCGAGGACCATGCGTGTCTATTACGATCGCGACGCGGACATCAATCTGATCAAGGGCAAGAAGGTTGCCATCGTGGGCTACGGCAGCCAGGGCCACGCCCATACCCTGAACCTGCGCGATTCGGGCGTGAAGGACATCGTCGTGGCCCTCCGCAAGGGCTCGCCCTCCGTGGCCAAGGCCGAGAAGGCCGGGCTCAAGGTCATGGACGTGACCGAGGCCGCCAAATGGGCCGACGTGGTCATGATGCTGACCCCCGATGAGCTTCAGGCCGACATCTACCGCAACGAGCTTCACGACAACATGAAGCAGGGCGCGGCGCTGCTCTTCGCTCACGGCCTCAACGTCCACTTCAACCTCATCGAGCCCCGCAAGGACCTGGACGTGCTCATGGTCGCTCCGAAGGGCCCGGGCCACACGGTGCGCTCCGAGTATCAGCGCGGCGGCGGTGTTCCGACCCTGATCGCGATCCATCAGGACGCGACGGGCAATGCCCACGACATCGCGCTCTCCTACGCGTCCGCCAATGGCGGCGGCCGCGCCGGCATCATCGAGACCACCTTCAAGGAAGAATGCGAAACCGACCTCTTCGGCGAGCAGGTGGTGCTCTGCGGCGGCCTCGTCGAGCTGATCAAGGCGGGCTTCGAGACCCTGGTCGAGGCGGGCTACGCCCCCGAGATGGCGTATTTCGAGTGCCTCCACGAAGTGAAGCTGATCGTCGACCTCATCTACGAGGGCGGCATCGCCAACATGAACTACTCCATCTCCAACACGGCCGAGTACGGCGAGTACGTCACCGGCCCGCGCATCATCACGGCCGAGACGAAAGCCGAAATGAAGCGGGTCCTGGAAGACATCCAGAGCGGCAAGTTCACCCGCGACTGGATGCTCGAGAACAAGGTCAACCAGACCTCCTTCAAGGCGACCCGCGCCCGCAACGCCGCGCACCCGATCGAGGATGTCGGCTCCCGCCTTCGCGACATGATGCCGTGGATCAAGGAAAAGGCCCTGGTCGACAAGACCCGGAACTGAGCCGTTTCCGGGCGGCGCGGGATGACCGCGCCGCCCGAGCGACTCCGCGCTACGCCAAAAGCGGATTTGTCAGATCGGTGGATTCCCGCTAGTGGCACCGGAACGATGACGTTACGGAATTCCATGGGCGCGACCAACTTGCTTCAAGAACTGGCGGGCTTCGACCTGCCGCTCTGGGCCGGGATCGACCCGGCCGCCCGTCTCGAGCTTCAGGCCAAACTCCAGCGCATCGTGCTCCCTGGCGGCGCGGTTCTCTTCCGCGAGGGCGATCCGGCCGACGCGCTCTACATGCTCGTGTCCGGGGCCCTCGGGGTGTCGGTGCAGGGCAGTCATGGCGAGCAGCAGCGCATCGCCCGCATCGCGCCGCCCGAGACCATCGGCGAGATGGCCCTCATCTCCCATGCGCCGCGCTCGGCGACCGTCACGGCCTTGAGGGACTCCGTTCTCCTGACCCTGGCCCGAGCGGATTTCGAGGATCTCATCGAGCGCTGGCCGGCCGTCATGCTCTATCTCTCCAAGCTGCTGGCCGAGCGGCTTCGCGCGGCGACCCGCAGCAAGCCCAGAACGTTCACGCCCACAACCTTCGCCATCGTTCCGGTCACGCATGGCGTGGCGGTTTCGGACTTTGCCCAGGCCTTCCTGGCCGAGATGCGACAGAGTCACGGTGCCGGGGTCGATCTGGTGGCCGCGATGCCCGATGAGGAGGAGGAGAACTGGCTGTACCGCTTCGAGGCGAGCCGCGGGCGGGTGATCTATGTCGCGCCTGAGCCGTCGGGGGCCTGGACGGAGCGCTGCATCCGTCACGCCGACCATGTCGTGCTCCTGGCGCGGCCGGGCGAGCCGCTGACCTGCGAGGCCGAGGCGCTCGGGGGAGCCGCGTCCGGGTGGCGTCGTCACGACCTCGTCCTGCTGCAGAAGCCCGATGCCACCCGCCCGAAGCCGGCGCATCCATCGCTTCAGGGGCTTCCCGTCGACCAGCGCCTTCATGTGCGGGAAAGGAGCCGGAGCGATCTCCAGCGGCTCATCCGCACGTCGAGCGGCAGGGCCGTCGGCCTGGTCCTGGCCGGGGGCGGGGCTCGTGGCTTTGCTCATCTCGGCGCGATCCAGGCTCTGCAGGAATGCGGCTTCCCAATCGACCTTGCCGGCGGAACCAGCATCGGCGCCGTCATGGCGGCCGTCTGCGCTCTTCAGATCAACCTGGACGAGGCGCGCGAGATCATGATGGAGGCCTTCGTCCGGAGCCCGCCGCTGAACGATTACACTCTGCCGCTGATCGCCTTGATCCGCGGCCTCAAGGTCGATGCGCGGCTGAGCCAGCATTTCGGGCAGCGCAACATCGAGGATCTCTGGCTTCCCTTCTTCTGCGTCTCGTCGAACCTGACGACCGGAACGACCCATATTCATCGTCAGGGTACGCTCTGGCGGGCCTTGCGGGCGAGCCTCGCCATTCCCGGGCTGCTGCCGCCCATCGTCGAGCCTGAAGGGGTGCTCGTCGATGGCGCCATGATGAACAACCTGCCGGCCGACATCATGGCCGACTTCCAGAGGGGGCCGGTGCTCGGCATCGACGTGGCGCGGGATGTGGCCTTCACCTCCGCGGGCGACGAGGAGAAGAAGGCACCCCTCCTGCGCAGGCTCCTCGGACTGCCGACCGATGCTCCCGATATCGTCAATCTGCTCTATCGCTCGGCCACCATCTCCAGCGATGCCCAGACCCTGAAGGCGCGCGCCCATGCCACGCTGGTGATCCATCCGCCTCTTGCCGACGTGCCGCTCCGCGGGTGGGAGCAGTTCGAGAGAGTGGTCGAGATCGGCTACCGGCATACGAAGGAGCGCATCGATGCCGGGGATCTCGACGCGTTCAGGATTGCCTGAGAACAGTGGGCTGGAACACGGGGATCACAGGTGATGCAGCGCCATGGCGCCCGCCGCCATCGCGAGGCCCAGAACGAGACCGAGCGTCTCGTGGCGATGCTTCCAGAACCGATGGACGGCGTAAGAGCAGACGAGGGTGGCGAGCAGGGCACCGAGGCCCTGCATCAGCTGGTTGACCTTGGCCGGACCTCTTAGCGGCCCGGCTCGCTCCCAGCTCTCCATGATCCAGAACACCGAGAAAACGACGGACGCGGCGACTGAGACCGACGGCCACCAGGCGGCTGGCAGTCCTGTTCCGAGCGGATCGGCCGCCTTGAGCGAGGACGCAGCGGGACTGATCTCTTCGGAAGTGGCGGAAGGCTCACAACAAGGCAACCGTGATGTTGGCGCTATAACGTTAACATCACGGAAAAGCGCTGCCACCTCCTGGAACGGAGAGGGAAGCGCGGCTCACCCTTAGGGCGAGCCGCTGACGTTACTGCTGATTGCTCTTCGTGTTCTGAGCCTTGTTGTTGTCCTGCCTCCCGGGATCGTTGCGGTTCTTCACGGTCCCGCCCGAGCCACGGATCTCATGGCCAGGATGCTTCTTGCTCTCGGCGGAGTTGTCGCCGTTCATCTTGCCTTTTCCCATCGGGGACCTCCTTCGGTGTGGGAGGTTAATGAACCCTCGGACACCCGGTTCCCGGTGCGCGCACCTACCACACCCAATAATGCGCGAGCCCCGCGCCTGGGGCGAGAATGACGAAGGCCCAGACTGAGGCGGAGGCCATGTTGGCAGCCTGGAACAGCATGGCCGGCATCAGGAAGATCCCGGCGATGAGGGCGATCACGGCGCGGATCGGACCGAAGAACCGTCCGAGGAACACGGCCCAGGGGCCGAAGCGTTGGAAGAAGTCTTCTCCCCGCAGGATGAGCTTGGGATGGCGGGACAGGGGCCATGTTTCATAGGCCGCCTTCTTGTAGCGCCGGCCGATGGCGAAGGAGACCCAGTTCCCGAGAAACGCTCCGCACGCAGCCCCGGCCCAAACCTCCCAGAACGGTATGTCGGCGGCCGCGATCACGAACCCGACCGCGATCATGATCGTCATGGTGGGCAGGAGGAGCGACACGAAGGCCAGCGATTCGGCAAAGGTCATGAGGCCGAGGACGAGCGGCGCATAGGCCTGATGGGCCTGCACGAATTCGACGATGCTGGTCTTCAGAAACGCGATGTCCATGGTGCCCGGGGTCGCCCTCTCGCGGGAAGAGTCAAGATCAATACGGATTGTCGCGGAAAGAACCAACTGCCTTTGTGATGAGTATGATCACATCAGGCGATTTGAAGCGCGACGGCCGTTGCGCTAACGGGTAGGTGGAAGGGGCCAGATCCATGAACGTTCTCTCGATTCAATCTCACGTTGCCTACGGCCATGTGGGTAACGCCTCCGCGGTGTTTCCGATGCAGCGACTCGGCGTCGAGGTCTGGCCCATTCACACGGTTCAGTTCTCCAACCATACCGGCTACGGTTCCTGGAAGGGCCGGGTTTTCGACGGTCCGGCCATCGAGGATCTCGTGGAGGGGATCGCCGAACGGGGCGTGCTGTCCCGTTGCGACGGGGTTCTCTCGGGCTATATGGGGTCGGCCGACATCGGCAATGCGATCCTCTCGGCGGTCGCCCGGGTGCGCGCCCTCAATCCGCAGGCGCTCTACTGCTGCGATCCGGTGATCGGCGACGTGGGCCGTGGCGTCTTCGTGCGACCCGGCATTCCGGAATTCATGCGCGAGCAGGCCGTTCCCGCCGCGGACATCATCACCCCGAACCAGTTCGAACTGGATTACCTGTCCGGCCTCACGACCCAGACCTTGGCCGACGTGAAGCAGGCTGTCTCGATCGTGCAGGGACTCGGCCCGAAGGTCATCCTCGTGACCTCTGTCGAGACGAAGGAGACGCCGGCCGACAGCGTCGATCTCGTGGCCGGTGAGAGCGGATGCTTCTGGTGCGTTCGGACGCCTAAGCTGTCGCTGTCCGTAAACGGGGCAGGGGACGCCATCGCGGCTCTGTTCTTCGTTCATTACGCCCGCTCGCGTTCGGCCCCGACAGCTCTGGCCGAGGCTTCGGCTTCCGTCTACGGCCTGCTCAAGCGCACCGAGGAGGCGGGATCCCGCGAAATCCTGACCATCGCCGCGCAGGACGAGTTCGTCGCGCCCAGCCATCGCTTCGAGGCTGTGGAGGTCTAGAGCATCGGACGTGACCCGGAGGGCCGCGTCAGCGACCCGAAGGGCCACGCCAGTGAAAAGTGGAATGCACTTTCGGGTCCGATGCTCCCCGCCTCAAGGGGCGCATCGTCCGGGACCCTGTCTTGATCGCTCGGCCGGATGGCACCCCGTCGTCATCGCCGGGCCCTGACCACCTTCTCCACGTCATCACCGGGCTTGTCCCGGTGATCCCGATTCCGAGAGGCGCCGTGCTCAAGACAATCGGGATGGCCGGCACAAGGCCGGCCATGACGTGTGGAGGGTGTTCGCACCGGCCCGTGCCACCCTCTCACGTCATCACCGAGCTCGTCCCGGTGATCCCGATTGTCCGATGGTGAACTCTTGGCCGGCGCACCGTTCGACGCGAAAAACCGCGTCCACTTTTTCTCACGGTGCGCTGGGCCGCCCCGCTCTCCGCATGATGGTTCGTCATATCGCCGACGGCGCATAGGCCGAAGGGAGAAGCCGGCTTACCTTGCGATCCGTCCGGAGGCGGTCCTAGAATGCCGCCCGACCGAGGGACCATGAGGAGCGGAATGGATCAGGCAACCTCCCTAGCGGCGGTGGCGCTCGACGACGTCGCCATCACGTTCGGGCCGAAAGTGGGTGGCTATACGGCCGTCAGGGGCATCGATCTTTCGGTTCGTCCGGGGGAGTTCGTAGCCATCGTCGGGCCGACGGGATCCGGAAAGTCCACGATCCTGAACGCGGCTGCCGGCCTGCTGAAGCCCTCGGCCGGGCGAGTCACGATATTCGGCAGCGACCTCCCCGGTCTCAACCTGCGCGCCGGCTACCTCTTCCAGCAGGATGCGCTGATGCCATGGAAGACGGCCCTCGACAACGTGGCGGTGGCCCTCGAGTCGAAAGGAGTGTCCCGCAGCGACGCTGTGCAGCGCGCGAGGGATTGGCTGGGCCGCGTCGGCCTCGCGGCCTTCGTCGACCGGTATCCGCACATGCTGTCCGGCGGACAGCGCAAACGCGTGGCCTTGGCCCAGGTCCTGATCCGCGACCCCGAGATCCTCCTGATGGATGAGCCATTCGGACCCCTCGACGCCCAGACGCGGCAGATCATGGGCAATCTGCTCCTGAGCCTGTGGGCGGCGGACCGCAAGGCGGTAATGTTCGTCACGCACGATCTGGAGGAGGCGATCGCGCTCGCCGATCGCGTGGTCCTGATGTCGGCAGGGCCGGCCGCCGGGATCATCGGGGACTTTCCGGTCGAACTGCCCCGGCCGCGCGACATTGCCGAGGTGCGCATGGAACCGACCTTTCACCGCATCCACAAGGAGATCTGGGCGAGCCTGCGGGTCGAAGTTCAGAAGGCCTACAGCCAAGGGGAGAATACGTGATGCCGCGTCTGAAACTCACGGTTCTTCAGATCGGCGTCGGCCTGATCTTTCTGCTGTTGTGGCATGTGCTGACCGTCTATCCGATCACAGGCACGCCCAAGCAGGTCCAGTTCTTCTTCTCGACTCCGCTCGACGTCCTGAAGCGGTGCTGGACTCTCTTTGCCAGCGGAGAGATCTGGGGACATCTCTGGATCACGCTGGTGGAAACCATCCTGGCCTTCCTGATCGGCGCCGGCGGCGGCATCATCTTCGGGTTCCTCTTCGCGCGCAAGGAACTGCTGGCCGCGGTCTTCGACCCGTATATCAAGGCTGCGAATGCTCTGCCGCGCGTGGTGCTCGCTCCGATCTTCGCCCTGTGGTTCGGCCTCGGGATCTGGTCGAAGGTGGCGCTCGGCTTCACGCTCGTCTTCTTCATCGTGTTCTTCAACGTGTATCAGGGCGTCCGCGAGGTGTCGCCCGTCGTGCTCGCCAATGCCCGCATGCTGGGCATGAACGAACGCCAGCTGCTCCGGCACGTTTACTGGCCGTCTGCGCTCACCTGGGTGTTCTCGTCCCTTCATACGTCCGTCGGCTTCGCGCTCGTCGGCGCCGTCGTCGGGGAGTATCTCGGATCTTCTGCCGGCCTCGGCTACAAGATTCACGAAGCCGAGAGCGTGTTCGACGTGACCGGCGTCTTCGCCGGCATGCTGATCCTGTCCGTCTTCGTCATCCTTATCGACATGCTCGTGACGAGGATCGAGAATGGTTTCCTGGTCTGGCGGCCGCAGACGTCTCTGGCCGGACGAACTTAAGAACTCAAGCTGACCTCGCCACAACAGGGAGATACGCCATGGAACGCCGTACATTTCTGAAGACCGCCGGAGCGCTCGGGCTGAGTGCGGCCTTCGGGCCGAGGGCCTTCGCGCAGGGAGCGCCGGAGAAGGCGAAAGTGACGCTTGGCGTCGGCGGCAAGCCGCTTCTGTACTATCTGCCGCTCACCATTGCCGAGCGGAAGGGTTTCTTCAAGGAGCAGGGACTCGAGGTCGAGATCAACGATTTCGGCGGCGGTGCGAAGTCGCTTCAGGCGCTCATCGGCGGCTCCGTCGATGTGGTGACCGGCGCTTACGAGCATACGATCCGCATGCAGGCCAAGGGGCAGGATGTCGTGGCCGTCACCGAACTCGGCCGCTTTCCCGCCATCGTGATCGCGGTCAGGAAGGACAAGGCTGGGCAGATCAAGTCGGCGGCCGACTTCAAAGGCCTGAAGATCGGCGTTACCGCACCGGGATCTTCGACCGCGCTCACCGCGCAATACGCGATGGTGAAGGCCGGCCTGAAGCCGTCCGATGCCGCCATCATCGGCGTCGGATCCGGCGCCAGCGGCGTGGCCGCGATGAAGAAGGGCGAGATCGACGTGATCTCTCATCTGGATCCCGTCATCGCCAAGCTCGAAGCCGACGGGGACATTCAGATCCTGATCGACACGCGCACCGAGGCCGGAACCCGCGCGCTCTTCGGCGGCTCCAATCCTGCGGCGACGCTCTACACGAAGAAGGACTTCATCGAACAGAACCCGCAAACCACCCAGCGCCTCGTCAATGCGTTCGTAAAGAGCCTGAAGTGGCTCCAGACCGCAAAGCCCGAGGATATCGCCGCCACGGTGCCGGAGGAATACTACCTGGGCGACAAGCCCCTCTATCTCAAGGCGGTGCAGAACTCGCTCGAGAGCTATTCGCGCGACGGCATCATCCAGATGACCGGCATGCAGAGCGTGCTCGACATGCTGCGCCAGCTCGATCCCGAACTGAAGGACGCCAAGGTGGATCTCGCGGCGACCTTCAACGACCGCTTCGTGCGCCAGGCGGCGATCTAGAGCATCGGACCCAAAAGTGGACCCACTTTTGGGATTGATTCCGATGCTCCCCTCTTGGCCGGCGCACCGTGCGAAAAACCGGGTCCACTTTTTCGCACGGTGCGCTCGAGCATCGGACCCAAAAGTGGATTCCACTTTTGGGATTGATTCCGATGCTCAAGCCTTTGAGCGGCGCACCGTTCGACGCGAAAAACCGGGTCCACTTTTTCGCACGGTGCGCTAGGCCGACGCTTCCCGGGACGGTCGTTCTCGCCACGGGCCGAGACCGCCATCCGTCCCGGCCATCCCGATCGGAAGAGCGATGGACGTCGCGGCGGATCCTCCGGCCGATGTCCGGGATGGACGAGCCAGGCTTCAGGCCCTGGCTGACAGCGCCTCCGGCGCGATGCCTTCGACCTCGGTTGACAGGAGCGCTCCCGGCAGTGCCTCATCGGGCGCCGAAGAATCGCCATTGCCGACCCGTCGAAGGCTCCCGAAAAGGATCGCTCCGCATGTCCCGCCGCTTCGTCACTCTCGATGTCTTCACGTCCGAGCGCTTCGCCGGAAACCCTCTCGCGGTTGTTCTGGAGGCTGAAGGGCTGGACACGGCGGGCATGCAGAGGATCGCCAGGGAGTTCAACCTCTCGGAGACGGTGTTCGTCCTGCCCCCGTCCGAGCCGCGCCAGCGTGCCGACATCCGTATCTTCACGCCGGCCCGTGAACTGCCCTTCGCGGGACATCCCACGGTGGGAACGGCGGTGCTTTTGGCGCTTCTCGACCAGAACGGCGAAGCGGGCGCCGCGGCCTTCGGGTTGAAGGAGCAGGTGGGCATCGTTCCCTGCGCGGTCGAGGTGCAGGGTGCGACCGGCGGCACGGCGCGGTTCCGATTGCCGCGCCTGCCCTTCGTGTGGGGCGAGGGGAAGGATTCCGCCACATGCGCGTGGGCGCTCGGTCTCGATCCGACCGACATCGGCTTCGACAGACACGTTCCGAGCCGCCATTCGGCCGGCGTCGCCTACGATCTCGTGCCGGTTGCATCCCTTGAGGCGCTGGCGAAATCCAAACCGCAGGGAGAGGCTTTCGATAAGGCGTTCGGCGACAGCGATCATCCGGCGCCTTATGTCTATGCGCGCATTCCTCAGGCCGATGGGCTTCGGTTCCGCGCCCGCATGTTCGGTCTGGGAATGGGCATCGCGGAAGATCCCGCGACAGGCTCGGCCGCGGCGGCCTTTGCGGGCGCGCTGATGCAATGCGAACCTCTGGGCGACGGCGAGCACAACATCGTCATCGAGCAGGGTGTCGAGATGGGCCGCCCGAGCGAGATCGTCCTTCAGATGGTGATCAAGGACGGGGCCCTCGCGTCGGCCGAGATCGGCGGGTCCGCCGTGATGGTGAGCCGCGGCGAGATTCTGGCGTGAACCGGGAGCCACAGATCCGGCGCGTCTCCCGTGTCGAGGCGGTCTGCCGACCGTTCGATTGGGCGTGGCCCGAGCATAACCGGGACTTTGTCGCGGAGAACTGGAGGCGGCGCACCCAGGGCAAGCCGCAGATGTTCAACGGGCGGGTGCTGCTGCTCCAGGATGTCCAGTTCGAGCGGGACCTGTGCCGGAACATCTATTTCGAAGTCGACTACGCCGATTTCGTCGCCTGGATCGACAAGGGTTATCCGGACCCTGCCATCGCCAACGGCTTCGCCATGGGAGCGCTGCGCGGCTCCGACGGGGCCTTCATCTGCGGGGTGATGGGGAACGGCACCACCAATGCGGGTCGCGTCTATTTCGCGGCCGGCACGCCCGATCGATCCGACCTGAGGCCTGACGGCACGGTCGATCTCGCCACCAGCCTCACGCGCGAACTGGCCGAGGAAACGGGCCTCACCGAGGGCGATTACCACGTGGACGATGAGTGGATCATCGTCCAGCGCTGGCCGACCATCGCTCTCCTGCGGATGGTGACGCTGCCGGTCACCGCCGAGGAGGGCGCCGCGAGGATCCGAGCGAACATCGCGGCCCAGCCCGAGCCGGAACTGCAGGACGTGCGCATCGTGCGCGGGCAGGCGGATATCGATCCGGAACGGATGCCGCTGTTCCTGCAATCCTTCTTCGGCTGGGTGTTCGATCAAAGATAGCCGTGACGGGCCTTCGTGGCATGGACCAGACGGACGGCTTCCGCGTCACGCCCGCCGGCACAGGCGGATTCCGCTTGGCGGAGCTCCCGGTCCACTTGGTTGTAAACCGACTGGTTGACGTGCCCCATGGCAAGATCGTTGCTCATGACGGCCCGGTAGCGGTCGATCTCGCCCGTGCAGCCCGATCCCTGCGGCATGCGGAAGCCCGCCGGCGTTGCGCTGGCGCTCTCCGGACCAGGGGGCGAGGCCGTCTGGTTGCAGGCGGCCAGCGCGAGCAAACCGGTGAGAGAGAGGACGTGGATTGCTGTTCTCATGGAAGGACTCCTATACCGTCGAGAGCCGGGGACAAAGCCAAGCTTCCCGGATCTAGGGCATTTTGGCCATGAACCAGCCCTCCCGCGCCAGACGTCATAACCCATCCGTTAGTCGGGCTTTGTCTTTTCGTTTGTTTCAACGACTTGCCATCCAGGCGAAGCCCCATTACAAACAAGCCCGTTGTTCGCGGCTTCACGTCCGCGGCCGAGGAGGATTTGGGCAGCGATGATCATCGGCTCCCCCAGCGCATGGATGAACGGACCCGCCCCAGCGGCCGATCGTGCGCGTCTTCTTGGCCTCCTTCTCCTTAGCTGCCCCTGAGGGTCGGCTGGGCGTCGCCGCCTGGGCTCTCAGGGGTTCTGGACCAGCAGAAACAACCTTGAGCGCTGAAGGCCCCCTGCAAGGCCTCGCTCCCTCCGAGAAGGACTGACATGATGACCGCTTCCGTATCCGGCTCCTCCAAGGACCGCGTTCTGATCTTCGACACGACCCTGCGCGACGGCGAGCAATGCCCCGGTGCGACCATGACCCTGGAGGAGAAGCTCGAGGTTGCGGAACTGCTCGACACCATGGGGGTCGATATCATCGAGGCGGGGTTCCCCATCGCGTCCAACGGCGACTTCGAGGCCGTCTCCCTCATCGCCAAGCAGGTGAAGCGCGCCACCGTCGCGGGGCTCGCCCGGGCCATCTCGGCCGACATCGCCCGCGCCGGCGAGGCGGTGCGCCATGCGGCCCGTCCGCGGATCCACACGTTCGTGTCCACCTCGCCGATCCATCTGGCGCACCAGATGCGCAAGTCGGAGGAGGAGGTCCTGGAAATCATCACCAAGACGGTGACCCAGGCGCGCAACCTGATCGAGGACATCGAGTGGTCGGCCATGGACGCCACCCGCACGCCCATCGACTATCTGTGCCGCTGCGTGGAAGCGGCCATCAAGGCCGGCGCCACCACCATCAACCTGCCCGATACGGTGGGCTATGCGACGCCGGACGAGTACCGGGCCATGTTCCGGGCCGTGCGTGAGCGCGTGCCCAATGCGGACAAGGCCATCTTCTCGGCCCATTGCCACAACGACCTGGGCCTGGCCGTGGCCAATTCCCTGGCGGCGCTGGAGGGCGGCGCCCGGCAGATCGAATGCACCCTCAACGGCATCGGCGAGCGCGCCGGCAATGCGGCCCTTGAGGAGGTCGTCATGGCGATCAAGACCCGTGGCGACGTGCTGCCCTACGAGACGGGCATCGAGAGCACGATGCTGACCCGCGCCTCGAAGCTGGCATCGGCCGCAACGTCCTTCCCGGTGCAGTACAACAAGGCGATCGTGGGCCGAAACGCCTTCGCCCATGAGAGCGGCATCCACCAGGACGGCATGCTCAAGAATGCCCAGACCTACGAGATCATGACGCCCGAGAGCGTCGGCGTGTCCAAGACCTCCCTGATCATGGGCAAGCATTCGGGTCGGGCGGCCTTCCGCAACAAGCTGGAGGAACTGGGCTACAGCCTGTCCGACAACCAGTTCCAGGACGCGTTCGAGCGGTTCAAGGAACTCGCGGACCGCAAGAAGCACGTCTATGACGAGGACATCGAGGCCCTGGTCGATCAGAACATCGCCATGGCCCATGACCGCATCAAGCTGGTCTCGCTCCACATTGTGGCCGGCACCCGCGGACCGCAGCGCGCCACCATGCGTCTCCAGGTGGACGACCGGGTCGTCATCGAGGAGCAGGAGGGCAATGGTCCCGTGGATGCCACCTTCAACGCCATCAAGGCCCTGGTGCCTCACGAAGCGGTGCTGGAGCTCTACCAGGTGCATGCGGTGACCGAGGGAACGGACGCCCAGGCCGAGGTCTCGGTCCGTCTCTCGGCCGACAACCGCAGCGTGACCTCCCGCGCGGCCGATCCGGACACCCTGGTCGCCTCGGCCCAGGCCTATCTGGGCGCGCTCAACAAGCTCATGAGCCGCGGCGCGCGCCTGCACGCCCAGCACGCGGCAGAGTAACATTGCCTCGCTGTCGCGCATTCCGGCTCGAGCCGGAATGCGCGCCTGCTCCCATCAGCGATGGCGCGCGCAACCCTCGGCGGACTGAGAGTGGTTCATCGTATCGATGCGATTGTGGCATGATCCGTCGCGCTTGTCCGCAACATCGACGGATACGACCCAGCGGACCGTGCCGCGATTGTTGGTCTTGAAGAGATCGGTGAGTGTGCAAGCAATCGAACCTTGGACCCGCTGATTAAGAGTTCTTTTTGGGGGCCCCTCAAATCAGAAAAATCGGATGTTCGGATCGCTCTTCGGCGCAGTGTCCTGAGCTCAGGTCGCCCGGCTCGTGGCCAAGGACAGATTCTTCTGCAATGGGGTGGCATCAACGGGGACGGTTGTTTACGGCCTGCTCGCTGTTGCCGGGGTCTTCTCCATCCTCAGAGCTTGCTTTGATGCTCGGTATGATCGTCGCTGATGCTGTGGCCGGCGGAACGCTGATCATTGCGCTGCTGGCGGCCTGGAGGGGAAGCAGGGCAGGGGACGCAGCCAAGAGGATCTCACCCCCGGAGACGACCGTCTCTGTAGGGGCGACCGTGTTTGCCGACACGGCGGCCATGACCCAGCTGAACGCTTCGATCAACCGGCTCGCCGATGCGATCTGCGACGCCAGCGCGGCCAAGGAGCGGCTAACAGGAGCGCTCGATGCTCAGGATCGGGAGAGAGGCCGACACCGGTGAACCCAAGACACAGAGTGTCATCAAACTGTCATCGAAACTTCACTTTTCCTGTGAGGCTCTGCCTGCTAGCGAGTGCGCCGCTAACATGATGAGGATGCTCTATGGCCAAGAAGTCGAAGATCTTCGGTGATGAGTTGGTGCTGACTGCCAAGGCTATCAGGCGAGGCGACAAGCTCGAACGCACGCTGACGAAACTGGTTGTCATCCAAGAAGCTGGATCCGCCGCTGAGGTCTTCCTGAAGTCGGTTCAGAAGGGTTTGAATCGCCTCCGGAGGGAAGGTGGCGGCCCCGAGGAAGCACGAAGGGGCAAGACGATGACCGAAGCCGGTCCGGTGGATACCACGGATGCTCCGGAGGCGGCGCCGGTTGTGACACGGGGCCAAAAATCAAAGAAGTCTCAATCTCAAGATGCTGCAGGTTCTGCTGAGCCGAAGACCTCTGCCAACGTGAGCTAGAGCGTTTTCGATCTGGGCTTGAATCCATCCGAGGGATCTGTGCGCTGATTGGGATATGGCCCCGGAGGCGAGCCATCTCCTAAAGCATCGGACCCAAAAGTGGACTTGCACTTTTGGGATCCATCCGATGCTCACTTCCTTAAGCGGCGCATCGCTCGGGGCAGAAAACCGGGTCCACTTTTCTGCACGATGCGCTAGCCCTATTCCGCTGATTTGCGTGAGCGCGTTCTGGGCGCCTTCAAACGCGACGACCTTCCTCAGGTCGCGATCGGCCGCCGCTTCCAGGTTTGCCCGGGCACCGTGTTGAACTGGCACCGCCAGGAGCGCGAGGAAGGCCGGCGTGCCCTCGCGCCTGATGCGGCGGTTCTCGAGGTGCTACGTCAGCTCGTGATCGAAGATAATGACGCACTGCTGCGCGAGTACCGTGGGCGCCTAGCGCATCGGACGCACCCAGAGGGCCGCCTCATCCGATGCGCCGGTCAAGACAGGGAGCCTCGGATCAATCCCAAAAGTGGTGTCCACTTCTCACGTCCGAAGCTTTAGAGGTGGATGATGTAGTAGCCCAAGAGGACGAGCACTGCGAAGGCCAGGACGGTCAGCCAGATCAAGCCAAGGCGGGTGGTCTTTTCGTGATGCGTCAGCCGGGCCTCGATGCTCTCCAGCCTTTGCAGCTTCTCACGCACTTCACGATCAAGGTCACTCATTCTACCTTGTGTAATTGTTTACACGAAGCTTGTCCTTGCAGCCATGCAATGGCTTCTTTTCCCAAAAGCTAGTGAGGAAATCTGCCCATGGAAGCCCCGTAACACCCATTTTGACGAGGAGAGAACAGCGTCGTGAGGCGCGACCTCTCAAAGGTTCGCGAGGAGGAGAGGGCTACCACAGGAAACGGCCAGGGCTGTACGGTTCAAAGAACAAATTGAAGAAGAGGTATCCGGCGAGCAAAGCCAGGACACCCACGCACAGAAGCGCGAGGAGGAGCAGGATGATGCGGGTCCTTCTCACGTTTCCAAATAAGGCATCGTGCTCATCTGGCATGGGTTCATCCCCGAGCTTGCCTAGCTTTATCAGTCTGGCAGGCGCGAGCGAAGATAGTCCAGAATTTCCGACGATGCTCGATATGTAATGCACCTGCTGCTACCGAAATTTAACCTTGGCCGCGTCAAGATGCCGGCACCGGACACCTCGCGTACGGCGTGATCAAAGCGGGGCCCGGAGCAGAAATAAGCTCGAGCCTATCGTTGGTGCAAACGGGGCTGTAGTAACGCGGAATGAGCAAGCAACCTCAATCGGTGAAACCCTGGGATACGAAACGTTTCGCGTTCTATGGCGCGGTGCTCGGCGTCATCGTGACGATCGTTCACGGATACGATCACGCCTTCTGGAGGCCCTATCATGAAGGTGATCTTCTCACACATGTTCTAAGGCAAATGATTCTCTTCGTCACGAGCGGAACACTCGGGCTCGCGGCTGTTGCGGTGATCCGCAACTGGTTTAGGCGGAAGCCTTAATTCCGTTGCCCAAGGTGACTGCTACGCCAAGCTTCGGACGCTCCTTCCCACAACGTCCTTATGGAACAGCAGCAACCTGTAACACAGTTCACGGCGGCCTTGGACCAATCGTCCCATCTTCAGGCCATGAGCAAGTTTCGGTTCGATCAGCATGGAAGGCACCAGAGCATCGGACGGAAAAGTGGATCCGGTTTTCCGTTCTGACCGATGCTCTCATTCAAGAGGAAAGCATCGGATGGATCCCAAAAGTGCAAGTCCACTTTTGGGTCCGATGCTTCAGCGTTGGCGCTTGGTGCATCAGGAAAGCCTCAGGCGGACCTCGCAGACGGTCCAAGAAACTGTCAGCGGACAGCCGAACTCTTCCGGTGACCCCGGGGGCTCATCGCCTCATCGTGTCATGGCTGTAATATCTAGACTGCGCGACCATAGAACCGCAGCATCCTCTCATAGGTTTGCACGACCTGACGCCTGGATCTTTCCTCCTCGGCTCTCGCCAGAAGAGGGGCGGGGTTCTTGGGTGCGGCGAATGTGGCCATCACACTCCATCCCTACATGCTGGCCTGTCGCCCATGGGGCTCTTGATGAACGTTGCCGATATAGGCGCGCCGGCGACCGTCGCTGTCCCGCTCCGGCCTGTTCTCATCACAGCAGGTGAATTGTGTTTCCGGCCAAATGCCATGCGGGAACTCTTCGGAGGTTTTCATCCAGTAGAGCTTCACGTGCCGGTTCGAGTCCTGCCGTGTTCAATCGGCGCTTTATCGCCAAGCTTGTGACAGGCAGAGAAGTACCTCTCTAGTGGTAGCCTCGGCGAAGGAACCATCGCATTGACCAGCCGTTAAGGGCTGCAAGGTCCAGCTCACATGGGCCCATCTTGGGTTGATGCTCCTATCCATCAAGGCTCCTCTAAGCGAGTGCTGATGGCCAGCACGGGTCCTCTCGGATGCAAATTGCTGAACATCAATAGGGGCTACACAATCATGAACCACGACGTCGTCTACAATGAGCGGATCCCCTCGATTGCTCAGAATGCACCTGCCGTTGTGACGACTGTTCTGGTTTGCCAGAATGCGCTCATCCGCAGTGGCGTCAGCCACATGCTCTCAGGGACGCATTTCATTGTATCGGGCGAGAAGCCCGAACAGTCACCAGAAGTGCCTGTCCTCTGCCTTATCTACAGCAGCCTGGCGACTGATGATTTGAGTAAGACCATTGAGCAGTGTAAAGCGCAATGGCCTTCGGCTCGCGTGGTTCTCCTGACTGAGAGCATGGAACCCGCAGCCATGGTCCAATCCTTCCAAGCAGGCTTGGATGGGCTTTGCTCAACGGGGATGAAGCGTGAGGCCCTGATCAAGGCGTTCGAGCTCGTCATGCTGGGCGAAGCCTTCATCGCACCAGCATTGGCGCTCAACCTGTGGGATGATGCTATTCGCCAGCGTCAGGCCCGCCCGGATGGTGCCGTGGTCATCGGTCCTGCGGTCAATGGGATAGCCGGCAGACTTTCAGGACGGGAAACCCAGATCCTGAGCCACCTGACCCTGGGCGCCTCAAACAAGCACATTGCACGAGAGCTTGGAGTGGCTGAAGCCACGGTCAAAGTTCACCTCAAAGGCATCCTGCGGAAGATCAAGGCAGCTAATCGCACCCAGGCAGCGATGTGGGCCCAACAGCATATGGATTTCGCAGCGAACGACGGGATCATGACGGCCGCCGAGTAGTCTGGTGCTGCGGCTCATCGAGAGACAGGCTTCATCTCTATCTCATCGTTACTGTCCCATCGAGCGCCTCCGGTCTTCAGGTCGATTTCCATGGTGAACCGACGCGGAGACGTTTGCGGGGCGTCACCAGACTTGCCGCCGTGCTTCTCCCGGACAGTGATTGTTGCTGCCGTCTTCGTGGCTTCCTCCAGCACCAGGGACGAACAGGCCAACTCCGCCCGTGAAAGAAGGCGGTGTTGGATGATGATGCGGAATGCTTTCTGCATGATGGCGTCCCCCTCAGTTGCGAAAGTCGAGAGGGAAATGGGCCGGCGAGAACATGAGCGAATGGCTTCCTAGAAGTTCATGGCTCCTGTGTCATTCTGGCTACAGCCAGCATTCGGCAAATCAGCCATGCTAACCTTAGCTTGGGATGAAAGTTTTGTCCCTTCAGCGTGCGTTCATCCTCATTGTTGTGTCTGGTAAGTCCTTCACTGGAGCAGGCATTCTGCTGGCCAGCAATTGAAGGCTACGAACCCTTTTTCTTAAACCGAGAGCAGGATCAGTTCTCATCGCTGGTGCCAAAATGAATTACACAATCGAATTGGTGGCTCAGGCGATTCATGAGGCCGAGCAGACAACATCTCGCTGGGACGATGAGCCTGCAATCCGCAAGGAGCGCTTTCGAGAGTACGCCCGCAACGCTATCGATCTTCTGGGCGAAGACATTGGTGTTCTTGTTCTTGCTTTGACAGAAGCCACAGCAGAAGCACACTTGGGAAGCTCAAGAGCGGCAGCTTGATCGCCGGGAGCCATAGACGGGCAAGCCCGGCGTGGCGCTTGTCAGCAATAGCGGCAAGGTTAAGGCTGTGGTGATGACGAACCGCGGGGCGGGATACACGTCTCCACCAACCGTCAGCTTTGCGGCGGGTGGCGGAACCGGCGCGGCCGGCGCTTCCCTGGTGGGGCTCAACAACACGGACGGAAACTATCTGACCGTCCACCTACAGAGCTCGGCTGTCTTGAAAAGCGGCACCGGCAATATGTTCCTGGCGAATGGTGACATCACCGGCAACGGCTTCAACTATGTTGTTCTGTACGGTCGCAATGGCGGGATTTGGCACGAAGTGAGCCGGACGTGAGGCGCGCCCTGGCTCAATGTCAGGGCCTCACTCTTTGGTTTGCCTCTTTCGGCAGACAATAACTTCGGTGAACTCAGCAATGATGCCGTGGGTCCTGTCGTTAAAACGCCGGATCTCAACGTCGAAAGGAGCCCATTCCGCGATCAGATCCGCAACGTCGTACCCGTAGCGGTAGGTGACGAGCGATCCTCCCTCTGGATCGGAGGGATCGGCCGGATTGCCGTGGTATTCCGGCTCCTCCAAATGTTCGATGGAGCCATCCGGGCGCAGCCTGGCGCACTGCCGGGTTTCTGCCAGGTGCTTGTAAATCGGGGTAGTGTGGATGTGATAGCCCCCGGCTTCAGCGTCCGCTAGATCTCCCTGTGGACTGCGGCTGGATCAAAGACATGCTCCAGAACGTCTTGCGTGATGACCAAGTCAAAGGCTTCGTCCTCGAATGTCTGCTTCTCCAGATCCTCGCACCGGTAGCCCTGGTGCAGGGTCCCGAGGGGGATGCCTGGAAAGTAGTGGGTCGGGGTGTAGAACCGGCATGAATTACGCAGGCGGACCGAGACGCCGCTCGATCCGGGCGAACTCTCGTGGATCTCCTTATTGTACCAGTCTGGGGCGACTGCTTTGAGTGCCAGCATCAAGGCCCGCTCTCTCGGAAGTGATCCTCCCTCGCATTTCTGACAGATCAGGTGATCTCGGAACCAAGGGTTCCGCGCCACAAAGCGAGACGGGCCACAAATGGGGCAGTGCCCCTTCCAATCGGCGACTACAGAGCTTTGCATAACTCTGCCTCTAGCATCTCAAAAACCGCCGATCTAGGCGCGCCGACACGACTTTTTGCACATCACGAGGACATCATGACCACCGAGACATTCGGGCGGGCGCTGAACCGCGCCTCCTTCTTCAATGCCGTCCGGACGGCGCTTTTCGGCGGCAAGCTGACCGAGGGCCAGGTCCAGGGCATGGACGCCCTGCTGACCGCGGCGCCGGCCGATATGCCCCTGGAGCACCTCGCCTACTGCTTGGCCACTGTTTACCATGAGACGCCCCGCACCATGCAGCCGATCAAGGAACTCGGCGGCGGCACTTATTTTCAACGCATGTACGACATCCGGGGCGACCGGCCGGCGAAGGCGCCCGAGCTCGGCAACCTGACCCCGGGCGACGGGGCCCGTTTTGCTGGCCGGGGCTATGTGCAGCTTACCGGCAAGGCGAACTATGCCCGAGCCTCCAAAGAGGTCGGGTTCGATCTGGTCGCCACCCCGGATCTCGCCATGCAACCCGGGATCGCGGCCGTGATCATGTATTGGGGCTATGGCCACCCCCATTATCCCGTCGGATGCAGTAGAATGGTCTATCCCCGGAGAGGTTCGTTTCCAGACCGGATCTTGGGACGCTGACACAAAAGAGATCGAGATCCTACGCGCGACGTACGAATTCGAGCGTTACTACAATGTGGATATCGATCTGTTCGTGACACTCGGCGATATTGAGCCGGTGAACGGCCTCTCAATCGTGAATGTGTTTCGTAATTTCGTTGTCAGTGTCAAAGGTGTCATTTCAGCGGTTGAAGATGAGACAGTTCGGCTGCTCGCATAGCCACGCAACGGCATACGTTCCGATCGGCGTAGGTTCGACACCGGGACTCCAGCAATGGTTCTTCACCGATCGCCTTTTGTCTCGCCATTGGGGCTCAGGGCCGCCACGAAGGGAGAACATCGCCTGAAAGAGAACACGACCAGTGTGCGACCAGCGGGACAATGCGACTCGCCGTCGGCCCGCCGCTCAGCGGCCTAAGTATTTGTTTTACATTGCGGAAATTTGGTGGGTGTGCAAGGATTCGAACCTTGGACCCGCTGATTAAGAGTCAGCTGCTCTACCAACTGAGCTACACACCCGTCGCCGAAGCGAATTCAGCGGCGCGATGTCCGCTGAAGAGGCCGTGCGTGTAACAAACCGCTCGCCCCCTGTCTAGCCCGTTTTAGGCCTCTCGCCGCAGATTTTCGCCGCAGCCGTTTCCGGTGGCGGTCCTGGAACTTTTCCGGTCGGTATCCCCGCGGGCGGAACGGTCAGGCTTTCCGAACATTGACATGGGTTGCAAGGATCGCCGGGCGTGAACGGCGGCCGGCGGGAGGCTGTCCCATGAACGATGAGCCGAAGATCCAACCTTACCCCGGGCCTGCAGGCGGGTGGGGGTCCCTCAAATCCGTCGAGACGATCCTGACCAGGGAAGGGCGGCTCCTCAGCGGTAATGCGATCCTGCTCAAGCAGAACAAGCCGGACGGCTATGCCTGCGTGAGCTGCGCCTGGGCCAAGCCCGCTGAACCCCGCACCTTCGAGTATTGCGAGAACGGCGCCAAGGCCACGGCCTGGGAACTGACCACCAAGCGGGTGACGCCCGAGTTCTTCGCCGAGCATACCCTCTCCGAACTGAGAACCTGGAGCGATCACGACCTCGAGGAGGCCGGACGTCTGACGCACCCCATGCGCTGGGATGCGGCGTCGGATACCTACAAGCCGGTGACCTGGGAGCATGCGTTCCGCGAGATCGGCCAGGAGCTGAAAGGCTTCGATCCGCGTCAGGTGGTGCTCTATGCCTCTGGCCGCGCCTCCCTCGAGACATCCTACATGTGGGCGCTGTTCGCGCGGCTTTACGGCACCAACAATCTGCCGGATTCCTCCAACATGTGCCATGAGAGCACCTCGGTCGCGTTGCCCGAGAGCATCGGGGTTTCGGTGGGAACCGTCATTCTCGACGATTTCGAGAAGACCGACTGCATCCTGTTCTTCGGCCAGAATGTCGGAACGAACAGTCCGCGCATGCTCCATCCGCTCCAGGAAGCCGCGAAGCGCGGGGTGCCGATCATCACGTTCAATCCCCTGAAGGAGCGCGGGCTCGAACGTTTCACCAATCCCCAGGCGCCGACGGAAATGCTGACGGGCTCGGAAACGCGGATCTCGTCGCAGTATCATCAGGTGAAGATCGGCGGGGACATCGCGGCCCTCATGGGCATGGCCAAGATCCTGATCGAAGCCGACGACCGCGCCCGGGAGGTCGGCGGCAGGCCCGTACTCGACCATGCCTTCATCGCCGAGCACACGCATGGGTTCGAGGCATTCGCTCGCGCTGCACGCGAGGCGTCCTGGCCTGAACTGGAGCGCCAGTCCGGCCTGCCTCAGGCGAACTTGGAGGCGGCCGCAACCGCGTACGCTCAGGCGAGCGCGGTGATCGGCATCTACGGCATGGGGCTGACCCAGCACAAGGCCGGGGTCGAGAATGTGCAGATGCTCGTCAATCTGCTGCTTCTGCGCGGCAACATCGGCAAGGCGGGGGCCGGGATCTGCCCGGTCCGCGGCCACTCCAACGTGCAAGGACAGCGTACGGTCGGCATTGCGGAAAAGCCCGAGCTGGTGCCCCTCGACAAGCTCAAGGAGCAATATGGGTTCGAGCCGCCGCGCTGGAAGGGAACGACGACGGTCGAGGCCTGCGAAGGCATTCTCAGAGGCGAGGTGAGGGCGTTCGTGGCGCTCGGAGGAAACTTCGTGCGGGCCGCACCGGAGACGGCGGCGCTGGAGGACGCTTGGACGCGCTTACGCCTGTCCGTGCAGATCTCGACGAAGCTCAATCGCAACCATCTCATCCCCGGTGAGATTTCCTACATTCTCCCATGTCTCGGGCGCATCGAGATCGACGAGCAGGAAACCGGGCTTCAAGCCGTTGCCGTCGAAGACTCGACAGCCTGCATCCATGGATCGAAGGGCGTGGCAAGACCCGCAAGCTCCGATCTCCTGTCGGAGCCGCGCATCGTCGCGGAGATTGCGAAGGCGACGCTTCCGCAGAACGACAAGGTGCCCTGGGATGAGTGGGTGGCCGATTATGCCCTCGTCCGCGACGCGATCGAGGAGACCTATCCCGAAGATTTTCGCGATTTCAACAAGCGCATGTGGCAGCCGGGCGGTTTCCACCGCCCCATCGCGGCGCGCGAGAGGCGCTGGAAGACGAAGACAGGCAAGGCCAACTTCATCGTGCCTCGGAGCCTGGAGGAGGATCTCGGGATCGCCGGGCAGGATCCCGACATCTTCAAGCTCATGACCGTACGCTCCAACGATCAGTTCAACACGACCGTCTACGGCTATTACGACAGGTTCAGGGGCGTCAGGGGCACCCGCATGGTGCTCTTCATGAATCGGAACGACGTCGCCAGGATGAACCTGAGAGAAGGCGATCTGGTCACGCTCACGACGGCCGTCGACGACGGCGTCGTGCGACAGGTGAGCGGATTGCGCGTGACCCCTTACGAGATCCCCGAAGGATGCTGTGCCGCGTACTACCCCGAGTGCAATCCGCTGATCCCGGTCTGGCATCACGCGGACCATAGCAAGGTGCCGGCGGCGAAATCGATTCCGATCCGCATCGCGCCGGTGCAGACGCGTCGGCCGGAGGCAGCCGAATGACCCTGCATGTGTCTCCCGTTATCCGCCTGCCACGCATGAGCGTGGCGCGGGATGCCTCCTTCCCGGGTGAACGCGTGGTGCCGGAGGAAACGCCGGTTGCCTTGACTTATAACGGTTCGACCCATGCCGTGATGATGGCGAGCCCGTCCGATCTGGAGGATTTCGCCATCGGCTTCAGCCTGTCGGAAGGGATCATTCACGAACCCGCCGATCTCCTGTCGATGGAAATCGTCGAGCACGATCTCGGATGCGAGATCAGGATGTGGCTGTCGGATCGAAGGGGCAGTTCCTACCAGATGCGCCGACGTGCCTTGGCCGGTCCCGTCGGGTGCGGATTGTGCGGCGTGGAATCCCTGGCCGAGGCCACGCGGCCGGTCAAGACGGTGACGGGTTCGCTTCGCCTGCCCCCCGGGGCTGTCAGCACCGCCATGTCCGACCTTTCCGACGCCCAGCGCCTGAACAGGGAGGCTCGCGCCATTCATGCCGCAGCCTATTGGCGTCCAGGCGAGGGCGTGATCGCCATTCGGGAGGACGTCGGACGCCACAACGCGCTCGACAAGCTCGCCGGGGCATTGGCCGGGTCATCCGAGCCTCGTTCTGACGGACTCGTGCTGCTGACCAGTCGCGTGTCCGTCGAAATGGTTCAGAAGACGGCCCGTATGGGCGCCGCGATCCTGGTCGCCGTCTCGGCGCCGACGGCCCTCGCCGTGCGGGTCGCGGACAGCTGCGGCATCACCCTGGTGGCGGTCGCAAGGGGGGATGCCTTCGAGGTGTTCACCCATCCTGAGCGCATCGACCTTCGGCTGGTCTAAGGGAACGAAGCTGCGCCGAACCGATTGTGTCGACAGCGAAGCTTCATTTCGGGCGCACGGCCTGATTCAGCAAAGGGTGCGCGGCACGGGCGATGGCGCAGCTCTTCACACCGGCGGCGACCACTCTGTTTCGGGTGGCGATCGTCCTCATGGGCCTGGGCGTCGTGGCCGCCGGGGCCATGGCCTATGTCTGGGCACGCTCCGGCAGCACCTGGAATGTCGGCAAGCCGGCGCCGCAGCCCGTGCCCTTTCGGCACGACCTCCACAGCGGATCGCTCGGCATCGACTGCCGATACTGCCACTCGACCGTGGAGCGCGTGGCGGACGCCGGCATGCCCTCGGCCCAGACCTGCATGTCGTGCCATTCTCAGGTGTGGGTGGGGGCAAGCGTCCTTGAACCCGTCCGATCGAGCTTCGACCTCGGTCAGCCGATCACGTGGGCGTCCGTTCATCGCCTGCCGGACTATGCCTATTTCCATCACGCCGCGCACGTGACCAAGGGCGTCGCCTGCGAGACCTGTCATGGGCGCGTCGACCAGATGACCAAGACGATCAAGACCCAGACCATGTCCATGGGATGGTGCCTTGATTGCCATCGCGATCCGGTGCCGCACCTGCGCCCGCGCGAGGCGGTGTTTGCGACCGGATATGAGCCGCATGGCCAGGGCCTGCCCGAGGATGTGCGCATGTTCTATCAGGAGGCCTCCCGGCGCCTCACCAGCTGCAACACCTGTCACCGGTAGACGCGATGCGTGAGAAACCACCACTCGACATCGACGCCGTGCCTGTCCCCATGACGACGGAGAAGGGGCCCACGCTCTGGCGCAGCCTGGAGGAGCTCGCCGACCGGCCGGAGGTTCGGCGCCAGATCGAGGCCGAGTTTCCCGACGTCGTCCAGGCCTCCTCCATCGACCGGCGGACTCTTCTTCGGCTGATGAGCGCCTCCTTCGCGTTGGGAGGCCTTGCCGCCTGCAACGGCAACGGATCCGACGGCAAGGCCCCGCTCCTGTCGCAGAGCCGGACCCTGCCGGGCTCCACGCCCGGCGTGCCGCTCACCGTGGCCACGTCCCTGGCCCTGAACGGCTTCGGCCGGGGCGTTCTCGTGAAGACCCAGGAGGGGCGGCCGGTCAAGATCGAGGGCAACCCGCTGCATCCGGCAAGCCTCGGGGCGACGGACGTCTTCGCCCAGGCGGAGATCCTGTCCCTGTACGATCCGGACCGGTCCGACACGCCGCTCCGGAGCGGCTCTCCGATGAGCTGGGAGGAGCTCACGAACTCCATCCGACCCGTGCGCAACGAACTGGTCGTGTCGGAGGGGCGGGGACTGCACGTCCTGATGCCCCCGACCTCGTCTCCGACCCTGCACCGGCTCATGGCACAGGCGCGGCAGCTCTTTCCATTTGCGACGTTTCATGTGTTCTCACCCGTCGACGACGGCAACCGGCGAGACGCCGCCTTGGCGTCCTTCGGCCGGGATCTCGACTTCGTCTACGATCCGACCCGGGCCGACGTCATCGTCACCCTCGGGGGCGATCTGTTCGCCGAGGAGCCGGGGCATCTGCGCTATGCGGCGGATTACCAGGCCCGGCGGCGGATGCGGGACCGCGCGATGCCACGCCTCTATGCCGTCGAGACGCGGATGAGCCTCGCCGGCGCCCGCGCGGACGAGCGGGTTCCTCTGCGGCCGAGAGATATGGAGGCTTTCGCTCAAGCCCTTGCGGTCGCCCTGGGAACAGGGGCGGCGCCGACCACCGAGGTGCATCCGTCCGTTCCGAAGCTGGCGGATGCGCTGCGCCGGGCGGGGTCGCGTGGTCTCGTCGTGCCCGGGCGCGAGCAGCCGGCCCGAATCCATGGCCTCGCGCATGCCGTCAATGCCGGTCTCGGCGCATTCGGCACCACGGTTCGGGCCATCGAACCGGTGCGTTCGGCCGATGACGGGACGGGGACGCTCGCGGACCTTGTCAGCGCCATCGAAGCCGGCGCAGTGTCCCGTCTCGTGATCCTCGGCGGAAACCCGGTCTATGCCGCTCCGGCGGACATCGACTTGGCGTCGCTGATCCGGCGCGTTCCATTGTCGCTCCATCTCGGCCAGCATCGCGACGAGACGGCGGAGGTCTGCCACTGGCATGTCCCCGAGGCGCATCCGCTCGAAAGCTGGGGCGACCTGCGCGCCTTCGACGGGACGGTCGGCCTGAGGCAGCCCGCAACGATGCCGCTCAAACCCGGATTGAGCGTGGAGGAGTTGCTCGGCCTCATGGCGGGGCAGAACCTGGACGGTCAGGCGCTGGTCCAGGCCACGTGGCGCCAGGCCTGGGGCGATGGCTTCGAGGAACGCTGGGCCGGCGCGCTCGAGGACGGCGTGATCGCGGGCTCGGCGTCCCCCACGGTGGCATTGACCGAACGATTCGATATGACGGCCGAAACTGCAGCTCCCTCCACATCCGGCGGCATCGACGTGGTGTTCGTTCCCGATCCCTCCGTCTGGGACGGCACCTACGCGAATAACGGCTGGCTGCAGGAGCTGCCGAAACCCCTGACGAAGCAGGTCTGGGGCAATGCGGCCCTCATCGCGCCCGAGATGGCGGCCGTCTTCGGCCTGTCTTCGGGTGATGCCGTCGACGTCACGGTGGAGGGGCGGGCGGTTCGCGCGCCCGTGTGGATCATGCCGGGCCACGCGCCCGGCGCGGTGACGCTGCCGCTCGGCTACGGGCGTCGGCGCGCCGGCAGGATCGGCGACGGCATCGGGTTCGATGCCTATGCGGTACGCCCCTCCGGCCGCCCCTGGATCGCCACTGGCGAGATCGGGAAGGCGGGCGAGCGCATCCCGGTCGTCTCGACGCAACGGCATCATTCCCTGCAGGGGCGCGACATCGTGCGGGTGGTCGCCCCCGATCAGGCGCCAGCGCCGGCGGCGGATCAGCCCTCGCTCTATCCGGAATGGCCCTATGAGGGCCACGCCTGGGGCATGGCGATCGACCTCGATGCCTGCATCGGCTGCAACGCCTGCGTCATCGCCTGCCAGGCCGAGAACAACATCGCGGTCGTCGGGCCGGACGAGGTGGCGAAGGGGCGGGAGATGCACTGGCTGCGGGTCGACCGGTACCATGCGGGGGATCCGGCCGATCCCGAAACCTATTTCCAGCCCGTGCCCTGCATGCATTGCGAGAAGGCGCCCTGCGAGGTGGTCTGCCCGGTCAACGCCACGGTGCACTCGTCGGAGGGGCTCAACGACATGGTCTATAACCGCTGCATCGGCACGCGGACCTGCTCGAACAATTGTCCCTACAAGGTGCGGCGCTTCAACTTCCTCGATTACCAGGGCACGGACTACGTGGCCTCCCCCGAGGCCATGAACCCGCAGGTGACCGTCCGCGACCGCGGCGTCATGGAGAAATGCACCTATTGCGTACACCGCATCGGAGCGGCCCGCGCCGATGCGCGGGTCGAGGACAGGCCCCTGCGCGACGGCGAGGTGGCGACGGCTTGCCAGCAGGCCTGTCCGACGACAGCAATCGTGTTCGGGGACGTGAACGATCCCGCGAGCGCCGTGAGCCGCCTCAAGCAAAGCCCGCGCCACTACGCCCTGCTCGGCGATCTCAACACCAAGCCGCGGACGACCTATCTCGCCCGCATCGCGCTCTCCAGCGAGAACGGATAGCCCGATGAGCAGCGAGGCCCAGGCGGTGACGAACACGGTCGCGGACGTCCCGCTGTCCAGGCGGTTCGGCTGGATCTGGTGGGTCGCGCTTCTCGCCTCGGGCGCGCTCGTGCTGCTGCTGGGCTACACGCTGATCTCGGTGGCGATCCTCGGCGTCGGCGTCTGGGGCGTGAACATTCCCTTCGTGTGGGGCTTCGACCTCATCAACTACGCCTGGTGGATCGGCATCGCCAACGGAGCGAGCCTGTTCGCCGCCATCCTGGTGCTGCGCCGCCACGACCTGCGCACCGCGGTCAACCGCTTCGCCGAGGGCGTGGCGTTCTTCGCCGTGATCTGCGCGGGCATCTTCCCGATCGTCCATCTCGGGCGTCCCTGGCTGTTCTACTGGGTCTTCCCCTATCCGGCGACCTTCCAGGTCTGGCCGCAGTTCCGCAGCACCCTGACCTGGGACTTCTGGGCCATCAGCACCCACGCGATCGTGACGAGCCTGCTCTGGTATGTGGGCCTCATCCCCGACCTCGCGACCCTGCGCGACCGCGCCCGGACCCGGGCGGGAAAGCGCCTCTACGGGGTCTTCGCCCTCGGCTGGCGCGGCTCGGTCCGCGACTGGGCCTATCACCAGCGCGCGTACCGCCTCGTGGCCATCCTGGTGCTGCCCCTGATCCTCATCATGCAGAGCACGGTGGCGTTCGAGTTCGCCGTGACCCTGGTGCCCGACTGGCACGAGACGCGCCAGCCGCTGCATTTCGTGGCCACCGGCCTGGCGCAGGGATTGTCCATCGTGCTGCTCGTGGCGGTCCTGCTGCGCTGGGGCCTGCGGCTGGGGCGCTATATCGACGATGAGGACGTCGATCTCCTGGGCCGGCTCGTCCTCGCGAGCGCCCTGGTGTCCGGCTATCTCTACCTCGACGAGATCGCGTCGGCACTTCTCGCCGAGCCCGTGCCGCAGGAGGCCACCTTCAACCGCATCACGGGCGATTACGCGGGCCTCTACTGGACGTCCATCGTCTACAGCATCCTGATCCCGCAGCTTCTCTGGTTGAAGGCCGCGCGCCGGAGCACCGTCGCGGGGATCTTCGTCGGAATTTCCATCGGGGTCGGCGTTTGGTTCGACCGCTTCTCGATCATCGTCGGCGGCCTCCAAACGGATTACCTGCCCTCCGTCTGGCGCACCTACGCGCCGACCCTTCCGGAAACCGGACTCTTCCTCGGGACCCTCGGGCTGTTCGCCGCGCTCCTGCTGCTGTTCGTGCGGTTCTTGCCGGTGGTCTCCATGTTCGAGACCCGCCACGACGAGCACGAGGAGGCCTCCTCATGACGCGGGCTCCCCACGGCGTCATGGCCGAATTCAAGACGCCCGACGCCCTTCTGGCGGCCGTGAGGGCGGCGAAGCGCGCCGGCTACACGCGGCTCGATGCCTACAGCCCGTTCCCCCTGCCGGATCTCGCCGGGGAGCTCGGCGTCCGCACCACCGTCGTTCCCTGGATCGCCTTCGTGGCGGGCCTGATCGGCGCCGGTCTCCAATACACCGCCCAGTACTGGATGAACGCCGTCGATTATCCCCTGAACGTGGGCGGCCGTCCCCTCGACAGCTGGCCGGCCTTCATCCCGGCGACCCTGATCGTCGCGATCCTCTGGGCGGGGGCCGCGACCCTGATCGGGTTGCTTCTGATCCTGCGGCTGCCGCGGCTCCATCATCCCGTCTTCGCCGTGCACGGTTTCGAGCGGGCGTCGAACGACCGCTTCTTCCTCTGCATCCTGGGCGACGATCCGCTGTTCGAGGACGGCGAGACCCGAGGATTCCTGGAAGCCCAGTCACCGATGATGGTGCGCGAGGTCCCCGCATGCGGCTAGCGATCGGCCTCGTCGGCCTAGGGCTCCTGGCAGCCTGCGATACCGGCACCGAGGAGCGGAATGCCGTCGCGTCCACGCGGACCGTTCAGAGACCCTATCAGGCGCTCCCGCCGGGCACCATCGCCCGGGGAGCGGCCGCCCGGCAGGCGGCCCTCGAACCGCCCGGGCCCGAACCGACGCCGCAACTCCTGGCACGGGGCGAGGAGCGGTTCCGGGTGTTCTGCTCGCCCTGCCACGGGATCGGCGGGCGCGGCGACGGAACGGTCGTCTCGCGCGGCTTCGCGCCGCCGCCATCCTATCGCGAGGAGCGCCTGCGCGGCCTGTCGCCGGAGCAGATCGTGCAGGTGATCACTCACGGCAAGGGCCGGATGTTTCCCTACGCGGACCGCGTGCTGCCCGAGGAGCGCTGGGCGATCGCCCACCACGTGAAGCGATTGCAGGGTCTGGAGGAAAACCCATGAGCCCGACCGATGCCGTCTATGTCGCGTTCATCGGCCTGTCGGGGCTCGCCATGGGGAGCCTCGCGGTGCTGATGATCGGCCACGTGATGAGCGAGCATTGGCTGGCCCCTGTGCGAGCCGAGGTGGAGGCCGCCGCCCTCACGATGCCGCTGCTGCTCCTGCTTGGTCTTCCGCTGGCTTTCGGCCTCGGCGAGATCTTCCCCTGGGTCGGCGGTCGGGCGGGCCTGCCGCCCCTGCGCGCCTCTTTCCTGAGCCCTGGCTTCTTCCTGCTGAGGAGCGCCGTCTATCTGTCGGTCTGCGCCGCCCTGGCTGTCTGGCTGATCCGGACGCCGTACGTACGCCGGGCGAGCGCCGTCGGGCTCGCCCTCCTGACGCCCATGATGAGCTTTGCGGCCTATGACTGGGTTCTCTCCCGGGAGCCGCATTGGTGGTCGAGCCTGTTCGGCTTCGCCTTCGGACTGAGCCAGGCTCTGGCCGCCCTCGCGCTCGCCATCCTGGTCACGCTGCTCAGGCCGGAGCCTGCCTCGCCGGCGCGCATGAGGAGCCTGGAGCGGGCGTTGCTCACGATGGCGCTCCTGACCCTGTGGACATGGTTCGCGCAGTTCATCATCGTCTGGCTGGCCAATCTGCCGGATGGCGCCGCGTGGTACATGAGGCGAGCGGATGCCGGGAGCCTCGCTCTCCTCAAGGGAGCCTGTCTGCTGATGCTGGCCGCCGTCCTGGTGCTGGTGCCGTCGGGGGTCAGCAGGGCCGGCATGATCGCCGGAAGCGCGCTGGCGCTCCTGTACCACGGCACGCACACGCTCTGGATCCTCCAGCCCGAGAAGGATCCGTCATGGGCCGATCTGGCCATCATCCTCGGCGCGGCGGCCGTTTGGTTCGCCGTCTTCTGGGGCGTGATGCGCCTTCGCCCCACTTATGCCGAGGAAGCCGCCGCGGATCCTTAGAACTGCGTCCGCTCACGGGGGCTCATCTCTCTTCTTGGCCTCAAGCATCGGACGTGTCATCGAACTCACGCCCTCCTGACGCCCTCCCACGTCATGGCCGGCCGGTCATCGCCGGCCTCTTGCTGGCCATCCTGATGCGGTGAAACGCGGCGCTCTTCGTTATCGGGATCACCGGGACAAGCCCGGTGATGACACCCTCCCCACGTCATGGCCGGCCTTGTGCCGGCCATCTCGATCCGGTGAGGTGCGGCGTTCCACACCATGGGGATCACCGGCACAAGGCCGGTGATGACATGGTGTGTGTGTGTGACCCGGTGCGAACACCCTCCGGCGTCATGGCACCCTCCGCCCTTCCCGCCACCCTCCCCACGTCATGGCCGGCCTTGTGCCGGCCATCCCGATCGGAAAGGCGCGGCGCCTCTCAGAAGCGGGATCACCGGGACAAGCCCGGTGATGACGTGGGAGGGTGGTGTGAGCGGGTGGTGATAGCCTCCCCACGTCACGGCCGGCCGGTCATCATCCGCCTCTTGCCGGCCATCCCGATGAAGACAAGCGCCGAGCCTCACCGTATCGGGATCACCGGGACGAGCCCGGTGATGACGTCGCGGGGAGCGACGGCTCTCCCGATTGTCCGATGCGCTCGCCGCATTGTTTGCCGGTGAACCGGATCCGGTTCACCGAAAAATGATCTAGGTCTTGGCGTCGGGGCCGATGGGTCGGTTCGGCACGAGCCGGCGCGTGCGGGGCTGCGTCTCGGCCGGATCGGCGGCCGGCCGCGGGAGATCGATCGCCGTGTTCCCTTGCCCACCGAGCGGGAGCGGGGGATCGGGCGGATAGACCGGCGCCCCGCCGTCGCCGAGGCTGTAAAGATAGCTCGCGATGTGGCGCGCCTCCGTCTCCGTCAACCCTTGAGCCGGCATGCCGGTGCGGGGCTTCAGGGCGACGGGGTCGACCAGCCAGGCGATCAGGTTCGGCGGGGTGTTCGGCAGGAAGCCGGCGAGAAGGTGCTGTCGGGCATAATCCTTCAGCGCCGGTCCCACTCGGCCTCGTGCGCCCCTGACGCCGTCGATCGCGTGGCACGTGCCGCAGCCATAGGCCTGGATCAGAGCGCGTCCCCGCTCGGGCTCGCCGCCTGCGATCGTCATGACGGCCCCGCTCTGCGGCTCGCCGCAGGCGGCGATTCCGGCCAGGATCGGGAGGAGCGAAAGAGCGGTCAGGGCGCGCCGGGTCATGGGCTCTGCTTGAGAAGATTCGACGGGGCAACCGGCGGGCGCGGTCTCCGTTCCCGGCCGGGCGCCGTCACGAGCCGGAGGGCCATGACCAGGCCGGCCATGAGATAGATGCCGCACATGGGAAGGGACATGATCGCGCCGGCGAGCTGCTGGTCCTCCAGGGCGCTCAGGCCCCAGGCGGCGGTGTCCGGCGCGTGATAGAGCGCTTCGCGGGCGAAGCTGAGGAGGGCGCTCAGGAGGCCGCTCTGCAGCAGCGTGACGAAACACGCGATCAGGGCGGCCGCCGCCCCCTGGCGTCCCGACCGGGCCTTGATGATTCCACGCCAGAACAGGAGCGCGGTGACGAAGAAGAGAAGGTGCTCGAGCCAATGCAGCCGGTCCGACGCGACGGCGGCGTCGAAGAGCGCCGGGCTGTGCCAGATCCACAGGGTCGCCATGTGGATCGTCGCGGCCGGGATCGGACGTGCGCAGGGCGCGAGCACGGAGAGCACCGATCTCATGGGCCCGCTGCGCGCCAGCCCGCGCCGCCACGGCACGGGCAGGGCCCAGAGCCACGGCACTTCCGGCTTGCCGAGCACCAGCAGAGGCGGCGCCACGGCGATCAGGAGGATGTGCTGCACCATGTGGGCCGACAGGAGCGGCTTGGACAACCCTTCCAGCGGAGAGAGGAGCGCGACCGCCAGCACGAAAATGCCCGCGGCGAAGCAGAGGATCTGGGCCGAGCCGAATCCCGGCAGGAACCGGCCGAACCGGCAGCGCAGGCGCCGTGCGCCGAGGACGAACACCAGGCTCGAAGCGGCAAGGGGGATCGTGACGAGAGGGTCGGCCGACCAGGAATGCCAGAGATCGCCCGGGCCGTGAGGCGCCGTGCCATGGGCGAGGGCGGGGCCGCCGGGCAGGAGCGCGGCCGCAGCGGGAAGGAGGCTCGAGGCCGTGTTCGGCCATTTCCGGCAGGACGTTTCGCGGGAACCAAGTCTCACGGCCAAGCTTATCCGTTCAGGGCATGCAGCACCCATGTAGGGCGGATGGATCTCGAAGCGACACGGCAGGGCCCTGCGGGGCGGCTGCGCACCGCGACGGCGCGTGCGGCTCTCGGCGCGAGCGCGCTCGCCCTCATGGGCTGCGACGGGATCCAGTCGGCGCTCGATCCGGCCGGCGGCGATGCGCTCCGGATCTACCGGCTTGCCCTCGTCATGACGGCGGGCGGCTGCCTGATCTTTCTTCTCGTCACCGGGCTCCTGCTCTATGCGATCTTCGCCGCCCCCGAGCGGCGGGCCTGGCTCGGAAGCCGCAGGACCGTGGTCATCGGCGGGCTCGCCTTTCCCATCGTGGTTCTGTCCGGCCTTCTGCCCTATGGGCTGATCGTCATGCGCGACACGGACATGCCGAGGCCGGGCGCGCTCCCCGTCGAGGTGATCGGCGAGCAATACTGGTGGCGGGTGACATATCCCGCCGATCAGGAGAGGGCCGCGTTCGCCACGGCGAACGAGCTCGTCGTTCCCGTCGGCCGCCCGGTGACGGTGTCGGTCACCGCCGCCGACGTGATCCACAGCTTCTGGATCCCGAATTTCGGCGGCAAGATCGACATGATTCCGGGGCGCGTCAACCGCCTCACTTTCACGGCCGAGCGGCCGGGAATCTATCGCGGCGTCTGCGCCGAGTTCTGCGGCGACCAGCATGCCCGCATGGCCTTCGACGTGGTGGCGCTGGAGCCCGACGCCTTCGCGGACTGGCGCGACGGACAGGCGAAGCCCGCCCGGGAACCGGACCTGCCGGACCTGGCGCGGGGCCGGGCGCTGTTCCGCGCCGGTGGATGCGGCTCCTGCCATGAGGTGCGCGGGACGGAGGCCGACGGGGCGTTCGGGCCCGACCTGACCCATGTGGGCAGCCGCCGCACCATCGGGGCGGGCCAGTTCCCGAACAATGTCGGGACCCTCGCCGGCTGGATCGCCAACACGCAGCACATCAAGCCGGGCGTCAGGATGCCGTCCTATGGGTCGTTCACGGGCGAGGACCTCAGGGCGCTGGCCGGGTATCTGGAGAGCCTGAAATGAACCTGCCCGAGCGCCCCGGCGCCTTCTCCCCGCAGGAGCCCGATCGTCCCAATCCGCTGCCGCGCCCGGACGGTGAGTTCGAGGCGCTGGAGAAGGCCTGGAAGGCTCCCCGCGGCCTCAGCTTCATCACGGCGGTCAACAACACCTATGTGGGCCTGTGGTATGTCGCGACGGCGTTCCTGTTCTTTATCCTGGCCGGCATCCTCGCTCTGATCATGCGGGCGCAGCTCGCGGCTCCGGAAAGCGATCTTGTCGGGCACGATCTCTACAACCAGCTCTTCACCATGCACGGCACGGTGATGATGTTCCTCTTCGCGGTGCCGGCCGTGGAGGCCGCGAGCGTCTATCTTCTGCCCAACATGCAGGCGGCCCGCGACCTGCCGTTCCCGCGCCTGTCGGCCTATGCCTTCTGGGCCTATTTCGTCGGCGGCCTCGTGTTCTTCGGCACGATCTTCTTCGGGTTGTCGCCCGATGGCGGCTGGTTCATGTATCCGCCGCTCACCGGCAGCAAGTACTCGCCCGCCGAGAACGCCGACTGGTGGCTTCTGGGCATCGGCTTCATCGAGATCTCGGCCATCGCGGGCGCCATCGAGATCATCGTGGGCGTGATGAAGACCCGGGCGGTCGGCATGAGCCTCGACAAGCTGCCGGTCTATTCCTGGGCCATGCTCGTCTTCGCCGTGATGATCGTCATCGGCTTTCCGGCGATCATCCTGGGCACGCTGCTGCTCGAGATGGAGCGCGCCTTCGACTGGCCGTTCTTCATCGCCGAGCGGGGCGGGGATCCGCTGTTGTGGCAGCACCTGTTCTGGTTCTTCGGCCACCCGGAGGTCTACATCATCTTCCTGCCGGCGACCGGCATGGTGTCGATGATCGTGCCCGCCATGGCGCAGACGCCCCTCGTCGGCTACCGGCTGGTCGTGCTGGCGCTCATCGCCACGGGCTTCCTCTCCTTCGGCCTGTGGGTGCACCACATGTTCGCCACCGGCCTGCCGAAGATGTCCTTGAGCTTCTTCTCGGCGGCCAGCACGGCCGTGGCGGTGCCGAGCGGCATCCAGGTCTTCGCCTGGATCGCCACCATCGCGTCCGGGCGCATGAAGCTCACCACGCCGTCGCTTTTCGTCATCGGGTTCCTGTTCATCTTCACGCTTGGCGGTCTCACGGGCGTGATGGTCGCCATGGCGCCGTTCGACTGGCAAGCCCACGACAGCTATTTCGTCGTGGCGCATCTGCACTACGTGCTCATCGGCGGCATGGTGTTCCCGCTCTTCGCCGCCTTCTATTACTGGGTGCCGGTGGCGAGCAAACGCGCCTTGTCCGAACGGCTCGGGCGCTGGGTGTTCGGCCTCATGTTCCTCGGCGTGAACGTGACGTTCCTGCCGATGCACGTCACCGGCCTCATCGGCATGCCCCGGCGCGTCTATACCTATCCGGTCGGCATGGGATGGGACGCGCTCAACCTGGTCTCCACCGTCGGGGCGTTCATGATCGCCGCGGGCGTCGCGGTCTTCCTCGTCGATCTGGCGCGCAACTTCCGCTTCGCCGGCGAGGACAATGCGGGCAATGTCTGGAACGCCGGGACGCTCGAGTGGCTTCCGAACGGCAATTACGCGACGCGCAGCATCCCGGCGGTCGTCAGCCGCGATCCGCTGTGGGATCAGCCGAACCTGCCGAAGGACGTGGAAGACGGACGCTACTACCTGCCGGGCACCGCGACCGGCGGGCGCGAGGCGCTGGTCACGAGCCCGTTCGATGCGACGCCGCAATACATCCTGCAGATCCCGGGCCCCGGCTGGCAGCCGGTCCTCGCCGCATTGTTCACGGCGGCTTTCTTCCTGCTGCTGACCGTGAAGTTGGTCATGCTGTCCGTGGTCTGCGGCGTGCTCGCGGTCGGTTGCGTGATCTGGTGGCTGTGGGAGACCGACCCCGGCCCCGTCCGCCCGCCCGCCCACATCGGCGGCGGCATCGTGGTGCCGGTCTATGTCACCGGCCCGATGAACCATTCCTGGTGGGCGATGATCGTCCTCATGGTGGTGTACGGCATGGTGTTCACCTGCCTTATCTTCTCCTACCTGTTCCTGTGGCTCGTGAATCCCGGCGCGTGGCCGCCGCGCGGCGTCGACCTGCCGGAACGGCTCTGGCCCGTCGCCTCGGCCATGCTCTATCTCGCCAGCGCCGCGCTGATCGCCATGGCCAGCCGCATCCTGAGGGGCGACGACCGCCGCAGCCCGCGATCCGTGCCGATCCTGATCGCGGCGGCGCTCCTGCTCGTGTCCGGCGCGTCCGCGACGGACCTGTGGGCGCAATGGCGGACGGGCCTGAGCCCCTCGACCCATGCCTACGGGGCGGCGGTCTACGCCATCGTGTCCCTGCAGATCTTCTTCGTCCTGACGACGCTCGTCATGGGGCTCTACACCATTGCCCGCTGGCTCGCCGGCCGGCTCGACAGCATCCGCCGCACCACCTTCGACAACACGATGCTGTTCTGGTCCTACACGGTCGGCCAGGGCTTGGTCGGCCTGGCAGTCGTCCACGGCTTCCCGCGCCTGATCGGAGGGCTGTAGCATGACCCGGCGGCGGACGGGACAGGTTGCGCTGATGCTGGCCGGGCTCCTCGCATGGGCGGTCCAGTTCACCGTCATCTACGGGGCGACGTCGACCCTCTGCGGCCTCGACCGGGCCGACGCGACGCTCCTCGGGACCGGAGCCGTGCAGGCCGTCATCCTTATCACGACATTCGCGGCCTTCCTGGCCGCCGCCGCCGCGCTCTCCTGGTCACTGCGGACTCAGAGGCGAATGAGCGGGCAGGCGGCTCCGGCGGACCGGTTCATGACCCAGGCGGGAGCGCTGATCGGCGGGCTCTCGCTGATCGCCATCCTGTGGCAGGGGCTTCCCGCCCTCATCCTTCCGGCCTGCGCCTGAGGCGCCCGACACGCGAGGTCCGACCATGATCAACTGGCAGGAGATGTTCATCCCGGTTCACTCGATCCCCGAGATCATCCTGCGCGGGACGATGACCTACATCATGCTGTTCCTGATCCTGCGCTTCCTGCTCAAGCGGCAGACCGGCGTGATCGGGGTCGCGGATCTTCTCGTGATCGTCCTCATCGCCGATGCGGCCCAGAACGCGATGGCGAACGAGTACAAGTCGATTACCGAGGGCGGTCTTCTCGTCCTCACCATCGTGTTCTGGAACTACGCCATCGATTGGCTCGGCTTCCACTTCCCGGCCTTCCAGCGTTTCGTGCGGCCGTCGCCGCTGCTGCTGATCGAGAACGGCAAGATGCTGCCGAAGAACATGCGGCAGGAGATGATCACCACGGAGGAGCTCACCAGCCAGTTGCGGGAGCAGGGCATCGAGCACTGCTCCGAGGTGAAGAAGGCCTATATCGAGGGCGACGGGACGATCAGCGTCATCCGGAAGGACAAGGGTGAGACCGGCCGCAACGACGAGTCCCTGAAGGGCATTGTCTAGTTCCCTTAGACGATGCCGCCGCTGCCGCCTGCGACGGCCGGGCGTTCCCTGGCGACATTCTGGCGATAGCCGCTCGCCCGGTAGGCGGCGATCGGGTCGATGGCGCCGCCGGCCTGCAGGCGCGCCATGGCGAGGATCGGGTCCACGTCGGTCCGGTAGGCCGCCTTCAGGGTCTCGGACGCCATGAGGGCGTCGTTGTCCTCCTGATAGCCCTCGAGGGCCTTGTGGTTCACGAGAAGCGCCTGGGCATAGGCGCGGCGGATCTCGTTGGCGCTGCGGATCAGGCTCTCGATCGGATCGGTCACGTTGTGCGACTGGTCGATCATGTGGGCCGGGTGGAAGTTCTCGGCCCCCCGGTGCTCGGCATCGACCAGCTCGTTGAAGACCAGGAACAGGCGGTGGGGGTCGATGGCGCCCGCATCGAGGTCGTCATCGCCGTATTTCGAGTCGTTGAAGTGGAAGCCGCCGAGCTTCCTGAACTGAATCAGGCGCGCCACGATCATCTCGATGTTGACGTTCGGCGCATGATGGCCGAGATCGACGAGGCAGAAGGCCTTCTCGCCGAGCTCCGTCGCGATCAGGTAGTTGGTGCCCCAATCCTGCACGACGGTGGAATAGAAGGCCGGCTCGTACATCTTGTGCTCGGAGAAGATGCGCCAGTCCTCCGGCAGTTGCTGATAGATCGTCTTCATCGAGTCGAGATAGCGCTCGAAGCTCCGGGTGAAGCTCGTCTGTCCCGGAAAGTTCGAGCCGTCGCCGATCCAGACGGTCAGCGCCTTGGAGCCGATCGCCCGGCCGATCTCGATGCACTCGATGTTGTGCTCGATGGCCTGCCGGCGCGTCGCGGCATCCGTGTGGCTTAAGGACCCGAACTTGTAGCTCTTCTCCTGGCCGGGAGCATCGGAGAAGGTGTTGGAGTTCATGGCGTCGAAGCCGAGCCCCAGGGCGTCGCCATGAGCCTTGAGCCGCCGCGGATCGTCGACCTTGTCCCAGGGGATGTGGAGCGACACGGTGGGCGTCGCGCGGGTGAGCTGCTGGATCACCGCGCAATCATCGAGCTTGTCGAAGATGTTGCGCGGCTCGCCGCTGCCGGGAAAGCGCGCGAACCGCGTGCCGCCGGTGCCGACGCCCCAGGAGGGAACCGCCACGAAGAACTGCGCGACCTTGCCGGTGACGGAATCGATGTCGAGGCCGTCGCGGGCGAGCCTTACGCCCAGCGCCTCGTAATCCGCCTTCAGGGCGCTCGCGCGCTTGTCGTTGTCGGCGGCGACTATCTCGCCGGCGATCCTGTATTCGGTCATGGCGTTCTCCCTGGGCGGGTCTTATCGCGTGAACGACGTCGCGTTGCCCGCATCCACGTTGATGATGTTGCCGGTCGATTTGGCGGACAGGTCCGATGCGAGGAAGTAGATCGCCTCGGCAATGTCCTCCGGGAAGACGTTCAGCTTCAGCAGCGAGCGCTTGCGGTAGTGCTCCTCGAGCTCGTCAACCGCGAGCTTCGACGAGGCGGCGCGCTGCTCGCGCCACTCGCCGGTCCAGATCTTGGAGCCGCGCAGCACCGCGTCGGGATTGACCGTGTTGACGCGGATGCCGGCGTCTGCGCCCTCGAGCGCCAGGCAGCGGGCGAGGTGGATCTCCGCCGCCTTGGCGGTGCAATAGGCCGAGGCGTTGGGTGAGGAGGCGAGGCCGTTCTTCGACGAGACGAAGACCACGTTGCCGCCGAGCTTCTGGCGCCGGAACAGGCGGAACGCCTCCCGCGACACGAGGAAATAGCCGGTCGCCAGGATGTCGATGTTGCGGTTCCACATCGCCAGATCGGTGTCCTCCACGGGAGCCGAGGAGGCGATGCCGGCATTGGACACGAGGATGTCGATGCCGCCGAACTCGACGCTGGCCTCGATGAACGAGGACAGGACGTCCGGCTCGCTCGTAACGTTGAGCGTCACGCCGCGCACCGAATCCTGACCGAAGCGCTTGGAGAAATCCTCGACCGTCGCGGTAAGAGAATCCTGGTCGATGTCGGCCAGCACCACGCAGGCGCCCTCAGTGACCAGGCGTTCGGCCGTGGCGCGGCCGATGCCGCCGGCCCCGCCCGTGATGAAGGCGACGCGGCCCGCCAGGCTCTTGGGCTTGGGCATGCGCTGGAGCTTGGCTTCCTCGAGCAGCCAGTACTCGATGTCGAAGGCTTCCTGCTCGGGAAGGCCCTGGTACTCGGACACCGAGGAGGCGCCGCGCATCACGTTGATGGCATTGACGTAGAACTCGCTCGCGATGCGCGCCGTCGCCTTGTCGCGGGCGAAGGACAGCATGCCGACGCCGGGGATCAGGAAGATCACCGGGTTGGGATCGCGCATCTTGGGGCTGTTCGGGTGCTTCGACTGCTCGTAATAGCGGGAGTAGTCGGCCCGGTAGGCCTCGAGCGCCACATCGAGGCCGGCGAGAACCGCGTCGACGTCCGGCGCCTTCGGGTCGAAGTCGAGCACGAGCGGGCGGATCTTCGTGCGCAGGAAGTGATCGGGGCAGCTGGTGCCGAGCTGGGCCAGGGGCTTCAGATCGGCGGAATTGACGAATTCGAGCACCGCGTCCTGGTCGTCGAAATGACCGAGCTTGCGCTCCGCCTGGCCGATCCTGCCGCGGATTTCCGGCATCAGGCGCGCGGCGATCCTGCGGCGCTCGTCCCGCGACAGGCTGGACGTCACCGCTCCGCCGAAGGCCGGCTTGCCCGCCGTCTTCTCGGCGAACCACTGGATGGCCCGATTGATGATGCGCAGAGTCAGCTCGTAGCATTCCTTGGCGTCGTCCGCCCAAGTGAAGAGTCCATGGCTCTCGAGCACCACGCCCTTGGCGTCCGGATGAGCCCTGGCGAAGGCCTCCAGATCGAGGCCGAGCTGGAACCCGGGGCGGCGCCAGGGGAGCCAGCCGATCTCGTCGCCGAAGATCTCGCGGGTCAGCTCGCGGGAGTCCCTGGACGCGGCAATCGCGATGATCGCGTCCGGATGCATGTGATCCACATGCCTGTAGGGCAGAAAGCCGTGGAGCGGCGTGTCGATGGACGCCGCCCGGGTGTTGAGATTGAAGGTGGCGTGGGGCAGGAAGGCCACCATGCGGTCCTCGTCCTCGACGCCCTTGTAGAGGGTCTTCAGGGAGCGCAGCTTGTCCATGTAGAGGGTCGCGAAGCCGTCGAGCTTGATCGTGCCCACGTCGCCGCCCGACCCCTTGACCCAGAGCACCTCCACCGTCTCGCCCGTGAGCGGATCGGTTTCGGTCACCTTGGCCGAGGTGTTGCCCCCGCCGTAATTGGTGATCCGCTTGTCGGCGCCGAGCAGGTTGGAGCGGTAGAGCAGGAGGCCCGGCTCGTCGAGGGTGGCCGCCTTGGCGTCGTCCCAGTGATTCTCGAGGAGTCTGACGGCTTGGGTGGCGGTGTCCACGGTGTCCTCCTGATCGCTCGCAAGGGCGCAATCGGCCCCGGATTTGAGGCGAAAGGTGGCGGGACGCTCCGACGATGTCAACCAGAAACGATCAAATCTGATCAATTGTGATCACTATACGCAGGGACGATCCCAAGGTTGATTGACTGTGATCGGTTTACGGCTCAGTCTCAGCCGGACCTTGCGTGAATCTGAAAGGTCTTGGATCCTTCCGGTCATCGTCGCGCCGCACTGTCGAGGAACCATGCACGAACGTGAAAGGCACCGGATCATCCTGAGCGCCGTCCAGGAGAAGCCGGTCGCGACAGTCCAGGATCTCGTGGAGCTGACCTCCGCCTCGGAGGCCACGATCCGCCGCGACATCGCGGCCCTGCACGTTCAGGGGCGGCTGCGGCGCGTGCGCGGCGGCGCGGAGGCCCTTCACCCGGCCCAGATCGGCAGCCTCGCGGCCAAGCCGTTCCGCGTCTCGGAGGCCGAGAACATCGCCAAGAAGCGCGCCATCGCCCGCGAGGCCGTGGCCCTGTGCACCGAGGGCGACGCCATCATCATCAACGGCGGCACGACCACGTTCCAGATGGTGCATTATCTGACCGGCCGACGGCTCCAGGTCTTCACGAACTCGTTCGCCATCGCCGAGCATCTCGTCAAGCATTCGAAGAACCAGGTGATGCTGCCGGGCGGCTCGATCTATCGCGACCAGAGCATCATCCTGTCGCCGTTCGAGAACGACGTGACGCGCAACTTCTATGCCCGCCGCATGTTCATGGGCGCTCAGGGCGTCGGCACGCTGGGCGTCATGGAGCAGGACGCCCTGATCATCCAGGCGGAGCAGAAGCTCATCAATCAGGCGGACGAGCTGGTCCTGATGGTGGATTCCACCAAGTTCCAGCGCCGCTCGAGCCTCATACTCTGTCCCCTCGACCGGGTCTCCACGCTGATCACCGACGACGCCATCCCGGATTCGGCCAGGACCATGATCGAGAATGCGGGAATCAAGCTGATCATCGCCGGAACGACGGCGGGCGATCAGTCCGTGGAATCCTCATCGGCGGCCTGAGAGCCGGCGGGAGGTGCTTTGAAAGGGAGGAAGAACATGAAGGCATTTGCAAAGCTCGCCCTCGGCACGGCGCTGGGTCTCGCCCTGTTCGCCGGCCAGGCCAGCGCCCAGACCATGAAGATCGGCCTCGTGGCGAAATCCCTCGGCAACGGCTTCTTCGAGGCGGCCAACAAGGGCGCCCAGGAAGCCGCCAAGGAGCTCGGCGGCGTCGAGGTGATCTATACCGGGCCGACCACCACGACCGCCGAAGGGCAGATCGAGGTGATCAACGCGCTCATCGCCCAGCGCGTCGATGCGATCGCGATCTCGGCCAACGATCCGGACGCCGTCGTCCCGGCGCTGAAGCGGGCCGCGCAGCGCGGCATCAAGGTGATCTCCTGGGATTCCGCCGTCGGCAAGGACGGGCGCATCGTACACCTCAACCCGTCGTCGAACGAGCTGATCGGCAACATGTGCCTGAAGCTCGCGGCCTCCCATCTGCCGGACGGCAAGGGCGATTTCGCCATCCTGTCGGCCACCTCCACCTCGACCAACCAGAACACCTGGATCGCCGAGATGAAGAAGCAGCTTCCGAAATATCCCGGCCTGAACCTCGTCACCACCGTGTACGGCGACGATCTGGCCGACAAGAGCTATCGCGAGGCGCAGGGCCTGCTGAAGTCGCATCCGAACGTGAAGGTGATCGTCGCCCCGACCACGGTGGGCGTGCTCGCCGCCTCGCAGGTGGTGAAGGATGCCGGCAAGATCGGTCAGGTCTACGTGACGGGCCTCGGGCTTCCGTCCGAGATGGCCGGCGCCGTCCATTCCGGCGCTACCAAGGAATTCGCGATCTGGAACCCGATCGATCTCGGTTACTCGGCCGCGCAGATCGCCTATCGCCTCGTGAAGGGGGAGACCGACGGCAAGCCCGGTTCCGAGATCAATGCCGGCCGCATGGGCAAGATCAAGATCGGCGACAACGGCGAGGCCGCCATGGCCGACCCCTTCGTCTACGACAAGAGCAACGTCGACGAGTTCGCCAAGATCTTCTGAGATCGCTCCAAGCCATAGGGGAGGGCGTGGAGAGCCGCGCCCTCCCTGCACTCATCGGTGATTGACAGGCTTTTCCATGTCCGTGGTTCAGGCGCTTCCCGAGATCCAGGTCCCGCTTCTGGAGATGCGTGGCATCTCCAAGTCCTTCCCGGGGGTGAAGGCGCTCGATCACGTGGACGTCGCGCTCCATCCGGGAACGGTCACGGCGCTCATCGGCGAGAACGGGGCCGGCAAGTCGACCCTCGTGAAGATCCTCACCGGGATCTATCAGCCGGACGAAGGCGAGATCGTCGTCGACGGCGTTCCGGTGCATTTCGCCAATGCCGAGGCGGCGATCCGGAGCGGCATCACGGCGATCCATCAGGAGACCGTGCTGTTCGACGAGCTCTCCGTCGCCGAAAACATCTTCCTCGGGCACGCGCCCAGAAACCGTCTGGGCTTCGTCAACTGGGCGGCCATGAACGCCCGCGCGGCGGCGCTGCTCTCCTCCATCGACGCGCCAATCAGCCCCTACGCGCGGCTGAAGGATCTCTCGATCGCCCATCGCCATCTCGTGGCCATCGCGCGAGCCCTGTCGGTGGAAGCCCGCGTGGTCATCATGGACGAGCCGACCGCCGCGCTCTCCTACAAGGAGGTCGAGGACCTCTTCCGGATCATCGAGCGGCTGAAGAAGCAGGGCAAGGCCATCCTGTTCATCAGCCACAAGTTCGAGGAGGTCTACCAGATCGCCGAGCGCTTCGTGGTGTTCCGCGACGGCCGGTCCATCGGGTCGGGCTTGCTGGCACAGACCGGGCAGGACGAGATCGTGCGCATGATGGTGGGCCGCTCCGTCGACCATGTGTTCCCGAAAGCCGACGTGGCGATCGGCGCGACCGTCCTGAGGGTCTCGGGCTATTCCCATCCGACCGAGTTCGACGACCTCTCGTTCGACCTGCGGCGGGGCGAGATCCTGGGCCTGTACGGCCTCGTCGGGGCAGGGCGGTCGGAGTTCTGCCAGGCCCTGTTCGGCATCACCAGGCCGAGCGCCGGGTCGGTCGAGCTCGAGGGGCGTCCCATCGCCATCCGGTCGCCGGCGGACGCCATTGCGGCCGGCATCGTCTACGTGCCCGAGGAGCGCGGCCGCCACGGCGCCGTGCTGCAGATGCCGATTGTCCAGAACATCTCCATGGCGACGCTCGACCGGACCACCCGGGCCGGCTTCCTCCGGCAGGCGGAGGAGTTCGCCCTGGCCCGGCGCTACGCCGAGCGGCTCGATCTTCGCGCCGCCGCGCTCTCGGTTCCCGTCGGCACCCTGTCGGGCGGGAACCAGCAGAAGGTGGTGATCGGGAAATGGCTCGCCACGAAGCCGAAGGTCATCATCCTGGACGAGCCGACCAAAGGCATCGACATCGGGTCGAAGGCCGCCGTGCACGCCTTCATGAGCGAACTCGCCGGCGAGGGGCTGAGCGTGATCATGGTGTCGTCCGAACTGCCGGAGATCCTCGGCATGTCCGACCGCGTGATGGTGATGCGGGAAGGCCGGATGGCGGGCCTCTGGGAGCGCGGCGGCCTCGATGCCGAGACGCTGGTGCGCGCGGCTACGGGCAACATCTGACGGACAGGGAAGCTGGAAGGGACCGATGAGCCGAATCCTAAAATACCGTGAACTCCTGCTGGTCGCGATCATCGCGGTCCTGATCGCGGTGTTCTCCGTTCGGGCGCCGGGCTTCGCCGCGCCGGAGAGCCTCGCCAACATCTTCAACGACACGTCCATCCTGATGATCCTGGCGCTCGGCCAGATGGCCGTGATCCTCACCCGGTCCATCGACCTGTCGGTGGCCGCGAACCTGTCCTTCACAGGCATGGCCATCGCCATGACGAACGCGGCCTTTCCGCAGATCCCGCTGCCGCTCCTCGTCGTGGCCGCCATGAGCCTCGGTGCGCTGCTCGGAGCGATCAACGGTCTCATGGTCTGGAGGATCGGCATTCCGTCCATCGTGGCGACGCTCGGCACCCTGACGATCTATCGCGGAATGGCGTTCGTGCTCTCGGGCGGCGCCTGGGTCAACCAGACCCAGATGACGCCGGCCTTCCTCAACACGCCGCGCGCGTCCCTGCTCGGGCTTCCGCTGCTCGGCTGGACGGCCATCCTGGTGATCGCCGTCATCAGCATCGTGTTCACCCGCACGGTATTCGGGCGTGCCCTCTACGCCGCCGGCGGCAATCCGACGGCGGCGCTCTATGCGGGCATCGACGTGGGCCGCACCCGCTTCTACGCCTTCGTCCTGTCGGGCGCCCTGGCGGGCCTGTGCGGCTATCTCTGGGTGTCCCGCTACGCGGTCGCCTATGTGGACATCGCGGCCGGGTTCGAGCTCGACACGGTGGCGGCCTGCGTGATCGGCGGGATCTCGACCCTCGGCGGCATCGGGTCCGTCGGCGGCGCCGTCCTCGGCGCCCTGTTCCTCGGCGTGATCAAGAACGCGCTTCCGGTGATCAACATCTCGCCGTTCTGGCAGATGGCGATCTCCGGCTTCGTGATCATCGTGGCCGTCCTGTTCAATGCGCGGCAGGAGAAGCGGAAAGGCCGGCTCATCCTGCGCGACGCCGTGAAACGCGGTCCGGTGCCGACACCGGCACAGACCGAAGGAGCCGCCGCATGAGCACGCTCGCCCTGGAGAAGCAGCCGGTTCGGCGCATTCCCGACAAGCTCTCCACGCCGGCCGGCCGCGTCCTCGGCAGCTGGGAGGCCCTGCTGGCCGCCGTCGCCATCGTGATCTTCATCGCCAATTCCTTCGCGTCGCCTCACTTCCTCGACCCCTGGAACCTGTCTGACGCCACCTACAACTTCACCGAGAAGGCGATGATCGCCTTCGCCATGACCCTGCTGATCATCTCGGGCGAGATCGATCTCTCGGTCGCCGCCATCATGGCCCTGGCCTCGACCGCCATGGGGGCGGCCGCGCAGGCAGGCTTCCAGACGCCGGCGCTCGTCGGCACCGGACTCGGGGTCGGGCTGCTCTGCGGAGCCTTCAACGGACTCCTGGTCGCACGAATCGGCCTGCCCTCCATCGTCGTGACCATCGGCACCATGAGCCTGTTCCGCGGCATCGCTCAGATCGTCCTCGGCGACCGGGCCTATGGCGGCTACCCTTCGAGCTTCGCGTGGTTCGGGCAGGGCTACATGTCGGACTTCTCCTGGTGGCCGACGCTCCCGGGATTCGAGGTGGTGACCTTCGAGATGGTCGCGTTCGTGATCCTCGCCGTCGCGTTCGCCATCCTGCTCCACTGGACGGTCTTCGGACGCTGGATCTACGCCATCGGCAACAACGCCTTCGCGGCGCAGTTCTCCGGCATCCCGGTCCGACGCACCAAGTTCGCCCTGTTCCTGATGACCGGGCTCATGAGCGGCTTCGCGGCCGTCTGCCTCACGTCCCGCCTGGGCTCGACGCGCCACACCATCGCGGCCGGCTGGGAACTCGAGGTGGTCACCATGGCGGTGCTCGGAGGAGTGAGCATCCTCGGCGGCTCCGGCACGATCCCGGGCGTGGTGCTGGCCGCCATCGTGATGGGGCTCGTCACCTTCGGGCTCGGCCTCCTCAATGTTCCCGGCATCGTCATGTCGATCTTCATCGGCCTGCTGCTGATCCTCGTGATCGCGCTGCCCATCGTCGTCCGCCGCATCCGCTCGAGGAGCGCCGCATGAGTGCACGAGAAAAAGTCGCGTTCAAGATGCAGCTCAATCCCGGCATGGAGGAGGAGTATCGTCGCCGCCACGACGAGATCTGGCCGGAACTGGTCGAGCTCCTGAAGGATGCCGGCGTCGAGGACTATTCCATCCACCTCGACCGGGAGACCGGCATCCTGTTCGGCGTTCTGTGGCGGCGGACGGACCACCGCATGGGGGATCTGCCGAGCCATCCGGTGATGAAGCGCTGGTGGGCCCACATGGCCGACATCATGGCGACGAACCCCGACCATTCGCCGGTCGACAAGCCGCTCGTCACCGTCTTCCACATGGCGTGATCCCATGAAAGTCGCCGTGCTCGATGTCGGCAAGACCAACGTGAAGGCCGTCATCGTCGATGCCGGCGCGAGGCGTGAGCTTGCCGCCCGCACGCGCCCCAACCGGGTGCTGACCGACGGGCCCTATCCGCATTTCGACGTGGACGGGATCTTCGCGTTCTTCATGCAGTCCCTGAAGGAGCTCAACGCTGAGCACGGGTTCGATGCCGTCTCGATCACCGCCCATGGCGCGAGCGGCGCGCTTCTCGGGACCGACGGGCTCGCGCTGCCGGTCCTCGACTACGAGTTCCGCTACGCGCCGGAGATCGACGCCGCGTATGACGCGATCAGGCCGCCCTTCTCGGAGACATTCTCGCCGCGCCTGCCCGGCGGCCTCAATCTCGGAGCGCAGCTCCACTATCAGAAGACCGCCTTCCCGCGGGCTTTCGCAGATGTGCAGTCCATCGTCACGTATCCGCAATATTGGGCTTGGCGGCTCACCGGCATCGCCGCGACGGAGGTGACGTCCCTCGGCTGCCACACCGATCTCTGGCGGCCGAGGCAGGGGACGTTCTCCTCGCTCGTCGAGAGGCTGGAGATCGGTGACAGGCTGTCCCCCGTCCAAAAGCCGTCCGATCGTCTCGGCTTCGTTGCGCAGGACATCGCCGCAATGATCGGTCTTGCCCGTCCCGTGCCGGTCTATTGCGGCATTCACGATTCCAATGCCTCGCTGCTGCCTCATCTCGGCCAGCACCGGGCGCCGTTCGCCGTGGTCTCGACCGGCACATGGGTGGTGATCTTCGCGGTCGGCGGCGACCTCGATCACCTGGACCCCAAGCGCGATACGCTCGCGAACGTGGACGCCCTCGGGCGCGCGGTGCCATCGGCCCGCTTCATGGGAGGGCGTGAATTCGAGCTGCTGACAAAAGGCCAGGGGACGGCGACGCCGGACGCCGTCCGCCGTATCGTGGAGGAGCGCATCCTCCTGACGCCCGGCGTCGTGCCCGGATGCGGGCCGTTTCCCGCTGCACGCCATCGGATCGTCAACGCTTCGAACGATCTGAACCCCGATGAGACCTATGTGGCGGCTTCGCTTTACGCGGCTCTCATGACGAAGGTCTGTCTCGATCTCACCCGCGCGGCAGGCCCGGTCATCCTCGAGGGCCCTTTCGCGCGCAACGCCCTCTATGCGGAAGCCCTGTCGAAGGCGGTCGGGCGCACGGTCATTCCCGTCTCCGGCTCGACCGGGACGAGCATCGGGGCGGCGCTCCTTGCGCTCGGATCGTCAGATCCGCGCGTGCCGAAGGAGGAGCACGCACCCGCCTTCAGCCGGCTCCCGGCCGCATTTCCGGAGTATGGTGCCGAATGGCATCTCCTTGTGCAGAAGGATGCAGCCTGAAAGCCCCTGGAGCACCGTCGGGCTGCTGGACGCAAGTCGACGGATGCCCGACAGGGATCACCCAGCGTCCGGCCATCTCGTGTTCGATAAGAAGTGTTTATGTATCGTTAGATCGTTCGCGATGCATTAACTCGTTATAGTAAGAACAGCGATTAACCCTATCCCTAATCTGCCATATTCCAGCCGCACTGCGACGCTTAGCTTGAAGCACAATGACGTTGAAACATTGGAAAAGCGAAACAGGCTGCTGATGAAATTGGAACGAAAGAACCTAACGCTTCCCGCAGACACGAGCACTATTCTGTCTGAACTGGAACGCACGATGGTCGCATCGATCGCTCTGATGAAACGCCTGCGGCGTGAGAGAAGGCGTTCGGTCCGGGTCGAGCGCTCGGGCGAAGAGCAGAGCGCGTGACAGACGCGCGTTCGACGCAGTCTTGAAAACGGCGGCGCGGCTCTTTGCCTTTCACCATGGGGGTCCTGCAGGAACCTCGATGCGTGAGCCGCGCCGATCGACGGGACTCGCAATGGACGACGCTCCGAAGCGGCTTCGATAATCCGTCGGACAAATGCCCGTGTGGCGCTTGAACAGATCCCGGAAGAAAATCACGTCGTCGTAGCCGACAGCCCGGCTCACCTCCTGGATCGTCTGCCGCCCGTCCTCCAGCAATCGCTTCGCCATGGTCACCCGGACGATGTGAATGTAGCTCATCGGCGTGTGCCCGGTCGCATCCTTGAAGCGGCGGATGAAATTGCGCGGGCTCATCCCGACTCTCGCGGCAATGGCATCCACGCCGATGGACTGGCGAAAATGCTGGTGCACCCAATCCTGCGCGCGCTGGATATTCTCGTCCCTGTGGTCCCTGCGCAGGACGACATCGGCAAAGGTCGCCTGCCACGTCCGCGGCATCTCGATGAGCAGGGCCTTGGCGCATTGCAGGGCGATGTCGCGGCCTGCAAGCCGCTCGACCAGATAAAGGCTCAGGTCGGCGGCCGAGTTGATGCCCCCGCTGCAGGCGACGTTTCCGGCATCGGTGATCAGGTAATCCGGCTGCCAGTCCACGTCAGGGAAGCGCTCGCGATACACATCCGCCAAGGCCCAATGGGTCGTTGCACGCTCCCCGTCGAGCAGTCCAGCCTCGGCGAGCAGGGCGACGCCCGAACAGACACCTGCGATCTTCGCTCCTGCCTCGGACCATGTCCGCAGCCAGGGGATGACGCCGGCATTGCGCTCGATGACCGCGTCGATGGAATAGCCCGTCTGCATCAGCGTCTCGAGCGGCAGCCCGCCTGCCGGCACGAAAACGAGGTCCGGTCGCTCCACGGCCTCGACGGCGCTGGAGGGAAGAAGCGACACCAGATGGTCCGTCACGGCCGGGCCACCTCCCAGGGAGGCCGTCGTCACGCGAAATCGCGGTTCCGGTGCCGTGCCGCTGAGAAGGTTCCAGAGGGTTCCGGCATTGCGGAAGATTTCCATCGGGAGAAGGGCCGTCGAGGCGCATCCGCCATTCAGGAACAGAACGACCACATGGAGCATCGTGCGTCTCCCTGGCAGTCTTGCCCCCTCACGTTGTCATGATCGCCTCTCCCGGGCAAGCGAACTTCCAGGCACAGTCGAGCGGAGTTCGCCGCGTTTGCGGCTGGTGCCGGACGCGCGCGCCGACGCCATTCCCTTCCATCACAACGGGAATTTGTGCTCATGACGCCCCTCATCTCCCAGCGCAGCCGCCTCTCGGCGCGAGCCCTGCTGTTCTCCGCAAGCGCCGCAACGGTGATCGCCACGGCAGGTTCCGCCGTCGCATGCCCGCTGGGATCTCACGACAGCCCGCGGGTTCGCATGCTCCACGCCCTGCAGATGTCGGGCTCGTCCGGCGCGGCGCATCATCGGGATGTCGCCCAGCTTCAAGGGCAGCCGAAGCGCACGGAACTCGGCACCTACAGCCGCGACCTGCCGAAGGGCGCCGCGGCCCCGCGCGCGGACGGACGGCCGCCCCTCTACGGCAATCTGGGCCAGCTGTCCTGGGCCGTGACCAAGGACCGGACCGGTCAGGCGCAGGCCTATTTCGATCAGGGTTACCGTCTGGGCTGGGGCTTCAATCACGCGGAGGCGGCGCGTTCCTTCCGGGCCGCGCAGGAACTCGACCCGAACTGCGCCATGTGCCTGTGGGGCGAGGCCTGGGTTCTCGGCCCGCATATCAACTATCCGATGGATGCGGACGCGAATGCGCGCGCCCTCGTCGTGCTGGAGAAGGCGCGCAGCCTCGCGGCGGACAACGGAGACCTCCAGGTCGCCCTGGTGGCGGCGCTCTCGAAACGCCACTCGGCCGATCCCAAGGCGGATCGCAAAGCATTGGATCAGGCCTATGCGGACGCCATGGAGGAGGTGCAGGCCCGCTTCCCGCAGAACGCCCATGTGGCGCTGCTCACGGCCGACGCCCTCATGAACCTCACGCCTTGGGACTACTGGACGGATGGCGGCAAGACGCCGAAGGGAAAGACGGCCAGGATCGTCGAACTGATCGAAGGCGTTCTCGGAGCGCGACAGGTCGGGCCGCTCGAGGCGTATCCCGATCATCCCGGCGCGATCCATCTCTACATCCATGCGGTCGAAGCGTCGGACAATCTGGAGCGGGCTGTCCCGCACGCGGAGCGGCTGGAGAAGCTGATCCCGGGCGCCGGTCATCTTGTGCATATGCCGAGCCATCTCTGGTACCGGCTCGGCCGCTGGCGCGACAGTCTCGACGCCAATGTGCGTGCGGAGGCGGCCGACGAGGCGTTCCTGAAGCAGGGAAGCGCGAGCCTTCTCTATTCCGAGGCCTATTACGCCCATAACGTCCATTTCGTCATGGTGTCTGCTCTGACCGGAGGCGATGGACGCACCGCGGTCGCAGCCGCGCAGAAGCTCTCCGGCATCGTGTCGGATCGGGCCAAGCGCGAGGTACCCTGGACGCAGCCGATCGCCGCCGCGCCCTACAACGCGCATGCGCTCTTCTCGATGCCTGAGGATGTGTTGGCTCTCCCGAAGCCGGAGGGAGACTTCCCCTTCGTCGAGGCGGCCTGGCACTACGCCCGCGGCGTGGCCCTCGCCCGTCTCGGGCGGGCGGACGAAGCCCGGGCCGAAGCGGCCGCGATCGAGAATCTGGCGAAGAGGCCGGAGATTACCGCACTGCCGGATGCCGGCGTGCCGGGGCCGGATGTGATGACCATCGCGGCCCATGAGATCGAGGCCCGGATCGCGCAGGCCGCGGGGGATCAGGCGAAGGCGGCGTCGTTGTTCGCGGAGGCGGCCGCCATCCAGGACCGGCTGCCCTACATGGAACCGCCCTACTGGTACTACCCGGTGCAGCAATCCCTCGGCGCGGCGCTCATGGCCCAGGGAAAGCCGGCGGAGGCCGAGGCGGCGTTCCGCGCCGCGCTCCAGCGTTCGCCGAACAACGGATGGGCGGCCGCGGGGCTGCTCCGCGCCGCGCAAGCGCTGAACGATCGGACAACGGTCGAGGAAGCCGAGGCCCTGATGCGGAAGAACTGGTTCGGCACGGACATGCCGGCGCCGGATCGGCTCTGAACCGTTCGCCTCGGACGGAAGGCCCTAGAGCATCGGACGGATCCCAAAAGTGCAAGTCCACTTTTCACGTCCGATGCTTTAAGACGGCTCCGACGGGCCATCCGAGCCGTCTCCATCACCTCGCCGGGGGCGGCTCTCTTCGCCAGAACCACGCCGGGATCGAGCCTGCGCGACCGCGGATCGGGGTCGCCTGCGGGCCGTCGAGGCTTCCCGATCGAAGGACGGAGCGAATGGGTCCGGCCGCCTGCAGGAGGGCGTCGCTCAAGGCGACGTCGGCACCGCGTGCGGCCGCCACTTCCATCAGGCGGCTCGCGACGTTGACCGTGTCGCCTGTCGCCGTGATGTGCTGGTGGCTGTCGCCCCCGAGGCGCGACGCGAGGATGCCGCCGTAGTGGGCGCCGATCTTGAAGCCGAGGCGCGTCGCGATCCGCACCGGCAGGGCGGCGAGCCAGATCTCCATGCGGGCGCAAAGCGCGAGGCAGGCCGCCAGGGCATTGCCGGCATCCTGGGGCGAGGGGTCCGGCAGGCCGAACAGGATCATGGCGCCGTCGCCCATGAAGGATGCGACGATCCCGTGATGAGCGACCGCTTCCTCGTCGACGAGGGTGTGGAAGCCTCGAAGCACTTCCCGTGTTTCGTCGAGGGGGATGATTTCGGTCATGCCGGTGAACCCCGACAGGTCGATGAAGATCACCGCCGCCTGCTGGCGGATCGGCTGCATGAGGAACGTCGGGTCCTTCGTCAGTCGCTCGGTCAGGCTCGGAGGCTGGAATCTCCGCAGGGTCCTGCTCTGCGCGCTCAGGTGATCCGCCCGGCGGCGGTCGAGCCAGAGCTGCGCTGCCCCGAAGAATGCGACCGCCGGTCCGGCGGCCAGGAGAGGCAGGGATGCGCTGAGCCAGATTCCGCGCGTGAAGGCCGCGGCGGTGACGCCGATCCACCCGAGGGCGATACCGGCGATCAGCGCGAAGCCCCAGGCGCTGCGCTGCCACGAGAGCAGGAGAACGAACAGGACGGGAAGGATCACCGCCATGGCGGCATCGACCGAGCGCACGCTCCCGTCCCTCACGAGGCCGTCGCCTTCCGTCAGATGGGCAATCGCCGTGGCCAGAACCTCGACGCCGGGAAGCACCGGGTCGAAGGGGGTCGAAAAGGTGTCGCCGCCGCCCGTGACCGTCGCGCCGATCACGACGGTTCTGCCGCGAACGGCGTCCTCCGCGAGGGTGCCGTTCAGAACCTCGGAGGCGCTGACCGTGCGGATGGTTCCGCCCGGGCCGTAGAAGCGGAGCGGCAGGGCGTATCCCGCCTCGGTTCGGATCGATGCGCCGCCGAGGTCGATGCCGTCCGGACGCAGAACGGGATCCTGCTTCGCGGCCACGGAGGCGGCCCGCAGCGGGAAGGACGGAACGATCCGGTCGCCCGACCGGAGCAGGAGGGGGACGTGGCGCGGAACGCCTGAGGCGTCGATCGCGATGTTGACCACGCCAAGGGCCGCTGCGCCGGCCAGGGAGCCGAGCGGCAGGAGGACGTTGGCCGCCTCAGGGAGGCGGGCGTCCAGGCCGCGGTCGCCCGGATCGCGCGAAGCGTGCTCGCCCGGCTTGAAGACACCTGCGGCGGCCAGAACGCTCGGCGCTTTTCGCAGCGCCTCGGCGAGCGCGAGATCGCCCTCCGGTGGGCCGGGGTCGATGAACAGAATGTCGAGGGCGATCACGTTGGGCTTCATAAGCGCCAGGGACGAAACCAGCCGCGCCATGGTGGCTCTCGGCAATGGATAGGACCCGGTCGTCTGGATCGTCCGGTCGTCGATGGCCACGATGGTGATCGCGTCCGGAGCGGGACGCGGCCCCTGGATCACGAACCGGAGATCGGCCAGCGGCGCTTCCACGCGGTCGAGGAGATCGGAGCCGCCTCGCCAATGCGGCAGGGCAAGGCAGGCCCCCCAGAGCCCGGCCAGTGCTGCGGCGATCAGGGTCGAGGCATGGCGCAGCCTCATGAGGAGATTATCGCCCGAACCGCGCCAGGAGCGCGGCCGCGCGCGCGGCGGGCCATCGCCTGACCACAAGAGGCGCCGTCCCGGCCTCCACGTCGACGCCTTCGCCGGGGCTGAGCGTGACGCTTCCGGGTCCGCCGCTCGTTCGCCGCACGGCGACGCGGCCGGCCACCACGAAAACCGAGGTCCTGCCTCCCGCGACATCGACGGCCCATTGCGTGCCGCGCACGGCCGCGATGGCTTGCGGCGTGCGCACCTGGAAACTCCGCCTGCCGGTTGTTGCCGGCGCGTCGACCAACACCGCGCGGCTTCTCAAATCGACCGCGTCCGGACGGGCGTCGCGGTTCTGGTCGACGAGACCGAATTCGGCTCCCGTCTCCGCCTCGATCGTGAGGCCGTCATGGCAGCGCAGAACCTGCCTCTGCGGCGCTGCCGTCGGCTGCATGACGCAGCCGATGCCCTGTGCGTCGGCGCGCCCGATCCCGGCAAGACACAGGACGAGACCGGGCAGGAGGAGCCGCGTGACGGCCGCACGCGGTGCGGAGGGGCCGATCTGACACAATGCCATGCTTCAATTCCGGCGCCGGCGACAGGCAGGTTCTTGCAGGAGGACAAATTTCGCCGCTTATACTATGGAAGCCGAAGCCGGGCCAGGGATGTGCTGGATAGCACGTTCCGCTCCGGGCAATCCGTGCCGCCTCGAACCGTCGATGCGATGGCGCGATGTCTTCACAGCCTGCGTGCGACGAAGAAGAGGCGCGGGAATCGCAGCAGGACCTTTCCATCGCGCTGCACCGGATAGGCCTGCGCGATCTCGGCCTCGTAGCGGCGCAGAAATTCCAGACGGTCCTCGTCGGAGAGGACATCCAGATAGGGCTTCAATCCGGTGCTCTTGAACCACGCGACGATGGCCTCGGGGCCGTCGAGCGGATGAACATAGGTCGTCTGCCAGAGATCGACCGCGCATCCGGCCTGCCGCAGCCAGCCGTAATAGTCGGCGAAGGATCCGATCGCCTCCCGGGCATCGGCAGCCGGCGCGAGCCGATCGGCCCACGGTCCTTCCTGCGCGACCCTGGTCATGAGCCGATGGGAGGGCTCGTCCAGGTTGTCGGGCATCTGAACGGCCAGGCATCCGCCCTCCTTCAGGAACGAGATCAGGCGGGCGAGGAGCCGGGCGTGATCGGGAAGCCATTGGAGGACGGCATTGGCGAAGATCAGGTCAAAGCGCTCGTCCGGTTGCCAGCTTGCGATATCGCGCTCCTCGAACTGCAGATCCGGCAAGCGCTGGCGCGCCTTGGCGAGCATGTCCGGTGAATTGTCGAGACCGAGGATCCGCGCTCCCGGATAGCGCCTGGCGATCAGCTCCGTGCTGTTTCCCGGGCCGCAGCCGATATCGACGCAGTGCGTCGCGGCCTCCAGCGGAACACGCCCGAGGAGATCGACGGAGGGGCGGGTGCGCTCGTCCTCGAATTTCAGGTACTGCCCAGCGTTCCAGTCTGCCAATGGCGGATCCTCCTCATCGCTTCGCGCGAAGTCGCAGCGGATGAGGTCGCTATCTACAGCAGAAGCTCAATCAGGAGGAGCGAAAACCTGCTGGGGACGGTCGACGCCTCGCAGGCGATGGCGGCCGAGATCGACGAGCGGCTGACCGAGCTCCCGGGCGAAGACCCGGGACATGACCACCGGTCGATCGAGCTGTTTGGCCAGATCGAGGAGCCGGCTGGCGCGGTTCACGGCCGGGCCGATGACCGTGAAGTCGAGCCGGTGAGACGCGCCCACGTTGCCATAGGCGACCTCGCCGACATGCAGGGCGAGGCTGTGCGTCAGCGGCGCTCGGCCCGCGGACCTGCGGACGCCGTTCTCGGTCTCAGTCCTCGAACAGAACTCCCGGGCGGCCGCGAGGGCGCTCCGGCATGCGGACGCGCTGGTCTGCTCCGGTGACGTCGGGAAGATGGCCAGGACGGAATCGCCGATGAATTTGAGCACTTCGCCGCCATGGGATTCGACCACCTCGCCGATGATCCCGAACCACGCGTTCAGGTCGGCGAGCACGTCCGGAATCGGCGAGTGCTCCGACAGGGACGTGAAGCCGCGCAGATCCGTGAACCAGATCGCGGCTTCGATGAGCTCCACCGCGCCGCGATCGACCCGGCCCTCGATGATGCGCTGGCCCGTGCGAGGTCCGACATAGGTGTCGAGCAGGTCGATGGCGATCCGCCGCAGCACATGGCGCTCCAGGTAGGGGCTCAGCAGCTTCGCGGCGTATCCCAGCCGGTCGATCTCGGACGGATCGAAGCCCCGGGGATCGCGCGTGGCGAAGGAGATCGCCGCGGTACGGGTCTGATCCAGGAACGGAAGCGGGTACATCACGTAATCCGTCGCGCCCGACGCTCTCAGCTCCTCGAGCAGCGGCATCCCAGGGCAGGGTGCATCGAGCCTGCGGCGGAAAGGTGCGCTCGTTTCATCCACGATGCGGGTCGGACTGTTGAGATAGGACGGCGATGTCGCTGCGGTGGCCCTGTCGGATTCCCGCACGGAGACGCTCTCGTCCATCCAGACATGCTGCCAGCCGCTGACTTCCGGATGCAGGACCTCCAACCCGAGGGATGCGCGCCAGATCGGCTCGCCCGCCCGGACGAGCTCGCGGCAGAAGCCGGCGAACAAGTCCCTCACAGTCTCGTGCGGTGCCCGTTCGATCAGCCAGCGCGAGATCCCGTCGATGCGCTCCGGAGCGTTCATGTCTGACTCGCCATGATGCCCCATCTGACCATTCCGGCGACGGTCTGGCAAACCGGCAGGAGCGGGGCCTTGCCGTCGGAAGCGACGATTCTCCTTTTACGGATGCGGCGGAGCCGGTAGAACACACGCCCCGCCCGGATATTCTGCGCCATGGCCGTGTCATCGGGGCGAGCAAAGAGGAACCTCCCGTGACAGATCATCTTCCCGCCGTCCTCGATCAGATCGATGCCGACCTGGACAAGAGCCTCGAGCGTCTCTTCGCGTTCATCCGCATCCCCAGCATCTCGACGGATCCGGCCTACCAGGCGGAGTGCCGTCGGGCGGCGGAATGGCTCGCGGCCGAACTGCGTGACCTGGGCTTCGATGCCTCGGCGCGCATGACCCAGGGCCATCCCATGGTTGTCGGCCATCAGGTCCAGGCGGCGAGGGGGCCGCATGTGCTGTTCTACGGCCATTACGACGTGCAGCCCGTCGATCCCATCGAGCTGTGGACCACGCCTCCCTTCGAGCCGACCCTCGTGGCGGCCCCCAACGGCGACACCTGGATCGTCGCGCGGGGAGCCTCCGACGACAAGGGCGCCCTGATGACGTTCATCGAGGCCTGCCGGGCCTGGAAGGCGGTCTCCGGCACGTTGCCCGTCCGGGTCTCGATCCTGCTGGAGGGGGAAGAGGAATCCGGCAGCCCGAGCCTCAAGCCGTTCCTCGAAGCCCATCGGGAGGAACTGTCGGCGGACGTCGCCCTCGTCTGCGACACCGACATGTGGGACAACGACACGCCGGCCGTCACCACCATGCTGCGCGGCCTGGTCGGCGAGGAGGTGGAGATCACCTGCGCCAGCCGGGACCTCCATTCCGGCATGTTCGGCTCGGCCGCGCGCAACCCGATCCATGTGCTGGCCGAGATCCTCGCCACGCTGCGGGACGGCGAGGGCCGGATCACCCTGCCGGGGTTCTACGACGGGGTGCAGGAACTCCCTGCCGCCGTGAAGGAGCAGTGGAGCCGTCTCCCCTTCGACGAGGCCGGGTTCCTCGGACAGGTGGGACTGAGCGTTCCGGCGGGCGAGCAGGGGCGCAGCATCCTGGAGCAGATCTGGGCCCGGCCGACCTGCGAGGTCAACGGGATCGTCGGCGGCTACACGGGCGAGGGCTTCAAGACGGTCATTCCGTCGACGGCTTCGGCCAAGGTGTCCTTCCGGCTCGTGACGGGTCAGGACCCCGCCCAGGTTCGCGAGGCCTTCCGTGCGCACGTGCGCGCCCGGGTTCCGACGGATTGCTCCGTGACGTTCAAGGAGCACGGCGGCAGCCCGGCTCTCAGCCTGCCGCTCGACGGGCCCTGGCTCAAGCCGACCCTGGATGCGCTCACGGAGGAATGGGGCCGCGAGGCGGCTCTGGCCGGCACCGGCGGGTCCATCCCGATCGTCGGCGACTTCAAGCGGATGCTCAACATGGATGCGCTCATGGTGGGCTTCGCACGCTTCGACAACCGCGTGCACTCGCCGAACGAGAAGTACGATCTGTCGAGCTTCCATCACGGCATCCGCTCATGGGCTCGGATTCTGGCCGCATTCGCACGTTAGTCATGCGTGACTGGCTTGCCGCCTTCGGATCGGAGCCGCGAGGTTTCCGGTCCCGATCCGGGGCGACAGGCGGATTGTTCGGGCGTATACTCAAAGCATAGGTTACGGTTTCGCGTGACCCACCGGATGCCGCACGCACGGCCGTGATCTCAACTGCCAAGGTTTCAGCCCTGGAGGAGCGATTATGGCCAACTTTCACATTGTCGCCGGAGCAAGCGAGGTTCCGGCACATCCGGTCGTCAGAAGGATCACGCCTGCCGATCTGAAGGAAGCCCTGGCGAAGGGGTTCGACGACTTCTGGGCCATGCCGTCACACCTGGTGTTTCTCGGGCTGATCTATCCTGTCGTCGGCGTCTGCCTCGCCGCTCTCACCTTCAGCAACAATGCGCTGCCGCTCCTCTATCCCCTGGCCTCCGGCTTCGCGCTGATCGGCCCTATTGCCGGCATCGGCCTCTACGAGATCAGCCGCAGGCGGGAACTCGGCCTGTCGACCTCCTGGCAGGATGCGTTCAACGTCCTGAAGTCACCCTCGATCCCGTCGATCATCGCGCTCGGCGTCCTGCTGCTGGCGATCTTCCTGACGTGGCTGACGACGGCGCGCCTCCTCTATCAATCGATCTTCGGCTACGAGGTGCCGGCATCCTTCGGGCAGCTCATCAGCCAGGTGCTCACGACATCCGAGGGCATGCGCCTGATCGTCCTGGGCAACATCGTCGGGTTCGTCTTCGCCGTGGCCGTGCTCAGCATCAGTGTGATCTCGTTTCCGCTCCTCCTCGACCGGGACGTCGGCGCTGCCGTCGCCGTCTACACGTCGGTCAAAGCGGTGGTGATGAACCCGCTCACCATGGCCTTGTGGGGCCTCATCGTGGCGGCCGCGCTCCTCATCGGGTCGATCCCGCTCTTCGTCGGACTCGCCATCGTGATGCCCGTGCTGGGACACGCCACGTGGCACCTCTACCGCCGGGTCGTGGAGCCGCCGCATCCTGACGATGCTCACCCGGTGAGGTGAGGAACGTCTAAAGCATCGGACCCAAAAGTGGACTTGCCCTTTTGGGATTCATCCGATGCTTTCTTCTTGGATGAGAGCATCGGTCAGAACGGCCCCCGCGGGCCGCGCCAGCGAAACCCGGATCCACTTTTCGCTGGCGCGGCCCTCTGGGTCCGTCCGATGCTCTAGGGAGTGTCCCGAAGGCGGCCCTCGGCGGGCCGCCTTCGCCGTTCAGGGCCCTGGTCCGAAGAATGCGATCCTGGACAGGAGCGTGTAGTCGGATTCGAGCACCATGATGGCCACGAATACCAGGACGGCGCTGATCGGCACCAGGATGGCGTAGACGAGGGACAGGCGCTCCCATGCCATGTGCATGAAGACGGCGACGATCAGGCCCGCCTTCAGCAGCATGAACAGGATGATGAGGGAATACCTGAGCAGCCCCTGGAGCTGGAAATAGTCCACGAAATAGGAGCAGGCGCTCAGGATGAACAGCCAGGCCCAGACCATCAGGTAGAGCTTGATCGGATGCTGCTGGCCCTGCGCGTGGGTTGCTGAATGTGCCATGGTGCATTCTCACCAGAGATAGAAGAAGGCGAAGATGAAGACCCAGACCAGATCGACGAAGTGCCAGTAGAGTCCCATGATCTCGACGGATTCGTAGCGCCCCTTCCGGCTGGTGAAGAAGCCCCGCCGCTCATGATCGTAATCGCCGCGCCAGACCTTCCGGGCGATGACGAGCAGGAACAGCACGCCGATGCTCACATGGGTCCCGTGGAACCCGGTGATCATGAAGAACGACGAGCCGAACTGCGCCGCGCCCCACGGGTTGCCCCAGGGGCGGACGCCTTCGTGGATCAGCTTGGTCCATTCGAACGCCTGCATGCCCACGAAGGTCGCGCCGAGCAGAGCCGTGACCAGCATCAGGGCGGCCGTCTTCTTGCGATCGCGCCGGTAGCCGAAGTTCACGGCCATCGCCATGGTTCCGCTGCTGCTGATCAGCACGAAGGTCATGATGGCGATCAGGATCAGGGGAAGGGATCTGCCTGCGATGGTCAGGGCGAACACCTCGCTCGGATTGGGCCACGGCACGGTCGTCGACATCCGGGCCGTCATGTAGGAGATCAGGAAGCAGCTGAAGACGAAGGTGTCGCTGAGCAGGAAGATCCACATCATGGCCTTGCCCCAGGACACGTTCCGGAAGGCCTGCCGGTCGGAGGAAAAGTCGGTCGCGATGCTGCGCAACCCCGTCGCCTCCGCGTGGGTCGTCCTCAACTCCGTCAGAACCTGTTCCGCCATGTGCAGAACCCCTCTCAGGTCAGCAATTGCCGACAGATGTCCACAAAGTCTCCCGCCCAGCCGGTCAGCACGCTCAGGAAGACGAGCCAGGCGAGGAACAGAAAGTGCCAGTAGGTGGCGCAGAGCTCCACGGAGAGCCGAAGGGAGCGGGTGGCGGTCTCGCGCCATGATCTCTCGATGGTCCTTCCCAGAGCGACCAGTCCGCCGAGCAGATGAAGACCGTGGACGCCGGTCAGGACATAGAAGAAGGCGTTGGCCGGATTGGCGGCCAGAAGGTAGCCTTCGCCGGTCAGCTGCCGCCAGGCCAGGAGCTGGCCCGAGAGAAACGCCAGGGCGGAAATGCCCGCGGCGAGCAGACCGACCCTGAGCCCAGGCAGGTCGTCCCGCCCGGCAGCCGTCCCGGCCCCATGCAGCGCAAGGCTGCTCAGGGCGAGCATCGCCGTGTTGAGCCACAGAATTCCTGGGATCGGCACGTCGCGCCAGTCCGGCAGCTGCATGCGCATCGCATAGGCGCTGATGAACAATGCGAACAGGGAGCCGACGACCGCCAGGAAGATTCCGAGCCCGATCTTGGACGGCGGGATCGGATCCGCTTCCGGCAAGGCGCCGGTCGCTCCGTGTTCCAGCCAGGGCTTCGAAGCCAGGCCCTGGCGGGCGAGCCACCAGGCGGCAACGACGGCGAGCAGGCCCAGGAACAGCAGGATGCTAGCCATGGAGCGATCCCGGCGCTGCCCGGGTGATCCCGGGCTGGTTCTGCGGCAGGAAGTCCTGATCGGCACCAGGGACGCTGTAATCGTAGGCCCAGCGATACACGACGGGCAGGTCCTTGCCCCAATTGCCGTGGGGCGGCGGGGTCTCGGGAGTCTGCCATTCCAGGGTGGTGGCCCGCCAGGGGTTGCCGCCGGACGGCCGTCCGTGGCGCAGGCTCCAGAACAGGTTGAACACGAAGACCAGCTGGGTCGCGCCGACGATCAGGGCCACGATGGTGATGAAGGCGTTGAGGGTATGGGCCGATGGCGGGACGAAGGCCATCTCGCCCAGCTCGTAATACCGGCGCGGGATTCCCATCAGGCCGAGATAGTGCATGGGAAAGAAGATCGCGTAGGCTCCCAGGAACGTGACCCAGAAGTGGATCTTGCCGAGCGTGTCGTCGAGCATGCGCCCGGTCACCTTCGGGTACCAGTGATAGATCGCCCCGAAGATCACCAGGATGGGGGCAACGCCCATGACCATGTGGAAATGCGCGACCACGAACATCGTGTCCGACAGGGGGACGTCCACCACCACGTTGCCGAGAAACAGGCCCGTAAGGCCTCCGTTCACGAAGGTGACGATGAACGCGAGGGCGAACAGCATCGGGACGGTCAGGTGGATGTTGCCCCGCCAGAGCGTGAGGATCCAGTTGTAGACCTTGATCGCCGTGGGCACCGCGATGATCAGGGTCGTGGTGGCGAAGAAGAAGCCGAAATAGGGGTTCATGCCGCTCACGTACATGTGGTGGGCCCAGACCACGAAGCTCAACGCCCCGATGGCGAGCAGCGCCCAGACCATCATGCGGTAGCCGAAGATGTTGCGCCGCGCATGGGTGCTGATCAGGTCCGACACGATGCCGAAGGCCGGCAGGGCGACGATGTAGACTTCGGGATGGCCGAAGAACCAGAACAGGTGCTGGAAGAGCAGGGGGGAGCCGCCGTTGCGTTCCAGGGGCTGACCCATCTCGACGATGGCCGGCATGAAGAAGCTGGTCCCGAAGATCCTGTCGAAGAGCATCATCACGGCGCCGACGAAAAGGGCCGGGAAGGCGAGAAGAGCCATGAAGCTCGCGGTGAAGATCCCCCACACCGTGAGAGGCATGCGCATCAGGGTCATGCCGCGCGCCCGCGCCTGCAGAACCGTCACCACGTAGTTCAGACCGCCCATGGTGAATCCGATGATGAAGATCATCAGGGAGACGAGCATCATGATGATGCCCCATTCCTGGCCGCCCGGCGTGCCGGAGAGGATGGCCTGCGGAGGATAGAGCGTCCAGCCTGCGCCGGTCGGGCCGCCGGGCGCGAAGAAGCTCCCCACCAGGACCAGGACGGCGAGCAGATAGACCCAGAAGCTCAGCATGTTGACATAGGGAAAGACCATGTCGCGCGCGCCGACCATCAGGGGGATGAGGTAGTTGCCGAAGCCGCCCAGGAACAGGGCCGTGAGCACATAGACCACCATCATCATGCCGTGCATGGTGATGAACTGGTAATAGGCGTTGGCATCGATGAAGGAGAACACGCCCGGGAAGCCGAGCTGCAACCGCATCAGCCACGACAGCACGAGCGCGATCAGCCCGACCGAGAGCGCGACGAACGAATACTGGATGGCGATGACCTTCGCATCCTGGCTGAAGACGTATTTCGTCACCCAGCTATGGGGATGATAGAGTTCGACATCTTCGACATCCGCCGGGACGCCGACTCCGGCAGGACCAAGTGGCATGTCGACCATCGGGAGGCTCTCCTCGATCAGTACCGTTCCTTCTCCCCGTGACGAGGCGCGGCCGCCTCGTCAGTTGGCCGCGGGAACGAGGCGCGCGAAGTTTCGCGACGCCTGATCCTGCAACCATGCCTGATAATCGCTTGCTTCCTGAACGATCACCTTTCCGCGCATCTGCGGGTGTCCGACGCCGCAGAGTTCCGCGCAGAGGATCTCGTATTCCCCGGTTCGCGTCGGCGTGAACCAGATGTAGGAAATCTGGCCCGGCACCATATCCATCTTCGCGCGGAACTCCGGCACATAGAAGTCGTGAAGGACGTCCGCGGAGCGCAAAAGCGCCTTCACCGGCTTGCCCACCGGCAGATGCAACTCGCCGCCTTCGATGACGACGTCGTCGTGCGATTTGGGATCGTCCTTGTTCAGCCCCAGCGGGTTGTCCGGGCTGATGAGGCGCGTGTCCGAGGTGCCGAGGCGGCCATCCGCACCCGGCAGGCGGAAGCTCCACTGCCATTGCTGGCCGAAGACCTCGATGTCGGTCGCGTCGTCCGGAACGGTGATGAACTGCCTCCAGACGAACAGGCCCGGCGCCAGCATGGCGGCCACGCCGAGCCCGGTCACAATGGTCAGCCACCATTCGAGACGCTTGTTCTCGGGCTCGTAATGCGCCTGCCGGTCGCTCTGATGGCGAAACCGGTAGATGCAATAGGCCATGAACAGGACAACGGCGACGAAGACCGCTCCGGTGATCCAGAAGGTGATGATGATCGTGCTGTCGATGTAGCGCCAGTTCGAAGCGATCGGCGTCCACCACCAGGGGCTGACGAGGTGGAATACAACCGACCCGATGGCTACCAGAACCAGTATGAGCGCTACGGCCATTCTTCACCCATCCTTGCCGTAAGAGGCCTCGGATCTGAAGCAGAAGGCAATAACTTCGCGACGCGATTACATGGATTTTGGTCGGAAAACTCCACAAGAGAATTCAACCGAAACAAAACCGTAAGCAAAGCCAGCTGTAGGCGAGCTGCTCTACATCTGAGCAACTTGATGTTAGCCAGCAGCTCCGTCAAAAAGTTACACCGGGTCATCCGCCGGGTCAATGAGCCTTGGCTATCGCTCCACAGTACAGGATAGAATTACGCGATTTTCCCGGTGGTCGACGAACAGTTCTCATTTTTGCCACATTCGGCGCAATCGCACGATGCGAAGGTGAACCGGCTTCCGGTCAGCCACGAATGTTGTCGGCCGACAGGCGAAGGACCATTCGAGCCCGAGCCATCTCGGATAACCCGCATCTTCTATTGAAAGTATATTTTCCTCGATGGCGCCTGTGACCTTTCCTCAACTATCATTCCAAAATCGGAACGTCAGGGTTTTGCCGTTGGGGAAACTGTGATTAGGTGCCTCCCGGTCAACTAGGCAGATCGGGACCGTACGCCGAACTGGGCGCGATGGGCTGGTGGACCGGGAAGAGATCCGAGTTGGCCAGGGAGATCGTGCCTCAATTGCGGTGGCTGAGTAACAAACGACGGATCGTAGTCCCCGTTCTCGTAGGCGTTCTGTCCAGCAGCCTGCCGATCGCGCCTGCCTTCGCTCTTGATCTCTTCGGATGGTTCCGCGGCACGAGCGACGCGCCGCCCCCGCCGAGCCCACAGGCCCTGCCTTACTCCCTCGATATCGTCGTGGGCGGCGACAACAGCGACCTGAAGCAGACGCTGAAGGACGCCTCGACCCTTCAGAGCCTGCAATCGGATCCCCCGCCCGATGCCGCTGCGCTGGTCAGCCGCGCCGAGGCCGATCTGCCCCGCCTGATCGATGCGCTCTGGGGGGCCGGGTATTACAATGCCCGCGTTACGATCACCGTGGCCGGGGTCCCGCTGATGCTGCAGGCCTCCCGGACGGATGCGGCGACCCGGGCGGCTTCGGGCTATCTCGCGCGTGCTCTCGTGCCGGTCCACATCGTGGCCGATCCGGGGCCGCAATTCGCCCTGAGGGAAGTCGCTGTCGTGGACGCAAGGACGGGACGTCCCTTCCCGCCGAGCGAGCTTCCGCCCAGGGTCGTGCAGATCAAGCCGGGAGACCCGGCGCGCTCCGCCGACATCGTTGCCGCCGAAGCACGGATCGTCGATCATTTCCGCGCCCAATCGCGTCCCTTCGCCAAGATCCAGCGGCAGGATCCCGTGGTGATCCATCCGGCCGCGGCCATGGATGTGACCCTCGCGGTCGAGCCCGGTCCCCGCGCCGGGATCGGGGAAATTTCGATCAGCGGAGCGGAGAATGTCGATCCCGCGGTGGTTCGCTCCTTTATCTACACGGAGCCCGGTGATCCGTACTCGCCCGCGGAACTCGCATCCATGCGCAAGTCGATCTCTCAGATCGAGGCCCTGTCGTCGGTGCGCATCCGCGAGGGCACGACCCTCGACGCCTATGGCAACCTGCCTCTCTTCGTGGAACTGACCGAGCGCCCGCTGCGGGTCATCGGGGCATCGGTTCAGTATTCGACCACGGACGGACCTGCGGTCCGGGCCTATTGGGCGCATCGCAACCTGTTCGGCGGCGCCGAGCGGTTGCGGCTGGAGGGCAGCATCTTCTATCTCACCGAGGACGGGGGCGATCCGAACCGGAACCAGGATTTCACCTGGGACAACCTCGGGGGACGGTTCCGCGCGAGCTTCCTCAAGCCCGCCCTCTGGGGGACTCGCAACGACTGGCTGGTCGACGGCCTCGTCGAGCGGGACAGGACGGAGGGCTATACGAGCCGCCTCGTGAATGCGAGCACCGGCATCCGCCACCGCTTCAGCGACACCTTCTCGATCCAGGGCGGAATCGAATACGAGAAGGGGCAGGCCACCGACGTCCTCGGACAGATCGACTACACCCTGGTCGGCTTTCCGTTGTCCGTCAGCTACGATTCGACCGACAACCTCCTCAATCCCACCCGGGGCATGCGGGTGCTCGCCTCGGTCGCGCCGTACCCGGAATTCCTCGGCTCCACGGTGCCGATCACCATCGCGAAGGGAACGGCCTCGGCGTATTTCTCTCTCGACGAAGAGGCCCGCTACATCCTCGCCGGCCGGATCGGCCTGGGCTCGATCGTCGGCGCGGATCTCGACGAGATCCCGGCCAACCGGCGCTTCTACGCCGGCGGCGGCGGTTCGGTGCGTGGCTACCGCTACCGCACTCTCGGTCCGACCTATCTCGGGGAGCCGATCGGCGGCCGCAGCCTCCTCGAGGCCTCGCTCGAGGCCCGCATCAAGATCACCGATACCATCGGCATCGTTCCTTTCGTGGATGCCGGCACGGCCTTCGAGTCGAGCTTCCCGGACTTCGACGAGACCATCCGTGTCGCGGCGGGCCTGGGCCTGCGCTACTATACGGCCATCGGCCCCATCCGCCTGGATGTCGCGATCCCGGTCAATCCGGGGCCTGGCGATCCGTCCTATGCCATCTATGTCGGAATCGGGCAGGCCTTCTGATGATCAAGCCAATCCGCTCCCTCGCTCTCCTGTCGATCGTCGCCGCGCTCACCTTCGTGGCCTTCTGGCTGATCGGAGGACGCCCCAGCCAGGCTCAGAGCGACCAGGGCGTTCTGGCCAACCTGATTTCACGTCTTCTGTCGACGCCGACCACACGGGTCACCATCGGCAGCATCGAGGGCGCGCTCTCGTCGAACGCGGTCATCCGCGACGTGCGCATTGCCGATCGGGATGGCGTGTGGCTGAACCTCGATCGTGCCCGCCTCGTTTGGAGCCGCACGGCCCTCCTGACCGGGCGCCTCCAGGTCGACGAGCTGAGCATCGACCGTCTTCAGATCGCGCGCAGACCGCTGCCGGCCGAGGAGGATGCTCCCGTTTCCGACGAGCCGATCCTGCCCGACTTGCCCGTGCGGGTGATCGTGGATCGTTTCGCTCTCCAGGAACTCAGCCTCGGCCAGCCGGTGCTCGGCACGCAGGCGAGGCTCTCGGCGGCGGGCTCCGCCCAGCTCGGAAACCCTTCCGAGGGACTCGACCTGACCTTCGAGGCGCAGCGCCTCGATGCGCCCGGTCGCATGTCGATCGATCTCACCTACGTGCCGCAGACGAATCGACTGGCTCTCAATCTCATGCATCAGGAACCGGCCGGCGGTATCGCCGCCCGGCTGATGGATCTGCCGGGACTGCCACCCGTCGATCTGAAGCTCGCCGGGCAGGGGCCCTTGAGCGACTTCGCCGCCCGGCTCGATTTCTCCGCCGGGCCGACGATCGGTGCCGCCGGGACCGCGACCGTCAGACGGACAAACGCGGCTTACGACGCGAACCTGGATCTCGCGGCCCGCATCGAGGGCTTGCTGCCGGCACCGGCCGCTCCGGTCTTCAGCGGCACCACCGAGGTGGTCGGCAACGTCACGGTCGGCGACGACGGCAGCGTGCGGTTCCAGCCGGTCCGCATCACGTCGAATGTCGCCCGGTTCGACATGACCGGAACGGTCAGCTCCGGTCAGGTTCTCGATCTGACCCTCAACGCCCGTGCCCTGCCGACCGACGGCACGAAGACCCGCGCCGGAGAGGCGGAAATCGCCCGGCTCAACTTCGACGGCACGGTGCAGGGGCCGTTGACGGCTCCCCGCATCAACGGCTCGCTCGACGCCGCCGAGATCCGCCTGCCGGAAGGCGCGCTCGACACGCTGACCGCCCGTATCGCGATGAACCCGGTGGAAGGCGTCTCGCCGCCCGACCGGTTCTCCTTCGCCATCGACGCCAACGCGGCGGGGATCCGGCCGGTCGACCGGGCGCTCGCCCGCGCGGTGGGGCCGACGCTTTCGGTCACCTCGCGCGGTTCCTTCGGTCTGGACGGGGTTGCCGATGTGGAGACGGCGCGCATCGAGACATCCACGGCCCAGGCCGGATTCTCCGGACGGGTCGGGAGCACGGTTCTCGACGGCAAGGTCGATGCCCGAGTTCCGGCCCTGTCTTCCTTCTCGGGCCTCGCGGGCCGGCCCCTCCAGGGATCGGCCACGCTGACCGCGCAGTTGTCCGGCAACCCGCGCCGCTACGACATGGCAGCCGTCGTCGATGCGCGTTTACGGGAGCTTTCGACTGGCGTTCCGTCGGTCGACGGTCTTCTCGGGCGGACAGTCACGGCTGCCGGCACGGTGCGGCGCATCCCCAACGGCTTCGGCTTCGAGAACCTCCGGCTCGACGGGGCGCATCTCGACGCCAGGATCGATGGGCGCGCCACCCAGTCGGCGGCCGACCTGGGTTTGGACGTGACCATCGACGAGCTCAAGCAGGTGGATCCGCGGATCACCGCCGGCCGGGCCAACGTCATGGCTCGTCTCGCAGGCTCCCTTGAGCGGCCAGACGTGAAAGGGGTCGCGACCTTCACTGACATACGGGCCCTCAACCGGTCCGTGCCGAGCCTCGCCGTCAGCCTTGACGCCAAGGATGTGACGGGCGCCCTGGACGCGGCGCTCACGCTGGATGGACAGGTGGACGGAAAGCCCGCGACGGGCTCCCTGCATCTCACAAGGCCACAGGCCGGAGGATGGCTTCTCGACCGGCTCGACATCGACATCGGCTCCGTGGCGCTGAACGGAAATCTCACCCTGAGTGCCGGCAATCTGGCGCAGGGCGAAGTCAGGCTGTCCGGAAGCAACTTCGACGATCTCTCGCCGCTCGCGCTGACCAAGCTCGATGGCGCCCTCGAGGCCGTGGTCTCGCTCAACGTCGGCAACGGCGGTCAGAACGCTCAAGTGACCGCGCGGGGCGCGCGCTTCGCCGTGGCGGACATATCGGTGAGGGACTTCGATGCCAGGCTCACCCTCCAGGATCTCTATCGCCGTCCGGTGATCGACGGGACGGTGTCCACCGAGGCTCTGACGGCGGGCGGACAGACCTACCGGACCGTGCGCTTCGTGGCGAACGGCACGCCGCAGGCCTCGCAGTTCACGGCATCGGCCGTGGGCCAAGGGTTCGATCTCGACACGCAGGGCCGTCTCATCCCCGGCGACGCGACACGGATCGAGCTGGCGAGCTTCAGCGCCCGTCGCGGCGGCCGGCGCCTGGCTCTGGCGCAGCCGGCCGCCATCACGCTTCAGAACGGCGCCGTCACCCTGTCCAACCTGGTGATCGCGGCGGATCAGGGCCGGGTCACCCTGAACGGCACGGTGGCGGACAGGCTGGATCTGACGGTCGACGTCCGCAGCCTGCCGCTTCAGGTCGCCGATATCGTGGTGCCCAATCTCGGCCTCGCCGGCACGGTCAACGGCAATGCGTCCATTGGCGGGACGGTGGCAAGTCCGACCGGAACCTACCGGGTCAATGTGTCAGGTCTCGCCACGGCCGAGACCCGCCGGGCCGGCCTGCCGGCGCTCACCATCGACGCACAGGGGCGGCTCGCCGACCAGCGCGCCGGTCTCGACGCGAGGATCGCCATCGGCCGAGGCGGAACCCTGCAGGTCTCGGGCAGCGTCCCCCTGAGCCCGTCCGAGGAGCTTGCGCTGAGGGTGTCGGGACGCACCGATCTCGCCATCGCGAACTCCTTCCTGTCCGCATCCGGTCGGCGGCTGACAGGAGCTGCCAATCTCGACCTGTCGATTGCCGGCGCGCTCTCGAACCCGCGGATCGAGGGCAGCGTCACGCTGGCCAACGGCAGCTTCGTCGACGCCCTCCAGGGCATCCAGCTCAACGGCATCGCCGGGCGCTTCGTCGCTCGCGGGAAGGTGCTCTCCATCGAGAACCTCACGGCCCAGACGCCGGCCGGCGGATCCCTGGCGGCCCGCGGCCAGGTGGCCATGGATCCCGCCGCGGGGCTGCCGGGCGACATCCGCATCACCGGCAACCGGGCCCAGCTCGTCTCCAACGAGACCGTAGAGGCGAGCGCCGACCTGGACCTGACGCTTTCGGGGCCGCTCCTGAGCCGGCCGCGGGCCGCGGGACGGATCAACATCATCTCGATGAACGTCTCCGTGCCCGATCGGCTGCCCACCACCCTGCGACCGCTGCCCGGCACCCGGCACGTGCGCCCGACCCCGACCGCCGCGGCCCGGCTGGCCCTCGCCAAGCGGCGGCAATCGGCGTCCGCGCGCGGCACGCCGTTCCGGGCGGAGCTCGACCTGACGCTGACGGCGCAGAACCGCATCTTCGTGCGCGGACGCGGCATCAATGCCGAACTCGGCGGCGACCTGCGGCTCCAGGGCACGACCCAGGATCCCATCGCCATCGGGGCCTTCGAGCTCCGGCGCGGCCGCTTCGACCTTCTGGGCCAGCGGCTCGATTTCACCCGCGGGCGGCTGGACTTCACCGGCGACCTCACGCCGTCGCTCGATTTCCTGGCCGAGACGCAGGCCGGCGACGTCACCGCGCGCATCGGCGTCACGGGACCGGCCTCGAGCCCCCAATTCACCTTCAGCTCCGAGCCCGATCTGCCGCAGGACGAGGTGCTCTCGCGCATCCTGTTCCAGCGGCCCTCGGGCGGGCTCTCGGCCGGACAGGCCCTGCAGCTCGCACAGGCGGTCGCGCAGCTCTCCGGCGGGTCCGGCAACGACGCGTTCGAGCAGCTGCGCCGGTCGCTCGGGGTCGACAGCCTCGACATCACGGTCGGGGCGGGCGGGGGCCCGGGCGTGGGCGTCTCGCGCTACATCAGCGACAACGTGCGGGTCGGCGTCAGAGCGGGCGCGCAGCCGAACGAGAGCGGCGTGACGGTCGACATCGACCTGACGCGGCGCCTGAAGGCCCAGGGCGAGGTCAACGCCGAAGGCGGCAGCTCCGTCGGGCTGGGCTTCGAGATGGAATATTGAGCCCGTGAGGGAGAGGCGCCGCCGGCGCCTCCCGTTCGCGAGGATCAGTCGACCTTGGCGCCCGAGGTTTTCACCACCTTGGCCCATTTCTCGTGCTCGGACCTCACATAGGCCATGAGCTCGTCCGGGCTCATCGGCCGGATCTCGCCGCCGAGATCGGCGAAGCGCTTCTGCAGCTCCGGCGTCTCCAGGGCCTTGCGGACCTCCTGGTTCAGCTTCGATGTGATCTCGGGCGGCGTGCCCTTCGGGGCGAACAGGGCGAACCAGCTCGAGGCCTCGAAGCCCGGCAGCCCCGCCTCGGCGAGGGTCGGCTTGTCCGGTATGGCGGGCGACCGCTTGGACGAGGTGACCGCCAGCGCCCGCAGGTTGCCGCCGCGGACCTGCTCGATGGAGGAGGGCAGGTTGTCGAACATCACGTCCACCTGGCCGCCGATCAGGTCGTTCACCGCCGGGCCGCTGCCGCGATAGGGAACGTGGGGCATCTCGACCCCGGTCATCTGCTTGAAGAGCTCGCCCGACAGGTGGATGGAGGTGCCGTTGCCCGAGGACGCCATGGTCAGCTTGCGTGGCGCCGCCTTGGCCTCGGCGATGAATTCCTGGACATTCGTCGCCTTCACGGTCTTGGGGCTGACCACCATCAGGTTCGGCACGCCCGCCACATAGGCGACCGGGGCGAAATCCGTGAGGGCGTCATAGGGCATCTTGGCGTAGAGGCTCGGATTGATGGCGTGGGTGCCGACGGTTCCCATCACCAGCGTGTAGCCGTCGGGATCGGCCTTGGCGACCGCATCGGTCCCGATATTGCCGCCCGCGCCGCCCCGGTTCTCGATGACGAATTGCTGCCCGAGGGACTGGGACAGCTTTTCACCGACGAGCCGGGCGAAGATGTCCGTGGTGCCGCCTGGCGTGAACGGCACGATCAGGCGCACGGGCCGGGACGGATAGGCGGCCAGCTGGGCGGGCGCGGATCCGGCGGCGAGACAGGCGGAGGCACTCAGGGCAAGGCCGAGCAGAACCCGGCGCGTGGGGCTGGAGGGGAATGGCATTGCGGCTCCCTGGAGATCGAATGTCGTTGGCCGCATGGACATGCCGGTGCGGCACCCGCCATGAGAGCGCAAGGTCCCGGGGGAGGCAACGGCTTTCGCGCCTCCGTGGCGCCGGCGAGGAGGCTCAGGCGCTGAAGAGCTCCGGGTTCTCGGCTTCGACCCGGGGCAGGGCGCGCAGGATCTCGGTGAGATGCCGGCGCATGGCCTCGGCGGCGGCATCCTCGTCGCGGCCGTCGATGGCCGTCACGATGGCGCGGTGCTGGTCGATCAGGGGCAGCATGGCCTCCGGGCTCGGCAGCGTCAGCTGGCACACCCGGTCCATATGGGCCTTGATGTCCTGAACGGCCTCCCAGGCCAGCGGGCAGCCGGCGCCCTCGGCCAGGGCGATGTGGAACAGCTCGTCGTAACGCTGGAAGGCGTCGTGGTCGTTCCGCCGGGCCGCCTGCTCCTGCATCTCGAGAAGGTTCTCGATCCGCTCCCGGCTCTGCGGGTCGAAGGACGAGCAGGCGCGGCGCACGACGGCCGTCTCGATGGCCTCCCGGACGAACCGGGCCTCCATCATCTTGCGCACCGAAATCTTGACGACCGTGGTGCCGCGCTGCGGCTGGATCTCCACCAGCCGGGTGCGCGCCAGGCCGATCAGCGCCTCCCGCACCGGCTGGCGCGACACCCCATGGCGCTCCGCGATGTCCTGCTCGGAAAGACGGCTTCCGGGGGGCAGCTCCAGGGCGATGATCAGGCGGCGCAACTCGCTCTCGATGCGCTGGGCCGCTGAGCCCTGGCCGACGGGAAAAGTCGTGTTCACGGCACTCTCATTCTTTTGGCGGGTTGCGTAACATATAAGTGCATACTACCATACATTGGTCGACCAGGTAAGCCGCGGCAAGCGGCGTCTGGTCTCGTCCCGATGGGTCGCATGGGCCCGGGGCGGAGGACAAGCCGTCCGAAGGCTCGGTCCGAAACCATAAAGCATCTGAGGAAGCCTAAGGAGAAGATGATGTTCACCAGAAGAACTCTCGCCGCAACCGCCCTCGGCGTGTGGGCGGCCCTCATGAGCGGCGCGGCCGGGGCCCAGACGACGCTTCGGTCGGCCGACATCCACCCGGACGGATACCCCACGGTCGAAGCCGTGAAGTATTTCGGCTCCCTGCTCGAGAAGAAGACCGGCGGCCGGTACAAGGTGCAGGTGTTCCACACCGCGCAGCTGGGCCAGGAGAAGGACACGATCGAGCAGACCCGCTTCGGCGTGATCGATCTGAACCGGATCAACATGGGCCCGTTCAACAACCTCATCCCCGAGACGCTGGTGCCGTCGCTGCCCTTCATCTTCCGGTCGGTCGACCATATGCGCAAGACCATGGACGGCCCCGTCGGCGACCAGATCCTGAAAGCCTTCGAGCCCCATGGGCTGGTGGCGCTGGCCTTCTACGATTCGGGCGCCCGGTCCTTCTACAATTCCAAGCGCGCCATCAACACGCCCGCCGACCTCAAGGGCATGAAGGTGCGGGTGATTCAGTCGGACCTCTTCCTCGACATGGTGAACGCCCTCGGGGCCAACGCGACCCCGATGCCTCCGGGAGAGGTCTATTCGGCGCTCCAGACCGGCGTTGTGGACGGGGCCGAGAACAACTGGCCGAGCTACGATTCCTTCCGTCACTTCGAGGTGGCAAAATTCTACTCGCTCACCGAGCACTCCATGTCGCCGGAGGTGCTGGTGATGTCGAAGAAGAGCTTCGACAAGATGTCGCCCGAGGACCAGAAGGCGGTGCGCGAGACGGCCAAGGAATCCGTCGTGAAGATGCGCGAACTGTGGGAGGCCCGCGAGAAGGAGGCCGAGAAGAAGATCCGGGCCAGCGGCAGCCAGATCAACAACGTGGACAAGCAGCCCTTCATCGACGCCATGAAGCCCGTCTACGAGAAATACGCCAAGGACGCGAAGGTGAAGGAGCTCGTCTCCCGCATCCAGGCGATGAACTGACCCGGCCTGCACCTCTGTCGCCTCGGACCGGCTGGCGCATCGTGCGGACGAAAGCGGACCACGGGAGTGAAAAGTGGATCCGTTTTTCCGCCCAGAACGATGCGCCCGTCAGGAATGAGCATCGGTCTCATCCCAGAAGGGCAGCTCCGCTTCTGGGTCAGAGGCTCGAGCCGGTCCGTCTTCGCCTCCATGGAGACTTCACCCGATGCGCGCTGAACTTGCCGCGCTGTCCCGCATCCTCGCCGCCGTGAACCGGGCGGCGCTCTGGATTGCCGGGATCGGCCTCATCCTCATGACCGCCTTCGTCGCCTGGCAGGTGTTCGGCCGTTACGTGCTGAACGAATCGCCGAGCTGGACCGAGCCCGCCTCCCTGCTCCTCATGAGCTGGTTCATCCTTCTCGGCTCCGCCGTAGGCGTACGCGAGGGCAACCATCTCGGCTTCGAGATCGCGTTGCACTACGCCCCTCATGGCCTGCGCACCATCATGCTCGCCGTCACCGAGGTGCTCGTGATGATCTTCGGCGGCGCCATGGCCTGGTACGGCACGCTGCTGGCGGTCGAGACCTGGTCGGCTCTCATGCCGGGCCTGCCCATTCCGCAAGGGTTCGACTATGTGCCGCTTGCGGTCGGCGGCGTTCTGATCGCGCTCTTTTCCCTGGAAAAGCTCGTCCGTCTCCTGCTCGTCGGGGAAGAAGTTCCCCTGGTGCGCGTGGACGAAACCCATCTCGTCGCCGTGAAGGATTGAGTCAATGGAGATCTGGGTTCTCTTCGGCGTCTTCACGCTCCTGCTCATCGTCGGCACGCCGGTGGCGTTCTGCCTCGGCATCGCGTCGCTGGCCACCGTGCTCTACATGCAGCTGCCGCCTGTCGTGGTGTTCCAGCAGCTCAATTCCGGCATGAACGCCTTCGCCATGATGGCGATCCCGTTCTTCATCTATGCGGGCGATCTCATGATGCGCGGCGGCATCGCCGACCGCCTGATCCGTCTGGCGGCGGGCTTCGTTGGCCATCTGCGCGGCGGCCTCGGACAGGTGAACGTGGTGGCCTCGACCCTGTTCGGCGGTATCTCGGGTTCGGCCATCGCGGATGCCTCCGCGATCGGCGGCATCATGATCCCGCAGATGGAGAAGCGCGGTTACGCGAAGGATTACAGCGTCAACGTGACAGTGAACGCCGCCATCATCGCGCTGCTCATCCCGCCGTCGCACAACATGATCATCTATTCGATCGCGGCCGGCGGCACGATCTCGGTGGCGGATCTGTTCACGGCCGGCGTGGTGCCGGGCTTCCTTCTGGCCGCCGCCCTGATGATCACCGCCTACGTGGTGGCCGTGCGCCGCGGCTATCCGGCCGACCCGTTCCCGGGCTTCAGGATGCTGACCTATTTCCTGGTTTCCGCCGTGCCGGGCATCTTTCTGATCTTCATCATCTTCGGCGGCGTCCGCTCAGGGATCTTCACGGCGACGGAGAGCTCGTGCATCGCGGTCGTCTATGCCGTGCTCGTCACGGTCTTCGTCTATCGCGAGATGAACTGGGAGAGTTTCGTCGAGGCGACGCTCGGGGCCGTGCGCACCACCGCCATGGTGCTGCTCGTCATCGGGACGGCGAGCGCCTTCGGCTGGCTCATGGCCTTCCTGCAGGTGCCGCAGGCGACCATCGCGCTCATGAAGACGGTGTCGGACAACCCCATCGTGGTGCTGCTTCTCATCAACGTGATCCTGCTGGTGCTCGGCACCTTCATGGACATGGCCCCGATGATCATCATCTGCACGCCGATCTTCCTGCCGGTGATCAAGGCCTTCGGCATCGATCCGGTGCATTTCGGCGTGATCCTGATCCTTAACGCCGGCATCGGTCTCAACACGCCGCCGGTCGGCTCGGTGCTCTTCGTCGGATGCGCGGTCGGCAAGATCACCATCGGCGAGGCCATGAAGACGATCTGGCCCTTCCTGGGCGCCAGCATCGTCGTGCTGCTGCTCGTCACCTACATCCCCGGCCTGTCGCTCTGGCTCCCGGCCCTGTTCCGCTGATCTCACGCACGAGAGCTGGTTCCCCTTGTGTGACATCAGCTCTCTTCTTTGGTTCGCCGCATCGTTCAACGGCGAACCGGATCCACTTCGCCGAAAATGCACCAAAGAGGTAATGATGACCATCGAAGTCCGGCAGGTATGCCATCCCGAGGCCGTACGCCACTTCAGCTCGGCCGAGCTGCGCCGACATTTCCTCATCGAGACCCTGTTCGTCCCCGGCGCGGTGACGCTGACCTACAGCCATATCGACCGGCTCGTGGTCGGCGGCGCGACGCCCACCACCGGAGCGATCCGGCTCGGATCGCACAAGCAGATCGGCTCGCCCAACTTCCTGGATCGGCGCGAACTCGGAATCGTCAATCTCGGCGGCGCCGGGCGCGTTCATACCGACGGCGAGACGCACGATCTCGCTCCCCGCGACGCGCTCTATGTCGCCATGGGGACGAAGGACGTCGTCTTCGAGAGCCTCGACGAGGGCGCGCCGGCGAAGTTCTATCTCGTCAGCACGCCGGCCCATGCCCGTTTCGAGACGGTGAAGATCGGTCTCGACCGGGCCCGCCGGGTCGATCTGGGCGACGCCGCGAACGGCAATGTCCGGACGATCTTCCAGATGATCCATCCGGAGGTATGCCGCTCGGCCCAGCTCGTCCTCGGCATGACCCAGCTGAAGCCCGGCAGCATGTGGAACACCATGCCGGCTCATTGTCATGACCGCCGCTCGGAGGTCTACGTCTATTTCGACATGCAGCCCGACACGCGCGTGTTCCACTTCATGGGCGAGCCCCACGAGACGAAGCATCTCGTGGTGGCCAACGAGCAGGCGATTCTGTCGCCGGGCTGGTCGATCCATTCCGGCGTCGGCACCAGCAACTACACCTTTGTTTGGGCCATGGGCGGCGACAACCAGGACTTCACCGATATGGATATGGTGCCCATGGAGGCGCTGCGGTGACGGCCTCGTTCGATCTGACCGGCCGGACGGCGGTCGTGACCGGAGCCAATACCGGGCTGGGGCAGGCGATCGCCGTGGCGCTGGCGCAGGCCGGGGCCTCCATCGTGGCGGTCGGCCGCTCGGCCATGGACGAGACCGAGCGCCTGTGCCGCGACACCGGCGCCGGCTTCCGTGCCGTCCAGGCGGACCTGTCGAGCCTGGACCCCATCGAGCAGATCGTCGGTGAGGCTGTCTCGCTCGGCAGCCGGATCGATATCCTGGTCAACAATGCCGGCATCATCCGCCGGGCCGATGCCATCGACTTCACGGAGAAGGACTGGGACGACGTGATGAACGTCAACCTCAAGTCCGCGTTCTTCCTGTCGCAGGCGGCCGCCCGCACCATGCTGGCGGACGGGCGCGGCGGCAAGATCATCAACATCGCGTCGCTCCTGTCCTTCCAGGGCGGCATCCGCATCCCGTCCTATACGGCGAGCAAGAGCGGCCTGGCCGGCCTCACGCGGCTTCTTGCCTGCGAGTGGGCCGCCAAGGGCATCAACGTGAACGCCATCGCGCCGGGCTATTTCGTCACCAACAACACCGAGGCGCTCCGCCACGATCCGAAGCGAAGCGCCGACATCCTCGGACGGATCCCGGCCGGACGGTGGGGAGATCCGGCGGACCTCGCCGGCGCCGCCGTCTTCCTGGCATCGCCCGCATCGGACTATGTCCACGGCATCGTCCTGCCGGTGGACGGCGGCTGGCTGGCGCGCTGACACCATACTGGAGGAACCATGAACCGTATCAACGAGCCTTTCGCCTTCGACAGCACGATCGACTGGGAGCCCGCAGGCGAGGGCATCCGCCGTAAAGTCCTCACCTACAATGCGGAGGTCATGATGGTCCGCGTGGCCTTCCAGGCCGGGGCCGTCGGCACGCCCCACGCGCATCCGCACATCCAGTGCAGCCTCGTCGAGGCGGGCGTCTTCGATGTCACCATCGCGGGCCGGACCGAACGTCTGAAGCAGGGCGACAGCTTCCTCGTGCCGCCGAACGCCGTCCACGGGGCGGTTTCCATCGAGGCCGGCGTGCTTCTCGACGTCTTCACCCCCATGCGCGAGGACTTCGTCTGAAGCATCGGACGTGTCATCAAACAAACGCCCGATGCTTCAAGCTTTTGGATTAAAGCATCTTTTCGCGCAAAACCGGTTCCCACTTTTGCGCCCGATGCTTCAAGCCTTTGCCCTGGAGCATCTTTTCGCGCAAAACCGGTTCCCACTTTTGCGCCCGATACTCTAGGCCTCGGCCCGGCGTGGACCAATCACCAGATGCGGCGAAACTGACATCGGTCATCGCGAAGGCCTAGCTTCACTTGAACCAACCAGTTTCTATCGGAGTGTGAAGGGTTTCCATCGCTTCCGGCGCAGCTGTTGAGCAAAAGCCGGACACTCTTTCCGCAGCCCATGGATTCCATGGCGCAGAGACGCCCGGCGGGTCATCGAGACGTGGGCGTCATTCCGCCTTCAACAACCTCGGTGCGGAGGCAGAGGTGACAGCAGAGCTCCCGCTGCGCGAAGAGTGCATGCTGGCGCTGCACATGCTTCAGAACAAGCCCACGATTGGTGGAGCGGGATTGCGGACCTTCTTCGGCATTGCAAAGGCGTGGGGTCCGAGCACTGATGAGCAGGTCGCAATCCTCATAAATCCTGCGGCGCCATCGAACCGGGAACAAGATCTCAACGACCGCGGGCTCAGAGGCCGATTGTCTGAAAGCCTGGGCATAGCGGATGTTCAGATCATCGCATTTTTGGTTCTAAAGCGGCACATCGCGGAAGGAGACTGAACGTCAGCTCGACGCGCGAACACCCGACGCTCCTGTGATGTAGGAAATATTCCCGGGTGACCCGAAGCCGACCTTCATCGACGACGTCTTCATGTCTCACACCTGATCTGTGAACTGGAGGGGCCTACAGGGCCAGGTGCAAACAATCATTCAGGAAAGATCCGTCATTCAGCCCACAAGATGCTCCAGGTACCTTCGCAGCACCCTGCGGATATGTTCGATTGCCTGTCGGTCCGCCTCGCGACCACTCGCTTCGAGCGCAACCACCACCTTCATTTGCTGCAGCAGCATGACAGCCAGCCCAGGCATCGCCTCTGGCGGCAACGGTGGCCTCGTCGATGCAAGCGACTGTTCAAGGCTCTCCTCCAGCCTGGTCCGTGAAGCGAGCTTGCGCGATGTCTCAATGTCACGTCTGGCGGCAAGCGTTGGAAACGCTGGGTAACGGGCCAGGAAGCCCGTCAGTGTGTCGAACAGAGCATCTGACATGGCAGCTGGCGTGTGAGCTTCCGTGCTGAGGCCAACTAAGGCTTGATCCAGTTGGTCGAGGTACTCGGCATGAACCTCGGCTGCGATCAGCTCCTTCGTCGGATAATACTGGTACAGCGAGCCGATCGAGGCACCGGCCCGCGCAGCGATCTCCGTCATCGTAGCAGCCTCATACCCGCGCTCAGCAATCACCTGTCCAGCGGCTGCTCGCAGGGCGGCAGCCCGCGCCTTGCCGCGGGCGAAGCGAGGTGTGCGCCCCACATCGGCTCTCGATCCTGTTGACATATGTGAGGATGTCCTCATATCCATAATGTGAAGGATGCCTCATATTCATCATCTTCATCGTCAACCGCAAGCCTTGAAAGGGCTGACCCGATGGCACTTGGCCTCGATCCCCGCGCCACTGCTCTCCTGCTGATCGATCCGCAGAACTGGACCCTGGGCATGCCCATCCAGCCGCACCCCCGTCACGAGCTCGTGCAGCGGGCAGTTGCACTTGCGAAGGCGTTAAGACGTGCCGGCGGCACTGTCATCCTGACGCGGGCTGCGTTCTCAGACGGCTATGCGGACATGGTTCGCACGCCCGTCGATGTCGAGCTGAGGGTGCCTGAAGGTGGGATCCCGGCAGCATCGCTCGCATTCGATGATGCGGTCGAGACGGCTGGCTACGATGTGGCAATCACCAAGCGCCAGTGGAGCGCCTTCTATGGCACCGAACTCGACCTGCAACTGAGACGGCGGAACATCGCGACGGTGCTGATCGGAGGTGTGATGACGAACTTCGGGGTCGAGTCCACGGCGCGAGATGCCTGGCAGCACAACTACAGCACCATCGTGGTCGAAGATCTTTGCTCGAGCCTTGCTGACGATATGCACCGCTTCTCGGTCGAGAAGATCCTGCCGCGCGTGGCACGCGTACGTTCGCTCAACACCGTGCTGGCGAACCTACAAACCGCGTAAACGTTTTGGATTGGTGCCACTAGCGCCGGTTGGGCACCGGTAGCACCATTGGAAGGTCGCTTCCTGGCGCGGGACCGACCTCAGATGTTCTTCCACGCCGGTGGGATGAGCGGATGCACGCTATTGAGATCGTGGCTGACGCGCCGCACGGCTTTCGGGTCCTGGACCACCGAGATCAAGGGCCAAGAGCGTTGCAAGGGGGACCAGATCGACACCCCTAAAATCCTCCCTGGCGCGTGCTCCATGAACGACCCGACGAGAAATTGAACAGAAACCAGGAAGGTCAGCTCATGGCGCCTCTCGGAAGGGGACCAGTCTGGTCGCGAGAGGAACACCGGACGTTCCCGAAAGTCAGGGGATAGGCAGACGATGACCCGGAGCGGTCTGTTCCTGCCGGAACGCTGTCAAACCTCGATGTTGAAGTGGCACAATCGCGCGACCATGACGCGGGGAAGACGCACAGCCTCAAGGCGCACGAAGCCGGCATATAGGACCGCCCCAAGCGAGGGCCCAACGATGTAGATCCATGGGTCCATCGGGACTCTGGCGATCAGGGCAGGTCCGAATGACCGCGCCGGGTTTGCACTGGCCCCGGAGAGGGGAGCCTCCAGCCACACCAACACCGAGAGCACGACCGGGAGCGCCAACGGCGTGAAACGACGGGTACGAGGATGGGCCGCCATGGTGAAAATCGCCAGGATGAGCAGAAACGTCACTCCTGTCTCTCCGAGGGTCGCGGCCCAGATGGGAACGTCAGTCCCCGGCTGCGTCGCACCAAACGCCACGCTTCGTCCCATGTGACCCCAGCCCAGAAGAGGCCAAGCTCCGGCAGCGCTGCCGGCGAACTGAGCCAAGATGTAAAACACGGCATCGCGCCACGCCAGCTTGCCCTCCAACCAGAACGCGACCGTTACGGCAGGATTGATATGTGCGCCGCTGATGCGTCCGACCGGCGAAACAGCGATCAGCGCGCCGACCGAACCGAACAAGCCCCCGGTCAGAAACAGGCGCCAGCCTTCGCTCGGGATCATCCTTGCCCCCGGACTGCCTTGCCCAAACATGAGAATGACCACCGACACGCCGACCAGAACCAGCAGGGCCGTTCCGATGAACTCTGCCACGTACAGGGCAGGGTGCAGCCGCGCTGGCGGCAGAGGACGGCCGTGCAGAGGCCTGTCCCCGGCCAGAGGCGAAAAGGCCCCTTCAGCCGGCATGGTCCGTCATGGTCGGCGACGCTGGGGCCGCACGACTCAGGCTCCGGGCCGCTTCCTGCTGGAAAACCGCATGCGCGCTCTCAAACTGGCTCGGTTGGATGATCGGAACGGTAAGGCAGACGCTCTGTGTCGGCAGAACTCTACGCCATCTCTGAATCAGGAGCTGGTAGGCTTTGCCGACCGGCCGGATGTTCCGATCCAGATCGTAAAGGCCGAGAGCGTTCACCCGGCCGTTCTCCTCCCGCAGGGCCGTATCCCAGTCGACCTGATCCGTCAGCGAGTACCAAGTGAATCCGACGATCGGAACGCCGCTGTTGCGCACCCGCATGACATTCGCCCATTCCTTCCTGAGCCAGGTCACGGCTTCGTCGCCGTTGGCGCCTTGAGCCAGGTTCGTCTCCGTATGCATGACGGGAAGACGATAGCGCTCGTAATATTGCCGGGTGATCTCCGCATAGCCGAAGATCTCGCCCGCAGCCCATGTGCGTCCGTCGGGAGCGACGCGGTGTTCGTTCGTCACGTAGTAGTCGTTGCCCATGATGCAGTGCTGCCGCAGGCGATGCGTCATGAAGAACTGGTACTCGTCGCGGGCCATGCCGTTGTCGAGGAGAAACTGGTACATCTCGGAATCGACACGGCGGCCGTAATTGAGATCCAACGACAGGAACCGACGCGCATTCATGATCTCTGCGTTGCCGATCGCATCAGGCTCGTCGGCATGGAAATATTCCGATGACTCGCTCTGAATGAAGATCGCGTCAGGGCGGATCTCGAGAATGGCCGCCATCGCCAGAATATTCGCCTTCACGATGTGCTTGAGCGCCGTCACGAAGGCCGTGTCGCTGCTCATCTGCTCGTTCCACCAGCCATAGGCGGCCGAGAAGGTCGCGCAGATGAACATCTCGTTCACGGGCGTGTAGAGTTGCACCCAGGGAAAGCGCTGCGCAAAGGCGCGTGCATAATCCGCGAACAGCGTCGGGAAATCAGGATTCTGGAAGTTGCCGATCCAGTCCGGAACCCCGAAGTGGCAGAGATCGACGATCGGAACGATGTCCATCGTCTTCAAGAGGCCGAAGGTCTGATCCGGGAAGCTCCAATCGTACCGGCCCTGGCTCAACCAGACGCGGTGGATCGGCGGGCCGTAGCGCAGATAGCGGATGTCGAGTTCCTGAAGGAGTTCGAAATCCCTGCGCCAGTGCTTGTAATGGCCGCATTTGTCCATCTCATCGACACGGACGGTGCCGTTCTTGATCGTCGGATAGCTGTTCTCGATGCCGGTTGCGAACATAAACCAGGGCGCTGCCATATCGGGCCTCCAACGGGGCCCACCAGGCACCCTTGAGCAAGGCGGTCGGGCTGATGGCCCGGCCTACACAAATCAACTGGCCTTTGAGGGAAGCATAGGGCGCCGACCAGCCGCAGAAAAGATGCAGAGCGTCTGCCGGCCTATTTTCCTACGACGTGCCTCTCATCGTCGCGGCAGGGCACCGTTCTTTGACGAAAATGCGGATGTTGTCTGCGACTTCCTTTGCAGCCTCGAATGGAAGAAGATGCCCGGCGCCTGCAATTTCGACCCGAGAGGCACCGGCAAGCCGCGGCATGACCTCGGCGGTGATGACGGCAGGCGAGATGACGGGATCCTCGCTCCCGCCCATAACCAGAACCGGGCAGGCCACCCGCTCAGCCTGAGCCGTGATGGTCTCGCGACTGCCCTGCGCGAGCCACCAGTGCCAAGCCTCGGCCGAGGTCATCAGATTGTCCGCTATGCAGATATCGGCCGAGGCCGCGGAGATCGGCCGCCGCGTGATCGTGCGCAGGGTTTGCTCCGCGGAGGCTCGGTCGCCATGGGTCGCCAGCAGTCGCGCACGCTCGCTTTCGGCCATCGGCTCAGGCGAGGGTGGTGAAGGAGCCACAAGGACCACGCCGGCGAGACCCGGAGGTGGATCGGCCGCGCAGGCGAGCGCCAGCTTGCCGCCCATGGAATGGCCGACGATAACATAGGAGCCAAGACGGCGGCCTGCGATGTGCTGCATGATCATTCCACCGACCGCATCCACACTGAAAGCAGGCAGCGGCGGCGAGCGGCCGAAGCCGGGAAGATCGATCTCCAGGCACCTGTATGCGCGCGACAAATCCTCGGCCACATGAGCCCAGGACCGTAGGGAGCCGGCGAAATAGTGCAGCAACACCAAGACCGGCGATCCGGTGCCCTGGTCTTTCTCATGAAGGATGGGCGCGCTCATATTGTCACCGTCAGTCGCTCGAAGCGATCCAGAGCAGACCATGCCTGCGCGGCGGTCTGATAGGTTGGCGATCGGGTCCCATTTAATGCCGAGGAGTGACTATCCTACGACGCTCATCGAGCTGCTGGAAGACGATTTCCGCCTCTCCCCCTCCTATAAGAGGATACGACTGAACCTGTGGGCTCCTCATCCTCAGGTCTCGTCTTCTTCCGGCACGGACTCGATTCTCGCAATATTCCAAGCGCGGTGGCCAGCCTGTCGTTCCAGCCCTTCAACCCGTCGAAGCAACTGCGTCGTGAGTGTCGCTTCGCGCCGAAAGCCTTCATCGCCAGGGTCGCCCCCCAGCCGCAGTTGCATGTCACGCATCCTTGCTTCAAGGGCCCTCCTCAGGACGCCCAATTGCTCCTTCTCCAGTTCGAGCAACATAGCAACGACTCCTGCAATGAGCATACATATGCTGCGAGCATCCTCTCGACCCGGGCTGCAACCGTTTGTCGATCAGCTGATAGGTCGCATTATCGCGAGCCTGATCCCTTGCGATGAGGGGGCCTGTTCACGCTTCCGGTGATCATGACATCATCCGTGTTGGCCGCGAGCTTGCTGCCAGACCTGACCGCATCCGTGTTCCATGCGATGTTTTCTGCTGGAAGCAAATGGGCGACAAGCTTGCGGGTTGCACGGGAAAGGTGCTTGCCTGCCTGGGCTAAGGGTTTGAAGTCCGTGAGATTGTGGGAGCCACCAGGTTTACCGGTGAAGACGCGCAGCCCATCTGGAAACATCACCATGTCACCGGCGCGCAAGGTGCTGTCGGCCAGCAGCATCGGAACAGGATTGGGAATTTCTCCCACCGGTTTTGGCTCGACTGGCTTTTTGATCTCTGGCTGCTCGACAGCAACAGGCTTCAGACGCGGTCGAGCTTTGCGCCGGGGCTGCTCAAGGGCGGGATCAGACTGGTACTCGAAGGGCTGCGGTGCCGGGGCCGGGGCAGCTGGTTGGGTCAGGGCTCGTAGGAAGCCGAAGAGACCTTGAGCTTGCGCGGGGACGCTGCCGATGATGACCGGAAGGATCAGAGCCACCGCCAGAGCGCTGCAAGGCTTTACGGGGGTTACAAGCAGCATTCCGAGCTTTGGCATGTCCACCTCCTATGATGCAGGAAGCAACGTGGCCAAGCTATTCCCGTTCCTACTACTTTGTTGCAACCGAAAAATAAGCACAAGTTAACGAATCCCAAGGAATCGGCTGGAACGGAAGAGCCAATTGTTGGTTGATTTCCCACCTCAATGAAGGAGAGGGATCAGGTTCGGAATGTCCATGAGCCATGCAGAGTCCGAGGACTGGCCGGAAGGCCACCTCATCATTATCCCTCATGCATGGCGAGGCGATGGCCTCTGGACCGACATACAGTCGGAGGCGCAGGAGCGGATCGGCGCGACCTTGCGCGAGATGTATGCCGAAGTGCTCCAACGACCCCTTCCTCCAGGTTTGGAGAGGCTGGTCCACCGGATCGAGGCACGGCCGGAGACGCTCCTGTATGAGTGTTGAGGAACCGCTGCGGGACGAACTCCTCGCCGCCATGCTGAGCCCACGCACCTTTGCCACCTCTCACGAGTGACCGAGATCGTGCGGATGACCTGGTTCAGGACACCATCCTGCGCCCTTGGGCCAATGCCGACACATTCAAGCGCGGCGCGGACCTCAATGCATGGCTGTTCACGATCCTGCGCAATCTCTTCCGCTCCGAGTGCCGCAAATACAAGCGGGAGCTGGTAAGACCCAGACGGAGCCCTCGCCGCGCGCCCCAAAACGCATCCGGACCAACCGAGCCAGCGCGACGTCGAGGACCTTCACTCAGCCTTGGGGACGCGATGGGTTGCAGCACAGGGACTGAGCCACGAGGAAGCTGGGGCAATGTGCCAAGTGGTGGTCGGCCCGGTCAAAGATCGGGTTGCCAGGGCAAGATCAAAGCTGGCTTGCGCTCTGGGCCTCACGGGTGAGGCCGACCTGTGTCCTGATGATGGGACCAAAGCGGCTCCGGCAGTCAAACGAATAGCGCGCCGTGCGAAAAAGTGGACCCGGTTTTTCGCAGTCGAAGGTGCGTCACTCAAGGGGATGAGCATCGGAATCGGATCCAAACGTGGGTCCACTTTTGGATCCGATGCTCTGGCCCTCACAAAAATCTGAAGCGCAGTGTCGAGATGGAAAATGTTCCTGATCACTTGATCCGGGATACCAAGGCGTTGTATGAGAACAAGACAAGAACAAAGATCGTTGAAGTGAGTCGCACGTCCGGAGATGCGAAATGCTCGGTGAAGTGAATTTTCACAGCAGACCACAATGGCGCACATGGGCTGAGTACAGCGTCCTTGCTGCCTCACTCGTCGCGGCTATCACTGTTTTGGCAACGGCTTAGAACGTGAGGGGAGCCTTGGCCCAACGTGCTGCCGGTCGGCCCAAGTTCCCGGCCAAGCGCTGTGCACGATCAATGCGGGTCAAAGCAGCTTCGATCTTCGCGGGGAGTGGCTGGCGGATGATATCGGTGTAGAGGCTACGCAGGTCCTCACCAATGGTTCGCAGAAGCTCCTCATCCGACATCATGGAAACCCGTCTTCCACCCTCGACGCTGCTTCCCATTGCCGCCTCCAAATCACCGCACCAGTAGATGTAACGGGTCGTTGAGGAAGCGTTAACCATATTTTAGAGAGCCTGTGGATAATGGCTAGAACATCGGACCCAAAAGTGAACCCACTTTCGATTCCGATGCTCAACCCCTTGAAGGGCGCACCTTTCGAGACGAAAAGCCGAGTCCACTTTTCCGCACGATGCGCTAGAGCATCGGACCCAAAAGTGGACCCACTTTTGGGATCGATTCCGATGCTCACATCCTTAAGCGGCGCATCGTTCGGAGCGGAAAACCGAGTCCACTTTTCCGCACGATGCGCTAGGCTCACAGGCAGCAAACCGCTTGTTCTCCTTTTGGAGGACGAAGCTCTGACCGCACTCTACATCCAAGATGAGTTACAGGAAGCGGGCTATGGGGTTGCCGGACCCTCCACGACCTTTGCCGCCGCCCTCGACTGACGTCGTATGGCCACGCCTGACACGGCAATCCTGGATGCCGCTCTGAAGGATGACACCTGCCGCGAGGTTGCCCTGGAGCCAAGGAGCCGCGCGGTCCGGTTCACAATCTCCTCAGGCTATGAGGCTGATCGAGCACCAATGGCTGAGTTCGGCCATAGCACGGGGAACGAGAAGCCCGTTCTCCCCTCAATGCTCGTACCAGTCTGTCGGCAGCAGCTTCTCCTCGGCCGCAACTAAACTATCAGAAATAGTAGGGTATTTGGCCTGAACCCAAGCGCGCCGAGCCCGTTTTCATTCCTGTGACGTTGGTGTTAGCTCCCCGTGTTGAACGACAAATTGGCCCCGCACTGGAACGAGGGTGACCGGCTCGCAGCCCTGCGCAGCTATCGGATTCTCGATACGCCGCCGGAGCCGGAGTTCGATGGTCTCGTCCATCTTGCCGCCCGTAACTGTCGGGCTCCGGTCGCCATGATCAGCCTCATCGACGAGCGCAGACAATGGTTCAAGGCCGAGGTGGGGCTTGGAGTGCGAGAGGCGCCGCTGGATTGTTCAATCTGTCTCACTGCCATGCTCGAGCCTGGAACCATGATCGTTCCAAACCTGAGCGAAGACCCCCGGTTTGCTCATAATGCGCTCGTCGCCGGGGAACCGCGTCTGCGGTTCTATGCTGGCGCGGGGCTGAGGACGCCCGATGGGTATCCGCTGGGGGCGCTGTGTGTGCTCGACTATGCTCCACGGGACCTGACTGAGGATCAAACGGCCACGCTCCGGTTGCTTGCTCAACAGGTGATGTCACAACTGAACTTGCGCCGTGCCATAGCCGAGCGGGACGAGCGGTTGGAGGTCGCCAGCCGGATCGAGAAACGACAGTCTCTCCTCGTCAGAGAGCTTCATCATCGGGTGAAGAATACCCTGGCGACCGTTCAGGCACTCGTTGGAGCGACAGGCCGGTCCGCGGGCAGCTTTGAAGAGTTCTATCGCTCCTTCGCCAATCGCATCACCTCGCTGGCGAAAACCCACAATCTTCTGACCGAGGGCTACTGGCAGACAGCCCCGCTGCGGGAGATCGTCCTCAATGAACTCAGGCCATTCACTGAGAGCAGAGTGCCTCGGTTCATGCTAATTGGTCCGCCCCTTGAGTTGGCGGCGGAACTCGCCGTGCCGGTTGGCATGGCGCTGCACGAACTGACCTCAAATGCCGTCCGGCACGGGGCGCTGTCGGTCCCGGCTGGGTACATCCAGGTTCGTTGGAACGTGGTCGAAACGAATACGGGCAGAACGCTCCATCTGGAATGGAGAGAGTTCGGCGGCCCACCCGTGAGCCAGCCGCAGCATCAAGGCTTTGGCTCGACGCTGTTACAGCGGGTCCTGCCCATGCAATGCAATGCCGACGTTGAGATTCTTTACGACGTGCAGGGAGTGCAGTTCCAGATGGATGCGCCACTGGTCGAGCAACGTCTTGTTCCAGGCTACTGAGACATACTTTGAAGACGAGGGTATGGCCGGAGTCAGCCCTTGGCTTTCCTTCGAGTTCCCGTCGCGGCATTCTTGGATGAGCGTGTCTTCGCCGACGTCCGAGGCTTAGGTCGCGTCATGTCGTTCAGCATAGATCTCTGCTGACGGTGCATCTCCGCCGACCAGAAACCACGGGCAGCACCGGCCCAAGTGTTTGCGGCACTCAGCCAGAGGCTGAGCCACGGGTTCTTCGTCATGTTGACCTTGGCCTCCAGCAGCTTTGTGGATGGGATCGAAGAGAAGCGCCGAAGCCGAATGCAGATTCGGACTGTCCGGCATTCCTCAGTTCCCTCGTTCATACGCGCCAAAGGGGCCTTGGGGCTCCCCTGGCCATCGACGGCACCGTGAGTGTTGATCGGGCCGGAAACTCATATGCCCCAATAGTAAGGAGTTCTCCAATAGTCATGGAGCTCGCGCTCACGCTCCCGGTCCGTCCAGTCGTAGTCGTCACGATCTCGGTAGAAGCTCGGGGCTCCGCGTAACTGCTCTTCCGTGATGTCCGTGCGGTAGCCACCCAAGCCTGTGTCATAGGTGAGCTTGCTCCACGGGATGGTGTGCTCGTCCTCACCTATTCCGAGAAAGCCGCCGAACGACATCACGGCATAGGCGACTTTGCCGCTGATCTTCTCGATCATCATGCGCTTGATCGAGCCAAGGTGGTTGCCTTGCGGATCGTACACGGCGGTGCCCTCAACCCGATCACTCTCGATCAATGGCTTACCCGTCATCTCACCAGAGGCATCCGTGCGAGTCGCCGTATCGACTTGAGCCATCACTTCCTCCTTTCAAAAGCGTATCATTGATCTCGCTTCCTGCGTATGGGCTGGTGTGCGCCTCTTCCTGTTAGTGCTGACCTTGCGAAGCAAAGTTGCGTCTGGTTCTGGCATAATCCGGCACGTGCCTGCCTCGGTTTCGCCTCTCGCCATGGATCATCCAAGCCATCGCATAGCCGAGGGCTCCAGCGACGACGAGCGCGAGGAGTGGGTTCCCAGTCGTATATCGGCCCACGAGACTTTGGCCTTCACGAATATAGCGCTCAGCTTGAGGGTACTGTTCGCCCGCTTGCCGCACGTAGCGCTTGCCTCGGTCGTATACAGTGCCGGCGGCCTCAGAGGCACTCTCGGCAATGTCGTTGAGCGCCTCCCGCACCTGATCCAGAACTTGCTCAGTGGAGCCTTGCTCTGGTGGGCCCTGTTGATCATCCGCCAATGAGGAATGGGACTCCTGGGCAGAGTGATCAGGCGCCGGACCTTTGGTGATGGTCACAGAAACCGGATCGCTGGTTGGGAAGGTCTCCTCGATGGCATGGTCGAGCCTTGCATCGAGGTTCTCCTTCGAATTTTCGGGCAGCTTGCTATCCGGGGGACACTCCGGGGACTTAGGCACTTTACTGTCGGAATTAGGTTGGCTGCTGATACTGGACGCGTTCACCATAGGAGCCCTCCAGGATACTCAGAGTGGTTTGTCAGCCCCGCACCCCATTGTAACGCCACGGCTGCGAGCACCGTTCCAGGATAGTTTAACCTATGTGAAGTCCATGGCTGATGAGCTGAGCCCACCCGCTTGCCAATCCTGCCAAGTCTCCAAACGTTGCGGCGGCAGACCGCTTGCTCTCAAGGCGAGGCAAGAAGGTGCATCAACGCAGCCGCCGAAAGCAGCCGCAACATAGCGAAAGGGGCCTCGCGGCCCCCCGTGGCAGGATCGATCGTCTCAGCGGGCGTATTTGAACTCGGGAGCCGCCTTCAGCTGATCCTTGGTCATGTTCGTTGTCAGTTCGGCATGATCCGGAGCGGAGCGGGCCGCATTGTCGGGGGGCCGATCCGTCGCCACTGTGCCGGTCGTGGTCGGCGGTGTCGGGCTGACCGTTCCCGGAGCGGCTGGGGCTGTCGCGGTGGCTCTTGGAGCCGCCGGGCCATTCGGATCGGTCGCGGTCGCTGTGGTCGCCACCGCACGGGGCTCGTTCACGAACCTGATCTGGTCGAACGGGATCGCCACATCGCGCTCGCCGATGCCCAGGAACCCGCCGACACCCACGACGACGGCCTGGACCTTACCGCTGCTGTCCAAGAGAAGTTCGCTGACGTCGCCGATCTTCTCATTGTTCTGATTGTAGATGTCCAAGCCTTCGAGCTTGGAGGCCCGCCATTGCCCTGGCTGCTCCTGGGTCATCCAGTTGCCGGTGTTCATGCGGGCCGGTTCATTCGCGCCGAAGCCGGGGTCACCCGCCGAAGGTGCTGGCGTTGAACTGGTCGGAGGAGCCGTGGTCGAGCCTGCGGGCGGGCTGGTCTGCGACAGCGCCGAGGCCGAGATGAGGATCGTACCGAGAAGAGCCAATGCGAGGGGCTTGCCAGGCATGTCTTCCTCCATTGCCATATCCGCGCCAAGTGGCGCATGTGATGACAACGGGAAGCTACGCCCCTTCGTTCGGTTCACCTTTCTTTCGTCAGGGGCAGGAACTGCCTCAGGTGAGGTGACATTGCCCTGCGCAGCAGGATTTCCCCTGAGCCATCGAGAGCGTCGGACGCTTGCACGGACACATATTATGCCGCCATCGGCTGCTCCTTATACCTGAAGCCGCACCGGCACAGGCAGCCTGAGAGCATGGCCGGGACGGCCACCACCCCATGTTCCTCCAGCAGCCTTGCGGCGAGTTCAGGCCTAGAGCATCGGATCGATCCCTTAAGCGGCGCATCGTTCGGCGCGGGCCCGGCGGGCCACGTCAGCGACCCGGAGGGCCACTTGGACGGCATCAAGGGCGCTCGGCCGAGACACTGTCGCCTGCGGTGTTGGCGATCCGGCCTCGTCCCGGTTCATCAGGCGCGATGAGCCTGCCACATCAGCGGCGAAGATCGCCGCCAGTCGTCGCTCGATCCTGTGTTCCTGCCGATCCATGGGACCCTCGGCGCGAACTCGGAGGGAGTTATGCTGTGGGCTTGGTGAGGTGTTCAGCCTCCCTAGCTGAAAGGCAGTGCTCGAAAAGCTTTGCTGCTCAGCTTAGGCTGGAAGCGCCCGAGCGGTCATCTAAGCTACTTGTTCGTGTTCCATATATCGGTTGCGAGCTTCCAATCACCCCCGACCTTCTCCCAAACCACGACATACTTGCCGGTGATCTCCTGCGGCTGCGCTCCTTTCGTCCGGAACGTAAAGGTGCCGATCTCTCGTGCTGCCTCGCTGCCGAGCGGCTTCACATCGACGGTCGTGAGCTTCCCGTCGCCGAGTTGCTCGGCAGCGCCTTTCCAGAACGCCTGAATGGCACTTTTGCCCTTCGCCATCTCACCCCCAGGCGGAAGGATGACGGCATCTTCCGTGTAGAGGGCCGCGATCGCTGCGACATCCCCGGCATTGAAGGCTTTGGCGAACCGATCGCTCAGGCTTTGAATTGTGGCTTTGTCCTGCGCCATGGCGGGAGCCGAGAAGCACAGGCAGATCGCTGCAGCAATGACTTGGATACGCATAGCTTCCTCCCTCGGCCAAGCATAAATGTCGTATAGCGAAGCTACTATTATAGTTTGATCTGTCGGAGGAGATATCATCCTGCTGCCGCAGGCTAGCCTATACGAAATAGTTATATGTTGTGTCGGGTTTCCAACAGACAGATACCATCTTATCCAGTACTTCGTGCCGCGTCTTTGGCAGAAACATCTAAGCAGTACAGATCAGCACCAATCAGTAATCTCTTACTGAGGTGATCAGAGCCGTACCATAACCGACATATGCTGAAGCAGGATGGTTTAGGGATGAACGTTTCTTGAAGTCGAGTCTGTGCCGAGCTTGGCGACCTGAGAGCAGGTGCGGCTCGGCACAGGCCAATCGGGGGCTCCAATGCAGAACCAGCAGCCTGTCTCCTCTGCGCTGAACCGCCTGATCGTCAGCGCAAACCAAAGCTTCGACCTGCATAGCCTGTTGCAGAGCACGTCGCGAACCCTGTCGAACCTTGATTTCGAGCATTTGCACGAGCTGCAGCGGCTCGAGCGCAGCCGAACTGATCCGATGCTGAAGAAGCAGATCGTGGAGAACCTTCAGCGAAGGCACCGCGAGCGGCGTCAGCCCTATGTGATGCTGATTGCTGAACTCCAGAGGCACCTCCCGTCAGCCATGGCGGGCGACCTTCAGGCCGCAGGCTGACCCGCTGTGACTGCATGTCACAGTTAGGAGTCTTCTTCTAACTGGAGGATTGTCTGGAATCCGACAGACGCAGCTCTCCTGATCTATTAATTTTCTCTTAACGGGAGAAATTAAGCAGGGGCGCAAATGACTACGCTGACGCTTGCAGATGATCGCTCATCGAGCACGACCACATCGTCCAATACCCATACCGCATCAATTCCGACGGTCCTGATCGGCGACAGCCTTATCGTGCGCTCAGGACTTCGGCACATCCTACGGGACACACCGTTCGATCTCGCCACAGCACAATCTGAAACAAAGTTGCTTCAATCTGGTAGCTTCGAGCCTGCCCTGATCCTAATCGATGCTCATCAGACCACCGGTCGCATGCTTGGGACCATCCGGCAGATGCGAGAGCGCTTCCCACAGGCGCGGATTGTGGCTCTGGCGGATCGGTTCGATCTCGGCTTTGTACGCTCAGGTGATGAGGCCGGGTTGAACGGCTTCTGTTCACCAGCCGGAGCCCCCGACGTTCTGATCAAGTCGCTTGAACTGGTCATGCTCGGCGAGACCGTACTGCCCTTCGAGGCCCTGCGCCCCGTCATGGGCAGTGCTCCCCAGGCCCCGGAGCAGTCGCTCCACGGCTGCACGGCAGAGCCGAATTCGTCTGACCTGAAAGCCTGCAAGCTCTCGGTGCGAGAACGGGAAATCCTGGCATGCTTGACGCAAGGCGAACCGAACAAGGTCATCGCGCGCAAGCTCGACATCACGGAAGCCACCATCAAGGTCCATGTCAAAGCCATCCTGCGCAAGATCGGAGCGTCCAACCGCACGCAAGCTGCTCTTTGGGCCTCTCAGCGCCTGATCCCACGGGGTGGAGCATCGGTGAATGGCTGAGGTGAAGATCGCGGTGGGGGATCAGGTCCGGGTCCACCTCCATCCAGCCAATCCATGGAAGAGTTTCTCCGAGAAGGCAGGCGGATCGATGTGACAACGCCGGAGGGGCGCATTTTGTGGTCGAGGTCATCCACGAGGGTCTTCTCGACCGCGCACACCCCATCAGGCGCGGTTTCTCGGACTATGTGCCGCTTCAGGACGTGAGCATCGGATCGATCCCAGACCCGGGTCCATTTTTCACGTCCGATGCTCTATGAGTGCCGAAACGACTTTCCAGGGCGGATCGAAGTCTTGTCCGCCGCTCCCGTCGCGGAGCAAGAGCCTGCGCCCGATCTGACATTGATGGAGCCACGGGACGAAACGAAGCAAGACGCCACCGAGCAGCCTCCGGTTCGCGCGACGCTTCAGTCCCGAAGTTCGGTCAAACAAATACGCAAAGCCGAGACCGTCACCGATCCAACCCAGGTCGAAGTCGAGCATCAGCCTGCCCTCGCACGTGGTCGCCTGATCGCCAATCTCGTTCGCCGAAAGGCATGAGCGACTCGCCACAGACACCATTCCTTTGGAGCGCGATGGTGTCCGGCGTCAGCATCTTGTCATGATGCCATACTGAAACGTAATTCCAGTTTGTGTGGAGAGTAGAAGACGAGCTGCTCGGATCAAACATGCGGTGACGAGCTAGCTTCGGCAACGATGCTCCATGAACGCCGTTCACCTGATGCATGTGATCTGGAGGTGGCCATGGCAGGCACGAAGCAACCGAACCCGGATACGGGTCTCGAAAACCTGAGCGTCAACAGCAGTCGCCGCAGTGGTGTGAAGGAAGACGGAACCGGCAACCCAACCCACCAGAATGGAACGCACGATCCAACCGAGAGTGCGAAGGTGCCGGATCAGCAGATTCCGGTCGCACCTTCGCCAGAGGTCGATGATACGGAGGGGCACCCGACCTGATAAGGCATGTTCGTTATGGTGAAAGACTTGGCGGCAACGCTTAGCGCTCTCGCAGAGGTGCGCGTTTTCTGAAGCCTACAATAATCTGGCTCGACCAAGACGACAGTGTCCGAACGTCTTGAGCGGCGCTCCGAGCAAATCATAGCGAAAGGTGATAGCGATGATTCTGAGGGTCGCCGGCGTGTGAGCTTTGAGTCCAACGTGGCGACGCAGTTTGACCGATTGCATCGCGCTATTTGGTTTTTGTTTCGCCTTATTTGCTTAAGGGTCCAGGCTCCTGCGATCCCTGGTCACATCCCGAGCCGCAACATGATTGTTGCGGCTTGATTTGTCATGGGCTCTATCGGGTTCCGAAATCCTCATATGCCGTAGCGTTAAGTCAGGCTGGACCGAGAAGCTCAGGGTGGGATGATGAAGTGGGCCGGTGCCTGCCGGAGCGACGTCGTCCTGACTGCGGGTCGGGGTTACTCTGATACAACATTCGGATTAACCCAGCCGCCATAAATTTTCCTTGGGGCGGAACTCTCGCGCTTGAAAAGCGTTAAACGGGGTCGAATTCCATCCGAAGACGAACACAATAGCTTTGGGACGTCGGCACATGGGGATCCAGGTTGAGGGTTTGAGCCTGGAACAGCGTAACGGGGGGCCTTATGTCACAAGTCGAAACCACCACTTCGCAGCTTGATCCCAGGCTGCTGCTCAAAACCTTGCGCGCCTTCAGGAAAGGCGATTTCTCGGCCCGTCTGCCGTCCGACCTGACCGGCGTCGACGGCGAGATCGCCGAGGCCTTCAACGACATCGCGGACCTGAACCACGGCCTCGCCCAGGAATTGGAGCGGGTTGCCAAGGTCGTCGGCAAGGAGGGACGGATCGAGGAGCGCGGGCGGCTGGTGGGGGCGACCGGCTGCTGGAGCGAATGCGTCGATTCCGTCAACGCCATGATCGGCGACATCGTCCAGCCGACCGTCGAGGTGGCGCGCGTCATCGGGGCAGTGGCGAAGGGCGACCTGAGCCAGACGATCGACCTGGCGACGGACGGACGTCCGCTCCGGGGCGAGTTCCTGCGCATCGGCAAGGTGGTCAACACCATGGTGGGGCAGCTCGGCAGCTTCGCCTCCGAGGTGACCCGCGTGGCGCGCGAGGTGGGATCGGAAGGCAAGCTCGGCGGCCAGGCGAAGGTGAAGGGCGTGGCCGGCACCTGGAAGGACCTGACCGAGAACGTCAACCTCATGGCGGCGAACCTCACCGGCCAGGTCCGCAACATCGCCGAGGTGACCACGGCGGTCGCGAACGGCGACCTGTCCAAGAAGATTACCGTCGACGTGAAGGGCGAGATCCTGGAGCTGAAGGACACCATTAACACGATGGTGGACCAGCTCAATTCGTTCGCCTCGGAAGTGACGCGCGTCGCCAAGGAGGTGGGCTCCGAGGGCAAGCTCGGCGGCCAGGCGCAGGTGCGCGGGGTCGGCGGCGTGTGGAAGGACCTGACCGACAACGTCAACATGATGGCGGCCAACCTGACCGGCCAGGTCCGTAACATCGCGGAGGTCACCACGGCCGTTGCCCGGGGCGATCTGTCCAAGAAGATCACCGTGGACGTGAAGGGCGAGATTCTGGCGCTCAAATCGACCATCAACACCATGGTGGACCAGCTCAATTCATTCGCTTCGGAAGTGACCCGCGTCGCCAAGGAGGTAGGCTCCGAGGGCAAGCTCGGCGGCCAAGCGCAAGTCGAGGGCGTCGGCGGCGTCTGGCGCGATCTCACCGAGAACGTCAACATGATGGGCTCGAACCTCACCGCGCAGGTCCGCAACATCGCGGACGTGACGACCGCAGTGGCGAACGGCGACCTGTCGAAAAAGATTACGGTGGAAGTCCGGGGCGAGATCCTGGAGCTCAAGAACACCATCAACACCATGGTGGACCAGCTGAACTCCTTCGCGTCGGAAGTGACCCGCGTGGCCAAGGAGGTGGGCTCCGAAGGTAAGCTCGGCGGCCAGGCCCAGGTGCGCGGCGTGGCGGGCACCTGGAAGGACCTGACCGACAACGTGAACCTCATGGCGGCCAACCTCACCGGCCAGGTCCGTAACATCGCGGAAGTCACCACGGCGGTGGCAAACGGCGATTTGTCCAAGAAGATCACCGTGGAGGTCAGGGGCGAGATCCTCGAGCTGAAGTCGACCATCAACACCATGGTCGACCAGCTCAATTCGTTCGCCGGGGAAGTGACGCGCGTCGCCAAGGAGGTGGGCTCCGAGGGCAAGCTCGGCGGCCAGGCCCGCGTGGAAGGCGTGGCCGGTACCTGGAAGGACCTGACCGACAACGTGAACCTGATGGCGGCCAACCTCACCGGCCAGGTCCGTAACATCGCGGAAGTCACCACGGCGGTGGCGAACGGCGACCTGTCCAAGAAGATCACCGTCGATGTGCGCGGCGAGATCCTCGAGCTGAAGTCCACCATCAACACCATGGTGGACCAGCTCAACTCCTTCGCCGGCGAGGTGACCCGCGTGGCCCGCGAGGTGGGTACGGAAGGCAAGCTCGGCGGCCAGGCGCAGGTGCGCGGGGTCGGCGGCGTGTGGAAGGACCTCACCGACAACGTCAACATGATGGCGGCGAACCTCACCGGCCAGGTCCGTAACATCGCCGAGGTGACCACCGCGGTGGCGAACGGCGACCTGTCCAAGAAGATCACCGTCGCGGTCGAGGGCGAGATCCTCGAGCTGAAATCCACCATCAACACCATGGTGGACCAGCTCAACTCCTTCGCCGGCGAGGTGACGCGCGTGGCGCGCGAGGTGGGCACGGAAGGCAAGCTCGGCGGCCAGGCGCAGGTGCGCGGGGTCGGCGGCGTGTGGAAGGACCTGACCGACAACGTCAACATGATGGCGGCGAACCTCACCGGCCAGGTGCGTAACATCGCGGAAGTCACGACAGCCGTCGCCAACGGCGACCTGTCCAAGAAGATCACGGTCGATGTGCGCGGCGAGATCTTGGAACTGAAGTCGACCATCAACACCATGGTGGACCAGCTCAATTCCTTCGCCTCGGAGGTGACCCGCGTGGCCCGCGAGGTCGGCATCGAGGGCAAGCTCGGCGGCCAGGCCCAGGTGCGCGGCGTTGCCGGAACCTGGAAGGACCTGACCGACAACGTGAACATGATGGCGAACAACCTCACCGGACAGGTGCGCGGCATCGCCAGCGTGGTGACGGCGGTCGCCGAAGGTGATCTGAAGCGAAAGCTGACGGTGGATGCCAAGGGCGAAATCGCCGCGCTCGCCGAGACCATCAACGAGATGATCGACACGCTCGCCACCTTCGCCGATCAGGTGACGAACGTGGCCCGTGAAGTGGGCGTGGAAGGCAAGCTCGGCGGACAGGCGAGGGTGCCGGGCGCGGCCGGCCTGTGGCGCGATCTCACGGACAACGTGAACCAGCTCGCGGCCAACCTGACCACCCAGGTGCGCGCGATCGCGGACGTGGCCACGGCCGTGACCAAGGGCGATCTGACCCGGTCGATTTCGGTGGAAGCCTCGGGCGAGCTCGCCTCGCTCAAGGACAACGTCAACGAGATGATCCGCAACCTGCGCGACACGACGCTCAAGAATGCGGAGCAGGACTGGCTCAAGACCAACCTCGCCAAGTTCACCCGCATGCTGCAGGGCGAGCGCGATCTCACCACCGTGTCCAACATGATCCTTTCGGAGATCGCCCCGCTCGTGAACGCGCAGCAGGGCGTGTTCTATACGGTCGGGAACGACGGCAGCGAGCCCATCCTGGAGATGGTCGCCTCCTATGCGTTCACGGAGAGGAAGCACCTCAACAACCGGTTCCGTCTCCGCGAAGGTCTGGTCGGACAGGTTGCCTACGAGCGGAAGCGGATCCTGCTCACGAACGTGCCGGGCGATTACATCACCATCAGCTCGGCCCTGGGCGAAGCGCCGCCGCTCAACATCATCGTGCTGCCGGTGCTGTTCGAGCAGGAGGTGAAGGCGGTCATCGAGCTCGCCTCGTTCAGCCGGTTCTCCGAGACGCACCAGTCCTTCCTCGAGCAGCTTACGGAATCGATCGGCATCGTTCTCAACACCATCGCGGCCAACATGCGGACGGAGGGCCTGCTGAAGCAGTCGCAGCTCCTGACCACCGAGCTGCAAAGCCAGCAGGAAGAGTTGCGGAACACCAACGACCGCCTGGAGCAGCAGGCGGCAACCCTGCGCCAGTCGGAAGAACTCCTGCGGCAGCAGCAGGAAGCGCTTCAGAAGACCAACGAGGAGCTCGAGGACAAGGCACGGCTGCTCGAGCTTCAGAAGCGGGAGGTCGAGACCAAGAACCAGGAGGTGTCCGTCGCCAAGACGGCCCTGGAGGAGAAGGCCGAGCAGCTTTCGCTGACCTCGCGCTACAAGTCGCAGTTCCTGGCCAACATGAGCCACGAGCTGCGGACGCCGCTGAACTCGCTTCTGATCCTGTCGAAGCTCCTGACCGAGAATTCGGACGGCAACCTGACCGACAAGCAGAGGGAGTTCGCGAAGACGATCCACGCGGCGGGATCGGATCTTCTCTCGCTCATCAACGACATCCTGGACCTGTCGAAGATCGAGTCGGGCACCGTCAGCCTGGAGGTGTCGAGTGTCGCCTTCAAGGATCTGGTCGACAACATGGAGCGCACCTTCCGCCAGGTGGCGGAGGAAAGAAGGCTCGACTTCCACGTGGAGGTCGATCCCAAGCTGCCGCCGGCCATCCGGACGGATTCGAAGCGGCTGCAGCAGGTGCTGCGGAACCTCCTGTCGAACGCCTTCAAGTTCACGGAGCGCGGAGGCGTGACCCTTCAGATCGGATCGGCCGAGGGATCGCCCCTGCGGGCGGGCAGCCAGTGGATCGCCATGTCGGTGACTGATACCGGCATCGGCATCCCGGAGGAAAAGCAGCGCATCATCTTCGAGGCCTTCCAGCAGGCGGACGGCACGACGAGCCGGAAATACGGCGGAACCGGGCTGGGTCTCTCGATCAGCCGCGAAATCGCCCGCCTGCTCGGCGGCGAGATCGTGGTGTCGAGCACGCCGGGAAGCGGCTCGACCTTCACGCTCTTCGTCCCGGTCGAGCCCCCGGCCAGCCACGGACTTGCCAGCAGCGAATCCACCGGCAGGCCCAATGGAAATGGGAGCGGGCCATACGTCGCCTCAGACGAGTCGGCCGGATCGATGATCCGCCAGCCGTCGGCCGCGATGGCGCTTTCGGCCTCGCTCGACGACCGGCACGCGATCACCAGCGGTGATCGGGTGGTGCTCATCGTCGAGGACGATGCGATGTTCGCCTCGGTCCTGCTGGAGCTCGCCCGCGAGGAGGGCTTCAGGGGACTGATCGCCATGGACGGCGCATCGGCCCTTGCCCTCGCGCACCGCTACAAGCCGCACGCGATCACCCTCGATATCGGACTTCCCGACATGGACGGCTGGGCGCTCCTCGATCTGCTCAAGCACGATCCGCGCACCCGGCATGTGCCGATCCATGTGATCTCGGTGGATGATCAGAAGAAGCGCGGCCTCAAGGCCGGCGCCTTCGGGTTCCTGGAGAAGCCCGTCGACCGGGAGGCTCTCATGGGGGCGCTCAACCGCACCAAGGAGTTCATCGACCGGCCGGTGAAGAAGCTGCTGCTCGTCGAGGACGACGACAATCAGCGCATGAGCCTGTCCGAACTCATGAGGAGCGAACAGGTCGACGTCACCGCGGTGGGAACGGCCGAGAGCGCCCTGGAAGTGATCCAGTCGCGGCAGTTCGATTGTGCGGTCGTCGATTTGGGTCTTCCCGACCTTCCCGGCGCGGAGCTGATCGAGCGCATGCGCAAGACGAAGGGAGGCGAAGAGCTGCCGATCGTCATCTATACCGGACAGGACCTGACGAAGTCCGAGGAACGTCGCCTGCAGAGCATCGCCGCGACGCTCATCGTCAAGGGCGAGGGCTCGTCCGAGCGCCTGCTCAACGACACGGCTCTCTTCCTGCACCGGGCGATCAGCGGGATTCCGGAAGAGAAGCACATCATCGTCGAGCGGCGCGGCGACGGTTCCCTCAACGGCCGGAAGGTGCTGATCATCGACGATGACATGCGCAACATCTTCTCCCTGACGAGCGCCCTCGAGCAGCATGGAATCTCGGTTGTCTTCGCCGAGAACGGACTGGAGGGCATCGAGAAGCTCCAGGCGAATCCGGACGTCGACGTGGCTCTCGTCGATATCATGATGCCCGAGATGGACGGCTACGAGACCATGCGGGCGATTCGGAACATCTCGCGCTACCGTGACCTTCCTCTTGTCGCCGTGACGGCAAAGGCCATGATGGGCGATCGCGAGAAATGCCTCGAGGCGGGTGCGACCGACTACGTATCGAAACCTGTCGATGTGGATCAGCTTCTGGCCGTCTTGCGCGTGCAGCTCAGCCGGAGCACATATATCCCGGATGGGACGATGGTTCCCAATGGTGCGGCAGAGACCGGGCTGAACTCATGACGGACGACGTAAGGCGAGGGGAGACGGGTCCGAATCCGGATGAATTTCATCTCATATCGGCCCGTCCCCTGTCGGACCCGATTCCGGCCAAGATCCTGGTCGTCGACGACGATCCCCGCAACCTCATCGCGGTCCAGGAAGTGCTCCGCTCTCCGGGCGTGGAGATCATCACGGCCGATTCGGGTGAGGGAGCCCTGAGGCATGTGCTGAAGGATGACTTCGCCGTCATCCTTCTCGACATTCAGATGCCGCGTCTCGACGGATACGAGGTTGCGAGCCTGATCAGGAACCGGCCGCGTTCATCGCGGGTGCCGATCCTGTTCCTGACGGCCTTCAACAAGGACGACATGCACGTCTTCAAGGGATACTCGGCAGGGGCTGTCGACTATGTCTTCAAACCCATCGAGCCCCTGATCCTGAAGTCCAAGGTCGACATCTTCGTCGATCTTTATCGCAAGACCGAGGAGATCCGCCGGCAGGCCGAGCAGGAGCGCCGCCTGCTGATGGACAACCTTCATGTCCGCAGCGAAAAGCTGAAGGCGGAGCAGGCCTTGCGCCGGCGCGAGGAGCATCAGTCGATCGTCCTGCAATCCCTGCCGATCGCGCTCTATACGGCGTCCGTCGAGGAGGATCACCGGCGTCTCCATTTCACCAACGAGAGCATCGAGCGCATCACCGGATTCGGACCGGCGGCCTTCCTCGAGCGGCCCGACTTCTGGTCCTCCCGGATCAACCCGGACGATCAGGAACGGGTCCTGCTTCAGCTCAAGCGCCTCGGGGAAGAAGGGTCCGTCAACCTCGAATACCGGTGGCGGTGCGCCGACGGCGTCGAACGCTACTTTCTCGATCAGACGGTGCTCATGCGGGATGAGGACGGGCGTCCGCGCGAGTTCTTCGGCATGTGGTTCGACATCACCGAAAGCAAGCAGATGGAGCAGAACCTGCTTCACGCCAGCAAGCTCGAGGCCGTCGGCCGCCTCACCGGCGGTATCGCGCACGACTTCAACAACATGCTGAGCGTCGTGATCGGCAATCTCGACCTGCTGAAGAAATCCATCCAGGGGAACGAGAAGGCCGAGCGCCGGGTGCGCATGGCCCTGGAGAGCGCCCAGCATTGTGCGGACCTCACGTACAGGCTCCTGACCTTCTCCCGGCGTCAGGCGCTGCAGGTCTCGACGATCGACGTCACGAGTCTGATGCCGAGCCTTCTGGAGCTGATGCGCCGAACCCTGGGCGAACATATCAATGCAAGCTTCCGGTCAGGCGACGGCATATGGCCTATCCAGGTCGACCGTGCTCAATTCGAGGCAGCCCTGCTGAACCTCGCGGTCAATGCCCGCGACGCCATGCCCGACGGCGGCGATCTGACGATCAGCGTCGAAAACCAGGTGGTCGAGGAGGGCAGATCCACATCCGGCGGCGAGTTCGTCGTGATTTCCGTGAGCGATACGGGCATCGGCATGCCACCCGAGGTGCTCGAGAAGGTCTTCGAGCCGTTCTTCACCACCAAGGAGAGCGGCAAGGGCACCGGCCTGGGCCTGAGCATGGTCTATGGCTTCGTGCAGCAGTGCTACGGCCATGTGGAAATCGACAGCACGCCGAACGCCGGTACGACGATCCGTCTCTTCCTTCCTCGTTCCCATGAGGCTGCGGAAAGCGGGCCCGATCATCAAGCAGGCGTGGCTCATCCCTTCGGGGACGGGCGCACGGTGCTCGTGGTCGAGGACAACCCGGCGGTTCGCCAGGTGGCGCAGTCCACCCTCCATGCTCTCGGCTTCAAGGTGCTCGAAGCCGAGACCGGCGACGAGGCCGCCCGGCTCCTGAAGACGCAGAAGGACATCAATCTCGTCCTCTCCGACGTTCGGATGCCAGGAGAACTCAGCGGCATCGACCTCGCGCGGCTCATTCAGCGGGAGCAGCCTGAGATCCAGGTTCTCCTGACCACAGGCTACTTCGATGGCGAGGACAAGCTCGAGGATCTCAATCTTCTCTACAAGCCCTATCGGGCGACGGACCTCGCGGAGAAGATCCAGTCTCTGATGAAGACGCCGCAGAGCGTCGAGTTGGAGAACACGGCGATCCACCAAGCCGCGGCCGTCGCTTAGCTCGGTTTCCAGACAGTCGGTGGAGAGGTGTCGGCGGAGACGATCGTGCCATCGCGGCCGGCGCTTGCCGGCTCTCATTCGGGCCGAGTGATCTGCAGAGATCCCGGGAATGCACTCACGCCTCGGCGCTGAGGCTGTCCCGCCCTCCGCGCCAGGCCGTATAGAAGTCGCCGGTCCGATCGAGAACGAAGACGGTGGGACGGTTCGATATGGCCGACCAGCAAGCCGATTCGACCGCGAATTTCAGGGCTTTCGCGCGGAAATGAAAGGATCCAAGATCCCGACCAAACTGAGAAACGGTCCAGCGATTATGTTTGAATGCAACGCAGTACGCTCCGTGGGGCATGAAGCACCTCCCAAGTAGCTTTCCAAGTAGCTTTCCGGCAAATCACAGGTGACGTTGCTAACCATCCTGCACCGAGATGGCAACCGCCAATGGCGATCTACGGCTCAAACGTTAACGGCGGGTTTCGGAGCCCGTTCAGAGGGAGGCCGTCACGCCCCCATCCACATAGAGGATCTGCCCATTGACGAAGTTGGAGGCGTCCGACGCCAGGAACACGGCCGCTCCGACGAGGTCCTCCAGTTCTCCCCAGCGTCGGGAGGGCGTGCGGGCAATCAGCCACTCGGAGAAGGCTTTGTCCTCGACCAGGGCCTGATTGAGCTCCGTCTTGAAATAGCCCGGCCCGATGCCGTTGACCTGGATCCCGTGCTTGCCCCAATCGATCGCCATCCCCTTCGTCAGCATCTTGACGGCGCCTTTCGTCGCCGCGTAGGGGGCGATCGACGGCCGGCCGAGTTCGCTCTGCACCGAGCAGATGTTGATGATTTTCCCCCGGCCGCGCGGAATCATCCGCCTGGCAACCGCCTGGCTCACGTAGAAGACGCTGTCGACATTCGTCGTCATCAATTGGTGCCAAGCTTCCTCCGGGTAGTCCTCGAGCGGCCCGCGACGCTGCATGCCCGCATTGTTGATCAGGATGTCGATGGGTCCGATGCCGGCTTCGATGTCGTCGACGGCCGCGATCACGGCGGAACGGTCCGTCACATCGAAAACCGTCTCGAACACCGATGCGCCCTGGTCCCGAAGCGTCTTTGCCGCATCGGCGACTTTCTCCGGCCGGCGCCCATTCAGAACGACCTGCGCTCCCGCTCGCCCGAGCCCGCTCGCGAGTGCGCGGCCGATCCCGGCGCTCGATCCGGTCACCAGGGCGATACGACCTGAGAGATCGAAGAGATTCTCCATGTTCCTCATCATCGCGGGCCCTCGCTTGAACCGGCACGTTCGTCAGAGAATGCGACCTGGATCGACAGCGTTCAACGGATCAGCGCCCGCCTCGACTTCGCCATCGGCCGGGTTCGAAATCTTCATGCCGCACGCATAAAGGCCCGAACGCGACCGTCAATCAAGCCGTCGCGTGCATGCCGGAAAGCCCGGACGCGGCATGGCCAGCAGGGCCGGTGGACCGGCGCCCGTTCGTGCCGCCGTCCACGCACGCGGTACTGGACAAGGTTCGGCAAAAATGACCTATTCTGTCTGAACGAACCAGCGGCGCTGAGCGAACTCGGACCCGGAGCGGCGGCGCCAGCCAACATCCCCGACCTGGAAGTCCCTCGTGGCCGCCGGGCATGACCTGAAAGGATTGCTGATCGATGCGGATCCTCATTCTTGGAGCGGCCGGCATGGTCGGCCGCAAGCTTACGGAACGCCTGGTGAAGGACGGTCGGCTGGGGGGAGAGGCGATCACGCATCTCGACCTCCACGACGTGGTCGAGCCCGAGCGTCCTGATGCTCCCTTCGCGGTCGAGACGATGACGTCGGATTTCTCCATGCCGGGAGAGGCGGAGAAGCTCGTCGCCGGCCGCCCCGATGTGATTTTTCATCTGGCGGCCATCGTGTCCGGCGAGGCCGAGGCCGATTTCGACAAGGGCTACCGGATCAATCTGGACGGCACCCGGTACCTGTTCGATGCGGTGCGGGTCGTCGGGGGCGGGTACAAACCGCGGCTCGTCTTCACATCGTCCATTGCGGTCTTCGGCGCTCCCTTCCCGGATGCGATCGGGGACGAGTTCTTCCTGACGCCGCTCACGAGCTACGGCGCGCAGAAGGCAATCGGTGAATTGCTGCTGGCCGATTACACCCGACGCGGGTTCTTCGACGGCGTCGGAATCCGGCTCCCCACGATCTGCGTGCGCCCCGGCAAGCCGAACAAGGCCGCTTCAGGTTTCTTCTCGGGCATCATCCGTGAGCCGCTCAACGGTCAGGAGGCGGTCCTGCCGGTCTCGACAGATGTCCGGCATGCCCATGCCTCGCCCCGATCGGCCGTTAATTTCCTCATCCATGCGGCGAGCATGGACACGTCGAAGATCGGCCCTCGCCGCAGCCTGACCATGCCGAGCGTGTCGGTGACCGTGGGCGAGCAGATCGATGCGCTCCGGCGCGTCGCGGGGGATCAGGCCGTCGCCAGGATCCGTCACGAACCCGATCCCGCCGTCATCCGGATCGTCGAAGGTTGGCCCCGCCGCTTCGATGCCCGCCGCGCCGAGTCCCTCGGTTTCCGCGCCGAATCCAGTTTCGACGAGATCATCTCCATCTACATCGAGGATGAGCTTGGGGGCGTCATTCCGAGGTGAGCGGCAGTCCCGCGCGACCCGGTTGGCCGGTCCTCGCGACCGGCCTCAGCCCCTCGGGGGCTGCGGGAAGAACCATTGCCGGAAGGATGCCCATTTCTGGATCGCCCAGAGGGTGAAGCGACCGACCGGCTTCTGCAGGAAGGGGATGTCGTATGCGATCAGGAGCAGGCCCAGAGGGAGCATCCAGAGGCCGAGAAACGGCAGAATCGAGAAGATCCCCCCCAGGATGAGCAGGATCCCTGCGGGAATCCTCACCCAGCGCGAGTCCGGATGACGGAGGCTGCGAAGAATGCGAGCGATCTTGCCCGGCACCTCCTGCTCCAGCCGCCTGAACGCCCGCCTCAGAACGGCTCTTCCGCTTTCATGTTCCATGCTCTTCGACATATCCATCGGCGAGAGGAGTTCCAGGACGCACCGGCACGATGGCCAGGCTCTTCCTCGAGTTCAGCTCTTCTGAGCCATGGACCTTGAACGCGACCTGAATCGGCGCCTGCCGTCAGGCGGGACGGGGAATGCAAGGAACTCCGCTCGCCGCGAATGCACTCAAGCGCACCGTGCGAAAAAGTGGACCCGGTTTTTCGCGTCGAGCGGTGCGCCAGCCAAGAGTGGAGCACCGTGCGAAAAAGCGGGCCCGGTTTTTCGCGTCGAGCGGTGCGCCCCTCAAAGGGCTGAGCATCAGACCCAAAAGTGGGTCCACTTTTCGCTGACGCGGCCCTCTGGGTCACGTCCGATGCTCTAGAACTCGAGCCCCGAGAGTGCGTCGGCGACCGCCCGCGTGCCCTGTTCCCGAGCCCTCATGAGCCTGAGAGCCCGCTCTTTCTGCTCGAGTCGGTAGAGATATGGGTCGAATTCGAGCGGAAGCGCAGAATCGCCGAGGTAACGCGGCTTTTCCGTCCTCTCATAATAGTCGGCTCTCAGCATCTGACCGAGATGTTCCTGCACCGCATGGGGAAGCGGCGGCACATTGTGCCTCGCCGGAAGCATCCGCGAACCGGAATGGGAGGAACCCGAATGGTTTGCAATGTTATCAAGCATCTCAAAGCCCCGCAGAACCGCTAAGGTTAACGCTCGGTTCACGGAATGGTTTCAGCCCGGACAGGCACAAACTGACGCAGCTTGCGGGCCGATGCCGGAGCGAGGGATCAGCTTCGGCCAAGCATGGCGCTCTAGAGATTTCGCCGATTGTCGAATCTTGGGGAAGTCCGGTGCAAAATGACTCATCGCTCGCAGAGCGGCTCGCGTTCATGGGCATCGATGGAGGGGTATGTCAGGATCTCCCCTCCATCTGGAAGGACATCTCGTCCGAACTGCCTCGGATCCTCGAACTGTTCTATGCCCATATGCATCGGCAGCCGCACCTGTCCACGATGATCGGAACCCAGCAATCCCGGCTGGTGTCCGCTCAAATGCAGCACTGGAGCAGGCTATTCAGCGGCAGGTTCGACGCATCCTATGTCGAGGGGATCCGGCGCATCGGGCTCATTCACAACAAGATCGGCCTTGAGCCTCGGTGGTACATCGGCGGCTATGCCTTCATCATGAACGAGCTGGTGAGGGCGTTGGCGAAAAAGCACCGCTTCAACGGAACAGCGCTCGCGCGCAAGCTGACCGTGGTGAACCAAGCGGTCATGCTGGACATGGATTTCGCGATCTCCGTGTATCAGGATGCCTTCGTCCAGGATCGCCAGAAGAAAGGCGAGGTTCTGTCGCAGGCCGTCGCCGCCTTTTCGGACGCCGTGCAGGAGAGCCTCCATATCTCGGGCCAGGCGAGCGGCGCTCTGTCCGAGAGCGCGACGGTTCTCGACGAGGCAACCGGAAGTGCCAGCAGCCTCGCCGTTCAGGTCACGACGGCGGCCGAGCAGACGGCGTCGAACATGCAGTCGGGAGCCGCCGCAACGGAGCAGCTGGCATCGTCCGTGCGTGAGATCGGGCAGCAGGCGAGCCGGTCGGCCGACGTCGCGCGCCATGCTCTGCAGAGCTCGCAGCGGACGAAGGAGACAGTCAACGGCTTGGCCGAGCAGGCAAGACAGATCGGGGATGTGGTCGACCTGATCGAGCGCATCGCGGCTCAGACCAATCTGCTTGCCCTGAACGCCACGATCGAGGCGGCCCGCGCGGGAGAGATGGGCAAGGGCTTCGCGGTCGTCGCGCAGGAGGTCAAGACCCTCGCCAACCAAACCGCCAAGGCGACCACGGAGATCGGCTCCCGCATCGGGGCGATCCAGGAGGCGACGCAGCGCAGCGTATCCGACATCGACGACATCGGCCGCATCATGGAGGAACTGAGCGGTATCGCTACGGCCATCGCGGCCGCGGTCGAGGAACAGGCCGCGGTCACATCGGACATTGCCGTGAACGTCAGCCAGACCACCGATCACACGCATGCGGTCGTTCGCAGCATCGAAGCTCTGACCGGATCGACGGCATCCGCGGCAGCGGCGGCGCAGCACGTCTCGAGCGCGAAGCAGACCCTGGATCAGCAGCTTCGCCGCCTGAGGCAGGATATCGACCTGTTCCTGGCGACGGCGAGGGCCGCCTGAGCAGGGGTGTGATGCCGAGCAGGACGGATCGGACCGTCTTCATTCGACAAGGCGGACACTGAGAGCGCGCCTGAAGAAGCGGATCGGATCCGACGGCGAAGCCTTTGCCCTGCCCATAGCGGACGATCTGCCGATGCGCATTTGCGGCGGAATCGTGTCTTTTGGGGTACAGACACGAGTCCGCAAATCAGACACCTTGCCGACAGTTGCAGCCGAAAGTGCGTTTCGGTGCAGTTGACGGAGCCGTCAGGGCTTCTGTGGGGGCACAGGTGGATCAGACAGACCAGGAAATCGAGCAGATCGCTCGGGCATTCTTCGTCGCTCGGCATGAGACCGGGGTTTGGGAAACTGCGTCGCGGGTTCTCAAGCACGAGTTTCGTCTTTATGCCCGGCATGCACTGCGCACTCTCGACAAGAAGCAGGAGCAGATCTGGGTCGAAGCCCGGACCGTGGCTGTGGTGGAAACCCGCGAAGCGGCGTAACGCACTCCCTCTGCCTTCATCGCGTCGGGCTCGTCCCGAGGCTGCCCATCGTTGCCGGATCCGCTGGCCGAGGTCCGGTTTTTGTGCGTCAAAAGGGGGAGGCCTGTTGAAGGCGCCGCGTTTCCTGCCATTTTGAAGGGTGCAGGCTCTCTGCAGGGAGCCTGAGGAGCTGTTCATGCAATCACCCGACGAATGGGAAATCCCTCCTGAGTACCAGCCCGATCCGCGAACCCTCGACTATGATCTCAAGAACGCCCTGGCCGCCGTAGTTTCCCTTAGGGCACGGGTGCCCGACGACGCCTTCACGGCGGAAACGCTTGGGACGGAACGGGCCGGGCAGGGCGTCGTCATCCGGGATGACGGCTTGGTCGTCACCATCGGGTACCTGATTGCCGAGGCGGAGGAAGTCTGGCTCACCACCAACAAGGGTCGCGTCGTTCAGGCACATGTGCTCGCTTACGACTACGAGAGCGGCTTCGGACTGGTGCAGGCGCTCGAGCCTCTGGGAGTGCCGGTCCTGACCCTCGGAGACTCCCGGCGTTTGCAGCCCGGTGACCAGGTCGTCGTGGGAGGCAGCGGAGGCCAGAGCCATTCGCTTGCCGCACAGGTCGTCGCGTGTCAGGAGTTTGCCGGTTACTGGGAATATCTGATCGATCCGGCCATCTTCACCGCGCCGGCCCACCCCAATTGGGGCGGAACGGCGTTGATCGGTCCACGGGGAGACCTGATCGGCATCGGGTCCCTGCAACTCCAGCATCAGGCTTCCGGCGGCACCGTGGTTCCTCTGAACATGAGCGTGCCCATCGATCTCCTGAAGCCAATTCTGGACGAGCTTCTGACCCATGGTCGGACCGGGCACCAGCCAAGGCCCTGGCTCGGATTCTATGTCGCCGAGGCGGAGGACGATCAGATCATGATCATAGGCCTCGCCGGGGATGCGCCCGCACAGCGGGCCGGCCTGCGGGCCGGAGACCAGATCCATGCGGTTGCAGGCCAGCCGGTGACATCGCTGGCCGAGTTCTATCGCGCCATCTGGGCTCTTGGCGCTGCCGGCGTCGACGTTCCCCTGACCCTTGAGCGGGAAGGAGACAGGTTCGATGTGACGATACGATCCGCCGACCGGAGCCGCTTCATGAAGGGACCCCGTTTGCAGTAGCCGTCAAAGGGTCGACGCACGTGCCGAGGCACTGCGGACGACATTGTTTTCCGCTACGGCTCGTGCGGTCCCGATTATCAACAACCGACGAGGAGGTTGCGACATGAGCCTCAATGCAACCCTGCCAGGCGGCGGGACGGTTCCGGCTCTCGGGCAGGGAACGTGGCATATGGCCGAGAATGCGGGCCGACGGAGGGAGGAGGTCGAAGCGCTCCGCCTCGGCGTCGAACTCGGCATGACCCTGATCGACACCGCCGAAATGTACGGCGAAGGAGCCGCGGAGGAACTCGTGGCCGAGGCCCTTGCCGACCAGCGTGATCGCCTCTTCCTGGTGAGCAAGGTCTATCCCCACAATGCGAGCCGACAGGGCGTCGTCGAGGCGTGCGAGCGGAGTCTCAAGCGTCTGCGGACGGACCGGCTGGATCTCTACCTCCTGCATTGGCGTGGGGGTGTGCCGCTGGAGGAGACCGTGGCCGGATTCGAGGAGCTCCGGCGCTCCGGCAAGATTCGCCATTGGGGCGTCAGCAATTTCGATGTGGATGACATGGAGGAACTGCTTCAGGCACCGGGAGGCGAGACCTGCGCGACCAACCAGGTGCTCTACAACGTCACGCGGCGTGGACCGGAATTCGACCTCCTTCCGTGGATGGCCAAGCGCCGCATGCCGCTCATGGCCTACAGTCCGGTCGAGCAGGGCAGGCTCCCTCGCGGGGGCGCTTTACAGACGATCGGGCAATCTTACGGCGCAAGCCCGTTCCAGATCGCCTTGGCCTGGCTTCTGCAAAAGCCGAACGTGATCGCGGTCCCCAAGGCGTCCCGTGCCGATCATGTGCGGGACAATCATCGAGCGCTTGAGATCCGGCTCAGTCCGGAGGATCTTGAAGCCATCGACGCAGAATTTCCTCCGCCCCGGCGCAAGCGCCCACTCGAGATGATCTGACAGGTTGCCGAGAAACTAGAGGGAGACCGGACGCCCATGACCTTCACCCGAGCCGATGCACTCGACGTCGCGCACATCCTCAGGACGACGGCTCAGGCCGAGATCCTGCCGCGGTTCCGAAACCTGTCGGCTGATTCCATCCGGACCAAATCCTCCCAGCTCGACCTCGTGACGGATGCCGACGAGGCCGCCGAGCGCGTCATCGAAGCCGAGCTCCTGCGCCGCTTCCCGGGAGCTCTGGTCATCGGCGAGGAGGGAGTGAGCCGCGACGCGAGCCTGCTCGATGGTCTCGGCAACGCCGACCTCGCGTTCATTCTCGATCCCGTCGACGGCACCTTGAATTTCGCCTCCGGCCTGCCGCTCTTCGGCGTGATGGCGGCGGCGGTCATGAAAGGCGAGATTGTCGGTGGCGTGATCCTCGATCCGATCTCTGACGACTGGTCCATGGCGGTTCGCGGCGAAGGAGCGTGGATTCAGCGCCCGGACGGCAGCAGCAGCCCGCTTCAGGTTGCCGCGCCAGTGCCCTTGTCACAGATGGCGGGCAACGTCTCGTGGCGTTATCTGCCCGAAGACCTTCGCCCCACGGTAACGGGGAGCCTGCCGAAGGTCGCGATGGCGGCCGATCTCCGGTGTGCGGCCCACACCTACCGCCAGATTGCGGCCGGCTACCTACACTTCTCGTTCTCGTCCAGCGTGATGCCGTGGGATCATGCGGCCGGATGGCTGATCCATCGCGAGGCCGGCGGCTACACGGCGCATTTCGACGGTTCGCCTTACCGCCCCGTGACTCGCAGCGGCGGTCTCATCAGCGCGCCGGACAGGGAGAGCTGGCAGGCCATCCGCGACGCGCTCCTTCCGCCTCGGGCCTGATCCTTCTTGAGATGGTTGTAGACCGTCGCGCGGCCGAGGCCGAGCACGCGGGAGATATAGGCCGCCGCATTGCGTCCGCCGAACGCTCCATCGCCGGCCGGATCCGCGACGAGCTGCTGTTTCTGTGCGCGGCTCATCTCGGTGACGGCGAGACCGCGTGCGCGGGTCCATGACTGGATATACTCGTTGATCCGGTCATGCCAGTCCTCCTTGAACAGGGAGGCGGGCTTCCCGGGCGATTGCGGCACGGCGACGAGCGCATTCAGCGTCTGCATGACCGCATGAAAGTGCGAGACGTCCATATTGATGCACAGGATACCGATGGACTTGCCGTTCGTGCGCAGGACGGCACTGACGGATTTGATGCGGCGGCCGTCCCAGTTCACTTTCTCATAGGACCCGATGATGATGTCGGACGGCTTGAAATCGATCTCGTGCAGAAGCGACGGCTCGCCGAGCTCCCGCTTGGAAAACGGATTGGAGAGATGCACCACGGTCTCGGTCACGAGATCGTGGAGCACGACGTCCGCGTAGGGCTGGAAGAGCAGGGCGAGGTTAAGGCCGATATCGTCGTGACGGACAGCAGGCGCCAGGCCGGATCGCGGGGCGAGCTGGGACGGGCATACGATCCCGATGCCGTCCTGAGCAGAGTGCTCGAAATCGGCGAGATCGTCATGGGCACGGCGCAGGGACGCGCGATGCTAAAGCATCGGACGTGAAAAGTGGACTTGCACTTTTGGGATCCATCCGATGCTTTCTTCTCGAATGAGAGCATCGGTCCGAACGGACCCAGCGGGCCGCGCCAGCGACCCGAAGGGCCACGCTAGTGAAAACCGGATCCACTTTTCGCTGACGCGGCCCTCTGGGTCCGTCCGATGCTCTAGATCAGATTACGGTTTCGACATTCTCCGGACTGGCCGTTCAGGGCATCGTGATGGCGTCGGCCGTTCTGCGGCAGCGATAGAGGCTGCGAGGGGCGATCAGCCGGCCAGCCCGATGCGATCGATCAGGGCGTCGATCTCGGCGATCTTCCTGAGCCGGCGCTTGCATTGCCCGTCGAGGTACCAGGCTCTTCCGATACTCAGTCCCAGAAAGGGCAGGGCCCAGAGAAGCCCGACCGCGTTCTGGAGAACCAGCGCGAGGAACGCGACTGAGAGAATCCAGACCTCGATCCGCCCGAAGCCTTCCGTCAACTCGTTCTTCATGAGCAAGTGCTGCCGCTCGATCAGAAGCTGACCTCTCGCGTGGTCGAGCCTGGCCCTTTGCGCCATCGAGGGAAGGGTGCTGCGAAGGGTTTCGAGAGAGCCCTTGATCTGCGTCAGGTGCGGGTCTCGTTCCGCCGTTTCAGGCTCACGTTCGGCTGCCACGAAGGCTGCGGCGATGCGCCGATAGAAGGCCACGAGTGCAGGCGGGTGATTATCCTGCTCGGTCTCGATCCCGTCATGAGGAAGTCGGTCCGTGATCCGAGTGCGGACGAGGGAGGTGAGCGAGGCGGCCTTCTCGTTCCTGGCCGTGCGCCGGAATGCGTCCGCGACGTGTTCGGCGATGGCGGTTTCTACGGCAGCCCCGACCCTGTCCGTCGACATCAACAGCTTCCTTCACGTCTGCGCCCGGGACATGGATGCGCCGTGTCCGCGAGTCAAAGACTCAGGCCAGTGCACGCTCCAATTCCACTGCGGCTTTGCTCACCGTGAAGGAGCATGGTTAATGAACGGTTAAGCATGGCGCCGGGGAGATCCTGCGCCTTCCGGGCAGCTGCCGCCTGTCTCAGCGTTGGTCGTCCGGAAGCATGCCGGCGAGATCCTGCAGAAACTTGACGGATGCGGGCGGGCGGCCCTCCTGTTCGGCGATCCTGATGATGTTGTTGAGAATGTGGGCGATCTCGCTCAGCTTGGCGACGCGGCCTGCCGAGAGAACGTGGAAAAAGGTCGAGAAGGCGACGGCGATGGCCTGATCGTGCTCTTCGAGGCGGCGGCATTGCTCCTTGAGGGCCTTGATGTCCCTTTCCTGAGCCGAGACGATCTCCACCAGGGTCAGCATCTGTTCGGCCAGGGTATCCACTGAAGCGTTCATGTCGGATAGGCGTCCCAATTCTTCGATTTTGGTGAGAGGAGGCGGCTGAAAGTCTGCGGCGACCTGGTGCCGGAGCGACTCGCTGACGGCGTGCAGCGCGGCTGACAGCCGATCCGTTCCCTCCGACGGAGGGGTGATTGTCAGGGATGGGGACGGATGGGGCACAGCCTCCGACTCGTCCGCAGTGATCCTGGGCAGACCTGTCGCGCGGGTGAACCCGGACATCGCCAGTCGCACGAATCGACGCACCCTCACCTGAACATCGGCAATCACGATCCCACGTCTGCTCCCGCCAACCTGCACGCAGCCTCCTCGAGAGAAAGGCGCCCGACGGTAACATGACTTCCGGGGAAATGCTTCAGGAAGCTCTCGCACGCGCGGGACAGGTTATCCCCTTGCATAGAGCAGCCGCGCCCGAATGGTCCCATCGAGGGCGCGGATCTCGTCCAGAGTCTCCCGGCTCTGCTCCGGCAAGCCTTCCGCTTCGATCACGACATATCCGATCTCGCCATCGGTCTGCAGGTGCTGGCCCGTGATGTTGAGGCCGCGTTGCGAGAACGCGTTGTTGAGGCGGCCGAGGATGCCCGGCACGTTGCGATGCACATGGATGTAGCGCGTGCCGGCTGCGCGGGACGGGAGCTGGACCTGCGGGAAGTTGACGGCCCCGACCGTCGTGCCGACGTCCGAATATTCAACGAGCTTCTTCGCGACCTCGGCGCCGATCCGCTCCTGCGCTTCTTCCGTCGATCCGCCGATATGGGGTGTCAGAATAACGTTGGGGACCCCCTGGAGGGGAGTGACGAACGCCTCCTTGTTGGAGGCCGGCTCGACCGGAAAGACGTCAACGGCCGCGCCGCGGAGGTGTCCGCTCCTCACAGCCTCCGCGAGTGCATCGAGATCGACCACGGTGCCGCGGCTGTTGTTGATGAGATAGGCGCCCTTCTTCATGGCGGCGATCTCGGCTCGTCCGATCATGCCGTGCGTGGCCGGCGTCTCCGGAACGTGAAGGCTCACCACGTCGCTCTGGCTCAGCAGCGCGTTCAGGCTGTCGGCCGGCTCGGTGTTCCCGTGGCGCAGCTTGTCGGTCTGATCGAAGAAGATCACCCGCATCCCCATCGCCTCGGCCAGGTAGGACAATTGCGAACCGATATTGCCGTAGCCCACGATGCCGAGCGTCTTGCCGCGGACCTCGTGGCTGTCGACCGCTGACTTGTCCCATTGCCCGGCATGAGCGGCGGTCGATTTGGGAAAGGTGCGCCGCAGCAGCATGACGATTTCGCCGATCACCAGTTCGGCGACGCTCCGGGTATTGGAGAAGGGGGCGTTGAAGACCGGAATGCCGGCGTGGCGGGCCGCTTCCAAGTCGACCTGGTTCGTGCCGACGCTGAAGCAGCCCACGGCGATCAGCCGGTTCGCGGCCTCGAAGACCTTCCGCGTCAGCTGCGTCCTGGAGCGGATGCCCAGAAGATGGACGCCCTGCAGCGCTTCGATCAGTTGATCTTCGTCGAGAGCCGTCTTGAGATAGGTCAGGTTCGTGTAGCCGGCGCCTCTGATCAGCTCGACAGCGCTGTCGTTCACCCCCTCGAGCAAGAGAACGCGGATCTTGTCTTTCTGAAGAGAGAACATTTCGGACATGTCAGCTCCATTTGGCCTTGCGCCGGCATGCCATACTCCGCCTCAGCGGTCGCGGAAATCCCCTTCCGTGCATTGAGCCCATGCCTGCCAGAGAGGATCCTCGACCGGGGGAGCCTCATACCTCCTATGCCCCGTCCCCCCGGAACAGGCCTGGAGTATGATGACTCAATCCGGTTGCAGCGCCAGCCGGTCAAGGAGACGGGAGCCGTTGCCGGATGTACGCACGGCTCCCGTTCCATTGTGGCACGGGCTTGTCATCCTGGCTTCGGCCTTCTCCCAAACCCAGTCAATCGCGCCGAAGGGCCCTCGGTTGTCCCGCCGTGCGCCGATGAGATGTCGTCCTCTCGGTGCATGCCTGGGTCCCATCCTGCTGAAGCAGCGATCCATTGCCGCGAAGCTGACCCATCGGCTATCGTGGTTCTGCGCCGTCAGGGTGTTCCGCCCCGGCAAGGGTCGGGTGGGCATTGCGTGATTCAGCCGGCCCGGGAGCGTCGCCCCTGTTCGGACTGGATATGGTGTTGCATATCGATTGTCGATGTGACTGCTCAGGATCAGGTTGCAGAACCCGCGGCGATCGAATTGTCAAATCGAAGTGGCGAGATTAAGAGAATTCGCATGTTTGCTGAATATAGACCTGCCTATAGGCAAGAACATGCGGACGATGTGACAAGTCTTGCGACAGCTGAGATGAATGACAGGAGGCGATCTACAGAACGAAACCGTCGCCTTGCTCTTCATTTCGACAATATTGGGCACGGTCTGATCGTCAGTCTGCCGGTCGCCATGGTGGCCGCCAACCGGTCGTCTCCTCTGCTTCTCACCAGTGCGGCTCTTTTCATCCTCGTCGCGCGATTGATCACCGGCGCTGTGGCTCCGCATCGGTGGGCCATGCGAATCCCGCGAAAAGGCGTCCTTGTCCTTCTCCTCTGCGGGATCGCCTATCCATTGGTCACGCTCGGCTGGGCCATGAAGCCGGCCGTGGGGCTTTTTTCCTGGGGCGAGGCCGTCCTTCCGGCCGCATCGAGCGCGATCCTGATCCTCAGCTGGCGCGCGGCGCCCCCGCCTCGATGGCTGGCCGGAGCCTTGGCCATGGCACTGATGATCGCGGCGGCGCTGATCGCCGCGGAGCTCCTGCTCCACTTCCCGTTGCGGCATGTCCTGCGCGACCGCGTAGGGACCTTCATTCACAACAGACCAACCGTGACGCTGTTTCTGCTGCTTGGGCCCGTGATCGCCGTGCTCGGGTTGCGCAAGCGGCGGACGCTTTGTCTGGCGCTGTTGCTGACAACGGTCCCGACCGTCCTCATTTCCGACAGCGAGGCCGCGAAGCTCGGGCTGCTGGCTGCGGTCGGGACCGTCGCGCTCAGCTATGCCCCCTTCGCCTGGGTGAGGCGCTTCCTGACGGTCGCGCTCCTCTGCCTCGTGTGGGTGCAGCCGTTTTTCGGCAGCATCGTTGTCAGATCCATGCCCGACAGCGTGGTCGAGGCGACCAAGGGGGCCCACACGCGGGAGCGCATCGCGCTCTGGCAAGCCTTCAGCGACGTTGCCCGTCGTTATCCGATCCTCGGCACGGGCTTCGCATCGTCGCCGCATATGGACCATCATCCGGTCGCGGCTGACATCGATCCTGCTTATCGTGAGATGCTGAAAGTCGGCCATCCCCACAATGCTTTCCTTCAGGTATGGGTCGAACTCGGGGCGGTTGGCGCTCTCTGGGTGAGCTTGCTCATCCTCTGGGTGATGGGGTGTCTTGCCAAAGCACCGGACGATATCCGTGGGGTCGGATTGATGACCCTCATGTCGGCGAGCGCGATCGCGCTGGTCAGCCACGGCGCATGGCAGGGCTGGTGGATTTCCGCCGTGACCCTGGCGGCGGCACTCCTGACTCTTCGTCCGAAGTCCCGGAAGAGCGAGCAAAGCCCCGAGTAAATTGTCAGGCTTGGCGGGGATCCAAGCCGCCCTGGTGTGTGTTTGGCCTCAAACCGGTTTGATCGACCTCCCGAAGCGGCCGCTTTCACGGGGTGGATGACGAGAGGGGGCCACGTGCCGCGAATCCTGACCTACAACGTGCACCGCTGTCTCGGCACGGACGGTCGGCTTTCCCCGGCGCGGATCGCCGATGTGATTGCAGCCTATGAGCCGGACGTGGTGGCGCTTCAGGAACTCGACGTGGGGCGCGCCCGGACCGGCGGGATCGATCAGGCCCTGGCGATCGCCAGGGCTCTCGGAATGCAGGTGCATTTCCACGCCAGCCTGAAAGTTCTCGAGGAGGAATACGGCAACGCCATCCTGACCCACAGGCCGTCGCATCTGGTGAAGGCGGAGGCGCTGCCCGGCTGGGCGGGCAAGCCGGGGCTGGAGCCGCGGGGTGCCCTTTGGGCGGAGGTCCAGATCGGCGGCGCCGGGGTCCAGGTGATCAACACCCATCTGGGCCTGCGCCGGCACGAGCGGCTTGCCCAGATCGAGGCTCTCCTGGGCCCCCGTTGGCTCGGGCATCGGGCCTGCCGAGAGCCGGTGATCCTGGTGGGCGACCTCAACGCGACGCCTCGCTCGCGGGCCTACCTGCGGCTGGCTTCGCAGCTCTGGGACGCGCAGGCCCGGCTCCCGAAGCCCAGGGCAACCTTCCCGTCCCGCCTGCCGTTCCTGCGCATCGACCATGTTTTCGTGAGCCGCTCGATCCGCGTCTTGCGGGTCGAAACGGTGCGGACCCCGCTCGCCCGCGTGGCCTCGGATCACCTGCCCCTCCTGGTCGAATTCCAGGTCGCTCATGGGCAGGTCAACAAGCCCGGTTTCGCCCATGCACAGGAATAGACGGCCCGGGGCGGCTGCGACGGATCGCCAGGCTCGCCACGGCGTTGAGTTCCATGGACCTCAGTGGTTGCCTGCGGGCCGGATGGATGGAAGCAAGGAGAGTGGATGCGGTACTGGAAATACGTGATCGCTGCGGCGGCCGTCTGCCTTGCAGCTTTTCTGCTCTACCGCACGCTCAGCCGCTACAGCCTGGACCAGCTCACGGCCGCCGTGGCGTCCGTTCCCGGACCCAGGCTTCTGGGCGCTTTCGGCTTCGCCGCCGCGAGCTACCTGTGCCTGACATTCTTCGACTATCTGGCTCTGCATTACGTGAAGCGGCCGCTGCCCTATCCGAAAGCCGCCCTGGCCTCGTTCACGGCCCTGTCCCTCGGCCATAACATCGGCCTGGCCGCGTTGAGCAGCGGCGCGGTCCGCTACCGTTTCTATACCCGCTGGGGCTTGAAGACCGCCGAGGTCGCCAAGGTGATCGTCTTCTGCGGCGTCACGGTCGGGCTCGGCCTCCTGGTCCTCGGCGGCGGCGCGCTCCTGTTGCGTTCCGGGCTGGCGGTGGAGATCACCGGTCTCTCGCGGCCGGTCGTCCTGGCGCTGGGAGTCGGCTGCCTTGCGCTGCCCGCTCTCTACCTGATCCTGTCCGCCTTCGTCCGGAGGCCTTTGAGGATCAGGCGATGGACCCTCGAAATGCCGCCGTTGAAGCTTGCCGTCGCGCAGGTCCTGGTCGGCTCCATCAATTTCGCTTTCGTGGCGGCCTGCCTTCATCAGGCGCTCGCGGCCGTCGCCGAGGTGCCTTACCTGGGTGTGGCGTCCGTCTACGTGATCGCCAACGCCACGGCCCTCGTCAGCCATGTGCCCGGTGGCCTGGGGGTGATCGAGAGCGTGGTCATGTATCTGCTGCCGCAGACCGATCTGATCGGGCCGCTCCTGGTGTTCCGGTTCGTCTACTTCCTGGTGCCGCTGATCCTGGGGATCGCTCTGTTCGCCGTGACGGAACTGGTCCATCGCCGCAGCGATACCGCCTACGCGCCGGGTGCAGAGGTCGAGGCGAAGGCCTGACGGCTACTCCCTCCGGCGGCGGAACAGGGAGAGAGGCTCGAAGGGCTCGAGAGGATCGAGGAGCCCCGTCCCGGCGGCCGGCACGTCGGGGCCGTCGTCCGACATCGCGCCGAACGCCCGAAGACCGCGCGGGCCGGTGTTGAGCGTCTCGATGGCCGCGAGGACGGATCCGTTCGCGAGGTCCACGGTTTTCCTGAACGTTCCCGGGCTGATGTCCAGGTGCTCCGCCAGCAGACGGTCCCGGAGCCGCGCGATGGTCCGGCGCATTTCCTCGGCAGTGGCCTCGATCGCCACGTCGCACTCGCTGTCGAGACCGATCGAGCGGTTGTTGAGGTTCGAAGACCCGATGCGCAGGAACACGTCGTCGACGATGATGAGCTTGGAATGGATCAGGACCTGGCATTCTCCACCCTGGTCGTTGGGAATGACCGGGTAATAGACCCGCAGGCGGCCGTGATGATCGCACTTGCGCAGGCGGCGGATCAGCCGGTCCCGATTGGTGCCCATGACCAGTTCCTCGGCCCAGCCGTGCGATTCGTGGGTCTGGATGACGATGATCTCGGGGCCGTCGGGATCGGCGAGGTGCCGCTCCAGGACGTCGCCTACGGCAGGTGCCGTCATGTACTGGGCTTCGATGTAGATGGTCCTGCGTGCCGCCGCGAGGGCATCGAGGGTCAGGGCGGCCGCCTCATGGGCCGCAGGCTGCTCTCCCCAGGCCGGGTAGGTTCGGGCAATGGCGATCGGCACCTGGCGGAAGTCGGGTTCCAGGCCGGGTGGCCAGGGGTCGGGTCCGGCGGGAGCGGGGCCCAGCTCTTCACCGGTGGCGAATTTCCAGCGTCCGTAACCGACCTCGGCGATCGCCCGCCCGGCGTCGCCGTCGACCAGCATCTGAAGATCGTGAACGGGCTCGTAGATGGTCCCGTCATCCTTCAGCCGGATCGGATCGTCACAGGCATGGTGGTGGGTATCCCAGCGTTCGACGGTCAGATCCATGCCGCCCACGAAAGCCAGCGCGTCGTCGATGCAGACGATCTTCTGGTGATGGGCCGCGTAGAGCGGATGATGCGTGTCGAGCTTGAGTTGCAGACGCGGGTGGTTCTGCCAGTCGGCACCGAAGATCAGCGGCCCGGGTGCGCCGGGGGCATGCACGACGGCGACGCTCCACACGAGAATGCGGACAACGAGATCGGGATTGTCCTCCACGAGCGAGCGCAGCAGGGGACCGAGCGGAGGCGATTCCTCGATGCTCGCGTCCGGACGCAGCCGGATGCTGCCGTCGAAATCCCAGCCGATGATGAGGATCGATCGCTGGGCCCGGCGCAAGGCGGCTTCGAGATGCGCGAAATAGGGTGCTCCGTCGACCAGCACGCTGGCCCGGTCGGCCTGAGCCACGCGCCAGCAGTTGTGGCCCGGACGCAGAATCGGGCCCGCTGATCCGCGTGCGGACCCATGGCCCTGGGCGATGGCCTGCGCTCCTGTCGATTCTTCCAAAAGTTGCACGTCAGCCACGTTCTCGAACGGAATATTCTGCCAACTCAGGACTGAAGCCAAGGTTCCGGGAGGGGGGCCGAGCCGGATTCGAGCCCTGTCCCTGTGGATCGGGCGTGCGCCTAGAGCATCGGACGGACCCAGAGGGCCGCGTCAGCGACCCGAAGGGCCACGCCAGTGAAAAGTGGATCCGGTTTTCGCTGGCGCGGCCCGCTGGGTCCGTTCTGACCGATGCTCTCATTCAAGAAGAAAGCATCGGATGGATCCCAAAAGTGGACCCACTTTTCACGTCCGATGCTCTAGGGCCATATAGAGCCGGCAACTCCGCCTTGGGACGATGGTGAAGCCCCGTGTTCGATTGGATTGTCAGCCTCATCGATAGGGCCGGTTATGTCGGCATCGCGGTCCTCATGCTGCTGGAGAACGTGTTCCCTCCGATCCCGTCGGAGGTGATCATGCCTCTGGCGGGCTTTTCCGCCGCCAAGGGTACGCTCAGCTTCGCCGGCGTTGTCGCCTCCGGGACGGCCGGGTCTCTCGCAGGCGCCTATTTCTGGTTTCTGATCGGGCGCTGGTTCGGTCCGAAGCGCCTGAAGCGGTTCGCGGCCCGGCACGGCCGCTGGCTCACGATGCATCCCGACGAGCTGGAGCAGGCCCGGGCCTTCTTCGCCCGTCATCAGGGCGTGGCGCTTTTCGTGGGACGCCTCATTCCCGCCATCCGGTCGCTCATCTCCGTTCCCGCCGGCGTGAACTGCGTTCCGGTCCCGACCTTCCTTTTGTGGAGTTCCCTCGGAACGGCCCTCTGGACTCTGCTGCTGGCCGGCGCGGGCTATCTGCTGGAGAGCCAGTACGAGCGCGTCTCGGAATGGCTCAACCCGGTCTCGAACGTGGTCGTGGCCGGGCTGGCGATCTGGTACGGCTATAGGGTCTTCACCTTCAAGTCTCCGGCGCCTATCCGAGAGGAGCGCTGAAAGCTTCCTCGGCGATGGTTCGACTCCAGGCAGACATTTGCCGCAGATTCGGTATGCAGCCGTTGCTATTCGCGGGAACCGCCTAATAATTTACACAGTTCATATCCGATGGACGCGTAACCTTGTGACGACCGGCGAGGCCGGTCGGCTCGGCGCGTCCTTGGGGCGAGGCACGGCATCAGGTTGAAGGGCAATCATGGACAAGCAGACCGAAGAAAGAATCCGCGAGCGGGCCTATGAGCTCTGGATGCGGCATGGGAGCATCCATGGCCGCGCGGACGAATACTGGTATCAGGCGGAACGGGAGGTTCTCGGCGAGGGCGACGAGGGGAACGCCACGAAGGCGCCGATCATCGATCCTGCCCCCTTGGGCATGACGAGCATGACGGCGGACGAAGAGCTTTCGAGCCCGGTCGCCCCGAAAACCCGCAAGAGACGCAGCCCGGCCGCCGTTCCCGTCGCGGAGGGGAGTGCAGAAGCCAGCGAGACCCCCGTGGCAGCGCCGAAGCGTCGGCGCACGACCCGGGTCTCCTGACGCAAGTCGTGACACGAGCCTCCGACCCGTGCGGCCGGAGGCTCAAGGGGCAAGTGCAAAACTGAATCCGGAACAGATCAGCGAGAACTCGCGGCCGGTTTCAGCGTCTACAGAGCGGGGCAGGTGGCTGCCTTTGATGTGAGGACCCGGTCTTGCCGAATTCCAGCGTTTCCCACGCACCTCTCTCCCGCCATGCAATGGCGTATGTTCTCGCCGGCGGACGCGGCAGTCGGTTGATGGAGCTGACCGACATCCGCGCGAAGCCCGCCGTCTATTTCGGCGGCAATACGCGGATCATCGATTTCGCCCTGTCGAATGCTTTGAATTCCGGCATCAGGCGCATCGGGGTGGCGACGCAGTACAAGGCGCACAGCCTGATCCGCCATCTCCAGCGGGGCTGGAATTACTTCCGTGCGGAGCGGAACGAGAGCTTCGACATCCTGCCGGCGAGCCAGCGCGTATCCGAGACGATGTGGTACGAGGGCACGGCCGATGCGGTGTATCAGAACATCGACATCATCTCGAGCATCGACCCCGAGTACATCATCATTCTGGCAGGCGATCACGTCTACAAGATGGACTACGAGATCATGCTTCGGCAGCATGTGGACTCGGGAGCCGATGTAACCGTCGGATGTCTCGAGGTGCCGCGCATGGAAGCCGTCGGCTTCGGCGTGATGGCCATCGACGAGACCGACCGCATCATCTCGTTTCTCGAGAAGCCGGCCGACCCTCCGGGCATGCCGGACAAGCCCGACATGGCGCTGGCCAGCATGGGCATCTACGTTTTCAACACCCGCTTCCTCTTCGAGCAGCTGCGGCGCGACGCGTCGACGCCAGGTTCGAACCGGGACTTCGGCAAGGACATCATCCCCTATCTGGTCGAGCACGGAAAGGCGGTGGCGCACCGCTTCACGACCTCGTGCGTCCGCTCGGGTGCGGAGGCCGGCGGCAGCGATGCGGAGGCCTATTGGCGCGATGTAGGCACGGTCGATGCCTATTGGGAGGCCAATATCGACCTCACCGCCATCGTTCCGTCGCTCGACCTCTATGACCGCGACTGGCCGATCTCGACCTTTTCCGAGACATGGCCGCCGGCCAAATTCGTTCATGACGAGGAAGGCCGGCGCGGGCACGCCATCAACTCCCTGGTGTCGAGCGGCTGCATCGTCTCCGGCGCGGCCCTGCGCCGGTCGCTCGTCTTCACGGCCGTGCACCTGCATTCCCATGCCGACGTCGAGGGCGCCGTCCTGCTGCCCTATGTCGAAATCGGCCGCGGAGCGCGGTTGAGGAACGTGGTCGTCGATCGCGGCGTGCGCATCCCCGATGGACTGGTGGTCGGTGAGGATCCCGAACAGGATGCGCAACGGTTCCGCCGCACCGAAAAGGGCATCTGCCTCATCACCAAGCCGATGATCGAGAGACTGGCCGGATGAAGCCTCTGAGCGTTCTGTCGGTCACGTCGGAGGTCTTTCCCATCATCAAGACAGGCGGCCTGGCCGATGTGGCCGGAGCGCTTCCGTCCGCGCTGGCCGAGGAGGGCGTGACGGTGGTCACGCTCGTGCCCGGCTATCCCTCGGTTCTGGCGGCGCTGGAACGTCAAGAGGTCCTGCACCAATATCCTGGCTTCTTCGGCGGAGCGGCTCGACTTCTCTCCGGCAAGGCAGCCGGCCTCGAGCTTTTCGTCATCGACGCGCCTCATCTCTTCGAACGCCCGGGCTCTCCCTATCTTGCTCCGAACGGCCGCGACTGGCCCGACAATGCCCGGCGCTTCGCGGCGCTCGGACGGGCCGCCGCCGATATCGGCCAGGGGCTGACCCCGGGTTTCGTCCCCGACGTCATTCACGCTCACGACTGGCAGGCGGGCCTCGTGCCGGTCTATCTGAGCCTCAGCGACAGCCCGCGTCCGGGCACGATCATCACCATTCACAACATCGCCTTCCAGGGTATCTTCCCGGCCGATCTCCTGTTCGAGCTCGGCCTGCCCACCAGCGTCTTCACGGTGGATGGGGTCGAGTATTACGGGCAGATCGGGTTTCTGAAGGCGGGCCTGCAGCTTGCGGACCGCATCACGACCGTGTCGCCGACCTATGCCAAGGAGATCCAGACGCCCGAAGGCGGGATGGCGCTGGACGGATTGCTGCGCGCGCGCTCGAACGTGGTGTCGGGCATTCTCAACGGCATTGACGACAAGGTATGGGATCCCTCGACGGACGCGCACCTGGCGCAATCGTACGGCCGCGACAGCCTCGACGCGCGAGCGGCCAACAAGAAGGCGCTGCAGGAGCGCCTTGGGCTCGCGCCCGATCCGGATGCTCTTCTGTTCGGCGTCGTCAGCCGGCTGTCGGAGCAGAAGGGGCTCGATCTCGTGCTCACCGGTCTGTCCCGCCTGCTCGCGGACGGCGCGCAACTGGCTCTGCTCGGCGCAGGAGACAAAGCTCTCGAAGACAGCTTTCAGACGGCGCGCATCGTCTATCCCGGCCAGGTGGGTTGCTTCGTCGGCTATGACGAGGCGCTGGCCCACCAGATCCAGGGCGGAAGCGATGCGCTTCTCGTCCCATCGCGCTTCGAGCCCTGCGGCCTGACCCAGCTCTGCGCCATGCGCTACGGCAGCATCCCGATCGTCTCACGGGTGGGAGGGCTGGCCGATACCATCATCGACGCGAACGAGATGGCCATCGCCACCGGGGCGGCAACGGGATTCCAGTTCGGGCCCGTGACTCTCGGCGCGGCGCTCGATGCCTTCGACCGGGCAAAGCACCTGTGGCGCGACAAGGATGCCTGGCGTCGCCTGCAGATGAACGGCATGGGGGCCGATGTGAGCTGGCACCGTCCGGCGAGGCAATACGCCAATCTCTATCGCTCGTGCGCCGGAGCGCCTTGAGGCGAGACGAGCTCCCCTCCGCGCAGGAGGGTGGATCCGGCACGGCGCCTGTCGTGACGGCCTAGCGCATCGGACGGAACCCTGTCTTGGCTCGACCAGATGGTCACCCCGTCGTCATCACCGGGCTTGTCCCGGTGATCTCGATTGTTTGAGGCGCGGCGCTTTTCAGCATCGGGATGGCCGGCACAAGGCCGGCCATGACGTGTGGAGAGAGCAGCACCGGCTTCTACCAGCACTCCACGTCATCACCCGCTCACACCACCCTCCACGTCATCACCGGGCTGGTCCCGGTGATCCCGATTGTTGGGAACGCCGCACCTCACCAGATCGCGATGGCCGGCGAGCGGTGTGTGATGACCGGCCGGCCATGACGGGAGAGCGTTTCGATCCTGTCCGGGAGTGGCGCGGGCGTTAGAGCATCGGACCCAAAAGTGGATTCCACTTTTGGGTCCGATGCATTCTCTTTAGATGAGAGCATCGTTGAGAGCGGAAAACCGGATCCACTTTTCGCTGACGCGGCCCTCTGGGTCCGCACGATGCGCTATTCTTCGGAACGGCTCGTCGCGTCGCGGTCGCGGTCGTAGCGCTTCCGGAGAGGGAACGGCGGCAGCCAGGACTCGCGGCGGATGGTCCAGAGCTCGTAGGTCGGCATCAACTGGTCTGGAGCATCCAGGGAGCCCAGGCTCACCTCGATCTCGTCTGCGCTGCGCGCGAATACGGACGAGCCGCAGCGGGCGCAGAAATGCCGGCCGGCATAGTCCCCCGTCGCGCCATCGATTGTCACCGCCTCCTGAGGGAAGATCGCAGAAGCGTGGAAGAGGGCCCCATGATGCTTGCGGCAGTCGAGACAGTGGCAGAGCCCGACGCGATAGGGCCGTCCCGATGCCACGATCCGCACATTGCCGCACAGGCAACCTCCCGTGAAACGGTCCATGCTGCGTCTCCTCCGGCACCAAGCGAGCCGCATACCATGGACAGCGCTGCCCATCCTGGTCAAGCCACCGATGCTCGTTCAGGTGGTCTTCTTCTTCTCCGCCCTGCGCTGCCTTTCCGGCTTAAGCTGGAAGAGCAGCAGGGAACGAGCGGTGACGGTGTATTCCTTTCCGAACCTGAACTCGGTCGGCACCTCCAGGTCGGGCTGGTTCGTGTCGATGTGGCACATCCAGGCTTCCCCGCCGACCACCTCGGGCAGGGTGCACTTCACGACGTCATGGTGCGCGTTGAGGATCAGCAGGAGGGTCACGTCCGTGCCGCGCCGGCGGATGCCGGTCGGCTGGGCGCGGCCGTCGAGCAGGATGCTGATGCAGCGGGCATTCGGATCCTGCCAGTGCTCAGGGGTCATCTCGTCCCCGGCAGGCGTGAGCCATGTCACGTCCTTGACGTCGAGCTCCTCGTTGTAGACGCCCGACAGGAACCGTCCCCTGCGCAGGATCGGCAGATCCTGGCGGAGCCGGATGAGCTTGCGGGTGAACTCGAGAAGCTCGATGCCGTCTTCGTCGATGCCCTCCCAGTCGATCCAGGAGATCTCGTTGTCTTGGGCATAAGCGTTGTTGTTGCCCTGCTGGGTGCGGGCAAACTCGTCGCCGGCGAGCAGCATGGGCGTGCCCTGCGAGAAGAGCAGGGTGGCAAGCATGTTGCGCATCTGGCGCAGTCGGAGCGTGCGGATCGTCGGGTCGTCCGTCGGACCCTCCGCGCCGTAGTTGAACGACAGATTGTGATCGTGGCCGTCCTTGTTGTCCTCGCCGTTCGCTTCGTTGTGCTTGTCGTTGTAGGAGACGAGATCGTTCAGCGTGAAGCCGTCATGGGCGGTGATGAAGTTGACGGAGGCCCAGGGCCGGCGCCCGCGCTTGTTGAAGATGTCGGCCGACGCGGTGAGGCGGGAGGCCAGTTCCGGCAGCTTGCCTTCTTCGCCCTTCCAATAGGCCCGCACCGTGTCGCGGTAGCGATCGTTCCATTCAGCCCATCCGGGCGAGAAGCGGCCGACCTGATAGCCGCCCGGTCCGCAATCCCAGGGCTCCGCGATCAGTTTGACCTGGCTGAGCGCCGGATCCTGGCGGCATGCATCGAGGAAACGCCCGTCTTCGTCGAAGCCGTGCGGCTCGCGGCCGAGAATGGTCGCAAGATCGAAGCGGAAGCCATCGATCTGCACCTCCTGGGCCCAGTAGCGAAGGCTGTCCGTCACCATCTGGAGCACGCGGGAATGGCTGAGATTGACCGTATTTCCCGTGCCGGTGTCGTTGATGTAATAGCGCTTGTCCGGAGCCAGTCGGTAATAGGAAGCGTTGTCGATCCCCTTGAAGGACAGGGTCGGCCCCAGCTCGTTTCCTTCAGCCGTGTGGTTGTAGACCACATCCAGGATCACCTCGATTCCGGCGTCGTGGAGATGGCTCACCATCTCCTTCACTTCGTTCACGAAAGGCGTTGCGAGGTAGCGCGGCTGCGGGGCGAAGAAGCCGATGGAATTATAGCCCCAGTAATTCCGTAATCCCTTCTCGATGAGATAGCTGTCGTCGACGAAGGCGTGGATGGGGAGCAGCTCGACGGCGGTGACCCCGAGGCTCCTGATGTACTCGATCACCTCGTGCTGCATGAGGCCCGAGAAGGTGCCGCGCAGCTCCCGGGGTACGGCCGGGTGCTGCATGGTGAAGCCGCGCAGATGGGTCTCGTAGATGATCGTGCGCTCCCACGGAGTCTGGGGCCGGCGCATGCGTCCCCATGTGAAGGCCGATTCAACGACCCGGCATTTCGGCATGAAGCGCGCGCTGTCCCGCTTGTCGAACGACAGATCCGCATCCGGAGAGCCGATCGTGTAGCCGAACAGGGCCGGGTTCCAGACCAGATCGCCGACGAGCTGCCGGGCATAAGGGTCGAGCAGGAGCTTGTTCGGGTTGAAGCGGTGGCCCTCCTTCGGGTCGTAGGGGCCGTAGACGCGGTAGCCATACGTGGTTCCCGGCCGCGCATCCGGCAGGTACCCATGCCAGACCTCGTCCGTGTATTCCGGCAGCTCGATGCGCTCCAACTCGTTGCGGCCTTCCAGATCGAACAGGCAGAGTTCAACCTTCGTGGCATTGGCAGAGAAAATGGCGAAGTTGACGCCCAGTCCGTCCCAGGTGGCTCCGAGCGGGTAGGGCAATCCCTCCCGCACGCGGGACGTGCGTCTCACGTTCGGAGCGACGATCTGAGCGGCCGGGAACTCACGGGTATCGACTTTGTCGTTCATCTGGAATCTCGGAAACCAAGCGGAGCAAAACGTTCATTTCATCAACGCGCGAGGCTTGAGTTAAGTCCCACGCAAGCGGAACTATATGTTCGCACCCGATCCATCCTGGTCGAGGACGAGAATGAGCGTCGCCAGGGGTGGAATCGTGAGGGTCAGGGAGCAGGGCTGGCCGTGGCTCGGCGTGTCGCCGGCCACCACCCCGCCGAGATTGCCCACATTGGCGCCGCCGTACTGGGCAGCATCCGTGTTGACCGCCTCGCGATAGAAGCCCGGCAGAGGGACGCCGATGCGATAGGCTTCGCGAGGAACGGGCGTGAAGTTCGACACCACGACGGCAAGCGAGTTCTCGTCGTCCCCGCGCCGCGCCCAGGCGATGACGCTGTTGTCGCGGTCATCCGCCACGAGCCACTCGAATCCCTTCGCCTCGCAATCGCGCTCGTGCAAGGCGGGAATGGCCCGGTAGGCGCGGTTCAGATCTCCGATGAGCGTCTGCATGCCTTTGTGGGAGGAGTCACCAAGGAGATGCCAGTCGAGGCTCTCGTCGTGGTTCCACTCCCGCTCCTGGGCGAACTCGCCTCCCATGAACAGGAGCTTCTTGCCGGGGTGCCCCCACATGAAGCCGAAATAGGCGCGCAGATTGGCGAATTTCTGCCAGCGGTCGCCCGGCATCTTGCTGATGAGCGACCCCTTGCCATGGACGACTTCATCGTGGCTCAGCGGCAGGATGAAGTTCTCCGAGAAGGCGTAGAGCAGGCCGAAGGTGAGGTCGTGATGGTGGTATTGGCGGAAGACGGGGTCCTTGCTGATGTAGCGGAGGGTGTCGTGCATCCAGCCCATGTTCCATTTGAATCCGAAGCCGAGGCCTCCCGTGTAGGTCGGCTGTGAAACGCCCGGCCAGGCGGTGGATTCCTCCGCTATGGTGATCGCGCCCGGCGAGGTGGCGTAGGCCACCTCGTTCATCTTGCGGATGAAGTCGATGGCGCCGAGATTCTCGTTGCCGCCGTAGCGGTTCGGGATCCACTCGCCGGGCTTGCGCGAATAGTCGAGATAGAGCATCGACGCGACCGCGTCGACCCGCAACCCGTCGAGATGGTAGCGCTCCAGCCAGAAGCGGGCGTTCGCCACGAGGAAGCTCATCACCTCCCGGCGTTCGAAATTGTAGATGTAGGTGCCCCAGTCCTGGTGAAATCCCAGCCGGGGGTCGGCATGTTCGTAGAGATGTGTTCCGTCGAAATAGGACAATCCATGCGGATCGTTCGGGAAATGCGCCGGAACCCAGTCGAGAATGACGCCGATCCCGGCTGCGTGCGCCGCCTCCACGAACGCTGCAAAGTCCTCCGGCGTGCCGAAGCGGCTCGTGGGCGCGTAAAGCGAAATGGTCTGGTAGCCCCATGAGCCGTCGAAGGGATACTCGGTGATCGGCAGAAGCTCGATATGCGTGAAACCGAGATTTTTCACGTAGGGGATGAGGCGCACGGCCAATTCGCGATAGGTGAGATAGCGATTGCCTTCCTCAGGAACGCGGGCCCAGGAGCCGAGATGACACTCGTAGATCGACATCGCGGCCTTGCGGTGGTTCTGCGCGGACCGCGCGGTCATCCATGCGGCGTCCTGCCAGTCGAAGGTCGGTGCGTGTCTGAGAATGGATGCCGTCGCGGGCGGATGCTCCGCGGCAAACGCGATGGGGTCGGCCTTGAGCGCGAGAAGATTGCCGTGCAGGCCGATGATCTCGAACTTGTAGCGCTGATCCGGCCTTACGTCCGGAATGAACAATTCCCAGATTCCGCCCTCATGGCGGCGGCGCATGGGATGGCAGCGCCCATCCCATGCATTGAAATCGCCCACGACGCTGACCCGGCGGGCGTTGGGGGCCCAGACGGTGAAGAGGAAGCCCTGGATGCCGCCGAGATCGAGGAAATGCGCGCCCAGCTTCGTGTAGACGGCATCGCTCGCCGGATTGCCGACGTCCATGAGGTCGTCATGCGACAGGAAGGTGCCGAAACTGTAGGGATCGTGCCGGATCTCGGTGTTGCCCTGCTTCTCGATCCGCAGCCGATAGTCGGGCCGTTCGGAGGCGCTGAAGGACGCGACGAGGAGACCGTCCGGCGGCATCCGCTCCATGGTGCCGAGAACGGTCTGTCCGTCCTGGCCCACAACCGACACGGCCTCGACATCCGGCACGATGGCTCGGATTTCCCACCGGCCCGGAGAAATCTCGTGTGGGCCGAGAACCGAGAAAGGATCGCCCGAATTGACGATCTCCGCAACCGATGGCGGCTCGGCCGGGCGCGTCGGCGCGCTCTGCGATCCACGGCGGTGCTGATCCATTCGGCTGTTCCCCTTCATATGCTGTCCCGTGGCCGCCGACGAGCGGCCTCGTCCCATGGCAATTCGCTGAGAGATCTCATTATGGAGCACGCCAAGGCTTGGACCAGAACCATCGGGGTCCTCTCGCCGAGGTTGCGGCTATCTTTGTTAATGCGCCGCGCCCGCCTCACTCACGCTTCAGGACGAGGAAGGGAACGGAGGACATGAGCGACGCAATCTGCTGCCGATCGCCGTCGATAAGACTATCGTCTCCTGTGAGAATGTTGCGCCACCGTCCGTGAGGCAGAGAAATTGCCGCGTTGCCCCAGACGGATGGATCGACGACCGGGCTTTCCGTGCGCAACACCTCGCTCCAGAGGCGGGGCACGACGACCACCAGGGCCGCCTCGCCCTGCTGTCTGACGAACGCGATGAGGCGAGAGTCCTGCTCGCCCTCGGTCGACAGGGGCTGGTAGCCGCCCTCGGCGTAGAGTGTGGGAGATTTGGCACGATCGTGAAGCAGCCTCATCAGGACATGCTGCTTGATCCGCCCGTCCGGCCAGGTTTTCAGAAGCGTCGACAAGGGCTCGTTCGCGGCGAGCGCCGCCCTGCGGGATTCGTAGTCCACCGGGCGGCGGTTGTCCGGATCCACGAGCGAGAAATCCCAGAACTCGGTCCCCTGATAGATGTCGGGTACGCCCGGCAGCGTCATCTTCAGGATGGTCCGCGACAGACCGTTCAGCATGCCGAGAACGGCGAGGCGCCGGCCCAAAGGCCGCAGGCGATCGAGGATGGGTGCGGCGGGATCGAGCGCGGCATGGAGGAGCCTGCGGGCCGCCCCTTCATACGCGTCGTTCGGAGCCACCCAGCTCGTATGCCGCTTGGCCTCCCGAAGAGCTTTGGTGAGGTATTCCTCCATACGTTCCCGAAACGCCGCAAGCGGCTCGCTGTCGGGCTTCTCAAGGAGCTCCAGGGGCCATGCGCCGAGCAGGGCCTGAAGCAGGATCACCTGGTCGTTCGCGTCGGGCGCGGTCGCTCCATCCGTCTGCGACAGGTGAGGGGCAGCAGCCTCGCGCCAGAGATCGAGAGCCCGCTCCCATTCCTCGGGCATCTCGGACAGGGCGAGAAGACGCGCCCGCGCATCCTCGCCGCGCTTCGTGTCATGGGTCGCGGTGGCGATCATGGCGTGGGGCCAGTCGCGGGCGCGGTCCGCATTCGCCCGGTGGAAGGCGTCGGGAGAGAGGCCGAAATGACCCGGGTCGCCGCCGACTTCATTGAGGGCGATCAGGCGGCCATAGCGGTAGAACAAAGTGTCTTCCAGGCTCTTGGCCATGACGGGACCGGTCAGCTGCTGGAACCGCCGCCGGAATCGCCGGATATCGGCCGGATCCGCCACCGCCTTGCCGAGGAGGGCGGAGGCGATGAAGGCGTGGACGCTGCGATCCGCCAGGGTGCTGGCCTCCTGGGCCGCCAGGATGGTCTCGCCGATCAATGCGATGTCTGCGGCTGCCGGGTCCCCGTCGCGGAGATAGCTGCGGTAGACCGGGAAGGCCGCGATGATCTCGATCAGGGCCCGGCGGAGGGAGAAGGCCGTATAGTCCCGCGTGCGCCGGTCGGCGTCCGCAATCGCCTTGATGTCGGAGACGAGAACCTCCAGCTCGCTGGCGAAGTTTTTCTCGGTGATCTCGACCTTGGCGAGTTTCAGCAGGTCGTCATAGGAGCCCTGAAGTTCCGAAGCTCGCCGATAGAGGCTTTCGAACCGGTCACCCGCCCGCGCATTCACCAGCACGCCGTCGATCACGTTGAGCACGTCGTAACCCGACGTTCCGGCCACCGGCCAGGGGCGGAGCTCCTCGCCGGGCTCCAGGATCTTCTCGACCGCCACGTAGAAGCCTGGTCCCACCTTCCGCTGGAGCGCGCAGGCATAGCCCTCCGGATCGGCGAGGCCGTCGATATGGTCGATCCGCAGACCGTCGACGAGGCCCTCATTGACGAGACGGAGGATGAGCTCATGCGTCTTCTCAAAGATTTCCGGGATCTCGACGCGGATGCCGGCCAGGGTGTTGATGTCGAAGAAGCGGCGGTAGTTGATGTCGCTCGATGCCACCCGCCAGTAGGAGAGGCGGTAGGCCTGTGCTTCGAGCAGGCGATGCAGGGCGTTGAAACTCGCAGGGTGCCCGGAAACGCCGTTGAGGGCTGCAACGGCGCTCTCGATGGCCTTCTTCAGTCCGGGGGAGGTGCCGACTGCTTGCGCGAGGTCGCGCTTCAGCCGTTCTCCTTGATCCGGCAGGTCGGCTTGGCCACCGCGTGATGCGCCATCCTCCAGCGCCCGCAGGCGCTCCGTGATGCGACGCAACTCTCCCGCCTTCGCCGGATCGTCGAGGATGGCCAGCGCGCGGTCGAGAAAGGCCGGATAGGCCGTGGGGCAGATCGGAAAGCGGTGCTCCCAGTGCCAGACGCTGAAGGAGCCTTGCGCCGCATCGAACTTCAGCTGCAGTTCGCCCTTCTCCAGAACCTCGCCGTAGAGCCCGCCCAGGGACGGAACAATGAGCTTGCCGTCGGCGCCTGGCCGCTCCCAGTCGATGTCGAAGGCCCGGGCCACGGGCGAGAGCCGGCCCCATTCCAGCACCGAGAGCCACCAGCCGTTGTCCTTCCCGCCGACACCCATGTGGTTGGGCACGATGTCGAGGACGAGCTTGAGGCCGTGCTTCTTGAGAGCATCGGAGAGGCGGCGGAACCCGGCCTCGCCGCCGAGTTCCGGGTTGATCGTCGAATGGTCGACGATGTCATATCCGTGGGTGGATCCCGGGGCTGCGGTCTGGATCGGCGAGGAATAGACGTGGCTGATGCCGAGATCGGCCAGATAGGGCACGATCTTCACCGCGTCGTCGAAGGTGAAGTCCTTGTGGAACTGCAGGCGGTAGGTTGCCCGCGGCGGCGGCGAGGCAAGGGCGTTTCGACGGGAACGGACGTCCCGCCCTTCCTCGCACAGGGCGACGGCGAGCCGGGGCATAAGGCCGCCGGGCGCGCCGATGGACTCGATCGTGTTCGACAGGCGCCGGCGCCAGTTGGGGTGGCCCACATCCATGCCCGGCATGTTGGGCTGGTTCATCTCGCCCGAAGCGTCCTCGATCTGCAGGCCCGTCAATACCGACGACGTGCGGCCGAGATAACGGATTGTTTCTTCGAGGGGCGGCGTCTCCGGAACCTGCGCAGACGCAAGGAGACCCTCCTGGGCGAGGGCCTCGGCGAGGTGCCGCTTGTCGGCTGCCCGCGCGAGGCGCTCGTCGGCCGCCTGCGCCGGCTCGAAGATGCCCAGCGTCTGACGCAGGTCGATGTCGAGGCCACGCCACCAGCCGGCAAAGGTCGGCAGGTCGTGGGTGGTGAGGACGGCGAGCGCCGAGCGGGGATAATCGCCCGGCCCCTTGAAGGCCGCTCCCTCCCGTTCGAAGGGCAGCACCCGGTAGCTCAGGACGCCCGATTCCATGATGGCGTCGGAGAAGCCTTCCGGAGCCGTGCCGAGATCCTCGGCGATCACCAGGCACTGGGCGCGGTGGCTCTCCACGCGCAGGATCGCGAGCATCGCCTCGAACGGGTAATCCACATAGGCGCCCTGAGACGCGGAAGCTCCCGAAGGGATGAGAAACAGCCGCTGAAGCTGAAACGCGTGGTCGATCCGGATTGCGCCCGCATGGCGCATGTTGGCCGCCACGAGATCGCGGAAGGCGGCCAGCCCCTGCTCCTCCAGGGTCAGCGGGTTGAAGGGCGGCAGACCCCAATCCTGGCCCTGAGGGCCGAGCGGATCCGGCGGCGCTCCGATGGAGAGTTTCGGGGCATAGCGCTCCGGCGCGGCCCAGATCTCGGATCCGCCTCCGTCGGCGCCCACGGCGAGATCCCGGTAAAGGCCGATGGGCAGCCCCGCTTCATGGGCCCGCTCGGCCGCCTGCGCGAGCTGGAGGTCGGCCACCCATTGCAGCCAGGCATGGAACGCCACCCGGTCCGGGTGGTCCAGGCGGAAACGGCGGACCGCCACGGAATGGACCGAGCGGTATTCCTCCGGCCAATCGCCGATCCAGAACCGCCCCTGATCCCGGAAATGTTCCGACAGCGCCTCGAAGGTGGCGTGCGCCTCCAGGGCCTCGCCGCCTGCGCGCCGGAAGGCCTCGAAGGCGAGATGGTCGCCCGATGTCCGATGATGCGCCCACAGGGCCTCAAGCAGCGGACGCTTGACCGCCCAGACGTCGGCATAGTCGATCAGCTGAGCGCGCCTGAGCCGGGCAAGCCGCTCCTGAAGGTCGGGAGCTTCCAGCAGTCCCTGGGCGCCGCTCTCGACGAAGCCCTCCACGGCGGTCGGGTCGACATAGAGGGATTCGAGGAACAGGCGCGAGGATGGGGAATAGGGCGAAATCTTCGAGCGATCCGAGGCGAAGAGCGCGTGAACGGGGCTCAAGCCGAGGAACGCCCCGCCGAGGCGGCCGACAGTCTCGGACAACAGGGCCACGTCGGCATAGTCGCCGATGCCGAAATCCCGCTCCGAGCGCAGGGAATAGATCTGGGCGGCCGCGCCCCAGAGCCGGGCTTCTCCTTGAAGGGCCTCGGGCTCGAAGCATCGGGACGGGGCCGCGATGATCGTCGTCTCCCTGTCGCCCAGCCGGAAGCGATGGTAGCCCATCGGCAGGGCGGGAATGTCGACGGCAGCGTCAGTCCTGGCAAGCCGCCCTTCATGGACCGCGCCGTCCTCCTCGATCAGGATCCAGGACAGGGGCCCGGGCGCGGCGCGGAACGCGAGGGTCGCGGCCTTGTCCGCATCGACCGTGACCACGGCCGGGACCGGCCCGCGCTTCAAACGTTCCAGCCGGGCCAGGCTCTCCTGTGCGCCTGCCTCGGACGAAACGTCGAGGCCCAGCGCGGCGAGGAGCGCCTGCCGGGTCGACGGGCTCGTCTCGACGCTCTGGCCGAACGCGTCGGTGTAGTCGGGCGAGATACCGACAAGGGCGGCCATGCGCTCCACGAGAGCGTCCAGCTTGCTCATGCCGATTGTCCTTTCAGGATGATGCCGGACCAAGGGGGAAGTCGCAGGTTCGTGCCGACCGGGTCGACACCCGGACTGGACCAGAGCACGCGCGCCCCGTTCTCGAAGGTCCCGCTCACGGGCGCATCGCCGAAATTCGCGAGAAGGCGAAGGGATCCGCCGGCGAAGGTCCAGGTCACGTCGAGCGTCTTGTCCGGCGACAGCTTGTAGTCCGAGCCGCCATATTCGCTCTTGAGCAGCGGAACGATCTCCGTCCGCCTCAGATCGAGGAGATGACGGGTCTGGGACAGAACCTCCCGGTGCGGTGACCGGCCCGTCTCCGACCAGTCGATCCGGGATTGCTCGAAGGTCCTCCGGTCCGTGGGATCGGGGATTTTCTGAGACATCTCCGGATCGGTGAAGGCCTTGAAGCGCTTGAACTCGCCCCGCCGCCCGTCCCGGACGGCCTTTGCCAGATCGGGCTCGCTTTCGAAATCGACGAAGAACTGGAACGGCGTCGAGGCTCCCCATTCCTCGCCCATGAAGAGCAGCGGAATCTGAGGCGAGAGAAGGAAGATGCCTTGCGCCAGGGCGAGCCGATCCGGCGGGATCAGGTGCGACAGGCGCTCGCCGAAGGCCCGGTTGCCGACCTGGTCGTGGTTCTGCAGGAACGCCACGAAGGCGCTCGGCGGCAGATGGCCCGATTTCTCGCCACGAACGACGCCATCCTTGTGAGGCGAGGGATCGCCCTGATAGGCGAAGCCTTCCGCCAGCGCACGGCCGAGATGCTGGAGCGGCCTGTTCGCGTAATCCTCGTAGTATCCCTCGTTCTCGCCGGTCAGGAGGGCATGCCAGGAATTGTGGATGTCGTCCGCCCACTGCGCCGTGTGAAGCCTCGGCCTGAGCTCGTCGTCTCGGCCGAGCCAGCGCGCCTGGTTGGCCTCGTTCTCGAGCACGAGATGGACATGGCGGCCGGGCACCGCCCGGCGGATGCGGTTCGCCAGCTCCTCGATGAAGTGCGGATCCCCATCGTCGGTAATGGCGTGGACCGCATCGAATCGCAGGCCGTCGATGTGGAATTCCTCGAGCCAGTAGAGCGCGTTGTGGAAGAAGAAGTCGCGAACCACGGAGCTGCCTTCGCCGTCCACGTTGATGCCGGCGCCCCAGGGGGTCGGATGCCGTTCGGTGAAGAACGTCTTCGCATAGGCGTGGAGATAGTTCCCGGACGGCCCGAAATGGTTGTAGACCACGTCGAGGAACACCATCAGGCCGAGCTCATGTGCCCGCTCCACGAGGCGCTTCAGGTCCTCAGGGCTGCCATAGGCCGCGTCCGGAGCATAAGGCAGGACCCCGTCATAGCCCCAGTTGCGCCGGCCGGGGAACTCGCCGATCGGCATGAGCTCGATCGCCGTCACGCCGAGGTCGCGCAGACCCTCGAGCTTGGCCATCAGGCCCGCATAGGTGCCCTCGGGCGTGGCGGTGCCCACATGGACCTCGTAGAGGACGGTTTCCTCCCAGGGTCGGCCTGTCCACGCGGAATCCGACCATTCGAAGGATAGCGGGTCGACGACGAGGCTGAGCCCGTGGACGTCGTCGGGCTGAAAGCGGGATGCGGGGTCAGGAACGGTGAGCTTGCCGTCGATCTTGTATCCGTAGCGGCTCCCCGGGCGAGCCTCCGGCGATATGACGCGGTACCAGCCGTCCCGGTCCGCGCTCAGCGGCAATTCGGACCCGTCGAGAACGAGACGCACATCGCCGGCCGTTGGCGCCCACAGGGCAAAGCGAACGCCATCGGGGGTTATCTCAGCCCCGAAGGGCATGGAGTGAACACGCCGCATCTGATCTCCGGAAAACATCGAGGAAAGCACTTGCGAACGAGCATGATAAGGCAATGTTCCAGGGGCCGGCAAAAAAACGGCCAAGCTCGCATCCAGGCACCCCAAGCTATGCAGTAAGCGAATGGGAAATCCGTCCGATCGGGCTAGCCAGAAATTTTCTGAAATTTCTTCGGAACCATTTCGCAGGTGCGAGAGTTAGACAGCGCGACTGCCTGTGGCGCGGGGGGTCGCTGGGGATCGCGCCGCCTGAGCGAACATGCTGGAATCATTTCAACTGGAAGCCCGTGGGGCTTACCCGACGGTGGCGCATGCCGAATTGCAGGGCGGCGTCCAGCCGTCGATTTCGGTCAAACGCCGTCAGTCCATTCTTTTCGTGACATCCGAAATCGCCGATTACATCAAGGCAGGCGGTCTCGGTGAAGTGTCGGCCGCCTTGCCGCGCGCGCTCCGTCATCACTACGACGTGCGCATCCTGATCCCGGGCTATCGTCAGGTTCTGGCGGCGATCGGCCATGTCGAGGAAATCGCGCGGCTGCCGGCCTCCTACGGCATTCCCGCCTGCGGCCTGGGGCGCGGCACGACGCAGGACGGCTTGACCGTTTACGTTCTGCTCTGCCCCGAGCTCTACGATCGTGACGGCTCGCCTTACGTGGACGGCTTCGGTGCGGACTGGAGCGACAACGACATCCGTTTCGCGCGGCTCGGCCTTGCGGCCGCGGATATCGCCTGCGGCAATGGCGACCATCTGTGGCGCGCCGATCTTCTCCACCTCAATGACTGGCCGTCGGGACTCGCATCGGCCTATCTCGCCTGGCGCGGGCAGCACATCCCGACGATCCTGACTATTCACAACCTGGCCTATCAGGGCATCTTCGACCGCAACCGGCTGTCTCATCTCGGCATTCCCGACGCGGCCTTCCAGATCAACGGCGTCGAGTTCTACGGGAAGCTGTCCTTCCTGAAGGCGGGCATCTATTACTCGTCCCACATCACGACGGTCAGCTCCACCTATGCCCACGAGATCACCCGGCCGGAATTCGGGTGCGGTCTCGACGGGCTGCTGCGGACTTGTGCGGAGCAGGGAAGGCTGGACGGCATCATCAACGGCATCGACGCGAGCTGGGATCCGAGCACCGATCCCTATCTCGTCAGCCCGTTCTCGGCCGAGAACTGCCGGGGCAAGCGCGCCAACGCCAACAACGTGCGCGAGAATTTCGGACTCGCCCTGTCGAGCGGGCCGCTCTTTGCGGTCGTCTCCCGTCTGGTCCACCAGAAGGGCGTTGATCTTGCCATCTCGGCGGCCGAGACCATCGTGTCGCAGGGCGGCCAGATCGCCGTCATCGGCCAGGGCGAGCCGCGCTTCGAGGCCGAGCTTAAGGCGCTCGCGAACCGCCATCCCGGCTCGGTCGGCGTCAAGATCGGCTATGACGAGGGAGACGCGCGGCGCATGTATGCGGGCAGCGACTTCCTGCTCATGCCGTCGCGGTTCGAGCCCTGCGGTCTCAGCCAGATGTACGCGCAGCGCTTCGGCTCGCTGCCGATCGCTCATAAGACCGGCGGCCTTGCCGATACCATCGAGGATGGCGTCAACGGTTTCCTCTTCGGCGAGCCGTCGCTGAACCGCTTCAAGGATGCGATCAAGCGCGGGCTCGAGGCGTTCCGCTCGCGTCCACGCCTGACCGCCATGCGCCGCGCTGCCATGAAGCGGCCGCATGGTTGGGACCGCTCCGCATCGCGGTATCAGGAGGTCTACGAACGGGCACGTCAGGCGGCGCTTGCGTGACCCTAGCCGCACATGGATCGCTGAGAGAATGGGCTGAACCCGCGTTCAGCCCATTTTTCGTTCAACACGACCATTCGGCGGTCATCCATGTCATGATGTTGCAGCCTTATTCTTAAGCCTGTGCCGCTTTTTCGGGCAAAGCAAGCATGCGCGGTTTTCCCGCGTCCTTCGTCCGGAGGCTCCGACACTCTGCGCCGCCGGAGGAGATCGTTGCTGGCATGGTTCTTGCGTTAGGTCCCGCTGCTGCACCTGAAACAGGGCAGCCAAGGGAGAGGACCTATGTCGATGTTGAATGTGACCCGCAGACACCTCATGGCGCTGGCCTCTGCCGCGCTGGTTTCCGGCGCCGTGATGGGAACGGCGCAGGCGCAGGAGACCATCAAGGTCGGTGTCCTGCATTCCCTGTCCGGCACGATGGCGATCAGCGAGACGACGCTGAAGGACGTCATGCTGATGCTCATCGAGGAGCAGAACAAGAAGGGCGGTCTGCTCGGCAAGAAGCTCGAGGCCGTCGTGGTCGATCCGGCCTCCAACTGGCCGCTCTTCGCCGAGAAGGCGCGCGAATTGATCAGCCAGAACAAGGTCTCGGCGGTGTTCGGATGCTGGACATCCGTGTCGCGCAAGTCCGTGCTGCCGGTGTTCAAGGAGCTCAACAGCATCCTCTTCTACCCGGTGCAGTACGAAGGCGAGGAGAGCGAGCGCAACGTGTTCTATACGGGTGCTGCGCCGAACCAGCAGGCGATTCCCGCAGTCGACTACCTGGCCAAGGAAGAGAAGGTCGAGCGCTGGGTACTCGCCGGAACCGACTACGTCTATCCACGCACGACCAACAAGATTCTCGAATCCTATCTGAAGTCCAAAGGCGTGAAGGCTGAGGACATCATGATCAACTACACGCCGTTCGGCCATTCCGACTGGCAGACCATCGTGGCGGACATCAAGAAGTTCGGCTCGGCCGGCAAGAAGACCGCCGTGGTCTCCACGATCAACGGCGATGCCAACGTGCCGTTCTACAAGGAACTCGCCAACCAGGGCGTGAAGGCGACCGACATTCCGGTCGTGGCCTTCTCGGTCGGCGAGGAGGAACTCGCCGGCATCGACACGAAGCCGCTCGTCGGCCACCTGGCGGCCTGGAACTACTTCCAGTCGGTCGATACGCCGGAGAACAAGGCCTTCATCGAGAAATGGAAGGCGTTCACCAAGAACGACAAGCGCGTCACCAACGACCCGATGGAAGCGCACGTGATCGGCTTCAACATGTGGGTCAAGGCAGTGGAGAAGGCCGGCAGCACCGATCCTGACAAGGTGATCGACGCGATCGTCGGCGTCGAGGTCCCGAACCTCACGGGCGGCACGTCCAAGATGCTCCCGAACCACCACATCACCAAGCCGGTGCTGATCGGCGAGATCAAGGAGGACGGGCAGTTCGAGACCGTGTCGCAGACCGACGCGCTCGTGCCGGGCGACGCCTGGTCCAAGTATCTCGACGGCTCGAAGGACCTGATTGCCGACTGGAAGGACCTGAAGTGCGGCAACTACAACACCGTCACGAAGAAGTGCGGCGCCTGACCGCCTGACGAAAACGAGGGCGGCCGTTGCGGCCGTCCTCGCCTTGTCCTCCGTTCGAAGAAGATTGCATGACCAGCTTGCGCCGCCTTCTGCAGGCCTTCGTTCTGCTGATCGGAATGGTGTCCGCCGTCGTGGCGGGACCCTATGAAGACGCATTGCCAAAGTTCGCGGCCGACAGCTACGCCGACACGGAGGCCGCCATCGGCGCCGTTGCCGGGAGCGGTCACGCGCAGGCGCTGAACCTCGTCGAAGCCCTGCGCGACGGGCGGCTGATGGTTGGCGCCGGGCAGGTCTATATTCGCGATGCGGCAGGTCAATTCGTGGAGGCGGCGACCGGGCGATCCATGGAGGCCCCCGTAGGCGCCAAGCCCGTGCGCGTCAATAACCGCGTCCGCCGCGCCGTCGAAGCCGCGCTCGGCAGCATGACCCTGCTCAGCCCCGATGCCGGAATACGCCTCGACGCAGCCCGCGCTGTGTTCCGCTCGCGCGATGCGGCCGCACTGCCGACCCTCGAGAAGGCCATCGGGCAGGAGAGCGACGCGGCCGTGAAGGGAGCTCTCGAGAGCGCCCGCGCGGCCGTCCTCCTGGCAAAGCCGGATGCCTCGTCGTCCGATAAGCTCGCCGCCGTGGAAACCCTCCGCGCCCGCGGCGATCAGGACGCTCTGGCGCTTCTCTCCTCCCTTCCTGAGGGAACACCCGCGGGGGTGTCGGAGGCCGCCATCAAGGCGGCCGAGGGGATCCGCTCGCGGCTGGCGCTCTGGAACGCCGTGCAGAATGTCTGGTACGGGATCTCCCTCGGGTCCGTTCTGCTGCTCGCGGCCATCGGCCTGTCCATCACCTTCGGCACCATGGGGGTCATCAACATGGCCCATGGCGAGATGGTCATGATCGGCGCTTACACGACCTTCCTGGTCCAGGAGGCGATCCGCACCCACGCGCCCGGCCTCTTCGGCGTATCGCTCTTCATCGCGCTGCCGCTCGCGTTCCTCGTGGCCGGTCTGATCGGCATCCTCATCGAGCGCACGGTCATCCGCTTCCTCTACGGGCGGGCGCTCGAGACGCTGCTCGCCACCTGGGGCATCTCGCTCATCCTGCAGCAGGGGGTGCGCACGATCTTCGGCCCCACCAACCGGGAGGTCGGAACGCCCGCCTGGATGAGCGGCGCGCTGGAGATCGGGGGCCTGAGCCTCACCTATAACCGCGTCGCCATCGTGATCTTCGCCTTTGCGGTCTTCGCCACCCTGCTGCTCGTCCTGCGCTACACGTCGCTCGGCCTCTATGTCCGGGCCGTCACCCAGAACCGGCGTATGGCGGGCTCCATGGGGATCCGGACGAACCGCATCGACGCGCTCGCCTTCGGCCTCGGATCCGGCGTGGCCGGGATCGCCGGCGTGGCGCTCTCGCAGATCGACAATGTGAGCCCCAATCTCGGGCAGGGCTACATCATCGACAGTTTCATGGTGGTCGTGTTCGGCGGCGTCGGCAATCTCTGGGGCACGCTGGTCGGCGCCATGACGCTCGGCATCGCCAACAAGCTGCTCGAGCCCTATGCGGGCGCGGTGCTCGGCAAGATCGTGCTGCTCGTTGCGATCATTCTGTTCATCCAGAGGCGTCCCCGCGGGCTCTTCGCGCTGAAAGGCAGGGCGGTCGAAGCATGACAACGCAATCCGTGCTCGATCGTCAGAGCATCATCGTCCTCCTCCTGCTGGCCGCAGCCGCCGTGCTGGTGCCGGTGCTGAACGGCGCAGTAGCGCCGGGATCCCCGTTCCACCTGTCGGATCACCTCGTGCCGCTGCTCGGCAAGTACGTGTGCTTCGCGCTGCTCGCCCTCTCGGTCGATCTGATCTGGGGCTTCTGCGGCATCCTCTCTCTGGGACACGGCGCATTCTTCGCCCTCGGCGGCTATGCCATGGGGATGTATCTCATGCGCCAGATCGGGCCGCGCGGCGTCTATGCGGATCCGGTCCTGCCCGATTTCATGGTGTTCCTGAACTGGAAGGAGTTGCCCTGGTTCTGGCAGGGCTTCGATTGGTTCCCCTTCGCGGCTCTCATGGTGCTCGTCGTGCCGGGCATCCTCGCCTTCGTGTTCGGCTGGTTCGCCTTCCGCTCGCGGGTGACGGGCGTCTACCTGTCCATCATCACCCAGGCGATGACCTTCGCCCTGATGCTCGCGTTCTTTCGCAACGACATGGGCTTCGGCGGCAACAATGGGCTGACCGACTTCAAGGATATTCTCGGCTTCCCCATCCAGGCCGCTTCGACGCGTGTCGTCCTGTTCGTGCTCTCGGTTGCAGCGCTCGCCGGCGGGTACCTCATCTGCCGCTGGGTGGTGAACTCGAAGTTCGGCAAGGTTCTGGTGGCCGTTCGCGACGCGGAGAGCCGTACCCGCTTCCTCGGCTACCGGGTCGAGCACTACAAGCTCGCCGTCTTCACCCTTTCGGCCATGCTGGCGGGCGTCGCGGGCGCGCTCTATGTGCCGCAGGTCGGCATCATCAACCCGAGCGAGTTCGCGCCGGCCAATTCGATCGAGGTCGTCATCTGGGTGGCCGTGGGCGGCCGCGGCACCCTCGCCGGCCCGATCCTCGGCGCTCTCCTGGTCAATGCCGGCAAGACCTGGTTCACGGGCGTGCTGCCGGAGTTCTGGCTCTTCGCGCTCGGCGGCCTCTTCGTCTTCGTCACGCTCCTGATGCCCCGCGGCATACTCGGCGCCGCCAAGGATCTTTATGCCCAGGCCGGGCAGCGGCTGAAGCCGAGGCCGGTGTCCGAGCCGGTCTCGCAGGCGGCGGAGTAACCCATGAGCGCACCTGTCACCCCGGCTCTTCTCTACCTCGACAACGTGTCCGTTTCCTTCGACGGGTTTCGTGCCCTGAATGCGCTGTCGCTTGCCGTCGACCATGCGGAGATGCGGGCCATCATCGGCCCCAACGGCGCCGGCAAGACCACGATGATGGACGTGATCACCGGCAAGACGCGCCCGAACGAGGGCACGGCCCTGTTCGAGGGCTCCCACGACCTGACCGCGCTCGACGAGGCCGCCATCGCGGAGCTCGGCATCGGCCGCAAGTTCCAGACGCCGACCGTCTTCGAGATGCACAGCGTCGAGGACAACATTCTGCTCGCCCTCAAGGATAACCGCTCTCCCTTGGCGACCCTGCTGTCGCGGCGCACGGCCCGCGAGCGGGAGCGGATCGATGCGTTGCTCGAGCGCGTGCGCCTGACCGCCCATCGCCGCCGCAAGGCCGGAGAATTGTCGCATGGACAGAAGCAGTGGCTCGAGATCGGCATGCTGCTGGCGCAGCAGCCCAAGCTCCTCCTGATCGACGAGCCCGCTGCGGGAATGACGGATCAGGAGACCGCCGACACGGCCGATCTCCTGCGCGACATCGCCAGGACCCAGGCGGTCATCGTGGTCGAGCACGACATGACCTTCGTGCGCGATCTCGGCGTGAAGGTCACGTGCCTGCACGAGGGCTCGGTGCTGGCCGAGGGAACGCTCGACGCCGTGAGCGCCAACGAGCGTGTCGTGGAGGTCTATCTGGGGCGATGACGATGCTGTCTGTGGAGAACCTCTCCCTGTATTACGGCGCCGCGCAGGCGCTGCGCGGTGTGTCCGTCTCCGCGTCCGTCGGCGAGGTCACCTGCGTGCTTGGCCGGAACGGCGTCGGCAAGACGTCGCTCCTGCGCGCCATCGCCGGGCACCGGCCGATTGCCGGCGGCAGCATCCGGTTCGACGGCCGGGACATCGCGCGCCTGAAGCCGTTCGAGCGGGCGGCGCTCGGCATCGCCTACGTGCCGCAGGGCCGGGAGATCTTTCCGCTCCTGACCGTCAAGGAGAACCTCGAGACGGGCTTCGCGCCGCTCAGGCGCGGCGAGAAGCGGATTCCCGACGAGGTCTTCGAACTCTTTCCGGTCCTGAAGTCCATGCTGGGCCGCCGGGGCGGCGACCTCTCCGGCGGCCAGCAGCAGCAGCTCGCGATCGGGCGGGCGCTCGTCACCCGTCCGCGCCTGCTCGTGCTCGACGAGCCGACGGAGGGGATCCAGCCGTCGATCATCAAGGATATCGGCCGGGCGATTGCCTACTTGCGCGAACGGAAGGATATGGCCATCCTCCTGGTCGAGCAATATTTCGACTTCGCGCGCGACCTGGCCGACCGGTTCGTGGTGATGGAGCGCGGCGAGATCGTGCAGGATGGCGACCGCTCGGCGCTCGAGGGAGACGATGTACGTCAGCGCTTGGCCATTTGATGGCAGTTCCCAGCCGGTCTCTCAACAGCGTCAGCGTGCCGTCGGACGGGTTGCGTTCAGTGCGGCGGGTCTGGGCGGCCGCACGCGGCCCATGCGGATCGAGGAGAGCGGATCCATGAGGATCAGGCTCCCGAAGGGCGAGGGGCGCGGGCTCGATGCCGTTCTCGTCAACACGGCGGGAGGCATCGCCTGCGGGGATCATTTTTCCGTCGCGGTCGAGGCGCGCTCAGGCGCGGTCGTCACCGTGGCGACGCCGGCCGCCGAGAAGGTCTACCGCTCGGACGGGCCGGTCGCGGAGCTGTCCGTCGATCTGAAGGTGGGGTCCGGTGGTCGGCTCGATTGGCTGCCGCAGGAAACCATTCTGTTCCACCAGGCGCGCCTGCGCCGCAGCCTCGCGGCCGACATGCCCGAGGATGCGCGCCTGACCCTGTTCGAGGCCGTCGTGTTCGGGCGCGAGGCGCGCGACGAGCACGTCACGGACGGTCTCTTCGAGGATCGCTGGCGCATCCGGCGGGGAGGGCGCCTCGTCTATGCCGACACGCTGCGCCTCGACGGGCCAATCGCCGACCGCCTCCGGAAGCCCAGCGTCGCAAAGGGCGCCCGCGCCCTTGCAACGATGATCCATGTGGCGCCGGACGCCGAGGCGCGGCTCGACGAGGTGCGCGACCACCTCTCCTCCACCGGCGGCTGCGAGGCGGCGGCGAGTGCCTGGAACGGGCTGCTCGTCGTCCGCTTCTGCGCCATGACCAGCGATTCGCTGCGCAGGGCCGCTGTCCCGTTTCTGCTCGCCTTCCGCGGCGAGCCATTGCCCCGCGTCTGGCTCAGCTAGGGTCGAACCATGCAACTCACTCCCCGTGAAAAAGACAAGCTCCTGATCGCCATGGCGGCCATGGTGGCCCGCCGCCGGCTGGAGCGCGGCGTCAGGCTCAATCATCCGGAAGCCATCGCTCTCATCACCGACACGGTCGTGGAGGGCGCGCGTGACGGGCGCTCCGTCGCGGAGCTGATGGAGGCCGGCGCGCACGTGATCACGGCCGATCAGGTCATGGAAGGCGTCGCCGAGATGATCCATGACGTGCAGGTGGAGGCGACCTTCCCGGATGGCACCAAGCTCGTGACCGTGCATCACCCGATCCGGGGCGCAGCCTCGAAGGAGGTGCCCGGCGAGGTGACCGCGCAGGATGGCGAGATCGTCTTCAACGAGGGCGCCGAGCGCACCGTGATCACCGTCGCCAATACCGGGGACCGGCCGATCCAGGTCGGCAGCCACTATCATTTCTTCGAAACCAATCCGGCCCTATCGTTCGACCGGGAGAAGGCGCGCGGCATGCGTCTCGACATCGTGCCCGGCACGGCGGTGCGCTTCGAGCCCGGCGCCACGCGCGAGGTGGCGCTCGTTCCGCTCTCCGGGAGGCGCGAGGTCCACGGGTTCCGTCAGGCCGTGATGGGAGCGCTCTGATGTCGAACGCGAGAAAGCCAGCTTCCCTCTCGAGGTCCGGTTATGCCGACATGTTCGGTCCCACCACGGGAGACCGCATCCGCCTCGCCGACACGGCCTTGGTGATCGAGGTGGAGAAGGACTTCACCACCTATGGCGAGGAGGTCAAGTTCGGCGGCGGCAAGGTCATCCGCGACGGGATGGGGCAGTCGCAGGCGGCCCGCGCCCATGGGGCCGTCGATACGGTCATCACCAATGCGGTGATCCTCGACCATTGGGGCATCGTGAAAGCCGATATCGGCATCACGGGCGGGCGGATCGCCGCCATCGGCAAGGCCGGCAATCCGGACGTGCAGCCCAACGTCGACATCGTCATCGGGCCGGGCACGGAGATCATCGCCGGGGAGGGCAAGATCATCACCGCCGGCGGCTTCGACTCCCACATCCACTTCATCTGCCCGCAGCAGATCGAGGAGGCGCTCATGTCGGGCATCACCACGATGCTCGGGGGCGGCACGGGACCTGCGACCGGCACCTTCGCCACCACCTGCACGCCGGGGCCGTGGCACATCGCCCGCATGATCGAGGCCGCCGATGCCTTTCCCATGAACCTCGCCTTCACGGGCAAGGGCAATGCTTCGAAACCCCATGCTCTGGAGGAGATGATCGAGGCCGGCGCCTGCGCGCTCAAGCTGCACGAGGACTGGGGCACGACACCGGCGGCGATCGATTGCTGCCTGTCGGTGGCCGACGCCTATGACGTGCAGGTGATGATCCACACCGACACGCTCAACGAATCCGGCTTCGTCGAGGACACGATCGCGGCCTTCAAGGGCCGCACGATCCATGCCTTCCACACGGAGGGCGCAGGCGGCGGGCATGCGCCGGACATCATCAAGGTGGCTGGCCTGCCCAACGTGCTGCCGTCCTCCACCAACCCGACGCGACCCTATACGGTGAACACCATCGACGAGCATCTCGACATGCTCATGGTCTGCCATCACCTGTCGCCGTCGATCCCCGAGGATCTTGCCTTCGCGGAGAGCCGAATCCGCAAGGAGACGATCGCCGCGGAAGACATCCTGCACGACATCGGCGCGCTCTCGATGATGTCGTCCGACAGCCAGGCCATGGGGCGCGTTGGCGAGGTGATCATCCGCACGTGGCAGACCGCGCACAAGATGAAGGTCCAGCGCGGTGCGCTGCCGGGCGACAGCGGCGGCAACGACAATTTCCGCGCCCGGCGCTACGTGGCGAAATACACGATCAACCCGGCCATTGCCCATGGCGTGTCCCGGCACATCGGTTCGGTCGAGGTCGGCAAGCTTGCCGATCTCGTGGTCTGGACTCCGGCTTTCTTCGGCGTGAAGCCCGATCTCGTGCTCAAAGGCGGCGCCATCGCGGCCGCCCTGATGGGCGACCCCAACGCGTCGATTCCGACGCCGCAGCCGGTCCATTACCGGCCGATGTTCGGCGCCTATGGCCGGGCGCTCGCCACGACATCGCTCACCTTCGTGTCGAAGGCCGCGGTGGAGAACGGGCTCGCGGCAAAGCTCGGCGTCCAGAAGCCGCTCGTCGCGGTCGAGAACGTCCGCGGCGGGATCGGCAAGAAGGACATGGTGCATAACGATGCGACCCCGGTCATCGAGGTCGATCCCGAAACCTACGACGTCCGTGCCGATGGCGAGCTGCTCGTCTGCGAACCCGCGACAATCCTTCCCATGGCTCAACGATACTTCCTGTTCTGATATGATCCGCGCCACATCCATCATCCGCCGAGACGCCGTCGAGCAGGACCGCATCGTCGACGTCATCACTCTCGACCATGGCGATCGCCATCGCCGCCGCATCATGCTCCATGCCGACGGCGGAACCGCCTTCCTGCTCGATCTCGACCGGGCCGACGTGCTGGAGGACGGCGATGCCATTCGGCTCGAGAGCGGCTGGCTCGTCGAGGTGCGGGCCGCGCCGGAGAAGCTCGTGGAGATCACCACGGAGGATCCCCTCGATCTCCTGACCCTCGCCTGGCACATCGGCAACAGGCACGTGCCGGCGGAGATCACCCGCGCGGCGATCTACATCGGGTACGATCATGTGCTGGTCGACATGCTGATCGGATTGGGTGCCCGGGTCGAGATCGTCGAGCGGCCTTTCCGACCGGTCCGCGGCGCCTATCATCACCACGAGCATGGCGGGCATTCCCACCATCACGGGCACGGCCATGGATGACGGATCCCCGAAGGGGCGCGGACTGGACGAGACGGCGGCGATCCTGCCGCTCTTCGCCTGGCTGTCGCCGTCCTATCCGGTCGGCTGCTATGCCTATTCGCATACCCTCGAATGGGCCGTGGAGGCCGGCGACATCACCGATGAGACGTCGCTCGTGGCCTGGCTGCATGACCTCCTGACGCTCGGCCTGGGGCGCAACGACGCCATTCTCCTGAGCCATGCCTACAGAGCCATCGCGCAGGATGATCGAGAGGCTCTCGAGACCGTCAACGAACTCGCTCTCGCCCTGTCGCCTTCCGCCGAGCTCCATCTCGAGACCAGCCAGCAGGGGCGCAGTTTCCTGGATGCGACGCTTGCCGCATGGCCGTCGCCCCGGCTGACGCCCCTCGAGGGCGACGTCGCTTTCCCGGTCGCCATCGGCATGGCGGCGGCGGCTCATGCCGTTCCCCTGGCGATCACATCGCCCGCCTATCTCTTCGGGCTCGTGCAGACGCTCGTGTCGGCGGCCATCCGCCTGGCGCCCATCGGCCAGACGGCAGGCATCCGGGTGTCCGCCGCCTTGGCAGGTCCGGTGCAGGACGTCGCCCGGGAGGCGATCGGTCTCACGCTCGACGACATCGGCGGCTCGACCTTCCGGGCCGATCTCGGCTCCTTCCATCATGAGAACCAGTATACGAGGTTGTTTCGATCATGACTTCTCACACGGGACCCCTGCGGGTCGGCATCGGCGGGCCGGTCGGGTCCGGCAAGACGGCCCTCATGGAAGCGCTGTGCAAGGCGTTCCGCGAGCGCTATGACATCTGCGCGATCACCAACGACATCTACACCAAGGAGGATGCGCGGCTCCTGACCGTCGCCGGCGCGCTGCCTGTGGAACGCATCATGGGCGTGGAGACGGGAGGATGCCCGCACACGGCGATCCGTGAGGACGCCTCCATCAACCTTGCGGCCATCGCCACCATGCGCAAGCGGTTCCCGGCCCTCGACATCGTGCTGGTGGAATCCGGCGGCGACAATCTGGCGGCGACGTTCTCGCCTGAACTTGCCGATCTGACGATCTACGTCATCGATGTCGCCGGGGGCGAAAAGATCCCGCGCAAGGGCGGTCCCGGCATCACGCGTTCGGATCTCCTGGTGGTCAACAAGATCGATCTGGCGCCCCATGTCGGGGCCGATCTCGCGATCATGGAGGAGGACACCAGGCGCATGCGCGGCCAGCGTCCGTACGTGTTCAGCAACATCCGCGACGGCGTCGGTGTCGATGCCATCGCGACGTTCATCGAGCGGGCCGGCGGTCTGTCGGCGGCAGCCTAACAGGGGGATCATCGACATGTTCAAACGCTCGGTTCTTGCCACGCTGTTCATGGCGGCAGCCATGCCGGCCCTGGCCCATACGGGTCATGCTTCGGCATCGGGCTTCGTCTCCGGATTCTCGCATCCTCTGGGAGGGATCGACCATGTGCTGGCCATGGTGAGCGTCGGCCTGTTCGCGGCCCTGCTCGGGGGGCGGGCCATGTGGGCGCTGCCGGCGAGCTTCGTCGGCATGATGCTGGCGGGCGGAATCCTAGGCCTGACTGGCATCGCGATTCCGGCCGTCGAATTCGGCATCACCCTGTCCGTGGTCGTGCTGGGCGCCGTCGTCACATGGGGCCGGCAATGGCCGATCCAAGCCGCGGCCGCTTTCGTCGGCGTCTTCGCGCTCTTCCATGGCCATGCGCACGGTGTGGAGATCCCGTCCGGGGCCAGCGTCGCGCTTTACAGCCTCGGCTTCAGCCTCGCGACCGTCCTGCTGCATGGAGCCGGCATGACGGTCGCGACCATCACAGCCCGCCAGGCGCATGTCGGCCGGTTGGCCGGCGCGGCAATTGCGGTTGGGGGCCTGGTTCTCCTCATTGGATAGAGTACGCACGTTCGATCCGAGGCGATTCTCTGTACCGCCGTCGTTCGAACGAAGACGTGATGGCACCATGCAGGTCCCTGGTTGATGCCTTCCGCCAAGGACCTGTCGCATGAAGCTCAGGCCGAGTCAGCGCTTGCCGCCGCCATTGCCGTGTCCGCCATTGCCGCCGCCATTCCCGGCAGGGCCGTCCTGATCGGTCCCGTCGCCGTTGTTGGAGCGACCCGGATTGGACGAGTCGTTGCCGTCGTCGTCGTTTCCGTGGCCGTTGTTGCCGTGGCCGCCGCCGTTCCCGGCATTGCCATGGCCGGCACGTCCGTCCTGGTCGGGGCCGTCACCGTTGCTTGAGCGGTCCGGATGGGATGAGCCGCTGCCGCGACTGCCGACGCCGGCATCCGTGTTTGCGCCTGCGCCGACGGTCGAGCCGGCCGAGCCGCTCGCATTGCCACCGCTGTGGCCGCCGGGGCTGGCCGGACCGGGCGTGCCGCTGTCTGCCACGGCCCCGCCAGGGCCCGGGGTCGCGCTGCCGCCGGTCACGCCCGCGTTGCCTGGACCAAGCGTGCCGCTGCCGACTGTCCCGGGCGCACCACGATCAGTCCCGGGACTGGTGGCAGAACCGCTGCCGATGGATCCGGTCACGGTGTCCGGCCGGTCCCTGTCCACCGGACGGTCCAACCGGCGCATCGCTTGCGGTCGAACCACGCAGCGACAGGTTTCCTGGCCGTGGACCACATGGAGCCGGCAGTTACGGTACAAGGAGGCATCGGCAACGGCGGGCACGCATTGCCGGCCGGTTCCGACACTCTGGGCATCGGATGGCGTTGTCAGGACGAGGAGGAGGGCCGTGCTGGACAAAGCGAGAGCGCATGAACGCTTCATAGGGTTCACCTGCATCAAGATAGGTTCGGTGATGAGCCGCATTCGCAACGGCCCGCTTGGCTAGAAGACGCTCATAAGGAAATAACGTTCCATCTCGTGGGGAAAATGATGCTCCTTTCGGAATGGGAGCTTTGGCGACGTTCGAGGTGTCCGAGCTGAGCAGCGGTGCTCGCTGTGAGGCCCGGCCTGCATTCATCAAGCTTGCGCGGGACGATCTGTTTCGTAGGCTTCGGCCATGCCGCGGATCTCGGTCAGCTTGGACCTGAACACCTCCCAGTCGTCCGACGCGGCAATCGGCGCCCAGAGCGCCTCGACCTCGTCGATCAGCATGGTGCAGGGCGTGATGCGGGAAAAATAGGGATGGTCGAGCCGCAGCCCGGGGGCCGGATCGAAGGTGCCGAGCGCTGCCAGAACGGGCTCGAAGGATGCCTGCGCGTAGAGATTCGCGGAGGGGCTCCCGGCCGCGCGCTCCGCACGCGCACGACCGCCGTACCAATCGAAGAAGGTCTGCTCGAAAGGCGCCTTGGTCTCATGGAGAAAGGTCCATAACGCCTTGGCTAAGGCTCCATCCTGCTCGAAGCCCCTGGATTGAAGGCCGAGGCGGCGCATGATAGCGCCGGTGAACTCCCGGTGCAGGGCGGGTTCGAAGGCGCCCAGCGCCTGCTCGAGACTGCTCTGCTCGGCAAGCGGCAGCAGGCACTCGGCCAGGCGGAACAGGTTCCACAGCAGCGTGTCGGGCTGGCGCCCGAAGGCATAGAGACCGGTCTCGTCGAAATAAGCGGCCGTGAAGCCGGGTTCGTAGACGGGCAGGAAACGCCACGGCCCATAATCGAAGCTTTCGCCCGTGACGTTGATGTTGTCGGTGTTGAGCACCCCGTGCACGAAACCGGCCGCCATCCATTGCGCGCCCATGCGGGCCACGCGCCGGCAGACCTCCTCCAGGAATGCCGGTGCACGACCGGCTTCGTCGTCGCGCCATGCGTGCGGCATATAGGTCTGGATCGTGTAGTCCAGGAGCCGGCGGAGATTGTCTGTCTCGTTTAGGTACAGCAGCCGCTGGAACGTTCCGATACGGATATGGGAATGACTGAGGCGCACAAGAACCGACGAGCGTGTGGGCGAGGGTTCGTCGCCGCGCTCCAGTTCCTCGCCCGTTTCCACCAGGCTGAAGGATTTCGATGTCTCGACGCCGAGCGCCTCGAGCATTTCGGTCGCCAGGACTTCGCGCACGCCGCCCTTCAGGGTCAGGCGGCCATCCGCGTGGCGCGACCACGGGGTCTGACCGCTGCCTTTCGTGGCGAGGTCGAGGAGCCTGCCATCCTGGCCGTCGTGGAGCTGTGCGAAGAGAAACCCGCGTCCGTCGCCCAGATGCGGATTGTAGGTGCGGAACTGATGGCCGTGGTAGCGAAGGGCAAGGGGCTGCCGGAGGCTGCCGGGGAGCGGCTCAAAGCGCCCGAAATGATCGAGCCACTCGTCGTCGCCGAGGGATCCGAGCCCGATCCGCTCCGCCCAGCGCTGGTTGCGATAGCGCAGAATATGCTGCGGGAACCGCGCCGGATGAACGATGTCGTAGAAGTCCGGACCGAGTTCCTGATGGCGCATCGAAGCGCGGTATGCGGCGGAGGGCGGCATGCATCGTATCCCGTGAACTCGTGTTCAATCCCACGGCGCTCGAAATGTTCAGATGTTCCCAGCGAGTTCAAGCGGGTGATCGAGCGAACCTCGATGGCAGCCCCCGCGAGAGCCGCTCGACGGGACATCGACGGTCATGATGGATGGCGTTACAATATTTCGAATTGTGGCAACGCCGCGCTCTCCGAAGCTCGTGCGCAAAAATAATGCACAGGTTCGCGGGAGCGAAAAGCTTTGCATTTTCCTCACGTTCTGACTTGTTTTTCATCCGCCCAGCTGGTGCCGTTTCGACAATCTGCGCGTTTGTCTCTTGGCTGCCAACGAGAGGTCCCTTAGGATTCTCTCAACAAAGCAGACGGGAGGAAGGGTTATGGCATACAGGGATGTGCTGAGCCTTTGCGGCCGGATTGGCCTGATCGTGGCTGCGTTCGCATTCGTCGCTGGAATTGTTGCAGGTCCCCTCCTCGAAAGAGTGTGGTCGTCTCGCCTGACGGTCACCCAGAACAACGGTGCGCCTGTGCCGGCGCCGGCGCCACCCAAAGTCCCGGCGGAATCTCAGGCAGGGCAGCCGGGCTAACACCTTTTTAGAGGTCTCTGGGCCATACCACATCGTCGCCGGTCCCGGCGCGAATGCGGCTTCTTTTCGGATCAGGATGCGATGAGCAGCGAGACACTATTGCGGCAGGAGATCCGTGATTCTCTCGGATTCGTCCGCAGCATGATCGATCATTATTCGGGGCTCTACACGGGTGAGAATCTTACCCAGGACGTGCTCCGCTTTTGTGACGAGGTGGCGATGTCCGCAGCCCCGAATCCCCGCCTGAGAGAAGCCCGCCGTGTCGTCGAGGAACGGTGCCGTCAATTGGCTCATGCGACGGACCGGTTTTCGCAGCGCGATCCGGCCTGGATTGCGGCCGTGCGGGCGCAGGCCGTCGCCGCGATCGATGTGTTCCAGGATGCCGCTTTCGAGTCGCACAAGGCCCGTGCGGCCATCCCGTCATCCGGACGGCTGTTGCGCCGCAAGAGCCTGTAGCCCATGGCGCATCCCGCGCCGTGTCAGAGGCGCTTGGGCTTGATCGACGCCGTCGCGGGCACATCGACGATCTGAGGCTCCGGAACGGGATCGCTCTTCGCCGCATCGAGCCCGTACACATCGTCTCGGAAATGCACGGCGCCATCCGCCGTCGCATATCCGGTCAGATAGACCCACGTGACGGGGACGGGCTTTTCGAGACGGATGTCCTGACGGTTTGCGTTGGCGATGGCCGTGGTGATCGCGTCCTTCGTCCAGCCGCCGGCCTGCCCGTTCGTGCCGCGCAGGAGCCACTCGGCGAAATCGGCGACTTCGGCCACGCGGACACACCCTGAGGAATGGAAGCGGGCGTCCTGCGCGAAGAGCTGCTTCTTGGGCGTGTCGTGCATGTAGACGGCGTGCTTGTTGGGCATGTCGATGCGGATCTGCCCGAGCGAATTGATCGCGCCGGGATCCTGGCGGAGCGTATAGTTCACCGCATTGTCCGTCGACCAGTCGAGGGTCTTGGGATCGACCTCCTGTCCCTTCGCGTCGATGATGCGGATCTTCATCTTCTCCAGATATTCGGGATCCTTCCGAACGTGGGGGATGATGTCCTTCTTGATCAGGGAGACCGGTACGGTCCATGTGGGATTGACGTTGACGGCGGTCACGCGGGTCTCGACGGTCGGCGAGGGACGGTCGACTTTTCCGGCAATGGCCACGTAGCGCCGGGCGACCTGTCCGCGCTCCACGGCTTCGACTGCGGCCGACGGGATGTTCACCACGACATAGCGGTCGCCGAACGAAAACGTGGATCCCGCGAGCCTTTGGGCGGAGGCGGTCAGCTGACGGTGCCGCGTGAGCGCCGGGACGTTCAGAGCCTCCAGGGTCCGGGCCCGGACTGCGCCGGATTCCGGCAGGCCGTGGCGTGCCTGGAACCGCTTCACCGCTCCAGTCAGATCGGCATCGAAGGTCGTGCTCGAAGCCAGATCGGCCGGAAGGTCGCCCTCGGCGGCGAGCCGCTGCCGCAAGGTCGTGACGAGCGGGCCCTTGTCGCCGGCCTTGAGAACCGTGCCGGCAGGCAGATTGGGCCACCCTCCGGCTTCGGCGATGCGCTTGTAGGTCCACGCCGCTCGCATCGTGTTGATGAAGGTGCTCCCATCCAGGGTCGGGCGGGGATCCTGCGAGATCGAGACCACCGGGGCGGACACGGTCTTCTCCATCGGCTTGACCGGTGCCGCAGGTGCCGCTTTCGGCCGCAGGTCGGTCCCCGCGGCGGGGGCGGCCGGGTTGCTCGGCGATGCCTGGACCGGGCTGGAAGGATTGGGGTTTTCAGCGGCCGCAAAGGCATCCGCATGGCTCCCGAAGGTGGAGCACGAGAGCAGAGCCAGTCCAAGGCAGAGACGTTTTGCATTCCCGTAGGTCATGCTTCGACTATGGACAAGGATGGTTTACAAAATGCTGTCGGAGGGGCGACGGAGGCATGCCTGCAACTGGGACGGCGCCCGAACGTTGTCCCCGGTCCCGAGCCCCGTCACAAGAGTGCCCCATGCGTGCCAAGCCTGCCCCCTCTGAGGATATCAGGCGGATCGACCTTACCTTGCCATCTCTCCTTGGACTCCATGCCATCCGCCTGCTCGAGCAGGTCACGGCGGCCGGGCCATCCGGAGCGATCTATGTCGCCGGCGGGGAGCGTTGGGCCGAGTTGTTGGTGCAGGCCTTGAGGGGTTTGGCTCCCGACCTCGACGTCGATCTCCTGCCGCCCTGGGATTGTCTTCCATACGACCGCGCTTCGCCTTCGCGGGAGATCATGGGGCGGCGCATGGCGGTGCTCCGGCGCATGAGCGGAACGAGCGCGAAGCCGCGGCTCCTTGTCGCGAGTGCGGCGGCCGCCCTTCAGCGCGTGCCGCAGCCCAGCATCGCGGCTGAGGCGGTCTTTGGCCTCACGACCGGCGGAGCGCTGTCGTCGGACGCCCTCAAGGACTATCTTCATCGCGCCGGCTACATCCTCGACGAGCGCGTGGACGAGCCGGGGGAGGCGGCGTTCCGGGGACAGGTGATCGATCTGTTTCCCGCCGACCATTCCTCGCCCTATCGGATCGAACACGACGGGCGAAGCATCGTGGCCATCCGCTCCTACGATCCGATTTCCCAGCTCACCGAAACCGAAGTCGAGCATCTCCTGATCGGACCTGCTTCGGAACTCGTTCTGCCGCAGACGGAAGAGAGCGATCCCTCCATCGACCGGTTCGATGGGATCGAGCATCTCCTGCCGGAATACTGCCCGCGCCTTGTGACGGTCTTCGACTATTGGCCGGATGCGGCCGTCATCGTGGACGGAAAGGCGGAGGAGAGGCGACCGCTCGTGATGGAGCAGGTCGCCGATGCGTACGACAACCGAACGAGCATGCGCGGGCAGGGGAGCGCCAAAACATCCGCCGTGTCGCCCGAACGGCTTTTTGTGCCGGACGACGAGTGGGCGGACCTTCTGTCGAGGCGACGGGTCACCTATATCCACGCCGCATCGGAGGACGATACACGGCAGGTTGCGGTGCCGAACTTTGCGATCGCGTCGAGGCCCTCTAAGGACCTCGCCGAATTCCTGCGTGCGCAGATGGAGGCTGGCCGCAAGATCATCCTGGCTGCGGCCGCCCGCTCGGATCTCGGTCGGATCAAGCGCCGCGTTCAATCCATCGGGCGCGCCGAGAATGTCGAGAGCTGGGGCGATGTCGTAGACGGACCTCCCGCGGAATGGTTCGCCCTGCAGGTCGAGCTCAGGAAAGGCTTCATCGACGAGCGCGACGGCATCGTGCTGATCACGGCCGGCGATATCCTGGGCAGCCGTATCAGCAGCGGGGTCGAGAGAGATGTCAGCTCTGCCGCTTCCAGTCTCATGGATGGGGGTTTTCACGTCGGCGATGCCGTGATCCACATCGATCACGGCATGGGGGTGCTCGAAGGAATGGAGACCATTCCCGCGGGTGATGCCGGCATGGGCGACGCCGTCAGACTGAAATACGCGGCCGACACGACGCTCCTGATGCCGGCAAAAGAGATGGATCGCATCTGGCGCTATGGCCCGATGACGGACTCGATCTCCCTCGATAAACTGAACAGCGATGCGTGGTCGCTCAGACGTGAGACGATCGAAGCGGAGATCAAGGACACGGCCGAACGGATCACGGGACTCGTCGAAGCCCGCAAGGGCACGAAACTGGAGCCGCTCGTGCCCCCAAGCCGCGATTATGAACGGTTCGTCGCTCGCTTCCCTTTCTCGGAGACAGCCGATCAGATCCGCGCCATCGAGGAAGTTCTCGACGATCTCTCGTCTGGTCGACCGATGGACCGCCTGGTCTGCGGTGATGTGGGATTCGGCAAGACGGAGGTTGCCCTGCGCGCCGCCGCCGCCGTCGCGCTTGCCGGCAGGCAGGTGGCCGTCGTCGCGCCCACCACCGTGCTTGCGCGCCAGCATGTGCGGAGCTTCCAGAGGCGTTTTGCCGGTCTGGGCATCGAGGTCGCCCAGCTCTCCCGGCTCGTGTCGCCGGCCGAGGCCCGGGCAGTGAAGAAGGGGTTGGCGGACGGATCGATCCGCATCGTCATCGGCACTCATGCGCTTGCGGCGAAAGGGGTGACCTTCAAGGATCTCGGTCTTGTGATCATCGACGAGGAACAGCGGTTCGGCGCCGCTCAGAAAGCGAAACTCAGAACCCTCGCGGAAGACGGGCATGTCCTCATCCTGACGGCCACGCCGATCCCACGGACGCTCCAGTCCGCCTTGGTCGGCTTGCAGGAACTGAGCATCATCGCGACGCCTCCCGCGCGCCGGCAGCCGATCCGCACGTTTCTCACGCCGTTCGATTCCGCAAGCGTCCGGGAAGCCCTCATGCGCGAGCGCCGCCGCCGCGGCCAGAGTTTCGTCGTCTGCTCCCGGGTCGAAGACATCGAGCCGATGCGAGAGCGGCTCGCGAAGCTCGTTCCCGAACTGACAATCATGGTCGCCCATGGCCAGATGAACCCGTCGGAGATCGACGAGGTGATGATCCGTTTCGCCGATGGCGAGGGCGACGTCCTCCTCGCCACCAACATCATCGAGAGCGGCCTGGATGTTCCCCGCGCCAACACCATGCTGGTGTGGCGCGCGGACCGCTTCGGGATGGCGCAGCTCCATCAGCTGCGCGGTCGCGTCGGGCGAGGGCGGATCCGGGGCGTGGCCTACCTGTTGACGGAGCCTGGCGAGGAGCTTCCGCAAGCCACGGAGAAGCGACTGCGGACGCTCACTGCTCTCGATCGCCTCGGAGCGGGATTTGCCATCAGCGCGCAGGATCTCGACCAGCGCGGGGCGGGAGCGCTTCTGGGAGAGGAGCAGTCGGGTCATGTCAAGCTCATCGGCACCGATCTCTACCAGCACATGCTCAAACACGCTCTGCGTGGCGAGACCCTGGATGACGATTGGACCCCTGAATTGAACGTCGGGCTGACCGGTACGATTCCCGACGCGTACGTGAACGATCCAGAGATGAGGATCAATCTCTACGCACGTCTGGCGCGCCTCGAGTCGTCGGAGACGATCGACGAGATCGAAGCGGAGATCGAGGACAGGTTCGGTCCCATCCCTGATCCGGTTCAGAACCTCCTGAGGCTGGCGAACGTCAGGCAGCTCTGCCGGCGGATCGGAATCGCCCGCGTGGATGCGGGACCTCAGGCGATCGCATTGACGTTTCGGCCTGGCGCGGCGGAGAAGCCTGCCCTGCAGCGGATGATCGACGAATCGCAGGGGACGCTGCACTGGAGCAAGGAGCGGCTCATCTTCTCGGCGTCGAGCGAGCACGCGGACGAGCGGCACACGCGTATTCTGGGTCTGCTCGGCACGCTTGACCGATGAACGATCTCCCGCAATTCCGGGACTTCGACGCGGAAATGCCGTGAACGGATCCGGCCCAGCCGACTTGATAGTAAAACGGTCTTGAACGTGAGGAAGCCATGACGTCCGAAGAGATCAGTGAGCTCAATGCTGCACGCGAAAACCTCGTGAAGCGGCGCAGGGAGATGGCGCGTCAGATTTCCGAGGCGCCGCTGCCCTCCATCGAGATGGCTGAGGAGCTCACGAAGGTCCTCGTCGCCATCGAGGCTCTGGACCGGGCGCTCAACGAGGCGGGCCATCCTTATATGAGCCAGGGTGTCGTCGAGCAGTTGAGGGCTGATACGTAACGTCTAGCGCATCAGACGGACCCAGAGGGCCACGGCAGTGAAAAGTGGATCCGGTTTTCGCTGGCGCGGCCCGCTGGGTCCGCCTCATCCGATGCGCCGGTCCAGAGAGGGAGCCTCGGACGTGAAAAGCGGGTCCAGGTTGGGATCGAACCCGGTGGGGACGTGGGAGGATGGTGAGAGCGGGTGATGATAGCCTCCCCACGTCATGGCATCCTCCGCCCTTCCTGCCACCCTCACCACGTCATGGCCGGCCCTGTGCCGGCCATCCCGATGCGGTGAGGCGCAGCGCCTCTCAGAAGCGGGATCACCGGGACGAGCCCGGTGATGACGGGGAGAAGGTGGCACCCTCCCGTCACGGTCGAAACCTCCCATGTCATGGCCAGCCGGTCATCACCCGCCTCGTGCCGGCCATCCCGATCGTCCGATGCTCAGCGGACCCGAAGGCTCGCACGATGCGCCGGTCAAGAGAAGGAGCCTCGGATGAATCCCGAAAGGGGTGTCCACTTTTCCCGTCCGAGGCTCGAGTGACCCGCAGGACCGCGTCAGCGACCCGAAGGGCCACGCTAGTGAATACCGGGCCATTTTTTCCTCACGATGCGCTAAGGCTTCACCCGTCCCACCACGTCGAACCCGGCGCCGGGCTTCGGCCTGAGAACGAGCATTTCTCCCTCGCCAGGAAAGATCCTGGTGAGGGCCGTGATGTTGACCTGATGCGTCACGAGCACCAGGACGCCGTTCGAGCGCCATTCCTGAACGGTGCGGCGCAGGGCCTCGGTCCGTGCCGGCTCCTGCTCCTGTCCCGAAAAGAAGGAATCCAGCGGCGGGAAGGGCTCCGCCAGGGCGCCGAAGGCCAAGCGGGCGGTCTCGAGCGCGCGGCACCAGCGGCTCGAGAGCACGCGCTCAACGGGAATCTGCCGCGACCTGAACGCCGCTCCGATCGCCTGCGCCTGCGTTCGGCCCTCGGTCGAGAGGTTGCGCTGGGTCGCGCAATCCTCGAGCCGGAAATCGGCCGGGTCGCCGGTCCCCGGCGCGCGCGCGTGACGAAAGAGCGCCACGGTGCCTCCGTGCCGCAACGCCTGCCAGGCATCCTCCGACGCCAGGAGCGCCTGCGGCCAGGCCATCGCGAAAAGGAGAAGAAGTGCCAGCGCGACAGGCATGCGTCACCAGCCGATCCATGTCAGCGTCACCGAGAATCGCAACGTCGGACGGCGGCGCGGGTTCCCGTTCGACCGGCAGGTCGCTCAAGCGTCGGCTGCCAGATCCATGATCAGGTCCACGAGCGGGTCGCTCGGGTCGGCGAGCCCGGCGATGACGTCGAAGTGGTTTGCGCCCGGCACCTCGTGATAGCGAGTCGCAACGCCCGCCTCGCCCCAGCGATCCGCGATGGCGCGGGACTGGCGCCGGAACTCGTCGCTCTCCGCTCCCCCGACCACTGCGACGAGACGACCGCCCGCGGGCGGATCCCATTCCAGCGGGCTCAGGCGGTGCGCTTCCTCGATACTCAACCCGAGCGCCCTGTTGATCGAGGTCGTGACCAGTGGCGGCAGATCGAACAGACCGGAGATCGGCATCGCGACCCGGACCGGAAACTGGAGCCCGCCGGAGCGCGCCATGAGGCACGCCGTCAGGTGCCCGCCGGCGGAATGGCCGCTGACCACGAGAGGCCGGCCCGTGCGCTGCATGACGAAATCGGCCGCGGCCTCGATCTCGGACACGATCGCGGCGAGGCTTGCGGCCGGCGCGAGCGTGTAGCTCGGGATCGCCACCGTGAGCCCGCGCTCGTTGGCGCCGCGGGCCAGGTGGCTCGACGTGGATTTGTCGAGCGACTGCCAGTAGCCGCCATGGATGTACAGCACGACCGGGCCGCCCGCGTCCCCGCCCGGCGGGTGGAAGAGGTCGAGACGGTGGCGCTCGCCAGGTCCGTAGGCGAGATCGAGTTCGCAGCGTGCGCTTTCGCGGTAAGCGGCCGAATCCCGCTGCCAGCCGGCGATGTGAACGGGGTGTTCGGGAACGCGCGCCCGGTTGTTGTACTCGGCCTCGAGGTCGAGATCGTCGGCTGCCATGAAGGAATCCTCAAACGTGGAGATACCGGTCCTTGAGACTTGGATCGGTCATCAGCTCATCGCTCGTCCCGGTCCAGACCGAGCGGCCCTTCTCGATGATCACGTGACGGTCGGCGAAGCTCGCCAGGGCGCCGATGTTCTTGTCGATCACCAGGATCGACTGGCGTTCGCCCTTGAGGCGCTTGAGGCACGTCCAGATCTCGGCGCGGATCAAGGGCGCAAGCCCTTCGGTGGCCTCGTCGAGAATGAGCAGCTTGGGATTGGTCATGAGGGCCCGGCCGATGGCGAGCATCTGCTGCTCGCCGCCCGAGAGCTGGGTGCCCAGGTTGCTTCGGCGCTCCTTCAGGCGCGGGAAGAGGTCGTAGACAGCCTCGAGCGTCCAGCGGCGCGAGCCCGTCCGGGCCGAGGCCGTGGCGACGAGATTCTCTTCCACCGTCAGGGTCGGGAAGATCTGCCGGCCCTCCGGCACGAGGCCGATGCCGGTCTGCGCGATGCGGTAGGGCGCGAGGCCCGTCACGGCGGCGCCGTCGAACCGCACCTCGCCGCCGCGGGGGCGGAGCAGGCCCATGATGGACCGGATGGTGGTGGTCTTGCCCATGCCGTTGCGGCCGAGCAGCGTCACCACCTCGCCGGCCTTCACCTCAAGGGAGATGTCGAAGAGCACCTGGGCGGCGCCATAGGACGCCTGGAGCTGTCGGACGGAGAGCATCAGACCGTCTCCTCTTCGCCGAGATAGGCCGCACGGACCTCCGGATGGGCCCTGATCCGCTCCGGCGTGTCGGTGGCGATCACGCGGCCGTAGACGAGAACGGACACGCGGTCGGCCAGGGAGAAGACCGCGTCCATGTCGTGCTCGATCAGCACGATCGTGAGGCGGCTCTTCAGGCGGCGCAGGGTCTCGACCACGCGCTGGGATTCGTCATGGCCGGTGCCGGCGAGCGGCTCGTCGAGAAGCAGCAGCTTCGGCTGTGTCGCGAGCCCGATGGCGAGCTCGAGCTGGCGCTTCTCGCCGTGGGACAGGAGCCCCGCCGGGATGTGGGCGCGGGCGCCGAGCCCGACCTCACTCAGGCATTCCATGGCGGGCTCGTTCAGGGCCTTCTCCTGTGCGGCGTTGCCGAAGAAGCGGAAGCTCGATCCCGCGCGCGCCTGCACGGCCAGCGCCACATTCTCGAGGGCCGAGAAACCGGGCAGGATCGACGTGATCTGGAACGAGCGCGCGAGCCCGCGCCGGACCCGTTGCGGCATCGAAAGAGCCGTCACGTCCTCCCCGGCGAACAGGATGGATCCGGAGTCGGATGACAACGTTCCCGAGATCTGATGGATCAGCGTCGTCTTGCCCGCGCCGTTGGGTCCGATGATGGCATGCAGCTCGCCCGGCTGAACGGAGAGGCTGACGTCGTCCGTGACCACGAGAGCGCCGTATGCCTTGCGCAGATGGCGGAGTTCGAGCAGGGGATCAGCCATGGTGAGGCCTCCGCAGCAGGCCCATGATCCCGCCTCGGGCGAACAGCACGATCAGGATGAGAAGGGGACCGAAGACCATCTTCCAGTTCTCGGCGAGGTGAGCACGCGTCGCGTCGCCCAGGAAGAAGCTCAGGCCATGCAGGATCTCCGGCAGGAACTCCTCCAGCAGCAGGAAGGCGGCCGCGCCCACGATGGCGCCGTGCAGGGAGCCGAGCCCGCCGAGCACGACCATGAAGATCAGCTCGCCGGAGCGCTGCCACGTCATGAAGGCAGGGCTGACGAACTCCGCCTGATTGGCCAGGAGGCAGCCGGCGAGACCTGCCAACATGCCGCTGACCACATAGGCCACGAGCTGAAACCGGAAGGGCTGGAACCCGATGGCTTCCATGCGCACGGCGTTCTCCCGCGTGCCGCGCAGGACGCGGCCGAACCGGGACGCGACGACGGATCGCGAGAACGCATAGGCGCCGAGAAGGCAGAGCAGGCACACCCAGTAGAAGGCGAAATCGCTCTCCAGAATGCGCGACCCGGCCACGAGGCTGCGCGACGACAGGGTCATGCCGTCGTCGCCGCCGTAAGCCGCCAGTGACGTGGCGAGGAAGTACAGCATCTGCCCGAAGGCCAGGGTGATCATGATGAAATAGACGCCCTTGGTCCTCAGGGAGATCGCCCCCGTGACCAGGGCGAAGAGCGCCGAGGCGGCGAGCGCCACGGGAACCTGCACGAGGGCATCCTCGACCCCATGGCTGGCGAGGATGCCGACCGCATAGCCGCCGATGCCCAGGAAGGCCGCGTGGCCGAAGCTCACGAGCGCCCCGTAACCGAGGATGAGGTCGAGCGCCATGGCGGCGATGCCGAAGATCATCACCCGGGTCAGCAGGGACAGGACATAGCCTTCGGCCCCGGACGCCATGGCCAACAGGGGCGCGGCCGCGAAGGCGGCAAAGAGCACGATGGGAACGATCTTGAGCCGTGGCCTGAGGGAAGACATGGGAGCGGCCTGCGTTTCGGCGAGTTCGGTCATGGACGCACCCTAGCGCTTCACGGGAAACAGGCCGGACGGGCGGAAGAAGAGCACCGCAGCCATGAAGATGTAGATCAGCATCGGGGCGAGGGCCCGGCCGGTCTGGCTCGCGGCCGCTGGATCGAGCACGAGGCGCAGCAGGTTCGGCGCGAAGCTGCGCCCGACCGTGTCCACGAGGCCAATCAGGAGGGCTGCGAGAAACGCCCCGCGGATCGATCCGATCCCACCGATCACGATGACCACGAAGGCGAGGATCAGGATGTTGTCGCCCATGCCCGGCTCGACGGACAGGATCGGCGCCACCATCGCGCCGGCAAAGCCCGCCAGCATGGCGCCGAAGCCGAACACGACCATGAACAGCCGCTGGATGTTGACGCCCAGCGCCGACACCATGGCGGCGTTGCTGGCGCCGGCGCGCACCAGCATGCCGACGCGCGTATGGTTGACGAGGGCGTAGAGCAGGGCCGCGACCACGAGCCCGGCCGCGATGATCGCGAGGCGGTAGACGGGATAGAGCAGCCCGCTCGCGATCTCGATGGAGCCGGACAGGAGCTCGGGAACGGGAACGCTCAGAGGCGCCGCGCCCCAGACGAACTTGACGCCCTGGTTCAGGAACAGGATCACCCCGAAGGTCGCGAGCACCTGGTCGAGATGGTCGCGGTCGTAGAGATGACGGAAGACCAGCACTTCGAGCAGAAGTCCGAAGGCCAGCGCGGACGGCAGGGCGAGAAGCAGCGCCCAGCCGAAGCTCCCGGTCCAGGCGGCGAACGCCGCCACCAGGTAGGCGCCGACCATGTACTGCACGCCGTGGGCGAGATTGATGAAGTCCATCACGCCGAACACCAGGGTCAGCCCGGCCGCGATGAGAAAGAGGATGAGGCCGAATTGAAGGCCGTTCAGAGCCTGGACGAAGAGGAGAGTTGCGTTCATCGGCACGTCACCGGCTATAGGCCTGCATCGATCAAGTCCCGCTCGGGCGCTTCCACGCGCAAGCACCCGGACGATTGCGTCCTGGAAGAGGTATCGATCCGGCCCATGAGCACGGATCGATCGTCAGCCCGGTGCGCGTCAGTTCGTGGCGGCGCATTCCTTGGCATAGGCGTCGGTGTAGTCGTCGAACACCTTCTCGACGATTTCCGTCTCCAGCTTGCCATCGGGACGCTTCGCTGCCTTCACCAGATAGAAGTCCTGGATCGGGAAGCCGTTTGCGCCGAACTTGAAGTCGCCGCGCAGGGACTTGAACTCCGCCTTCTTGATCGCGGCGCGCAGGGCCTCCTTGTCGTCGGTCTTGCCGCCGGTCGCCTTGAGGGCGGAGTCGATCAGCAGGGCCGCGTCGTAGGAATGCATGGCGTAGGACGCCGGCACCGTGTTGTAGGCGGCCTCGTAGGCCGCGACGAACTTCTTGTTCTCCGGGGTGTCCAAGTTCGGAGCCCAGTTCGACCCGCTCAGCATGCCGATGGCGGCATCCTGCTGCGCCGGCAGGTTGGTCTCGTCCACGGTGAAGGCCGAGAGGAACGGGATGCGGTCGGCGAGGCCGGCCGCGCGGTACTGCTTGACCAGGTTCACGCCCATGCCGCCCGGCATGAAGGTGAAGATCGCGTCCGGCTGCATGGAGGCGATCTTGGCGAGCTCGGACTGGAAGTCGAGCGTGTTCAGCGGGATGTAGGATTCCTCGACGATCTCACCCTTGTAGTGGCGCTTGAATCCGGCGAGCGCATCCTTGCCGGCCTGATAGTTCGGCGCGAGCAGATAGACTTTCTTGTAGCCGCGGTCCTGCGCCACCTTGCCGAGAACCTCGTGGTTCTGGTCGTTCTGGTAGGAGGTCGCGAAGAAGTACGGGCTGCAGCTCTTGCCGGCGAGATTCGAAGGGCCGGCATTCACGCTGATGTAGAAGGTCTTGGCGTCGACGATGGGCTTCTGCGTCGCGACCGCCACGTTGGAGAAGATCGGCCCGACCACGAAATCGACCTTGTCGCGCTCCAGAAGGCCCTTCACCTTGGTCACGGCCACGTCGGGCTTCAGTTCGTCGTCGACGACGATCACCTCGACATCGCGCCCGCCGAGCTTGCCGCCGAGGTCCTTGACCGCGAGCTGGAAGCCGTCGCGGGCGTGCTGGCCGAGCACGGCCGAAGGACCGGAGAGGGTCAAAAGCAGGCCGACCTTCAGCTTCTCCTGCGCCATGGCCGGCACCGCCGCCAATCCGACGGCGGCTGCGAGGCCAAGGGTCTTGATCGTCACGTTCATCATTGTCTCCCGAGTGGCTGTTCCCTGCGCACATTTGTTGTGCTGCGTGATTGTTCCCGGCGGGACGCGGCGCGTCTCGACGGACAAGGCGGCGCTACTCTGCCGCAAATCGTTTCGGCCGAACACTCCCTTTGTCGGAGCCCTTCCCCCGGCATCCCCAGCCTTTGCCCAATCTTTGGGATTGCCAAGGATTGTTTTAAGATTAAAATATTTCTCGGGTTCTTCAAGCGGATTATTTCGCACGGGAAGGCAGGCGGAATGACGAGCGCGTGATTGGCGGCGGATGGGCGGCAGCACGGGGTTCGCCATACAGCGCGATCCCTCGGCGTGCCGCCCCGGCTCGGCCAAGCTCAAGGCGCGGCGTCCTCCCGGCTCATAATAAGACAGAGGAGCGGACGATGGCCGACACGGCGCATGTGGATACCTTCGCGAGAGACAATCTTCCGCCTCGGGATCAGTGGCCGGACTTCCGGTTCTCGCGGCCGGAGCTCCAGTATCCCGAGCGGCTCAACTGCGCCGTCGCGTTCCTTGATCGATGGGTCGATGAGGGCCGGGGGGACGAGCCCTGCCTGATCAGCCCGACCGAGTCCCTGACCTACCGGGCGCTGCAGGAGCGGGTGAACCGGATTTGCAACGTGCTGGTCCACAAGCTCGGCTTCGTGACCGGCAACCGCGTCCTGCTGCGGTCCGCCAACAATCCGATGATGGTGGCGGCCTATCTGGCGGTCCTGAAGGCCGGCGGGGTCGTGGTCGCCACCATGCCGCTCCTGCGCGCCAAGGAGATCGCCTATCCTCTGAGGAAGGCGAAGATCACCATCGCGTTCTGCGACCATCGGCTGGCGGACGAGATGGAGCGGGCCAGGGCAATGGCGCCGGATCTGCAGCACGTGGTGTACTGGGGCTCGGGCCAATCCGACAGTCTCGAAGCCCTGATGGCGGAGGTGTCGCCGGACTTCGAAGCGGTCGATACGGCGGCGGACGACGTCTGCCTGATCGGGTTTACCTCCGGCACGACCGGCGAGCCCAAGGGCACCATGCATTTCCACCGGGACATGCTGGCGATCTGCGACGGCTATGCCAGGAACGTCCTGCGGCCGGAGGCGAACGACCGCTTCATCGGCTCGCCGCCGCTCGCCTTCACCTTCGGGCTCGGCGGAATCGTGCTGTTCCCCATGCGGGTCGGTGCCTCCACCGTGCTGCTGGAGAAGGCCGGACCGGACGATCTTCTCCCAGCCATCATGCAGTATCGGGCGACCATCTGCTTCACGGCGCCGACTGCGTATCGCGCCATGCTGTCGAAGCTCGAAGGCTATGACATCTCCTCGCTGCGCAAATGCGTCTCGGCCGGCGAGCCGCTGCCGAAGGGAACCTTCGAGGCCTGGAAGGCCGCTACGAACATCCGGCTCATGGACGGGATCGGCGCGACGGAAATGCTGCACATCTTCATCGCCGCCACCGAGGACGAGATCCGTCCTGGCGCAACGGGCAGGCCGGTTCCGGGCTACGAGGCCAAGGTGGTGGACGATGAGGGGCGGGACCTTCCCCCCGGCAGCATCGGGCGCCTCGCCGTCCGTGGGCCGACCGGATGCCGCTATCTCGCGGACGAGCGGCAGGGCAAATACGTGCAGGACGGCTGGAACGTCACCGGCGACACCTACCTCATGGATGATGACGGGTACTTCTGGTACCAGGCCCGGTCCGACGACATGATCATCTCGGCCGGCTACAACATCGCCGGTCCGGAGGTCGAGGCCGCGCTCCTCACCCATCCGGCCGTGGCCGAATGCGGCGTGGTGGGGGCTCCCGACGACGGACGCGGCACGGTGGTCAAGGCCTATGTGGTCCTGCGCCCCGGCCAGACCCCCGGTCCGGACCTGACGAAGGCGCTCCAGGATCACGTGAAGGCCGAGATCGCGCCCTACAAGTACCCGCGGCTCATCGAGTTCGTGGACGCCCTCCCGCGCACCCAGACCGGCAAGCTGCAGCGCTTTGCCCTGCGCCAGATCGCCCAGGAGGCCGACGACCACCAGGAGGCGATGAGCGCTTGACCGTCCGATGGCCAGGAACAGCAGAGGATCGGGCGGACAGGTTGATCTGCAATTATTTTAAGCTTAAAACAATAAGCGCAATTCTCGGGTGGGATTCTCATGAAGACGGCGATCATCGGCGGTGGCCCGGCGGGGCTCTATTTCGCGATCCTGCTGAAGAAGCTTCGGCCGGATTCCGACATCACGGTCTATGAGCGCAACCGCGCCGACGAGACGTTCGGCTTCGGGGTCGTGTTCTCCGACGCGACCCTGGACAATTTCGAGAAGTACGACCTGCCGAGCTACCAGCGCATCGTGCGGGAATTCGCCTATTGGGACGACATCGCAATCCATTTCCGCGGCACCGAGCACCGCATCGGCGGCAACGGCTTCTGCGGCTGCTCCCGCCGCACGCTGCTCCTGATCCTGCAGGATCGCGCGGAGGAACTCGGCGTCCGCCTGCGCTACGAAGCGGATGTGGATGACGAGAGCCTGTTCGCCGACGCGGATCTCGTGGTCGTGGCAGACGGCATCAACAGCCGCTTCCGCGAACGCTATGCGGACCACTTCCAGCCGGAGGTGGACTTACGGCCCAACAAGTTCACCTGGATGGGCTCGACGAAGCCGCTCGATGCCTTCACGTTCATCTTCCAGGAAACGGAGTGGGGGCCGTTCATCGCCCATGCCTATCAGTACGAGGCGAACCGCTCGACCTGGGTGTTCGAGACCGATCCGGAGACCTTCGAGCGGGCCGGCTTGAAGGACATGAGCGAGGCCGAGTCGGCCGCGCTCATGGAGAAGATTTTCGGCTGGTTCCTGGGTGGGCATCGCGTCCTGACCAACCGGTCGATCTGGCGCAACTTCCCGATGATCCGCAACAAGCGCTGGGTCATGGGCAACAAGGTGCTGCTCGGCGACGCCAAGGCATCGGCGCATTTCTCCATCGGGTCGGGCACGAAGCTCGCCATGGAGGATGCGATCGCGCTCTACGAGGCCTTCCGCCGCGACCCGAGCGTCGCGGGTGCGCTGTCGCTCTACGAGACCGGACGGCGCGAAGAGGTCGAGAAGACCCAGCACGCGGCCGATGTATCCCTGGTCTGGTTCGAGCACGTGGCGCGCTTCTGGGATTTCGATCCGGTGCAGTTCGCGTTCGGCGTCATGACCCGCGCGAAGGCGATCACCTACGACAACCTGCGCCTGCGCGCGCCCGACTTCGTGGCGGCCGTCGACCGGACCTTCGCCAGACAGGTGCGGCAGCAGGGCTTCGACGTGTCCATGGACGGCCCGAACGCCCCCATGTTCCAGCCCTTCCGCCTTCGCGAGATGACCGTTCCCAACCGCGTCGTGGTCTCGCCGATGGACATGTATTCGGCCCGGGACGGCGTGCCGGGCGATTTCCATCTCGTGCATTACGGCGCGCGCGCCACCGGGGGCGCCGGACTGGTCTTCACGGAAATGACCTGCGTGTCGCCGGAGGCGCGCATCACGCTCGGCTGCACGGGCCTGTGGAACGACGAGCAGGAGACCGCCTGGAAGCGGATCGTCGACTTCGTCCATGCCAATTCGGGTGCGAAGTTCTGCCTTCAGCTCGGCCATTCCGGCCGCAAGGGCGCCACCAAGCTCATGTGGGAGGGCATCGACCGGCCGCTCGAAGAGGGCGCCTGGGACATCTGCTCGGCGTCCCCGATCCCCTATTTCGAGGACAGCCAGGTGCCGCGCGAGGCGACCCGCGCCGACATGGACCTCATCAAGTCGCAATTCGTCGAGGCCGCCAGGCGCGGCGAACGGGCCGGGTTCGATATGCTCGAGCTGCACTGCGCCCATGGCTACCTCATGGCGAGCTTCCTGTCGCCGCTCACGAACCGGCGCACGGACGAATACGGCGGCTCTCTCGAAAACCGGCTGCGGTTTCCCCTCGAGGTGTTCGACGCTATGCGCGAGGTCTGGCCCGCGCACAAGCCCATGTCGGTGCGCATCTCCGCGACCGACTGGGCCGAGGGCGGCATCGATGGCGACGACGCCGTGGAGATCGCCCGCGCCTTCGCGGAGCATGGCGTCGACCTCGTCGACGTGTCGACCGGGCAGACCGTCCGCGAGGCCCGGCCGATCTACGGGCGCATGTTCCAGACGCCGTTCTCCGACCAGGTGCGCAACGAGGCGCGGGTCGCCACCATGTGCGTGGGCAACATCACGGCGGCCGATCAGGTGAACACGATCCTGGCCGCAGGCCGCGCGGATCTCGTCGCCCTCGGCCGTCCGCATCTGGTCGATCCGTTCTTCACCATGAAGGCCGCCGCCTGGTATGGCGCCAAGGACATTCAATGCCCGCCGCAATACCTCGCCGGCAAGGACCAGATCTTCCGCAACGCCGTGCGCGACCGGCAGGATCTGGAAGAGCTCAAAGTGAAAGCGAAGCCCAAGACCCGGGCGGAGCTGAAGATGGAGGCCGGCGAGAAGCCTCTCGCGGCGGAATGAGATGACCATGACACCTCTCACGGGGCGGCATGCCCTGGTGACCGGCGGCGGTCGCGGGATCGGCCGCGCCATCGCGGCATCGCTCGTCAAGGCCGGTGCGACGGTCACCGTCGCAGGACGGTCTCCCGCGTCGCTCGAACAGGCGGTCGCGCAGGGCGACGCCCATGCGGCTGCCGTGGCCGATGTGACGGACCCGCAGGCGATCCAGCGCGCCGTGCGGGACGCGGTCCAGCGCCATGGCCCGGTCGACCTGATGATCGCCAATGCAGGCTCGGCCGCCTCCGCGCCGTTCCTGAAATCGGGGCCCGACATGTTCCGGCAGATGCTGGACGTGAACCTCCTCGGCGTCACCACGATGACGCAGGCCGTGCTCGGCACCATGATGGAGCGCGGCTTCGGGCGCATCGTGGCGGTCGCCTCGACGGCAGGCCTCAAGGGCTATCCGTATGTGAGCGCCTATTGCGCCGCAAAGCACGCTGTCATCGGCTTCGTGCGCGCGCTCGCGCTCGAGACGGCGAAGACCGGCGTGACCGTCAATGCCGTGTGCCCCGGCTTCACCGACACCGATCTCGTGGCCGAGAGCCTCGAGCGGATCATGGCGAAAACCAACAGGACCCGGCACGAGGCGCTCGCCGAACTCGTGAAGCACAACCCGCAGGGTCGGCTGATCGATCCCGCGGAGATCGCCGACGCCGTGCTCTGGCTGTGCGGCGAGGGCGCGCGCTCCGTGACGGGACAGGCCATCGTGGTGGCCGGGGGAGAACTGTGACGATGGACGACCAGGTCATTCCGCTCGATGCCGAGACCAAGGCCGTCGAGCAGCCCGAGGACCACCGGGAGGAGCTGCGCCTGTGGCTGCGGCTTCTCACCTGCTCCACCCTGATCGAGGGCGAGGTGCGCCGCCGCCTGCGCGAGAGGTTCGACGTCACGCTGCCCCGCTTCGACCTGATGGCGCAACTCGACAAGGCACCGGACGGCATGATGCTGTCCGATCTCTCGAAGCGCATGATGGTGTCGAACGGCAACCTCACGGGCCTCGTCGACCGGCTCGTCGTGTCCGGCCATGTGGTTCGCACCGTATCGCCGACCGACCGACGCGCCATGGTGATCAGCCTGACGGACGAAGGCCGCGCCGAGTTCCGCGCCATGGCGGGCGAGCACGAACACTGGATCGCCGATCTCTTCGGCGATCTCAACGCCAAGGACCGCACCGATCTCATGCGGCTTCTCGCGAAGACCAAGCTGTCCGCCCGGCGCGCCATCATGGGAGACGATCAGTGACCCGGTTTGCCAATTCCGTCACCCTGCCGCTCGCGTCCTACGAGCCGCGTCATTTCCTCCTGGCCGTCGACGGTCCCGTGGCGACCGTCACCCTGAACCGCCCGGACCGGAAAAATCCTCTCACCTTCGAGAGCTACCGCGAGCTGACCGATTTCTTCCACGCCTGTGCCAATGACGACGACGTCAAGGCCTTGGTCATCACGGGAGCAGGCGGCAATTTCTCCTCCGGCGGCGACGTGTTCGAAATCATCGGTCCCCTCGTCGCGATGGACACCAAGGGCCTCACGGCGTTCACCCGCATGACGGGCGAACTGGTCAAGGCCATGCGCGCCGCGCCGCAGCCGATCGTGGCGGCGGTCGAGGGCATCTGCGCGGGAGCCGGCGCCATCATCGCCATGGCGTCCGACATCCGGCTTGCGGCGCCTGGCGCCAAGGTGGCGTTCCTGTTCAACAAGGTCGGGCTTGCGGGCTGCGACATGGGCGCCTGCGCGATCCTCCCGCGCATCATCGGCCAGGGTCGCGCGTCGGAACTGCTCTACACGGGACGTTTCATGAGCGCCGAGGAAGGCGAGCGCTGGGGCTTCTTCAGCCGCCTCGTCGCGGCCGGCGACCTCCTCGCGGAGGCGGGGAAGCTCGCGCGCGCGATCGGCACCGGCCCGACCTACGCCAACACCATGACGAAGCGCATGCTCGCCATGGAATGGGCCATGTCGGTGGAAGAGGCCATCGAGGCGGAGGCGGTCGCGCAGGCCCTGTGCATGACGACCGAGGATTTCGCCCGCGCCTATCACGCCTTCGCGGCGAAAGAGACGCCGGTCTTCAAGGGAGATTGACGTGATCGATGCGAGCTTTCTCTCCTGGCCGTTCTTCGAGGACCGACACCGGCATTTCGCCGCCGGGCTGAGTGCCTGGGCCGCCCGGGAGGTCGGGCCTCTCGTCGACCACCACGACGTGGACGCCTCCTGCCGCCGCCTCGTGCGCCGATTGGGCGAGGGCGGATGGCTGAAGGCGGTGGTGCCCGAAGCCTATGGCGGCCTGTTTCCGTCCTTCGACGTACGCAGCCTGTGCCTGGCGCGCGAAACGCTTGCCGCGCACGAGGGGCTGGCGGATTTCGCCTTCGCCATGCAGGGTCTCGGCACGGGGCCGATCACCCTGTTCGGTTCCGATGCGCTCAAGGACCGTTACCTGCCGCCGGTCGCGCGGGGAGACGCCATCGCGGCCTTCGCGCTCTCGGAGCCGGAGGCGGGGTCGGACGTGGCGGCCATGAGCACCACGGCGACGCCGGACGGCTCGGACCATGTGCGGATCGACGGCGTGAAGACCTGGATCTCCAACGGCGGGATCGCGGATCATTACGTGGTGTTCGCGCGTTCGGGCGAGGCGCCCGGCGCGAAGGGCCTGTCCGCCTATGTGGTCGATGCGCAGACCCCGGGTTTGAGCATCGAGAACCGTATCGACGTGATCGCGCCTCATCCCCTCGCGACCCTGCGCTTCGATGGCTGTCGTGTGCCGCTTTCGCAAAGGATCGGCGGACCGGGCGAGGGCTTCAAGGTCGCCATGGCGACCCTCGACGTGTTCCGCTCAACGGTCGGAGCCGCGGCGCTCGGTCTGGCGCGCCGCGCCCTGGCCGACGCGCTGCAGCACGCCGCCTCGCGCAAGCTCTTCGGTGCGCCGCTCGGCGATCTTCAGATGACGCAAGGCGCGCTGGCCGACATGGCCACCGGCGTGGACAGCGCGGCGCTTCTCGTCTATCGGGCGGCCTGGACCAAGGATCAGGGCGCGCCGCGCGTCACCCGCGAGGCCGCCATGGCGAAGATGCACGCCACCGAAACGGCGCAGAGCGTCATCGACAGGGCGGTGCAGATCTTCGGAGGCCTCGGCGTCACCAAGGGCGTCAAGGTCGAGGAGCTCTATCGCGAAATCCGTGCATTGCGCATCTACGAGGGCGCCACCGAAGTCCAGAAGGTCGTGATCGCGCGCGAGCTTCTGAAGATGCTGGAGAGCCGACGCTTTGGTGAGCTCGGCTCCGTCGCCATTCGCCAGGGGGGAGAACGACAATGACAGCGGCACTGGAAGGCGCTCCCATGACCGTCATCGACGATGGGCCGGAGGTTCTCAATCCGAAGCACTGGCGTGCGCCCAAAGGCTACGCCAACGGCATGGCGGCCCAGGGCCGGGTCGTGGTGACGGGCGGCATCGTCGGCTGGGACGAGAACGAAACCTTCGCCGACGGTTTCGTCGCCCAGGCCCGTCAGATCTTCGAGAACATCCGGGCGATTCTGGCCGAGGGAGGGGCCGAGCCCCGGCACCTGGTGCGCCTGACCTGGTACGTGGTCGACATCGACGAGTACCTGGCCAATCTCCGCGAGCTCGGCCGGGCCTACCGGGACGTGTTCGGCGCTCATTACCCGGCCATGGCTCTGGTCCAGGTCGTGCGGCTCGTGGAGAAGGCCGCCCGGCTCGAGGTCGAGGCGACGGCGATCGTTCCGAACAGGCGATAGCAGGTGGCGGGCCCGGGATGGGTCGAGAGAGGTCCGGCTCCATTGCGACAAAACGGCAGTGTTGCAAGAATGCCTGTTTCCTGGACATCTTTCACTCTGCCTGAAAAAACGCCGTTTCTGGCCTAGTATTACATTGCGGGTCTGGGGTGAATTGCGCCCGAGATTGGGTTGATCCGCAGGCCTTCCATGCTGTCCTCCAAAGCAGACCGTTCCACCGCCCGGCCGACAGGCGACCGCGCCGACGATGCCGAGATGTTCGAACTGGCGCCCGTCTCCCTGTGGCTCGAGGATTACAGCGGCCTCAAGCGGCTGTTCGCGCAGTGGCGGGCCGAGGGCGTGACCTCGCTGCGGGATCACCTGCTCGCAGACACGGCGCGGGTGGAATCCTGCTCCAGCCTGATCCGCGTCATCAAGGTCAACCGCAAGACCCTGAGCCTGTACGAGGCCGCGGATCTGCCGCAGCTGGTGGACAATCTCGGCCGCATCTTCCGCAATGACATGCTGAAGACGCACATCGAGGAGCTCGTTCAGCTCTGGGACGGCGAGACGGAGTTCTTCAGCAACACGGTGAACTACACCCTGTCGGGGAAGAGGCTCGACATCCAGCTCAGGGGCGGCGTGCTGCCCGGGCACGAGGATCAGTGGGACCGCGTCCTGATCGCCATCGAAGACGTGACGGAGCGCGAGACGGCCCGTCGGCAGCTCGCGACCAGCGAGACCTATGCCCGCGGCCTGTTCGAGCACTCGCCCGTCTCCCTGTGGGTGGAGGATTTCAGCTGCGTCAAACACCTTCTCGACGATGCCCGCCGACAGGGGATCAGCGACTTCCGCGTCTTCACCGACGTCCATCCCGAGTTCGTCTCGCGCTGCATGAGCGAGATCCGCGTGATCGACGTGAACCGGCATACGCTCGATCTGTTCGCCGCGCCGGACAAGCAGACCCTGCTGATGCGCCTCGGCGACGTGTTCCGCGACGAGATGCGCGAGCATTTCAGAGAGCAGCTGATCGACCTGTGGAACGGCAGGACCTTCCAGCAGCGCGAGGTCGTCAACTACTCCCTGACGGGCGACGAGATGCACCTTCACCTGCAGTTCTCCGTGCTGCCCGGCCATGAGAAGGACTGGTCGCTGGTCCAGGTGGCGCTGACCGACATCACGGCCCGCAAGCGCGCCGAAGCCTATCTCGAATATCTCGGCAAGCACGACGTGCTGACCAAGCTCTACAACCGCACCTTCTACGTGGACGAGCTCAACCGCCTCGAGCGCAAGGGACCGTTTCCCGTCAGCATCGCGATCATCGATCTCAACGGCCTGAAGGCGGCGAACGACCAGCTCGGCCATGCGGCGGGCGACGCGTTGCTGCGCCGGGCCGGCGAGGTGCTGAGCAAGGCCGTCGACAAGCCGTCCTATGCGGCGCGCATCGGAGGCGACGAGTTCGCGCTCCTGATGCCGGGCACCGACGAGCGCGAGGCCGCAATGGTCATGGAGGGCATCGAGAACATGCTCGAGGTCAACAACCAGTTCTATACCGGCCTGCCCCTCAGCTTCGCCATGGGAGCGGCCACCAGCCAGCCGGGCGAGAGGCTGGAGGCGGTGGTCAAGCGCGCCGATCTGCTGATGTACCAGGCGAAGCGCGCCTATTACGCGACGGCCGCGGAGTAGGGAGCAGCGCTGCTCCAATCCCGCAGGCACCTTCTCCCGTCATGGCCGGGCTTGTCCTGGCGATCACGCTGGCGATCACGATCCGGCAAGGCTCGCGTTTCAGACAAGCGGGATCACCCGCCAGAGGCCGGTGATGACAGGGAGGCTACAACTCGATCTCGACGATTTCCGCCGTGGTCTGCCCGATGGGCACCACGTCGCCGATCTCCTTGCCCATGAGCGCCTGCGCCAGGGGTGACACGTAGGACAGGCTGCCCTTCGCCGGGTCGGCCTCGTCCTCGCCCACGATCCGGTAGGTCTGGCGCCGGCCGTCTTCGCGCTCGAAGGTGACGCGGGCGCCGAAGCGGACGTGAGCCGTGTCCGTGGGGGGCGGCACCACCTCGGAGGAGGCCCGGCGCGCCGACCAGTAGCGCAGGTCGCGGTTGAGACGGGCCACTTCGGCTTTGTCGTCGGCCGCCTGAGCCTCGGCAAGACGCTTGTGCAGGGATTCGATTTCCGCGTCCATCTGGGCCAGCCCCGAGGGCGTCACGAGATGATGCGGGCTGATCATCCGGTCGGGAAGGTCCTCGAAGGCTTCGCCACCCTCGGTTTCACGAACAAAGGCACGGCTCATTACGTCTCCTCCGCTCTTTGGAGTGAAAACGGTTCGGGGCTCGCGAAGGTTTCCGGGTCTAACCTTTATTGCCCGGCTTGCCGCAGCCGTCCGACGATGCCGCCCGGGAACGCGTAGACGCTGATGACGAACAGGGCGCCGAGCCACAGGAGCCATCGGTCCGGATGAATCAGGTTCGGCAGGATCGGCAGGCCCGCCAACGCCGCGCTCCCGGCGGCCATCAGGACCTGCAGGTAGCTCTGGGCGAGGACGAACAGGGCGGCCCCGACCACCGCGCCGTACATCGTGCCCATGCCGCCGATCACCACCATGAGCAGGATGTCGATCATGATCGAGAAGGAGAGCGTGGTGTCGGGGCCGTTATATCGCAGCCACAGGGCCATGAGCGCGCCGGCGACCGTCGCAGCGAGAGCCGAGATCACCGAGGCCGCCGTCCGGTAGGCGACGACCCGGTAGCCCAGGGCCTCGGCCCGGAACTCGTTCTCGCGGATGGCCTGCAGGACGCGTCCGAAGGGCGAGTTCACGATGCGCAGGAGGACGAGGAAGACGACGAGCGAAACGGAGAAGACGAGGTAATAGGCGATGAGGCGCCCGTTGACCGGGGTGCCGAACAGAGGCTCCGACAGGAGCCGGAAGGCGGGGCGCAGGGCCGGGGGCAGCTGGAACGACAAGCCGTCCTCGCCGCCGGTCACGTCCGACAGCTGCGACGCCAGGACGGCCGCCGCCGAGGCGACCGCCAGGGTGATCATCGAGAAGAAGATGGCGCGGACCCGGAGCGACAGGAGGCCGATGGCGACGGCGAGCACGGCCGACAGGCCGAGCGCCGCGGCCAGGCCGACGGCGGCCGAGCCCCAGGTCGGACCCAGGCGTTCGAGCGCGATGGCGATGCCGTAGCCGCCGATTCCGAAGAACATGGTGTGGGCGAAGGACACGATGCCCGAATAGCCGAGCAGGAGGTCGTAGCTCGCGACGAGCACGACGAAGACGCAGATCTTCGCCGCGGTGCTCAAGGGCTGGCTGCCGGAGAACAGGAACGGCGTCGCGGCGAGGAGCAGCAGGATGGCCAGCAGGATGGCGCTCAGAACCTTGGAGCGCGGTCTGTCCGAGGACAGGATCGCGTTCCAAAAGCCGCCGCGCCGGCGGGTCTCGTCGAACGGGAGTGCGAGGGCGGGAGACGTGCTCATCGGCGGGCCACCGGGAACAGGCCCTGCGGACGCCAGATCAGCACCAGGGCCATGACGAGGATGTTGGAGATCAGGGCGAGCTTGGGCTCGATGAAGCCGACGTAGTTGGCCACCAGCGCGACGAGGATCGAACCGACGAAGCAGCCGCCCACGGAGCCGAGACCGCCGATGATGATGACGATGAACACCAGCACCATCACCTCCATGCCCATGCCGGCGGTGAGCGTCTGGCGGTAGAAGGCCCACATGACGCCGCCGAGACCTGCCAGCGCCGAGCCGGCGATGAAGACGCTGACGAAAAGGCGCCGGATCCGGTAACCCAGCGCCTCGACCATCTCGGGGTTCTCGACCCCGGCCCGGATCAGCAGGCCGAGGCGGGTGCGGTTGAGCAGGAGCTGCATCCCGACGAAGACGAGAAGCCCGATGGCGACCGCCACGACGCGATAGCGCTCCATGACGATGTCGCCGACCACGAAGGCGCCGCGCAGGGATTGCGGCAGCGGGATCGGGATGGGCGAGGCGCCCCAGATGGCATGGATCAGCTGCTCGGCGACGATCAGCCCGCCCATGGTGACGAGGATCTGCTTCAGATGGCTGCCGTAGACCGGGCGCACGATGACGCGCTCGAAGACCGCGCCGACCACGCCCGTCACCGCCATGGCGACGAGGATGCACAGGAGCAGGAGCGCGAGGTTGAGGCCGAGGGAATCCGCCGTCGCCCAGCCGGCGAGCGGTCCGAGGACGAGGAGCGTCGCGTAGGCGCCGAGCGAGATGAAGACTCCGTGGCCGAAATTGATGATGTCCATCAGGCCGAACACGAGGGTGAGGCCCGAGGCCATGAGGAAGATCATCATCCCCATGGCGAGCCCCGCCACCGTGAGCGTCACCCAGGTCGAGGGGCTGCCGACGAAGGGCAGCGCCAGGAGGCCGAGGGCGGGAACGAGAAGGAGCGGCAGCCAGTCGGTCCTAGCGCGCGGCAGCTCGACGGCGGCGGTGTCGGCGGTCATGTCGCTCATTGGTGCGCATCCAGGGAAAGGCCGAGCAGGCGCTGCTGCAGGACCGTGTCCGCGACGAGGTCGCTCATGGCGCCCGCATGCACGATGCGCCCGTCGTCCATCACGACCACATTGTCCCCGAGCGCCGAGGCGGCGTAGAAGTTCTGCTCCACCAGCAGGATCGTCTCGCCGGACGCCTTCAGCGCCTTGAAGGCCTCGATCATGGAGCGCACCATCACGGGCGCGAGACCCTTCGTCGGTTCGTCGATGAGAAGCAGGCGGCGCGGTTCCGCGATCGCGCGGGCGATGGCGAGCATCTGCTTCTGGCCGCCGGAGAGGTTGCCGGCCGGCAGGTTCCAGAAGCGCTTGAGGGCGGGGAACAGGCCGAGGATCCAGTCGAGCCTGTTCCTGTCGACCGGCCCGCTCCGGGCCGCGAGCACGATGTTCTCGCGCACGGTCAGATCCGTGAAAATCCCCATGGCCTCGGGCACGTAGGCGATGCCCGAGCGGGCGATGTCCGGCGTGGCGGCTTTCGTGATGTCGCGGCCGTCAAAGCGGATGCGCCCCGACGAGGCCTGCCAGAGGCCCATGATCGTGCGCAGCGTCGTGGTCTTGCCGGCGCCGTTTCGGCCGAGCAGCATGGTCAGTCCGCCGGCCGGCACGGATAAGTCCACGCCGTGCAGGATGTGGTAGGGGCCGATATGCGTGTGCACGTCGGCGAGCTGGAGAAGGGGCTCAGCCACGGGCGGCCTCCATGCCGAGATAGGCCTCCTGCACCACCGGCGAGGCGATGACCGCGGCGGGTTCGCCGTCGGCCACGAGAGTGCCGTTGTGCAGCACGATGATCCGGTCGGAGAGCGAGCGCACCACGTCCATCTTGTGCTCGACGAGAAGCACCGTGGCGTCGCGGCGCTCCTTGATATCGTGAATGAGCTCGAGCACGGTCGGCACCTCGTCGACGCTCATGCCGGCGGTCGGCTCGTCGAACATGAAGACCTTGGGCTCCATGGCGATCAGGAGCGCCACCTCGAGCTTGCGCTGGTCGCCATGCGACAGGGCCTTCGGGGCCACATGCCGCTTGTCGGCGAGCCGCACCCGTTCCAGCACGCTCTCCGCCTTATCGATCAGGTCGCGGCGGGCGTTCCACACCCTGAGCATCGACCAGCCCGCATCGGCCCGGCTCTGCACGGCGAGGCGCACATTCTCGAGCGCGGTCAGCTGCGGGAACAGGTTCGTGAGCTGGAACGCCCGTCCGAGACCGCGGCGCGTGCGGGCCGAGGCGGACAGCCGCGTGATGTCTTCGCCCGCGACGACCACCTGCCCGGACGTGGCGCGCAGCTGTCCGGAGATCAGGTTGAAGTAGGTGGTCTTGCCGGCGCCGTTGGGGCCGACGATCGCCGTGAGCGTGCCCGGCGTGAACCGGCACGACACGTCGTTGACCGCCACATGGCCGCCGAAGCGAACGGTCAGCCCGCGCGTCTCGAGCGCGGGCGTCGCTGTCGTCGATGAAACCACGTCGGCTCAGCGCTTGTTGCGGACCGGGATCGGCATCTTGTCGGCCGGGATGACGCCGACGAGATCGAGCAGGTCGTTGGCGTCCTTGCCGTCGGCCTTGACCTTGAAGTGATACATTTCCTGCAGGGCCTGATGGTCCTCCTTGCGGAAGGTCATTGGCCCTTTCGGCGTCTCGAAGGTCATGCCCTCCATGGCGGCGATGAGCTTCTCCGGATCGGTGCCGCCCGCCTTCTGGATCGCCGTGACGGCCGCGGACGCGGCCGCGAAGCCTCCCGCGGTGAAGAAATCCGGCGGCGCGTTGTAGCGCTTCTGGTGCTCGGCCACGAGCCAGTCGTTCATGGCGTTCTTCGGGAAGGCATAATAGTAGTACACCGCGCCTTCCATGCCGGGATAGTTCTTGTAGATCTGCATGGCCGGCAGAATGTTGCCGCCGGGCGCGATCTCGATGCCGAAGCGCTCCGGCTTCAGGTCGGCGATCTTGGGCAGGGGATGCTGGCCGGCCCAGATGATGTTGATGATCTTCTTGCCGGGCTTGTCCTTGAGCGCGTCGAAGATGCGCTGGGCCGACGCGGTGAAGTCCGTGGCGTTCTGCGGCGCGTATTCCTCGAACACCACCTTGGCGTTCGGGCGGATCTCCGCGAGGGCATTCTTGAGCGCCGCGACGCCGTCCTTGCCGAAGGCGTAATCCTGCGCGAGCGTCGCGATCAAGACGTCCCCGCTCGCCGGGACGGCGGCCGCCGCCCCATAGGCGTCCTGGGTCGAGTTGCGCGCGGTGCGGAAGATGAAGCGGTTCCACTTCTCGCCGGTGATCGCATCGGCCACGGCCGGCTCGACGATCAGCACCTTGCCGTTCTCCTCGGCCACCGGCAGCATCGCGAGCGCGGCGGCCGACGACGTGGTGCCGACGGCGAGGTCCACGTTGTCGTCGTTGTAGGCCTGTTCGAGCAGGGTCTTGGCGAGGTCGGCCTTGAGCTGGTCGTCCTTCACGATGACGCTGATCTTGCGGCCGTTCACCGCCATCGTGCCTTTCGTGAGGTATTCGAGCCCCATCATGAAGCCGGCTTCGGTCTGCTTGGCATAGGCCTCGAGCGGCCCGGTCTTGCCGGCGATGAGGGCGATCTTGATGTCCTGGGCGAAGGCCGCGGATGCAAAGAAAATTCCTGCCGCAGCGACGGCGATTGTGAGCTTCAGGCGCATCGGACTCCCCGTGTCTTATCGGGTCATTGACGGCTGCGCCGTGCAGCATGTCAAGTTCGACTCTCGGACCAGGGCGGGCGCTGCGCCGTCCGGATGTCATCACCGGCCTCGTGCCGGTGATCCCGATGATGAGAGGCGCGGCGCTCCAAGCAATCGGGATGGCCGGGACAAGCCCGGCCATGACGTGGCGGATGGCATGATGCGCCGGCGCCTCGAGACGATCAAGCCTCCGGCAGCACCGGCGTCTCGATGTCCTTCGCCACGCGGCCGCGCCGCGCGGCCTCGTGTTCGAGCAGGATCAGGGCAAGACCCGCGCCGCAGATGACGGTGGCGCCGACCAGGGTCCAGAACCCCACGACGTCGCCGAAGACCAGATAGCCCAGCACGATGGCCCAGACGATGAGGGTGTACTGGTACGGGGCGACCACGGAGGCGGGCGCGATCTTGAGCGAACGGTTCACGCAGACATGCGCCGCCATGGACACGATGCCGAGCAGGAACAGACCCGCCAGCTCGATGGGCCCGGGCGTCACCCAGGCGAGGGGCGCCGTGACGAGGCCGAAGATGAGCGCACCGAGAATCTGGCCGCACACCAGGGTGGCGTCGTCGGTCTCACGCAGCTTGCGGGTCGTGATCATCAGGAGCGAATAGAACAGGCTGCCGGCGAGCGCGATGAGGGCCGGCAGGGACAGGGTGGCGGGCGACGGGCGCAGGGCGATCAGCACGCCCACGAAGCCGATCCCGATGGCGAGCATGCGCGGCTTGTCGATCCTCTCCCCGAGCCAGAAGGCCGCGAAGGCCGCCACGTAGATCGGCCCGGCCAGATAATAGGTCATCACGTCGGCGAGCGGCAGATAGGTGACGGCCCAGTAGAAGCAGGCGACCTCGAGGGTCGAGAGGGTGATTCGCACCGCGTGCAGCCCCGGCCGCGGCGGGATGGCGAAGGGCACCCTGCGCCGGCGCATGACGGGCAGCAGGACCGCCAGGGCCGCAACGCTGCGCAGGAGCAGGACCTGGCCGACCGAATAGGTGGCGACGAGCCATTTCCCCATGACGTCGTTCATGGCGAACATGAACACGCCCAGCAGCATCAGGCCGATGCCGACGAGAATGCCAGAGCGGACTTTTGGGGCGGAAGACGAACCGGAATGCCTCATGGGGCGGATCAATGGGGGAAAAGCCGCTTGATTCCAAGGCTTTTGATCGCCGATTTTGGTCGAACCGCGAGGAGACCTCCATGAACGATACGGCACCGAAGGATCCAGGCTGCGAGGCGCGGGTTCGGGCGAGCTTCACGGCTCAAGGATTGATGCGGACCCTGGGCGCGTCCCTGGTCCGCGTTTCTCCCGGGCTGGTCGAAATCGCCCTGCCGGCATCCCCGGCTTTGTCTCAGCAGCACGGCTTCGTCCATGCGGGGGCCATCGCGGGCATCGCGGATTCCGCCGCCGGCTATGCGGCCCTGACCCTGATGCAGCCCGGCGCCGGCGTCCTGACGGCCGAGTTCAAGATCAACCTCCTGGCGCCCGGGATCGGCGAGCGCATCGTCGCGCGGGGTCGGGTCGTCAAGGCGGGCCGGACGCTCACCCTGGCCCAGAGCGACGTGTTCGCCGTCCACGAGGGCCGCGAGAAGCAGATCGCGCTGCTCACCGCCACTCTCATGGCCGTCGAGGGCCGCGAGGGCGTGAGCGATTAGCCGGGAGCGAGAACCCGGTTCGCCATCGCCGGCCTTGTGCCGGTGATGACGGAGTGGAGCATGTCCGGCAGAAGCAGGCCGAGAACGAATCCGCCGACCCGCGATAGGACCGGGGACAGGATCCGGCGGAGCAGGTCATCATCGTCCCTTGAATCGGTCCGCCAGGCGGCAAATTCCCTTTCTTGCGCCGGCGAACCACGGAGCCATCGTCGTGACCGAAACCGACCTTGCCGACCTCTACCGGGATTACATCGCCTGTCTGAACGAGCGCGACTGGTCGGGGCTGGAGCGGTTCGTCCATGAGAACGTCGTCTACAACGGCCGGCAGATCGGTCTCGCGGGCTATCGCGCGATGCTGGAGAAGGATGTGCGGGCGATCCCCGATCTCCGCTTCGCCATCGACCTGCTGGTCTCGGATCCGCCGCGTATCGCAAGCCGATTGCGCTTCGACTGCACGCCCAAGGGAGAATTGCTCGGCCTTCCCGTCGACGGAAGGCGTATCTCCTTCACGGAGAACGTTTTTTACGAGTTCCGGGAGGGCAGAATCGTGCAGGTCTGGTCGGTGATCGACAAGGTGGCGGTCGAAGCCCAGATCCAGGGTGTCCGCTGATCTCACCGAGCCGGGACCTGAAGCTGCTTCCCCTCACATGGAATCATCTCTCTTCTTGGCCGAGCCGCATCGTTTGTCGGTGAACCGGATCCACGTCACCGAAAAATGCTCTAGAACGTCCGGGCCCCGTTCACCGGCAGCATGATGGCGTAGAGCGACGTGGTGGCGCAGATGTAGAGCCGGTTCCGCTTCGGCCCGCCGAACACCAGGTTGGCGACCCCTTCCGGCACCAGGATCTTGCCGATCAGCGTGCCGTCGGGGTCGTAGCAATGGACACCGTCGCCGGCACTGGTCCAGATCCGCCCGGCCTCGTCGAGCCGGAAGCCGTCGAACAGGCCCGCCGTGCAGGTGGCGAAGACCGTGCCGCCCGAGAGCCCGCCATCGGCTTTCACGTCGAAGACCCGGATATGGCGCGGGCCATCCTTGACGTGGGTGGCGCCGGTATCGGCCACGTAGAGGAGCGACTCGTCGGGCGAGAAGGCGATCCCGTTCGGGCGGACGAAATCGTCGGCCACGATGCGCACATCGCCCGATTGCGGATCGATGCGGTACACGTGGCAGGCGCCGATCTCGCTGTCCGCCTTGTGGCCCTCGTAATCGGAATCGATGCCGTAGGCCGGGTCCGTGAACCAGATCGAGCCGTCGGATTTCACCACCAGGTCGTTGGGAGAGTTGAAGCGCTTGCCCTGATGGTGGCTCGCCAGCACGGTGACGGAGCCGTCGTGCTCGGTGCGGGTCACCCGACGGTTGCCGTGCTCGCAGGTGACGAGGCGGCCCTGCCGGTCGACGCTGTTGCCGTTGGAATAGCCGGCCGGATGACGGAACACGCTGACCGCGCCCGAGGTCTCGTCGAAGCGCATCATCCGGTCGTTGGGGATGTCGCTCCACACGAGATAGCGGCCGGCCGGGAAATAGGCCGGGCCCTCCGCCCAGCGGCAGCCCTCGTAGAGCTTCTCCAGACGCGCCGATCCCTTGAACAGGTGCTGGAAGCGATCGTCGAGAACGACGGCGACGTCTCTGAACATGGCGAGGGGCACTCTCTGTCAGTGAGCCATCAGGACGGGAATCGTCGTGTTGCTCAGGATATGGCTGGTGGCGCCGCCGAAGAACATCTGCCGCAGGCGGCTCTGGGTATAGGCGCCCTTCACGAGGAGGTCGCAGCCGAGAGCGCCGGCTTCGGACAGGATGGTCTCGCCGGCCCTGTTCGAAGGATCCGCCGCCGTGACGGCTTCCGCCGGCAGATCATGCATCCTCAGATGCCGGGCGAGCTCCGAGCCCGACGGGCCGGGCACGCCCCAATCCTCGAGTTCGAGCACGACGATGCGCCGGGCCTTCTTGAGCAGCGGCATCGATCCCAGCACGGCGCGGGCGGTTTCCGTGCTCCGGTTCCAGGCGATCACGGCGGTCTCCGCGAAGGTCCTGGGTGCGCTCGGAGGCGCGATGAGAACGGGACGGCCGGTCTCGAACAGGGCCGCCTCCACGGTGGACAGGCGGGTCTGGCCGTTGGAGCCGTCCGGCCGGCCCACTATCACGAGATCGAACACCCGGCCGTAGGCGCCCAAAAAGGCGTCTTCCATCAGGCCGTCCTGGCGCCAGCCGGAACTCAGGCCCGGCAGGCCCGCGGAGGCGCGCGCGATCTGCTGCGTCGTCATGAAGGCCTCGAACCGCTCGCGGCAGGCGCGGGCCATTTCCAGGCGGTTCTCCGGCGTGATCGGGGAGGGCACGCCGATGGCGATGTCCACCGGCAGGACGACCGGGTAATCGGGGGTGATCGCGATCCCCTCGATATAGCTGTCGAACAGGCGGCCGAGATGCAGAGCCGCCTGCAGCTGAGGCTCGACGATGCCGTGGTCTTCGATCGGAACGAGAATGCTCTTCATAAGGATTATTGTCGCGCTTAAACCCAGGCTCGGCAAGACCATCCGAAAGTTCACCCCGGGCTGTGGACGGAAATCGGTTTGACATCCGGTCGTCGTCGGCTCCAGCTTGAACGGCCCGGCACAATCAAGGAGCCTTCCATGCGCAAGATCGCGCCCCTCGCGGCAGCCGCTCTCCTCACGTTCTCCGCCTCGTTCGCAGCGCTCGCCTTCGATCCGGGCAATACGAGCCGGATCAAGACGCTGGTGGATACCGGCATGCAATACTATTGGTCGGGCGGCGACGTGAAGAAGGCCGAGACGGAGGTTTTCAAGGGCATCACCCTGCACGGCCGCTACGACGTGGTGGAGAAGGCCTTCGCCGAGGCCTCGACCCTGGCGCCCGAGCGCCTCGATTTCCGATTCGCCGTCGCGTCGTCCCAGATTCTGCAGAAGAACCTGGCCGGCGCCCGCGCGACCTATGAGGACATCCTGGCCAGGGATCCAGCCTCCTTCGACGCGCAGGCCTGGCTCGCGGCGCTCGCCCGGATCGAGGGCAAGGCCGACGAGGCCGCTCTGACGGATCAGGCCCTGGCGGCTCTCGACCGGGCGCGCTCGGACTCCTATCGTCAGCGCTTCGCCCGCGCCGAGGCCATCATGGCCGAGCGCCCGAATACGGAGGTGCCGACGGTTCCGGGCCGCGTGATGATCGTCGCCCTCGGCTACGCGCTGGCCAAGGACGGCACGGCCGAGAAGCCGCTCCTCGACCGTCTCGACGTGGCCCTCAGGGCCGCCAATGCCAATCCGACGGCCCGGATCATGGTCACCGGCGGCCAGCCTCAGGCGGGCGTCACCGAGGGCGACGTCATGACCAAGTGGCTGGTGGAGAGGGGCGTCGACCGGGACCGCATCCTGATCGAGGACAAGTCCAAGGATACGGTCGGCAACGTGCTCAACGTCGCCAATCTCCTGAAGCGCCACACGGCCGATGCGGTCATCCTGGTGACGAGTTCCAGCCACATGCGCCGGGCCCGGACGCTCCTGGAGGACGCCTTCCGGCAATACGGCATCGACGCGCCGATCCTGCCCGTCGTCGCCCTCGATGCGCCGTCCGTCGAGGAGGCGGCCAAAGTCTCGAAGGACGAGCGCATGGTGATCTACCGCGATCTCATGCGCGTCTCGGGCCTGTGGGCCTATCCGGGCATCCAGCAGTAGCGCCGGGATGCTCTTCGACGCGTGAAGCATCGGATGGATCCCAAAAGTGCAAGTCCACTTTTGGGTCCGATGCTTTAGAAAACCTTGAAGTCTCCCGGCTTCCAGGAGACGTCCGGATATTGCGGGTTCATCTCCTCGAGAGTCGCCTTGACGATGGTCGCGATGGCCGCGTTGCGAACCCATTTCCGGTCGGCCGGGACGATGTGCCAGGGCGCCCACGGCGTCGAGCAGCGGTTGAGCATGATCTCGTAAGCCTCCTGATAATCGTCCCAGTGCTCCCGGTCCTCCAGGTCGCCGGGGTTGAACTTCCAGTGCTTCGTCGGGTCGTCGAGCCGTTCCTGCAGCCGTTCCTTCTGCTCGTCCTTCGAGATGTGCAGCATGAACTTGAGGATGGTCGTGCCGTTCTCCACGAGCATCTTCTCGAACGCGTTGATCTGCTCGTAGCGCTGCTCGATGACATTGTCGGGCGCAAGGTGTCTGACCTTGCCGACGAGGACGTCCTCGTAGTGGGAGCGATTGAAGATGCCGATGGTGCCGCGCCGGGGGCAGGCGGCATGCACGCGCCAGAGATAATCGTGCTCGAGTTCGAGCCGGGAGGGCGGGCCGAAGGCATGGACCGAGACGCCCAGGGGCCCGGTCGCATTGAAGACGCCGCGGATCGTGCCGTCCTTGCCCGACGTGTCCGTTCCCTGAAGGATGACGAGCAGGGCGCGGGAGCCCTCCGCGTAGAGCCTGTCCTGCAGGATGTCGATGTCCTTGGCAAGGGCGGCGGTTGCCGCCTTGGTCTCGTCGCCGTCCTGGAACGAGGCCTTGTCCCGCGGGTTGCGGTCCTTCAGCCGGACCTTCTCGCCGGGCTCGACCCGGAGCTTCTTCCGCAAGTCCTGTTCCTGATCCGCCATTCGCGATCCTCCATGTGTTCAGGACGATAGGGCACGACGGCTTGAAAGGAAGGCTGGGATCGCGGCCGGCGCGCTCTTTACGGGCTTCCCGGCAGGACTTACCAGAGACCTGCCAGTCAGATCAGAAGGGGCTGCCACGATGCTTACACTCTACTATTATCCCGGCAATGCCAGCTTGCTGCCGCACATGATGCTGCGGGAAATCGGCGCCGAATTCGAACTGCGCCTCGTGGATCGGGGGCAGAACGCCCAGAAAAGCCCTGATTATCTCAAACTCAATCCGAGCGGGCGCATTCCGGTTCTCATGGAGGGCGACCTCGTGCTCTTCGAGACCGCCGCCATCGTGCTCCATCTCGCCGACCGGTTCCCCGAATCGGGCCTTGCTCCCGCGGTCGGAACGGTGGAGCGGTCCGAGTTCTACAAGTGGATCATCCACCTCACGAACACGCCGCAGGTGGAGTTTCGCGCCTGGTTCTATCCGCACGAGCACGTGGCCGATGAGGCCGCCGCGCCGACCGTCAGGCAGGCGGCGGGCGAGCGTCTCGACCGCATGTTCGACGTGATTTCCGCGCAGCTTGCCGACAAGACGTGGCTTCTCGGCGAGCGCTTCTCCGCCGCCGACCTCTTCCTGTTCATGCTGATCCGCTGGGGACGCGGCATGCCGCGCCCGCCGCGCAGCATCCCGAACCTGAACGCGCTGGCCGAGCGCGTGCTGGCGCGCCCGGCCGTCCAGAAGGCGCTCGAGGCGGAAGGGCTCAAGGCTCCGATCTTCTGACGCTACTTCTTCCGTGGCGCGCGCTTCGACCGCGCGCGCTCCGGCAGCACCTGGTCGACCTTGCTCATGTCCGCCCAGGGATCCCGCTTGAGCGCCTTGAGGCGCTCGCTCAGGTTCTCGACCGTGAAGCCGTTGGGCTTGAGACCCGGCCCTAGCTCTTCCCAGGCCACCGGCGTGGCCACCGGAGCGCCCGGCCGGGACCGGGTTGAATAAGGCGCGACCGCCGAGGCCTCGCGGTTGTTGCGCAGGTAATCGATGAAGATCCGGCCCTCGCGCTCGTGCTTGACCGAGGTGGTCGTGTAGCGGTCCGGCTCGTCGGCCGCCATGGCTTCGGCAACCTCCCGCGTGAAGGCGAGCGCATCCTTCCACGGCGCTTTCGGCCTGAGCGGCACGACCACGTGCAGGCCCGTGCCGCCGGTCGTCTTCACGAAGCTCTCCAGCCCCAGCGCCTTGAGGCGCTCGCGGACGGCACGCGCGCCGTCGATTACCGCCGGCCAGTCCACGCCCTCGCCGGGGTCGAAATCGAAGATGAGGCGGTCGGGTCGTTCCAGGTCGGCCAGAATCGCCCCCCACACGTGCATTTCCAGCACGCCTGCCTGCACGAGAGCGACAACGCCCTGGATGTCGCGGACGGTGAGGATTTCCTGCTTGCCCGATCCATCCTTCACCGTGTCCGCGTGGATGAACGAACTCATGCCCGCCCAGGAGTGACGCTGGACGAAGCACTTCTTCTCCGCGCCGCCAGGACAGCGGATCAGCGTCAGCGGCCGGTCGACCAGATGGGGCAGGAGCCAATCGGCGATGCCGGCATAGAAGGCCGCCAGCTCCTGCTTCGTCAGGCCCTGGTCCTCCCACAGCACGCGCTCCGGATGGGTCAGGGATACGCCGGCGACGTCGGTCGGAGGGTCATCGAGGCCCTTGGATTTCGGCGCGGCTCGCTTCGCGGGCTTGTCAGATTTCGGCGAGGTCGTCGTCTTTGCCGGCGCTTTTCGTGACGCGGAACTCCTGGCCGGACGGCTGGGCGCGATCTCCTCAAGGGCGCGCCCCGATTTCACCGACAGGGGTGCCTCGTCGAGGATGTCCGGATCGTCCTCGCCACGGGCATCGGCATCGTCCGCCTTGATCAGGAGCCAGGATTCCTGGCGTTCGCGCGGGCGCTTGGCCATGCGGACGAGATGCCATGCCCCGTGCAGCTTCTCGCCCTCCAGGCGGAAGGTGAGGCGTCCCTTGTCGTAGCCCTCTTGAGGATCGCTTTCCGGCTCCCAGGTCCCGCGATCCCACAGCAGGACGGTGCCGCCGCCGTACTGGCCCTCCGGGATGGTGCCCTCGAAGTCGCCGTAATCGAGCGGGTGATCCTCCACATGGACCGCGAGGCGCTTCTCGCCCGCGACGAGGCTCGGCCCCTTGGCCACCGCCCAGCTCTTCAGGACGCCGTCGAGCTCCAGGCGGAAATCGTAGTGCAACCGGGAGGCGTCGTGCTTCTGGACGACGAAGGAGGCGCCCCGGCGCCGGGAGGCCTTGCCTGCCGGTTCGGAGGTCTTGGTGAAGTCGCGCTTGGCGCGATAGGCTGCGAGCTTTGCCATGGCGCGGAGTCAAATCCGCGCCCGGCGATCTGGTTCCAGGTTGGGGTGGAGAGCGCAAGGTCGCGCCTGCGCGGCTCTCCGCCTGAGCGTCCGGCCCCCTGTCGTCATGGCCGGGCTTGTGCCGGCCATCCCGATGCTGTGAGTCGCGGCGCTCTTCCCGCCGGGATCACCGGCACAAGGCCGGTGACGACGTGAGGACGTGGATGCCTGGGTCTCAGGAAGCCAGCGGTCGTACGGCCGGCTCGGCCCCGTTGCGCTCCGTCAGGAACGCGGCGGCGATCAGGTCGCGGGTATAGTCCTCCTGCGGCCTGTCGAAGATCTCCTCCGCGGTGCCCCGCTCGACCACCTTGCCGCTCTTCATCACCATGATTTCGTCCGAGAGCGCGCGCACGACCGCCAGGTCGTGGCTGATGAAGATGTAGGCGAGGCCGTGGGCCTTCTGCAGGTTGCGCAGCAGGTCGACGATCTCCTTCTGAACCGAGCGGTCGAGCGCCGAGGTCGGCTCATCGAGCACCACGAGCTTCGGATGGAGGATCATGGCGCGCGCGATGGCGATGCGCTGGCGCTGCCCGCCGGAGAATTCGTGCGGGAAGCGGTTGCGCCAGCCTGCGTCGAGCTGCACCTCCTCGAACGCCTGGGCGGCCCGCCGGTCGCGCTCCTTGCGGGAGATGCTGGGTTCATGGACGAGGAGGCCCTCGGTCACGATCTCGCCCGCCGTCATGCGCGGCGAGAGGGAACCGAACGGATCCTGGAAGACCAGTTGCAGATGGCGCCGCAGGGGGCGCATGCCGCCCCGGTCGAGGGGCATGAGGTTGCGGTCCTCGAACCGGACGAGGCCGGAGGCCGGCAGCAGGCGCAGGATGGCGCGACCGAGGGTCGACTTGCCCGAGCCTGATTCGCCCACCACGCCCACCGTCTCGCCGGCACGCACCCGCAGGCTGACGTCGTCGACGGCCTTGAGCACGTGGGTGGCCTTGCCGAAGAAGCTCTTCTCCAGGGTGAACTGCACCGCCATGTTGCGCGCATCGAGCACCACCGGGGCGGTCGATGGAACGGGCTCCTTGCGGCCGGTCGGCTCCGCGTCGATGAGCATTTGCGTGTAGGGATGCTTGGGGGACGCGAAGATCGCCTCGGTGGCGCCGCTCTCCACCACCTCGCCGCGCTTCATCACGTAGGTGCGGTCGGCGAAGCGGCGCACCACGCCCAGGTCGTGGGTGATGAACACGATCGACATGCCGAGCCGCTTCTGGAGATCCGCCAGGAGTTCCAGGATGCGGGCCTGCACCGTCACGTCGAGGGCGGTCGTCGGCTCGTCGGCGATCAGCACGTCCGGGTTGTTGGCGAGCGCCATGGCGATCATCACGCGCTGGCGCTGGCCGCCCGACATCTCGTGCGGGTAGGCGTCGATGCGCCGGGCCGGGTCCGGAATGCGCACGAGCTCCAGGAGCTCGATGGCGCGCTTGCGCGCCTGCGCCTTGCTCAGGCCCCCGTGGGTGGTGAGCGGGAGGCTCAGCTGATCGCCGATCCGGTAGAGCGGATCGAGGGAGGTCATCGGCTCCTGGAAGATCATGGTGAGCTTGGAGCCGCGATAGGCGTTGAGCCTGTCGGGCGAGAGGCCGACCAGCTCGTCGCCGCGATACTTGACCGAGCCTTCGGCCCAGCCGTTCGAGGCGAGCAGCCCCATGACGGACATCATGGTCTGGCTCTTGCCCGAGCCGGATTCGCCCACGATGGCGACGGTCTCGCCCGGGTTGATGTCGAGGTCGATGCCCTTCACCGCATGGAGGATGCCGTCGCCGGTGCGGAAACGGACGTGAAGGTTGCGGACGGAAAGAACCGGTTCGGCCATGGTGGCGTCCTTCATGTCAGCGATCCTTCGGGTCGAGAGCATCGCGCAGGCCGTCGCCGATGAAGTTCAGGCAGAAGAGGATCGCGACGAGCGTGATGGAGGGATAGATCAGCATCCAGGTCGCGCCCTGGATGTTCTTGGCGCCTTCGGAGATCAGCACGCCGAGACTGGTGTTGGGCTCCTGGACGCCCAGCCCCAGGAAGGACAGGAAGCTCTCCAGAAGGATGACCTTGGGGACGAGCAGGGTCATGTAGACCACGACGGGCCCCAGCGTGTTGGGGATCACGTGGCGGCGGATGATGCCCTTCGTCTCGACGCCGAGAGCCTCGGCGGCCTGGACGTATTCCTGCCGCTTGATGGACAGCGTCTGCCCGCGGACGATGCGCGCCATGTCGAGCCATTCGACCGCGCCGACCGCGATGAACATCAGCACGAAGTTGCGGCCGAAGAACACGACCAGCATGATCACGAAGAAGATGAAGGGCAGCGAGTAGAGGATGTCCACGACGCGCATCATCACGAGGTCGACGCGCCCGCCGAGATAGCCCGACGTGGCGCCGTAGATCACCCCGATCAGGATCGCCACGAAGGTGGCGAGCAGGCCGATGGCGAGCGACACCTGGCCGGCCTTCATGGTGCGCGTGAGAAGGTCGCGCCCGTTGGTGTCGGTGCCGAAGAAGAAATACTGGCGCTTCAGGGGCACGTCGACCACGAGACGCTGGCCCTCCTGCTGCTTCTCGACGACGCGCGCCGGCCCGAACAGGTCCGAGCGCTCGAAATAGGCCAGAAGCCGCTCGTCGATCGGCCGGCTGCTCGAGCTGACGAGCGTCATGTGGACGACGTCGTCGCCGACCGTGATCCCCTCGGCCTTGGCCCGGACGCGGGCGCCGATGCGCTCGATGTTCGGCTCGATCTGGTCGGCCTTCGGATAGGCCTCCAGGCTTGCCGGCACCTTAACGTAATCCGGGTAGACCCGGTCGAAGGGATGGCCCGTGACAAACGGTCCGAAGATGCAGGCGAGGGCGATCAGGCCCAGCACGATGATGCTGGTGAGCGCCGCGCGGTTGCGGATGAGACGGCCCCGGGCCTCGGCCCAGAGGGAACGTCCGGTGATGGGGCCCGTCATGGTCTCGACGGGAAGAACGGCGCCTTCGGCCATGGGAGATCTCACTCGTAGCGAATGCGCGGATCGATAAGGGCGTAGAGGATATCGACCACGAGGTTGAAGAGCAGCACGAAGACCGCCACCACGACCACCGTGCCCATGACGAGGGTGTAGTCACGGTTGAGGGCGCCTTCGACGAAGTAGCGACCGATGCCCGGCAGGCCGAAGATCGTCTCCACCACGACCGAGCCGGTGAGCAGGGCCGCCGCCGCCGGTCCGAGATAGGACACCACCGGCAGGGCCGCGCCGCGCAGGGCATGGGCCACGATCACCCGGGTGGGCAGGCCCAGCGACCGCAGGGTGCGGATGTGGTTGGAACGAAGGTTCTCGATCATGGCCGCGCGGGTCATGCGCGCGACGACCGCGATCTGCGGCAGGGACAGCACGAGAACCGGCAGGATGAGGTTGCGGACGTTGCCGTTCGCCCACCCGGCCACCGGAAGCCACGCGAGCGCCAGGCCGAAGACGATCTGGAGGATCGGCGCCACCACGAAGTTCGGGATGGTGAGGCCGAGCGCGCCCATTCCCGTGACCAGGTAGTCGACGGTGCTGTTCTGGCGCAGGGCCGCGATGGACCCGAGGGTGCCGCCGACGAGGACGGCGAAGGAGAGCGCGAGCGCGCCCAGGGTCATCGAGATCGGAAGCCCACGGGCGAACAGCTCGCCCACCGAGAAGTCGCGCAGGATGAAGGACGGCCCGAAATCGCCCCGAACGACCGCGCCGAGATAGAGCAGGTACTGCTGGAAGAGCGGCTTGTCGAGCTGGTAGATCCGGTTGAGGTTTTCCATCACCTTGGCCTCGAGCGGCCGCTCCAGATCGAACGGCCCGCCGGGGGCGAGCCGGATCAGGAAGAACGAGATCGTCACGATGATGAAAAGGGTAGGGATGGCCGACAGGAAGCGGCGAAAGATGAAGGAGAGCATGGGAAGCTCCTCCTGCTGCTACAGCATAACAATAAAAGAATAGGGCGGCCTGACGAGCAGACCGCCCCCCTTATCAGATTTATTTTTACTGCGTCTTCGACAGGAACCGCGTCGGATAGACGCCCCGGGTGTTCTGCACGAAGCCCTTGATCTTCGGCGAGATCAGGTTGCTCTTGCCGTAGTACATGATCGGGATCCAGGGCATGTCCTTCATGAGGATCGCCTCGGCCTGCTTGAGCATGTCGGCGCGCTTCTTCAGGTCCAGCTCCTTGGCGGCATCGTCGAGCAGCTTGTCGAACTGCGGATTGTTGTACTTGCCGTAGTTGAAGCCCTTGTTGTCGCTCTTGAGCAGGAACAGGAAGTTGTTCGGATCCGAGTAGTCGGCGATCCAGCCGTAGCGGGCCACGTCGAAGTCGCCGCCGTCACGCAGATGCGCGAAGTGGGTCTTGCCGTCCGTGTTGATGAACGACGTCTCGATGCCGGCCTGCTTCCACTGCTCGGAGATGGCGATGACCGTGTTCCGGTTGTTGTCCGTGGTGTTGTAACGGATCTCGACCTTCAGCGGCTTGCCCGGGCCGAAGCCCGCTTCCGTGAGAAGCTTCTTGGCGGCGTCCTCGCGGTCGATCGGCGACTGGTCCTTGTAGGACATGTAGGCCGGGTCGCCGTAGTTGCCCACGCCCGGAGGCATGAACGAGTAGCCGGGCTGCATGGTCTGGCCCCAGATCTGCTCCGCGATGAACTCGCGGTCGATCAGCATGGACAGAGCCTGGCGCACCTTCACGTCGTTGAAGGGAGCCTTGGAGGAGTTCACCACCATGTACCAGGTGCCGAGATACGGGCCGAGGCGGACCTGATCCTTGAAGCGCTCCTTGAGCGACTTCATCTGGTCTGCCGGGACGTCGTCCGTGGTGTCGAGCTCGCCTGCCTCGTAGCGGCGCACCATGGCGGCGAAGTCCGGAGTCGGGAAGTAGTTGACCGTGTCGATCTGGACGTTCTTGGCGTCGTAGTAGTTCTCGTTCTTGGCGAGCTTGATGTGGGAGTTCGGCACGAACTCGACCAGCTTGTAGGCGCCGTTCGTCACCATGTTGCCCGGCTTCACGAAGTCCTTGCCGAACTTCTCGACCGAGGCCTTGTGAACCGGCAGGCTGGTCTGGTGGGTCAAAAGCTCGATGAAGTAGGGGGTCGGCGCCTCGAGGGTGATCTCGACCGTCTTGGGGTCGAGCGCCTTCACGCCGAGTTCCTCGGGCTTGCCCTGGCCCTTGTTGATCTTCTCGGCGTTCTTGATGGGATACAGGATGTTGGCGTATTTCGCGCCCGTCGCCGGATCCATGATGCGGCGGTAGGAATAGACGAAGTCCTCGGCCGTGACCGGATCGCCGTTCGACCACTTCAGGCCATCACGGAGCGTAAAGCGATAGGTCTTGCCGTCGTCGCTGATCTCCCATTTCGAGGCCTGGCCTGGAACCGCTTCGCCCTTGGCGTTGTAGGTCACCAGGCCTTCGAGCATGTCGCGCAGGATGTGGGATTCCTGGACGGTCGAGGTCTTGTGGGTGTCGAGCGTTTCCGGCTCGCCCGAATTGGCGCGGTTGTAGACGACTTCAGCCGACGCGGCGCCCATGAGGGCGGCCGTGGCGACGGCGGCAAGAGCCGTGCGTTTGATCCATGATGACATCGGACGCGTTCCCTTTCTGATTATATTTCAGGGTTCTGGATTATCTCGGTCAGGACCTTTAGGGCAGTGACCTTGCCCTATTTGTTGATCAATCAACTGTTTATGTCCAGTACTATCCCGAAAAGTCAATAAAGTCCATTGATTTCAAGTACTTGACGTTCGGGAAAGGATTCAGGCGCCGGTGTCGAACACCAGTCCGGCGGCCTCGATCCCGCCGGCTGCGGCGATCTCGTCGTTGTCCGAGGTGTCGCCGGAGACCCCCACCGAACCCAGGGTTTGCCCCTGTCCGTCCTTGATCAGAACGCCGCCCGGAACGGGCACGAGCTGCCCGCCGACCGCATGGGTGGCGGAGGCGACGAAATAGGGCCGGTCGGTCGCCATCTTGTGGAGGGCGCGGGAGCCCACTCCGAGGGCCAGGGCGCCATAGGCCTTGCCCATGGCGATCTCCGCCCGCTTGAGGCTGGTGCCGTCCTCGGACAGGAGGGCCTTGAGGGCCCCGCGGGCGTCGTACACGACCACGGACAGCGGCTTGAAGGATTTTTCCCGCGCGGTCTTGAGGGTGGCGGTTGCGATTTTCTGAGCCGTCTCGAGGGTGAGTTCGGTCACGGGATCCTCCATGGGTTGTCGTTGTCGGTGCAGGGTTGTGCTTCAGCGCGTGGCGATGTCCCTGGCGGCCAGCCAGGCTGCCACGGCCTTGCGCTCGTCCAGGGTCATCTCGGTCACGTTGTTGGGCGGCATGGCGTGGGTCAGCACGCTCTGGACCCGGATTATCTCCGCATGACGGGCGACCTCCTCGGGCGTGTCGAGGCGCACGCCCTTGGGGGCGATCGTGATCCCCTCCCAGACCGGCTCGGCCGCATGGCACATGGAGCAGCGCGACTGGATGGTGAGCACGGCCTCGTCGAAGGCGGCCGCGACGGTCGCGGGTGTCGCATCAGGCGGGGCCGCCGCCAGGTTGGCGTTCCCCGGCTTGCCGATGATCGACAGCCAGATCGCGGCCCAGACGCAGAGCGCCGCCACGGCCCAGGTCCACCAGGGCGAGCCCTTGCCCGCATGCTGCGCGTTGAAGAAGTGCCGGATCACGGCGCCGGCGATCACGATCAGCCCGATGATGGCGACCGCGTAGCGCGACGACCAGGCGAGCGGATAGTGGTTCGACAGCATCAGGAAGATGACGGGCAGCGTGAGGTAGTTGTTGTGCGTCGAGCGCAGCTTGGCTTCCTTGCCGAGCTTCGGGTCGGGCGAGCCGCCGGCGAGCAGGGTCGCCACGACCTTCTTCTGGTTCGGGATGATGATGAAGAAGACGCTCGCCGACATCCAGGTGGCGATCATGGCGCCGGTATGAAGGAACGCCGCGCGTCCGTTGAACACCTGCGTGAACGCGAAAGCCGCGAGCAGGATATAGGCGAAGAGCGCCACGCCCAGGACGACGCCGTTCTTGCCCAACGGCGACCGGCAGAGACCCTCATAGACCAGCCAGCTCAGGGCGATGCCGCCGATCCCGATGGCCGGCGCCTGCCAGGCCTCGAGAGCCCGCACGGTCGGGTCGATGGTGTAGAGGTCCGCGTGGAGGTAGTAGACCCACACGATGAGGAAGAAGCCGCTGATCCAGGTGGAATAGCTCTCCCACTTGAACCAGGTCAGCTCCTTGGGCAGCTCGGGCGGCGCAACGAGATACTTGCGCATGTTGTAGAACCCGCCGCCATGGACCTGCCAGGCCTCGCCCCCGACGCCCTCGGGCAGCCCCTCGCGCTTCTTGAGGCTGAGGTCCAGATGGATGAAATAGAAGGACGAGCCGATCCAGGCGATGGCCGTGATCACATGGACCCAGCGGATGAGCTGGCTGATCCATTCGGAGATTTGCGGGTCGATCATGCAGCCACTTGGTCAGAGAAGGACGTCACAGCCTAGGCCCCGGCCTCCCTTGGCGGAAGGCCCGTCCTGCCGGTTTTTCAACAGGATCCCTGTCGCGGAAGCCCAAGACTTGTGCAACTAGACTTATGGATGCGCTTGACGGCGGAGCATGGTCCCGGAAGAGTCCACGGCCCGAAGGACGCAAGACCTGCCGCGAGGTTTCATGGGACGCCTGTCCACCCACGTTCTCGATACCGCCAACGGCACACCCGCCAGGGGCGTGGCCATCGAGCTTTTCGCCCTCGAAGGGACCCAGCGCCGCTCGGTCATGCGCACGACCACCAATGCGGACGGGCGCACGGATGCGCCGCTGATGATCGGCGAGGCCTTCCACGCCGGAACCTATGAGATCGTCTTCGCGGTCGGGGCCTATTTCAGATCCTTGGGCACCGCCACGGCCGATCCGCCGTTCCTGGACGTCGTGCCGATCCGCTTCACCATCGCGGAGCCCGACGGGCATTATCACGTCCCGCTCCTCGTCTCGCCGTGGAGCTATTCCACCTATCGAGGAAGCTGACCTTGCCCGATACCTCCTATCCCCGCGACCTCGTCGGCTACGGCCGCAACCCGCCCGATGCCGGCTGGCCCAACGGGGCCCGCATCTGCCTCCAGTTCGTGATCAACTACGAGGAGGGCGGCGAGAACAGCATCCTGCACGGCGACCGGGCCTCCGAGGCGTTCCTGTCGGAGATCGTGGGAGCCCAGCCCTGGCTCGGCCAGCGGCACATGAGCATGGAGTCGATCTACGAATACGGTTCCCGCGCGGGCTTCTGGCGCCTGTGGCGCATGTTCACGCAGCGCAACATGCCGGTGACCGTCTACGGGGTCGCCACGGCGCTCATGCGCAACCCGGACGCGGTCGCCGCCATGAAGGAGGCGAACTGGGAGATCGCCAGCCACGGGCTGAAATGGATCGACTACCGGGATTTTTCGGCCGAGGAGGAGCGGGCGCACCTCAAGGAGGCGATCCGCATCCACACCGAGGTGACGGGCGAGCGGCCTCTCGGATGGTACACGGGCCGCACCTCGGAGCACACCAACCGCCTGGTGGCGGAGGAGGGCGGCTTCCTCTACAGCGCCGATTCCTACGCGGACGAGCTGCCCTACTGGGAGCAGCACGGGGACCGGTCCCAGCTGATCGTGCCCTATACGCTCGACGCCAACGACATGCGCTTCGCCACCCCGCAGGGCTTCAACGCGGGCGACCAGTTCTTCGCCTATCTGAAGGACAGCTTCGACACGCTCTATGCGGAGGGCGAGACCGCGCCGAAGATGCTGTCGGTCGGCCTCCATTGCCGGCTCGTCGGCCGCCCCGGCCGGGCCGCGGCGCTCGCCCGCTTCCTCGACTACGTGGCGTCCCACGAGAAGGTCTGGGTGACGCGGCGCGTCGACATCGCGCGCCACTGGATCCGCCGTCACCGCCCGGCCGACGTGAGGCCCAGCCGCATGAGCCGGGTGGTGTTCGTCGAGCTCTTCGGGGACATCTTCGAGCATTCGTCCTGGATCGCCGAGCACGCCTACGAGGCCGGGCTGACCGCCGGGCAGGATACGGCGGAGGGCCTTCATGCCGCCATGGTGCAGGTGCTCTCGGAGGCGACCCACGAGCAGAAGCAGGCGCTGATCAACGCCCATCCGGATCTGGCCGGCCGCCTGAAGCTCGCCGACCTCACGGCGGATTCCCGCAGCGAGCAATCCTCCGCCGGGCTCGACAGCCTGACCGAGGCGGACCGCGACCGGTTCCTGAAGCTGAACGACGCCTACCGGCAGAAATTCGGCTTCCCCTTCATCATGGCCGTGAAGGGGCGCTCGAAGGAGGAGATCCTCGCGGCCTTCGAGGAGCGGCTCGATCACGAGACCGACGTGGAATTCGAGACCGCCATCGCGCAGATCGAGCTGATCGGACTGCTCCGGCTCAAGGATCGCCTGCCATCGCTCGCCGACGTCTTCTCGTCCCTGGCCTGACCGGAACCGTTGAGATCACCGCGCGTCTTCCTCCCAGCTTGGCCATCATGAGCCGGGCAGGAGCCAAAGGAGGACGATATGGGTCTGTTCAAGTTCATCAAGGAGGCCGGAGCGAAGATCTTCGGCGGCAGCGCGGCCGCGGCCACGCCCGAGAAGCTGCAGCAGGAGGTCCAGGGCCATGGGTTCGACGCGAGCAAGCTCGGCATCCAGGTCGAAGGCGACAAGGTGAAGCTGTCCGGCCAGGCGACCAACCAGGAGGAGGCCGAGAAGATCATCCTGTCCCTCGGCAACACCTATGGGGTGGCCGAGGTCGACACGAGCGAACTCCAGGTGCAGCAGCCCGCGCCGACCTCGACCATGTACACGGTCCAGAAGGGCGACACCCTCTGGGAGATCGCCGAGAAGCACTACGGCAAGGGCAAGGGCGCGAAATACACCGAGATCGTCAAGGCGAACTCTCCGCCGGTCAAGGATCCGGACATGATTCAGCCCGGCTGGGTGCTGCGGATTCCGCCGCTCGCCTGACGGGGCGGCCCGATTGCGCTCCTCCCTGCGAAGCCGGTATGAGTGTGACCCGCCGCAGGGAGGATTTTTCATGAGCGAAGCGCCCAAAGTCATCGATCTCGACCGCGAGGCCGTCAAGCAGGGCCTGCAGGAGGGCTCGTTCGTGCTCGTCGACGTCCGCGAGCCGCACGAATTCGCCGCCGGCCACATCCCCGGGGCCGTGTCCCATCCGCTCTCCTCCTTCGATCCGTCGGCGCTGCCCGAGGGCAAGCGAATCGTGTTCTCGTGCGCGGCCGGTGTCCGATCCGTGCGGGCCATCGAATTCGCCCAGGCGGCCGGCCGCGACATCCGCGAGCACTACAAGGGCGGGTTCAAGGATTGGGCCGCCTCCGGCGAGCCTGTGGAATAGGCTCCCGGGACGCGCACCTCACATAGATGTGTTCTAAGGTAGAGTGCTCAAGCTTGGCGAGATGTGCCCTAATGCCGGCCCGCTGACGATGCTTCGTCCGGACCGCATCGATCGCGCCCATGAGGGGAAGGAACATATGAAGTCTACTATTCTCGTCGCCAGCCTTCTGGCGCTCGGAGTGACGGCCGCCATTGCGCAAAGCAATGTGGTCGAGCAGCGCCAGGGTCTCATGAAGGAGATGGCCGCCCAGACCCGGCCCATCGGCGGCATGATGCGCGGCCAGGAGCCTTTCGATCTCGCCAAGGTTCAGGCCAGCCTGAAGGTCCTCGCCGAGAACCCGAAGAAGTTCGTGGCCCTGTTCCCCGAGAACTCGAAGGACGCGCCCAAGACCGAGGCCCTGCCGTCCGTCTGGGAGAACAAGGCCAAGTTCGAGTCCTATGGGAACAAGATGAGCCAGGATGCCCAGACCGCCCTGGCGACGATCAAGGACGAGGCCTCGTTCAAGACGGAGATGCCGAAGGTGCTGCAGAACTGCGGCACCTGCCACAACGAGTTCCGCAAGAAGAGCTCGTAAGGCCTGAGAAGCTTTAGAATGGGCGGCCGTCGGCCGCCCGTTTCGTTTGGAGAACGGCATGCGCAAGGCGATCGTGGCACTTCTGGTTCTGGTCCTGGTCGGGGCGGGGGGCTTCTGGGGCCTGACCTCTCCGGCGGCCTACGCCCTCATCCGGGGCAACGGCCAGGCCTCTCCCGAAGCCGCCTCCGGGCCGGCCCGCCAGCCCAACACGGAGAACGGCCGCACCCTGTTCTTCGCGGGCGGCTGCACCTCCTGCCACGCGGTGCCCAACCAGGACGACAAGTTGCGGCTCGGGGGAGGTTATGCGCTGAAATCGCCGTTCGGCACCTTCCACGTCCCGAACATCTCGCCCCACAAGCAGGACGGCATCGGCTCCTGGACCACGGCGGATTTCGTCCGCGCCATGCGCCAGGGCCTCTCGCCCGACGGCCGCCATTACTATCCGGCCTTCCCCTATACCAGCTATCAGCGCATGAGCCCCGAGGATCTCGGCGACCTCTTCGCGTTCATCATGACGCTTCAGCCGGTCGCAGGGCGGGCCCCGGACCACGAGCTGCCGTTCCCCTACAACATTCGCCGGGGCCTCGGCCTGTGGAAGCTCGCCTTCCTGGACGGCCAAGCCTTCCGGCCGGATCCGGCCAAGTCCGAGAGCCTGAACCGGGGCGCCTATCTGGTGAACGGGCCGGGCCACTGCGCCGAGTGCCACAGCGAGCGCAACATGGCGGGAGCCATCATCGAGGAACGGCGCTTCGCCGGCGGCCCCGATCCGGAGGGGCGTGGGACCGTGCCGAACATCACCCCGCATCCGACCGGAATCGGCGGCTGGACGCCGGACGACCTCACGACCCTGCTGAAGACCGGCGAGACGCCGAATTTCGACACGGTCGGCGGACCGATGGGCGCCGTGGTGGCCAATACGGCTCACCTGCCCGACGGGGACCGTCGGGCCATGGCCGAATACCTCCTGTCGCTGCCGCCGAAGCAGGGCTTCAAGAAGCCGGAGTGACGGGGCGGTTCGGCGCTCGACCGCGTCGGGGACGGCTCCATCGATTGCTTCCCTCCGTCATCACCGGCCTCGTGCCGGTGATCCCGGTTGTCTGAAGCGTGGAGCCTCGCCGGATCGGGACGGCCGGGACGAGCCGGGCCATGACGTCGGAGAGTGTCGGACCTGGACGACCCGGGAAGCGAAGCCCCGGGCGTCAATCCATCACGGCGGCCTTCAGGATGCACACCATGGTGGCCCGGCCCGGCGCATCGCCGATGCAGCGCACCGAATGGGGACGGTCGCAGCGATAGCGCAGGCTTTCGCCGGCCTTCGCCTGCTGGATCACGCCGCCGACCTCGACCTCGAACTCGCCCTCCAGGACCGACAGGCATTCCACCGAGCCGCGCTGGTGGCTGTCGGAATCGAGCACCCCGCCGGGCTCCGACTGCACGTCGTACCATTGCAGCCACTCGATGGTCTTGAGCCAGCCGATGATGGCCAGGCGCATCTTGCCGTCCTCGGACACGAGGATCGGGGTGTCGGCCTTGGAGGATTTCTCGATGAAGGGCTCCTCGTCCCCGGAGGCGAGAACCCGTTCGATGGAGACGTCCAGAGCCTGGCTCAGCCGCCAGATGGTGGCGAGCGTCGGGTTGGTCTCGTTGCGCTCGATCTGGCTGATGATCGACTTCGCCACGCCGGATTGTTCGGCGAGTTCCGACAGGGACAGGTTGTAGGCCTTGCGCAGCCGCTGGATCGTCTTGCCCATGTTGCCGGACAGAACCTGCGCACCCGTCTCCAGGTCCCGGCTCCGCTCTTTGCCCTCGACGCCCATCACTGCCTCTGTTCCGAAATAGAGAACGTTCGTTCCTCAAAACGGTTGTGCGGGAATCGGCCGAACGGGTCAAGCGCCGGAGGCGCATGGCCGTCGCTTTTCAGGTTCAGACCCCGGGCCTCTGGGGCGCGACCTGCAGGGCCCTGGTCCGGAGGAGCCCGAGCCGGTGCTCGCGCCAGACGATGAAGAGGCCGGTCGCGGCCACGATGGCGGCGCCGACCAGCACGGTCAGGGTGGGCAGGTCACCGAACATGAACCAGCCGAACAGGAGCGCCCAGATCATGGTGGTGTATTCGAACGGCGCGATCACCGAGGTGTCCGCATAACGGTAGGATTGCGTGACCAGGATCTGGCCGACGCCACCCAGGATGCCGATGAGGACGAACAGGGCGAGGTCCGTGGAATCCGGCATGCGCCAGCCCAGCGCCAGGGTGCAGAGCGACAGGCCGGACGCCATGATGAAGAAGTAGAACACGATGGCGCCGGTCTTCTCCGTGTCGGTCAGGCGCCGGACCTGGATCATGGCGCCCGCCGAGCAGAAGGCGCCGGTGAGGGCCAGCATGGCGCCGAGCGTGGGACCGGCGTTCAGGTCCGCGCCGAAAGTCCCGACCTTCAGATAGGGCGACAGCATGATCAGCACGCCCACGAACCCGATGCCGACCGCCGTCCACCGGTAGGCGCGCACCGTCTCCTTCAGGAGGAGCGCCGCCAGGATCACCGCGATCAGGGGGGACGCATAGCCGATCGCGATGGCGTCGTGGAGCGGCAGGTAGGAGAGGGCGGCGAACCCGAGATACATGGCACCCGTGCCGATGAACCCGCGCTTGAAGTGACCGACCACGTTCCGCGTCCGCACCGCGTTGACGAGGTCTCCCTGCCATCCCAGCCACAGCAGCAGCGGCAGCAGGGCGAAGGCCGAGCGGAAGAAGACGATCTCTCCGACAGGGTAGCGGGCGGCGAGCGTCTTGAGGGTCGCCGACATCATCGTGAAGACGACGGCGGAGGTGACTTTGAGGGAGATCCCCAGAAGAGGTTTCACGGGAGAGGGGTTTTCACGGCTGGCGTCGCTTGGAAGGGTGCAGCCAACCACGGACGGGCCGTCCCGTGAACCCCCAATCGGTGCGCAAACCCCTGCGCCCGGCGCATGGGTTCGGATGCGGCTTCAGGGCAGGGGGTGAGGGCAAGGGTTCAGGATTGGACCGCCCGCGAGCGCTTGACATGGGATCGGACGAATCCGATCGCCGTCAGGATCAGCCATGCCGTCTGGGTCACGAAGGACGCGAGGTTGAAGTCGAACAGCAGGGAGTAGAGGATCAGCAGCGCTCCCAGGGCATTGAGGAGGGCATAAAGGTTGTCCTCGACCTTCAGGGCGCCGAGCTGCAAGAGCCCATAGGCCGACAGGTAGGCCACAACCCCGACCAGCCCGACGATGTCAGGTCCGTTCATCCACGATCTCCGCCGATCCGACGACACGGCTCTACGGCAAACCGACCGTTCTGGGAACCGGACTTTTCGCCCGAGGCGGGACCGGGACGCAGCGCCTGTCCGCGCTCGCCCGTTCAAGCTGCCCCTTCCTCCGCCCCTCCGCACGTCATGGCCGGGCCACCCTGACCCCTCTCTGTCCTGCCACTCTCTCACGTCATGGCCGGCCTTGTGCCGGCCATCCCGATCTTTTGGGGCGCGGCGCCTCACCGCATCGGGATCACCGGGACGAGCCCGGTGATGACGTGAGAGGGTGGCAAGGGCCGGTGACAACAACCTCCCGGTCATGGCACCCCCCGCCTGTCCCGCCACCCTCCGCACGTCATGGCCGGCCTTGTGCCGGCCATCCCGATGCGGTGAGGTGCGGCGCTTCACCGTATCGAGATCACCGGGACAAGCCCGGTGATGACGGGGAGACGGTGGCGTTCCTGTCGGTGACGGCAGAGGGAGGGCGCGCTCCGTCGGACCGGCCCTGGACTGCGGGGCAGGGGCTGCCGTCACAAATCTGCAGGAAAACCGTCACGGCGACGAGACGCGAATCCGTTTGGCTGTTCTCCAGCAAGCCCGCCGGAGAAGCCCATGGCTCAGGATGTGAATGCTCTGCGCGTACGGACGTTGTTCCTGTCCGACCTCCATCTCGGCACGAAGGGCTGCCAGGCGGACGCGCTGCTGGATTTTCTCAAGGCCTACGACGCCGACACGATCTATCTCGTGGGCGACATCGTCGACGGCTGGAAGCTGAAATCCGGCTGGTACTGGCCGCAGGCCCATAACGACGTGGTCCAGAAGCTCCTGCGCAAGGTTCGCAAAGGCGCCCGCCTCATCTACCTGCCGGGCAATCACGACGAGTTCCTGCGCGACTATATCGGGGTCAATCTGGGCGGGATCGAGCTGGCCGATTACGCGGTGCACGAAACCGCCGACGGCAAGCGCTACCTCGTGATCCATGGGGACCAGTTCGATCTCGTCGTCAGGCATGCGCGCTGGCTGGCCCTCCTCGGAGACGGAGCCTATTCGGCGGCGCTCTTCGTCAACACCTATCTCAACATGGTGAGGCGCCGCCTCGGGCTGACCTACTGGTCGCTGTCGTCCTGGGCCAAGCTGCGGGTCAAGAACGCGGTGAACTTCATCAGCCGGTTCGAGGAGCTTCTCGCCGCGGAGGCGCACCGGCAGCAGGCCGACGGGGTGATCTGCGGGCATATCCATCACGCCACCATGCATGACCAGTTCGGGGTCGCCTACGTGAACACGGGTGACTGGGTCGAGTCCTGCACGGCCGTGGTCGAGCACTACGACGGCTCGTTCCAGCTCATCCGATGGACGGAGGTCCAGCTGGAGGTGACCCGGAAACCGGACCTGGCCGCCCCGGCCATCAGCGAAAAGGCCGCCTGATGCGCCTCCTGATCGCAACCGACGCCTGGCGGCCCCAGATCAACGGGGTCGTCCGCTCCCTGGAACACATGGCCTTCGAGGCGCCGCGCTTCGGCGCCGAGGTCGTCTTCCTCACGCCCGAGCGGTTCCGCTCCGTCCCCATGCCGACCTATCCGGAGATCCGCCTCTCCCTGGTGGGGCCCGGATCCGTCGCGGGAATTCTCGAGGACGTCCGGCCGACCCATGTCCACATCGCCACGGAAGGACCCATCGGGCTCGCGACCCGGTTGACCTGCGCCCGCCAGGAGCGGGCCTTCACCACGAGCTACCACACGCGGTTCCCGGAATATGTCGCGGCCCGCACCAGGATCCCGGAGGCCTGGTCCTACGGGGCGCTGAGGCGCTTCCACCGGGCCGCCCGCGCCATGATGGTGAGCACGCCGTCCCTGGAGCGGGAGCTGGCCGGGCGCGGCTTCGGGAACATCATGCGCTGGACCCGGGGCGTCGATACCGGCCTGTTCCGGCCCCGAACCGACCGGATCCTGGACGCGGCCGCGCCCATCTTCCTCTATGTCGGGCGCGTCGCGGTGGAGAAGAACCTGGACGCGTTCCTGAGCCTCGACCTGCCCGGCGCGAAGGTCGTGGTCGGGGACGGCCCGGCCCGCATGGACCTCGAGCGGACCTATCCCGAGGCCCGGTTCCTCGGGGCTCTCACGGGCGAGGATCTGGCCCGGGTCTACGCCTCGTCGGACGTCTTCGTGTTCCCGAGCCTGACCGACACGTTCGGCATCGTGCTGATCGAGGCCCTGGCGTCGGGCCTGCCGATCGCGGCCTTCCCGGTCACGGGCCCGCTCGACGTGATCGGACCGTCGGGCTGCGGCGTCCTCTCATGGGATCTGCGGGAGGCCGCCCTCGGGGCCCTCGCAATCCCGCAGGAGCGGTGTCGGGCCTATGGCGAGACCTTCACCTGGCAGGAGAGCGCCCGGCAGTTCTTCTCCAATATCGAGAAGGCCCATTCCGATCACTAGCTGCCTCTACATCAGGAAGGCAGGGTGCGGGTGGAGATGCTGGGCCTTCTCACCCTCGAAAGGGCCGGCTTCCAAGGTGACTTCCGTCCGGTCGATCTCCACGCGGCTGTGATCGATCAGGCTCTGGACCGCGGTTTCCACGTCATGAAGCGTCGACACCAGGCGCCGGATGCGCTGCTCGGCCGCTTCCTGGAATTCCGCCTCCGAGAGGCCGTTCATGGGGTCGCCGGCGTCGAGCGCCGGAAAGGACCGGACCTCCGCCTTGGTCTGCCGGATCAGGGCAACCAGCTTCTCGAGAACGGCCCTGAAGGGCTCGGCCGCCCCGGCGTCGAGCGGCTTTTCCTTCAGGCGGCTCAGCGCCTCGAGGATGGCTTGCGTGTCCGCATGGCGGTTGCGCCTGGCGAATTCCTTCAGGAACCAGCGGCCTCGCGCCGTCTCCATGACGGCCGTTTCGATGGTGTCGAAATCCAGGTCGCCGAACGTGACGTTGGTCTCTTCATCGGGCATGGTTGCGCAATCCATCTCGGCCGGGTTTGATTCCTGTCCCCAACAGATGTGCGCAAAGCGCTCGCAAGCTCAACCCCTGCAAGGCCTTCAGGGGTAGTCTTGCACCGCGTTCTTGCTCCTTTCGCTCCGTTGACAGACCTCAGAAGACCATTGTCCTGATGCATCCGCTGAAAGCTCTCGAACTCCGCCTGGGCGCGTTGCAGGCCGCCAGCTTCACCAGCCACGGAATCTACCTCCCGTTCTTTCCCCTGTGGTTGCAGAGCAAGGCGCTGTCCCCGACCGTCATCGGGCTCGTGGTGGCCATCCCGATCATCGTACGGATCCTGGCGACCGCGCCGCTCCTGAGCCTGGCGGACCGGTCGTTCGGGGCAAGGCGCCTGCTTCTGGCCAGCCATCTCGGCCAGCTGATCGGCTTTCCGCTGTTCCTGCTGGTCGACAATGCGGCCCTGATCATGGTCCTGGTGGCCCTCGTGGCGGTCGCGCAATCCTGCGTCATCCCGGGCAACGATCTCGTCTCGACCAACGCGGTCCAGCGCCATCCGGGGTTGAACTATGGCCGGATCAGGGGCGCCGGTTCGGTCGCGTTCTTCATCGCCAACATCGTGGGCGGATATCTGGTCGGCGCCTTCGGTCCGGACGTCGTGATCGTCGCCCTGACACTCATTCCGGTCCTGGGGCTCTCGGCCACGCTCATGGCCGTCCCGAAGGAGGTTCCCGAACCCGCCGGCCCCAGCGGCCCGCCGCACGCGACAGCTCCGGCCAAGCTCCCGCGGATCCTGTGGCTGGTGCTGATCGCAGGAGCCGCCACGCAGGCGAGCCATGGGGCGCTCAACGCCTTCGCCAGCATCTACTGGCGCTCCGCCGGCTTCTCCGACGCGGTCATCGGCTATTTCTGGGCCGCCGGCGTGATCGCCGAGATCCTGGTCTTCCTCTATCTCGGGCGCCATGTCGGCCGAACGTCGGGCATCGGCCTGATCCTGCTGGGATCGGCCGCCGCGGTTGTTCGGTTCAGCATCATGTCCCTGGGGCCCGGGGCGGAGGTCACGGTCGTGCTGCAGACCATGCACAGCCTGTCCTTCGCGGCCACCCATATCGGCACCATGGCGGCCCTGGCGGCGATGGCGCCCATGCAGGCGAGGGGGCGGGCGCAGGGAATCTACGGCTCCCTGACGGCTCTTGCGATTGCGGCCTCGACGATCGTCAGCGGCATGATCTACAGCCAGGCGGGGGCCGGCGTCTTCGCCGCGATGGCGCCCTTGGGCGCCATCGGGCTCATCCTGATGCTGGTCGTGGTCCGCCTCCAAAGGGGTCAGCCCCAGAGGGCCGGCTCCGGCGGATAGACGATGCTGCCCTCGTAGCGCAGGCCCGGCTCCCGGTCCTTCGCGAGGAGGAGAGGACCGTCGAGATCGACGAAGCGCGCGCGCGGCGCGAGAACCAGGGCCGGCGCCATGGCGAGCGAGGTGCCGACCATGCAGCCGATCATGAGGGAGAAGCCTCTGGCCTCCGCGGCGTCGGCGAGCGCCAGGGCTTCCGTCAGGCCGCCCGTCTTGTCGAGCTTGATGTTGACGACCTCGTAGAGGCCGACGAGCCGGTCGAGGCTCGCCCGGTCATGGACGCTCTCGTCGGCCAGGATCGGGACGGGGCGCGAGATCCGGCCGAGATGCCCGTCGGCCTTGGCAGGCAGAGGCTGTTCCACCAGGGCATAGCCCTCGTCGGCACAGGCCGCGAGGTGTCGCTCCAGGTTCTCCTCGGTCCAGCCCTCGTTGGCGTCGGCGATCAGGGTGGCCTGGGGCGCCGCCCGGCGGACGGCCCTGATCCGGTCGATATCGCCGTCGGGCGCGCCGAACTTCACCTTGAGGATCGGCCGGTCGGCCGCTTTGGCGGCGGCTTCCGCCATGCTCTCGGGCGAGCCGAGGCTGATCGTGTAGGCAGTGGTCGCCGGCGGCCATCGGGTCAGCCCGGCGGTCAGGTGGGCGCGGATTCCGGAGCGCTTCGCGTCCAGGTCCCAGAGAGCGCAATCGACCGCGTTGCGCGCCGCGCCAGGCGGCATGAGGCCCTGCAGCGCCTCTCGGCTCAGTCCCGCCTCGATCTGCGGCCGGATGGCCTCGATGGCTGCCGCCACACCCTCGACCGTCTCGCCGTAGCGGGGGTAGGGCACGCATTCCCCATGGCCGACCGCCCCGTTCTCGGCGATCGCCGCGGTGACCACCACGGCTTCCGTGCGGGAGCCGCGGGCGATCGTGAATGTTCCGGCAATCGGGAATCGGTCGATGGATACGGTGAGGGTGCGCATTCTCTTCGATCTCTGCTTAACTTCGTCTCGACTTGTGGCGCAATGACACGCTATCACCAAGCGGAATCAATGCCGAAGGGATGATCGTGGCGCAGGGCACCTTGGCTCGAAAGCCGGAAGTCGCAATCGACCGCGCCGGGGGGCAGACGACGGTCCGGCTCTCCGGTCCGTGGACGGCGCCTCATGCCCAGACGGTCGAATCCCTGGTCCAGGAGATCGAAACGGACGCGGAAGCCTTTCCCCTCGTCCTCGACCTGAGCGGCGTCGAGCGTCTCGATACCCTCGGCGCCTGGACGCTCAACCGCACGCGCCACGAAATGTCCGGCAAGGGACAGGTCGATTTCGCCAATGCCACGCCGGAGCAGAAGATCCTGCTGGACGAAGCGGCCTTCCGCGACTTCCAGGGCCCGTCGAAGCCACGGCATTCCCGGGTGGTCGACTTCCTCGTCGATGTGGGTCGGAGCGTCGCCGGCGCCGGCCGGGACATGGTCGGCGGCGTCGGGTTCCTGGGCGAGCTCATTGCCGCGCTGATCCGCGTGATCGTCCATCCCCGCCGCTTCCGCGGGACGGCGGTGATCAACCAGCTGGAGCAGATCGCCTATCGGGGCGTTCCGATCATCGTGCTGATCTCGTTCCTGGTCGGCTGCATCGTCTCGCAGCAGGGCATTTTCCAGCTCGTGAAGTTCGGGGCGACCCCTTTCGTCATCGACCTCATCGGCATCCTGGTCTTGCGCGAGCTGGGAGTCCTTCTGACCTCGATCATGGTCGCGGGCCGCTCCGGATCCGCGTTCACGGCCGAGATCGGCTCCATGAAGATGCGGGAGGAGATCGACGCCCTGCGGGTCATGGGCCTCGATCCCATCGAGGTTCTCATCGTGCCGCGAATCATGGCGCTGGTGATCGGGCTTCCGCTCCTCACCTTCATCGCGTCGATCGCGGCGCTCGTCGGCGGCGGACTGACCACCTGGGTCTATGGCGATATCAGCCCGGACATCTTCCTGAACCGCCTCCGGGCCGCGGTCAGCCTGAACACCTTCCTGGTCGGCATGATCAAGGCCCCCTTCATGGCGCTGGTGATCGGGATCATCGCCACCCTGGAGGGCCTGGCGGTCGAGGGCTCGGCCGAGTCCCTCGGGCGTCACGTGACGTCCTCCGTGGTGAAGGCCATCTTCATGGTCATCGTGCTCGATGGCGTCTTTGCCATGTTCTTCGCAGCGATAAATTACTGACATGATGCTCGAACGGCGCCCCTCCGACCCGACCAAGAACCGCGACGTGATCATCAGCGTCCGGGGGGTCGAGGTCGGCTTCGGAGAGAGAACGATCCTCAAGGGGCTCGATCTCGACGTCTACCGCGGCGAGATCCTGGGCTTCGTCGGCGGCTCGGGCCAGGGCAAGTCGGTCCTCACACGGGCCATCCTCGGGCTCGTGCCCAAGCGGGCTGGCACCATCCAGGTGCTGGGTCAGAACCTCGACGACCTGTCTCCCGAGGAACGCCGCCAGCTCGAGCGGCATTGGGGCGTGCTGTTCCAGCAGGGTGCGCTGTTCTCGGCCCTGACCGTGAAGCAGAACATCCAGGTCCCGATGCGGGAATATCTGCACCTGTCGGACCGGCTGCTCGACGAACTGGCCATGCTCAAGATCGAGATGGTGGGGCTGAACCCCGACGCGGCCGACAAGCTGCCCTCCGAGCTGTCCGGCGGCATGATCAAGCGCGCCGCCCTGGCGAGGGCGCTGGCCCTCGACCCTGAGATCGTTTTCCTCGACGAGCCGACATCGGGGCTGGACCCCATCGGAGCAGGCGAGTTCGACGACCTGATTGCGACGTTACAGCGGACTTTAGGCCTGACCGTATTCATGGTAACCCATGACCTGGACAGTCTCTATTCGGTCTGCGACCGGATAGCGGCTCTCGGCGAGGGAAAAATTCTTGCCGAGGGTCCCATCGAGGTGATGCTGGAATCGGATCACCCGTGGCTTCGCTCTTATTTTCATGGGAAACGGGCACGCGCGGTCATGGCCGGCGGCGCGTAAGGGTAACGATGGAAACGCGTGCAAACTACGCCTTGATCGGCCTTTTCACCCTGGCGGTGATCGCAGCCGCCTTCGGCTTCGTCTACTGGTTCTCCGGAGGCGAGCGGGGGCAGGCGCGCCAGAGCATCCGCATCGTGTTTTCCGGCTCGGTCTCCGGGCTCTCACAAGGGTCCAGCGTGTCCTTCAACGGCCTGCGCGTCGGCGAGGTGACGGGCCTGGACCTCCTGCCGGAGGATCCCCGCCGCGTGGTCGCCATCGCGACGGTCAACAGCAATACGCCGATCCGGTCCGACACCCGCGCCCGCCTGGAATACCAGGGCCTGACCGGCGTGGCGAATGTGGGCCTGTCCGGCGGCGAACCGGGCGCCCCGCCGCTCGTGGCCGGTCCCGGCCAGCCCATGCCGACGATCTTCGCCGACCGCTCGGACTTCCAGGATCTGATCGAGACGGCGCGCAACATCGCGCGCCGGGCCGACGACGTCCTGGAGCGGGTCGGGCGGGTCGTCTCCGACAACGAGGGGGCCATCAGCCGGACGATCCAGAACGTGGAGCGCTTCTCCCAGGCTCTGGGCGAGAACTCGGAGGGCATCGACCGCTTCCTGGCCCAGATCGGGCAGGCGGCCGAGAAAGTCGGGCCTCTGGCCGAGAAGCTCGAGACCCTGGCGACCAATGTCGACGCGGTGGTGCGCGCCGTCGATCCGCAGCGCGTGACCCGCATCGTCGAGAACGTCGAGGGCTTCTCCCAGTCCCTGGGCGAGAACCGGCAGGCCATCACCAACACCTTGCGCAATGCGGACAGCCTCGTGGCCCGTCTCAACGAGACCGCCCCGAAGCTCGACAGCGCCGTCGGAGATATCTCGAACATCGCGAAGGCCATCGATCCGGCGAAGGTCGGGCGCACCGTGGACAAGGTCGAAGAGGTGGCCAATTCCATCGACGGCCAGCGCGTTTCCCGCATCGTCGAGAATGTCGACAACTTCACCGCGGCCCTCGGGGAGAACCGCCAGGTCGTGAGCGAGGCTCTCAAGGACGCGGCGAGCCTGATCGACCGTCTCAACGAGACCGCCCCGAAGCTCGATTCGGCCGTGGCGGAGATCGCCGAGATCGCCAAGGCGGTCGACCCGGCCAAGATCGGCCGTACGGTCGAGAACGTGGACACCTTCACCCAGACCCTGAGCCGCCGCAGCCCCGACATCGACAAGGCCATCCAGGAGGCGCGCTCGATCACCGAGAAGCTCAACAAGTCCGCCGACAAGATCGATGCCGTTCTGGCCGGGGCCGAGAAGTTCCTCGGCTCGGCGTCCGGGGAGGCCGGGAAGGGGGCCTTCGACGAGATCCGCTCGGCGGCCGTGGCCGTGCGTGACCTCGCCAACGACCTCAACACCCGGACCGAAGGCATCCAGGGCATTCTCGGTGGCGTCAACCGCTTCACGGAATCGGGCCTGAGGGAATACGAGGCTCTGGCGGTCGAGGGGCGTCGCACCCTGGGGGACATCAGCCGCGCCGTCAGGAGCATCGAGCGTAATCCACAGCAGTTTCTTTTCGGTGGCCGTTCGAATCTCCCCGAGTATAGTGGACGCCGTTAAGTAACCAGTATGCGTGGATCCTCCGTGTTAACCCCCCTGAACAATCGAGCCTGCCTGCTTCGGGGCCTTGCCCCGGCGTTGGTTCTGGCCGCCTTGACCGGCGCCTGCTCGTCAGGGCCGGCGCCGGCCACGTTCGACCTGTCGGCGCCGACCTCCCGAATCCGGGGCGCGGCAGGCGTTCAGGTCCTGGTCAACGAACCTGCGGCCCTGCAGGCGCTCTCGACCCAGCAGATCCTCGTGAAGGATGCCAGCGGCTCCGTGTCGTTCATCGGCGGAGGCCAGTGGGCGGACAATCTCCCGCGGCTGATCCAGACCCGCCTGATCAACACCTTCGAGAACGCTTCCCAGCTCCGGGGCGTCTCGCGGCCGAGCAGCGGCGCCATCGCGGACGTTCAGCTCATCTCGGAGCTGCGCCGGTTCGAGATCGCCACTCCGGACAACATGGCCGTGGCCGAGATATCCGTGAAGATCGTCAGCGATCAGAACGGTCGCATCGTCAACGGCCGCATCTTCCGCGCCAGCGTCCCGGCCAGCGCCGTGGACGCGCCGAATGCCGCCCGCGCTCTCGACGAGGCCCTGTCGGTCGTCATGCTCGACATCGTGCGGTGGGTGAGTTCAAGCCCGCTGCCCCGACGTGAGGAGCCCGGCGAAGTCGGCAGCCAGTCGCAGGCGCCCGACAAGGACAAAGTCCCGAGCTGACCGATCCCGCCGCCATTCAAAACCGGATCTGGGCTCCAGGTCTTCAGAGCCCAGATCCGGTAGTCCGGTCATGGCCTTGCGCGGACTTGCGGCTCCGCATCCTATTGCGGGGGAGCCGAACCGTCCGGAGAAGGCGCGTTCAGGGGCGGGAGATCGATGGACAGCGATGTCGGGGCCGTAGCGCTGCCGCCGTTGAGGTAGGCCTTCGTCACCTTGTCGACCCGCTGGCCCTATACGCATGGCCTTCTCCAATGCTGATGCATCGTTTCGGTCGCGATTCGAGCAAGGACGTGAGCCCGGTTGCGAAGGATTCCAGACAGACGCGCGGCTCAGGTCAATGCGCTGTAGAATGATATAGTGTTATCATTCCGTCGGCGGGAAACAAAGAGCGGATTATAGGGAACGCACAATGGACATGGACGAGTTGCTAAGGTCGTCCGCGGGACGCTCCTGGAACAAGCGTTACAAAGATCGCGCCCGATCACCAGCATTGATGGCCCGATACGAGGCGATGGCCGATAAAATCTCATTGTTTACGAGGGTTTAGCTGGTCGGTAAGGCGAAAACTCCTTTGATGACGAATTGCCGGCTTGGAAGTCACTTCCGTAGCGAGACTTCTCTCGCATCTTGCGAAATTGCATAGCTGCTATTGCCAAGCCGCAAGGACATCGATCCGCCCGGACTGTCCCGGCACTGCTCGCCGAGGGGGGGAGCGCATCGTGCGGACGCGAGCGGACCACGCTCGGGGCCCGAACGATGCGCCCCTTCAGGATGTGAGCATCGGGCAATCGGGATGGCCGGCACAAGCCCGGCCATGACGTGGCGGGTGTCAGCGCCGGACCTCACCACCTTCTCCGCGTCGTCACCGGCCTCGTGCCGGTGATCCCGCTTCTGAGAGGTGCCGCGCCCTTCCGATCGGGATGGCCGGGACAGGCCCGGCCATGACGTGGGAGGGTGTTCGCACCGCCTCACACAACCCGCCACGTCATCACCGGGCTCGTCCCGGTGATCCCGATACGAGAGGCGCCGCGCTTCACCGCATCGGGATGGCCGGGACAAGCCCGGCCATGACGTGGGGAGGGTGGCAGTGAGGCCGCAGGATGGCCGGGACGAGCCAAGCCATGACATGGCGGGTGTCAGTGCCGGCCCATGCCACCTTCTCCCCGTCATCACCGGGGCTGTCCCGGTGAACGCGATCGGAAGACCGCGGAGCGCATCCTGCGGACCAAAGCGGGCCGCTGAGGCGGCCCTCCGGGCCCGCCCCGAACGATGCGCCGGCCAAGAGTGGAGCATCGGACGTGAATCCACGTTTCACATCCGATGCTCTCGTCTTCATGAAGCGCGCAGTGTTGAGGTTGCGCCGGCGGCGAACACTGACGAGTCCGGCCGACTTGCAGCTGTGAAAGCTTGCAACGACCGTATGCGTCGATGGGTTTCGGCCTCGCCAGGGCGCGGCTCACGATGCGGCGATTCAAGGTTAACGTTTTCTTTAGGCTGTAGACACATAATAACGATGCTGCCGAGGGTTCTCGTCAGTCCGTGTGGCTTGCCGTGTGAAGAAGATCCCCTATGCAATTCATCAAGATTGCGGCCGTCCTTGGCCTTTTCGCCGCAGCAGGTTCCGCTGCCTCGGCTGCCGACCTCTCCCGCGTCTTTCTGCCTTCCCCGGCAATGAGCGGTTATCGGGAGACCTCCCGCGGCTGGTATCTGCGAGGGACCCTCGGCTATGTCGGATACAAACATCCGGAGGCGGACGTTGCAACCCAGCCTGTCACCGGTGACCTCAGCCGTGAAAGGTTGGACCCTGCCGCTGTTGTCGGCGCGGGGGTCGGATACCGCTTCAATGCCAATGTCCGGGCGGAGATGACGCTGGATCACACGTTTGACGCCCGGTTCAAAGGTGCCGTGCTGGCCCCTGGTCCCGGCACGACGTCCCTTGCGGATTCCGGTCGGTTCCAATCCTCGACGATCATGGCCAACGGCTATCTGGACTTCAGACCGGTGATGGGCGTGACGCCTTATGTCGGCGCCGGCATCGGCGTGGCCCACAACGTTCTCTCTGACCAGGTGCTGACGATCGACGATCCGCAGACCGGGGTCGGCGACTCGCAATCGATCGCCGGCGGCGACAACTTCAGTCTGGCCTGGGCATTGATGGCCGGTGTCGGATACCAGTTGTCGTCGAATGTCACATTCGATCTCGGATACCGTTATGTGAGTTTGGGTGACGTGAAAACCCGCACCTTTGACAACGGTGCCGGACTGGAGATGGAGTCGATCGGCGCCCACGAGGTGCGCGTCGGCGTCCGCTACACCTTCGATTGAGAATAAGGTCGGGTCGGACCCCTCACACGACCGAACGTTTCTTCCCATCCCCCGGGGCGGGGCAGCCCGACGCGGGTGGTCGAGCCGGATACAGGCACCGAGCTCCCTTCGATTTGCCGCAACGGCACCAGCAAGAACCCTGAAGCATCGGACATGAAAAGTGGACTTGCACTTTTGGGATCCATCCGATGCTCTAAAGCCCGCAAAGCAGAAACGCGGCCCGAAGGCCGCGTTTCGCATCTGATCGGCTTTGAAAGTTCCTACTCGAACCGCCCGCTCGCGTGGGCCAGCATGGTGTAGACCTTGCCGGTTTCCGACGTGAGATAGGTCTTCGTCAGCATGGAGTCGCGATCGTCGCGGGCCACCTCGGACAGGAGCCGCTCGAACTCCTCGACATACCGATCCACCGTCTGCCGGAATTCCTCATCCCGACGGTACTTATGGCGGATCTCGTCGAAGGTCTGCTGACCCTGCAGGGTATAGAGACGGCGGGTGAACACGTTGCTCTCGCCGCGACGGTAACGGTCCCACAGTTCGACGGCGGCCTCGTGATCGATCATCCGGGCGATATCCACCGAGATCGAGTCGAGGGACTCAAGGCTGCCCGTGCGGCCGCGCTCGGTCTTGGCCGGCGCGCGGGCCGGTTCCACGTCATCGTCGCGGGAGGCCCGGTTGAGAAGGTCCGAGAGCCAGCCGCTGCGGCCGCCCGCATCACGGGCCGGCACCTGGTCCCGCCGGGGGGCCGGGCGCTCGGCCGGCTGCGCCTGGCGGACCGGCGCAGGAGCGGGGTTTGGGGCCGGAGCGGGGCTTGCGGCAGCAGGGCTTGGAGCTGGAGCGGCCGGAGGCTTAGGCTCGGCCTGCCGGGCGACCGTCGGGCCGGGAGCCGGGGTCTGCGCGATGCGCTGCTCGACCGCGGCCGCGACTGCCGCCATGGTGGCGGCAACCGGCGTCTCGTTGACGGCCGCCTTGCGGGGCTGAGGAGCCGGGGCGGCATCGACGAGGCGGTTCGAGCGCGACACGAGAGCCGACAGCTCGTTGAGGGCCTTGATCTGATCGGCGACGACGCGGCGCATGTTGGCGCTCGCCTCTTGCGTCTCCTGCGGCAGCTCGACGACGCCGCGGCGGAGTTCCGCGCGGGTGGCTTCCAGCTCCCGCTGGATCTGACCCGTCATGCCGCGGAGTTCGCCCATGGTATCGCGGAACCTGGCGGTGGCGCTGGTCAGCGCCTCGGTCATCTCGGCCGCCGCCTGTTCGTAGCTGGTGCGCAGGGCGGCCGCCGTGCGCGTGCTTTCCTCGCCCGTGGTGGCGCGGATGCGCTCGAACTGCTCGCCGATGGCGTTCGTCGTCGTCTCCGCGGCTGCGGCAAGAACCGAACCGAGCTGCCGGGCCTTGGCATCGGCGTTCTCGAGAGAACCCTCCATCAGACTCGTGAAGGACCGGGTGACGGCTTCGAGTTCCTGCGAACGGTCCGTGATCCGGGCGAGGAGCTCGTCCAGGGAGTGCTGGCGGCTGGACAGGGCCTCGCTCATGCGCGCCTCGACGCGCTCCAGAGCGCTCGTCGCCTCGGTGAGGGTACGCACCTGATCCTGGGTGGTGTCGGTGAGCGCGCGGCCGCGCTCCTCGAGGCTCCGGGCCAGGTCCAGCGCCTGCTGGATGGCCCCGGAGGACACATTGCGCAGCGCGTCCACCTGATCGGCCACCTGGTCGGAGGCACGGCCCGTCTGGGTGGCGATTTCCGAGAGGAGCGACTCGATGTGCTGGACCCGCCCGGCCAACCCGTCCTCGACGGCGCCGAGATTGCTGCTGGCCGAGGCCGCAACCTGCTGGAGCAGGCGATTGGCATCCTGCAGGCGGCCGAGCACATCGGTGAGTTCGCCCCGCAGGCGGTCGCTGGTGCCGGCGAGGGTCTGGACACTCTGCTGAGTGCCTTCGTCGATGGCGGTGCGCATGGCCTCCGTCGATTGCGCGTAGGAGGCGGTCATCTCCATCGTGCGCTCCTGGAGGGAGGAGAGCAGGGTGGTGCTGCGTTCTTCGAGGGTGCGCAGGGTGGCTTCGCTGATGGCTGCGACTTCGCGGCCGATGAGGTCGCCATGGGTGCCGAGATTCTCGACCAGGGACGTGCCCTGGGTGTCGAAGAGGGAGCGGATCTCGTCGATGCGGCCGGTCAAGGAGCCGAGAACGGCCTGTCCGCGCTCGTCGATGGTCTCGGCGACGCCGGTGAGACGGTTGACGACCCGGTCTTCGAGCATCGCGACGCTCTGGTTGAGGGCGTTGGCGATCTCATCCGCGCGGCTCCCGAGGGTCTGGTTGATCTCGAATGCGCGGGTGCCCAGGGTCGCCGTGATCTCGTCGGCGCGCGTGCCGAGAACCTCGTTGATCGTGGCGATGCGGCCATCCAGCGACTCGCCGATCTGTTCAGCCTTCGACGCCAGGGTATCGGCGATCGAATTGGTCTTGGCGGCAATCGCCTGACTGATCTCGTCGACGCGTGCCTGGAGGGCGGTCGCCACGTCGCGCCCGCCCTCGGCCATGACACGAGCCATTTCGCCGGTGCGGATGACAAGAGCCTCGTTGAGGGCGGTGGAGCGGGCACCGAGAACCGTATCGACCCGCTCGACGATGGTGTCGAAGTTGACCGCGATCTCCGATGTGCGGCGGGTGGCATGCTCCTCGAGAGCCGCAAGCTGGGTCTCGATCGCGGTCGTCGCCTCGCGGGCGCGCTCGGCGAAGGACTCGGCCACGGTGCGGCCCTGCACGGTGATGAGACGGTCCATTTCTTCGAAGCGGCCGCTGATCGTCTCCGTCAGGCTGCCCACGTCCCGGGACATGCGCTCGGCCATCTCGCCGCCGCGGGCCATGACGCCCTCGAAGGCAGTGAGACGCGAGCCCAGGGTTTCTTCCATCTCGCGGGTGCGGGTATCGACCGTCGCGGAGAGGGTTTCCGCGGTGCGGTTGAGCACGTCGTTGACGCGCGAACCCTGGGACGCGATGGCGAGAACGATGTCCTTGGCAGTCGTGGCCAGGCGGGTATGCGCTTCGTCGGTGTGGCGGGAAAGGGCCTGCGCGAATTCCTCCCCTCGCGACTCGAAGGATGTGCGGAATTCCTCGACCTGATGGCCCATGAGCAGCGAGACGCGCTCGCCGGCCTGAGCCAGGCTGGTCTCCAGGGCTTGACCCTGGACGGTCACGGACTCGCTGACCCGCTGGCTCGCCGTCTCCAGGCGATTGGCGAGATCCTCCACGCGGGTTCCGATGGATTCGTCGGCAAGGCGCACCGCGCTCTCGAGCTGCTCGCGCACCTCGGCGCCGCGCTGGTCGATCTCACGGGTCACGTCGGCTGCGGTCGTCGCCAGGCGCTCCCGGAACTCGTTGCCACGCAGAACGATCTCATCGACCACGCCGGATCCGGTGGCGGCGAGCTGCTCGCGGACCTGCACGCCGCGAGTCGCGATCTCCTCGCCCACGGCGGAGCCGGCGGCGGCGATCTGGTCCCGCATTTCCGCGGTACGGGCCGAGATGTCGTCGGCAATCACGCCGCCGGTGGCTGCGAGCTTCTCCGTGATCTCGCTGCCGCGCTGGGCGAAGCTGTCTTCCAGGGTGCGGGCCGTCGACTCGAAGGCCTCGCGCACGTCGTTGCCCTGCTGGGCGAGCGCGTCGATCACGCCGCGGCCGGTTTCCGCGAGAGTGCGGGTGACCTGGCTCGCGCCTTCCTGGAGGTGACGGGTCAGGAGATCGCCGGTGCGCTCGAAGGCGCCCGTGATGTCCTGAGCCTTGCTCTCGAGCGCGCCCGTGATGATGGTGCCGACTTCGGAGATGCCGTTCTTGATCTCTTCGCTCGAGCCCGAGAGGCGTTCCACCAGCTCGACGCCGCGGCTTGCCATTTCCTCGACGACGCGCTCCCCGGCGCGGCCGAGGGCCTGGGTGATGTGATCGCCCTGCTGTTCCAGCGAGGCAGTGACCTTGTCGCCGGCGCCGCTGACGGCCGCAACGACGCGCTCGCTGGCGCCGTCAAGATCCTGAATGAGGGTCTGGTGCACCCCCGTGATCGAGCCGCGCACGCGCTCCGCGTTCGACACGATGGCCTCGCGCTGCGCCACGAGCTCGTCGATGAGCGAGCGAATGCGGATCTCGTTGTCGGAATAGGCGCGCTCCAGCGTCGAGATCTCGCTGCGCACGAGGGTTTCGAGTTCGCCGGCGCGGGCGAGAGCCCGCTCGACCCCGTCACCGACCGCCGCGACCTCGCGGCGCACGGCCTGCGAGACCGAGAGAACCGCGTCGGTCGAGAAGTTCTCGGGCTGGGCCAGACGCACGGCGACTTCGCCGACCGCGCGGGCCACCATCTTCATCTCCTGCGAACGGACGGTGAGCATCGCCGCGATGAAGAACAGGAAGACGGGTGCCACGAGCCCGACGGCGGCGAGGGCCAGCTGCGAGGTCGAGAAGGCGGCGAGCAGTTGTTCGGGAGTCGTAATGCCCTGCGTATAGACGAAGGCTCCGACGCCCCCGAGCCAGAGCAGGGTGGCGAGGGCGGCCATCCAGTAAGCGCGGCGGGAGGGGCGGATCTGAAGGGCCTGCAGCATCACGCCGACGTTCTGGCGGTCGTCATTGGCCACGGAGTTCCGGTCGGGGGCGATGAAGCCGGAGCGGGCCATGTCGTCGAGCCTGGGGTCGTGGTCGTCTGCCTGGGCGGACAGGGAATCGGAACCGAGACCGAAGGGACCCTTGGTGAAGTCGTGATCGTCGATATCGGGCAGCTTCGGCTCCTCGTACGACTTGCCGCCCGAGCGCTCCGGTGTGTGGATCACGAAAGTCTCTTCAAGATTGAGCGCCTGCTCGACAGCCGACAAGGCTGCCTCGGCCGGGTCCTTCATTTTCTTGTTCTCGGTCGCCATGATCCGCCCTCGTGACGCAACTGATGATGGTTGAAGCCGCCTTCACTCCCTACAACGACGAGGTGAATGCCTGGCTCCAACCGGTGCGGGATCCTGTCTTGGGAATTCCGCACGGTAATCTGTCATTTACCAAGCAAGTCTAGCGGCCGATCTGAAACAAGGGAACCCGATGTCCCCTGCCATTTATGAACGTCGTTAACGGCTTAGTAACCTGCTCTACCGGGGAAAATTGCGGCGAAAAGACGGCAGGTTTCGTATGCGTCTCTCGTCTTCCGGCGCAGTCTGTCATAAGTATGCGCCGACAAGCAGAGGTCCGCAATGATCAATATTACGTTCATCGATGCCGAAGGCACGGCCCGCACCGTGGAGGCGGAGGAGGGCGCAACCGTCATGGAAACGGCCATCCGCAATGGCATTCCCGGGATCGAGGCAGAATGCGGGGGAGCCTGCTCCTGTGCCACGTGTCATGTCTATGTCGCAGAGGAGTGGGAGGCCGCGACGGGCCAGCCTCAGCCCATGGAGGAGGACATGCTCGACTTCGCCTACGATGTGCGTCCCAACTCGCGGCTGTCATGCCAGATCCGCGTCAGGCCCGAGCTCGACGGACTGGTCGTTCACACGCCGACCCGCCAAGGTTGATCCGGAGATAAGCCGATGTTCAAGACGATCCTGGTGCCTGTCGACCTCGGGGAAGTGGAAGCGGCGCAGCCCGCCATCGACAAGGCGGTGGAGCTTGCGATGGCTTCGGGCGGCACTCTGCGCCTGATCTATGTGCGCGCCATCGTCCCGGTGACCTACATGGAGTTCATGCCGCCGACCTTCGACGAGGAGCAGCAGGGCGAGGCGGAGAAGCGACTGGCGGACCTCGCCGCCAAGGTGGCGCTCCCGGCGGAGCGCGTCTCCGCCGTGGTCCGGCTCGGCTCCGTTTACAACGAAGTGCTGGACGAGGCCGAAAAGACCGGGGCTGACCTCGTCGTCATCGGCTCGCATCGGCCGACCATGGCGACTTACCTGCTCGGATCCAATGCCGCCACGGTCGTGCGCCATGCCCGGTGCTCGGTGCTGGTGGTGCGAGCCTAGAGCCTCGTTGCGTGCGGACCTGAAGGGCCGCACGATGCGCTCGACGGTCTACCGATCGAGATCACCGGGACAAGCCCGGCGATGATACCCTCCGCACGTCATGGCCGGCCTTGTGCCGGCCATCCCGATCCGGTGAGGCGCGGCGCTCTACGGAAGCGGGATCACCGGGACAAGCCCGGTGATGACGTGGAGAGGTGGGATGGGTGGGTGATGATACCCTCCCATGTCATGGCCGGCCTTGTGCCGGCCATCCCGATCGGGAGGGTGCGGCGCTTCTCGCATCGGGATCACCGGGACAAGCCTGGTGATGACGTGGGAGGATGAGACACTCGGCTGGCGCCGCCCTCCACGGCATGGCCGGCCCTGGCCCGGTGATGACGCGGAGAGATCACAGGGTTGCGGATTGCCCCTCGTTCAAGGAGCCTTCGGCAGGAGCTCCGCCGGCAATGCCCCGGCGCGGAACGGGCGGGGCTTGTTGAGCCTGATCATCGGCTCGATCTGCCAGACCCCCACGACCGCGAACAGCGCTCCCAGCAGCGCGACCCCTGTCGCGCCCATGCGCAGAGCCTGCCAGATCAGATAGGCCATGGCGAGGAGCGACGCGATGGCAAGCGCCGAGGTGGGCAGCCAGAGCCCCAAGGGCTTCCCGGCCACGAATCTCGCCCGGGGGTTTGCCCGGGCAATGGCCTCGCAGAGGGATTGGGCGAAGGCGCGGTACTCCCGGGTCAGCTCCCGGGCCTCCACCAGGCTCTTCCAGTCGAGCGAGTTGAATGTGAAGGACTTGCCGTCCCTCATGACGACCTTGGTGCGGAACGATTTCTGCGCCAGCCGGCCGGGCTCGAACGTCATGCGAACGGTGCTGACGGCCCCGAGCTGGACCTCATGCACCTTGCGGCCCGAGTCCACGGTGAGCTTCTCGCCCCTGAGAGTGAAGGAGATCGGCCCGCCGAAGGGCTTGGGGCTGTGGGTATAGGTCTGGGTCATGAGGCTTCTTAGAGCATTTTTCGGTGAAGTGGATCCGGTCCACCGTCAGAAAATGCGGCTCGGCAAAGAAGAGAGCTGCTTCCACTCACATGGAATCAGCGCTAGCGGCGCAGCATCCGTTCCGCGAACCCGACCGGCTCTGCCTCTGAGGCTCTAGAGTGGTCCGCTTTTCGCTGACGCGGCCCTCTGGGTCCGTCCGATGCGCTAGCGGACCAGTTCCCGCATCGCGTGGTCGATGCCTTCGAGAGTGAGCGGGTACATGCGCTCCGCAAAGAGATCCCGGATCAGGGTGAGGGATTGCGTGTAGCCCCAGTGCGGCTGCGGCACCGGGTTGAGCCACACGGCTTTCGGGAAATGGTCGAGAATGCGCCGGATCCAGGCTTGGCCGGGCTCCTCGTTCCAGTGCTCCACCGAGCCGCCGGGATGGGTGACCTCGTAGGGACTCATGGAAGCGTCGCCCACGAAGACCACCCGGTAATCGGACGGGTAGGTGCGGATCACGTCGAGGGTGGGGATCACCTCGTCGAAGCGCCGGCGATTGTCCTTCCAGAGGTTCTCGTAGACGCAGTTGTGGAAGTAGAAGTGCTCGAAGTGCTTGAACTCGAGGCGCGCGGCCGAGAACAGCTCCTCGGCGGCCTCCACATGCCAGTCCATGGACCCCCCGACATCGAGGAAGAGCAGAACCTTCACGGCATTGCGGCGCTCGGGGCGCAGACGCACCTCGAGATAGCCCCTGTGAGCCGTCTCGTGGATCGTCCCGTCCAGATCCAGCTCCTCGGCCGAGCCGGTCCGGGCGAAACGGCGCAGACGGCGCAGGGCGATGCGCATGTTGCGGACGCCGAGCTCCACGCTGTCGTCGAAATCCTTGAACTCGCGCCTGTCCCACACCTTCACGGCACGGAAGTTGCGGTTCTTGTCCTGGCCGATGCGGATGCCTTCCGGGTTGTAGCCGTAGGCGCCGTAAGGGGAGGTGCCGGCGGTTCCGATCCACTTGTTGCCACCCTGGTGGCGGCCCTTCTGCTCCTTCAGGCGCTCCTTGAGGTTGTCCCAGAGCTTGTCCCAGCCCATGGCCTCGATCTGCTTTTTCTCCTCCTCCGTGAGGTAGCGCTCCGCGAGCTTGCGCAGCCATTCCTCGGGGATGCCGCTCGCGTCGAGCGCATGGCCCATGCTCTCGATGCCCTTGAATACCTGGGCGAACACCTGGTCGAACCGGTCGAAATGCCGCTCATCCTTCACCAGGCAGGTCCGGGAGAGGTAGTAGAATTCCTCAACGCTCTTCTCCGCGAGGTCACGGTCGAGCGCCTCCAGCAGGGACAGGTATTCCCGAAAGGAAACCGGCACCTTGGCCGCGCGCAGCTCAGTGAAGAAGGTCAGGAACATCGGGCCAGTGTCCGGCAATGGAGAGGAAGGTCAAGGCCAATCCGGCGCACGGACCGGGTCCTCACTTTCCAACCGTCCGACGTGCCCTGAATTCGATGCGCTCCGGGTTGCGGGTGTTCTTCTTCTTGAGAACTTCGCGGAATTCGTCGCGCCGCTCATGGATCGAGGCAATGACCAACCCCATCGGAACGCCGATATCCGTCAGGACCGCCTCGCTCAGCTGCAGGGAGGCCTCGATGGTCTCGGGCACCGCATCGTCGACGCCGAGATCGTAGAGCTGAGCGGCGTGCTTGTCGTCGCGGGCCCGGGACACGATGGTGATGTCCTGCCGCTCCTGCCGGGCGGCCGCGACCACCGCCCCGATGGCGCTCGGCGTATCGAGGGTGATGACGAGGGCCCGCGCCTGCTCGATGCCGCAGGCGCGCAGGAACTCGGGATAGGATCCGTCCCCGAAATAGACCGGCTTGCCGGCCCGGCGCTGTTCGGCCACGCGGGCCGGGTCGAGGTCGATGGCGAGGTAGGGCACCTTGTGCCGCTGGAGCATGTCGCCGACGAGCTGGCCGACCCGGCCATAGCCGGCCACGATGACACGCCCGGGCTCCTCGGGCGGGGGTGGAACCGTAATCGCCGGGTCGAGGGCGCGCTTCTTCTCCAGCCGGCGGCTCAGGCGGCGTCCCAGCCGGGCGAAGAAGGGAATCGCCACCATGGTGAGCGTGGTCACGATGAGGAGGCTCTGGCCGGCTTCGCCCGGGACGAGCCCGGCCGCCATCGCGCTGCCGAGGATGACCAGCGCGAACTCGCCGCCGGGGCCGAGCAGCAGCCCGGTCTCGGCGGCCTCGGCCGCATTGAGCCCGAAGGGGCGGCTCAGCCAGAAGATGATGACGCTCTTGACGGTGATCACCAGAGTGGCGATCCCCAGGATCGTCAGCGGCGCCTCCAGAAACCGGACGACGTCCAGGTTCATGCCGACCGAGACGAAGAAGACGCCGAGCAGGAGGCCCTTGAACGGCTGGATCGTCGTGTCGACGGCCCGCCGGTACTCGGTTTCCGACAGGAGGATGCCGGCAATGAAGGCGCCGAGCGCCATCGACAGGCCGCTTGCGGCGGCGACCAGGCTCGTGACCAGCACCACCAGCAGGCAGGCGGCCATGAACAATTCGGGGCTCTTCGTCGTCGACACCATCTGGAAGAACGGTCGCAGGACGATGCGTCCGAGCACCACGATGACGGCCAGCGCCAGCGCCGCCTGGAGGAGCGACATGACCAGGGTCAGGGTGGTCACCTCCGGTTGCCGGACGTCCAGCACCGCGATGGTGAGCAGGATCGGCGCCACGGCCAGGTCCTGGAAGAGCAAGGCGGAGAAGCTCGCGCGTCCCGGCGAGGTATTGAGACGCTTCTGTTCCGCGAGGACCGGCAGGACGATGGCCGTGGAGGAGAGGGCCAGGGCGATGCCGATGATGGCGGCGGCCGTCACGGTGGCGACGCTCTTGTACGCGAACAGGCTCAAGGCGAGGGTGCAGAGCACGACCTGAAGCGTCCCGAACCCGAAGACCATGCGTCGCAGGAGGCGCAGGCGCTGCCAGGACAGCTCGATCCCGATGGTGAACAGGAGGAAGACCACGCCGAACTCGGCCAACCGGGAGGTCCCCTCCGGGTCCGTGAAGGTCAGCCAGTCGACCCAGGGATAGCTCGGCATGAGCCGCCCCAGCCCATAGGGACCCAGCAACGCGCCTGCCGCCAGGAACCCCAGGACCGGGCTGACCTTGAGCCGGTGAAACAGGGGGACGACGATGCCTGCCGTTGCCAGAAAAAGAATGGGTTCCTGATAGGCGTGCAGGTCTATCGCAGCGGCCATTGCTTCCTTCCGGTCAGAGATATTGTCCTTCTAGGTCCAAGTGATGCGCAAGGGGTTAATGCCGCGCCCGGCGGCATGGTGGGCGCGACATGAGCGCATGGGGTTTCCATGCCGATCGGCGTGGCCGGGGATCCCGATAGGGTCGGCGGCGATGGCTAATCCAGGGTCGCCAGCGCCTGCGCCAGATCGGCCACGAGGTCGTCCGGATGCTCGATCCCGATGGAGACGCGGATCGTGGCGTCGGAAACGCCGAGGCGATCCCGGGTCGCCTTCGGCACGCCGGAATGGGTCGTGGAGGCCGGGTGCGAGATCAGCGACTCGGTGCCCCCGAGGCTCACCGCGAGCTTGAACACCTGGAGCGCGTTGAGCACCCGGAAGGCCTCCGCCTCGCCGCCCTTGACATCGAAAGAGAAGGTCGAGCCGGGGGCGTCGGACTGGGCCTCATAGACCTCTCTGGCCCGCGAGCCCGCGGGCAGATAGGCGAGATGGTGCACCTTCACCACACCGGGGTGCTCGTGCAGGAACTGCGCCACGATTTCAGCGTTCCGGTTCGCCGCGCTCATGCGCAGGGCGAGCGTTTCCAGCGAGCGCCCGATCATCCAGCAGGAATGGGGGTCGAGCTGGGTGCCGATGGCCGAGCGCAGCAGACGCACCGTCTTCATCAGTTCCTTGGATCCGAGCGCCGCGCCGGCGATCAGGTCGGAATGGCCGCCCACGTATTTCGTCAGAGAATAGACCGAGATGTCGGCCCCGTCCTTGAGCGGCTTCTGGAACAGGGGGCCGAGCAGGGTGTTGTCGCAGACGATCACCGGGCGATGCCCCTGGCTCGCGCCGATCTCGTCGGCGATCTTCTTGATCAGGGCGATGTCTACCAGCGTGTTGAGCGGGTTGGAGGGCGTTTCGATCATGATGACCGAGACCCGGCCCTTGGCTTGAGCTTCCTTCGCGGCCGCGCGGATGCCGGCCTCGTCCACGCCGTCGCCGAAACCGATGGACCCGATGTTCATGTTGGCCAAAGTCTTGGCGATCAGGGTCTCGGTGCCGCCGTAGAGGGGCTGGGAGTGAAGGATCACGTCGCCCGGCCGGGCGAAGGCCAGGATCGTCGTGGAGATGGCCGACATGCCGGACGAGAACAGGAGGCCGGCCTCCGCCTCCTCGAAGATGGCGAGCCGGTCCTCGACGATCTCGGAATTGGGGTGGTTGAAGCGCGAATAGACGAGCCCCGCGGCCTCGCCCTGCGGGGGCTCGCGGCGGCCCGCCACGTAATCGAAGAACTCCTTGCCGTGCTCGGCGCTGTTGAACACGAAGGTGGAGGTGAGAAAGACCGGGGGCTTCACGGCGCCCTCCGACAGGGTCGGGTCGTATCCGTAGCCCAGCATGAGGGTCTCAGGGCGCAGCTTGTGATTGCCGATGCGGTCCTTGTGGTAGCGGTTATTGGCCATAGGTCATCGTCCTCCCGGTTCGTTTGTCATGGGCTTATCCTATGAAGGCGATTGCCGAAAGGCGGGGGCAGGAATTAGGGTCTGGAAGAAACCGAGGAATGGTGAGAATGGCGCGTTTTGCCGGAACCGACACCTATGTGGCGACCGAGGACCTGACGGTGGCCGTCAATGCGGCCATCACCCTGGAGCGGCCCCTTCTGGTGAAGGGGGAACCCGGCACGGGGAAGTCGGTCCTGGCCGAGGAGATCGCCCGGAGCCTGAACGCACCGCTCCTGACCTGGCACATCAAGTCGACCACCAAGGCCCAGCAGGGGCTTTACGAGTACGATGCGGTGTCACGACTGCGCGACAGCCAGCTCGGCGACCCACGGGTGTCCGACATCCGCCACTACATCAAGCGGGGCAAACTCTGGGAGGCCTTCGCGTCCGAGGTGCGGCCCGTGCTGCTCATCGACGAGATCGACAAGGCCGACATCGAGTTCCCGAACGACCTCCTGCTCGAGCTCGACCGCATGGAGTTCTTCGTCTACGAGACCGGCGAGACCGTGAAGGCCGCCCGACGCCCCATCGTGATCATCACGTCCAACAACGAGAAGGAGCTTCCGGACGCCTTCCTGCGCCGCTGCTTCTTCCATTACATCCGGTTCCCGGACGCGGAGACCATGGGTCGGATCGTCGAGGTGCACTATCCCGGCATCAAGCACCGGTTGGTCGAGGAGGCCCTGAAGATCTTCTTCGAGGTGCGGGACGTTCCCGGTCTGCGCAAGAAGCCCTCCACCTCGGAGCTGCTCGACTGGCTCAAGCTCCTGCTCTCCGAGGACATCGGCCCTGAGCAACTCCGGGAGCGCGATACCCGCAAGCTCATCCCGCCGCTTCATGGGGCTTTGCTGAAGAACGAGCAGGATGTGAGGCTGTTCGAGAAGCTGGCCTTCATCGCCAGACGGGACGGGCGCTGATGCTTCGCCTCCTGCTCCTCCGTCACGCCAAGGCCGGCTGGCCGTCCGGTGTCCTCGACCTGGACCGGCCTCTCGCCAAGCGGGGGCAGGAGGCGGCTCCCGTCATGGGAACCTATCTCAAGAGGGAGCGGCTGGAGCCCGATCTCGTCATCCTCTCGCCGGCGCGTCGGACGGAGGAGACCTGGGAGAGGGTTCAGTCGATCCTCGGCGACATCGAGACCCGCCGCGACGGGAGGATCTACGAGGCGCCCGTCGGGCGGCTCATGGATGTCGTGCAGGAGGTGGAGCCCGGGGTCGGGACCCTGCTGATGATCGGCCACAATCCCGGCTTCGAGGAACTCGCGAAGCTTCTCATCGGCGAGGGTGATGTCGACGGGATCCTGCGGCTCGGACAGAAATACCCGACCGCCGGCCTTGCCGTCATCGACTTCCCGCTTGAGGCCTGGAGCGCGATCAAGCCGAAATCCGGGACTCTCGAGCGCTTCGTGACGCCCAAATCCCTCGGGAACGGAGAGGACGACTAGAGCATCGGATCCGATGCTCACATCCTCAAGGGGCGCATCGTTCGGGTCACGCTCGAGGCCCGCTTTCGTCTGCACGATGCGCTCGGCGGTCTTGCGATCGAGGTCACCGGGACAAGCCCGGTGATGATACCCTCCGCACGTCATGGCCGGCCTTGTGCCGGCCATCCCGATAAGGTGAGGCGCGGCGCCTCGAACAATCGGGATCACCGGGACAAGCCCGGTGATGACGTGGTGTGTTTGGCCCGGTGACAACACCCTCCCCACGTCATGGCCGGCCCTGTGCCGGCCATCCCGATACGGAGAAGCGCTGCGCCCTTCCGATCGGGATCACCGGCACAAGGCCGGTGATGACGTGGAGTGGGGCACGCTCATGGCCCGCTTTCGTATGCATGATGCTCCCAAGCAAAAGCTCGCAGCATCGGGCGTGAGGTCGATGACGCGTCCGATGCTTGAGACGTCGATTGCGCCCGAAGGACCAGCATCATGCATTGAGACTGAACCGATCGGCCCTACCATCGTTCTGCCTGAAAGCTTTTCCATCCTTTTCGGCCGAAGCGGGGGCTGATCCTTACCATGACGCCTCAGATGGTTCTTGCGATCGCCCTTGCGCTGCGTGCCCTCCTGCCCGGGGACGATCACGGGGCGGGCGAAACTCCCTCGCGGCCTGTCCGGGAGGCGGCCGCTCAGCAGGCGCGCTATGAGCCGGAGCGTCGCGAAGTCACGAACTGGCGCCGAGAGGCCATGGCGGCCCTGGAGCCGAAACCCGTCGTGGCCATGGCGGCTCTTCTCAAGGCCGAGCGCCCCTTCGTCACCCGCTGCGTCAAGCTCAACAACTACTGGTGCATCAAGAGCGCCCGTTGGAACGGCGAACTCGCCACCGACGGCGAGGGCCATGTCGGCTTCATCTCCGCCGATCACGGAGCCGACGCCGCCGCCACCCTGTTGCGACGCTATTACCTGGAATTCAACCGCAAGTCCGCCCTGGACATCGTTCGCCGCTGGGCTCCGGCCGAATGCGGCGTCGCGACGGGCATCGGCGGGATCGCCATGCTGGCGGTGAGAGGCATCGGCGGCACCGTGCGGGCTCAGTACCTCGCCTCGCGCCGCAAGACGGGCGGCGGCGTGCGCTATACGGCGAAAGCCGGCCCTGGAGGCAGGCCGGGTCGGGTGTCCATGGTGATTCCGATGGCGCCGCGGTCGCCGCAGTACCGGGTCCCGAGCATCGCCGAGGGCATGGGCGAGAAGGCGAAGGCGCCGCAGCCGCAGGCCATCGCCCGGCGCAGACCGGCGATGGAGCCGGCGGTTGCCGCCTCTGCGGCGCCGAAGCCCAGCCGGACGGTTCAGGTGGCTGCCGCCTGTCCGTCCGAGGAGCAGCGCCACCGCAACTATGCGGGCCGCATGGTCGAAGGTCTCGGGTTGAAGCCCACCGACGATCTCAAGCTGTTCGCCGAGGACGGCACGCCTCAACCGAACCTGACCCACGTGATGCTGGCGATGTCGGCCTTCGAGCTCGGGGCGCTGCGCGCCAGCCCCGACCTGGTGGAGGAAGCCGTCGAGCGGGCAGCCGCGCGGCTGAAGGAGAATGCGAAGTCCGACGAGAGGAAGGCCGACCTCTCCCGGGCCCCCGCGCCGAGCGTGGAGCGCTGACGCTGTCTTGCACGTTAGGACTTCAAGCCCCACCTTCGAGCTTGGCTTGAGAGCATTAGGTTCATCTTCGTGTCCGTCATCACCGATCTCGCCTCCCGCGCCGGGTCCGCCGCGCAATCGATCTGGGAGGCTTCCGGGCAGCTGATCCAGCCCTCCCTCCGCCTCGGCGTCACGGGGCTCGCCCGGTCCGGCAAGACGGTCTTCACCACCGCGCTCGTGCATCACCTCACCCGCGGCACGAGCCTGCCCGCCTTCCGGGCTTCCGCCGAGGGGCGGATCCGGCGGGCCCATCTGGCCCATCAGCCGGACGACGCGGTGCCGCGCTTTCCTTACGAGGAGCACATGGCGGCCCTCACGGAGAGCCGGCGCTGGCCGCAATCCACCAACCGGATCAGCGAGTTGCGCGTGGATGTGGAATACGAGCGCAAGTCCGGCTGGCGCCCGGGGCCGGCCTCTCTCGCCCTCGACATCGTGGATTACCCGGGCGAGTGGCTGCTCGACCTTGCGCTCCTCGATGCCGGCTACGCCGAGTGGTCCCGGCAGACGATCGAAGCAAGCCGCAAGCGCGATCGCGTTCCTGTTGCCGGGAGCTGGCACGAAACCTTGAAAGCGCTCGATCCTTCAGGGGCGTCCGACGAGATGCTCGCGTCGAAGGCGAGCGAGGCCTTCAAGGATTATCTCACGGCCCTGCGCGCCGGCTCGGAGGCCGTCGCCACCACGCCGCCGGGCCGGTTCCTCATGCCGGGCGACCTCGCGGGCTCGCCCGCCCTGACCTTCGCGCCGCTCGATCTGCCTCACGGGCAGCCGATCGCGCCGGGCAGCTTCGCGGCCCTCATGGAGCGACGCTTCGAGGCCTACAAGACCCATGTGGTCCGACCCTTCTTTCGCGATCACTTCCAGCGCATCGACCGCCAGATCGTGCTCGTCGATGTGCTGGCGGCCATCGACGCCGGTCCCGTGGCCCTCGCGGAACTGGAGGAAGCGCTGGATCAGGTGCTCATGGCGTTCCGGACCGGACGCAACACGCTGCTGTCGCGCCTTTTCTCCCCGCGGGCCGACCGGGTCCTGTTCGCGGCCACCAAGGCCGATCACATCCACCACACGGACCACGACCGCCTGGACGCGATCCTGCGCCTTCTCGTGAACCGTGCCTCGCGCCGGACCGAGGCGGCCGGGGCGCGGGTCGGGACGGTGGCGCTCGCCTCCGTGCGGGCGACCCGCGAGACGACCATCCGCGAGGGCCGCGAGACCCTGCGGGCGGTCGCCGGAGTTCCCGAGGCCGGCGAGCGGGTCGGGGACGAGATCTTCGACGGCGAGGCGGAAGCGGCGATCTTTCCGGGCGAGCTGCCGGAGACGCCGGAGGCCGTGTTCCAGGGCGCTATCCCGCCGGGATCGTTCCGGTTTCCGCGCTTTCGTCCGCCGAAACTGCCGGTCGATGCGGCGGGCCGCATGGCCAAGATGCCCCATATCCGCCTCGACCGGGCCCTTGAATTCCTCCTTGGGGATCGCTTCGCATGAGCCGTCAACCTCGCGCCTATCGCCTCGACGATCCGAATGTCACGGCCGGCGCCGTGCAGGTCACGGAGGAGCCTTTCGACGCCATCGAGGCCGCGGACGGCGTGCTGGTGCCCATGGGCGAGAAGCGCCGTGCCCCGTGGCTCGGCATCCTGATCTCCGCCTTGTCGGGCCTCCTCGTGCTGGGCCTCGGGCTCGCGGTCGAGAACCTGATCGTCGAGCTTTATGCCCTTGCGCCGTGGCTCGGCTGGGTGGCGCTCGGCCTCGCTGTCCTCGCCCTCCTGGCGTTCTTTGCCATCATCGGCCGCGAGGTGGCGGGGATCTGGCGCGAGCAGAAGATCGAAGGCCTGAGGGAGGCCGCGATCGACGCGCTTGCTGTGAAGGACCACAAGGCTGCCAAGAGCATCGTGTCCGATCTCCTGACCCTGTATGGCGGCCGCGCCTCTGCGGCGCCGGGGAGCGCGCGCCTGCGCGGCCTCACCGACGAGATCATCGATGCGGACGACCGGCTCGCCATCGCCGAACGCGAGCTGCTGGCGCCCCTCGATCTGCAGGCCAGGCGGGCCATTGCCGGGGCGGCGAAGCAGGTCTCTCTCGTCACGGCGGTGAGCCCCCGGGCCATCGTGGACGTGGCCTTCGTGGTCTTCGCGGCGGTGCGGCTGTTGCGGACCCTCTCGCGAATCTATGGCGGGCGGCCCGGCCTGTTCGGGTTCCTGCGCCTCGCCAAGGCGGCTTTCAACCACCTCGCGGTCACGGGAGGCATGGCCGTGGGCGACAGCCTCATGCAGCAGGTGTTGGGTCTGGGCCTTGCGGCGCGGATCTCGGCCAAGCTCGGGGAGGGGGTGCTGAACGGGCTCATGACCGCCCGCTTCGGCCTCGCGGCCCTGTCCGTCTGCCGTCCGCTCCCGTTCATCCGCGAGGAGGCTCCGAAGATCGGCGATGTCGCCGGGGAGCTGATCAGCCGGGCGGAGGCCGCGGCCTCCTGACGGGTGCGGCAAATCGTGCACGCCCGACCTTTCCAAGGTGCAAAAGAGGTGCCCGGGCCTCTTAGACAAATCGATGACGCTTAATATCGTTGTCGCCGACCCTGCTTGCCTATATAGGGGCGCCACGGTTCATCGGGGAAGAACGGCTGAACATGACAGACATCGTGATTGATGAGGGTTATCGTCCGACAGAAGACGAGCCCTTCATGAATGAACGGCAAAGGGAGTACTTCAGGCGCAAGCTGATCCGTTGGAAGCACGACATCCTCAAAGAGGCTCAGGAAACCCTCGCCACCTTGCAGAGCGAGAACGAGAACCATCCTGACCTTGCGGATCGCGCCTCCTCGGAAACGGACCGCGCCATCGAGCTTCGTGCCAGGGATCGCCAGCGCAAGCTCATTGCCAAGATCGATGCCGCGCTCGCGCGGATCGAGGACGGCTCTTACGGCTATTGCGAGGAGACCGGGGATCCGATCTCCTTGAAGCGCCTGGAAGCGCGTCCCATTGCAACGCTATCCCTCGAGGCGCAGGAGCGTCACGAGCGGAACGAACGAGTCTACCGGGACGACTGAGATCCTTTTAAGCAACGTCGAAAGGGCTCCGCTTGCGGAGCCCTTTTTCTTTGCGTCTCGCGTCCGTCGGAAAGCGTCAGCCCTTCTTGGAAGGGTCGAGCGGACGTCCCAGGAGGCGGGCGAACTCCGCCTCTATATCCTCGACGGAAAACGGGTCCGTCGGCTTCTGGGGGGCGGCGGGCGGCTCTTTCGCCTGCGGCGGGAGGGGGGCCGTCATCGGCGGAGGAGGCGGCACCGGCCGGATCGGCTCGGGGGCCGGCGTTGGTCTGGCCGGAGGCGCGGGCTCCGGGGCCGGCGGGCGATCGTCTTCGTCCTGGCGGTCGTACACGGCGACATGTTCCGTTTCGGCGGGCGTCGGTTCGAGGATCTCGTCTTCGTCCCGGGCCTCCTCAGGCTCGGAGGCGCCGGCTCCAAGCGCCGGAGCGACCGGGGGTACGGGAGCCGGATTCGCGGGGCGCTTCAGCGCCTCTTCGAGCTGCTTTGCCATGTCCGACAGGAGACCCGCGCCGGGACCGGGCCGCTCGGCCGCGGCTGGACGGTCGACCGGTGCCGGTTCCCGGATCGGTTCCGGCGGCGCCGGAGGGGGCGGAGGAACCGGTGTCGGGCGCGACTGGAACGGGGGAGGCGCCATGCTCGGGCGCGGCTCCGGGCGCTCCACGGGCGGGGCCGCAGCGGATTGAGCCGTCTGAACCGTGGGCGTCCGCGCCTCGGCGCGAAGTCCCTGGATGGCCGGGGCAGCCGAAACGGCGACCGCGTCAGGCTTCAGAGCCGGCTCAGGATGAGCCGGAACGGAAGCGCTCACCGACGCGACGGGTGCGAGTTCCTGGTCGATCTCGGAATCCTCGGAAGGACGCCGCACGAAAGCGCCGAGCTGGGCGGCGAGCTGGGTTTCGATGGAGGGGCGGCCGTTGGGCTCGACCTGAGGAGGGCGGGGAGGCTGATCGAGCGTCGGCTCGAACCGTTCCACGCCCGTGTCGTTGGACGGTGCCGGAATGCGGGCACCGGCGACGCGAACGATATTGGTCTCGATGACGACGTCGTTGGGGCCGCCGATGAGAAGGAGGTGTTCGACATTGTCACGACGGAGAAGGAGAAGCTGCCGCTGCCGGTCGAGATCGTAGACGTCGACGATGCCGAGCCTCGGTTGGCGGCTGCCGCGACCGCGATCGCTGCCGGGCATCATCAGTCGGGCGCCTGTCAGCTTGCGGAAGACGACGCCGAAGAGCACGAGCAGGATCAGAATGATCGCGAATGCAATCGCGAACTGGACTGCCCGTGACGCTTCGATACCGAAAAGAGATGACACGATGTACTCTCAAGTGTTTGCAGGCCGTGCAGGCCCGTTCCGTGGTGGTTGTACCACATTGCCCGTGAAAGCCAGCCGCAAGGTTAACAAATGGTTAACGGACGCGGGCTTCAGCGGACCGGCATGTGGATGAGGATCGGCCCTCGACGATGGGACCAAGATGGGTCCGTTCGCCCTTTCATCAAGGAAAATAGGGAATTCCTATGGCGAAATCGTCATAGGGCGATGGTCGCGGAGCAGCCGGGCCCTTGCGTCGGATCGTGGCTCCGCCTTAGAGGTCGATCAACGATTAGTGTGTAAGATGAGCGGCAGAGATCACGCGATTGGCTGCAACATTGCGGCCGGCGCCACAGGGCACCACCGCCTCCGTTGAGGATTTTGACATTCCATGGCTTACGAGGGCGACACGCCAAAAATCTCGGCCATCGACCGTTCCGACCGCCATGGTCATATCGGGTGGGTCCTGCTCTTGGCTGGGATCCTCGTCGGCGCGACTCTGAGCCTGCGTTTCCTGGGCATGGACCAAGCCCAGCCCCTCATTCTCGGCCTGCTTGCGTTCTTCGCCATGGCGGGCGTGTTCTTCCTCTTTGCCATGTCGATCGGGGTCGTGCAGTTTTCAGGACGGACGGCGCGCAACGATATCACCAAGCTGATGGCCGACACGTCGACGGACGGCCTCGTGGTGATCGAGGATGACGGGCGCATCACCTATGCCAACGAAGCCTACCTGTCTTTTGCAGGCCTGCAGGGAGGAGAGGTGCGTCCCGTCGAGCGCCTGTTCATGGGAGCGCCCGAAGTCTCCGAGGCGATCTACCGGCTGGCCCAGGCCGCGCGGGAGCATCGTACGGGCACGGAGGAAATCCGTCTCTCGCCCTCGTTGAACGGCGCCCACGAATTCGGCTGGTACCGCGTGCGCGTGCGTCCCGTACCGCGCCCCAACGGTCGGCTCGCGGCACTCTGGACCATCTGCGAGGTGACCCATGAGCGGGAGCGGCAGGAGAACGTTTTCCAGGAACTCCAGCACGCCATCGACTATCTCGATCACGCGCCGGCGGGCTTTCTCTCGGTCGATCCCGAGGGCTCGATCATCTACCTGAACGCCACTCTTGCCTCATGGCTCGACTACGATCTCGCCCAGGTCGGCTCGGGTGGGCTGAATCTTGCCGACATCGTGCCTCGCGACGTGGTGTCGATGATGACGTCGTTTTCCGGGGAGCCGGGCAGCGTTCGCACGGAGACGTTCGATCTCGACCTGCGCCGCCGCAACGGCCAGTTTCTCCCCGTGCGCCTTTACCACCGGATCGCCTTCGGGCAGGACGGCCGGATGGGCGCTTCCAGGACCCTTGTCCTCAACCGCTCGGCCGGCGGAGAAGTCGACGAGGGGCAGCGGGCTGCCGAAGTGCGCTTCGCCCGGTTCTTCAACAACACGCCCATCGCCATCGCGACCGTCGATCAGGTCGGCCGGATCGTTCATGCCAACGCGCCGTTCTCCAAGCTGTTCGGCACGCTGGTCCGCGGGGGCGAGGGCGGTGTGACCGGGGCATCCATCCTCGACACGGTCCGCGAACGCGGCCCCATCGAAATCGCCCTCAAGGCGGCGGCGGAGAACAAGGGAGACATTCCGCCCCTGGAGCTTCAGACCGTGGGAGAGAACGCTGGCTCCGTCCGGGTCTGGGCGACGCCCGTCGGCGATACGGGCGCCGAAGGCGAGACGGCGATCCTGTACGCTCTCGACACGACCGATTTCCGGAAGGTGGAGGAGCAGCTCGCCCAGTCCCAGAAGATGAACGCGGTCGGGCAGCTCGCCGGCGGCGTGGCCCACGACTTCAACAACGTGCTCCAGGCGATCATCGGCTACAGCGACCTGCTGCTCGCCAATCACCGGCCGACGGATCCGTCCTTCCAGGACATCATGCAGATCAAGCAGAACGCGAACCGGGCCGCCAGCCTGGTGCGTCAGCTGCTCGCCTTCTCCCGCCGCCAGACATTGCGGCCGGAAGTGCTCAACCTCAACGATCGGCTCTACGACCTCTCCATGCTGCTCAAGCGCCTGCTGGGCGAGCGCGTGGAGCTCGATCTGAGCCACGGCCGCGACCTGTGGTTCGTCAAGGCGGACGTCAACCAGTTCGAGCAGGTGGTGGTGAACCTCGCCGTCAATGCCCGCGATGCGATGCCCGGCGGCGGCAAGCTCGCGATCCGCACGGCGAACGTGGCGGCCGCGGAGGCCGCCCGGCTCGGCGTGAGCGCGATGCCGCCGGCGGATTACGTGGTCATCGAGGTGTCCGATACGGGCTCGGGCATGACGCCCGACGTAATCGAGAAGATCTTCGAGCCGTTCTTCACCACCAAGGAAGTCGGCAAGGGAACGGGGCTCGGCCTCTCCACGGTCTTCGGCATCGTCAAGCAATCGGGCGGCTATATCGACGTGGACTCGACGCCGGGACAGGGCACGACCTTCCGCATCTACCTGCCGCGGCACGTTCCCGACGTGCAGGACGCGCCCGAGGAAGCTAAGGCCGATGCGCCCAGGAAGGCGGCCGCCGACATGACCGGCCAGGGCACCATTCTTCTGGTCGAGGACGAGGACCCCGTCCGCGCGGTCAACGCCAGGGCGCTCTCCGCCCGCGGCTACACTGTGCTCGAGGCTGCCTCCGGCGTCGAGGCACTGGAGATCATCCGGGAGCGCGGCGCCCCGGTCGATCTCGTGGTCTCCGACGTGGTCATGCCGGAAATGGACGGCCCGACCCTGCTCGGCGAGTTGCGCAAGCTCTACCCCGGCCTGAAGGTGATCTTCGTGTCCGGCTATGCGGAGGAGGCCTTCCGCAAGAACCTTCCGGAAGGGGAGGAGTTCAACTTCCTGCCGAAGCCCTTCAGCCTGCGCCAGCTGGTCGAGATCGTGAAGCAGGTGATGGTCCGCTAACCTGCTGAATTTCCTGAATTTTAACCCTGCGGCATCGTGCCCGGCCCGAGAGTTGTGGATTCCCTGACGAGAACGAAAAAAGAACTTGTAAGGGGGAACAAAGTGAGTACATATATTCTCTCAACACCGCGTTGAGATTCACTCCTCCTCCATGCCATAAGGATGTCAGGTCATGTCACAGTCCTCCCTGCGACTGGTGGAAAGCTCATCAATGGATAAAGATAAATCGAAAGCTCTCGACGCGGCGCTGTCCCAGATCGAGCGCGCCTTCGGCAAAGGCTCGATCATGCGGCTCGGCAAGGGCCAGCAGCCCGTGGAGATCGAGACCGTTTCGACCGGTTCTCTCGGCCTCGACATCGCGCTCGGCGTCGGTGGTCTGCCCCGCGGCCGCATCATCGAGATCTACGGGCCGGAATCCTCCGGCAAGACGACCCTGGCCCTGCACACCATCGCCGAGGCGCAGAAGAAGGGTGGCGTCTGCGCCTTCGTGGACGCGGAGCATGCCCTGGACCCGGTCTATGCACGCAAGCTCGGCGTCAACCTGGACGATCTCCTGATCTCGCAGCCCGACACGGGCGAGCAGGCGCTCGAGATCGCCGACACGCTGGTCCGGTCGGGCGCGGTCGACGTGCTGGTCATCGATTCGGTTGCGGCGCTCACCCCGAAGGCGGAGCTCGACGGCGAGATGGGCGAGGTCCAGCCGGGCCTCCAGGCCCGGCTCATGAGCCAGGCCCTGCGCAAGCTCACCGGCTCGATCTCGCGCTCGAACACGATGGTGATCTTCATCAACCAGATCCGCATGAAGATCGGCGTGATGTACGGAAGCCCCGAGACCACGACGGGCGGCAACGCCCTGAAGTTCTACGCGTCCGTGCGCCTCGACATCCGTCGCGTCTCGACCCTCAAGGACCGGGACGATCCGATCGGAAACTCGGTGCGTGTGAAGGTCGTGAAGAACAAGGTGGCCCCGCCCTTCAAGCAGGTCGAGTTCGACATCATGTTCGGCGAAGGCGTGTCGAAGGTGGGCGAGCTCATCGACCTCGGCGTCAAGGCCGGCATCGTCGACAAGTCCGGTGCCTGGTTCTCCTACGACAGCCAGCGCCTGGGCCAGGGCCGGGAGAACGCCAAGCAGTTCCTGCGCGACAATCCCGAGGTGGCCGGCAAGATCGAGGCCCTCATCCGCCAGAATGCCGGTCTGCTCGCCGACCGCATCCTGGAGCAGGCGACCCCGACCGCCGACGACCTGGACGAAGGATCCGCAGAATAAGCTTTTGCTCTCCTTCAAGGGCAAAGAGAGGCCGTCGCGAGAGATCGCGGCGGTCTTTTCATTTTCCGCCCTGCCCGGATCCCGCCCTGGGACCGCCGAGCCCGGCCCGGGCCCCGACGGCAGGCTGGGACGACCCGGGAGAATAGACGACGCGCGCCTCGACAGCGCGGGCGCAGACGGCTAAAACCAGCCACCACCTCGATCTTTCGGGCAAAAAGCGCCCTTACCTTAAGTTTGAAAACCCATGAACATGAACGGCGTCAACGAAATCCGGTCGGCCTTTCTCGAATACTTCGCCAAGAACGGCCATGAGGTCGTGGCCTCGAGCCCCCTCGTGCCGCGCAACGACCCGACCCTGATGTTCACGAATGCCGGCATGGTGCAGTTCAAGAACGTCTTCACCGGCGTCGAGAAGCGGCCCTACAGCACCGCGACCACCTCGCAGAAATGCGTCCGCGCCGGCGGCAAGCACAACGACCTCGACAACGTGGGCTACACGGCGCGCCACCACACGTTCTTCGAGATGCTCGGCAACTTCTCGTTCGGCGACTACTTCAAGGAACGGGCGATCGAGCTCGCCTGGGGGCTGATCACCAAGGAATTCAACCTGCCAAAGGACAGGCTCCTCGTCACCGTCTATCACGACGACGACGAGGCGGCGAACCTGTGGAAGAAGATCGCCGGGTTCTCGGATTCGAAGATCATCCGCATCCCGACCTCGGACAATTTCTGGCAGATGGGCGATACCGGCCCCTGCGGACCCTGCTCGGAAATCTTCATCGATCAGGGCGACAAGCTCTGGGGTGGCCCTCCGGGAAGCCCCGAGGAGGATGGAGACCGGTTCCTGGAGTTCTGGAACCTCGTGTTCATGCAATACGAGCAGATCGAGCCGGGCAACCGGATCGGCCTTCCCCGACCGTCCATCGATACCGGCATGGGCCTTGAGCGAATCTCGGCCATCATGCAGGGCGTCTATTCGAACTACGACACGGATCTGTTCCGCACCCTCATCGAGGCCGTGGCCCATGCCACCGGGGTGGCGCCCGAAGGCGACCGCAAGGCCTCGCACCGCGTGATCGCCGACCACCTGCGCGCCTCGTCCTTCCTCGTCGCCGACGGCGTGCTGCCGTCGAACGAGGGGCGCGGCTACGTGCTCCGCCGGATCATGCGCCGGGCCATGCGTCACGCGCAGCTTCTGGGCGCCAAGGACCCGCTCATGTACCGCCTCGTGCCCGCCCTGGTGCGCGAGATGGGGCAGGCCTATCCGGAACTCGTCCGCGCCGAGGCGCTGATCACCGAGACCCTGAAGCTGGAAGAGACCCGCTTCCGCAAGACCCTGGAGCGCGGCCTGTCGATCCTCGACGAGGAGAGCCGCGAGCTGGGCAAGGGCCAGAACCTCTCCGGCGACACGGCCTTCACGCTCTACGACACCTATGGCTTCCCGCTCGACCTAACGCAGGATGCGCTCAAGCCCCGGGGCATCGGCGTCGACACGGATGCTTTCAATACTGCCATGGAGCGCCAGCGCGAGAAGGCGCGCGCGGCCTGGTCCGGCTCGGGCGAGGCGGCGACGGAGACCGTGTGGTTCTCGGTGAAAGAACGCACCGGCGCGACCGAATTCCTGGGCTACGATACGGAAACTGCCGAAGGCATCGTCTTGGCGCTCCTGAAGGACGGCCAGGAGGTGGCGGAGCTCAAGGCCGGCGAAACCGGCCTCGTGGTCCTCAACCAGACGCCGTTCTACGGGGAATCGGGCGGTCAGGTCGGCGACACCGGCGTCATGCAGGGCGAGGGCGCCCGGGTTTTCGTGACGGGGACCGAGAAGAAGCTCGGCGACCTCTTCGTGCACCATGTCACCGTCGAGCACGGTTCCCTGAAGCTCAGTCAGTCGCTGGAGCTGATCGTCGACCACGAGCGTCGCTTCGCCGTGCGCTCCAACCATTCGGCCACCCATCTCCTGCACGAGGCCCTGCGCCAGGTGCTTGGCGATCACGTGGCCCAGAAGGGCTCCCTGGTGGCGCCCGAGCGCCTGCGCTTCGACTTCAGTCACCCGAAGCCCATCGAAGACGCGGAACTCGCCCGCGTGGAGGAGATCGCCAACAGGGTGCTGCTCCAGAACGAGCCTGTGGTCACCAAGCTCATGGCGGTCGATGAGGCGATCGAGTCGGGCGCGCGCGCGCTCTTCGGCGAGAAATACGGCGACGAGGTCCGCGTCGTCTCCATGGGCAAGGGCGAGACCAACAAGGCCTTCTCGGTCGAACTCTGCGGCGGCACGCATGTGAATCGCACGGGCGATATCGGCGTCATCACCATCGTGGGCGAAAATGCCGTTGCGGCAGGTGTCCGCCGCGTCGAAGCCATGACGGGCGATGCCGCCCGGCGTCACCTCGCGGCGGAGAGCCGGAAATTGCGCGAGGTCGCGGGCCTCCTCAAGACGCCGGTCGACGAGGTCTCCTCGCGTCTGGCGGCGCTTCTGGAAGAGCGCCGCAAGCTCGAGCGGGATCTGGCCGAGGCCCGTCGCAAGCTCGCCATGGGCGGCGGTGGCGGCGAGAGCGATCCCGTCAAGGACATCGCCGGCATCAAGCTCATGGCCCGAGCGGTCACCGGGGTCGAGATGAAGGATCTCAAGAGTCTCGCCGATGAGGGCAAGAAGCGCCTCGGCTCGGGCGTTGTCGCCATCGTCGGCGTGGCCGAGGACGGCAAGGCCGGTATCGTGGTCGGCGTCACCGAGGACCTGACCGCGAAGGTCGATGCGGTGGCCCTCGTGCGGGTCGGCTCGGAAATGCTCGGCGGCAAGGGCGGCGGCGGACGGCGCGACATGGCCCAGGCCGGCGGCCCCGACGGCGCCCGGGCGGAGGCGGCGCTGGCTGCCATCGAGGCTGCCCTGGCGGCCGCTTGAGCGCGCGACCCGTCCCGGACGGCGCGAGCCGGTGTGGGCGGTTCCACGATGCACCGATGTCGTGGCCGGCCTCGTGCCGGCCATCACGATCCGGCCAGCGCAGCACCTGACCGAGAGAGACCGGGGCGCACTGGAGCGCCCTCATTCATGGTCCGGGTGCTGGCGCGAGGCCATCTTGCGCAACTCCTCCGGCGTCGCGCCATCCTCGGTCCGCTCGCCGGGGAGCGTGTGAAGCATTCCGAAGGCCGGAAGCCCGCTCTCGATCCCGTATTGGATCTCCGGCGTGATCCGGCCCGGCTCGTCCAGGCTGCCGATCGAGACGGTGATCCGGTCGCGCTCCACATAGGCGAAGGTGAGCGGAGTCCCGCAATCCCGGCAGAAGCCGCGCTCCACGGCCTCCGAACTCTTGAAGATCCCGGGCCGCCCCTTGGTCCAGACCAGGTCCCGTCGCGGGACCCCGGTGAGCGGCGCGAAATAATTGCCGAAAGCCTTCTGGCACATGCGGCAATGGCAGATGCTGGCATGGGTCGGCTCCGACATCAGCGCGTAACGGACCGCGCCGCACTGGCAGCCGCCGGTCATCGCGGGTGTTTTGCTATCCGTCATCGGTGAACTCCTGCGTCTGTTTGTCAGAGGGGCGCCCGGAGCGGGCCTTCGTCAAGTCCCATCGGGCCGTTGCGCTTGCAGGGATGCGGTCGCCCTTGCAGGATCACAGCGTCCGATCGCAGCCCTCGACGAAAAGGCCCAGCATCTCTCCGCCTCGATCCTGGATCGGGCGATAGACCAGGTCGATCCGGCGCTCCTCCAACGGACCCCGAGGCACCATCTGCAGGCTGATCGGCAGAAGCTCGCCGACGAAGGTCTGTCTCGTCCTGTAGACCCGATCAAGCAGTTCGTAATAGCCCTGGCCGGCCAGTTCCGGGAGGGCATCCCGCACGGGCATGGTAAAGAGATTCCGGTGTCCGACCAGTTTGAAATAGTCGGCATTCGCTTCATGGTAGATGTGGCTCGGGCCCTTGAGCACCGCACGGAACGTCGACCCCGGCAAGACGCTGATATGGGCGGCCTGCATCAGATAGCCGCCGGCCTGCTCGAGCGGCACCGCCACGGTCAGCGGCTCGATCATGGGCTCGGTCGTGGGCTCGGTCATGGCTTCGTATTGTTCGACTGCCGCGATCGCGACGCGAGCGTGCTCCCGGAAGCGCTCCTGGAGGTATAGGGGTTCGCTTGCCCAGCCTCGCGCGTTCTCGAGGCTCTCGTAAAAGCCCCGGGCAACGGCCTCCACCTCCTCGTCGGTCATATGCACCTCTCGCCTGAACAATGCCGCATCTAGCGCATCGTGCAGAAAAGTGGACCCGGTTTTCACTAGCGTGGCCCTTCGGGTCGCTTGCGCGGCCCGCCGGGTCTGCCCCGAACGATGCGCCGCTTCAGGACGTGAGCATCGGACGTGAAAAGTGGGTCCACTTTTCACTGGCGTGGCCCTTCGGGTCGCTGACGCGGCCCTCTGGGTCACGTCCGATGCTCGAGACCGATGACACCGAACGGATCAGCAGGGCCAAGTCGATGTTCAGCGACGAATGTAAAGAGGATCAAATGCGCGTCGGCACTCGACGAAAGTATCGACGCTGCGTAAGCCAAAACCTGTTGGAAGCAGATCGGCCGAAGCGTCCGGGCATCATGCGGGCTCGATGCCTGCTATGCTTTCGGTAAGAGTGCGCTCGTCGCCCACATGGCAGCCTGGGTGCGGTTCTGTGCGCCGATCTTCTTCAGGATACCCTGGATATAGACTTTGATCGTCGCTTCCGAAAGGTTGAGGCTGATGGCAATATCCCGGTTCTTCGTCCCGTTCATCAGGAAGCGGAGGATTTCGATCTCCCGGCTCGACAGCTGCTCCTTGAGGGCGCCGCTGGCGACGAGGCCTTGGTCGCCGAGTGGAGTGGGCGGGCTCGAGGCGACCGCATTCACTGTCTTGTCCAGGACATTCCGCACGGAAGCCGAGGGAAAGTACACTTCTCCGAGCATCACCAACTCCAGTGCCTTGACCAAGACGCTTTCGTTGCTGGATGTCAGGCAGAAGCCGTTCGCGCCGTCGGCACACAGGCGCGCCAGGATGCCATCGTCGAAGGAATCCGACACGACGACGACGCGGGAGCCCGGATGCTGCGACTTCAGACTAGAGATTTCGGCTAGAGTCTCGTCGAGGGGCTGGGCAATATCCAGGATGAACAGATGATCGCCGCTCCGTTGTGAGCGCCGGTCCCGGTCGCCCTCGTCATCGGCCTCGTTCTGAACGTCGAAAGCGCTTCCCGCCAGCATGTGTTCCAGAGCGACACGCAGCATGAAGCTCTTGCACAGAAGTACCGTTTTCACCTGCATGGCATGCTGCTTCCGATCCACGACGGGGCATTGCGGCCCTCACCGGGCCAAGGGCTTAGCCATTTTGCCGCACGCACGCAACAGCACCAGGGTGGAGCGATGCGGGCAGTCGCTCTCTTATAATGTTTCTCGTTCGACCTGTTAAGCCGCTCGCTCGAAGGGATTGGTACTGCTTGCCGGGTCGGCGTGCTCGGCCCGATCCCGCCGTCGAACTCGCTGCGGCCCAGGACTGACCTGGGGGCGCCTTTATGATATGTCCCGTAGGTCGCTCAATAGCGCGGTCCGACCGCTCGACCGGCGGCCTGGAGGGACATACCGGGGCCGCCGTCGCCCGGAGGCCGAGGAACCGGCCGGGCATCGCCGGCAACCGAGCGTTTCGAAGGCGCCGAAATGATCTGGACAAGGGATTCCGCGGCAGCCTCGGAGCGCTGCGCTTCACCGGCCCGACGGCTGCTCGTGATCTTCAATCCGGCTGCCGGGCGGCGCCGGCGCCGGCGCCTCGCGGCCGTCCTCGACGGGCTGGAGAGACAGGGGAGCGAGGTCGCGTTGCGGGAGACCGCAAGTGCCGGCGATGCGGAGCGCGTGGCCCGGGAGTGCGGTCCCGACATCGGCGCCGTCGTGGTGGCGGGCGGCGACGGGACGATCAACGAGGCAATCAACGGCCTGATGGCGCGGGAGCCGTCGTCGTCGCCGGCGCTCGGGATCATCCCGATCGGCACCACCAATGTTCTGTCGCGCGATCTGGGCATTCCACAACAGGCGGAGGCGCTGGCACAGCTGCTCGCCCGCGGGGAGACGCGAAACATCTATGTCGGCCGTGCGAATGGGCGCCACTTCTCGCTCATGTGCGGTGTCGGCATGGATGCGCATATCGTCAGCCGCACCAGCCTTCGCCTGAAGAAGAGGATCGGCAAGCTGGCCTATGTCGTGCAAGGACTGCGCGAGCTCGTGGCCAACGTGCCGCGCCGCTATCGCGTGGAGATCGATCGGTCGGAGGTGGTGGAGGCAAGTTCCGTCATCGTGACCAAGAGCCGGCTCTATGGCGGCGAATTTCAGCTCGCCCCACAGGCCGCCATCGGGAGGCCGGAACTCCAGGTCTGCCTCTTCCTGCGCGGCGGGCGGTTCAGCACGCTCGTCTACGTCATCGGCATGGTCGCAGGGCATCTCGACCGGATGCCCGGCTACCGGACGGTGACGGCCAGGGCGATCCGCATCGACGGCCCTGATGGGGATCCGACCCAGCTCGACGGAGATCCCGGCGGGGGCCTCCCGCTCGAGATCGGGCTGGGCGAGCATCCGCTGACCGTGATCGCACCGTGAGAAAGGAGTGCTGATACCATAACCCGATGTTGTCGAGATCCGATCCGGTTAGGGTCGAGACAGCAAAAAGCCCGGCGCTGAGGCCGGGCTCTCTGTCGTCTCAAGGAGGTGCGGCGCCGATCAGGCCGCCATCGCCTTCTTGAGGTTCTCGTCGATCTTGTCGAGGAAGCCGGTGGTGGAGAGCCACTTCTGCTCGGCGCCGACCAGGAGGGCGAGGTCCTTGGTCATGTAGCCGGCCTCGACCGTGTCCACGCAGACCTTCTCGAGGGTCGCGGCAAACCGGGCGAGCTCCGCATTGTCGTCGAGCTTGGCGCGGTGGGCGAGGCCACGGGTCCAGGCGAAGATCGACGCGATGGAGTTCGTCGAGGTCTCCTTGCCCTTCTGGTGCTCGCGGTAGTGGCGGGTCACGGTGCCGTGGGCGGCTTCCGCCTCGACCGTCTGGCCGTCCGGCGTCATCAGCACGGAGGTCATCAGGCCGAGCGAGCCGAAGCCCTGCGCGACCGTGTCGGACTGCACGTCGCCGTCGTAGTTCTTACAGGCCCACACATAGCCGCCCGACCACTTGAGGGCCGACGCGACCATGTCGTCGATGAGGCGGTGCTCGTAGGTGATGCCGGCGGCGTCGAACTTCGCCTTGAACTCGTTCTGGTAGATCTCTTCGAAGATGTCCTTGAAGCGGCCGTCATAGGCCTTGAGGATCGTGTTCTTCGTGGAGAGGTAGACTGGGTACTTGCGCATCAGGCCGTAGTTCATCGACGCGCGGGCGAACTCGCGGATCGAGTCGTCCAGGTTGTACATCGCCATGGCGACGCCGGCATCCGGGAACTTGAAGACTTCCTTCTCGATGACGGTGCCGTCCTCGCCCTCGAACTTGATGGTCAGGCGGCCCTTGCCGGGGATCTTGAAGTCCGTCGCGCGGTACTGGTCGCCGAAGGCGTGGCGGCCCACGATGATCGGCTGGGTCCAGCCGGGCACGAGGCGCGGCACGTTCTTGCAGATGATGGGCTCGCGGAAGATCACGCCGCCGAGGATGTTGCGGATCGTGCCGTTGGGCGACTTCCACATTTCCTTCAGGTTGAACTCCTTCACCCGGGCCTCGTCCGGCGTGATGGTGGCGCACTTCACGCCGACGCCGTACTTCTTGATCGCCTCGGCGGCCTCGACGGTGACCTTGTCGTTGGTGGCGTCGCGGTGCTCGACGCTGAGATCGTAGTACTTCAGGTCGATATCGAGATAAGGGTGGATCAGCTTCTCTTTGATGAAGTGCCAGATAATGCGGGTCATCTCGTCGCCGTCGAGTTCGACGACCGGATTGGCAACCTTGATCTTCGCCATGATCTCACCTTGCGCTTGAAGAGCTGGAACATGCCTGCCGTCCGGCAGGATGGTTGCCGGGGCTATAGCGCGGTTGAGGCCAGGGGGGAAGGTGGGGGCAGGGCAGGAATTCAGCGCTTTCGGACCTGTTGCGGCATTTTCGGGGCCTCGACGCATGCGGCCGCGCTGAAGAGCGAGTTCACGGTGGCCGCCTTGCTCCGGATCGTCTCCGGGACTGTCCGGCTTCTCACGAGAGCCGCGGTCGCCCTGACGAGGGCCCGGTCACAGGGACAGGCGCTGCGACCGACCTGTTCATAACAGAGGTCGTGAGCCCGGCAGGCCGGGTCCAGCGCGTCGATGGGAGCGGCCCGGTTTGCGTCGCCCGCCCCGCACCAGTTCCCATGGACCATCGAAGACGCGGCTGGCGTGGCTCCTGTCGCGGAGAGGGCATGAGCGGGAAGGACAAGCCCCAGATCCAGGCAAAGGCTCAGCGCAACGATGGGCAACATCATCACAAGATACTCCGTGACGTTGGGGGAGAGACGTGATATTATGACGTTAAGATTGCAGGAAATAAGGGATATCCACGGGTCTGAGTTCCCCTCGGGGGAAAATTCACCGCAGCACGTGTGCTGCCGCACGGAAGGCCAAGCTTATCCGTAGTTCAGATCCCTTCGTTCCGGCGGTCTCCTCAGAGGCACCCGATCCGAGGCGCTCGGGTCGAGGACGCTGCCGGAGGGATTATTGTTGTACACAAAGGGAGCTGACATGCGTCTTGCTATCATTCTTGGAGCCGCCACCTTGATTCTGGCGGGCTGCCAGACGGCCGAGCAATCCATGGCCAATGCCGATTCGGTTTGCATGGAATCGGGCCTGAAGCCGGGCACGAAAACCTTCGAGCGCTGCCGGAATGCGAACTACCGCAACAACGTCGCGCAATCGAACGCGGCCGCAAGCGAGGTGGCCGTCGGGACCGCGGTCGGCGTGGTCGGCGGAGCCGCCATCGGAGCGGCCGCCGCCCGTCCGCACTACTATTGCGGCTGGGGCTGCTGGTAAGACGCCGATCGTCGGGCGATCACGGACGACAGACCCCTCCGGGCATGCCCGGAGGGGTTTTCCTATGGGGCCTCGGGCGGAGGGTGATCGCAGGAGCGCCGGCCCGGAAGGCCGCATCCCGGGCGGGGCATCGGTTTCTTCCCTCGGCCGGCCCTGGCGTGGAGACAAACAGCCCAGGGTGGCGTAAACCGACCGGGAGTTCCCATCGCGTGTGCCGGTCCGATCATGCACAGACGAAGCTTCCTTGCCGCGGCCTCCTTCATCGCCGGACTGTCCGCTCTTCATGCTCAGCCGGACCGGCGGCTTCGCTCCCGCACCGCGCTCTGGGAGGCCCCGTCTCCGACCCACCGCTTTGCGCAAAGGCACTTCGATTCCGTCGACGGCCTGCGTCACTATCAGGTGTTCGTCGCGGTTCCGCTCGGCGATCCCCCTTCCGGGGGCTGGCCGGCAATCGTCATGCTCGACGGCAATGCGGCTTTCGACGATCTCCGTCAGGCGGATCTCGATCATGTGCCGGGAACCGTCCTGATCGGCATCGGCTACGAGACCGGCGGGCCACACGACGCGAACACCCGGACGCAGGACTACACGCCGCCCGTGGCCCCGGAGGACCGCGCCGGTCCGGACGATCCGGACCCGTCCGAGGAGGTGGGAGGAGCGGACATTTTCCTCGCCCTGGTGGCCGAGCGGATGCTCCCTGAGCTGACGAAGGACTTCTCCCTCGATCCGGCGCGGCGCGCGCTTTGGGGCCATTCCTATGGCGGCCTCTTCGTGATCAACGCCCTGTTCAGGAATCCCGACCTCTTCCGGTCCTACTATGCGATCAGCCCGTCCCTGTCGTGGCATGCGCCCCTGATGCTGCGCAGGGAGGAGACATCCACGCGTCGTGCCGCAGGTCGCTCCGACGTGGTCATTCTCTACGATGTGACGCAGGACCCGCGCGGCGACGAACGGCGGAAGGCGCGGATGCTCCAGGCGCGGGCGATGCGCGCCGACATGCTCGAAAGGCTTGCTGCCAGGCCGGATATCGTCTTAACGCAGCGTGCCTATCCCGGAGAGAACCACGGCTCCATGTTCCATGTGGGCCTGAGGGCAGCCCTCGACCGTGGCATCCCCAACTGATCCGATCCGCGACCCGACCCATGACCGATGCATCGCAGAAGCCCATCATCATCCTCGTGGAGCCTCAGCTGGCCGAGAACATCGGCATGGTGGCCCGTGCCATGGCCAATTTCGGGCTGTCGGAGCTGCGTCTCGTGTCTCCCCGGAACGGCTGGCCCAAGAAGGGGGCCCACTCCGCCGCTTCCGGCGCGACCCATGTGCTGGAGGGGGCAAGGCTCTACGACACGGTCCGCGAGGCCATAGCGGACCTGAACTTCGTCTTCGCCACCACGGCCCGCGAGCGCGGGCAGATGAAGCGGGTCTTCGCGCCGGACGACGCCATGACGGAAGCGCAGAGGCGGCTCGCGGCCGGGCAGGGCATCGGCATCCTGTTCGGACGCGAGCGCACGGGGCTCGAGAACGACGAGGTGTCGCTCGCCGACGCGATCGTCACCTTCCCGGTCGACCCGAAATTCTCATCGCTCAACCTTGCGCAGGCGGTCCTTCTCGTGTCGTACGAATGGTACAAGCTCGCCACCGGCGGGGCTCTGCCCTTCGACGGGGGCCGGCAGTCGCCGCCGGCCCATCGCGAGATGGTCACGTCGTTCTTCGACTATGTCGAGGCCGAGCTCGACGCGGTCAACTTCTATCCCGAGGATAAGAAGCCGACCATGACCCGCAACATGCGGGACATCTTCCTCCGGCTCGAGATGACCGAGCAGGAGGTGCGCACCTTGCGTGGGGCGATTCGTGCCCTTGCGGAAGGAAGACGATTGAGAAAACCTTAAGCAAATCGTGGCTTTATAAAGACAGGGCCCTATCTGCCCGGTTGGGAAGAGAGTTCGAGACGACGATGCGCCGCTCCCTGCTGCCTGTTCTGCTCCTTGGCGTCTCGGTCGCGGGTCCATGGGCTCACGCGGCGACGCCGCCGCCGCAGCCCGAGCGGGGGCCGGGCGGGCGCGACTACAGCTCGACCGAGATCGTCAAGCGGGCGCTCGGGACGGCGAGCAGCGGGACGTTCGTCTTCCACGGCGCCGACACGCCGGCGAAGCCGCGCCCCGTCGTGGTGTTCCTGCATTCCTGGGGAGCCGTGAATCCGGGGCTCTACGGGGGCTGGATCGAGCACTTGGCGCGCAAGGGCCACCTCGTTCTGTTTCCCCGGTTCCAGGACGTGAACCGATCCCGGCCGGCCGACGCCTCGAACCTGGCCGAAGACCTGATCCAGAACGCTCTCGCGGAACTGGAGAACGACCCGAACGCCAAGCCGGACAGGAACCGGCTGGCCCTCATTGGCCATTCCGCCGGGATGCCGATCGCGCTCAACATCGCCGCGGGAGCAGGCGCCGGCAAGGTTCCGGCACCGAAGCTGATCTTCGGCCTGATGCCGGGCGGCATCGCGTCCAACGAGAAGGAGCGCGGGATCCTGCTGCGGGACCTCTCGACCGTCGATCCGTCGACCCTGCTCATCGCCATGAGCGGCGATCGGGATTACCTGCCGAGCGACCGCGCCTCCCGCCTGATGCTCCAGCAGGCGAGCGCCGTTCCCTCGACCCGCAAGCTGTTCATGCGGGCGTCATCCGACGACCACGGCTTTCCGGCCCTGACGGCGACGCTGGCATCGCCCGGATCTCCCAAGGCCGATTACGACGCCTCCGCCATCAAGCTGCCCCCGGATCCGCCTCGCGATCCCAAGCAGCGGAACACCTGGCGCTGGAGCGCCGACATGGCGCTCAGCGGGCCGCAGACCATCCTGACCCAGCAGCTCGGCACCAACGGCACCGATACCCTCGATTTCCTCGCCTTCTGGAAGACCTTCGATATCGCCTCCGAGGCAGCCTTCGCCGGCAGGGACGCGAGCGCGCTCCTGCGGGACCCCAAATTCGTCGACATGAGCACTTGGAGCGACGGCTGGCCCGTCAAGCGCCTGTCGGCGCAGATGCCGAAAGGCGAGACGCCGGAGGCGAAGGAGGAGCGCGGCCCGCGCCGCAGGCTCGACACCCCGGCTGCGGGATCCAAGCAGGGCCTCTAGAGCATCGGACGGGAAAAGTGGACCCACTTTTGGGACCGATCCGATGCTCACTTCCTGAAGCGGCGCATCGTTCGGAGCGGACCCAGCGGGCCGCGCAAGCGAAAACCGGGTCCACTTTTCCGCACGATGCGCTAGCACTTCTGACCACGTTGCGTTCGTAAGGGTTGAGTCATGCGTGTCGATCTTCTGGCAGGGGCAACCTATAATCCCGCCGTCATGCCGTCTCCCGTCCCCACCATCCTGGTCTTCGATTCCGGCCTCGGCGGCCTCACGGTCTTCTCCGAGGTGCTCAAGGCCCGACCGGACGCGCGCTTCGTCTATGCGGCGGACGATGCGGGGTTTCCCTACGGCCGCCTGAGCGAGGCGGTTCTGGCCGAGCGGGTCGTGGCCGTGATGGAACGGCTGATCGCCCTTCACAGTCCCGATATCGCCGTGGTGGCCTGCAACACCGCGTCGACGGTCGTTCTTCCCCATCTCCGCGAACGGTTCTCCATCCCGTTCGTCGGCACCGTGCCGGCCATCAAGCCGGCGGCCCGGATGACCCGGACCGGCTATGTGTCGGTTCTCGCCACCCCCGGCACGGTGGCCCGGGACTATACCCGCGATCTTGTCGAGACCTATGCGGCCGGCTGCAAGGTCAACCTCGTGGGCTCGCGCCGCCTTGCCGGCTTCGCCGAGGCGGAGCTTGCCGGCAGCCCTGTCCCGGACGAGGACCTGCTCGAAGAGCTGCGGCCCTGCTTCGTGGAGGATCCGGGCGGCCGGACCGACGTGGTGGCGCTGAGCTGCACCCATTATCCGCTGCTGCTCCAACGCTTCGAAGCCCTGGCACCCTGGCCGGTGACATGGATCGACCCGGCTCCGGCCATTGCCCGCCGGGTGACCCAGCTGATCGGCGGGCCGGTGCCCGGCCACGAGGCCGACGAGAACGAGACCCTGGCCGTGTTCACGAGCGGTGCCGCGATCGGCACGGCGCTGCGTGGGGCTCTGCAGGGCAAGGGCCTGCCGCTGGTGACCATCGAAGAGATGCCGCTGCCCGTGGGCTGACACGACCGTCTCGTCTCCGGTTGACTTTCCGGCGGTTTCCGCCTAAATGCCTCCCGTTCACGCGGTCCTCACGGGCCGCGTAACTTTTTACGCTCCCGTGGCCCGGCTCCGGTCGGCCTGTCGTCCCGTCCCTCGAGACGGCCCCTTGGGCCGCCTCGGGCATGAAGGGAAGAGGAGGGCGCGTTCCTCGCAAATTCGACAACACAGAGGAACAGCGATGTCGAAGCGCATTCAGGCCAAGCACAAGCTTGACCGCCGCATGGGTCAGAATATCTGGGGCCGCCCGAAGAGCCCCGTGAACCGCCGCGAATATGGTCCGGGCCAGCACGGCCAGCGCCGCAAGGGCAAGATGTCTGACTTCGGCACGCAGCTGCGCGCCAAGCAGAAGCTCAAGGGCTACTACGCCAACATCACCGAGAAGCAGTTCCGCCGCTACTACGCGGAGGCGATCCGCCTGAAGGGCGATTCCGGTGAGAACCTGGTCGGCCTGCTCGAGCGCCGTCTCGACGCGGTCGTGTACCGCGCCAAGTTCGTCGCGACCCCGTTCGCCGCCCGTCAGTTCGTCAACCATGGTCACGTGAAGGTCAACGGCCGCCGCGTGAACATCCCGAGTTATCAGGTGAAGGCCGGCGACGTGATCGAGGTGAAGGACAAGTCCAAGCAGCTCGAAGTCGTCGTCGTGGCGAGCCAGCTCGCCGAGCGCGACGTCCCGGACTACATCGAGGTCGATCACTCCAAGATGACGGCCCGCGTGACGCGCATCCCGACCCTGTCGGAAGTGCCGTACCCGGTCCAGATGGAACCGAACCTCGTGATCGAGTTCTACTCGCGCTAATCCGCGTTGGCGCATCGTGCGGCCCTCCGGGGCCGCGCCCAACGATGCTTTAGCCGGTCAAAAATCGGAAAGGCCGCCCATCGGGCGGCCTTTCTGTTGTCTGAGCCTACTGCTGCACGGGGCCTCGCGGCCCGCCCTGATGCATGCCCATGCGGTGGTCCCGGTCATGACCCCGGCGCCCGCCGCGTTCGGCCCAGCGCGGCCCGTCAACGTCGATCGCCTCGCGCAGGAGGCGCGGCGCGATCCGCTTCTGGTCTTCGCTGAAGCTGTCCCAGAGCGGACGCAGGGCGGCGGTGACCGCAGCCGAGCGCTGCGCGCCCTCGGTCCTCATGGTGCTGCGTCGCTCGAGGCGCTGCATGAAGTCCATGGACTGGCGCTGGTCGCGGGTCGGGCGCTGCTCGAAGCGTGAGTAACGCTCAGTGGCGGACGAACGGATCGCCGTCTCGACCGGGGCCCAGAGCCGATCCTGGTCGGCGGAGAGCCTCAGCCCGGCCTTGATGGAGGCGATGCGGGCATCCACGAGCCGGTTGAAGTCGTCCTGGCTCATGCGGGGACGGCGGTCCTGCCGGGTCTGATCCTGCGAAGCCGCCGGCGCGCTCGGCGCGGGAGTCTGCTGGGCGATCGCATAGGTGCCTGTGCCGGTCAGCAGGGCGGCAAGAGCAATGGTGGCGATGGTCTTCATGCGGACATCCTCCGTGTGGCGATAGGATTAGATTGCTCCGCTCCTGCTCTCGCTCAGGTGACCGCTGCATGAACTTTTCGTCATGTGGACAAGGCCAGATCTTCAAAGCCTCTTCAGGAACCCGGCGAAACGCATCAGGCCTTCGGGCCAGGGGCCATGGCCGCTTTCCGTGTTGACGTGGCCGGCATCCCCCGCGTCGACGATGGCCGCTCCCCAGGCATAGGCGATGTCCTCGGCCTTGGCATAATCGCAGTGGGGATCGGTCCGGCTGGCGACCAGGACGGACGGGAACGGGAAAGGGTCGCGCGGAATCGGCGCGAAGGCCCGGTCGATGGCCGGGATGAAGCCTGGCCTCTCCACGTCCGGCAGGCTGACCAGGAAGGCGCCGCGCGCCTTTCCGCCGGCGAGGCGCGGGGCCGCGTGGGCGATGGCCAGCACGCCGAGGCTGTGGCCGACGAGCACGACCGGCTTCTCCGCCCGTTCGACGTCATGCACGATGCGCTCGACCCAGGCGTCCTTGTTCGGAGCGTCCCAGTTCTCCTGCTCGACGCGCCACGCGGTCGAAAGCTGGCGCTCCCAGCGGCTCTGCCAATGGTCTTCGCCGGAATTCGTGTAGCCGGGAACGATGAGGATGTCGCAATCGGAGGTTTTCATGCCACGGAGATAAAGACGCGCGCCGGCCGGTTCAAGCGCTCCGCTTCAACTCCATGTTCCGCTCTGCCTCCTTCAGGACCGCCTCGCGCTCGGCAATGTAGTCGCGGGTCAGGGGCACCACGTCGTTGCGCCGAGCGAGCTGGAACTGGAACACCACCGCGTCCTGCCACCGGAAGGCGGATTCCGACATGGCGAGGTAGCATTCCCACATCCGGCAGAAGCGCTCGTCGTAGAGGCGCAGCACCTCCTCGCGGTGGGCCATGAAGCGCTCGCGCCAGGCCTGAAGGGTATAGGCGTAGTGCAGGCGCAGGATCTCCACGTCGGTCACGATCAGGCCGGCGCGCTCGATGGCCGGCATCATCTCCGACAGGACCGGCAGGTGTCCGCCCGGGAAGATGTACTTGGTGATCCACGGATTGGTCGGATAGGGCGTGCCCGAGCGGCCGATCGTATGCAGGAGCATGACCCCGTCGTCCTTGAGGAGGTTCCGGCTCGCCTGGAAATAGGCGTCGTAGGAGGGCACGCCCACATGCTCGAACATGCCCACCGAGACGATCCGGTCGAAAGAGCCCCTGGTGGTCCGGTAATCCTGGAGCTCGAAACTCACCCGGTCCTGAAGGCACGCGGTCGCGGATCGTTTGCGCGAAGCCTCCAGCTGCTCCTGCGAGAGCGTGATGCCCTTCACCGATCCCGCTCCGGCCAACTGAGCCAGATAGAGGCCCATGCCGCCCCAGCCCGAGCCGATATCGAGAACGCTATGGCCCGGATCGACCATCAGCTTGGCCGCGATGTGCCGCTTCTTGGCGATCTGGGCCTCCTCGAGGCTCGCGTCGGGATGGTCGAAATAGGCGCAGGAATACTGGCGGTCGCTGTCGAGGAACAGGGAATAGAGGCGGCCGTCGAGATCATAGTGATGGGCGACGTTGCGCCTGGACCGGGTCGCATCGTTCTCGGCCCGGCGCATCATCCAGGCCCGGATCTTGCGCAGACGATGAAGAGGAAGCTCGTCGAGTTCCCCATGGGTGTCCCGGAGGAGGACCTGCAGCAGGTCGAGGATCGTGCCCTGCTCGATCACGAGGCGGCCATCGACGAACAATTCGCCGAGCTTCAGCTCGGGATGCAGGCAGAGGGCCATCTGGGCCGCGGCGTCCGTGAAGCGGATCGAGACGTGGGGATCCGCCCCGTCGCCGAAGGTGACCCGCCGGCCTTCGGCGGTGGTCATCTCCAGGGTGCCGTGTTTCACGGCCCGCGAGAACGCAAGATCGAGAAGCTTCTCCGACAGCATGGCAACAATCCCCGCGCCGTTGATCTCCTGAGTGGGGATTGTTGCAAATTGTGGAAATATTTCCAGCCCCCGAGCTATGCGCCTCCCGCGCCGAAGACCCGCGCGAAGATCGTATCCACATGCTTGTAGTGATAGCCGAGGTCGAAGCAGGCCTCGATTTCGTCCGCGGACAGGTACTTCGTCACGTCGGCGTCGTTCTTGAGCAGGGTCAGGAAGTCGCCTTCGCCGCGCCAGACCGGCATGGCGTTGCGCTGGACCAGCCGGTAGGCGTCCTCGCGGGAAGCGCCCTTCTGGGTCAGGGCCAGGAGAACCCGCTGCGAGTGGACGAGACCCCCCAGGCGGTCCAGGTTCTTCTGCATGTTCTCCGGATAGACCACGAGCTTGTCGACGACGTTCGTGAGCCGCGCCAGCGCGAAGTCCAGGGTCACGGTGGCGTCGGGCCCGATCATGCGCTCGACGGAGGAATGCGAGATGTCCCGCTCGTGCCACAGGGCCACGTTCTCCATGGCCGGCATGGCATAGGCCCGGACCATGCGGGCCAGCCCGGTCAGGTTCTCGGTGAGCACCGGGTTGCGCTTGTGGGGCATGGCGGACGAGCCCTTCTGGCCCGCCGAGAAGAACTCCTCCGCCTCCAGGACCTCGCTCCTCTGCAGGTGGCGGACCTCCGTGGCGAGGCGCTCGATGGAGGATGCGATGACGCCCAGCGTGGCGAAATACATGGCGTGCCGGTCGCGGGGGATGACCTGGGTCGAGACCGGCTCGACCTGCAGGCCCATCTGCTCGGCCACGTATTCCTCCACGCTCGGGTCGATATTGGCGAAGGTGCCGACGGCGCCCGAGATGGCGCAGGTGGAGATCTCCCGCCGGGCCTCGATCAGCCGGAGCTTGCAGCGCTCGAATTCGGCATAGGCCTGGGCGAGCTTGAGTCCGAACGTGGTGGGCTCCGCGTGGATGCCGTGGGACCGGCCGATGGTCGGCGTCATCTTGTGCTCGAAAGCCCGGCGCCTGATGGCGGCGAGCAGCTCGTCGAGGTCGCGCAGCAGCAGGTCGGACGCGCGGGCAAGCTGCACGTTGAACGTGGTGTCGAGCACGTCGGACGAAGTCATGCCCTGATGGACGAAGCGGGCCTCGGGTCCGACGATCTCGGCCAGATGGGTCAGGAACGCGATGACGTCGTGCTTGACCTCGCGCTCGATCGCGTCGATCCGCTCCACGTCGAACGTGGCCCTGGAGCCCTTCTCCCAGACCGTTTCCGCCGCTTCCTTCGGCACGACGCCGAGATTGGCCAGCGCCGTGGTGGCATGGGCCTCGATCTCGAACCAGATGCGGAACTTGGTTTCGGGCGACCAGATGGCCACCATCTCGGGACGGCTGTAACGGGGGATCATGGCTTTCCACTTCCACGCGGGTGATATGCCCGCGCGGTAGCACGATAGCCCTTCGATCTCAACGCGCCTTCGCGGCCGCCTCGCGAATGGCCGCCATGTTGGCCGCATAGGCGGAAGGACCGCCTTTGAACGTGGCGGACCCGGCCACGAGCACGTTGGCGCCGGCTTCGGCCACCAGGGGCGCGGTCTCTGGCGTCACGCCGCCGTCGATCTCGATGTCGATGTCGCGGTCGCCGACCATTTCCTTGATCCGCCGCAGCTTGGTGCCGACGGACGGGATGAAGGCCTGGCCGCCGAAGCCGGGATTGACCGTCATCAGGAGGATCAGGTCGACATCGTCGATCACCGGCTCGATGGCTCGTTCGTGCGTTCCGGGGTTCAGAACGATGCCGGCCTTCTTGCCGAGGCTCCGGATGGTCTGCAGGGAGCGGTGCAGGTGCGGCCCCGCCTCGGCGTGGATGCTGATGATGTCCGCGCCCGCCTTGGCGAAGGCTTCGAGGTAGGGATCCACCGGCGCGATCATCAGGTGGACGTCGAAGGGCTTCGAGGTGTGCGGACGCAGCGCCTTCACCACGTCGGGCCCGATGGTGATGTTGGGCACGAAATGCCCGTCCATCACGTCGATGTGGATCCAGTCCGCTCCGGCGGCGTCGATGGCGCGGATCTCCTCGCCGAGCTTGGAGAAATCGGACGCGAGGATCGAAGGGGCGATGAGAAGGGGACGTGTCATGCCGCGCCGGTAGCACGAGCGTTTTCCGGCCGCAACGGGGCATCGCGCCACCGATCCCGACCAATTCAAGACCACTTGGCTGGGGAGAGGCCCCTTTGCGACAGGAATTCCATGGACGGCCTCGATCCATCAGGAGTAAAGATGGCCTCGTCGCAAGGATACGAACACGCTTCCCGTGACCGGAAGCGACTTTGAACGGGGCAGGGCCTTCATGCGTAAGGATGTGGTTGTTCTCGGGGCCGGGATCGTCGGCGTGTCGATTGCCGTCCATCTGCAGAAGCGCGGACGCTCGGTTCTGCTGGTCGACCGGCGCAAGCCCGGCGAGGAGACCTCCTTCGGCAATGCCGGCCTGATCCAGCGCGAGGGCGTCTACCCCTACGGCTTTCCGCACGATTTCGGCGCCCTGCTGCGCTATGCCCTGAACAACACCATCGACGCCCATTACCACTGGGCGGCGATCCCCAAGCTGGCGCCGTTCCTGTGGCAATACTGGATGCACTCGCGCCCCGCCCAGCACAAGGCGATCGCCCGGATGTACGCGCCGCTCATCGAGCGCAGCGTCACCGAGCACATGGCCCTGGCGGAGGAATCCGGCTCCACGCACCTGATCCGCCCGACCGGCTGGATGAAGGTGTTCCGGGACGAGAAGAGCCGCGACGAGCAGTTCAAGGACGCGGAGGATGTGAAGCGCGATTTCGGCGTCAACTTCGACGCCCTCGACACCCGGGCCGTCGCCGAGCGCGAGCCGCATCTCAAGGTGGAGACGAAGGGCGGCATCCATTGGACCGATCCGGCCTCGGTGTCGGATCCTCACATGCTGACCATGGGCTATGTCGGGCTGTTCGAGCGCCTCGGCGGCGAGCTCGCCTCCGGGGATGCCCGGACCCTGGAGGAGACGCCGACCGGCTGGCGCATCCAGACGGAGAAGGGTCCCGTGGACGCCGACACCGTGGTCATCGCCCTCGGTGCCTGGGCGGACGTGGTCACGTCGAAGCTCGGCTACGACCTGCCCCTGGCGGTCAAGCGCGGCTACCACATGCATTACAAGCCCGAGGGCAATGCGGTGCTCAACCGGCCGACCCTGGATTTCGACCGCGGCTACTTCCTGGCCCCCATGTCGAAGGGCATCCGCCTCACCACGGGGGCGGAATTCGCCAACCGCGACGCGCCCAAGACCCCGGTCCAGCTCCAGCGCGCCGAGCCGATCGCCCGCGACTTCTTCCCCCTGGGCGAGCGGGTCGATCCGGAGCCGTGGATGGGCATGCGGCCCTGCACGCCGGACATGATGCCGATCATCGGTCCGGCCCCGAAGCACAAGAACCTGTGGTTCGGCTTCGGCCACGCCCATCACGGCCTGACCCTCGGGCCCGTCACCGGCCGCCTGCTGGCCGAGATGATCACGGGTGAGACCCCGGTGGTCGACCCCAGGCCCTATCGGGCGGAGCGGTTCTAAAGCATCGGACGTGAAAAGTGGACTTGCACTTTTGGGATCCATCCGATGCTTTCTTCTTGAATGAGAGCATCGGGTGCAAAAGCGGGAACCGGTTTTGCGTGAAAAATGCTTGAAGCATCGGGCGTGAGGTCGATGACACGTCCGATGCTTCAAGCGGCCGCGAAACGATCCCGCCACGCCGGCTGCGCGCCCGGATAGGGCAGGGCCGTCGCCTCGTAGACGCCCCGCGCGATGGCGCGGCTGAGGCAGTCGGCGGCGAGCGCCGTCAGTTCGGTGAACGCCGCCGCCTCGTCGCCCAGCGGCCTGCGGCCCGTGGCGGCGGCGAAGATTGTGTCCCCGTCGAAGAGGGCGTGCGAGAAGCGCAGCCCGCGGGCGAGACCCGCATGGGACGCGACGGCGAGGCGCTTGGCCTGAGCCTTCGTCAGGACGGCGTCGGTCGCGACCAGCGCGATGGTGGTGGCCGGCTGCGGGCCGCCTTTCCACACGAGCCTGCGCTGGTCCGGGCCGACCCGGGCGGGATGGCCGTGACCGCCGAACTCGCGGCCTTCCTCCAGGGCACCGGCCCAGAAATGCGGGCCGTCTCCGATGACCGCCGAGGCGATGCTGTTGACCACCACCAGGGCGCCGACCGTATGGCCCGACGAGGTCAGGGCGCTCGCCGAGCCCAGGCCCCCCTTCAGGTTCGCCGTCGTGGCGCCGTAGCCGCCACCGGCGGTGCCGAGAGCGAAGTCCGGCCCGGCCTGCCGGGCCGCCTCGTAGCCGAGTTCCCGGTAGGGCGGATAGCGGCCCCAATCCTTGTCGCCCCCGTTGACGAGGTCGAAGATGGACGCCTGGGACACCAGGGGCACGAGCGCGTCGCGGACCGCGAAGCCGATCCCCTGTTCCCTCAAGCAGGCCTGGACGCCGCTCGCCGCATCGAGCCCGAAGGCGGATCCGCCGGAGAGCACCACGCCGTGGATGGCCGGCACCATCTTGTCCGGGTCGAGCAGGTCGGTCTCCCGGGTCGCCGGGGCTCCGCCCATGGCGAAGACCGAGGCGACGGCGGGCTCGTCGAAGAGGGCCACGGTCACGCCCGAGCCGAGACGGGCGTCCTGGGCATTGCCGATGCGAAGGCCGGACACGTCGGTGATGAGATTGCGGCTTTGTGTCATGGGGCGAGCAAACCGGAAATCGGCCGCCTTCACAAGCTGGCGAACCGGCGCTTCACCGCCTTTCTCGTGACGGCGCGACAGGATAGAAGGCTCCCATGCTCAGTGTTTCCTATCCGGCCGCGGCGCTCGGCGGCCTCATCAGCTTTCTCAGCCCCTGCGTGCTGCCCCTGGTGCCGCCGTACCTGTCGTTCCTGGCCGGGACCACCTTCGACCGGCTCAGCGCGGGCGACGACCGCGCCGTGCGCCAGCGCGCCGTCCTGGCCGCCCTGCTGTTCGTGGCCGGCTTCTCGACCGTCTTCGTGCTGCTGGGCGCGACGGCCTCCGCGCTGGGTCAGGCTATCCGGCAATATCTCGATGTCCTGAGCACGGTGGCCGGCATCGCCATTATCGTGATGGGCCTGCATTTCCTCGGGCTGTTCCGCATCGGGCTGTTCTACCGGGAGGCCCGCTTCACCGTCGAACGGCCGGTCGGCCTGTGGGGCGCCTATGTGATGGGCCTCGCCTTCGCGTTCGGCTGGACGCCCTGCATCGGACCGGTCCTGGCCGCGATCCTGACCGTGGCGGGCTCGGAGGACAGCGTGTCCCGCGGAGCCCTGCTGCTCGCCGCCTATTCGGCGGGCCTCGGCATCCCGTTCCTGCTCGCGGCCTTCGCCATGAGGCCCTTCGTGGCGCTGTTGAAGCGCATGCGCTCGCGCTTCGCCCTGGTCGAGAAGGTCATGGGCGTGCTCCTCGTCCTCACCGGCGTCGCGTTCCTCACCGGCTGGATCACCACCCTGTCGTTCTGGCTCCTGGAGACGTTCCCGGTGCTCGGACGGCTCGGATAGGTGGACTTTGGCGCCCACCGGCCATGACCTGGGAGGGTGTCGGCGCCGGCCCGGACCACGTTCTCCACGTCATCACCGGGCTTGTCCCGGTGATCTCGATGCGGTGAGGCACGGCGCTTCTCCGTATCGAGATGGCCGGCACAAGGCCGGCCATGACGTGGGCCAGGGGCAGAACGGCCACGGCATGCGGGCGAGGAGGCGGCACAGGAATCGGGTCGTGCCGCCGGGCACGGCTTGCCATTCTGGCGCTCCCATCAAGGAGACCTCTCATGTCGTTCCGGATCCGCGGCCTCGAGGCCGAGCCTTTCGCCCCCTTGTTCGAGATGGCCGACGCCGACCTTGAGACCCACGGGGCCAAGCGCGTCTACGCCGACGAGCCCGATGCCTTCCCCTGCCGGGTGTCGCTGACCCGTGCCGCCGTCGGGGAGGAGCTGCTGCTGCTCAACCATGCCCATCAGACGACCCCGACATCGCCCTATCGCGCAGCCGGCCCGATCTTCGTCAGCCGCTCCGGCAGAACCGGGACCTATCAGGGCGAGCTGGCGCCCATGCTGCGGGACCGGCTTCTGTCCCTGCGGGCTTACGATGAGCAGGCCTTCATCGTGGAGGCCGAGGTGGCCGAAGGGGCGGAGGTGCTGCGGGTGATCCAGCGCTTCCTCGCCAATTCTCGGGTCGCGCATGTCGATGCCCATTTCGCCCGGCGCGGCTGCTTTGGCGCCAGGATCGAACGGGCCTGATCAGGTCTGGCGACCGACTCTGTGTCCGGCCTCCTCGAGCGCCGCAACGGCTTTCCGTGCATCCCCGGCCTTCACCAGCACGTAGTCGGTGCTGAAGGTCGAGGTGGCGAAGATGCCGATGCCGGCCTGGGCCAGGGGAGCGAGAACGGACGCCAGGATGCCCGGGACGCTGAAATCGAAGCTCTGCCCGATCCGGAAGCAGCGCCAGCCGGCATCGATTTCGGATCCGGGCGGCGCCTCCTCGATCGGGCAGACGAGGGTCGTTTCCTCGGCGGCCTGGACCAGAAGCGAGAAGGATCCGGGTGATGGAGCCTTGGCCGGGGAGCCCGCGGGATACCGGCAGACGGCGTAGACGTCCCTGAGCAGGGAGAGATCGAGGGCGGGCATCTGTGCTCCATCCGTGAGAGGGGGCGGATCGATCGCTTTCGAGCATCGGACGGAAAAGTGGCCCCGGTTTTCGCTGGCGCGGCCCGCTGGGTCCGTCCTGACCGATGCTCTCATTCAAGAAGAAAGCATCGGATGAATCCCAAAAGTGCAAGTCCACTTTTGGGTCCGATGCTTTCGCATCATCACCGGGCTCATGCCGGTGATCCCGCTTGTGGAGAGCGCCGCGCTTTTCCGTTTCGGGATGGCCGGACAGGCCCGGCCATGACGCCTTCGTTAGCCACGGACGGCGGACAAGCCCCATGCCCGGATCCCGGCGGGGTCCGGTCGGAGCCCTCCATAAGAAAACCCGCCCTGTCGCCAGGGCGGGTCTGTCCGTCGGCCGCCAGGCCGGTCGATTACATGGCGAGTTCGTTGCCGGTGTAGTCGATCTTGCCGTCGGCGCCCTTCTTCCAGACGTACATGATGTAGTCCGGACGGGTGATGTCGCCCTTCTTGTCGTAGGAGATGTCGCCGATCACGGTCTTGAACGGCTTGCCCGACTTCATGATGTCGGCGACCTTCTTGCCGTCGACACTGCCGGCCTGCTTGGCGGCATCCGCCAGGATCTGGGTGGCCGCGTAGCTGTAGAGCGTGTAGGCCTCGGGCTCGTAGTTCTTGGCCTTGAACTTGGCCACCACGTCCTTCGCGTTCGGGTTCTTGCGCGGATCCGGCGAGAAGGTCATCAGGGTGCCGTCGGCGCCCGGGCCGGCGATCGACACGAACTCGGCCGACACGATGCCGTCACCCGACATGAGCGGGGCGTTGAGGCCCTGGTCGCGCATCTGGCGGATGATGAGGCCGGCTTCCGTGTGGAGGCCGCCGAAATAGACCACGTCCACGCCGGCCTGCTTCAGCTTCGACACGAGGGCGGAGTAGTCCTTCTCGCCCGGGTTCACGCCTTCATAGACGACTTCCTTCAGGCCCTTCGCGTTCATGGCCTTCTGGGTCTCGTCGGCAAGGCCCTTTCCGTAGGGGGTCTTGTCGTGGATGACCGCGACCTTCTTGCCCTTGAACTTGTCGGCGAGATAGCCGCCGGCGACGGCGCCCTGCTGGTCGTCGCGACCGCAGGTGCGGAAGGTGTTCCACATGCCGCGCTCGGTGAACTGCGGGTTGGTCGAGGCCGGGGTGACCTGGACGATGCCGGCTTCTTCATAGACCTGAGAGGCCGGGATCGAGACGCCGGAGTTGAAGTGGCCGACGACGAACTTCACGCCCTCGGCGGCGAACTTGTTCGCCACGGACACGCCCTGCTTCGGATCGGACACGTCGTCACCGACGACGATCTGCAGCTTCTGGCCATTGATGCCGCCGGCTGCGTTGATGTCTTCGACGGCCTGCTCGACGCCGTTCTTCAGCTGGGCGCCGAAAGCCGCGTTCGGGCCGGTGATGGGGCCAGCCACGCCGATCTTGATCTGGGCGCTGGCTGCGCTGGAGAAGGCGAGGCCAAGACCAAGCGCCACGCCGGTCAACAGCATTTTTTTCATGAGGTCACTCCTCTGGGTGGTTTTTTAGGCCCCTCTTCCTCGTGGGGCCGGTTTGACGGTAGACCCGTCATCCAAGGTTGCATCATGCTGGTTTTTGAGCGGATGTCACCTGGGAATCTTTTTGGCCGGAGCATCATACCCGAAAGTGGAAACCACTTTTGAGATCAATCCGATGCCCGGTCTTCTTAAAGCGGCGCAGCGCTCCCGCCGGAAGCCCGCGCCACTTTCCCGCAAAACGCGCTAGGATCCGGTCGCGGAAGCCTTTTCCCGCCACGAGAACGGGCCGGTCCGCTCGTAGAGCCAGCGGTATTGCGTGGTCATCATGCGGGCGCGGCGGTACTGGAAGCCGAGCGCCCCGACGATCAGCAGCACGATGGTGTCGATGGCGTAGTAGTGGATCGACAGCAGCGTTCCGCCGAACAGGGCGAAATGGATGAACCGCACCGCGGCGCCCAGGATGAACAGGTAGAGGATCAGAGTCCAGAACGGACGCCAGGTGAGGGCGATGGCCCGCCCGGTCATCCAGGCCGCCCAGCCGCCCATGATCACGGTGATGAGAAGGAAGAGCCAGATCGACGGCTCTTCGTACAGGATGCCCTGCATCAGTGATGCCCCCCTTCGAGATAGGCCGAGCGGACCTGCGGATCGTTGAGAAGGTCCTTGCCGGTGCCGCTCATGGTGATGTTGCCCGTCACCATCACGTAGCCGCGATGGGCCAGCTTGAGCGCGTGGTAGGCGTTCTGCTCCACGAGGAAGACGGTCATCCCGTCCTTCTCGTTCAGCTCCTTGATGATTTCGAAGATCTGCTTGACGATCAGGGGCGCGAGGCCGAGCGACGGCTCGTCCAGGAGGAGGAGCTTCGGCCGGCTCATGAGCGCGCGGGCGATCGCCAGCATCTGCTGCTCGCCGCCCGACAGGGTGCCGCCGCGCTGCTGGAGGCGCTCCTTCAGGCGCGGGAACAGGGTGCAGACCCGCTCCAGGTCCTGGTCGAAATGGGCCATGTTGTGCAGGGACGCGCCCATCTGCAGGTTCTCGAACACCGTCATGCGCGGGAAGATGCGCCGGCCTTCGGGCGACTGGGCGATCGACATGCGGGCGATCTCGTGGGTCGGTGTCCGGGTGATGTCCTGGCCCGCATAGGTGATCTTGCCCTCGCGGGCCCGCGGGTTGCCGAAGATCGTCATCATCAGGGTCGACTTGCCGGCCCCGTTGGCCCCGATCAGGGTGACGATCTCGCCCTCGTGGACGTCCATGTCCACGCCCTTGAGGGCGATGATGTTGCCGTAATAGGTCTTCACGCCCCTGACGCTCAGAAGCGGCTGGCGGGCCGGGGAGACCTGGCTCTGCATCGCGATGTTTGCTCCAGCGGTGCTCATGCGCCGACCTCCGCCTCGACCTTCTCGACTTCGTCATCGGCCACGCCGAGATAGGCGGCGATGACCTTGGGATCGTTCCTGACCTCGGCGGGGGCGCCGTCCGAGATCTTGGTGCCGTAATCGAGCACCACCACGTGGTCCGAGATCTGCATCACGACGGACATGTCGTGCTCGATCAGGAGGATCGACGTGCCGTTGTCCTTGCGGATCGACAGGAGGAGCTCGTTGAGCTCCAGGGACTCGCGGGGGTTGAGGCCGGCCGCGGGCTCGTCGAGGCAGAGCAGGAGCGGGTCCGTGCACATGGCGCGGGCGATCTCCAGGCGGCGCTGATCGCCGTAGGGAAGGTCGCCGGCCGGGTCGTCGGCCCGGTGGATGAGGCGAGCCTTCTCCAGCCAGTACTTGGCCTTCTCGATGGCCTCCTTCTCGGCCTTGCGGTAGCCGCCGATGCCGAGAACGCCCAGGAAGGTGAAGCCCGAGGCGATCATCAGCGGGTTGTGCTGGGCCACCAGCAGGTTCTCCAGCACGGTCATGCCGGAGAACAGGCGGATGTTCTGGAACGTGCGGGCGACCTTGCCCTTCCAGTTGATGTCGTAGCCCGGCAGGCGCTCCAGGAGCAGGTGCGAGCCGTCGGGCTTGCGAAGGGCGATCATGCCCTCGCTCGGCTTGTAGAAGCCGGTGATGCAGTTGAAGACCGTGGTCTTGCCCGCTCCGTTGGGTCCGATCAGGGCGGTGATGTCGCCGCGCCCGGCCTTGAAGGAGAGGTCGTTGACGGCGACGAGGCCGCCGAAGCGCATCGTGAGATGCTGTACGTCGAGGATGGGATCCTGCAGCCAGCGCATTAGCCGTGTCCTTCCTTCACGAGCGAGCCGGAGATGGCCTTGCGCTCTTTCAAGATCACCGAGGGTTCACGTTCCGAGATGAGGCCGCGCGGACGCCAGACCATCATGGCCACCATGCCGGCTCCGAAGAGGAGCAGACGGTACTCGTTCGGGTCGAAGCCGGATCCGAAGATGGCCTGGAGGAAGGTCAGGTTGCGCAGGATTTCGGGGCCGCCGACCAGCACGATGGCGGCGATCGCCACGCCGATCTGCGAGCCCATGCCGCCGAGCACCACGATGGCCAGGATGATGGCCGATTCCAGGAAGTTGAAGCTCTCCGGGGAGACGAAGCCCTGGCGCACCGCGAAGAACGAGCCGGCAAAGCCGCCGAACATGGCCCCGATGGCGAAGGCGGTGAGCTTGGTGTTGGTGGTGTTGATGCCCAGCGACCGGCAGGCGATCTCGTCCTCGCGCAGGGCCTCCCAGGCGCGGCCCACGGGCAGCTTGCGCAGGCGCATGGTCACGAAGTTGGTGATCAGCGCCAGCACGAGGATCAGATAATAGAGGAAGATGATCCGGTGCATGCCGTTGAATTCGAGCCCGAAGGTCTGGGCGAACCCGCCTTCGCCGGCCGTGAAGGGCAGGCCGAAGAAGGTGGCGCGCGGGATCGACGAGATGCCGGCGCCGCCGTTGGTCAGGTCCACCCAGTTGATGAGCACGAGGCGGATGATCTCGCCGAAGGCGAGCGTCACGATGGCCAGGTAGTCGCCGCGCAGGCGCAGCACCGGGAATCCGAGGATCATGCCCCAGAAGGCGGCCAGGATGCCGGCCAGCGGCAGGCAGATCCAGAACGACAGGCCGAAGGTGGTCGAGAGCAGGGCGTAGGAATAGGCCCCGACCGCGTAGAAGGCCACGTAGCCCAGATCGAGCAGGCCGGCGAGGCCCACCACGATGTTCAGGCCCCAGCCGAGCATCACGTAGGTGAGGATCAGGATGCCGAGATCGACCCAGTAGCGCGACTCGTTCAATCCGCCCTGGATCAGGTAGATGATGAGCGGGAACGCGAGGGCGACCCCGAGAAAGAGCGGAATGGCGAATTTCGACACGTGCTGGAAGGCGCTCGGCTCCGCATGGACCGGCTCCGTCGCCTGATGGGCGCTGGGCGTGGCCTGACGATAGGCGCGCGACGCCGTGAAGGCGTGGAGCACCATGCGCAGGCCGAACACGATGGCGCAGATGATCGCCACCAGGCCCCAGCGCGGGGTGAGGAAGAGGTCGGCGCCGGACTGGTCCGTCTTGTAGGCCAGGATCGGGATCGAGAGGCCGAGCGTGATCAGCGCGGTCCGGAGCGAGTCCTTGAGGGCGGCGCCCAGGTCGAAGGTTCTGGTCACGGCCTGGGTCTGCTCGGCAGTGGTGATGGAAGGAGCGTTCATGGCTCTCAGGCTCCTTAGACCTTCTCGACCTCAGGCCGCCCGAGGATACCGGAGGGCATGAAGATCAACACGATGGCGAGGATCGAGAACGCGGCCACGTCCTTGTACTCGATCGAGAAATAGGCCGACCAGAAGGTCTCGATGAGGCCGATGATCAGCCCGCCCAGGACGGCGCCCGGGAGCGAGCCGATGCCCCCCAGAACCGCCGCCGTGAAGGCCTTCACGCCCGGCACGAAACCGTCGTTGAAGCTCACCACGCCATAATACAGCAGATACATGGTGCCAGCGACCGACGCGAGGGCGGCGCCGATGACGAAGGTCAGGGAGATCGTCCGGTCCACGTTGATGCCGAGCAGGGCGGCCATCTTGCGGTCCTGCTCGCAGGCGCGCTGGGCCCGGCCCAGGGACGTCTTCTGGACGAGGTACCAGAAGATCGTCAGCAGCACCGCGGTCGTGATCATGATGATGATCTGCTTGTAGGAGAGGGCGACGTTGTAGCCGCTCGCGCCCTGGAAGAGCACGATCACGTCCTGGACCATGGGCGGGGTCGGCTTGTTGCGCGCTCCTTGCGCCACCTGGACGAAGTTGGACAGGAAGATCGAGACGCCGATGGCCGAGATCAGCGGCGCCAGACGGAACGAGCCGCGCAGGGGCCGATAGGCGATCCGCTCGATGGCCCAGCCCCACAGGGAGGTGAGCGCCATCGCGACCACGAGCACGATCAGGAGCGCCAGCGCGACGGACGAGATCCCGAGCCAGGTGGTCAGGATGAGGAAGAAGATCAGCGAGATGAAGGCGGAGAGCATGAAGACGTCGCCGTGGGCGAAGTTCACCATGCCGATGATGCCGAAGACCATCGTGTAGCCGATGGCGATGAGGCCGTAGATCGACCCCAGAGTCAGCCCGTTGATGAGCTGCTGCACAAAGATTTCCATGTCCTACCCTTGCCCCTCTGGATCGGGGTCATTCTTGGGAAACACCGCAGGAAAGCACGATGCCCGAGCAACGCCAAGCCTGCCGTAAGATGCTGGTGTCTCTAGCAAACGGATTTTCGTTCGACAACGTTCTGTTAAGTTTCCTATCACCACCCATGATGGAATATGCGGCAGGCGCTGATGCAATACTGGGCAAGTTCCGTTCTGCCTACCGCTTCCAAAGGATAAGGCCAGGGGCCATATGGGTCCGAACAGCCTTGTGCTCTGCGGAAAAGCGTGGAAGAGGCTTGCTCCGGATCAGAATGTCGAAGTCTCAAGCCACCCCCACGTCAGCCGCCACAGGGACTGAGAGCCCCGATGCCGTCCTCTTTCGGGAGGGGATGAGCCGGGCGGCCGCGGCCGTTCACGTGGTCACGACCGACGGGGAGGCCGGACGGGCGGGCTTCACGGCTACGGCCGTCACCCCGGTGACCGACAGCCCGGCTTCGCTGCTGGTCTGCGTCAATACGGCGTCCCGGTCCGCGCAGGCCCTGCTGGCCAATCGGGCCTTCTGCGTGAACACCCTGGGAGCCGAGGATCTGCCGCTCGCCGATATCTTCGCGGGCCGCACCGGTCTCCAGGGCCAGGACCGCTTCACCGTCGGGACGTGGGAAAAGCTCGTGACGGGCTCGCCGGCCCTGGCGACGAGCCTCGTGTCCTTCGATTGCCGGATCAGCGACGCCCGGGTGGTCGCCACCCACCACGTCATCATCGGCGAGATCGTCCGGATCCGGCTCGGTGAGCGGAAGCCGACCCTGATCTATCAGGGGCGGCACTACCACAAGCTCTGAAAACTGTGGACAGAACTGAAAGGCCTCCTCACCCGCCGTCGCCGGCACATGAGGAGGCCTCCCGGTCCTGAAGGCCAACAGGACAGCCTTCAGGAAACCCAACGATCGAGGCGGGCGACGGTTTCAGCTGGGCCATGCAGTTCCAGTCGTCCGGGTCGTTCCGGCCCGGCCAAAGAAAAAGCCCTTCACGGGGGCGGTGAAGGGCTTTGAGGGTCTCGAAGACCTGGGGGCATTGGCCTTCGTGACGGGTCAATGCCCCAGCGGACGTTCGGTTCCGCGCCGGACCGCTGAAATTCTTGCCCGTCGCCGGCGCGCTCGCGACGGGCAAGACTTTCGGCGGTCCGGGCAAGGATCGCCCCATCCCTTGATCGCCTTTCCGGCGGCGTTATTTTGCCCGGGAACGTCGCGACGGCACGCGTCGAGCCAAGAGGCAGGGGATGTCCGCAAGCCCGACCAGATCAGTCCTCGTCTCGGACGCCGGGGCGCCTCGTCGGGTTCGCTCTTCCACGGTCGGTCGCCTGCCGCACTCCCGGGCAGCCGCCCGATGAACGACGGCGCCCTCGAGGGGGGAACCCCCCGGCCATCCGGGCACCGGGAGGTGCCGGCCCACCCGACGCCCGACCGATCCCATTGGCCCGCGATCGGCGGCGAGATGGGGGAGCGCATCCGGGCCTACGACTGGGCCTGCACGCCCCTGGGACCCATCCAGGCCTGGCCGCAGAGCCTCCGGACCCTCGTCGACCTCATGCTGGCGTCCCGGCAACCCGCCTGCATCGCCTGGGGGGCGGAATGCACGTCGCTCTACAACGACGGTTTCGTGCCGATCCTCGGCACCAGGCATCCGGCGGCGCTGGCGAAGCCGTATCGGACCGCATGGCCGGAAATCTGGGACGAGTACCGCGCCGTCATCGCGGCCACGATGGCCGGCGAGGCGCAGCATGTCACCGATCGTCCGGTCGTCCTGGCGGCCCGTGCCGACCGGCCCGCGCGATGGCTCACCTTCTCCTGGACCCCGATCCGGGACGAGACGGGGGGCGTTGCCGGCTTCTACTGCGCGGCCACCGAGACGACCGGCAGGATTATTGCCGAAGATGGCCCTCGTGCGAGCCGGGAGCCTGCGCTCCGCGAGACGGGAACGCGCTATCGCGCCCTCTTCGAAGCGCTGGATCAGGGCTTCTGCATCCTGGAGCCCGTTTTCGACAAGCAGGGCCGTCCGGTCGATTACGTCTTCATCGAGGTCAATCCCGTGTTCGAGGCGCAGACCGGCCTGCACGACGTGGCGGGCAGGAGCATGCGCTCGCTGAGCCCCGCCCACGAGGAGTACTGGTACGACGTCTACAGCAGGGTCGCGCTGAACGGGGAACCGGCGCGGTTCGAGCACGAGGCGCCCGCCCAGGGGCGGTGGTACGATGTCTTCGCCTATCGGATCGACGATCCGGAGCGCCGTCTGATCGCCGTTCTCTTCGATGACATCACCGAGCGCAAGGTGGCCGAGGATGCCCGCCGGGAAAGCGAGGAGCGGCTCCGTCAGGTCCAGGAGGCCGCCAGGATCGGCAGCTTCGAGTTCGACCGCAGAACCAACAAGGCGATCGCATCGCCGGAATATCTGGACCTCTACGGCCTGCACGAAGACCTCTCCGGCTTCTTCTCGTATGAGGACTGGATCGCCCTCGTGCATCCCGAGGACCGGTCGCGGATCGAGGCGGAAACGCGAGCGGCCGTCGCCGATCCCGGGCGCCGCCAGCTCGACTACGAGTTCCGGATCTTCCGGGCGGATACCGGCGAGCTGCGCTGGGTCACCGCGCGGACCAAGCTCATCCGGGACGCCAACGGGCGGTTCGTCCGTTCGCTCGGCGCCCAGTGGGACGTGACGGCCGAGAAGGACGCCGAGGCCGCCCTGCGCGAGAGCGAGGACCGCTACCGCACCTTCATCGCGCACAGCTCCGAGGGCATCTGGCTTCTCGAGTTCGATCCTCCCCTCGACACGTCTCTGCCGGTGGACGAGCAGGTCGAACTCGCCTACCGCCGGGGACGCTTCGTCGAGTGCAACGACGCCATGGCGGCGATGTACGGGCTCTCGCGGGCCGAGGACATGATCGGCCGTTCGCTCGAGTTCCCGCTGCCGTCGTCCGATCCCCAGGCCCGGGCTTTCCTCGCCGAGGTCATCCGTTCCGGATACAGCTTGACCGGGGTCGAATCCGTCGAGCGCGACGCTGCCGGGAACCGCAAGTTCTTCGACAACAGCATGACGGGGATCGTGGAGAACGGCGAGTTGCGGCGGCTCTGGGGGATCCAGCGCGACATCAGCGAGCGCAGGCGCGCGGAGGAGCAGCGCACCCTGCTCATTCACGAGCTGAACCACCGGGTCAAGAACACCCTGGCCACCGTGCAGTCGATCGCCTCCCAGACCCTTCGCAATGCGGCGAGCATGCGCGATGCCAAGGAAGCCCTGGAGGGGCGGTTGATCGCCCTGGCCCGCGCCCACGACGTGCTGACGCGGGAAAGCTGGGAAGGCGCCGAACTTCAGGAGATCGTCGCCCAGGCGGTGGCCCCCTATGCGAGCCGGGGAGAGGATCGTCTCCACCTGAGCGGCCCGGAGGTCCGGCTGTCGCCGCGCATGGCGCTGGCCTTGGCCATGGCGCTTCAGGAGCTCGCCACCAATGCGGTCAAGTACGGCGCGCTGGCGAACGCCACGGGAGAGGTCAGGGTTTCCTGGGACGTCGAGCAGGTGTCGCCTTCGCCTCGCCTTCATCTGCGCTGGGAGGAGACCGGAGGGCCGCCGGTCCAGCCCCCGGGCCGCCGCGGGTTCGGTTCCCGGCTCATCGAGCGCAGTCTGTCGCAGGAGCTCAACGGGGTCGCCCAGATCGCGTTTCGGCCGGCGGGAATCGTCTGCTCGGTGGATGCGCCGCTGGCGTGAGGCGGACGGCTCCCGGTCCGGATCGGGCCGGAACCTTCGGGCCTGCACTCTCCTTGACGGGCAGGTCGTTCTTCAGGGAAACCCGATGTTCAAGCTGATCCGAAACCTCCTCATCCTCCGCCAGGCCTGGAAGATGGTGAAGCGCCGCCGGTGACGAAGGAGCCGCGTCCCCCGGGAGCGAGCGGCTATTTTCCCCGGGCGGGCCCCGGCGCATACGGGCTCCAGCCGGTCACCTGGATGAAGCCGTCTCGGGCGGCGACGACCATGTGCCGACGATGCTTGTGGACCAGGGTCCCGGGCCGGTACCCGTGCGGCTCCTCCCAGCCGGCCGCTTCCCAAACATAGACGTAGCGCGAATCGATCTGCGCGAAGGTCTCGATGGACCCGAACGCCCGGATGGTGCGCAGCACGTCCCGGATCCCCCCCGTCCAATCGACGGTCCTCTGGGCCTGGGTGATCCGCGGCCAGTAGGATCCGGGGCCTTGCGGCCGCGCCTCGGCGCAGAGCCGGGGAAGGTCGTCGGCCAGCTCCTGGGAGATCTCCTTGGCGGCGATCTGGCACTTGGCGAGCAGCGTATCGTGCGTTTCCGTCGGACTCAGAGGGAACCGCCTCCGGACCACGATGGCCCCGGTATCGAAGGCGGGCTCCAGCACATGGGCGGTCATGCCCCATTCGGGCAGGTCGTCCAGGATGGCCTGGAAGAGCGGGTAGGGCCCGCGTCCGACGGGTAAAGGCGAGGGATGGAAGTTGACCGCATAGGGAAGGTGGCGCTCCCAGCCGGTGATCAGCCAGGGATAGCCCGCCACCACGAGGGCCTCGCACCCCAGAGCTCTCAGCCCGGCGAGATCGGCCGAGTGGATCCGCGACATCTGGATCGGCAGCCGCAGGGCGCGGGCGCGGGCGACCGTCACGTCGTTGAAATCGTAGATCCCGTCGCAGGGACGGCTGAAGAGTTTGACAGGCTCCCAACCCCTGGCGAGCAGCGTCTCGAAAACGTCTCCGAGAAAATCGATTCCCGCGAAGGCAAAGCGCATTCCCGGTGATCTCCTCGTCTCGTGGTTCCGTTCAGGCAATCAACGCAAGATCGCGTGGATGTGCAACCCCGTCCCCTTGCAGGAACTTCGGTGTGCACTCAAGATTTAGCCTTGAGCATAGGGCAGGGAACCGCCTGTGCCACCGGGGCGGACACCTGTCGGAACGGCTCGCTTGAGCTTGAGAGAAGGAGTTCGCATGGTATCGAAGGACTTCATCCGCCAGATGGAAGGCTACGGGCTGACGACCGCCAAGATCCTTTACCGGATGCCCGATCACCCGTCCTTCCTGCAGACCTATATCTGGCAGGAATACGACCTAGCCCCCCGGTTTCCGGTCCTGATCGACTTCCTGGACTTCTGGAAGCGTGAGCTTGCCGGTCCTCTGCATTCCGTCACGATCACCCATGCGCAGCTCATCAAGCCCGCCGAGTTCCGGGCCGTTCAGGGAGAAATCAACATCCACTGAGGCCGGAAGCCGAGAGCCTTGACCCAGAGCCTTGACCCAGAGCCTTGACCCAGAGCCTTGACCCAGAGCCTTGGCCCCGGACCCTAACTCGGGTAGAGAGGCGCCCTGAGCATCCCCGAACCTGCCAGGGCTCCTTGTTTTCCAACGCGCGCACTTCTCAAATCCTCCTCGCCCTTGCCTCCCAGCCCGGCGAACGCCTGACCGTGCGCGAGATCATGGCAGTGCTCCAGGACAGGGCCTTCGCCCTTCTCATCGTGCTGCTCGGCCTGCCGAACTGCCTCCCCATGCCGCCGCCGATCCCGCTGGTCTGCGGCCTGCTCCTGACCCTGGTCGCCATCCAGATCGTCTTCGGCCGCGACGCGCCCTGGCTGCCGCGCCAGCTCATGAACAGGTCGGTCGCCCGGACCGACGTGGAGCGCGCCGTGGGGCGCGCCATTCCGGTCTTCCGTCGGCTGGAGCGCATCTCGCGGCCCCGGATGACCTTCCTCGACACGCCCTTCACCATGCGTCTGATGGGCGCAGTCATCCTGGTCCTGGCCCTGGGGCTTCTCTTCGCGCCGCCTTTCGTGGGGCAGATCCCCTTGGGCCTGGCCGTGTGCCTGGTCGGATTGGGCTTGGTGGAGCGCGACGGCCTCGTGATCCTGGGAGGCCTGGTGATCGGCTCCATCGGCCTCACCTTGAGCCTCGGCTTCGTCTACGCGATCTTCGCCGGGATCGAGAAGCTGATCTAGCGCACCGTGCGGAAAAGTGGACCCGGTTTTTCGCCTCGAACGGTGCGCCGCTCAAAGACTTGAGCCTCGGTCCCCAAAGTGGTGTGCCAGGTGGGGTACGAGGCGCCCGGCGG